>CAWKME010000039.1:0-117758 GCA_963850645.1 uncultured Actinomycetota bacterium | reverse complement strand
CTCAACCCATCGTGTACCCACTCCGAAGTCCGGTATGCGGCCGTCGAGTCCCGCTACTTCTGTTCGACTCGCTGCGCGCCGGAGGACGCACACGTTGGGGCGTCTTCGGCGGGCCGGTTTCCCGCCCGGTACAGAAGCCGTTTGAGTTGGCGTCGTTCGGCGGCGCTGAGGTGCGCCAGTATCTGGTCCTCGGCCGCCTCGACGGCCGCTTCCGCCCGCTTGAGCAGCGCCCTGCCTTTGCGGGTGAGCTGAGCCGGCAATGCACGGCCTGACGGTGCGGTCGCCGGGCGAGTCACCAGCCCCATGTCTTCCAGCCCTTGCAGAACCTGGTTCATCGCTTGCGCGGTGACGTGCGTGTTGCGGGCGAGCTCGGCGCTGGTGCGGCCCGGATATGTCGTCGAGAATGCGCATGCAGACGAACTCAGGCAGCCCGAGCCCCAGCGGTCGCAACGCCGTGGCCGCGTGGGGGTCGCAATCGCGCCATCAACCGGCGCACCAGAAAACCCAACGGTTGATCCTCGAATTCGCTCATCTCCACCATGCTGGCATGGATCAGCTGGTCCGAGTGCCCCGATCGGTCAGCGCGTCGCTGATCGACCTCGGCCACCAAAGCTGCATTCATATCAAGTTTCTTGACACATCTCGGCAGCGCCGGTATCAAGGAACTAGATATGCAAGTTGGCGGCCGGGCCGGTCGGCTGGTCGCCGTTACTTGAAGGAGAACAAGGGTGTTCGGTGGTGGATTTTCTGGTGGCCCCGGCTGGGGTGGACCTGGTTTCGGTGGACCCGGCTTTGGTGGACCCGGCTGGGGCGGGCCCGGCTTCGGCGGACCTGGCTGGGGCGGGCCCGGCTCGGCGGCCGGCTGGGGCGGACCCGGCTTCGGCGGACACGGCTGGGGCGGCCCCGGCTGGTGGACACGGCTGGGGCGGACCCGGCTTCGGTGGACACGGCCCGGCGGACACGGCTTCGGCGGTCGCCGCAAGCGGGTGGTGGTCGGCACCGCCGCCCTGCTGCTCGACGGGCCCGCGAACGCCGCGCAGATTGTGCAGCGTGTTTCTGAAGCGAGCGAGCGGCGCTCTCACTCCCCCGCAGGAGATCGTCGAGCTTGCGTATTGGACATGCTGGCGGGCCGCGGCTTCGTGACGGTCGACGACGGGGTAGCCACCCTGACCGAGCTGGGCACGAATGTGTTGGCGTGGAAGGGCATCAGCAGCGAAACCATCCACGCGAAGCTGGCTCAGGCCGCGAAGTTCGGCGATGTCATCAAGATCCGTTGGGGACTGTTCGAGCTCGCCGGGCTGGCGCGGACCATCGTTGGTCGGGCACGGATGCGCAGAAGGAGAAACTCGCCGAAGCCCGGACCAAGGTCCTGACTGCGATCACCGAGGCGAAGCAGTCGCTGCACGGCGCACTGGCTGAGAGCTGACCTACACCAAACCACCAGCGCGGCTGCGGCTTTCGCCCGGCCGCGCTGGTGGCTCAGTGCCTGTTGCCGCGCGCCTATGCGCAGCTTTTCGGCCAGCCGGCGGTTCACCGGATCGGGCAGCAGCTCGGAGACATCGCCGCCGAGCATCGCGACCTCTTTGGCCAGCGACGACGACACGAACGAATACCGCGGCGTGGTCGCGACGAAGAAGGTGTCGACGCCGGCGACGTGCTTGTTCATCTGCGCCATCTGCAGTTCGTATTCGAAGTCGGTGCCGGTGCGCAGACCCTTGACGATGGCCGTCATCCCGCGGGACCTGACGAAGTCGACCACCAGTCCTTGCCCGGCCTCCACCCGCAGATTGGGCAGATGCGTCGTCGACTCCTCGATCATCGCGATCCGCTCGTCGAGGTCGAACATGCCCTTCTTGGCGGGGTTGACCAGGATCGCGACGACCACTTCGTCGAACTGGGCCGCGGCGCGTTCGAAGACGTCGATGTGGCCCAACGTCACCGGGTCGAACGATCCCGGGCATACCGCGCCGCTCATGACGCGATGACGGTACACGGCTGACTCAAGCCATTCGGCCAGCTCCAAACGGGTGTCGCCGTAAACCCGCTGCTGCCACGGCTGCCAGCCGGCTCGGCCAGCTCAGCGGCGCGCCGGCGGCCGCACGCTCGACCACCACGAGCGTTCCCTCGTGCGCCCAGCCGTGGGTGGTCAGAGCGGCCAGAACGGCCTCGACCTCGGCGGTCGTCGACGTCGTAGGGCGGGTCGGCCAGCACGAGGTCGACCGGCGCTGCGGCTCCGGCCGCCAGCACGGCGGCCACCGGCCCGCGGCGCAACGTCGCGCCGGGCAGGCCGAGCGTCGCGATGTTGCGCTCGAGCACGGCCGCCGCTGCGGCGGTCGGACTCGACGAACAGCGCCGACGCCGCCCCGCGCGACAGCGCCTCCAGGCCCAGCGCACCCGAGCCGGCGTAGAGGTCCAGCACCGCCACGCCGCGTCAGGTCCCGCCGCGCGGTCACGATGTTGAACAGCGACTCGCGAACCCGATCGGTGGTCGGCCGGGTCCCCCGCGGCGGTACCGCGATGCGCCGGCCCCCGGCGACGCCGCCGATGATCGTCGCGTCAGGCTCGAGCACCACCAGCAGGTCCCCGCCCTCGACCTGGGCGGTGGCGGACACCGCCACCCGCTCCACGGTGCCGTCGGTGGGGGCGGTGATCGGGGCCTCCATCTTCATCGCCTCGATGGTGGCGATGGTCTGGCCGGCGCTCACTTGGTCGCCGACGGACACGCCGACGGTGACGACGCCGGCGAACGGCGCGGCGACGTGGTTCGGGATTGGCCCGGTCGGCCTTCTCCGCGGCCGGCACCGTGCTGGCGATGCTGCGGTCGCGCACCTCCACCGGCCGCAGCTGGCCGTTGATGATGCACATCACCGTGCGCATGCCGCGTTCGTCGGGTTCGGAGATCGCCTCCAGGCCGATCAGCAGCTCGACGCCGGGCTCCAGTTGCACCCGGTGTTCTTCGCCTTGCCGCAGGCCGTAGAAGAACTGGTTGGCCGACAGCCGCGAGGTGTCGCCGTAGGTTTCCCGGTGCGCTTCGAATTCCTTTGTCGGGCCGGGGAACAGCAGCCGGTTCAGGGTGGCCTGCCGTTTCGGCCCGGCCAGCGCCAGCGTGGCCTCGTCGTCCGGCGTCAGCTGCTGGACCGGCCTGGCCGGCGCCGCGGCCGGCCAGCGCCTTGGTGCGCAGCGGTTCGGGCCACCCGCCGGCCGGGTCACCCAGCTCACCGCGCAGGAATCCGAGCACCGATTCCGGGATGTCGAATCGCCCTGGGTCGGCGGCGAATTCGTCGGCACTCATCCCCGCGCCGACCAGCGCCAGCGCCAGATCGCCGACCACCTTCGATGACGGGGTGACCTTGATCAGCCTGCCCAGCACCCGGTCGGCGCCGGCGTAGGCCTCTTCGACCTCCTCGAACCGGTCCCCCAGCCCCAGCGCGATCGCCTGCTGGCGCAGGTTCGACAGTTGGCCGCCGGGAATCTCGTGGTGATAGACCCGCCCGGTCGGCCCGGGCAGCCCGGATTCGAAGGGCGCGTACACCTTTCGCAGCGCCTCCCAGTAGGGCTCCAGCGTCGCACACCGCCGACAGCGACAGACCGGTGTCGTACTCGGTGTGCGCGGCGGCGGCGACGATCGAGCTCAGCGCGGGCTGGCTGGTGGTTCCCGCCATCGGCGCGGCGGCACCGTCGACGGCGTCGGCCCCGGCCTGCCAGGCCGCGACGTAGCTGGCCAGCTGGCCGCCCGGGTGTGTCGTGGGTGTGCACGTGCACCGGCAGGTCGAAGCGGCTGCGCAGCGCGCCGACCAGTCGCTGTCGCGGCCTGTGGCCGCAGCAGACCGGCCATGTCCTTGATGGCCAGCACGTGCGCGCCGGCGTCGACGATCTGCTCGGCCAGTTTCAGGTAGTAGTCCAGCGTGTACAGCTTCTCACCCGGGTCGGACAGGTCGCCGGTGTAGCACATCGCGACTTCGGCTATCGCAGAGCCTGTTTCGCGCACCGCGTCGATCGCCGGACGCATCGACTCGAGGTTGTTCAGCGCGTCGAAAATCCGGAAGATGTCGATGCCGGTGGCCGTCGCCTCCTCGACGAACGCCGACGTGACCAGCTCCGGATACGGCGTGTAGCCGACGGTATTGCGGCCCCGCAGCAGCATCTGCAGGCAGATGTTGGGCATCGCCTCACGCAGCGCGGCCAGCCGCTCCCAGGGATCCTCCTTGAGGAACCGCAGCGCCACATCGTAGGTCGCGCCGCCCCAGCACTCCACCGACAGCAGCTGCGGCATGGTCCGGGCGAGATAGGGCGCCACCATCACCAGTCCGCTGGTGCGCACCCGGGTGGCCAGCAGCGACTGGTGGGCGTCGCGGAACGTCGTGTCGGTGACGCCCACCGCCGGCGACTCCCGCAGCCAGCGCGCGAAACCCTCCGGCCCCAACTCGACCAGCCGTTGCTTGGATCCCGGCGGCGGCGCGGCCTCCAGATCGATGTCGGGCAGCTTGTCGTGCGGGTACACCGTCGACGGCCGTGAGCCGTGCGGCTTGTTGACGGTGACGTCGGCCAGGTAGTTGAGGATCTTGGTGCCGCGGTCGGCCGAGGCCGCGCGGTCAGCAGCTGCGGGCGCTCGTCGATGAACGACGTGGTGACGCGGCCGGCCTGGAAGTCCGGATCGTCCAGAACCGCTTGCAGGAACGGGATATTCGTCGACACGCCGCGGATGCGGAACTCCGCGATCGCCGCGCCGCGCCCGGCTCACCGCGGTCGGGAAGTCGCGGCCCCGGCAGGTCAGCTTGACCAGCATCGAATCGAAGTGCGCGCTGATCTCCGCACCCAGATTGCGTGCCGCCGTCCAGCCGGATGCCCGCCCCGCCCGGGCTGCGGTAGGCGCTGATCCGGCCGGTGTCGGGCCGGAACCCGTTGGCCGGATCCTCGGTGGTGATCCGGCACTGCAGCGCCGCGCCGTGCGGCCGGATCGCCTCCTGGCGCAAGCCCAGATCGTCGAGCGTCTCGCCCGACGGCGATGCGCAGCTGGCTGGAGACCAGGTCGACGTCGGTGATCTCCTCGGTCACGGTGTGCTCCACCTGGATGCGCGGATTCATCTCGATGAAGACGTGCTGCCCGCGCTCGTCGAGCAGGAATTCCACGGTGCCCGCGCAGCTGTAGCCGATGTGGCGGGCGAAAGCCACCGCGTCGGCGCAGATCTTGGCCGCGCAGCTCCTCGGGCCAGGTTCGGGCGCGGGCGCCAGCTCGATGACCTTCTGGTGGCGGCGCTGCACGCTGCAGTCCCGCTCGTAGAGATGGATCACGTTGCCGTGCGTGTCGGCCAGGATCTGCACCTCGATGTGGCGCGGATTGATCACCGCCTGCTCGAGGTAGACCGTCGGGTCGCCGAACGCCGACTCGGCTTCCCGGCTGGCGGCTTCGATCGCCTCGGGCAGCGCGGCGGCATCGCTGACCCGGCGCATCCCGCGGCCCCCGCCACCGGCAACCGCCTTGACGAACAACGGGAACTGCATGCTCGCGGCCGCCGACACCAGCTCGTCGACGGATGCCGACGGCGCCGACGACGCCAGCACGGGCAGCCCGGCCGCACGCGCCGCGGCGACCGCGCGGGACTTGTTCCCGGTCAGCTCAAGCACTTCGGCGCTCGGGCCGACGAACGTGATGCCCGCGTCCGCGCAGGCGGCGGCCAGCTCGGGGTTCTCCGACAAGAATCCGTATCCGGGGTACACCGCGTCGGCGCCGGCACGTCAGGCGGTGTCGACGATTTCGTCGACCGACAGGTAGGCGCGGACCGGGTGGCCGATCTCGCCGATCTGATAGGACTCGTCGGCCTTGAGGCGGTGCATGCGAATTGCGGTCCTCGTAGGGATAGACGGCGACGGTGCCGATGCCCAGCTCGTAGGCGGCACGGAACGCGCGGATGGCGATCTCGCCGCGATTGGCGACCAGCACTTTGGAGATCACTTGCGTCCCCTACTTCGTCGACTGTTTAGTAGAAGCGTCGACCAGTAGTCCCAGAACCGGGCCAGAATCAGCAGAAAGACCGCGGTGAACCACAGCGCGGCGATCGACCAACGCCAATGGTAGAGCTCACGCATCGACCGCGTCGCCGCGGCCTTCACCGGTCGGCCGGAACGCGATCGACGCGACCACCACCAGCAGCGAGATGGTCGACCGCCCACACCACCATGCAGTACGGGCACAACGCCCCGATGCGGTAAAGGCTCTGGAAGATCAGCCAATGCACGAACCCTGCACCGGCCAGTGTCCCGCAGCGCCAACCCGACCCAATACCACCGCGGCAACGGCACTTTCGTCACCGCCAACACGCCGGTGACCGTGACGACGGTGAACGCGGCGATACCGATCAGCGAGTTGGGGAAACCCAGCACCGAGGCCTGCGGCGTTGTCATCACCGAACCGCACGACACGATCGGGTTGATGTTGCATGACGGCACGTACGACGGGTTGAGCAGGAGCTCGATCTTCTCCACCGTCAGCGTCGCCGAGGCGATCAGCCCGATCACGCCGGCGATCAGCACCCACCACGCGCTGGCCGTCGGCACCGCCGCTGCGGACCTTGACGGCGGCAGCGTCGAATCCTCTACCGGCCCATCAGTTTGTGGCTGACGCCGTGACGGTCACGACGCCGCTGGGGTCGCAGCCGAGTCGATTCCGGGCACATCCCCGACGATCTCTTTGATCTTGGCGACGAACGCGTCCGGCGTCGACCATTGGTATTCCTGGCCGTTGATGCGGACCGTCGGGGTGGCGTGAATGCCGGCGGCCGCCGCCAAGCCGTCGACCATCGGCGGGTACTTGCCGGCCTTGACGCAGTCCGGGACCTTGCCCACCACGCCGGCCTCGCGGGCGATCTCGATCAGCTTCGCGTTGTCGGGGAACGTGGTGCCGGTCTCGCGACGGCTGGATTTCCTTGGTGTACAGCGCGGTGTGGAATCGCCGGAACGCGTCGATCGACTCGTCGGCGACGCAATAGGCCGGCATTGCCGGCTCGCGACGAGTACTCGTCGTTCTGCGGTCTGCTGAGCAGTCCCGACCATGTAGTAGTCGGCGGCGATGGCGCCGCTGTCGATCAGCTTCGACACCGTCGGCCCGAACCCTCGCTCGAAATTCCCGCAGGCCGGGCAGAGGAAGTCCTCGTAGAACGACACGACCGCCTTGGGATCGTGGCTGCCGTCCTTGGTGACCAGCTTGCTCGACGTCACCCGAATCGACCGCACGGCGCCGGACGTCTTCTTGTCGTGCGAGATCACGATGTAGCCGACCAGGACGACGGCGAACAGCACCACGATCGACGGTGAGCCCGATCCTGACCAACAGGTCGCGTTTGCGCCCGGCGGCGTTCAGGTCGTAGCTGGCTGGACGTTTTGATTTGGCGGCTTTGGCGCCCATGGGCTTGCTCACACTCCGTTATGTGATAGTCGGCTTCGCTGTCCGACCGCGGCGCGGCCGGCGATAGCGTCTAAGCGTACCGGCGTAGTAGCTCCAGGTTCTGCATCGACCGATCCCGGGTCGCTCGGCCTCGATGGCCGCGGCCAGGCGCCGGTGCAGCTTGGCACGATCTGCTTTCAGTTGTGATTCGTAGGCCACCGCGCGGATCAACGGATGCCGGAATGCGTACTCAGCGCGCGGGGTGAACCTCACCTGATCAATCAACTCCGCCTCGACCAGCGCCTCCAGCGCCGGATCGATCCCCAGGCTCATCAGCAGATCCGGGCCGAACCGTGACCCGATCACCGCCGCGGCGCTCAGCGTCTGCTTAGCCCCCGGCTCCAGGCGATCGATGCGCGCCGCCGATCACCGCCTGCACCGTGGCCGGCACGCTGACCTCGGCCACATCGGCGCGGCACCGGTAACCACCGCGCTGACCCTCAAGCACACCGCGTTCGTCAAGCTCACGCACCATCTCCTGCGGCGAAAAACGGGTTACCGGCGGTCCGTTCGGTGATCAACGCGGCCACCGCGCCCACCGAGGGATCCGCGCCCACCAACTCACCGACCAACGCCGAGGTATCCGCATCACCGCAGTGGCGTCTAGCGCCACCGTCTGCGCGCCGGGCACCTGGGCGAGCGCCCCGTGGTAGTGCGGGCGGTAGGTGATCAGCGCCATCGACGGGGTATTCGCGGAATCACCTTCAAGAACCCGGCCAGCATCGATTCGCTGACCGCGTCGATCCAGTGCGCGTCTTCAACGATGTAAAGCACCGGCTCGGTGCGCGCCAACGACACCGCAGTTGATCAACGCGGTCAACCGCCGCCCCCGCGCGGCCGGATCGATGGACGGCAGCTCGATATCCGGGTCACCAGATGCCCAAGCAAGTCATCCAGCAACACCAGATCCTGCGGGTCGACGTCGACGGCAAAACTGTGCCGCGCAGCCGCGCCCGCGCGGCCTCACCGTCCAGATCGCTGATCCCCCCGATGGCCCGCAGCAGCCGCGCCACCACATGAAACGAGATGTCACCGGCATGCGACTCACAAAAGGTCGAAAACACCTCGACACCACGCCCGCGCGCGATCGCGGCGGTCTCGTGAACCAGCCGGCTCTTGCCGATGCCCGCCGCTCCCCCCACACACACCACACACCCCGTGCCCACCGATCGATCGATCCAAGATGGCTGTGACGGTGTTCATTTCCCATTGACGTCCCACCAACGTGGTCTCAAAGCGACCGATCCCCCCCAGCTGCGACGCCACCCCCAGCAGCCGCCGCGCCGGCACCGCATCCTCGGCGCCCTTGATGTGCACCATCTCCGGCTCACCCAGCACCGCCGCGCCCTCGACCAGCCGCGCTGTCGACTCGCTGAGCATCACCCCACCCGGCGGCGCACCGACTCCATCCGCTGCGCCAGGCCCACCTGCTCACCAATCGCGGTGTAACCCCTAGCGCCCGAACCGATCTCACCGGCGATGACCTGGCCCGAATTGAGGCCTATCCGCAGCCGCAGGTCCACACCGTCGCGGCGCTCAACCTCAACCGCCAGGCTGCTTGACCTCTTCCTGAATACCCAGCGCCGCCAAACATGCCCGCAGCGCATGATCTTCCAATGCCGTCGGTGCGCCAAAGACCGCCATGATCCCGTCCCCGGTGAACTTGTCGACCGGTGCCTCAGACGCGGCTGAGGTGAGCCCGCAACGCCGAAATCAACTCGGTGGTGGCGACGGCGCTGCCGCCGCCGAGCGGGAACAAGTTGGCAAAGCCGTGGGTCAGTGACCCCATCGAGCGCAAGTCGACGGGCGTCCCGGCATCGCGCAGCGCCGCCGCGTAGCGCTCGCCCTCGTCGCGCAGCGGGTCGAAGCCCGCGGTCGCGATCAGCGCGGGCGGCAACCCGGACAGCGTGTCGGCCAGCAGCGGCGATACCCGCGGATCCGTCGGCTCGATCCCCGAACCGCCCAGGTACTGGGCCTCGAACCAGTCGATGTCGGCTTTGGTCAGCAGAAAACCCTCGGCGAACAGGCTCAACGACCTGGTCTTGGCGGTGAAGTCGGTCCGCGGGTAGATCAGCCACTGCAGCACCGGCATGGGCTTTTCTGGGCCCCTGGCCCTATCGTCGCGCGCCAGCTGGGACACGACGGCCGCCAGGTTGCCGCCGGCGCTGTCGCCGCCGACGGCGACCTTGTCGGGGATCGCGCCGAGGTCGCCGGCGTGCTCGTGCGCCCACCGAAACGCCGCGTAGGCGTCGTCGACCGCGGCCGGCGCCGGATGCTCAGGGGCCAGCCGGTAGTCGACCGACAGCACGTGGACGTCGGCGTCGCGGCAGGTCAGCCGGCATAGCGCGTCGTGGGTGTCCAGGTCGCCGATCGTCCAGCCGCCGCCGTGGTAGAAGACCAGCAACGGCGCCGGCTCGGCGGTCGCCGGGCGGTAGTGCCGGGCCGGGATCTGGCCGGCCGGTCCGGGTATCGACAGGTCGCTGACGCCGACGTGGACCTGCGGGCCGGCGAACCCCAGCGTCAGTCTCGCGCATCTGAGCCCGCGAAACGGCTGGCGTCCTCGCCGACCGACCAGGCCGTTGATGCCCGACCGCGCGCTGCCCGGACAGCATCAGCTGCAGCGTGGGATCCAGCGTGTTGCCGTCGATCGTGACCGAGCGGCCGCCCGGCGAGCAGTCGCACGGCGCGGGTCGGCACCCACGGGATCACCTTGAGACCGACGCTTGGTGGCGACGCTCTGCAGCCGACCGGCCCAGCCTCGGACCCGTGGCGCTCTGAGCTGCAGGTCCGGCGCGCCTGGCAGACTTCGTGTCATGGCTAGCCCCTTGGCTCCCTCGGTCCCACTCAACGACGGTAATTCGCATCCCCGCCGTCGGATTCGGCGTATTCAAGATCCCGCCCGCGGACACCGAGCAGGCGGTGGGCACCGCGCTGCGCACCGGCTACCGCCATATCGACACCGCGGCGATGTACGGCAACGAACGCGAAACCGGCCGTGCTGTCGCCGAGTCCGGCGTGCCCAGAGACGAACTCTACTTGGTCGACCAAGCTGTGGAACGCCGACCAGGGCTACGACAGCACGCTGGCGGCATTCGACGCCAGCATGGATCGGCTGGGGATCGACTATCTGGACCTTTACCTGGTGCATTGGCCGATGCCGCAGCGCAACAAGTTCGTCGACACCTTCAAGGCATTCGCTCACCTGCGCGATCAGGGCCGGATCCGGTCCATCGGGGTCAGCAATTTCGAACCCGAGCACCTCGATGTCCTCATCGATGCCACCGGGATCGTGCCCGCCGTCAACCAGGTCGAGCTGCATCCGCGGCTGCCGCAGACCGAGCTGCGGGAGGTCCACGCCCGCCTGGGTATCGCGACCGAAGCGTGGGGACCGCTCGGGCAGGGATCGTTGCTGACCCATCCGACCATCACCGCGGTCGCCGAAAGCTGTGGCCGAACACCCGCCCAGGTTCTGATTCGGTGGCATATTCAGCTCGGTAATATCGTCATCCCCAAGTCGGTGAACCCTAAGCGGATTGCGAGCAACTTCGACGTGTTCGATTTCGAACTCAGCAGAAACGACATGGCGTCAATCTCTTCGCTCGACGACGGCAACCGGCTTGGTCCTGATCCACGAACCTTCGACTTCACAGGCAGGTGAATGACGTTGACCGGCGAGTCGGGCGCCACTGGAACTTCGTCCCCTCCGTAGCACTCAACGACGAGAACACCATGCCGGTGCTCGGCCTCGGCGTCGCCGAATTGTCCGACGACGAAACCGAGCGCGCGGTCTCTGCGGCACTGGAGATCGGCTATCGGCTGATCGACACCGCCTCGGTGTACGGCAACGAAGCCGCGGTCGGCCGCGCCATCGCGGCCTCCGGCATACCGCGCGCGGAGTTGTTCGTCACCACCAAGCTGGCCAACGCCGACCAGGGCATCACCGCGACCCAGGCCGCCTGCAAGGCCAGCCTGGAGCGGCTCGGGCCTGGACTACATCGACCTCTACCTGATCCACTGGCCGGCAGCCGCAATTGGGCAAATACGTGGACAGCTTCGGCGGCCTGATCCAGTTACGCGGCGACGGCCTCGTCACGCTCGATCGGCGTGTGCAACTTCACCGAGGAGCACCTGACGGACGTCATCGACCTGACCTTCGTCACCCCCGCGGTCAACCAGATCGAGCTGCACCCGCTGCTCAACCAGGCCGAGCTGCGCGCGACCAACGCCGCGCACAACGTGGTCACCGAGGCCTACAGCCCGCTGGCGGTGGGCAGGTTGCTGGACAACCCGACGGTGACGTCCGTCGCCGCGCGAATACAGCCGCACCCCGGCGCAGGTGCTGATCCGGTGGAGCATTGCAGCTGGGCAACGTGGTGATCCCGCGGTCGGCCGATCCCGAGCGCATCGCCAGCAACATCGACGTCTTCGATTTCGAGTTGGCCGCCGAGCACATGGATGCGCTCAACGGGCTCAACGACGGCACCCGGGTGCGCGAGGATCCGCTGACCTACAGCGGGATCTAGCTCGGCTATCCGGCCGGGCAGGTGGCCGCGGCCTGACGCAGCACGTCTGCTCGACGACCTGGTCGACGGGAAGCGCGTAACCGCGTGACACCGCGATGTACTGCATGGCGTACTGGCACCAGAACGCGTTGTTGGGCGGCATCCAGAGGGCCGGCTGGGCATCGCCCTTGTCCTCGTTTGCCTTACCGGACACCGCCAGCAGGTTGGCCGGGTCGTTGGCGAAGCGCACCCGCTCGGCGATCGGCCAGTCGTAGGCGCCCATGTCCCAGGCCAGCGCCAGCGGCACGATGTGGTCGATCTCCACCGATGCACCGATCCCGGCGCCACGGTGAAAGTCGATAGTGGCGTTGGTGTACGGGTCGCGCAGGACGCCGGTTTCGACTGCGTCGGGGCAGCGTTTGATCGACACATACGTCTTGTCGACCAGGTCGCGGTTGAGGATGTCGTCGCGGGTGTCGCATCCGTTGTGCCCGCCGGGCGCGTCGGTGTCGTCGGTCCAGGCGTCGCCGAACGCCGGCACGGCGGTAGTCGTAGCGATGAACCCTGGCCGGCACCAACACGATTCCGCTCAGCACGTCGACACCGGGCTGCACTGTCGGAACGTCGGCGCGCGCAGCGAACTCTCGGACGCGGTCTCCCGCCGAGGTGCTCACCACCTGATAGGCGACCAGCACTGCGAGCATCGCGATCGCCGACAGCCACAGAAGAGGCTTGCGGGTCATGACTTGTCCAGGTATTCGATGCGTTCACTGCCGGTGAACGGTGCGGCCAACAAGGCCAATCCGGGATTGGCGGCCTCGTCGTCGTAGGCCTGCTCGCAGAAGTCCCGGGCCGCCTCGATGATGTGCCGGTGGTCGATCAGCGACAGCAGTTGTAGCGTGATCGCACGGCCGGACTGGCTGCGGCCCAACACATCTCCTTCACGGCGCTCCTGGAGATCCAGATCGGCCAGGGCGAACCCGTCAAGGGTCCCCGCGACCGCGCTCAGTCGCTTGCCCGCACGGGAATCCGGCGCCACCCAGCTCGCCAGCAGACACAGGCTCGCGTGCGCGCCTCGGCCGATACGGCCGCGCAACTGGTGTAACTGGCTGATACCGAACCGGTCGGCGTCCATCACCAGCATCACGGTCGCATTCGGAACGTCGACGCCGACCTCAATGACGGTCGTGCACACCAACACATCGATGTCGCCGGCCCGAAACGCCGTCATCGCGGCATCCTTCTCGTCGGCGGGCAGCCGCCCATGCATGAGCCCCAACCGCACACCGGCCAACTGGTCGGTGCGCAGATTGGCGAACAGCTCTTCGGCAGTCGCCGAAGGCCTTGCATCCTCGTCGCTCTGGCCGCTGGTGTCGGTCTCGTCGATCCGCGGCGCCACCACGTAGGCCTGGCGCCCCTGACCGACCTCCTCGATGATGCGCCCCCAGGCCCGGTCCAGCCATGCCGGCTTGTCCTTGACGAAGATGGCGGTGGTGGTGATCGGCTGTCGACCGCGGGGAAGCTCACGCAGCGTCGACGTCTCCAGGTCTCCGTAGACGGTCAGCGCCACTGTCCGCGGTATCGGTGTCGCGGTCATCACCAGCAGGTGCGGCGTGATCCCGGCAGGAGCCTTGGCCCGCAACTGGTCTCGCTGCTCGACGCCGAACCGATGCTGCTCGTCGACGACGACCAGGCCCAGCTGGTGGAACTCGACCGCGTCTTGCAGCAGCGCGTGGGTGCCCACCACGATGCCGACCTGGCCGCTAGCGATCTCGCCACGAACCTGCTTCTTCTGGGCCGCCGACATCGAGCCGGTGAGCAGCGCCACCCGGGTGGCGTCGTCGGCGCCGCCGAGCTGGCCGGCCATCGCCAGCGGCCCCAGCACGTCACTGATCGACTGAAGATGTTGTGCAGCAAGGACTTCGGTCGGAGCCAGCAGTGCGCATTGGTAACCGGCGTCGACCATCTGCAGCATCGCCAGCACCGAGACGATCGTCTTGCCCGACCCGACCTCGCCCTGCAGCAGCCGGTTCATCGGTCGGGTGGAACCGATTTCGGCGGAAAGCACCTCCAGCACCTCGCGCTGGCCGGCTGTCAGCTCGAATGGCAAGCGCTGCAGCAGTTCATGCTTGAGCCCGTCCGGACGTGGTGGCGCCGCCGGTCCGGACTGGGCCAATTCGCCGTGGCGGCGACTCACCAGCGCCCACTGCAGCCCGACGGCCTCGTCGAAGGCCAGACGTTCTCGGGCCCGCCGCCGGTCGCCGCTGTCTTCGGCCAGGTGGATGGCACGCAGCGCCTCGTCTTCGGAGACCAGATTGTGCTTGGCACACAGCTCTTTTGGCAGCGGGTCGGCCACCGGGTCGAGAACCTCGAGCACCTGACGCACGCAGTTGAAAATGTCCCAGCTCTGCAGCTTGGTACTCGCCGGATAGATCGGGTAGAAGCTACGTTCGAAAGCCTCCTGTAACACTTCGCCGCTGACCGCCCGGGATGCGTCGGCGATGTTCTTCAGCGACCGGCTGCCGTGGTTCGTGCCGTCCGGAGAGTCCAATACGAGAAAGTCGGGGTGGGTCAGCTGCATGGCGCCCCGGAAGAAACCGACTTCGCCGGAGAGCATCACGCGAGTTCCCACGGCCAGCCGGTCGGTGATCCATTTCTTTGGATGGAAGAACGTGGCGGTGACCTTATTGCGACCGGAGCCGAGGGTGACGATGAATATTCTGTCCCGCGGGCGATTTCGGATCGGTCTCTCGACGGCAGCGGTGATCTCGTCGACGAGCGTGACATGCTCGCCTTCGGCCGGGCGCTCGTCGCCCACACTGCGCACGCTCGCGCCCTCGACGTAGCTGCGTGGGTAGTGGCGGAGCAGGTCATCGACGGTGCGGATACCGAACACCTCGTCGAGCGGATTGGCGGCTTTGGCGCCGAGGATGTAATCCAGGCGGTCACTGAGCGCGACCATGGCTACTCGACTCCGATCAACAGCGCGTCGCCACGGTGGCCGGTGCTGTAGGTCATCAACTCGGTACCCGGGTGACGGTCGTGCACGTGCGCCTGCAGCCGCTCGCTCACCGCCGGCGCGTCGACATGCCCGGCGAGGTCGGCGCCGACCAACACGGTGACCAGCTCACCGCCCGCGGCCAGCAGCAAATCGATCAAGCCGATCGCCGCCGACGCGACGTCGGCGGCCACGATCAGCACCTCGTCGCCGGCAATGCCCAGCCCGTTGCCGGGTTCACAGGTGCCGGCCCAGGTCAGCGCCGTTTCGGTCGCAATGCGCACCGAGCCGTGCTTGGCGGCGCCGGCGGCGCGGGCCATCGTGAAGCCGTCGTCGACGGCTTGCCGGCCGGGTTCGTGTACCGCGAGTGCAGCCAACCCTTGCACCATCGACCCGGTCGGCAGCGGCACCACGTCGATGCCCCACCCGATCGCGGCGGTGCAGCCGGCAACGAGCTCTTCGGCGGCCAGATAGCCGTTGGGCAACACCATCACCTGCGCGGCTTCGGTGTCCACCACGGCCCGCAGCAGCTGCTGGGCGCTGATGGCCGTCGTCGGGTCGGCGACGTGCGGGCCAGGACGCAGCACGCAAGCCCCCTCGTAGGCGAACAACTCGGCCGCGCCGTCGCCGTCGACGACCGCCAGCACCGCGCGCTCGCGGGTCCAGCTGCCGGGTGGTAGCCCGCTGGCGGGGCCGGTCAGCGCCGAGATCTGGATCCGCCGCGGATTGCCGAACGCCAGACCCGCTTCCACGGCGGCCCCGGCGTCGTCGGTGTGGACATGAACCGAGTAACCGCCGACCACGCCGGAGGTCGCGATCGCCACCGACTCCCCCAGCTCATCCAGCCGCTCACGCAGCAAATCAGCGCCCTCGGTGTCGCATCCGCCCAGCAGGTACATCACCTCGAATTGCGGTGCGGGCGGCTGCGGGATGGGTTCCGGGGCATGCCGGCGCGGTGACGGCTCGTACAACGCGCGATTCGGTGCCTGCCCGGTGATCGTCGAGCGCAGCGCGTCCAGCAGGACCACGAGGCCGCGCCCACCGGCGTCCACCACGCCGGCATCACCCAGCACGTCGAGCTGCTCGGGGGTTTTCTCCAGCGCGACCACCGCGGCGTCGCCGGCGGCGGTGATCGCCCCGGCCAGCCCGTCGGCTGCGCTCTGCTCGACGGCACCGGCGGCCGCCCGCAGCACCGAGACGATCGTGCCGGGGACCTCCTGCCCGCCCATCGAGGCCACAACCAGATCCACCCCGCGACCGCAACGCCGCACCGAGCAACGCCGCGTCGATGATGTCCAGCTCGGCACCGGATTCGGCGACCGCGCCGGCGGTGACGTCGGCGATACCGCGCAGAATCTGCGACAGAATCACCCCGGAGTTGCCGCGCGCGCCGTTCAGAGCGCCCGCCGACAGCGCGGCGGCCACCCGGGCGACATCGCCGGAACCCGCCTTGGAACTGGCCACGGTGTTGGCCTCGGCCAGCGCTGAGCGCATGGTGAACAGCATGTTGATGCCGGTGTCGGCGTCGGCGACCGGAAACACATTCAGCCGATTGATCTCGTCGATGTGGGTGATCAGGTCACCGACGGCGGTATGCGCCCAGTCGCGCAGTGCGGACGCGTCCAACGGGCGATCCGGCCCAGCCAGCCCCGACCCCACCTGCAACCCACCTCCTCACGCCGCCATCGGTGGGCGCCAGCCTATCCATTGAGCCTGACAGCACAGGTCACAGCGCACGGCGAGTGTTGATCGTTTTGGCGGTTGCGCCCGGCGGCGGCTATTCTGGCCAGGTCGCCGGGCCACCCGTTGAGGTAGTTGGCCCCAGAGATTCGAGGAGTTAACGTATGGCTGCCGTCTGCGATATCTGCGGGAAGGGTCCCGGCTTCGGCAAGTCGGTATCGCACTCCCACCGCCGGACCAGCCGTCGGTGGGATCCCAACATCCAGAGCGTGCGCGTTGCCACCCGTCCCGGCGGCAACAAGCACCGCGTCAACGTCTGCACGTCGTGCATCAAGGCCGGTAAGGTCACCCGCGGCTAGCGCGATTCAAGGCAGCTGCCAGTCGATCGGCTCGCTGCCCATCTCGGCCAGCAGTCCGTTGGCACGGCTGAACGGGCGCGAGCCGAAGAATCCCCGCGACGCCGAAAGCGGCGAGGGATGCGGCGATTCGATCGAGACACAGTCGCTGCCCGCCAGCATCGGCTTCAGCGTCGAGGCGTCGCGGCCCCACAAAATCGCCACCAAGGGCTGCGTGCGATCCACTAGAGCGCGAATCGCGCACTCGGTGACGGCCTCCCAGCCCTTGCCGCGGTGAGACGCCGGGTTACCGGGCCGCACGGTGAGCACGCGGTTGAGCAGCATCACCCCGCGTTCTGCCCACGGCGTGAGGTCACCGCAAGACGGCGCCGGATAGCCCAAGTCACTGGCATATTCGGTGAAGATGTTCTCCAGGCTTCGGGGCAGCGGGCGCACCGCCGCGGCCACCGAGAAGCTCAAGCCGACAGCATGCCCGGGCGTCGGATACGGGTCTTGGCCGACAATCAGCACCCGCACCTGGTCGAACGGAAAGGTGAAGGCGCGCAACACATTCGGACCTGCCGGCAGGTAGCCGCGGCCAGCTGCGATCTCGGCGCGCAGAAATTGGCCCATTTTGGCCACCTGTTCGCCGACAGGCTCCAGTGCGGTTGCCCAGCCAGCGTCGACGAGCTCAGGAAGCGGCCGGGCGGTCACTGCAGCCCCTGCACACGCACGGTCACCGGGCCACCCTAGCCGCCAAACGACTGCCAGCCGGCGTAGCCGCGCCACTCTGCGCCGTCGACGAGCACCCGCGCCGGCCCGTCGAGCACGTGCCCGATCACCCGCCAGCCCGCGGGAACAGGTCCGGCGAATACCGCGACCAGGGCATGGTCCTCTCCCCCGGCGAGCACCCACCTCCACGCGTCTGCTCCGGCGGCGTCGGCGGCACCCTGCAGTGCGTCGCGATCGGCGCTGAGCGCCTCGGTGCTCAGATCCACGCTCACCCCGGATGCCTCGGCCAGGTGGCGCAGGTCGCCGATCAGACCGTCGGAGATGTCGATCATCGCCTGGGCGCCGGCGTCGGCGGCCGCACGGCCCTGCCCGTAAGGCGGCTGCGGGACGAGATGCCGATGCCGCAACTCGTCGAAACCTTTAATACCGTTGTGCCACAGCGCATATCCCGCAGCAGAGTACCCCAGCTGACCGGCGACGGCGACCCGCGAGCCGGGTCGCGCCCCCGACCGGAGCACCGGCGGCCGGCCCGCCAGATCGCCCAGTACGGTCATCGACACCACCCACTGCGGACTGCTGACCAGATCTCCGCCGACGATGCCGGCGCCAATCCGGCCGGCCTCCGCCCACATCCCGTCTGCCAGCGCGCTGACCTGCGCGGTTGGCGTTTCGGAAGGTGCGCCGAAGGCGACGACGAACGCGGTGGCCCGTCCGCCCATCGCTTCGATGTCGGCGGCGTTCTGCGCGACGGCTTTGCGGCCGACATCGTGCGGCGTCGACCAGTCCAGCCGGAAGTGCCGGCCCTCGACGAGCATGTCCGTCGACACCACGACGCGACCGTCGTCGGCCAACAGCACGGCAGCGTCGTCACCCGGTCCCAGAGCGACCGCGTCCGGCTGGCGCTGACCGCGAATCAGCCCCTCGATCACGCCGAATTCGCCAACGTCGCCCAGCGTGGGCTCAGAGTCGCCGTGGCCCACATCACCTCCGGTAGGTTCTTGTCCGCTGACTTTCGGGAGTGTAAGCATGCTCCACACGCCGGGTAGAAGGTGAGGCGATCTCTTCAATGGCCGACTCGGAGGGGCCGCCGCGGGCGGCGCTGATCGCGGCATTGGTGCTGGCGGTCGGTGCCGTCGGCGTCATCGTGGCGATCGCGGCGACCCGCCACCCGCCGCAACAGCCGGTGGCTGTCCCGACCGTCCCGGCCCCGCACGCGCAGGATCCGGCGTGCCGGGCGCTGCTGGACGCGCTGCCCCAGCGGCTCGGCGACTACCAGCGGGCAGCCATCGTGCCTCCGACGCCCGTCGGCGCGGCCGTCTGGCAGATCGCAGCTACCGGAGAGCCGGTGGTGTTGCGGTGTGGCCTCGATCGTCCGACCGACTTCGTGGTCGGTTCGCCGATCCAACTCGTCGACCGGGTGCAGTGGTTTGAGGCTCGCCTGGGTGATCGATCCACCTGGTACACGGTCGACCGCCCGGTTTATGTGGCGCTGACCCTGCCGTCGGGGTCGGGCCCCACGCCGATCCAGCAACTCTCCGACCTGATCGACCACACCATGCCTGCGGTGCCGATCAGCCCGTCGCCGGCGGGTTAGCACCAGCCGCGCGCGGAGTTATGTCACCGTGCGAGCCGGTGCAGCGCGGATCAAGCCCACCCGCGCGGGTGTCAGCGCAAACCCGTCCCGCGGGTGAGCGCCGTCTCCACCATGGTCGCCAGCAGGGTCGGATAATCCACGCCGCTGGCTGCCCACATCCGCGGATACATCGAGATCGTGGTGAATCCGGGCATTGTGTTGACCTCGTTGATGATTGGCCCGTCATCGGTCAGGAAGAAGTCGACGCGGGCCAAGCCCTGGCAGTCGATCGCCTTGAACGCCCGGATGGCCAGCTCACGCACCGCGTCGCTCACGTCGTCGTCGATCTTGGCGGGCACGTCGAGTTCGGCGGCGTCGTCGAGGTATTTGGTCGCGAAGTCGTAGAAGGAGTCTTCCCGTCCGCGCACGCCGGCCACCCGGATCTCCCCGACGGTGCTGGCTTGCACTGTGCCGTCAGGGAATTCGAGCACGCCGCATTCCAATTCGCGACCGACGATCGCCGGCCTCGACGATCACCTTCGGGTCGTGCTGGCGGGCATGGGCGATGGCCGCGGGCAGCTCGTCCCAGCCGGTCACCCGGCTGACGCCGATCGACGAGCCGCCGCGCGCGGGTTTGACGAAGACCGGCAGCCCGAGTCGTTCGCGCAGCCTCGGTGTCCAGCGTCGGCTGCGACGGCCGCAGCACCTCATAGGGGCCGACCGGAAGTCCTTCGGCGACAAGCAATTTCTTGGTGAACTCTTTGTCCATCCCGGCCGCGCTGGCCAGCACACCGGCGCCGACATAGGGCACGCCGGCGAGCTCGAGCAGGCCCTGGATGGTGCCGTCTTCGCCGTACGGTCCGTGCAGCACCGGGAAGACCACGTCGACGGATGCCAGCACCTCGGCCCCACCGGGCGACAGTGATACCAGCTGACCGGCCCGCCGCGGATCGGCCGCCAGAGCCAGCTCGGTGCCCGATTCGGGGCGCACTCCGGGCAGCTGCCGGTTGGTGATCGCCAGCGCGTCGGGGTCCCCGTCGGTCAGCACCCACGAGCCGTCCGGGGTGATGCCCACCGCGACCACCTCGAAGCGCTCCGGATCGAGATTGCGCAAGATGCTGCCCGCCGAGACGCAGGAGATGGCGTGCTCGTTGCTGCGTCCGCCGAACACGACGGCGACGCGGATCCGGCCGCGATCGGTCGTCTTGGCGGGGAAGCGGGCACTCACAACCTAGAGAGGCTACCGTCTGGGCGCTGCGGTGCTGGTTACCACGAGGTTAGCTTCGCTATTCCGGCTTGGTGCTGCGTCCCAGCAGCAGAGCCACCGCCTGATCCACCGACAACCCCTTGTGGCAGACCCGGTGCACCGCGTCGGTCAGTGGCATCTCGACGTCGTAACTCGAGGCCAGCGCCAGCACCGACTCGCACGACGTCACGCCCTCGACGACATGGTCGCCGCGGGCCTGCAACGCCGACTCCATCGTCTGGCCCCGCCCCAGACATTCGCCGAAGGTGCGGTTGCGCGAGCGCGGCGATGTGCAGGTGGCGACCAGATCGCCGACACCGGCCAGACCGGCCAGTGTGGTGCCTTTGGCCCCGACTGCTATCCCGAGGCGCATGATCTCGGCCAGGCCCCGGGTGATGATCGCCGCGGCGGTGTTTTCCCCGAGGCCCACCCCGGCCGCCATCCCGCAGGCCAGGGCGATCACGTTCTTGCACGCGCCGCCGATCTCGGTGCCGATCACGTCGGCATTGGTGTAGGGCCGGAAGTATCCGGTGTTCAGCATGCGCTGCAGCGCAACGGCGCGTCCGGAATCGGTGCACGCGATGACGGTGGCAGCGGGTTGTTCGTCGGCGATCTCGCTGGCTAGGTTCGGCCCGGAAATGACCGCGACCTGCGACGAGTCGATACCGGTCACGTCAATGACGACCTGGCTCATCCGCATCAGCGTGTCCAACTCGATGCCCTTGGCGGTGCTGACCAGCGTCGCGCCCGCGGCGAACAAACTCTTCCAGTGTTCGAGATTGGTTCGCATCATCTGCGCCGGCACGGCCAGCAACACCGTCGTCACCCCGCTCAGCGCTTCCTCCGGGTCACCGGTGGCGCGAATACCCGGCGGCAACTGCACGCCAGGCAAGTAGTTGGGGTTTTGACGGCGTGTGTTGATTTCGGCGGCGACGTCGGATCGCCTGGCCCAGAGCGTGACCTCGCCGCCGGCGTCGGCGAGCAATTTGGCTAGCGCCGTGCCCCAGGCGCCGGCCCCCATCACCGCTGTCGTGCTGGTCATGGTCTGCCTTCGCCCCCGTCCGTCGAATTGCCGGCGCTCAACCGTAGCTCAGCAGCCTAAGCGGGCTATCCAACCGGGCACTGGCAGGATGGCTTCATGAGCGGCAGCCGAGCCGACGCCGGAGATGATGTCGGTCTGATCGTCGCCGTCAAACGACTGGCCGCCGCCAAGACCAGGCTCGCGCCGGTGTTTTCCGCACAGACGCGCGAGATCGTGGTGCTGGCCATGCTGGTCGACACGCTCACCGCCGCGGCAAAGGTAGCCGTCCGTCGGCCGCATCACCGTCATCACGCCTGACGACGCCGCCGCGGCTGCGGCGCGCCAACTCGGCGCCGAGGTGCTGTCCGATCCGACGCCGGAAGGCCACCCCGACCCGCTGAACAACGCAATCGCGGCCGCCGAGCAGGTGGTGGCCCAATCAGTCTCCAATATCGTTGTGCTGCAAGGTGATTTACCGGCATTGCAGACGCAGGAACTCGCCGAGGCGATCGCCGCGGCACGACACCACGACCGTAGTTTTGTCGCCGACCGGCTCGGCACCGGTACCGCGGCGCTGTGTGCATTCGGCACCGCGCTCGACCCGCGATTCGGGCCGGATTCTTGCGCGCAGCATCGCCGTTCGGGCGCGATCGAGCTCACCGGGGCGTGGCCTGGATTGCGCTGCGACATCGACACACCCGATGACCTGGCGGTTGCACGCCGTCTCGGGATCGGGCCGGCCACCGGTCGGGCCGTCGCCGCGGCGGCGCGCCGCTAACGTAACGACGGGTGAACGGCTTCTCAACGGCAAATGGACGTCAGCCAGTGGGTAGCAGCACCGCCCGATGATGGGGAATGATCGCAAGGGTGACCGAAATCGAAGCCCGGGACGGCACCGACGCAGCAGTTAGCAGCACCGCAGCCGAGGCGCGGCCGGACGGGCCGACGTGGCGGCCCGACGGCCCACCGCCCGCCGCACCGCCCGCTGCCACCGCCGCCCTGATAGAGGACGAACTTCCCGAACACCGCTACCTCAACCGCGAGCTGAGCTGGCTGGACTTCAACGCACGTGTGCTGGCGCTGGCCGCTGACACCTCGCTGCCGTTGTTGGAGCGGGCGAAGTTTCTGGCGATCTTCGCGTCCAACCTCGACGAGTTCTACATGGTGCGCGTCGCCGGCCTCAAGCGGCGCGACGAGATGGGTTTGTCGGTGCGGTCCGCCGATGGTCTTACCCCGCGCGAACAACTGCGTCGCATCGGGGAGCAAACTCAGCAGATCGCTACCCGGCACGCAAGGGTGTTCCTCGATTCGGTAGGACCCGGGCTAGCCCAGGAAGGCATCCACGTCGTCACGTGGGCCGATCTGGACGAGGCCGAGCGCGACCGATTGGCGACGTACTTCAACGAGCAGGTGTTCCCCGTCCTGACTCCGCTGGCTGTCGATCCCGCCCACCCGTTTCCGTTTGTCAGCGGCTTGAGCCTGAACCTGGCGGTCACGGTCCGGCAGCCCGAGGACGGCGGGCAGCACTTCGCCCGAGTCAAGGTGCCCGACAACGTCGATCGTTTCGTCGAGCTCGACGCAAGACAGGGCGCAGAGGGGTCGGCCGGCAAGCCGGAAGTCCGCTTTTTGCCGATGGAGGAGTTGATCGCGGCTTTCCTGCCGGTGTTGTTCCCGGGCATGGAGATCGTCGAGCATCACGCGTTCCGCATTACCCGCAACGCTGATTTCGAGGTCGACGAGGATCGCGACGAGGATCTGCTGCAGGCGCTCGAGCGGGAACTGGCGCGTCGACGGTTCGGGTCGCCGGTGCGCCTCGAGGTGGCCGACGACATGACCGAGCACATGTTGGAGCTGCTGCTGCGTGAACTTGACGTGCATCCCGGCGACGTCATCCAGGTGCCGGGGCTGCTTGATCTGTCGTCGCTGTGGCAGATCTACGGCGTCGACCGACCGGCGCTGAAGGATCCCGCATTCGTTCCGGCCACCAGCCCCGCATTCGCTGATCGGGAATCGCCGAAGAGCATTTTCGCGACTCTGCGCGAGGGTGACGTGTTGGTACATCATCCTTACGACTCGTTCTCCACTAGCACGCAACGGTTTATCGAGCTGGCTGCCGCCGACCCCAACGTGCTGGCGATCAAACAGACGCTGTACCGCACGTCCGGTGATTCGCCGATCGTTCGTGCGCTGATCGAAGCTGCCGCGGCCGGCAAGCAAGTCGTGGCACTGGTCGAAATCAAGGCGCGGTTCGACGAGCAGGCCAACATCCGGTGGGCACGCGCACTGGAGCAGGCGGGAGTCCATGTGGCGTACGGCCTCGTCGGCTTGAAAACGCATTGCAAGACTTGTCTGGTGGTGCGCCGTGAAGGCTCGGCGATCCGGCGCTACTGCCATATCGGGACCGGCAACTACAACAGCAAGACCGCCCGGCTCTACGAGGACATCGGCCTGCTGACCGCCGACCCCGACATCGGTGCCGACCTGACCGACCTGTTCAACTCGCTGACCGGCTATTCGCGCAAGCTGTCCTACCGCAACCTTTTGGTTGCACCGCACGGAATTCGCAGACGGCATCATCGAACGCGTCGAGCGGGAGATCGCCGCGCACCGCGAAAGCGGCAACGGGCGAATCAGGCTCAAGATGAACGCGCTTGTCGACGAGCAGGTCATCGATGCGCTCTATCGCGCATCGCAAGCAGGCGTGCGCGTCCAGGTGGTGGTGCGCGGAATCTGCGCGCTGCGACCCGGCGTCGAAGGATTCTCCGAAAACATCTCCGTGCGCTCGATTCTGGGCCGTTTCCTGGAGCACTCGCGGATCCTGCATTTCCACGCGATCGACGAATTCTGGATCGGCAGCGCCGACATGATGCACCGCAACCTCGATCGGCGGGTCGAGGTGCTGGCTCAGGTGAAAGACCCCCGGCTGACCGCACAACTGAACGACATCTTCGAGTCGGCGCTGGATCCCGCCACGCGCTGCTGGGAACTGGGACCCGAAGCACAGTGGACCGCGTTGCCGCAGGCGGGTCACACGGTTCGCGACCACCAGGTGTCGCTGATGGAGCGACACAGGAGCGCCTGAGGTCACCTGTACCATGTCGACGCGATGTCCATCAGGTGCGAAGGTCCGAATTGAGTTGCGAGGGTTACGGTGCCGACTCATACCTGGTCGGATGATCCGAGGGTGAGCGGTAAAGTCATTTGGGCCGCCGGTGCGGTGCTCTGGCGTCCCTCCGCCGGCGAGTCGATCGAAGTGGCAGTCATCCATCGTCCTCGCTACGACGACTGGTCGCTGCCCAAGGGCAAAATGGATGCCGGCGAAACCGAACCGGTGACCGCGGTCCGAGAACTCTTCGAAGAGACCGGCCACCGTGCACAACTTGGTCGCCGGTTGAACAACGTGAGCTATCCGATCGACCAAGGGGTCAAGCGCGTTCGCTACTGGGCGGCGCGCAGCCTCGGCGGAGAATTCACCCCGGGCCGGGAAGTCGACGAGCTGATCTGGCTGCCAACCTCCGACGCGATCAAGAAGGTGTCCTACCCACACGATCGAAAGGTCTTGCGCCGGTTCGCCAAATTTCCGGCGGATACCCAGACCGTGTTAGTAGTCCGGCACGGCACCGCGGGCAGCAAGTCCCGATTCTCCGGCGACGACAAAATGCGACCGTTGGACAAGAAGGGCCGTGCGCAGGCCGAAGCACTTGTCGGGCAGCTATCGGTCTTCGGCCCCACCGATGTGTACGCCGCTGACCGGCTGCGCTGCCACCAGACGATGGAGCCGCTGGCCGAGGAGCTGGGCGTCGTCATCGGCAATGAGCCCACGCTGACCGAGGAGGCCTACGCCGCCAACGCTAAACGCGGTCGTCGCCGGGTTCTGCAGATCGCCGATTCGCCCGGCACACCGGTGATCTGCACGCAAGGCAAGGTGATTCCAGACCTGATCGCGTGGTGGTGTGAACGCGACGGGATACGCCCGGACAAATCCCGCAACCGCAAGGGCAGCACATGGGTGCTGTCACTTGCGGACGGCCATCTGATCGCAGCCGACCATATCGGCAGTGCGCTGGCCGCCAACGTGGTGACCTAGCACGCAGATTCGCCGCGGGCGTCTCCTCGGAGCCGGTCCCGCGGCGAATCAGCGTGTTGAATTCGGTGAGCGCCTACCGGCGACCGCGACGAGCGGTGGCCTTCTTGGCCGGAGCCTTCTTGGCGGCAGCCTTCTTGACGCAGCCTTCCTGGACGGCCTTCTTCGCCACGGCCTTCTTCACGGCTTTCTTGGCCACGGCCTTCTTCACGGCCTTCTTCGCCACGGCCTTCTTCACGGCCTTCTTCGCCACGGCCTTCTTCACGGCCTTCTTGGCCACAGCCTTCTTGGCGGGCCTTCTTCACCACCGCCTTCTTCACGGCCTTGCGGGCCACAGCCTTCTTGGCGGCGCTTCTTCGCCACGCCTTCTTCACGGCTCCGCCGCGCGACGACACCTCGCTTCACTGCTGGTCCTTCCGCTGGGAGGCGCTGTGCGCCAGAGACAACCGCTTTGAATTGTGCGCCCGGCCGGAATGCCGGCACGGACGTTGGCTTGACCTTTACTGTCTCGCCGGTACGGGGATTACGCGCCACACGTGCCGCGCGACGGCGCTGTTCGAAAACACCGAAGCCGGTAATGGTGACGCTCTCGCCCTTGTGCACTGCGCGCACAATAGTGTCGACGACATTCTCGACGGCGGCGGTTGCCGACCGACGGTCCGAGCCCAATTTCTCGGTGAGCACATCGATGAGCTCTGCCTTATTCATGCAAATCCTCCGCCTTGCTAGCGGCCCACCTTGGACCGACTAGAGGACACGGTAAACCCTCAGGTGCCTGATTTCCAAGAGCCACGCGCAATTTCAGTCGGTTCTGGCGAACTTTTTAGGAATCCGGTTGCCGCGCTTGATAGGTGGCTTGAGAGAGGACGAGCCGTCAAATTTGCCGTTGGGGCGCCCGAAATTCGGGCCCAATCGAGCCGTCAGGAAGCGGGCAAAGTCTGCGGTTTCCAGACCGGCCGCTCGGATTCGAAGAGCGCGATCTTGTCACGTTTCCGCAGCGTAAGGGCTACGTCGTCGAGGCCCTCCATCAAACGCCAGGCGGTGTAATCGTCAATGTTGAACGGCACCACCACCGTTCCTGCGGTCACATTCCGATCTTGAAGATTGACAGTGATTTCCAACCCGGGGCTGCCCTCGATGAGCTTCCAGAGCAGTTCCACATCGTCTTGGGCAACTTCGGCAGCTAGCAGCCCGGCCTTCCCCGCATTGCCCCGAAAAATGTCGCCGAACCGGGACGAGATCACTACCCGGAATCCGTAGTCCATAAGCGCCCACACCGCATGCTCGCGAGAGGATCCGGTGCCGAAATCGGGGCCCGCGACCAGTACTGAGCCCCTGTCAAAGGGACTGAGATTGAGCACAAAAGACGGGTCGGTCCGCCAGGCGGCGAACAATCCATCCTCGAAACCCGTTCGGGTCACTCGCTTCAAATAGACGGCGGGAATGATCTGATCCGTGTCGACATTGGACCGCCGCAGCGGCACTCCGATACCTGTGTGGGTGTGAAAAGCGTCCATTACAGTTCTCCCTCTTCTCAGTTCAGGTCGGCCGGGGCGGAGAGCTTCCCGCGCACCGCGGTGGCGGCGGCGACGGCAGGCGACACCAAGTGAGTACGGCCGCCCTTGCCCTGGCGTCCTTCGAAGTTGCGGTTTGACGTTGCAGCGCACCGCTCCCCCGGCGCCAGCTGGTCCGGATTCATCCCAAGACACATCGAGCACCCGGCCTGCCGCCACTCGGCGCCGGCGGCCGTGAAGATCTCGCCCAGCCCTTCTTTTTCGGCATGTGCGCGTACCCGCATCGACCCCGGCACGACCAGCATTCGCACTCCGTCGGCCACCCTGCGGCCGCGCAATATGTCGGCCACCGCACGCAAATCCTCGATGCGGCCGTTGGTGCACGAGCCGACAAAAACGGCATCCACGGCGATGTCACGCATCGGGATTCCGGGTTGAAGGTCCATGTACGCCAGCGCTTTCTCGGCGGCCTGACGCTCGTTGTCGTCGGTCATCAGCTCGGGGTCGGGCACCGCGGCGCCCAACGGCACACCCTGGCCCGGATTCGTCCCCCAGGTGACGAACGGCGTCAACGACGCGGCATCCACGTAGACCTCGGTGTCGAACTCGGCGCCTTCGTCGGTGGCCAGCTGATCCCAATAGGCCAGTGCGGCATCCCACTGCGCGCCGGTCGGGGCATGCGGGCGGCCGCGCAAGAATTCGTACGTGGTCGCGTCGGGTGCCACCATCCCCGCCCTGGCCCCGGCCTCGATACTCATGTTGCAGACCGTCATCCGGGCCTCCATCGAAAGCGATTCGATGGCGCTGCCGCGGTATTCGATGACATGGCCTTGGCCACCGCCGGTGCCGATCTTGGCGATCACCGACAGAATGATGTCCTTGGCTGTGACGCCGGCAGGCAACTGGCCGTCGACATTGACGGCCATCGTCTTGAACGGCCGCAGCGGAAGCGTCTGGGTGGCCAGCACATGCTCGACCTCCGAAGTGCCGATTCCCATTGCCAACGCACCGAATGCGCCATGCGTCGAGGTGTGACTGTCACCACACACGATCGTCATTCCCGGTTGAGTCAGACCCAACTGCGGACCGACGACGTGCACGATGCCCTGATCGATATCGCCCATCGGGTATAAGCGGATCCCGAATTCGGCGCAATTGCGCCGCAGTGTCTCGACCTGGTTGCGCGAAACGGGATCGGCGATCGGCTTGTCGATATCGATGGTCGGCACGTTGTGGTCTTCGGTGGCGAGCGTCAATTCCGGTCGGCGCACCGGGCGGTCGGCCAGACGCAGACCGTCGAATGCCTGTGGGCTGGTGACCTCGTGGACGAGATGGAGATCGATATAGATCAGATCGGGTTCGGTACCGCCGCCGGAGGCCACCACATGGTCGTCCCAAACCTTCTGCGCCAGCGTGCGCGAACGCCCGGCATCAGTGTCGGCTGAAGTTTTCATCACGAGGTCATCCCGATTCCCTTGGTTGTGGCCCGCCATTGCGGTGTCGTAAGTTATCTCACTATGCGAGAAGTTAGTATCTCTCTGTGAGACAGGATAGCGGCATCGGCGTCCTCGACAAAGCCGTGGGGGTGCTGCACACCATCGCGGAATCACCCTGCGGATTGGCCGAATTGTGCGATCGCACCGGGTTGCCCAGAGCCACCGCACACCGATTGGCCGCGGGCCTGGAGGTCCATCGCCTGCTCGCGCGCGATGGCGACGGGCGTTGGCGGCTGGGTCCGGCGGTCAGCGAGCTGGCCGCTGCGCGTCAACGACCCACTGCTGACGGCCAGCGCGGCGGTGCTGCCCCGGCTGCGCGAGATCACCGGCGAGAGCGTGCAGCTGTACCGCCGCGAGGGCAGCTCGCGGATCTGCATCGCCGCGGTGGAACCGCCTGCGGGCCTTCGCGATACCGTTCCGGTCGGGGCGCGCTTGCCGATGACGGCCGGTTCCGGCGCCAAGGTGCTGCTGGCATACAGCGACGACGCCACTCGGCAGGCGGTACTGCCCGCCGCGAAATTCAGCGACCGCACGCTGGCCGACGTTCGGCGGCGCGGTTGGGCGCAGAGCGCAGCCGAGCGTGAGCCCGGAGTGGCGAGTGTGTCGGCGCCGGTGCGCGACGCCCACGGTGCGGTGATCGCCGCGATCTCGGTGTCGGGCCCGATCGACCGCATCGGCCGCCGCCCCGGCGAGCGCTGGGCCGCCGATCTGCTGGCGGCTGCCGATGCCCTGACTCGCCGGCTGTGAAGCCCTTTGATTGGCCGCCCGGCGGGTCCGCGCTAGTGATCTGACACACTGACGCGATGGGAACCAATCAGCGCGCGAGCATCGTCATGTCCGAGGCCGAGATCGCTGACTTCGTCACCAACAGCCGCACCGGCACGCTGGCCACCATCGGCCCGGACGGGCAGCCGCATTTGACCGCCATGTGGTACGGCGTGGTCGACGGCGAGATCTGGCTGGAAACCAAGGCCAAGTCACAGAAGGCGGTCAACCTCAAACGAGACCCGCGGGTGAGCTTCCTGATCGAGGACGGCGATACCTATGACACCTTGCGTGGAGTGTCCTTCGAAGGCGTCGCGGAGATCATCGACGATCCCGACGTCGCGCACCGCGTCGGAGTCAGTGTGTGGGAGCGCTACACCGGTCCCTACAGCGACGAAATGAAGCCGTTCGTCGAGCAGATGATGAACAAGCGGGTCTGCGTGCGCATCGTGGCTCGTCGCTCGCGTTCCTGGGATCACCGCAAGCTGGGCTTGCCGGCCATGCCGGTGGGCGGATCGACTGCACCGGCCGTGCTGGGGACCGGGCAGTAAATCGTTGCTTGCTTGTAGCCCCGATGGGATTCGAACCCACGCTACCGCCGTGAGAGGGCGGCGTCCTAGGCCGCTAGACGACGGGGCCGGAACCGATCCGAGGTGCCAGCATAGCTCACCGGCATACGCCCACCTAATTGCTTGCGGTAGAAAAGCGCTGGAAAACCCTGCTGGGGTACCAGGACTCGAACCTAGAATGGCTGAACCAGAATCAGCTGTGTTGCCAATTACACCATACCCCATTGGCTGCCTAAAACCGCTGGTCAAAGGCTTTCCGCAGACGATGTGAAGGTCATGCGGCCGCTACTGCCAGCTGCCAGGGCCGACGTGCAGACTACCAAACAATTCGGTCGCTTCTCACGTACGCCCGATCGGCCGTGGGCTTGCCGCAGCCGCTGCAGGCTGCGCTCGCGTCCGAGCAGCTCCATCGATTCGAACAGCGGCGGGCTGACCGAAGATCCGGTGATCGCCACCCGGATCGGGCCGAAAGCCTTGCGGGGCTTGAGCCCGAGCGCCTCGACCAACGCACCCTTCAGCGCCGCCTCGATATCGGCCACCGCCCAGTGCGCCAGCCCATCAAGCGCCGTTACCGCGGCGTCGAGCACCGGTCCGGCATCGGCACCCAGCTCCTTGGCGGCGGCCTTGGGGTCGATCGTGTACTGGTCGTCGTTGAAGAACTTCAACAGGTCCCATGCGTCGCCCAGCACGACGATGCGGGTCTGCACCAGGCCGGCGGCCACGGCGAACCGCGCATCGTCCAGCCCGGTGCGATGCCATGTGTGTCGAAGTAGTCGCGCAGCCGCCGGTGAAATCGTCGGCGGCAAGAAGCCGGATGTGCTCGGCGTTGATCGCGTCGGCCTTTTTCTGGTCGAACCGCGCCGGGTTGGCGTTGACGTCAACGACGTCGAACGCGGCCACCATTTCGTCGAGGCTGAACACGTCACGGTCGGCGGCGATCGCCCAGCCAAGCAGCGCAAGGTAATTCAGCAGCCCCTCGGGAATGAAGCCGCGCTCTCGGTGGAGGAACAGGTTCGACTGCGGATCACGTTTCGACAGTTTCTTGGTGCCTTCGCCCAACACCGTTGGCAGGTGGGCGAATTCCGGGACCTGATCCGCCACCCCGATCCGGATCAGCGCGTGGTACAGCGCGATCTGCCGCGGCGTCGACGGCAACAGATCCTCGCCGCGCAAGACGTGGGTGATCTTCATCAGCGCGTCGTCGACCGGGTTGACCAAGGTGTACAACGGATCCCCGGTGGCGCGGGTCAACGCGAAATCGGGCACGACGCCCGCCGCGAAGGTGGTCTTCCCGCGCACCAGATCGTGCCAGCCCATGTCCTCATCGGGCATCCGCAGCCGCAGCACCGGTTTACGGCCCTCGGCCTGATAGGCCGCCCGCTGCTCGCTCGGTCAGATCACGGTCGAAGTTGTCGTAGCCCAGCTTCGGATTGCGGCCGGCCGCCAGGTGGCGGGCCTCGACTTCCTCCGGCGTCGAGAAGGCCTGGTAGGCCTCGCCGGACGCGAGCAGCCGGGCCACCACGTCGCGGTAGATGTCGCTGCGCTGCGACTGCCGGTACGGGCCGTACGGGCCGCCCACCTCGGGGCCCTCGTCCCAGTCCAGCCCGAGCCAGCGCAGCGCGTCCAGGAGCGCCAGTAGCTCTCCTCGGTGTCACGGGCGGCGTCGGTGTCCTCGATGCGGAAGACGAAGGTGCCGCCGGTGTGCCGGGCGTAGGCCCAGTTGAACAGCGCGGTGCGGACCAGGCCGACATGCGGGATACCGGTCGGCGAGGGGCAGAACCGGACGCGCACGCCGGCTGCGTCAGTCACGAATTTCCCTTCCGGACAACGGGATTGGTCAGCGTTCCGATGCCCTCGATGGTGATGCTGACGGTGTCGCCGTCCTCGATGGGCCCCACACCGGCCGGTGTGCCGGTCAGGATGAGATCGCCGGGCAGCAGCGTCATCACCGCCGAGATCCACTCGATGATCGCGCCGACGTCGTGGATCATCATCGAGGTACGGCTGTCCTGTTGGACCTCCCCGTTGACCTCGGTGCGGATCTCGAGATCGGCCGGATCGACAGTCGGTGACGATCCACGGCCCCACCGGGCAGAACGTGTCGTGACCCTTCGCCCGCGTCCACTGGCCGTCGGCCTGCTGTTGGTCGCGGGCCGACACGTCGTTGGCGATGGTGTAGCCCAGGATGCTCTCGGCGGCGCGCGCAGCCGCGACGTCCTTGCAGGGCCGACTGATCACCGCCGCCAGTTCGCCCTCGAAGTGCACCGGAGATGCGTTGGCGGGCAACCGGATCGGCACGTTCGGTCCGATGATCGCGGTGTTGGGCTTGAGGAAGATCACCGGGTCGGCCGGCGCCGGGCCCGTCGGCCGCCCATCTCGGCGATGTGATCGGCGTAGTTCTTGCCGATGCAGACCACCTTGCTGGCCAGGATCGGGGCCAGCAGTCGCACGTCGGCCAGCGGCCAGGAGCGACCGGTGAAAGTCGGGGTGCCGAAGGGATGCTCGGCGATCTCACGGACGATCATCCCGTCGGGCTCGTCGGCTTCGCCCTCGATGCTGACGAACGCGACGCCGTCGGGGCTGGCGATTCGGCCAAGGCGCATTCGCCTGAGCCTAGTGACGCGCCGACCAGACCTGCAGCAGCCGGGCCGGTTGTCGCTTCAGCCCCGGCGCTCACATGGCTGTGCGAGCATGGATCGATGCCGACGGACCCGACCAGCACGGTCAGACTCAGTACGGGCCGACGCTGGTCGATCGTGGTCGTCTCGCTGGTGGTGACGGCGAGCGCCTTCATCTTCATCAACGGCGTCGCGTTTCTGATCCCCGCCCTGGAAGACGATCGGGGCACGCCGCTGGCCGAGGCGGGCTTGCTGTCGTCGATGCCGAGCTTCGGCATGGTGGTGACGCTGATCCTGTGGGGCTATCTGCTCGACCGGGTCGGCGAACGCATCGTGCTGACGATCGGCTCGGCGCTGACCGCGGCCGCCGCCTACTGCGGCGACGACTGTCCACTCGATGGTGTCGTTCGCTGCGCTGCTGTTCGTCGGCGGCATGGCGGCCGCCAGCTGCAATTCGGCCGGCGGGCGGCTGGTCTCCGGGTGGTTCCCGCCCGAGCAACGCGGCCTGGCGATGGGGGTCCGCCAGACCGCGCAGCCGCTCGGAATTGCGTTGGGCGCGCTGGTCATTCCCGAGCTCGCCGAGCGCAGCCGGTCGGCGACGTCGGCCCTGATGTTTCCGGCCGTGCTGTGCGCGGCGTCGGCGGTGCTCAGCGCTGTGGCCATCGCCGACCCGCCGCGCAAGGAACGGGACGAGGCCACCGACCAGGATCTGGCCAACCCGTACCGCGGATCGTGGGTGCTGCGGCGCATCCATGCGGTCTCGGCGCTGCTGATGGTGCCGCAGACGGTGACCGTGACGTTCATGCTGGTCTGGCTGATCACGAATTACCGGTGGTCGATCGCATCGGCGGGAGCGCTGGTCACGCTGTCACAGTTGCTCGGGGCGCGTGGGCCGGGTCGCGGTCGGCCGGTGGTCGGACCGGGTCGGCTCCCGGCTGCGTCCGGTCCGCATCATGGCCGTCGCGGGCGTCCTGGTGCTGGCCGGCTTGGCGTTCGCCGATCATCTGCGCTCGTCGATCGCCGTGCCGCTGATGGTCGCGGCGTCGGTGGTCACGGTGCTCGACAACGGGCTGGAATCCACCGCGATCACCGAATACGCCGGACCGTTCTGGAGCGGGCGCGCACTGGGCCTGCAGAACACCTATCAGCGGTTGATGGCAGCCGGCGCGCCGCCGGTGTTCGGTGAGCTGATCGCCGCCCACGGTTACCCGCTGGCGTTCCCGGTGCTGCGGGCTTTTCCCGCTGCTGGCGGTGCCGATCGTGCCGGCCAAGGTCTGCCGCCCGGCCTGGAGACTAGAGCGCGGACGCTATCCTTTCGCCGACTTCGGCGGTGGATAGCTTTTCGGTCGGGCGACTGGCCAGATGGGACGCCACGGCCCGGTCCACTCGCGCGGCGGCAGCGTCTTCGCCGACGTGGGAAAGCAGCAGCGCCACCGACATGATCGCGGCGGTCGGATCGGCGATCCCCTTGCCCGCGATGTCGGGTGCGCTGCCGTGCACCGGCTCGAACATCGACGGGTTGGTCCGGGTGGCGTCGATATTGCCGCTGGCGGCCAACCCGATGCCGCCGCAGACCGCGGCCGCCAAGTCCGTGATGATGTCGCCGAATAGGTTGTCGGTGACGATCACGTCGAAGCGGCCCGGGTCGGTGACCAGGTGGATGGTCGCGGCGTCGACGTGCTGATAGGCCACCTCGACGTCCGGATACTTCTCGCCGATCTCCTGCACGGTCCGCGACCACAGCGATCCGGCGAACGTCAGCACGTTCGTCTTGTGCACCAGGGTCAGATGCTTGCGACGCGGCTGCGCGCGCTCGAAGGCGTCTTGCACGACACGGCGGACGCCGAACGCGGTGTTGATGCTGACCTCGGTGGCGACCTCATGGGCGGTGCCGACCCGGATCGCACCGCCGGTGCCGGTGTACGGGCCTTCGGTGCCCTCGCGGACCACGACGAAATCGATGTCCGGGTTGCCGGCCAGTGGGCTGCTGCACGCCCGGATACAGCCGGGCCGGCCGCAGGTTGACGTGGTGGTCCAGCGCGAAGCGCAGCCGTAGCAGCAGACCTCGCTCCAGCACGCCGCTGGGCACCGACGGATCACCGATCGCGCCAAGCAGGATCGCGTCGTGGGCCCGCAGTTCGGCGATCGCCGCGTCGGGCAGCACTTCCCGGTCGCGTGGTATCGCTTGGCGCCCAGGTCGTAATCGGTCTTCTCGACGCCGGGCAACACCGCGTCGAGAACCTTCACCGCCTCGGCGACGACCTCCGGGCCGATGCCGTCGCCGGCGATCACCGCCAGTTTCACGACAGGTCAACCACTTTCAGCTTGTAGGCCGTCGACGGCCGCACCTGATCGCCTCCCGCACCTCGGCGGGCACGTCGCGGTCCAGGCGCAGCAGGATCGTCGCGCCCGGGCCCTCGGCGTCCTCGGACAGCTGCGCGGCTTGGATGTTGACCCCGGCCGTGCCCGAGCAGGGTGCCGATCTTGCCCAGCGCGCCCGGCTGGTCGACGTAGTGCACGACCAGATTGATGCCCTCGGCGCGCAGGTCGAAGTTGCGGCCGTTGATCTGCACGATCTTCTCGACCTGCTGCGGCCCGGACAGCGTGCCGGCGACGTTGACCGACCGAGCCGTCGGCGGCCACCGCACGGACATCGACGACGCTGCGGTGGTTGGGGCTTTCGGTGGCGGTGCTGAGTCGGCGGCCACGCCGCGTTCCTCGGCTATCGCGGGAGCGTTGACGAACGTCACCTGATCCTCGATGACGGCGGAGAACAGCCCGCGCAACGCCGAAAGCCGCAGCACCTCAACGTCTTCGCCGGCCAGCTCACCGCGCACCTGCACCGACAGCGATACCGGCAGCTCGTCGCTCAGCGCACCCGACCAGCACACCGAGCTTGCGGACCAGGTCCAGCCAGGGTGACACCTCCTCGCTGACCACCCCGCCGCCGACGTTGACCGCGTCGGGAACGAACTCCCCGGCCAGCGCCAGCTTGACGCTGGCGGCCACGTCGGTGCCGGCCCGGTCCTGAGCCTCCTCGGTCGACGCCCCGAGATGCGGGGTGACCACCACCTGCGGCAGGTCGAACAGCGGGCTGTCGGTGCATGGCTCCTTGGAGAACACGTCGATACCGGCGGCGCGAACGTGTCCGCTGGTGATGGCGTCGGCCAGCGCCGCCTCGTCGATCAGCCCGCCGCGGGCGGCGTTGACGATGACCACCCCGGGCTTGGTCTTGGCCAGCGCCTCCTTGTCGATCAGACCCGCTGTCTCCGGCGTCTTGGGCAGATGCACCGAGATGAAGTCGGCGCGGGCCAGCAGCTCGTCGAGCGGAAGCAGTTCGATGCCCAGCTGGGCGGCGCGCGCCGGCGACACGTACGGGTCGTAGGCCACGATGTGGGTCCCGAAGGCGGCCAACCGCTGCGCCACCAACTGCCCGATGCGGCCAAGCCCGACCACCCCGACGGTCTTGCCGAAGATCTCGGTGCCCGAGAACGACGACCGCTTCCAGGTGTGCTCGCGCAGCGAGGCGTCGGCCGCGGGAATCTGGCGGGCGGCGGACAGCAGCAGCGCCAGGGCGTGCTCGGCGGCGCTGTGGATGTTCGACGTCGGGGCGTTGACGACCAGCACACCGCGCTCGGTGGCGGTGTCGACGTCGACGTTGTCCAGTCCGACCCCCGCGCGGGCGACGATCTTGAGCTTGGGCGCCGCGTCGAACACCTCGGCGTCGACGGTCGTGGCCGAGCGCACCAGCAGCGCGTCGGCCTCAGGCACCGCGGCCAGCAGCTTCTCCCGGTCCGGGCCGTCGACCCAGCGGACTTCGATTTGGTCGCCCAGCGCGGCGACGGTCGATTCGGCAAGTTTGTCAGCGATCAAAACGACAGGCAGGCTCACGCGGCCAGCCTATGCGGCGGTCGCAAGCGCGGCGCAGCCGGGCGCAGCCATGCCTACGATGACGCCGTGACGAAGCTGGCGATCATCTACTACTCGGCCACCGGCCATGGAACGACGATGGCGAAACGCGTCGCCGCGGCGGCGGAGTCGGCCGGCGCCGAAGTCCGACTGCGACACGTCGCCGAAACCCACGACCCGGAATCGTTCGCGCACAACCCGGCCTGGACGGCGAACTACCAAGCCACCAAGGACTTGCCCGCGGCCACCGGCGACGACATCGTGTGGGCCGACGCGGTGATCTTCGGCTCACCGACTCGATTCGGCTCACCCGCGGCGCAATTGCGCACTTTCATCGACTCGCTGGGCGGGCTGTGGGCCGAAGGCAAGCTGGCCGACAAGGTGTACGCGGCGTTCACGTCGTCCAACACCCTGCATGGCGGTCAGGAAACCACCCTGCTTGCGCTTTACTTCACGCTGATCCATTGGGGCGGCATCATCGTGCCGCCCGGATACACCGATCCGCTGAAGTTCGTCGACGGCAATCCCTACGGGGTGAGCCTGGTCACCACGCATGACAACATCCACGAGTTCGACGAGTCCATCGACAACGCCCTGGACCACTTGGCACGCCGGGTCGTTTCGGTCGCCGACCGCCTCGCGTCGTAGCCCCTCGCCGCGACACTTAACCCACGTACACGACACGCCGCGAAACGTCGCCGTGGTTTAAGTGTCGCGGCGGTGCAGGACGGCGGCGACCCCCAGAAAGCTAAGCCGTTTCGGTGATCGGACGGTCTACCCAGCTCATCAGGTCACGCAGCTTCTTGCCGACGATCTCGATGGGGTGCTCGGCATTTTCCTTGCGCAACTGCTCGAGCTGCTTGTTGCCGCCCTCGACGTTGGCGACGAGCTTCTTGACGAAGCTGCCGTCCTGGATGTCGCGCAGGATGCCGCGCATCCGCTCTTTGGTGTCGGCGTCGATGACGCGCGGGCCCGACAGGTATCCGCCGAACTCGGCGGTGTCGGACACCGAGTAGTTCATCCGGGCGATGCCGCCCTCGTACATCAGGTCGACGATGAGCTTGAGCTCGTGCAGCACCTCGAAGTACGCCATCTCCGGCGGGTAGCCCGCCTCGACCATCACGTCGAAGCCGGTCTTCACCAATTCCTCGGTGCCACCGCACAACACGGCCTGTTCGCCGAACAGATCGGTCTCGGTCTCGTCTTTGAAGGTGGTCTTGATGACGCCGGCGCGGGTGCCGCCGATGCCTTTGGCGTAAGACAGCGCCAGCGCCTCGCCGTTACCGGTCGGGTCTTGGTCGACGGCGATCAGGCAGGGCACGCCCTTGCCGTCGACGAACTGGCGACGCACCAAGTGCCCCGGGCCCTTCGGGGCGACCATCGCCACGGTGACGTCGCCGGGCGGCTTGATCAGGTCGAAGTGGATGTTGAGGCCGTGGCCGAAAAACAGTGCGTCGCCGGACTTCAGGTTCGGCTCGATGTCGTTCTTGAAGATGTCCGCCTGGGCGGTGTCGGGAGCCAGCAGCATGATCACGTCGGCCCACTTCGCCACCTCGGCGGGAGTGTCGACCTGCAGGCCCTGCTCCTCGACCTTGGCCCGTGACTTCGAGCCCTCCTTGAGTCCGACGCGCACCTGCACGCCGGAATCGCGCAGGCTCAGCGAGTGCGCGTGCCCCTGGCTGCCGTAGCCGATGACGCCGACCTTGCGGCCCTGAATGATCGACAGGTCCGCGTCGTCGTCGTAGAACATCTCGAGTGTCACTGTGTATTTCCTTCTATCGGTTGAGTTATTTGGCCGTGCCGATGCCGCGTGGCCCGCGGGACAGCGATACCACGCCGGACTGGACGATCTCGCGGACACCGAAGGGCTCCAGCACCCGCAGAAACGCCTCCAACTTGCCGCGATCGCCGGTGGCTTCGATGGTCAGCGACTCCGGCGACACGTCAATCACCTTGGCGCGGAACAAGTTAACCGCCTCGATGACTTGACTGCGGGTGCCGGCGTCGGCCCGCACCTTGATCAGCGCCAATTCCCGGGCCACCGACTTGTCGTCGTCCTGCTCGATGATCTTGATGACGTTGATGAGCTTGTTGAGCTGCTTGGTGATCTGCTCGAGCGGTGTCTCCTCGGCGGACACGACGATCGTCATCCGGGACATGTCTTTCTGTTCGGTGGCCCCGACGGCAAGCGATTCGATGTTGAACCCGCGCCGCGAGAACAGCGCCGCCACGCGGGCAAGCACACCGGGTTTGTCTTCGACCAGCACCGACAACGTGTGCGTCTTCGGCGATCCGTTCATATGCGCCACTCCTCCTGCCCTTTTCGGATCGCACTGCCCCGTTGATCGTCGCCGGCGCGCATCAGGCGTGCCCTTCGGATTCGTCGTCGAAAAGTGGGCGGATACCTTGGGCGGCCTGGATCTCGTCGTTGCTGGTTCCGGCGGCGACCATCGGCCACACCTGCGCGTCGGCGCCGACGATGAAGTCGATCACCACTGGCCGGTCGTTGATCGCCCGTGCCTGGTTGATCACGTCGACGACGTCTTCTGCACGCTCGCAACGTAATCCGACACAGCCCAGCGCCTCGGCCAACTTGACGAAGTCCGGGATTCGGTGCGAGTGGGTCGCCAGATCGGTCTGCGAATACCGCTCCTCATAAAACAGCGACTGCCATTGCCGCACCATGCCCAGGTTGCCGTTGTTGATCAACGCCACCTTGATCGGCGCCCCTTCGATGGCGCAGGTGGCCAGTTCCTGGTTGGTCATCTGGAAGCAGCCGTCGCCGTCGATAGCCCACACCTCTGCATCCGGGCGAGAGATCTTGGCGCCCATCGCCGCCGGGATGGCGAAACCCATGGTGCCCAACCCGCCGGAATTCAGCCAGGTGCGCGGCTTTTCATACTTGATGAACTGCGCCGCCCACATCTGATGCTGGCCGACGCCGGCCACGTACACCGCATCCGGGCCGGCGATCTCGCCCAGCTTCTCGATGACGTACTCGGGGCTCAGGCTGCCGTCGCTTTGCGGTCCATAGCTCAACGGGTAGGTGGCCCGCACCCCGTCGAGGTACTCCCACCAGGCCGCGATGTCGAGATTGCCCGGCACTCCGTCGTGGCGCAGTGCGTCGATCAGATCGGTGATGACGGCTTTGATGTCGCCAACGATCGGCACGTCGGCTTTCCGGTTCTTGCCGATCTCGGCCGGGTCGATGTCGGCGTGGATCACCTTCGCCTCGGGGGCGAACGAGTCGAGCTTTCCGGTCACCCGGTCGTCGAAACGGGTGCCCAACGCGATCAACAGGTCGCTGCGCTGCAGGCCGGCCACCGCTGCCACCGTGCCGTGCATGCCCGGCATGCCCAGGTGCTGCCGGTGGCTGTCCGGGAACGCGCCTCGCGCCATCAGCGTGGTCACCACCGGAATGCCGGTCAGCTCGGCCAACTCGCGCAGCTCCTCGGTGGCCTCGCCGCGGATGACACCGCCGCCGACGTACAGCACGGGCTTGCGTGCGGCGGCGATCAGCTTGGCGGCCTCGTGGATCTGACGGTTGTGCGGTTTGGTGTTCGGCTTGTAGCCGGGCAGGTCCATGTGCGGCGGCCAGCTGAACGTGCACTGGCCTTGCAGCACGTCTTTCGGGATGTCGACGAGCACCGCTCCGGGCCGTCCGCTGGACGCGATATGGAAGGCCTCGGCCAGCACGCGGGGGATCTCGTCGCCGTTGCGGACCAGGAAGTTGTGCTTGGTGATCGGCATGGTGATACCGGAGATGTCAGCTTCCTGGAAGGCGTCGGTCCCGATCAGCGAACGCCCGACCTGTCCGGTGATGGCAACCACCGGGATGGAGTCCATTTGCGCGTCGGCCAGCGGAGTCACCAGGTTGGTGGCACCGGGACCCGAGGTGGCCATGCAGACGCCGACTCTCCCGGTGGCGTGTGCGTAGCCGCTGGCAGCGTGGCCCGCGCCCTGCTCGTGGCGAACCAGCACGTGGCGCAACTTCTTCGAATCGAACAGCGGGTCGTAGACCGGCAGTACGGCACCGCCCGGGATTCCGAAGATGACGTCGACGTCCAGCTCTTCCAACGACCTGATCACCGACTGCGCGCCGGTGAGTTGGTGCGGCGCGACGTGTTGAGCTTGCGATGCTGGCGTCTTCGCCTTGGCAAGCGTGCCGTTGAGGGGTTGCGACGGCTGCGGCGGTCGCGTAGTGGGAGCGCTCACTGGGTCCTCTTCAAGTCCTCGTGGTTGGTGTCGGAGGTTACGTCGAAACATTGACAACAAAAAACCCCCGCCAGCTCAGCGGCTGCACGAGGGTTGCGCGTTGGTGCTCGAAAGCTATCCCGGCGTGGGCTAGTCAGCCACCAACGCGCCGACCGAGTACTACGAGCATTTCACGGCTGTCCATAACGCTCGACGGTAGCCTCCGCACAGGTCAGGAGTCAAATTTGGCTGCGCCGGCCGAGCATCGTCGAGCCGCGGCCTGCAGGGCGATCTCAACGGGATGACATGATGCCCGGGTGGCGAAAGATCCGCTGGAAACAACGCCGGTGGTGATCAACATTTCACCGATGGCCCACTTGGCGGTGGGTTTCTTCGCGCTCGGGCTGCTTATCCCGGTCTTCACCTGGCCGGTGACCGCGCCGATACTGATCATCCCAGTGGTCTTGTCGGCGTTGATCATTCGGCTTCGCACCCAGGCCGACCGAGACGGCGTGACCGTGCGCACGCTGCTCGGCAGTCAAACGGTGCGTTGGGAAGAGATCGACGGGCTGCGGTTCAGCAGAAGCTCATGGGCGCGCGCCAAGCTCAAAAATGGCCGCGAGCTGCGGTTGCCTGCGGTTACCTTCGCAACCTTGCCGCTGCTGACCGAGGCCAGCGGCGGCCGAGTGCCCAATCCGTATAGCTGATCAACTCACCGGGTTGGCGCCGTTGAGCAGCATCCAGAGGGCGACGCCGGCGCCGATGCCGACTATCAGCGCCGCAAACGACCCGATGAACGGCCGCCGCGCCCAGCCGCGACCGGCGTCGAAGCCGTAACGCCCCGGCCCGACCAGGATGACGGCGACCGCCATGACGATCAGGGTGATCTCGTATTCGTGTCCGTTCGGCAGGAAGAACGGGAAGGACCTGCCGTTGTGCTGGGCTGACATCCCGGCGAGCACGCTGTTGGTCAGGTAGGCCAGCGCGCCCGCAGCGGCCAGCGGGGTGAATAGTCCCAGCACCAGCAGTATCCCGGCGGCGATCTCGCCGCCGGCGGCGCAGTAAGTGAGGATGTCGGCATGCTGGTAGCCGGCGTCGGACAGCGAATTCTTGAACCCGTTCAATCCCTGTCCGCCCCACCAGCCGAACAGCTTCTGAAGTCCATGCGCGACGAACACCGAGCCCAGACCGACCCGGAGTATCAGCAGACCAAGATGCTGCGTGCCGCGACGGGCGGCGGCGCGTACCCGCTCGTCGTCGGCTTGGTGCTCATGCTCGTCGATCGCTTCGGGGCCGAATGCCGAGTGCCTGCCGCTGGCAGATTGGGGCTGGTAGGGCAACGGCTCCGGCCCGCCGATCAGCCCGTATCCCGAGCTGGACGGGCGGAGGCTGCTTGCGTGCCCCGAGTCGCTGGAGTCATAGTGCGGGATCGTGGTCGTCTCGAAATCGCCTGCATATGTGGCTGACGGCAGGTCGTCCTCCGGGTCAACCAGGCTTGCTGATGCTGGCCGCACGGGAGTTGGCGCCGCGGATTCGTCTGGCCGCTGCCAACGTGAGTCATTCGGTTGACTGGTCACTCGTGTCAGGGTAAGGGCAATTCAGTCCGAATTGGGGATTTGAGCGGCGCTTTCGCTGTTCCAGTTAGCGTGTCGCGGCGGGTGACTCCGAGTTTGCGGGCAAATCCGACCCGACGCGCGCGACCCCGTCGCGGGCACCGGCTCCGGGATATCCGTAATCTGGCTGCTATGCAGTCGTGGTGGTCGGGTCGGCGCGGGTTGGCCGCGCTCTGCTCAACGCTGCTGCTTTTGGCTGGCTGCGCGCAGTTCAACGATGCCGCGTCGCAGCCGTTCACCACCGAACCCGACCGCCATCCACCGCCGAGCTCGACGCCTCCGCCGCCGCCACCGTTACCCGACAAGCCATTTCCCAAGAAATGCCCGGCACCAGGGGTGATGCAGGGCTGCCTGGAAAGCACCAGCGGCCTGCTCATGCAGCCCGACAGCAAGTCAGCGTTGGTCGCCGAGCGGACCACCGGCGCGGTCAAAGAGGTCTCCGTCAGCGCCGAGCCGAAGGTGAAGGTTGTCATCCCGGTCGACCCGGCCGGTGACGGCGGGTTGATGGATATCGTGCTCTCACCCACCTATTCGCAGGACCGGCTGATGTACGCCTACATCAGCACGCCGACCGACAACCGGGTCATCCGCGTCGCCGACGGCGACGTCCCGAAGGACATCTTGACCGGGATCCCGAAGGGCGCCACCGGGAACACCGGCGCGCTGCTGTTCACCAGCCCCACCACGCTGGTGGTGCTCACTGGTGATGCGGGCAACCCGGCGATGGCCGCCGACCCGGCGTCGTTGGCCGGCAAAGTCATCCGTCTCGAGCAGCCGACGACGCTGAATCCGGCACCGCCGACCACGGCGCTCAGTGGTGTCGGCTCAGGCGGCGGTCTGTGCACCGATCCCGTCGACGGCTCGCTCTACGTCCTCGACCGCGCTCCCACGTCCGACCGGTTGCAGCGCATCACCAAGGATTCGAAGGTGTCCACGGTGTGGACGTGGCCGGACCGGCCGGGTGTGGCCGGCTGCGCGGCGTTGGACGGCACGGTGCTGGTCAACCTGATCAACACCAAGCAGACGGTGGCGGTCCACCTCGCGCAAGGGCACCGGCGCGGTCACCGGCCCGCCCGACGTCGTCCGTAAGGACACCCACGGCCATGCCTGGGCGCTGCGGATGTCGCCGGACGGCAACGTGTGGGGCGCGACGGTCAACAAGACCGACGGCGACGCCGCGAAGCTCGACGACGTGGTCTTCCCGCTGTTCCCGCAGGGCGGCGGTTTCCCACGGGCCAACGAGGACAAGACCTAAAGGCTGACGGCGGCCCGTCGCTTCATAGTGCACACGCGTTCAATCGCGTCAAAACATCCGATCTGCGGAGTATGTTCCCGGTATTCGCTGGTCGGGAGGTCGCCGTGGCGGAAATTGGTGAACACGCAGTTGTTCTCGGCGCAAGCATGGGCGGTCTAATGGCTGCCAGAGTGCTCTCCGGCTTTTATCGAACCGTCACGGTGGTCGAGCGCGACCAGCTGCCCACGAGTACCGCTCAACGACGCGGCGTGCCTCAGGGCCGGCACGTGCACGCGCTTTGGCCGCGAGGGTCGCAGATCCTGGATGAATTGTTTTCAGGCTTCCGCACCGAGCTCGTCACCGACGGCGGCAAGGTGTTTGACGACGGGGATTCGTCAAAGTTCTGTCTGTCGCTCGGCGGCCATCAATTCGTTCGGTGCGGCACCTTCCCTCGCTCTGAGCTGATGGCAGCCCATTACCAGAGTCGGCCGTTCTTGGAGGACCACGTTCGCCGACGGGTATGCGCCATCCCCAACGTAAACATGATGGACGGGCACGATGTAGTCGCGCTGACCTGCAACGAGGACCTGAGCCGCGTCACGGGAGTCAGTGTCAGCCCCCGGCAACATGACGAGAAGCGTTTGGTTACCGCGGATCTCGTCGTGGATGCTACGGGCCGCGGTTCTCGCATGCCGGCGTTCTTAGAATCCCTCGGCTATGGCCGTCCTGCCGAGGACGAAGTCGTGATGCACTTGGCCTACAGCAGCCAGCTGCTGCGGATCCCGCCGGGCATGCATCACGAACTGGCTGTGTTGATCGGACCGGTACCGGGACGTCCCACCGGCATGGGGCTATTCAGCTACGAAGACAACACGTGGCTGCTCACCGCAATTGGACTGGCCGGATGCGAGCCGCCGGCCGACTGGGCGGGCATGCTGCGCTTCATCGAAGGTTTCACGCTCCCGGAGGTGCTCGCTGCGCTGCGATGCGCTGAACCGCTCGGGGAAGTGGCCCGGTATCGGACCCCATCCAGTCGATGGCGCCGGTACGACAAGATGCGGCGGTTTCCGGCCGGTCTACTCGTTTTTGGTGACGCGATATGCAGCTTCAATCCGATCTATGGCCAAGGGATGACGGTTGCCGCACTCGAATCTCTCGCGCTCGATCGCTGCCTGCGTCGCGGTCAAGATAACTTGGCAGCGCGGTTCTTCCGCGCTGCCGCCAAACCCATCGGTGTGGCCTGGCAGCTCGCGGTGGGAGGTGACCTGGCTCTGCCCGAGATCGAGGGGCCCCGGCCGTTATCGATGCGGCTGGCCAACAGATATGTCGATCGGGTGCAGGCCGCCGCTGAGACGAATCTCGCAGTCGCGGCACAATTCCTGAAAGTCGCCGGCTTTTCCGCGCGTCCCGCCAGCCTTTTCGCACCTTCGGTCGTTTTTCGGGTCGCCGCCGTCAACTGGCGAGAAGACGGGCACCTGTTTCTGAACTCGCTGCAAAGTCGACACCGGACGCGATTCAAGGAGGCGTGGCCCAGGCGTAATGGCCTGACCTTAGGCCTCGTGGCCCGGTTCGAGGTCGGCGACGTCGTGGAAGCTGACCAGATCGTCGGCGCGGTCCATGGCGTGTCCGGTGACCGGTTCCAACAGGTAACCGATGTGGTCGCCGAGGTCGATCCGTTCGAGCGTCTTGCCGACGAACCATGCCACGGCGTCGTCGAGAATCGGCATGCCCTGCGGACCGGTGCGCCAGGAGCAGTGATCGAATTTGTTGACCTGGTCTCCGGTTTGGCCGCCGAAGAGGCGGGCCAGGTCGATATGGCGGCGTGACAACACATGTACCGCAAGGTGCTCCGATCGCGCCGCCACCCGACAGGTGTGGTTTTTCCGGGATAGCCCGGCCAGAAACCGTGCGGGCTGCATGCTGGTTTGGGTGGCGAAGCCGACCAGGCAACCCGACGGGTGACCGTCGGCCTGCGTCGTCACCACGAACATCGTGTAATCCAGCATCCCGACAAGCCGGTCGAAAGATTCGTCGCCCACATCGCCATCATGACCCAACATCGCACCGCTTCGAAAAGCATTGCCAATGCGGCGGCCGTCGGAGGATAAGGTTAACGGGTGGCGACATTTGAACTCGTCGGAATCGACTATGACCAGACGGGGTTCGGTGAAGGGAATGCAGTGCCGGAACTACAGGCACAACTTCCGCTCACCGCCAAACTGACCCGCCGCCTGGGCGGCCCGGATCGTGACGATTACTTCCTGGCGATCTTCGAGCACGCGATCAAATACCATCCATCGACCGAGTTCGACTGGACGAGAAGCAAACCCGAATTCATCGCCACGGACGCCAACGGCCAGTTTCTATGGATCTATGCCGTCGTCATCGCCAGCCTGCGGGCCGGAACGCAGATCCACGCGGGGATGAAGGGCTTTCCCGTCTACGTGGCCTACGTCATCGACCACACGGTCGGAAGCGACGACGAGCTCAACTTCAGCAAGTGCGACTCGATCGGGTGGGGAACAATCAACGACCTCGACGTCGCGTAAGTCTACTGAAGACCGAACGATTACGTTACTTCAGAACCGCTTTCGGTGTCCATAAACAAGAACTGGCCTACTAGAGTGCTTACCAACCCAGGGTTTTCGAGACCGGCAAGGTGAGCCACCCTGTCCAACACACGAATCGACGAGTTGGGGATGGCATCGGCCATCGCGATCGCTTCCCGCGGCGGGAACGTGGCGTCTTCAGCGCCGGCGACCAACAGCACCGGTGTCCTGATGCCGGCGCACAACGCGCGTTGGTCGGGTCGGGCCGGAACCACGCTCTTCACCGCCCAGGAGACGGACGCGATGTCGACCGATGTCACCGCCGAACGGACCTGTGCCACAACGTCGGGACGCTCCCGGAAGGTCGTCGGTCCCAGGAAGGCTTTGAGCACCGACCGAGAGAGGAATGGTCCTATCTCTCCGTGCCATTGCGCCAGTCGAAGCAACATCGCGTATTCGACCTTCTGACGGAGACTGGCCGGGCCCGCGGTGCAGTTCATCAACACCGCCCGGCCGATCCGGTCCGGATGAGTCGCGGCGAACGTCGCGCCGATCATGCCGCCCCACGAGTTGCCCACGAAGTGAGCTCGGTCAAAGCCGAGGCCATCGAGGATGTCGACAACGCAGCAAGCGCAGTCGTCGAAGGTGAACATGTCTGTCAGAGGCTGACTTCCACCATGGCCGGGTGGGTCGACGAGGACGACCTGCGAGCGCGTGACGAGATCATCGGCTACCGCGTGCCACATGTCACCGGTCATCAACAAACTCGGCCAGAACGCGATCGGCGCGCCCGTTCCCCCGACTTGCACCCGCAATGCTCCGAGCACGGTGTCCACCGTCTGCTCGCGAAGCTGATCGCCGATACCGGTCATCGCCGCAACGATACGGTCACCGCTCGGCAAGTTCGCGGGGTATCACGAACACATCGACCAGGGCGCCGTTACGCCACACCGTCATCTCGATCCGCCGTGCGATCGCGTCCTCGACCATCAGCTGCTGAATCGCGGTCGCTGTAACGATGTTAGTGCCGTCGACGCTGACCACGATGTCCCCTCGGCGCAGACCGGCTTGCGCGGCCGGGCTGCCGGCGACCACGCTGGCGATCTGCAAGCCATGCGTGGTACCGAGTTTCGCGGCAGCGGCCGGCGGCACCGCGATGTGTGCACCGGCGATACCCAACCACGCGCGACGCACCCGGCCGGTATTCATCAGCGCCGCGATGATCTTGTGGGTGGATGCGTTGATCGGCACCGCCAGCCCGAGGCCGACGCCCGCGACGGCGGTGTTGACCCCCACCATCCGTCCGCGCCCGTCAGCCAGCACGCCGCCGCTGTTTCCCGGGTTGAGCGCGGCATCGGTCTGGATCACCTCGTCGACAACGCGGCCCGATTTGGTCGGTAGCGAACGTCCGAGTCCGGAGACAATCCCGGCCGTGACGCTGCCGGCCAGGCCCAGCGGATTGCCGATCGCCACAACGAGTTGTCCGACTTGCAGATCCTCGGCGCGGCCCATTGTCACCGGCGCGGGAACGGCACCGCGCGCTTTCAGCACGGCCAGGTCGGAGAGCTCGTCGCGACCGGCGATATCCACGGCCGCCGTGCTGCCGTCGGCGAACGTCGCCTCTGCGGAACGACTTCCGGCGACGACGTGAGCGCTGGTCAACAGGTAGCCATCGGAAGTGATGACGCTTGCACTGCCGCCGCCATTGCCGCGGCGGCTGCGCACCGAAATGCTGGCCACGCTGGGCAGCACCGTTTGCGCGACGGCAGTGACCACGGCCGAGTAGGCGTCCAGGGCCTCGGCGTCCGGGCGATCTTCGGGCATAACCGCCTCAGCGCGGTCGCCGGTCGCGTTATGCCCCTGTTCGCCGTCGGCTTAGACCCGCGCCAGCCGCTGATTGGTCACCGCGAGTTGCCGAGTGGTCGTGTCAGCGAGTACCCGGATCTGCTCGGGCCGTAGCCGCCCGCACAACCGGCCCCAGTGGATCGCGACCTGGTCACCGACCGCGACGTCGGGCACCGCGCTGTACCCGTCGGCCCACACATCGAGCCGACGCGCCGACGGGGCGGAGAGAGCCAGCCCGTGATCGTTCAAGACCAACTGTTGGCACGATACGTCGACATCATCGCCGTCGCGGGAAAGCACGGTGCCCCAGGTTATCCGGCAGTTATCCAAGACACCCATTGGATGCTCGTCCAGGCCCCGGCCCAACAGCCGCGACCATGGGTACACCCCGAACACGTGGAAGCAGTGATTGGCGGCGGCCTCGGGCACCAGATTCGGGCCGAGATGCGACCAGTAGCGCCCGGCCTGCGGGCCGATGATCGCGAGCAACGCGTCGACGAACTCGCCCGCGTCCAGGCCGGCGCCGACACCGCCGCCCAGCCAGTAGGACTCCACCAGTCGATGGTCCAACGGGTCGGTGATGCCGGTCATCTTCGAAAGCACCTGCAGATAGGGCCAGGCGCCGGAGAACTTCGTCGCGGCCGTCCGAACCGCGTCCATTGACCCGTCGCGCAGGGTCGCCCCCAGTGGCGGACCGCAGTAGCCCAGCGCGTTGGGCGCGTAGGCGTAGCGAGCGAACATCTCGGTTCCCCGGACGTCGGGTCGGTCAGAGGTCGGCGCCGCCACGGCTCAGGTCCGCCCGGACTCCACCAGCTTGAGGGCGTCTTTATGCATCCGGCCGAAGTTGTAGTAGGCCGCGCAGGCACCCTCCGGGGACACCATGCAGGTTCCGATCGGAGTCTCCGGTGTGCAGGCGGTGCCGAAAACCTTGCATTCCCATGGCTTCAGCACGCCCTTGAGGACCTCACCGCACTGGCAGGCCTTCGGGTCGGCGACCCGCACCCCGGGCATCGAATACCGCAGTTCGGCGTCGAAGTCCGCGAAGTCATCGCTGAGCCGCAGCGCGCTTTGCGAGATGAACCCAAGCCCCCGCCATTCGAAGTGCGGGCGCAGCGCGAACACCTTGCCCATCAACGCCAAAGCCGCCGGGTTGCCCTGTTCGGGCACCACCCGGGAGTACTGGTTCTCCACCTCGCAACGGCCTTCGCGAATCTGGGTCAGCAGCATCGCGACCGAGGCCAGGATGTCCAGCGGCTCGAAACCGGCGACCACCAACGGTTTTCCGTACACCTCAGGAACGAAGCGATATGGCCGGTTGCCGACGACGGTGGACACGTGACCCGGTCCGATGAAGCCGGACAACCGCAGATCCGGTGAGTCGAGGATGGCCTTGATCGGCGGCACGATCGTGACGTGGTTGCAGAACACACTGAAATTGGTCAGCCCCAGATCGCGGGCCCGCACCAGGGTCACCGCGGTGGACGGGACGGTGGTCTCGAATCCGATGGCGAAGAACACCACCTGCTTGTCCGGGTTGTCGGTGGCGATCTTGAGCGCGTCCAGCGGCGAGTAGACGAAACGCACATCGGCGCCGCGTGCTTTGGCGTCCAGCAGGCTGCCATTCGAGCCGGGCACCCGCATCATGTCGCCGAAACAGGTGAAGATCACGTCGGGTTGTCCGGCCAGCCACATTGCGTCGTCGATGCGACCCATCGGGATCACGCAGACCGGACAACCGGGACCGTGAACGAGTTCGACGTTCTCCGGCAGCAGGTGTTCGATGCCGTGGCGGTAGATGGTGTGGGTGTGGCCACCGCACACCTCCATGAACTTGAAATGGTCGGCGCCGTCGCCGGTTCCGGCCAGATGCTCGATCGCGACCAGCAGTTTGCGAGCTGCCGCCGGATCACGGAATTCGTCAACGAATTTCATGGTGCTTCCTCCCCATCAGACGATCGACGACGAATCGAAGGCTTCTATTTCGCTGGTGTAGGCGTCGCCGAGTTTCTGGATGGCCGCCAACGTGAGCAACGCTTCGGTCTCGTCGATCTTGGCCATCGCGAAGCCGACGTGTACCAGCACCCAGTCGTCGGGTTCAGGCATCTCGTCTTCCAGCAGCCGCACCGAGATGGTGCGCTGCACACCGTTGACGTCTACCTTCGCCAAATAGTTTTCGGCGTCGGTGATCTCGACGATCCGCCCCGGGATTCCCAGACACATGTCTCGCGCTCGCTCCTTTCAGCAAATCCTCGGCAGCGGGTCGCCGACGAGCATGTCGACGATCCGGGAACCGCCGAACCCCGTTCGCAAGATCACGGTTTCGGCGGGTTCGGCGACGATCTCCCCGACTTCCTCTGCTTCGGCGCCCAACGGATGAGACCGCATCGCCGCCAGCCCGGCCTCAGCCTCCTCCGCCGCAACGACGGCAATGAACTTGCCCTCGTTGGCGACGTAAAGCGGGTCGATGCCGAGCAGTTCACATGCGCCGCTCACCATCGGGTGCACCGGAAGGCGATCCTCTTCCAGCAGCACCCCCAGACCGCAGGCCTGGGCCAGTTCGTTGCAGACAGTGCCGACGCCGCCACGGGTCGGGTCACGCAGCCAACGCGTCGACGGCGCGGCCGACATCAGCAGCTCGACCAGCGGGCTGACCGCGGCGGTGTCGGAGTGGATATCCGCCTCGATGGCCAGATCGCCGCGGGCCAGCATCACCGCCATCCCGTGATCGCCCATCGACCCGGACAGCAGCACCTTGTCGCCGGGGCGCACCGCTGCCGGCGACAATTGGCGCCCCGCGGGGATCACACCCACACCGGTGGTCGTGATGAACAGGCCGTCGGCCGCGCCTTTGGACACGACTTTGGTGTCACCGGTGACGATCTGCACCCCGCAGGCCGCCGCGGCCGCCGCCATATCGGCGACGGTCTCCTTCAACTCGGCGATCGGGAAGCCTTCCTCGAGTACGAAGGCAGCCGAGATCCATTGCGGCACCGCACCCGCCACCGCCAGATCGTTCGCGGTGCCGTGCACCGCAAGTTGACCGATGGAGCCGCCGGGAAAACGCCTGGGCTGCACGACGAATGAATCTGTGGACATCACCAGCCGCTCGCCGCCTGGCAAGCTGAGCACCGCCCCGTCGCCGAGGGACTCCAGCAGCGGATTCCGGAATGCCTCTAGGAAAACGGCATCCACTAAGGCCGCCGATGCTTTTCCGCCGGCGCCGTGGGCCAGCGTCACGTGATCGTCGAGCAATCGGGGGCGACGTCTGCGGAATGACTCGATCCGCTCGATCACCTCGCCCTCGCCGAAACGCGGGCCCGACGCCAAGTATTCGCTCGGACGGCTTACTCATAAGGCCTCCACTGGCCGGCTAGCCATCTGGTCGTGCACTGCCAGCCACAGCTGATAGCCGAGCAGCGCTTGGGATTCCTGAATCCGGTGCACACTTTGCGAGCGAACCACGAAGCACGCGTCGACATCCGGGCTTTTCGCGAACGCGCCGCCGTCGTATCCGGCAAAGCCGACGGTGTACATGCCCCGGTGGCGCGCCTCCTTCAACGCGGCCATCAAGTTGGGCGAACTTCCGCTGGTCGACATCGCGATGGCGATGTCACCGGCTTGTCCGCGGGCAATCAGCTGCCGGGCGAACACCAACTCGAACCCGACGTCGTTGCCGAGCGCGGTCACGATGGCCTGATCGGCGGTCAACGACCAGGCCGGTAAAGGCTTACCCGCCGGCGGCTGGGCGAATAGCCGCGCCAAAGTGGTGCTGTCGGTGCAGCTTCCGCCGTTGCCGAAAGTAAACAGCCGTCCGCCGCTGCTGAAACGATGCGCCATCTCGGTGGCGGCGCGTCCGATCAGTTCGGTGTTGGCCTCCAGCGTCGAGCGGCGCAGCGCCAGGCTTTCCGCGGCCTTCGCCTGCGCTGAGGCGGCCAGGTCGGCGAGCAGCGATTTGGGATCGTCTTCCTGCGCGTCGATGAAGGGGTAGAGGAAGTTGGTGGGCTCGTCAGTCATCGCAACTCCTCTTCGTCAACCCGGCTGATCGCGGTGCCGGCGTGCACCAGCAGCAGCTCGCCGGTGGCGACCGGATCGACCAGCGTGGTCACGACGGTTTCGACGCCGTTGGCGGTGCGCACGGTGGCCATGCCGTCGGCCGTCGCGGTGAGCACCTCACCGAGACGACCTTCGTCGCTGCAGGTGATGCAGACGTCGCCGGTGCACTCGGCACGTTCCTTCAGCAGACCCGGATGCTCGAAACAGACGTGGGTCAGCTCCCACAGCAGGTGATAGAACAACACGAATCCACCGGTCGCAGGAACTCTCGGGTCGGGGTCATCCAGCCACAACACGTGGTCTGCCATACCGGCTTTGGGCCGCTCGCCGCTGCCGATCCAGACGGTCGTGACACCCCAGGCCCGGCTTCGCTGCATCACCGATCGCACGTCTGGGTCATCGGCGCCGGAGACGGCGACCACGATGTCGCCGGGCCGCACCGACACCCGCACCACGTCGACTACATCCGGTCCGGTGATCGCGACGGCCGGCAAGGCGCGCTTGCCGACGATCACCGGATGGATGAACTCGACCGCGATATGCAGCGCGTGCGGCTCCCAGCCCGGTGCGATGGACCACATCGTCGCGCCCGCCGCGAACCGTTTGGCCAAAGTAAAAGAAGTGGCGGCCAGATCCGCGGCCAGATCGGCCGTCAGCCCGCGGTCGATCGCGGTGGCCGTCACATCGTTGCCCATCGATTCATCCCTCCCCTTCTTCGTCCAGCGCGGTCAACACGCAGACCGCCGCCTGGCCAAGCGCCAGCCCCCCGTCGTTCGGCGGAACCGCGTGATGCGTCAACACCTCGAAGCCGTTCTCCTGCAACAGTTGTCGGCACTGGCGCAGCAGCAGCACATTCTGGAAGACCCCTCCGGTGAGACCCACCAGCCGTACCTCACCGGCAACCAGGCTGACCGCCTCGGCAACCGCGTCCGCGACCGCCCGGTGGAAGCCGGCGGCCAACGATGCTGGCTCGACACCGGCGCGCAGCGCCGAGACGATCGCCCGCACCAGGCCGGTCGGGTCGATCACTCCGTCGGTGCGCACGTCCATTCGCAGCTCCGGCGCCGGCACGCGGGCCGAGTCAGCCAGGACCTCGAGTTCGATGGCGGCCTGACCCTCGTAGTCGATGCGGTGCCGCACCCCGAGCAAGGAGGCGACGGCGTCGAACAGTCGGCCCATGCTCGAACACGCCACACACCCTGTGTCATTCTCCAATTGCGAACGGATGAGCCGCAATTCCGTTGGGGTGGCCGCGGCAACGGGCGCCAGATCCGGTGTCCAGTCGATGCCGGCCATCCACAACTGAGACAGCGCCATCCGCCACGGGTTGCGGACCGCGGCGTCGCCGCCGGGCAGCGGCACCGGCAACAGGTGCCCGACCCGGACGAAACGGTGGCTATCCGGCCCGAGAGCCAGAATCTCACCACCCCAGATGGTTTCGTCGCAGCCGTAACCGGTGCCGTCGAAGGACACTCCGATGATCGGTTGGCCGAGCCGGCCGTGTTCAGCCAACAGCGACACCACGTGAGCGTGATGGTGCTGAACGAGATCCAACGGACGGTCCTCGGCATGCCGCTCCGCCCAGTTACGAGTCTGATATCCGGGGTGCAGGTCGGCGGCCAATCGCACTGGCTGCTGCCGGATCTCGCTGAGTTGACCGACCGCACGCTCGAAAGCCTGCAGCGTCTCCAAAGTTTGCATATCGCCGATATGTCCGGACAGGTAAGCGCGTGCGCCGTCGGTGAGGCAGAACGTGTTCTTCAGTTCACCGCCGACGGCCAGCACCGTCGGGCCGACGCGACCGAGGTCGACGGGCAGCGGGGCATAACCGCGGGAGCGGCGGATCGGCAGCTCCCGGCCGTCGATGACACGGACCACCGAGTCGTCGCAGGGCACCTGGATCGGCCGGTTGTGGTCCAGCACCGCGTCGCACAGATACGAAAGGCGCTGTACAGCATCGTCTTCGGTGAAGCAGATCGGCTCGTCGGAGCGGTTGGCGCTGGTCATCACCAGCGCGTCGGGAGCCGTGGCGTCGGCACCGGGGACCGGCGCCAGCAGCAGGTGATGAATCGGCGAATACGGCAACATCAGACCCAGCAGTGGGCTGCCCGGTGCGACGGCATCGGCGACCGGAGCGTCGGCGCGTCGGCGCAACAACACGATCGGCCGGGCCGGGCTGGTGAGCACCGCCGCCTCGGCGTCGTCGATGTGCGCGTAGCGGCGGGCGACGTCGAGGTCGCGCACCAGCATCGCGAACGGCTTGGCGCCGCGGGCCTTCCGGACGCGCAGCCCGCCGACCGCTGCCTCGTCGTCGACGACGCAAGCCAGGTGATAACCGCCGATACCCTTGATCGCGACGACGGCCCCAGCGGCCAACGCCTGTTGCGTTGCGGCCAGTGCGGCGTCGGCTCGGTCGACCCGTTCGGAGCCCGAGCTCAACCACAGCGACGGTCCGCAGTCCGGGCAGGCGATCGGCTGGGCGTGGAAGCGGCGGTTGGCCGGGTCGTGGTACTCGGCGGCGCAGCGCTCACACATCGCGAACACCGCCATCGTGGTGGCCGGGCGGTCGTAGGGCAACGCGCGGATGATGGTGAACCGCGGGCCGCAGTTGGTGCACGTCACAAACGGATGCCGGTAACGGCGGTCCTGCGGGTTGAACAACTCGCCGACGCAGTCGTCGCAAACGGCGATATCCGGCGGAATCGGCGTGGTGGCTCCGGGTGCTGTCTGGCTATCGATGATGCGAAAGCTGTTGTCGCCGAGCGTGTTCAGTTCGACATCAGCAATGGACACTGTGTTGATCCGCGCCAGCGGCGGCGCCTCGGCATGCAGTCGACGGCCGAAGTCGTCAATGCGGGCGAGTGGCCCCTGCACTTCGATGAACACCGCGCCGGAATTGTTGCCGACAAACCCCGCCAGCCCCAGGTCGGTGGCGATCCGGTGGACGAAAGGTCGGAAACCTACCCCTTGTACGACGCCCACGACGGTGAACCGCTGCCGTACGTCGTCGGATCGCAGCATCAGTGCGTCGGTCATGATGGCCGCCGAACGGGTGCAGACATCGCAGTATCGGGCGGCTCGACGTCATCGCCGCTTGGATGGGCACCCCACTCAGCACACGTCGCGATCACACCGTTCTGTCGTCACGGCACTCCCCGACAAAACCCATCGTAGGCGTGTACAACCTGCGGCGGCGAGGGATTTGGCGCGTCGGGCGATAGTGAACGATTAGGGCTCTTAAGCCGCTGCGAAGCGCGTCGCCCAAAAATTCCTTCGAAAACCTATTGATTTCTCAAGTTACCCTCAGGTAGCGTCTCGCCGGTCATTAGACAAGCGTCAAAGGAGATCGGCACCTTATGCACCTCGCAACACGCCCCTGGATCACCGCCGGCATCGCCCTCGTCGGCGCCAGTGTTGTCGCTGCCACCCCAATGGCAGCACAGCACCTGCGCCACGTCGAGATACCCGCGGTGCAGCTGACCAGCTTCGATCCACTCACCGAATGGCAAGATGTCTTGCAGACCGCGGAAGCCAACGCGACGGATATCTCTGACCACTTCTCGGCGGCTCCGTTCGCGGACCTGCAGCAGAGCATCGCCAACGACGTTGGCTACGTCGAAGACCTGATCAAGAACCCGTCGGACATCGGGACGGTCCTCACGGACCTCCAGAACAGTGCGACGGCCTTGTTCGGCACGTCCACCGATCCCGGCGCACTGTGGGGCCCGTTCCTCCCCGATGGCGGACCGACCGACACCCTGTACCAGTCGCTCGACACCACCGTCCAGGCAACAACAACTGGAGAGCTGGCGGTTCTTTCGATAGACCATCTCGGCCTTTTTGACCTCACTCAAGCCCTGGTTCCGTCCCTTATCACCGATACGAGCCTGCAGCCGCTGGTCAACTCGCTGTTGGACTTCACCGGGTCGCCCTTGAGCGGCGTCCTGATCGGGGATCTCGGCACCATGCTCAGCCCGGTCCTGGAGTTCAACGCCGATGTCACCGCGATCGGCGATGCGCTCGGCGGCAGCACTCCGGACTTGACGACCGCGTTCCAGGACCTGGTCAACATGCCAGCCGACATCACCAACGCGTTCCTCAACGGCTACGGCGATGTCGACCTCACGTCGCTGCTGCAGGATGTGGGACTCACCTCCATACCATTCTTGGGTTCATCCGCCGACATCGCTGACCTGACTGTCGACCTGGGCGGCCTGCTCAGCGGCGCCGGCTCACTCTTCGACTCCGTGGGCATAAGCCTCGACACCGAATTGGGCGATATTGACCTTTCCGGCGTCGCGGTCGGGCCAATCGCGTCCATGGTGGAGTTCGACCAGGCCATCGCCGAGGCGCTCGGCTGGAGCGGCGTCGGTGACCCGCTCACCGGCCTGGCCGACCTGGGAGGCAGCGCGGCCGACGCGGGCAGCCTGGCTACCGACCTCAGCACGGTTTTGACCAGCCTGTTCTGAGGCGCGTCGTAGTAGCGATCGGCCCCTTCCCTCGGGACGGGGCCGATCGTTCTAGCTGCAGGCTTTGAGCACCAATTCGCGAACCAGTGCCGCGTCGGCCTGACCCTTGGTGGCCTTCATGACCGCGCCGACGATCGCACCGGCAGCCTGCACTTTGCCGCCCCGAATCTTCTCCGCCACATCGGGATTGGCGGCCAACGCTTCGTCGACGGCAGCCTGAATCAGTGAATCGTCGCGCACCACGGCCAGTCCGCGCGCGGTCATCACCTGCTCGGGCTCGCCTTCACCGGCGAGCACACCCTCGACCACTTGACGGGCCAGCTTGTTGGACAGCTTGCCCTCGTCGACCAATGCGACCACCGCGGCGACTTGGGCCGGAGTGATCGGCAATTCGTCGAGTTCAACGCCCGCCTCGTTGGCTTTCTGGACCAGGAAGTTGCCCCACCAGGCGCGCGCGTCCTTGCTCGACGCGCCGTGCTCGATAGTGGCGGCAACCAGTTCGACGGCGCCGGCGTTGACGAGATCGCGCATCACCTCGTCAGACACGCCCCATTCCTGCTGAATTTCCTTGCGCCGCAACCACGGCAGCTGCGGGATCGTCTGGCGCAGGCGATTGACCAACTCGCTGCTGGGCGCAACCGGCTCCAGGTCGGGCTCCGGGAAGTAACGGTAGTCCTCGGCGGTTTCCTTGGTGCGTCCCGGACTGGTGTAGCCGGCCTCGTGGAAGTGCCGGGTTTCCTGAGTGATCCGGCCTCCGGATGTCAGAACGGCGCCCTGCCGCTGCATTTCGTAGCGGACCGCTACCTCAACACTTTTCAGCGAGTTGACGTTCTTGGTTTCGGTGCGGGTACCGAACTCGGTGGTTCCGACGGGCTTCAGCGACACGTTGGCATCACAACGCATCGAGCCCTGGTCCATCCGGACATCGGAAACAGCCAACGCGCGCAACAGGTCTCGCAACGCGGTGACGTAGGCTCGGGCGATCTGCGGCGCGCGCTCGCCGGCGCCCACGATGGGCTTGGTGACGATCTCGATCAGCGGCACACCCGCCCGGTTGTAGTCGATCAGCGACGTGGTCGCGCCATGGATGCGGCCGGTCTCGCTGCCGAGGTGAGTCAGCTTGCCGGTGTCCTCCTCCATGTGCGCGCGCTCGATCTCGACCCGCCACGTCTCGCCGTCGTCCAGCGGAACATCGAGATAACCGTTGATCGCGATCGGCTCGTCGTACTGCGAGATCTGGTAATTCTTCGGCATGTCCGGGTAGAAGTAGTTCTTCCGGGCGAACCGGCACCACGACACGATCTCGCAGTTCAGCGCCAGCCCGATCCGGATCGCCGACTCAACCGCCGCCTCGTTGAGCACCGGCAGCGAACCCGGCAAGCCCAAACACACCGGGCATACCTGGGTGTTGGGCTCAGCGCCGAACGCGGTTGCGCAGCCGCAGAACATCTTGGTGGCGGTGGACAGCTCGACGTGCACCTCCAATCCGAGCACCGGGTCGTAGCGCGCGACGACGTCGTCGTAGTCGAGCAGCTCCGCGCCGGGCGCCTTGGCAGCGCTCGCAGCAGAAGTCATGCACTCGATCCTAATTGGCCGACGGAGCGGCGGGCGCGCCACCGTCGTCGTCGACAACACGCACGTGGGCCGTCAGCAGCATGTGGTCGAAGGCTGACCGCGAGCCGATCGCTTGGTCGCGAACGGAACGGAAGTCTTCGAGAAGCTGCTGGGCCAGCCGGCGCAGCTTCATATTGCTTTCCTGAGATCGCCACTTGAGCAGGTCGAACGCAGCCGTGGCATCAAGACTATAGACCAGCATCAGGATGCCCTTGGCCTGCTCGATCACCGCGCGATGCTCGGTGATCTCGGCCACTCGCGCGGTGATGAGGTCATCGTCGTGGCTCCGGTCAGACGTCGGCGGGATGTCCACGTAGTAGCCGTGGGTGCCGATGACCACATCATTGTGGTCGGTGAGCACGTCGCCCACCACCAGCACGTGGTGCACGGTGCCGCTGGTGTCCACAATGCGATGCCGGGTGCTGAATGCGCGGTGGCTGTCCAGCATGTCCTCGATGGCCTCGGCCACCTGGCCCCGATCGTCAGGATGCTTGTGCGAAAGCACCAACTCGGTGGTCGGTGTCACCGTTCCCGGCTGGTAGCCGTGCATCCGCTGCACCTGCTCCGACCATTCCCAGCGTTGGTCCTCGAAATAGAACCGAAACCACCCGACACGCTGCGGCGTGCCGGCGAAGGCCTGTCCGACGTCACCATCAAGATCGGCGGGCATTTATCCGCGCTCCCGGTAGATCGGGTCGAGGGCAGTCTGGCCGCCCCATAGCGGTGACGATGCGGTGGTTTGGGCAACCCAATCCATCCGTTCGCGTGCCATTTGCCGCTGCGACGCGACACTGCGACGGACAGTGTCGGCGGCGGTGCGACACAATTCGCGGGCTCGGCGCTGCTGCTCCCTTGCGCGTTGAATGGCTGCGGCGACATCCGGTTTGACCGGCCGCGAGGTTGGCGCGTTCGGTCGGCGCTGCTCGGCCAACCCGGCGGCCACTCGCTCCGCCGTGCGGCCTCGGTGTGCCTTCTGCCGGCATGCCGGCGAGCAGTAAATCGCGTCGGACCGGCCACGAAAGCCGATGCCGCACACGCCGCAGGTCAGATACCCGATCACAGCCGTTACGTTATAGCTAACTGTTACGTGTCGGGAGGGGTTGGTGCGGCTCAGTGATTGACGCCCACGTCCTCGAACGGACGCCGGATCGACGGCTCAAATGCCAAATCGGTCTATCGGGTTAATCGAGCCGTCGCGAGCTTGCAGCTGGGAACATGTCGGCCAACGCGGCGGCCAACTCCAGATACCCCCGCCTGCTCTGCTTGCTCAGCCCGTCCAGGGCGATTTCTTTGCCCTCATGGACGTGCCGATCGAATGCGAGCGTCACAATCCTGTTCGGGGCGAACTGGCCCGAAAGCTGGGCAAGCCGCTTGTTCACCACGCCGCTCGGCCTTCCTCGCTCCGTGTGGTTGATCGCGAGCACCGTCGCCCTGATCTGCCGCTGATAACCGTTCCTGGACAGCCACTCAAGTGTGGTTCGGGTCTTGTCGATTGATTCGACGGAGGCGTTGGTGACGATCACCAGGGCTCGCAATTCCGACAAAACCGCTTCCGTCACAGCGGATTTGAGGGCTTTACCGCAGTCCATCAACATCACGGAATAGTGGTTCCGCAGTAGCGAAAAGGCTCTGAGGACATCGTGGCGCTCGATAATCCAGTCACTGTCCGCATAGGCCGGAAGCGCCAGCAGCTCCAGGCCGGCCCGGTTGCGGCGGGTATACGCCCGCACCTCCGGGTACCGCGTCACCGACCGATCGGCGAGTAAATCAACCAGGCTCAGTTGGTTTGGGTAGCCGTGCCGGTCGGCGAGATCTCCGGCGTCGACGTCAACGGCGATCACCCGGTCGCTGCGCGCGTCGGCGAATGTTGAACCCAACGCCTCGACGACCGACGTTTTGCCGACACCACCCTTGAGGTTGAGGACCGCGACGGGAAATGCGCCGCCTAGCTGGGCCCGGACCCGATCACGCAAACCGAGTTCATAAACTTCGCCTCTGCTCGGTCCCAGGTGGATTCCGGTCAGGTGGGTCAGCACGCTCCGCCAGCTGGCTCCGGGCGGCGCATCCGCATCTGAGACTTCGAGGCTGTCGAGTGGGATCCTGCGCACCGGACGCTGCCAGGCCGCCGGTGGCGTCTTGGCCTGGATTGCCGGAACGGTGGTCGTCCCGGTCGGTGTTCGAGTCGGCCAGGGCGACTGCCGATAGCCCGGATCGTCCGTACGTGATGGCCGCGGCGGCGGGCCCGCCGAACGCCGGTGGTGCGGCGGATGATTCTGCCGCACCGCCTCGGGCGGTGATTGCTGAATTACGCCGCGATCAGGACCGCGGTTATTCATATTTTCGACGGTAGCACCGGGACCGCGAGTCGAAAACCGACGACGGGCGCCGGATAGCCAATCCTGGGTAGTCCCTGGCTCAACGCCAGGCGACATCAACGTGAACCGCGAGCCCGTTAGCCGAAGAAGGCGGCGGCGTCGTCGTAGCGACTCTGCGGTACCAGCTTGAGCTGGCGCACCGCGTCGGCCAGCGCCACCCGGCCGATGTCTTGACCCCGCAGCGACACCATCTGTCCGTATTCGCCGGCATGCGCGGCGTCGGCGGCGTTGACCCCGAAACGGGTGGCCAGCACCCGGTCATAGGCGGTCGGCGTACCGCCGCGCTGGACGTGGCCGAGCACGGTCACCCGGACCTCCTTGTTGATCCGCTTCTCCACCTCGAAGGCCAGCTGCGTCGGCCACGCCGGTGAACCGCTCGTGACCGAACTCGTCGAGGCCGCCTTCGCGCAGGCTCATCGAGCCCTCGGCCGGTTTGGCGCCCTCGGCGACCACGCAGATGAAGTGCGAGTCGCCGCGCTGGAACCGCCGCTTGACCAATCGGCAGACCTCGTCGATGTCGAAGGGCTGCTCCGGGATCAGCGTCATGTGCGCGCCGGATGCCAGCCCGGCGTTGAGCGCGATCCAGCCGGCGTGCCGGCCCATCACCTCCACCAGCATCACCCGCTGGTGGGACTCCGCGGTGCTGTGCAACCGGTCGATGGCATCGGTGGCCACCATCAACGCGGTGTCGTGACCGAAAGTCACGTCGGTGCAGTCGATGTCGTTGTCGATCGTCTTCGGCACGCCGACGACCGGGACGTTCTCCTCGGAGAGCCAGTGCGCGGCGGTCAGCGTGCCCTCGCCGCCGATCGGGATCAGCACGTCGATGCCGTTGTCGTCCAGCGTCTGCTTGATCTGGTCGAGTCCGGCCTTCAGCTTGTCCGGGTGCACCCGCGCGGTGCCCAGCATCGTGCCGCCCTTGGCCAGCAGACGGTCGTTGCGGTCGTCGTTGACCAGCTGCATGCGCCGGTTCTCCAGCAAACCGCGCCACCCGTCCTGGAACCCGACCACCGACGACCCGTAGCGCGAGTCGCAGGTGCGCACCACCGCCCGGATGACGGCGTTGAGCCCGGGACAGTCGCCACCTCCGGTGAGAATTCCGATCCGCATGGCTTTATCTTGCCCCGTAGGGGCTGTTCAGGTGGCGCCAGCAGACGCAAAAGCCCCTCGACACGCCGGTGCGTCGGCGCTTTTCTTCGGGGCACCTCCCGCTTGCGGAGGACTGCTCGCCGTCAGATGGCCGACGGCAGCGGGCCCCGGGCGGCCTCGTAGGCCGCCGCCACCCGGTAGAGCCGGTCGTCGGCCAACGCCGGGGCCATGATCTGCAGCCCGACCGGCAGGTTGTCGTCCGGTGACAGTCCCGACGGCACCGACATCCCGCAGTGACCGGCCAGGTTCAGCGGCAGCGTGCACAGGTCGAACAGGTACATCGCCAGCGGGTCGTCGACCTTCTCCCCCAACCGGAACGCGGTCGTCGGCGTGGTGGGCGACACCAGCACATCGACGGATTCGTAGGCCGCGTCCAGATCGCGGGCGATCAGCGTGCGCACCTTCTGCGCCTGGTTGTAGTAGGCGTCGTAGTAGCCGGCCGACAGCGCGTAGGTGCCGATCATGATGCGCCGCTTGACTTCCGGCCCGAATCCGGCGGCGCGGGTCAGCGCCATCACCTCCTCGGCGCTGTGCGTGCCGTCGTCGCCGACCCGCAGCCCGTAGCGCATGGCGTCGAAGCGGGCCAGGTTGCTCGACACCTCCGACGGCAGGATCAGGTAGTAGGCGGACAGCGCGTGATCGAAATGGGGACAGTCGACTTCGGACACGTCGGCGCCGATCGCGGTCAACTGCTCGACGGCGGCTGTTGAACGACGCCAGCACGCCGGGCTGATAGCCCTCGCCGCGCAGCTGCCGGACCACGCCGACGCGCACACCGCTCAGGTCGCCTGCCGCTCCGGCCTTGGCGGCGCCGACGACATCGGGTACTTCGGCGTCGATCGAGGTGGAGTCGCGTGGGTCGTGTCCGGCGATCACCTGATGCAGCAGCGCGGTGTCGAGGACGTTGCGCGCACACGGACCGCCCTGATCCAGCGACGACGCGCAGGCCACCAGGCCGTAGCGCGACACCGTGCCGTAGGTGGGTTTGACCCCGACCGTGGCGGTCAGCGCGGCCGGCTGGCGGATCGAGCCGCCGGTGTCGGTCCCGATGGCCAGCGGCGCCTGGAAGGCCGCCAGCGCGGCGGCACTGCCGCCGCCGGAGCCGCCTGGCACCCGGTCGGTGTCCCACGGGTTGCGGGTCGGGCCGTAGGCGGAGTTCTCCGTCGACGAGCCCATCGCGAACTCGTCCATGTTGGTCTTGCCCAGGATCGGGATCCCGGCCGCCCGCAGCCGCGCGGTCACCGTCGCGTCGTAGGGCGAACGCCAGCCCTCGAGGATCTTCGACCCGCAGGTGGTGGGCATGTCGACGGCTGGTGAACACGTCTTTGAGGGCCAAGCGGCACCCCGGCCAGCGCCGACGCCGGCTGCTCGCCGGCGGCCAGCGCCTTGTCGACGGCGCCCGCGGCCGCCAGCGCCGCGTCGGCCGCCACGTGCAGGAATGCGCCGTAACGCTCGTCGGTCGCCGCGATCTGGTCCAGGAAGGCCTGGGTGACCTCGGTCGACGACACCTCCTTGGCGGCGATTTTGCCGGCCAGCGTCGCGGCGTCCAGCCGGATGATGTCGGTCATTCCGGTTCCCCGAGGATCTGCGGGACGGCGAAGCGCCCGTCGACGGCTTCGGGCGCCTCGGCGAGCGCCTCCTGCTGGGTCAGGCAGGGTGTCGTCTGGTCCGGCCGGGTGACGTTGACGTCCTTCAGCGGGTTGTCGGTCGGCTCGACGCCGGTGACATCGACGGCTTGGATCTGGCTGACGTGGGTCAGGATGGCGTCGAGTTGGCCGGCGTAGCTGTCCAGCTCGGCGTCGGTCAACGCCAGCCGGGCCAGTCGGGCCAGATGGGCCACCTCGTCGCGGGAGATCTGGGACACGACCGAAAAGCCTAGCCGCTGCGAGTGTGACGCTAGCGTGACGCTCGGCGTCTAGGGTCACGCTGGCGTCACGCTGCCGCATCGCCGCCGAAATGCCGCAGGCGCGCCGCTGTGCGACAGTGTGCGCGTGGCTACCTATCTGCTGCGAGTCCAGTTGGCCGACCGGCCGGGCAGCCTCGGCTCACTGGCCGTGGCCCTGGGTCGGTAGGCGCCGACATTTTGTCGCTGGACGTTGTCGAGCGCCAGTCGGGCTACGCGATCGACGATCTCGTGGTCGAGCTGCCACCTCGGGCGATGCCGGACACCTTGATCACGGCGGCCGAAGCGCTCAACGGGGTGCGGGTGGACAGCCTGCGACCGCACACCGGGCTGCTGGACGCGCACCGGGAGCTGGAGCTGATCGACCACGTCGCGGCGGCCGGCGACACCACGGCCAAGCTGAAGGTGCTGGTCGACGAAGCCCCCCAGGTGCTGCGGGTGAGCTGGTGTGCGGTGTTGAACAGTTCCGACGACGGGATCCAGCCCGTGGTGGGCAGCCCGGGCGCCCCGGAAACCCGACTCAATGCAGTGCCGTGGATGCCCATTCACCGAGCCACTGCCCTCGACGCTGCCGACGACTGGGTGCCGCAGGTGTGGCGCGAGCTCGACACCACCTTGGTCGCGGCGCCGCTCGGCGCACCCGACACCGCGGTCATGTTGGGCCGACCTGGTGGCCCGGAATTCCGGCCGTCAGAGGTGGCGCGGCTAGGTTACCTGGCCGGGATCGTCGGGACGCTGCTGCACTAAGCACCCCGACGTTGCAGTAAGCACCCCGACAAACCGGGTATAGGTCTTTTGTGAGCGTGCTATCCGATGCCCAAATCGCCGCGATGTCCCCGACCGAACGCCGTCAACTAATACGACGACTCGAACGGCCGCTGTCCGAGCTGATGCCGGTCGCTGTCGCGCACCGGATTCGGTGGGGCTGGCTGGGAATCATGACCGGCGGGACGCTGGTGCTGATCCCCTGGATCGTCTATCTGGCGTTCGCGCTGCCCGACGACTACCTGGTGCACGACTGGACGGCGCTGTGGGTCGGCTTCGACCTGCTGCTGCTCGCTCTAATGGCGACGACCGTCGTATTCGGCTTGCTGCGCCGACAGGTGATGCTGCTGACCGCGTTCGCGACCGGCATGCTGCTGATCTGCGACGCGTGGTTCGACCTGATGACCGCCGGACCCAAGGACTTCCCAGTATCGGAGTTGACCGCCGCGCTGGCAGACCTGCCGCTGGCCGCGGTGCTGATCACCGGCACGCTGCGGCTGTTCCGGTTCAGCGCCATCCGCATGTGGCTGCTGGAGCCGCACACCCCGCTGTGGCGGCTGCCGTTGCTGCCCTGATCATCACTCGAATCGCCCCTGCGCCAACAACTTTCGGAATCCATCCTCGTCGAGGATGGGCACGCCGAGTTCGACGGCCTTGTCGTATTTCGAACCGGGGGAATCGCCGGCGACGACGTAGGCGGTCTTCTTCGACACCGACCCGGCGGCCTTGCCGCCACGCGCCACGATGGCCTCCTTGGCATCGTCGCGCGAGAAGCCGGTCAACGAGCCGGTCACCACGATCGTCAGCCCTTCCAGCGTGCGGGGCACGCTGGCGTCGCGCTCGTCGGCCATCCGCACGCCGGCCGATCGCCACTTGTCGACGATGGCCCGATGCCAGTCCACGGTGAACCACTCGGTCACCGCGGCGGCGATGGTCGGGCCGACACCCTCGACCGCGGCCAGCTGCTCGGTCGAGGCCGCGGTGATCGCGTCCAGGCTGCCGAATTCGGTGGCCAGCGCACGGGCCGCGGTCGGCCCGACGTGGCGAATCGACAGCGCCACCAGCACCCGCCACAGCGGCTGCTTCTTGGCCTTGTCCAGGTTGACCAGCAACCGCTTGCCGTTGGCCGACAGCGCGCCGCTCTTGGTGGTGAACAACTCGGTGCGCAACAGGTCGTCTTCGGTGAGGCCGAACAGGTCGCCCTCGTCGCCGATCACCTGCGCCTTCAGCAGCGCGATAGCCGCCTCGTAGCCCAGGCCCTCGATGTCGAACGCACCACGACCGGCGACGTGAAACACCCGCTCACGCAATTGCGCCGGGCAGGACTGCGCGTTGGGGCAGCGGATGTCGGCGTCGCCCTCCTTGGCCGGAGCCAGCGGTGTTCCGCATTCGGGACACGTTGTGGGCATGACGAATTCGCGCTCGGAGCCGTCGCGCAGATCGACGACGGGGCCCAGCACTTCGGGGATCACGTCGCCGGCCTTGCGGATCACCACCGTGTCGCCGATCAACACGCCCTTGCGCTTGACCTCGGCGGCGTTGTGCAAGGTGGCCAGCCCGACCGTCGATCCGGCCACGGTGACCGGCGTCATGAACGCGAACGGCGTGACCCGCCCGGTGCGCCCGACGTTCACCCGGATATCTAGCAGCTCGGTCTGCACCTCCTGCGGCGGGTACTTGTAGGCGATCGCCCAGCGCGGTGCCCGCGACGTGGAACCCAGCCTGCGCTGCAGCGCTACATCGTCGACTTTGACGACGACGCCGTCGATTTCGTGCGTCGACGTCGTGGCGGTGCTCGCCCCAGTAGGCGATGCGTTCCAGCGCGCCGGCAGCGTTGTCCACCCGCATCGTGTGTTCGGACACGGGCAGGCCCCAGGCGCCCAACGCCAGATATGCGTCGTGCAGGGTGGGCGGCCGGAACCCCTCGGTATGACCCAACGCCGTGGCAGATCATCCGCAGCTTGCGGCGCGCGGTGACGGCGGGATCCTTCTGCCGCAGCGAGCCCGCCGCGCTGTTGCGTGGGTTGGCGAACGGCGCCTTGCCGTCTTCGACCAGCGCGGCGTTGAGCGCCTCGAAATCGGCGAGCCGGAAGAACACCTCACCGCGCACCTCGAGCACGTCGGGTACCGGGTATTGGTCGCTGGCGGTGAGCCGCTCGGGGACGTCGTCGATGGTGCGCGCGTTGAGCGTGACGTCCTCACCGGTGCGGCCGTCGCCGCGGGTTGCGGCACGGACCAGCCGTCCGTCGCGGTAGACCAAAGCCAGTGCGACACCGTCGATCTTGAGCTCGCACAGAAACGGCACCTCGGTTGCCGACCTCGGCCGTGGATGCGCGCCGCCCACACGTCGAATTCCTCGGTGCTGAACACGTTGTCCAGGCTGAGCATCCGCTCCAGGTGGTCGGCCGAGGTGAAGTCGGTGGCGAAGCCGGCGCCGCCGACGAGTTGGGTCGGTGAGTCCGGCGTGCGCAGCTCGGGATGCTGCTCCTCGAGCGTTTCGAGCCGACGCAGCAGCTGGTCGAAGTCCGCGTCGGAGATGATCGGCGCATCGCGCACGTAGTAGCGGAACTGGTGTTCGCGCACCTCGTCGGCCAGTTCGCGCCAAAGACGGCGGATCTCGGGCGCGACGGGATCAGCCTCTGCTGAGCTCACCTTGGCAGGCTATCGGAGGACGCCGACGAAACAGTCGCCGCGCTCAGATGGCGTCGGGGTCGGCGGCGAAGGCCTCCGCGGCCCGCCGGGCCAGCCCGATGGCGGCGCGGGCCCACTGCGGCGTCGCCGCGGCCAGGCCGCACGCCGGAGTCACGCCGATGCGATCGCGCAGCGCCGAGCGGCTGAGACCAAGCCGGTCGGTGACCGCCACGACGGCGGCGGCCACCTCCTCTGCCGACGGACGCCGGGTCGGCGCGCTGGACGCCACAACGCCGAGCATCACGGCGCGGCCGGACTCGACGAATTCCGCGATGGCGTCCAGGTCGCCGGCCTCCAACGTCGCCACGTCGACGGACACCGCAGCAATGCTGCTGCGCTGCAACACTTTCCATGGTAATGCTGACGCGCAGCTGTGCACCGATACGTCGGCGCCCGCGGCGGCGACACAGGTGTCCAGCATCACGGTGGCCAGCGTCTCGTCGATCGGGGCGACCGGGCTCAGCGTGGTCACTCCGGCCAGCCGGCCGGCCACCGCCGCCGGCAGCGAGGGCTCGTCGAACTGCACCACCACGGGCGTGTCGAGTCGACGGGACACCGCTGCCCGATGCGCGGCGACCCCTTCGGCCAGTGAGGCGGCAATATCGTGCACGGCGCCGCGATCGGTGATCGCCCGGTGCCCGTTGGCCAGTTCCAGCTCGGCGGCCAGGGTGATCGGCCCGGGCGCCTGCACCTTGACCGGCCGCCCGCTGCCGCGCAAACCCGCGGTCTCCCAAGCCTCTTCCAGCGCGTCGATGTCCTCGTCGAGCAGGCTGATCGCCCGGCGGGTCACCGCTCCGGGTCGGGCTGCCACCCGGTAACCGCGTGGCACCGTGTCGATGGCCACGTCGATCAGCAACGCACCGGCGCGCCCGACGATGTCAGCGCCCACTCCCCTGGCCGGCAGTTCGACGAGGTGGGCCATCGCGGCACCGAGTTCACCGACGACGACCTCGGCCGCCGGCCGCGCTGCGATGCCGGGCCACGACCCGATGCCGCTGGCGGTTGCGAAAACGCTCACTGGCCAACCGTATTCGACCGGACACAATGCGGCCGACCAGGGCCGCGACTACCCTCTCATCAAGGAGGAATGTTGCCGATGTCGCGGCCGCTGATGCTGTGCGGTGCGGCTTTGCTGGCTGCGGCGTGCACCCGCGTGGTGGACGGCGCTGGGGTGCTGCCCTTCGGAGCCGAGCCCCTCATTTCCGGCGTCAACGTGGACCGCGTCCTGCTCGATCAGTCCCGCATGCGCGCGATCACCGGCGCCGACGAGCACCTCACGATCATCCCGTCGATGGACGGCAAGTCCCCCGTCGACGTTGACACGCTGGCCCAGACGGCGCCGCCGCAATGCCGGTTCGTTTACGCGGACACCGCAACCTTCGGGCCCGACATCGAAGAGTTCCACAAGACCACGTTCCAGTACCCGCCTCGCGGCGGGCTGATCTCCGAGGGCGCCGCCGCCTATCGCGACGCCAATACCGCGCGTCACGCGTTCGACGCCCTGGTGGCCACCGTCCGGGACTGCGCGAACACCTCGGCCGGGTCAGGGTTCGTTGGCGACTGGACCGCCGACGAGCGGTCGCTGCACACTCGCCCCGGCGACTGCGGCCGCGATTACGAAGTCAAGTCGGTGGTGCTGATGGAGGTCACCTTCTGCGGCTTCCCGGAGTCGGTGTCGACGATCGTCATCACCAACATCGCCGCGAACGTACCCGGCTAGGCCCACCGCGCCGAGCGTGCACGCTCGGCGAAGGTCAGGAAGACCCGGCGATGGTGGCACTGCCGATCACCTCGTCGCCGTTCGGGTCGGGCCGGTACAGCACCAGCGTCTGGCCGGGCGCGACACCGCGCAGCGGCGTGCGCGCCCGCACCACGAGCTCGTCGCCCGTCAACTCGGCAACCGCGTCGACGGCCTCGCCGTGCGCACGCACCTGCACCGCGCACTCGACGGGTCCGACCGGTGGCGTCCCCGCGGTGAAGACCGGCTGCTGTCCGGTCAGCTGCCGGACATCCAGGTCGGCGACGGAGCCGACCTGCACGGTCGCGCTGTCGGCGTCGATCGCGGTGACATAGCGCGGCTGGCCGTCCGGCCCCGGACCGGCAATGCCGAGCCCCTTGCGCTGGCCGATGGTGAAACCGTGCACACCGTCATGGCTGGCCAGCACGGTCCCGCGCTGATCGACGACCGAGCCGCGGCGCACCCCGATCCGGGCCCCCAGGAAAGCGCGGGTATCGCCGGACGGGATGAAGCAGATGTCATGGCTGTCCGGCTTATCGGCGACCGCCAGGCCGCGGCGCGCCGCCTCGGCGCGGATCTGCGACTTGGGAGTGTCCCCGATCGGGAACGCGGCATGGTGCAACTGGCCGGACGTCAACACTGCCAGCACGTAGGACTGGTCCTTGTCGCGGTCGACGGCCCGACGCAGCCGCCCGTCAGACAGCCGGGCGTAGTGGCCGGTGGCCACCGCGTCGAAACCCAACGCCAACGCGCGGGCCGCCAGCGCCGAGAACTTGATCCGCTCGTTGCACCGCACACACGGATTCGGGGTCTCCCCGCGGGCGTAGGACGACACGAAGTCGTCGATCACGTCTTCTTTGAACTTGTCCGCAAAATCCCATACATAGAACGGGACTCCGAGCACATCAGCGACCCGGCGAGCATCGCCGGCGTCTTCTTTGGAGCAACATCCCCGCGAGCCGCTGCGCAAGGTGCCCGGAGCCTGCGACAGCGCCAGATGCACGCCGACCACGTCGTGTCCGGCGTCCACCATCCGGGCGGCGGCGACCGACGAATCGACGCCGCCGCTCATCGCGGCGAGGACCTTCATCGCGTCGCCCCCGCGGCAGCCAGCGCAGCCTGCCGGGCGCGGGCCACCGCACCCGGCAGCACCCGCAGTGCGGCGTCGACATCGGCCTCGGCACTGGTGTGCCCCAACGACAATCGCAGCGACCCCCGGGCACTGGCGGCGTCGGCGCCCATCGCCAGCAGCACATGCGACGGCTGTGGCACTCCGGCAGTGCACGCCGACCCGGTTGAGCATTCGATTCCGTTGGCGTCCAACAACATCAGTAGCGCATCGCCTTCGCACCCGTCGAAGGTGAAGTGCGCGTTGCCCGGTAGCCGGCGCGGCCCCGCGACACCGTTGAGGCGAGTGTCCTCCACACCTGCCAGCACCCCGTCGATCAGACGGTCGCGCAGCAGCCGCAGCCGCGCGCTGTTGGCCTCCAGCCCGTCCACGGCCAGCTGCAGCGCGGTCGCCATCCCGACGGCACCGGCGACATCGGGAGTGCCGGAACGAATGTCGCGCTCCTGACCGCCGCCGTGCGACAACGGCGCACAGCCGACGTCGCGGCGCAGCAACAGCGCGCCCACACCGGGTGGCCCGCCGAACTTGTGGGCGGCCACGCTCATCGCGGACAGCTGCCCGGCGCCGAAGACGACCGGCAGCTGTCCCACCGCCTGAACCGCGTCGCTGTGCATCGGAACGTCGAATTCAGCGGCGACCGCGGCGAGTTCGTCGATCGGCATGATGGTGCCGACCTCATTGTTGGCCCACATCACCGAGACCAGCGCGACGTCCCGATCGTCTTGGTGGCGCTGCAGCGCGTCACGCAGCGCGGCGGCGGACACCGACCCGTCGGCGGCGGTGGGCAACCAGGTCACCTCGGCGCCTTCGTGGTCGGCCAGCCAGTTCACCGCGTCCAGCACGGCATGGTGTTCCACCGCGGTGGTGACGATGCGCCGGTGGCGCGGTTCGGCATCGCGGCGCGCCCAGTAGATCCCCTTGACGGCGAGATTGTCGCTCTCGGTGCCGCCGGCGGTGAAGATCACCTCGGAGGGACGCGCGCCGAGCTTGGCCGCGATCAACTCGCGAGATTCTTCCATTCGGCGGCGCGCGGCCCGGCCCGTGGTGTGCAGCGAGGAGGCGTTACCCACCGTGCTGAGCGCAGCCGTCATCGCCTCGATGGCAGCGGGGTACATCGGGGAGGTGGCGGCGTGATCGAGGTAGACCATGACCCGCCCAGGATACCGAGGCCGCCCCAGTGGTCAGGAGGCCAGCACGGGCTGACGCTGCCCATGACCGGGGTGCGACGTCGCCGTCACCCGAATCGCGGCCTGGCAGCGACGGGCCAGCTCGCGCCGATCGTCACCGGGCAGCTGCAGAGACTCGACGTAGACCCGGGCCACCGTGCGGCGGGCGACCAGCAACCGACCGATCGAGCCGCAACAGCGTGTCGTCGCCGATGTAGGCCGGCACGGTCGAGACCCTGCCGTCGCGGTGGTGATAGCGCAGCCGCAGCGGCTGCACGGGTCGGCCGGCGTCGACCGCGGCCTGGAACATCGCCGGATAGAACCGCCCGATTGGCCAGACCGCACCAGGTGGTGCCCTCGGGGAAAGCCACCACCGTCTGACCGGCGCGCAGCCGGGCGGCGACGGCGTCGACGACGCCGGGCAGCTGGCGCAGGCTGGCCCGCTCGATCGGGATGACCTTGATGATGCACGCCATCATCCGCACGGCGAGATTGGCGGCCACGTCGGCGCGGCCGACAAACGACGCGGGCGCCGTCCGCCACCGGCCTGTCGGAAGCACCGCGGCGATCGTCACGATGTCCAGCCATGACACGTGGTCGCTGACCACCAGCACGCCGGGCAGGTTGCGAATCGGGCCGCCCGACACCGCGATCCGCACGCCGAGACACCACAGCAACAGTCGACAGTAAACCCGCTTGGCCTGCGATCGGCCCGGCAGCGGTAGCGCGACCAGCAGCAGCGCCGGCGCCAGCAGCAGCCCCAGGCTGACCCGCAGCGTGACTCGCAGCGCGACGATCAACCGGCGGGACGCTTCCGAGCCGCCGGCCCGCAGACAACTGGTGTCGCACGATGCCCGCGGCAGCCAGGCGTGCTCGGGCGCGTCCGGGCGGTCCATCAGGCCACCATGCCCGCCGCCTCGGTGGCCGCCGTCACCGACCGGAGTCGGCGCAGGTAACGGGTGTCGGCGTGACGCTTGTCCAGCAGCGCGGGGAAGTCGCCCACGCCGAAGTCGGCATCGTGGGCCGGCTCACCGCATATCCGCGCACCCAGCCGCAGGTAGCCGCGCATCAGCGGCGGGATCGTCGGTCGCGGAGGTGCTGCGATCTCGTCGAGGGACCGTCCGTCGATGATCACCGGCCGGTGCGGATGCACCCGGTACTGGGGCTCGGCGGCATGGCGGCGCAGCACGAAGTCACGCACGCCGCGAATCTGGGTGCCCGGCGGTTCGCCGTCGCTCGCCACAGGAACCGACACGCAGCCGGTCACGTAGTCGTAGCCGCATCGATCGAGGTAAGCCAGGATGCCCGCCCACATCAGCAGCACGACGGCGCCATTGCGGTGATCACTGCGAACCACCGCGCGTCCCATCTCCACCAGCGACGGCCGCAGCGAATCCAGCGCCCGGATGTCGAATTCCGTTGCGCTATAAAGCCCTCCGGCCGCGATGGCGCCGGTCGGCGACAGCATCCGGTAACAACCGACCAGCTCGCCCGAGTTCTCCTCGCGCACCAGCAAGTGGTCACAGTGCTCGTCGAATCGGTCAACGTCAAGGCCGGCGTCCGGCCCGGTCAGCGTGAAGCCCGGCTCGTTGCTGAAAACGTCGTAGCGCAGCCGCTGCGCGGACTCGATCAGCGCGGAATCGGTGGACAGCAGTAACGAGTACCGCGGCTCGGCGGCCGAGGGCGGCCCCGAGGCGGGCTTGTCAGCGGGTATGAGGACCGACGGAGTGCTCATGCCACCACCGTCGCGGTATCGGTCAGCGAATCGGCATCGCCGCGTTGACGTGTTCATGCACGTCAGGTGACGAAATGTGGAAGCGACCCGGTTTGGCATGCCTGCTCGCCCACGGCATTGCCAATTTTTGAAAACTGGTCCAGTATTCCGTCATGGCGTATGAGGGCAAGTCGTCCGCCGAGGTTCCGAGCGGCGGATACGCCAAGCGTCATCGCACGCGGGCGTTGATTTTGGATGCCGCGCTGGCCGAGGCCAGCGAACGCGGCCTGCACCGGGCGTCGGTGACCGGCATCGCCGCCCGGGCAAACACCGCGGTGGGTAACCTGCACTATCACTTCGGCTCTCGGGCCGAGTTGCTGCGCGCGATGATCCGCAAGCTGCTCGCAGATTACTCCGCCAGGTTGCCCGCCGTCGATGCCGAGCACACGGGTGACTTCTTCGACCGTCATCGGATCGAATTGCTGGCCTACGTTGACTACGTGCGCGACAACCCCGCACACATCCGGTTGGTCGACGAGATCAAATTCTTCGAGCCCGAGCTCTACCGGCAAGGCATCACGGCGTGGGTCGAGCTGCTTTCCTCGCGGTTGCGCGAGGGCATCGCGAACGGCTCGGTGCGGCCGATGGATGACGCCGAGATCGCTGCGCAGGCCCACTTCTTGGTGGGCGCCCGTCGATTCCTCGAAGACCTGGTGGAAATGGGGCACGAGGAAGAGATCGTCGACGCGTATCTGGGCCTGATACGTCATGGCCTGGGCGCACCGGCCGGAGGCGACGCTCATGGCTGACGTCGACGGCACGACGTTCGATCCCGACGCGCTGCGCGCCAAGTACGCGCAGGAACGCCAGCGCCGCCTGCGCGCCGACGGGATCTCCCAGTACGTCCAGGTTGACGGCGCATTCAGCCGTTTTGCCGACGATCCGTGGGCCGATCCCGACTTCACCCGCGACCCGATCACCGACGAGGTCGACGTCGCGGTCGTCGGAGCGGGCTTCGGCGGGTTGCTGATCGGGGCACGGTGCAAGCAGCTCGGCGTCGACAATGTCCGGTTGATCGACAAGGCAGCCGATGTCGGCGGGACTTGGTATTGGAATCGTTACCCCGGAATCGCCTGTGACGTCGAGTCCTACGTCTATATGCCGTTGCTCGAGGAGCTCGGCTATATCCCGACGGAGAAGTACGCCAAAGGCGCGGAAATCTTCGCGCACTGTCGCCGCATCGCCGAGCACTACGACTTGTACCGCAATGCGTGCCTGCAGACCGAGGTGACTGAAATCCGTTGGGAACCTGACACTTCCCGCTGGTTGATCTCCACCGACCGCGGCGACGAGATGCGCGCCCGGTTCGTGGCGATGGCGAATGGCTACCTGCAAAAGCCGAAACTTCCTGGAATAACCGGTATTACAACGTTCAGTGGTCATGCCTTCCACACCAGCCGCTGGGACTACGAATACACCGGCGCCGACCTTGCCGGGTTGTCCGACAAGCGCGTCGGCATCATCGGAACCGGTGCCACGGCGATTCAGTGCGTGCCGCGGCTGGCCGAATCTGTGCATCGGCTGTTCGTCTTTCAGCGCACGCCGTCAACGGTCGACGTGCGGGCCAATCAGCCGACCGAGCCCGAGTGGGCGGCGTCGCTGCAGCCCGGTTGGCAACAGCGACGCATGGAGAACTTCCAAATCCTGACCGCGGGTGGTGCGGCCGACGAGGACTTGGTCGACGACGCGTGGACCAGCCTCACCAAAAAGATGCCGATCGTGAACGACGCAGGGCCCAACGCCGCCGAACTGGCCGACTTCGCCAAGATGGAGGAGATCCGGGCGCGAGTGGATGAGATCGTCACCGACGCGGCCACCGCCGAGGCGCTTAAGCCGTGGTACGGGTACTACTGCAAGCGGCCCTGCTTCCACGACGAGTACCTGCAGGCGTTCAACCGTGACAACGTCACCCTGGTCGATACCCACGGCCGGGGAGTCGAGCAGATCACCCACAACGGCGTCGTCGTCGACGGTGTCGAATACCCTTTGGACTGCTTGATTTTCGCCACCGGCTTCGAGGTCGGCACCAGTTACTCGCAGCGCACCGGGTTCGAAGTCATCGGCCGCGACGGCTTGACCCTCACCGACAAGTGGGCCGACGGCGTTCGAACGCTGCACGGCCTGCACGTCAACGGCTTTCCGAACTGCTTCATCGAAAGCATCGCCCAGTCCGGCTTCACGGTGAACTTCCCCTACCTCATCGACACCCAATCCCGCCACATCGCCTGGGTGATCGCGTGGGCGCTTGCAGCACGGCGCCCGCGAGGTGGAGGCCGCCCTCGACGCCGAGGCAGCCTGGGTCGACACCGTCGTCGAACGCTCCGGTGTGATCGCCGGCCGACGCGAGTCATGCACTCCCGGCTACTACAACCGCGAAGGCCACGCGGATGCGCGGTTGAACCAGGACAGCTTCTTCTTCGGCAGCCCAACCGAATACGCCGACATCCTTCAAGCGTGGCGGGCCGCAGGCACACTCGACGGCCTCCACGTCCAGGCTGCGTCGCTCTCACCTCGATGACAGGCGGTTGCAACATGATCGACGGGACGTTCGATGCCTCGCGCTACTGGTGGAAAGAAGTCACCGGACGACCGGGATCGAAGTACAAGATCCGGCACGACTACACGATCCTGGGCTACGACCGCGACGCCAAAACCCTTGACATGGTGGTGCGTTGGCAAGGCGACGGCGGCCACTGCCCGATCCACCGTCACGCCGCGACGACCAGTGTCATCGTTCTCGCCGGCGAGCAGCACCTGTGGGACGTCGAGCAAGACGGCTCGATCAGCAACCACCGATTCCGCCGCGCCGGCGATTACGCGTTGACCGGCAACGACCAAAAGCCGCACCTGGAGCGCGGCGGCAAGGACGGCGGTTTGGTGTATTTCGGCGCCCGGCCCGACTCGCCCAGCGGGCTTCTGTACGAGATCTACGATGCCGACATGAATGTCGTCGCCGAGATCACCATTGACTCGCTGATCGCAGACTTCAGCGCCGACCAGGTCCCGGCCTGAGCGTCGTAGCTCGCGGTCCCTGGCGACTACGCGTCCTGCAGTGGCGCGCTCCACCGGACGTGGGTGCCGCCGGTTAGTGGACTGGCGATGGTGCATTGGCCGGCACGGTCGTTGGCACGCTGGACCATATTGGCCAGTCCGCTGTGGCGCTGGTTGCCGCAGGGAATTCCGCGCCCGTCGTCGGTGATCTCGATAAGCAATTCGTCGGTCACACTGACCGCGACGGTGATGGTGGCCGCCCCGGAATGCCGCACCGCGTTGCTCAGCGCTTCGATGACAACGGCTTCGGCGTGCTCGGCGAGTTCGTCGCCCACGGCCGTCATCGGTCCCGCCATGTGCAATGTGATGGCCTCGTCACGGTCGTCGGTGAGACGCGCGACCACGCCCCGAATGCGCTGGCCGAAATTGTGCTGCCCGGCCAGCGGATGCTGCAGATTGAAGATGGTGCGGCGGATGTCGTCGATGACGGCCTGTAATTCGTCGACTGATCTGGTTACCCGCGCCGCGAGTTCCGGCGAGTTCAGGCGGCCGATGACACCATGCAGGTCCAAGCCAACGGCGAATACCCGCTGGATGATCTGGTCGTGCATATCACGGGCGATGCGTTCCCGATCGGCTAACACAGTCCGTTCCCGCGCGTACCGCCGTGCAGCGGCCAGCGTGAGGGCGATCGCGGCGTGATCGGCAAAGTCGCTGACCATTTCGAGGTAGTCGACGTCGAACGGCGGCGCGGCGGTGCTGCGGGCCACCACGAGTACACCAACTCGCTGCTGTTGGGATCTCAGCGGCACCACGATGGCGGGTCGTTCGCCGACATCGGTGAACGCAGGGATGGGACGGCGAAACGTCTCGGTCACGACGGATTCGCCGGACCGAAATACCTCACCGGTGGTGGAGCCTTTCACCGGAATCTCTTGTCCGAGCACGTCGTCGGCGTGCACACCGACGGCTGCGGACACGATCAGGTGTTCCACCTCGTCGACGGGCTGGTCAGGATCGGGCGGAACGAGCACGATCGCCTGCTCGGCTTCGGTCAGCTCGGCGGCGCGTTCGGCAATCAGCTGCAACGGCCGCTGATGCGGGTGGGCCTCGGAGAGCAGGGCGGTGGTGATTTCGCGGCTGGCGCTGGTCCAGCGCGCGCCCGCGCGGACCCGGTCAAACAGCCGGGCGTTGTCGATGGCCACCGATGCCGCCGAGGCGAGCGCTCGTACCGTGATCTCGTCGGCCTCAGCGAAGGCATGCTCGGGCCGGTCGTCGCTGACATACAAGCTGCCGTACACCGCGCCGCGGATGATGACCGGCATTCCCAGAAAGGCCCGCATCGGCGGATGGTGTTCGGGGAATCCAGCGCTGGCCGGATGGTCGGTCAGGTCCGTCAGGCGCAGCGGCTCGGTGCGGTCGCGAAGCACGCCCAGCACACCCTTACCCGCCGGCAGATGACCGACCAGCCGCCTCGTGTCGGGATCCATCCCCTCGTGCACGAATGACGCCAGGGTTCCGTTGGACCGCCAGACTCCGATCGCCCCGTAGCGGGCTCCGGTCATGCTCATCGCCGCCCCGACGATGCGGTGCAAGGTCGCGTCCAGTTCGAGGTCCGAACCGATCTCGATCGCTACCTGCAGCAGCTGCCCCATCTGCTCCCGGTCAGCGACCAGCTCCTCGAGCTGCTCATGCATCCGGCTCAAATAGTCGGGTCGGCGCAGCCCGAAAGCCGATTCACCCACGTACCTTGTCACCCGACCTTCGCTGACTGGTTGCCGGCGACCCGAAGTCGAGCCGCTCACCTGAGCTTCCTACACACCCCCCGGGTGGCCAGAAAGTTTGCGGTGTCAACCAGTCAGGTCTAAGTCTTTCACATATAGCTGCAGCTCACTTAATGTTCTGATAGTGCAAATATGCCTCATAGAAACAGGTATCTCGCGTTACGGATACCTGTAATATCACGTTATGTCCGCTTGCCGACTGCAGTGCTGGGAATGTGGCGTAGCGTTCTACGGCCGCGTCGACGCGGTCTACTGCTGTAGCGCCTGCCGCCAGAAAGCCCACCGCTCCCGCACCAGACGCCGAGCCGCCGATGAGACGGTGCCCGCGCCCGATCTGAGCAGTGCGATGGCGGCGGCGCGCCGCACCCGGGAGATAGCGCGCGCCACGCGGGCCAGCGCCCAAGCAGCGCGGCGCACAGCGTCTGCAAACCTCGCCGCAAGGCAACGCCCGCGGGTTAACTGAGAGCCTCCGAGGACGTGGCGTCCAGGAGCCGACGAAGAACCTTGCCGGTGGGATTGCGCGGAACCGCGTCGACGAAGCGAACGTCGCGTGGGACTTTGAACCGTGCCAGCCGTTGGCGGACGTATTCTTTGACGTCACCCTCGGTGAGCGACGCCCCCGGCCGCATCGTGACGAAACTTCGCAGACGCTGCCAATACTCGTCGTCGGGCACCCCGATGACCGCAGCATCGAGGATGTCGGGATGATCGGCCAACGCCTCTTCCACCTCGGCGGGGAACACGTTCTCGCCACCGGAGACGATCATGTCGTCGGCTCGGCCGTCGACGAATAATCGGCCGGCGACATCGAAGTGACCGATGTCGCCGGTCGCGATCAGGCCGTCGATCGATTCCTTGGTGCCGCCGTCGGTGTACCCGTCGAATTGGATTCCGTTGGCCACGAAGATTCGCCCTAGTGCGCCCGCAGGCACCTCGCTGCCATCGGCATCAAATAGCTTGACGACGGCGCCGGGCACCACCTTTCCCACGCAATTAGGCTCCGCGGCAAGATCTTCCGGAGTAGCTATGGTGGCGTATGCGACCTCGGTCGAGCCGTACATGTTGTAGACGACCGAACCGAAAACCTTCCTCGCTTCCGTGCACAGACCGGCTCCCAGTGACGAGCCGGCTACGAAGATGATGCGGAGCGCCGCGAGATTTCGTCTGGTCCGGGCCGCGGGGCCAAGGTCGATCATGCGCCGCAGCATGATCGGTACGGCGATCATCGCCGTCGCCTGGTGCTCGGACAGACTGTCGATCGTGCGTCGCGGGTCAAAACGGCGCCGCACCACCAGTGTCGACCCAAAGAGCAGGGCCAGCATGAGATGGCCGAAGCCCAACGCATGGAACAGCGGCACACAGCACTCGGTCACCTCCCGAGCGCGAAATGGCACTTTGCTCAGCAGGCCACCGGCAGGCATCAGCGAGTTTGGCTCCGAACGCCGTGCGCCTTTGGGCGTTCCGGTGGTACCGCTGGTCAAGATGACCAGTTTCGGCTCTGCCCCGGGCCTGGGTGGTGGTGATGGGTCGCCCTCGTGAATCACCGCCTCGAGGCTGTTAGCGATTGGTGTGGCACTCCACGCCGTCATGCGGCCCAGCCGAACATCAACGCCGGCAATCACATCGGAATACTCCGCGTCGTGCACAAGCAAATCCACACCCTCGCGGCGGATTGCCTCGGTAAGCTGGGCGCCGCCGAAGTCGGTGTTGAGCAGCACAATCCGTACGCCACTTTTGGCGGCGGCGAATAACGCATCGAGAAATCCTCGATGATTGCGAACGACGATACCGACACCGTCGCCGGCGCGAAGACCACGACTCCGCCACGCGTTGGCCACCGCGTTCGACCGAGCGTCGACGTCGGCGAATGTCAATGAGCCACGGTCGTCGATCAGCGCGACGCGGTCATGGTGGCGGACTGCGGCCATCCGCACCGCGCCACCCATGGGTCCGTAATCGCGCATCGCGCGCGATATCCGGCACAGGCCGCGCACCGATAGCGGGGTCAAGACACCGGCTCGCGCCAATTGCCACAGCGCCCAGCATTCGTCGCCAATCCTGAAGAGCAACCCGCTGACGGATGCGCGGTTATGTGCCATCGGACTGTTCAGCGTCCGGCCGGGCAGCTCGCGCCCCCCCGGCGTAATCGACCTGCCAGTGCTTGATCCCGTTCAGCCAGCCCGAACGCAACCGCTCGGGGGCCGAGATCGGCGTGAGGTCCGGCATGTGGTCGGCAATGGCGTTGAAGATCAGGTTGATCGTCATCCGGGCCAGGTTCGCCCCGATGCAGTAGTGCGCGCCGGTGCCACCGAACCCGACATGCGGGTTGGGATCACGCATGATGTTGAAGGTGTGCGGATCATCGAACACTTCGTCGTCGAAATTTGCTGAGCGGTAGAACATCACGACCCGCTGGTCCTTTTTGATCCGCACCCCGGACAGTTCGCTGTCCTCCAGCGCCGTGCGCTGAAAAGCGGTGACCGGAGTGGCCCAGCGCACGATCTCATCGGCCGCGGTCTCTGGCCGCTCGCGTTTGAACAGCGCCCACTGATCGGGAAACTCGTTGAACGCCATCATGCCCTGGGTTATGGAGTGACGCGTCGTGTCGTTGCCCGCGACGGCGAGCGTGAGGACGAAGAAGCCGAATTCGTCGTCGGAGAGCTTCTCGCCGTCGATGTCGGCGTTGATCAGCGTGGTAACGATATCGTCGCCGGGACTCTTGGCCCTGATGTCGGCCAGCTGCATGGCGTAGGTCAGCACCTGCACCGACGACGCTTGACCGTCGATGTCCGCGTATTCGGGGTCTTCGCTACCGGTCATTTCGTTGCACCAGCGGAACAGCTTTTCGCGGTCCTGCAGCGGCACGTCCAGCAGCCCGGCGATCGCCTCCAGCGGCAACTGGCAGGACACCTGCTCGACGAAATCACCGAAACCGTGGACGGCTGCGGTTTTGGCGATGCTTTGCGCACGTTCGTCCAGTTCGCCGCGCAGGCGTCCGACGGCGCGCGGAGTGAATCCGCGGGAGATGATCTTCCGCAGCCGGGTGTGATGCGGCGCGTCGGTGTTGAGTATCGACGCACGCGCCGCGTCGATGTTCTCCCGCTTGACGTCATCGGGATACCGCGGGAGTGCGGTGTTCTGGTAGGTGGAGAACACGTCGCTGCGCAGCGAAACTTCCTTCACATCTTTATGTTTGGTGACCACCCAGAAACCGCCGTCGTTGAAGCCGCCCTTGCCGATCGGCTGGTCGTTCCACCAAATCGGTGCGGTCCGGCGTAGCTCAGCCAGCTCATCGACGGGCAGCCGTGCCGCATAGATGTCCGGGTCGGTGAAGTCGAAGCCGGCTGGCAGGTTCGGGCAGACCATAGGTTGGGCTCCTCAGTGCGATTGTGCGCGTGACGATTTAGTCGTCTTGCCGAACAATGTGCCGCGGATCAGCTGTTTGGCCGACCGTAAAGTGGCGTAATAGGCCTCGGGCGGCAGGTTGGCTGCTTGCTCGGTCAGACCGCGGGTCAGCGCATAGATCGCCTCGACGGTCCCGGCAGGATCGGTGTCGTCGGCCAACCGGCCGCGCCGCAGCCCGTCGTCGACGATGTCGGCGATGATGTCGCGCAACACTTTGAAGCCCACCCGATGGGGGTCACCGCGCCGCACGAAGGCCGCCCCGTCGGCGCGGGTGGCCCGCTCGAAGGCGGCCAGGTGCGGATGCTCGCGCATCAACCGGCCCGACTCGTCCAGCACCGCCTCTAGGCGATCGACGACGTCGCCGCCGCGCTGGCCGGCTGCGCGCAACCGGGGCAGTGCGGTCTCCTCGATCTCCTTGACGGTGGCTTTCAACAGTTCCGACTTGTTCGGGAAGTAGTGGTAAAGGCTGGCGCTGGTGATCTCGGCGGCCCGCGCGATCTCCCGGATCGACGCTTGCGAGTAGCCGTTTTCGGCGACACAGCGCATGGCCGCGTCGAGGATTCGCCGCCGGGTCTGCTCCCCGTCGGCGCCGACCGGGCGGCCCAACTGTGCGGTGATCGTCATGACCGCTCCGCCGGCGCGCACATCGACGTCTCCACGATTTCGGGCAGCACCTGCTCGCGGAGCAGCCGGAGGATATTCCAGCCATCGTGCGGCGAAAGGCCACCCATCAGCGGGTTGATGACGACTTCGGTGCGCCCGTCGCGGATCTGCCCGACGAGTTGCTGTGATCGGACCGCCCTTTTCGTCGTCGCCGATCGGCGCAAGCGCCTGTTGCCTTGAGCGGGGCCGGTTACCGCAACGTGCACCACACCTCCAGAGTCGACGGCTAATTAATCGATCGTTCGATTAGTTTAGCGCGAGTGGATACCAGCTCCACTCCTGCGATCGCCGGTTCGCCGTCGATCGCACCCCGCCCACATGGTGAGCACCGCGAATCCACCGACCTCAGGTGTGATCCGCCGCCCGGCGGGTATCCCCCAGCGTGCATTTCAGGTTGGGGTCAGGCCGTCTTCACCCGGCCAACAAGCGAAAGAGGGCGCTGTGACGGAAACGTCGATTCGGTCGACCCGCAGCGGGCGGCGCCGCCACGGAGCAGTGGCCAGGAAAGGCCTATCCGCTGGGCGCCACCTACGACGGGTCGCGGCACCAACTTCGCGGTGTTCAGCGAGGTCGCCGAGAGGGTGGAGCTCTGCCTCTTCGACGCCGATGGCGCCGAGTCCAGAGTGCCGCTGAACGAGGTGGACGGCTTCATCTGGCACGGCTTTCTGCCGGCAGTCGAACCGGGTCAGCGTTACGGCTACCGGGTGCACGGGCCCTACGACCCGGCCGCCGGGCACCGGTGCAACCCGAACAAGCTGCTGATCGACCCGTACGCGAAGGCGATCGACGGCAACTTCGAGTGGCACCAGGCGCTGTTCAGCTTACAACTTCGGCGACCCCGACAGCCGCAACGACGACGACTCCGCGCCGCACATGCCGAAGTCGGTGGTGATCAACCCGTTCTTCGACTGGGGCAACGACCGCCCGCCGCGGCCACGAGTACGCCGACACGGTTATCTACGAGGCACACGTCAAGGGGCTGACCCAGCTGCACCCCGACATTCCCGAGCGGCATGCGCGGCACCTACGCCGGCATCGCGCATCCGGTCATCATCGAGCATCTGAAGAGTCTGGGCGTCACCGCGATCGAGCTGATGCCGGTGCACCACTTCGCGAACGACTCCACGCTGGTGGACAAGGGCCTGTCGAACTACTGGGGCTACAACACAATCGGCTTCTTGGCCCCCGACTTCAAGTACTCCTCGAGCACCACGTCCGGGCGGGCAGGTGCAGGAGTTCAAGACCATGGTCCGGGCCCTGCACGAGGAGGGCATCGAGGTCATCCTCGACGTCGTCTACAACCACACCGCCGAGGGCAACCACCTGGGCCCGACGCTGTCGATGCGCGGCATCGACAACGCCGCCTACTACCGGCTGGTCGACGACGACCGGCAGTACTACATGGACTACACCGGCACCGGCAACAGCCTCAACGTCGGGCACCCGCACACGCTGCAACTGATCATGGATTCGCTGCGGTACTGGGTGACCGAGATGCATGTCGACGGCTTCCGCTTCGACCTCGCGTCGACACTGGCCCGCGAATTCTACGATGTCGACCGCCTGTCAGCGTTTTTCGAACTGGTGCAACAGGATCCGGTGGTCAGTCAGGTCAAGCTGATCGCCGAGCCCTGGGATGTCGGCCCGGGCGGCTACCAGGTCGGCAATTTCCCGCCGCAATGGACGGAGTGGAACGGCAAGTTCCGCGACACGGTTCGCGACTACTGGCGCGGCGAGGCGGCGACGCTCGGCGAGTTCGCCTCCCGGCTGACCGGCTCGGCCGACCTCTACGAGTCACACCGCGCGGCGCCCGGTGGCGTCGATCAATTTCGTCACCGCGCACGACGGCTTCACGCTGCGCGACTTGGTCTCGCTACAACGAAAAGCACAACGAGGCCAACGAAGAAGACAACAACGACGGCGAGAGCAACAACCGATCCTGGAACTGCGGTGTCGAAGGTCCAACCGACGATCCGGAGGTCAACGCGCTGCGCGCCCGTCAGCAGCGCAACTTCCTCGCGACAACGCTGCTGTCGCAGGGAGTTCCGATGATCTCGCACGGCGACGAACTCGGCCGCAGTCAAGGCGGCAACAACAACGGCTTCTGCCAGGACAACGAGATCACCTGGGTGCATTGGGACAAGGCTGACGTCGAACTGATGGAGTTCACCCGGTCGGTGTCCGCCCTGCGGGCCGCGCATCCGGTGTTTCGCCGCCGTCGGTTCTTCAAAGGGGTGCCGGTACGCCGCCGCGGTACGGAGGGCCAACCCGATATCTCGTGGTTCCGCCCGGATGGCTCCGAAATGAACGACGAAGACTGGGATTCGGGTTTCGGTAAATCGGTCGCGGTCTATTTGAACGGCTTGGGCATCCCCGACCTGGACCCCCGCGGACAGCGCGTCACCGACGATTCGTTTTTGTTGTGCTTCAACGCGCACCACGAGCCGATCGAGTTCACCTTGCCACCAGAAGAGTTCGGCCGAGCGTGGGTGCCCGTCGTCGACACCGCTGCCGCAACGCCGAATTCAGAACCGATCCCGGTCGGCAGTACGGTGTGGATAGGTGCGCGGGCCATGGTGGTCCTAGAAGCCGACGATGCCTGAAACGACCCGGCGTTGGTGTTTTGCCGGCCAACTGGGCCCGCACTTTCTCGACGATACCGACCAGCCGGTGTTGCTGGTCGAGTCGCGGGCGGTGTTCGAACGCCGCAGATTCCACCGCCGCAAGGCGCATCTGGTGCTGTCAGCCTTGCGCCACCGCGCGGCCGAACTCGGCGATCAGGCCGTCTTCCTGCAGACCCACACCTATCGGGAGGCGCTCGATCAGGTCGGCGACCGGCTCAGCGTGTGCCAGCCGACGTCGTGGGCGGCCGACCAGTTCGTGCGGTCGATACCGACCATCGACGTGGTGCCTGCCCGCGGCTTCTGCACTGATCGAACAACATTCGACGAGTGGGCCCAGGGACACCGCACGCTGAAGCTGGAGAACTTCTACCGCGACGCCCGACAACGGTTCGACCTGTTGATGGACGGGGATCAACCTGCCGAGGGACGGTGGAACTTCGACGCGGACAATCGTGAACCTGCGCCGGCTGACGCCGATGCATTGGGGGTTCCGCCGCCGTGGCGGCCCGAAGAAGACGAGATCGACGAGAAGGTCCGCGCAGACCTCGACCGCTGGGAACGCGACGGCGTGGAGTTTGTCGGCCGCGACGGCCCGCGGGAATTCGCCGTCACCGCAGCCGAGGCGCAGGCTGCGCTTACAGTGTTCCTGCGAGATCGGTTGCCGTACTTTGGACCTCATGAGGATGCCATGCTCAGCGGCGATCGATTCATGGCACACAGTTTGTTGTCGGCGCCGATGAATCTCGGGTTGCTGGATCCCCTCGACTGCGCATACGCAGCCGAGGACGCTTACCGCTCCGGGCGCGCGCCGCTGGGCAGCGTGGAAGGCTACATCCGCCAGTTGATCGGGTGGCGTACTACATCTGGCATGTCTACTGGCATTTCGGCCCGAAATACCGCCGCCGCAATGCGCTCAACGCGCGCGCCCGGTTGCCCAGTGGTTCACCGATCTGGACGCCGACGCCGTCGACGCGCGCTGCCTGAAAGATGTGCTCGCGCAGGTCCGCGATCACGGCTGGGTGCACCACATTCCGCGGCTGATGGTGTTGTCCAACTACGCGCTACAACGCGGTTGGAATCCCGCCGCGGTCACCGACTGGTTCCACCGATGCTTCGTCGACGGCTACGACTGGGTGATGGTCGCCAACGTCGTCGGCATGTCCCAGCACGCCGATGGCGGGCTGATGGCGACCAAGCCGTACGCCGCAGGAGGCGCGTAAATCAATCGGATGAGCGACTACTGCGGCCAGTGCCGGTATCGGCCCGGCGAGCGGGTGGGCCAGAACGCCTGCCCGTTCACCGGCGGCTACTGGTGGTTCCTCGACCGCAACGCGAAATACCTTGCCGGCAACCGGCGGATGAACCAACCGCTGGCCGGGCTGCGACGGTTACGGGATCTGGATGACGTGGTCGAGCAACAGCAACGGCTCGGTGGACACGCGCCGTAGCATCACCAGCCCATGGACCCCGGAATTCCCTTGAAAGGCCCGACAATCCAACTGGTGATCCAGCCGCCGTAGAAGCCTCCCGGTTGCGGAATCACTTCCTCACCGTTGACCGTGCAGCGGTCCACGGCTGCCGCCATCACCGCGACGGCACCCGCGATAGGCGCGAAATCTCGACTCGGCTGCGGATAGGTCCACGCCGCGCGCACCGCCTCGCACCCGTCGGCCACCAGATCGAAGTAGCGGGCCTGCCCTTTCCACTCACACCAGGAACCACCCGCGGTCGGACGCAGAACGCCCTGGCTGAAGGCCTCGCGGGGCAGATAGTAGGTCGGCGGGTGGCTGGTTTCCAGCACCCGCCAGGCGCGAGTTGTCGATGCGATCACCTGGCCACCCAACTCGACGGTGATCGAGCCTGTGAAGTCCTCCAGCCGCGGCGGACGAGGGTAATCCCACACCGACTCTTGGCCCGGGCCGGGCGTATCGGGTTTCGGCCAAGGCTTCACAGCGGCCACGTCGCCATCACGATGTCGCCCGGATGCGGATGGGTCCGCACGACGGGTGGTCCGGGTCAATCACGTTGCCAAGCTGGGTGATTTCGACGTCACCGCTCCGCGCCAGTGCGAACGAGATACTCCGGCTCTGCGCCGAGAGCTCACGCCAGCTGTCACCGCCGATTGCCCGGGACACGTCGGAGGGGCAGATGCTGGAGGTCGGCCCGCGGTGCCGCGCTAACGCGAGGATCGCCGCGCGCAGCCGGGTTGCCACCGGCCCGCCGCCGAGCGCGGTCTGCGCCTGGCGGGCCGCAGGACCGGCGCCGTCGGCCACCCGGGCCAACTCGCTGCGTGGATTGCTCATTGGCCGCGCTAGGTCGCTGCCGAGCCCAGCCGGACTCAGCCCTTACGGGCCTTGACCGCTTCGGTGAGCTGCGGCGCGACCTTGAACAGGTCGCCGACCATGCCGTAGTCGGCGATCTCGAAGATCGGCGCCTCTTCGTCCTTGTTGACCGCGATGATCGTCTTCGACGTCTGCATGCCGGCGCGGTGCTGGATCGCCCCGGAGATGCCCAGCGCGATGTAGAGCTGCGGCGAGACCGTCTTACCGGTCTGGCCGACCTGGAACTGGCCCGGGTAGTAGCCGGAGTCGACCGCGGCACGCGACGCGCCGACGGCGGCGCCCAGCGAGTCGGCCAATTCCTCGACCACCTTGAAGTTTTCGGCGCTGCCCACACCACGGCCACCGGAGACCACGATGGTGGCCTCGGTGAGCTCCGGCCGGTCGCCGGCGACCGCGGGCTCCCGCGAGGTGACCTTGGCCGCGTTCTCGGCGGGCTCGGGCACCTCGACGGTGACCTGCTCGCCGGCGCCGTCGGCCGGCTCGGCTCGATCGGCGCCGGCCCGCACGGTGATCACCGGGGTGTCGCCGTTGGCCTGCGCCTCGACGGTGAAGGCACCACCGAAGATGGAGTGGATTGCCTTGGGCCCGGCCTTGACCTCGACCACGTCGACCAGCAGGCCGGAACCGATCCGGGCGGCCAGCCGGCCGGCGATCTCCTTGCCGTCGGCGTTGGCCGCCAGCAACACCGCTGCCGGAGCTTGCCGATTCGGCCAGCGAGGCCAGCACGTCGACGACCGGGGTGATCAGGTAGTTCTCCGCGTCGTCGGATTCGGCGACGTAGATCTTGGCGGCGCCGGCCGCCTTCAACCCGTCGACGAGCGGCGCGGCGGTGCCGGGCTTACCCACCACGACGGCGGCGGGCTCGCCCAAAACGCGGGCCGCGGTGATCAATTCGGCGGTGACCTTCTTCATCGCACCTTCAGCGTGCTCGACGAGCACAAGTACTTCAGCCATGGGTTATTCGTGTCTTTCGTTACGTTTCAGTCTTGGAGGATTTCTGCTCCTCAGATGATTTTTTGAGCGACCAGGTACTCGGCGATCTTGGTGCCGCCTTCGCCCTCGTCGGTGACCTTCTCACCGGCGGTCTTCGGCGGCTTCGGGGTCGACGACTAGCACCGTCGAACCGGCGTTCGCCAGCCCGACCTCGTCGGCCTCGACGCCGATCTCGGCCAGCGTCAGCTTGGTCACTTCCTTCTTCTTGGCGGCCATGATGCCCTTGAAGGACGGGAAGCGCGGCTCGTTGATCTTCTCGTTGACGCTCACCACCGCGGGCAGCGATGGCCTCGAGGGTGAACACACCGTCGTCGGTCTCCCGCTCGCCGGTGATCTTGCCGCCGTCGACCGACAGCTTGCGCAAATGGGTCAGCTGCGGCAGGCCCAGGTACTCGGCGATGATGGCCGGCACCGCGCCGCCGACGCCGTCGGTGGCCTCGTTACCGGCGATCACCAGCTCGGTGCCCTCGATGGTGCCCAGCGCACGCGCCAGCGCCCAGCCGGTCTGGATGACGTCGGAGCCGTGCATGCCGTCGTCGAGCAGGTGGACGGCCTTGTCGGCGCCCATCGACAGCGCCTTGCGGATCGCCTCGGTGGCCCGCTCCGGGCCCGCGGTCAGCACGGTCACCGATCCCTCGGTGCCGTCGGCGGCCTCTTTCTCCCGGATCAGCAACGCCTCTTCGACGGCGCGCTCGTTGATCTCGTCCAGCACGGCGTCGGCGGCCTCACGGTCCAGCGTCCAATCGCCGTCGGTGAGCTTGCGCTCTGACCAGGTGTCTGGGACCTGCTTGATCAGGACCACGATGTTCGTCATGAGTGTCGGTCGTCCTCCTCGGAAGAGTCCTGCAGCCGCCAGCCGCAGGACTTAGGTCACGGCTTGTGCAACCCGCACGCGCATGTTACTAACGGGTAACTTTGTGCGGTTCGCTCTCACACCATAGCGGGTCGTCCTGCAGGTTCTTTCCCCGCGTCTGCCCCGCGAGCGGGGATACCCCGGTGAACCATTCGCGAACCCGCGCCCCAGGGGTTAGCCTCCCTATGCAATGAGCGCATTTGTCCCCGACGTTCCCCACGCCCCTGCTCGACGACCGTTTTGACGTTGACCGGCGAGCGCACCATCCCGGGCCTGGACGTGGAGAATTACTGGTTTCGCCGCCACGAGGTGGTCTACCAGCAGTTGGCGCCGCGCTGCGCGGACCGCGAGGTGCTCGAGGCGGGCTGCGGGGAGGGCTACGGCGCCGACCTGATCGCCGGCGTCGCGCGCCGGGTGATCGCGCTGGACTACGACGAGGCCACGGTGGCGCACGTGCGGGCCCGCTACCCGCGGGTGGAGGTCATGCACGGCAACCTGGCCGAGCTGCCGCTGGCCGACGCCTCGGTCGACGTTGTGGTCAACTTCCAAGTCATCGAGCACCTGTGGGATCAGACACAGTTCGTCAGCGAATGCGCCCGGGTGCTGCGGCCGTCGGGGCTGCTGATGGTGTCCACGCCGAACCGGATCACGTTCTCCCCGGGCCGCGACACCCCGATCAACCCGTTCCACACCCGCGAGCTCAACGCCGACGAGCTGACGCCGGCTGCTGGTCGACGCCGGGTTTCGCGTCGGATGTCGATGAGCGGGGTGTTCCACGGACCGCGGCTGGCCGAAATGGACGCCCGGCACGGCGGCTCGATCATCGACGCCCAGATCGCGCGGGCTGTCGCCGACGCGCCCTGGCCGGCCGAGCTGCTGGCCGACGTCGCCGCGGTCAGCTCCGCCGACTTCGATGTCGTCGAGCCGGCCGGACCGTACGTCGACATCGATGACAGCCTGGATCTGATCGCGATCGCGGTGCGGCCGTGAATCAGCCGACCGGTAGCCAGGTGCCCGGTCTGTTCACCCTGGTGCTGCACACCCATCTGCCGTGGCTGGCCCACCACGGCCGCTGGCCGGTCGGCGAGGAATGGCTCTACCAGTCGTGGTCGGCGGCCTACCTGCCGCTGCTGCGGGTGCTGCGGAAACTGGCCGGCGAGGACCGCCGTCGGCTGATCACCCTGGGCATGACGCCGGTGGTGACGCGCAGCTCGACGACCCGTACTGCCTGGACGGCATGCATCACTGGCTGGCCAACTGGCAACTGCGCGCCGTCGAGGCGGCCAGCGTCCGCCCCGGAGACCGGTCGGAACCGGCTACCAGTCCAGCACACCAGAAGCGTTGCGGGCGTTCGGGATTCGTGAATTCGCCGAAACCGAGCAGGCGCTCGACGATTTCACCACCGGGTGGCGCCATGGCGGAAGCCCGCTGCTGCGCGGGCTGATCGACGCCGGCACGGTCGAGTTGCTGGGCGGGCCGCTGGCCCATCCCTTCCAGCCGCTGCTGACGCCGCGGCTGCGCGAGTTCGCGCTGCGCGAGGGCCTGGCCGATGCCCGGCAGCGGTTGTCGCACAAGCCGATTGGCATCTGGGCACCCGAATGCGCCTACGCCCCCGGCATGGAACACGACTATGCGGCCGCCGGAGTCGGCCATTTCATGGTCGACGGGCCGTCGCTGCACGGCGACACCGCGCTGGGCCGGCCGGTCGGCGACTCCGACGTCGTCGCGTTCGGACGCGACCTGCAGGTCAGCTACCGGGTGTGGTCGCCGAAATCCGGCTATCCCGGCCACGCCGCCTACCGCGACTTCCACACCTACGACCACCGCACCGGCCTGAAGCCCGCCCGGGTCACCGGCCGCAACGTGCCGTCGGACGCCAAGGCGCCCTACGACCCCGAACGTGCCGATCGCGCAATCGACGGCCACGTCGACGATTTCGTCGACGTGGTCCGCGGCCGGCTGCAGGCCGAATCCGAGCGCATCGGCCGGCCCGCGCACGTCGTGGCCGCGTTCGACACCGAGTTGTTCGGCCACTGGTGGTACGAGGGACCGGTGTGGCTGGAACGGGTGCTGCGGGCGTTGCCCGAGGCCGGGGTGCGCGTCGGCACGCTGAGCGACGCCGTCGCCGAGGGTTTCGTCGGCGATGCCGTCAAATTACCGCCCAGCTCTTGGGGTTCCGGCAAGGACTGGCAGGTGTGGGCCGGCGAGAAGGTAGCTGATTTGGTGCAGCTCAACACCGAGGTCGTCGACACCGCGCTGAGCACCGTCGACAAGGCGCTGGCCCAGACCGCGTCGCTGGACGGGCCGATCCCCCGCGACCACATCGCCGATCAGATCCTGCGCGAGACATTGCTTACCGTGTCCAGCGACTGGCCGTTCATGGTGAGCAAGGACTCGGCCGCCGACTACGCCCGTTACCGGGCTCATCTGCACGCACACGCCACCCGTGAGATCGCCGGCGCGCTGGCGTCGGGCCGCCGGGAGGTCGCCCAGCGCCTGGCCGATGGCTGGAACCGGGCCGACGGGCTGTTCGGTGCCCTGGATGCCCGCAGGCTGCCGCGATGAAAGTTCTGATGGTGTCGTGGGAGTACCCGCCGGTCGTGATCGGTGGGCTCGGTCGCCACGTCCACCACCTGTCGACCGCGCTGGCAGCCGCCGGGCACGAAGTTGTCGTGCTGTCCCGCCGCCCGTCGGGAACCGACCCGAGCACCCACCCCTCGTCTGATGAGATCAGCGAGCACGTCCGCGTCGTCGCTGCCGCGCAGGACCCGCACGAGTTCACCTTCGCCCACGACATGATGGCCTGGACGCTGGCCATGGGCCACGCCATGGTCCGCACCGGCCTGTCGCTGCAGGACAAGTCGAGCGACCAACCTTGGCGTCCCGATGTGGTACACGCGCACGACTGGCTGGTGGCCCATCCAGCTATCGCGCTGTCTCAGTTTTACGACGTTCCAATGGTTTCCACGATTCATGCAACAGAAGCCGGTCGGCATTCCGGCTGGGTCTCCGGACCGCTGAGCCGACAAGTGCATGCCGTGGAGTCGTGGTTGGTCCGCGAATCCGATTCGCTGATCGCGTGTTCGGCGTCGATGTGCGATGAGATCACCGAGCTGTTCGGGCCCGGGCTCGCCGAGGTCACCGTGATCCGCAACGGAATCGAGTCGGCCCGTTGGCCGTTCGCGAAGCGCACGCCCCGCACGGGGCCGGCGGAACTGCTGTTCGTCGGCCGGTTGGAATACGAGAAGGGTGTGCACGACGCAATCGCGGCACTGCCGCGGATCAGGCGCGCCCATCCCGGCACCACACTGACCATTGCCGGCGAGGGCACTCAACAGGACTGGCTCGTCGGGCAGGCCCGTAAACACCGGGTGCTCAAGGCAACCCGATTCGTCGGGCGGCTCGATCACGACGAGCTGTTGGCGGCGCTGCATCGCGCTGATGCTGCGGTGCTGCCCAGCCACTACGAGCCGTTCGGTCTGGCGGCGCTGGAGGCCGCGGCGGCGGGAACACCGCTGGTGACATCGAACATCGGCGGCCTCGGCGAAGCGGTGATCGACGGCGAGACCGGGATGTCCTGCCCGCCACACGATGTGGCGGGGCTGGCCAGGGCCGTCGGCGCTGTGCTGGACGACCCGGCCGCCGCGCAGCGGCGGGCAAGGGCCGCTCGTGAACGCCTGACCGCCGATTTCGATTGGCACACGGTGGCCGACGAGACCGCGCAGGTGTACCTGGCGGCCAAACGCCGCGAACGTCAGCCGCTGCCGCGGCTACCCATCGTCGAGCACGCGCTACCGGATCGGTAGTCGACGCCCGGCGACGATGCGCGCCGCTGCGCGGCGCGAGGAGGAGCCGGGCAATCGACCCGGCCCCGCCGGTACCGTCGATGAAATGGGACTTGTGTATTCCAGCGTCATCGACGCGCCGATCTACGAAGTGTTCGACTGGCACACCCGGCCCGGGGCATTCACCCGGCTGTCGCCGCCGTGGCAGCCGGTGCGGGTCGTCGCCGAAGCGGATTCATTGAAAGACGGGCGTGCTGAGCTCGGCCTTCCCGGCGGTCTGCGCTGGGTGGCCGACCATCAACCGGATTTCTACGATCCGCCTCGACGCTTCGTCGACACGATCGGCACCGATGGGCCGGCCTCGCTGCCGGTCCGGCTGGCGGTCCGCTGGCGGCATACCCACGAATTCGAGGAGCTCGACGGTGAACGCACCCGGATCACCGACCGCGTCGCCACACCGGTGCCGGCTCGCGCGCTGCGCGCGATGTTCGCCTACCGGCATCGCCAGTTGGCCGACGACATCGCCGTGCACCGCCGCGCCGCCGCGCAGGGTCTGAAGCCGATAACGGTCGCGGTCAGCGGATCGTCCGGGCTGGTCGGGTCGGCGTTGACCGCCTTCCTGTCCACCGGCGGTCATCGGGTGATTCACCTGGTGCGCCACGCGGCAACCAAACCTGATGAACGGCAATGGAATCCGGGCAACCCCGATCCGGATCTGCTGAGCGGTGTCGACGCGGTGATTCATTTGGCGGGCGCGTCCATCGCCGGACGCTTCACGCAGTCGCACCGGGCGGCGATCCGCGACAGCAGGATCGGTCCCACTCGCCGGCTGGCTGAGCTGATCGCGAAGTCAGCCGACGGGCCTAAGATGCTGATCTGCGCGTCGGCGATCGGGTACTACGGCTATGACCGTGGCGACGCAGACACTCACCGAAGACAGCGAGCGCGGCGACGGATTCCTGGCCGACGTGGTGGACGAGTGGGAACACGCCGCGACGGCGGCCGAGGACGGCGGCGTCCGGGTGGTCCGGGTGCGCACCGGGATCGTGCAATCCCCCAGGGGCGGCACCCTGCGCCTGCAACTTCCGCTGTTCCGCGCCGGGCTCGGCGGTCGCCTCGGCGACGGGCACCAGTGGTTCTCCTACATCGGGATCGATGACCTCGTCGACGTTTACCACCGCGGGCTGTGGGACACCGCGCTATCCGGCCCGGTGAACGCGGTGGCGCTCGATCCGGTCCGCAACAGCGACTACACCCGAACACTCGCGAAGGTGCTGCACCGACCCGCGGTGTTGCCGGTCCCGCCGTTTGGGCCGCGGTTGCTGCTCGGCGAGCAGGGTGCACGCGAACTCGCCTGCGCCAATCAACGAGTGCATGCCGACCCGGCTGCAACAGGCCGGGCACCGGTTTCGCCACCCGGGTCTCGAGCAGACCCTGCGGCATCTGCTCGGCCGCTGATCACAAGCCGCGGTGCGACCCCCGGACGGCCGCGACGGCCTGGGCGTCGCCGTCGAATTCCACCCGCACGGCATCGCGGCCCGCGACGAACAACACCAGCTCCGGCGGCTCACCCGTCACCGTGACGGGTTCTCCTCGGCCGACGCGGGCGATCCGCTTGCCGTCGGTGGTTTTCAGGGTGACCTGAGCCGGCAGCTTTCGCAACGTCATGCGGCTGAGCAAACCGAGCTGGCGGCCCAGCGCGGCGACCGTCGATTCGTCGAGCACTCTGGGCGCCCACCCGGGCCCAGCAGCCCGGCGGACGTCCTCGTGATGGATGAACATCTCGCCCAGGTTGGCCACCGGGTCGAGCAGCTTGAACGGCGAGTAGATCGGCGGCCCGGACGCGACCAGCTCGACGAGGTCGTCCCAGCTGGTTCGACTGCGCCAACTGGTTCTGCACCTTGGCGGTGTAACCGGCGAGGAAGGGCATCATGATCCCGGGCGTCGCGTCCAGTCGCCGTTCCCGCACGACGAGGTGGGCTGCCAGATCGCGGGCCGTCCAGCCTGCGCAGAGGGTGGGCGCGTCCGGCCCGACTGATGCGCAGGGTGTCGACGAGGGCGCTTCGTTCGCGCTGGGCGGCGGTCATAAGCGCCGCTCCTTCTCATCGCTTCGCTCTGCATCGTCGCCGGCGCGGGTCATGGCCACACCATAGGCGAGATCGCGCCTCGCGAGGCGTCTGCGATGCAGTTGCTCTGGCGAGCGAGCCAGAACTTCAGTAAGTTAAACTTTAACCTTGTGAAGAGAATCTGGACCTTCCCAGGCTAGCGTGTTTGTCTTACTTGTCAGGGGGTATGACCGCGTGAGTCTGAGCGGTTCGAGCTGGTGGCGACCCGACCTTTCGAAAGGGGCATCGGTGGCCAAGGTTGGCGGATTGTCGTTGGTGCCTTCCACGGACCCGACGGCGCTGCGTGAGGGATCCTGGTCAGCTCCAGGCCAATTCGATGTTTGGCGAAGCCAGCTGCGACGCACGGTGCTGACCCGCGTCGCCGAATTCGTCGCCAACCGATGCGCCGCCGAGTTGGACGCGGCCGGCGTCGAGGCGGCCGGCGACATCCTGATGGACTTCCTGACCGGCGGTAAGTGCCTGCGCTCGACCTTCATGTACCTCGGCTGGCTGTGCGGCGCGCCGGACAGCGACGAGGCCCTGTGCGCCTCCGCCAGCCTGGAACTGCTGCACGCATTCGCGTTGCTGCAAGACGATGTGATGGACGATTCGCCGTCGCGGCGGGGACGGCCCGCGGCGCATGTCCAGTTCAGCGACTGGCATCGGAAGCGCGGGCTATCCGGATCGCCGCGGCGCTTCGGCGACTCCGCCGCGATCCTGCTCGGTGATCTGTGCCTGATCTGGGCCGAGCAGATGCTGCGCGAGAGCGGCGTCGAGCATCGCCGTCTGCAACAGGCGTTGCCGCGCTACGACGCCATGCGCACCGAGTTGGCGCTGGGCCAATTCGCCGATCTCGCAGGCGATGTCCGCGACCTGCCCTCGATGGCGGTGGTGCTGGAAGTGGCGCGCCGCAAGTCGGGGAATTACACGGTCCGCCGGCCGTTGGAGATCGGCGCGGCGATGAGCGGCTGCAGCGATCGCACACTGTCGGGTCTGGGCAGTTACGGCACCGCGGTCGGAGAAGCGTTCCAGCTGCGTGACGACTTGCTGGGCGTCTTCGGCTCCGAGGCGGTAACCGGCAAGCCCAGCGGCCGAGATCTCGTCGAGCGCAAGGCGACCAGCGTGGTGATCGCGGCACACCAGCTGGCCGACGCGCCCACCCGCAGACAGCTCACCGACTTGATGAACAGCGGCGAACTCGACGACACCGCAATCGATCGTTGGCGCACGCTGATCGTCACGACCGGGGCCGTGCAGTGGATCGAAGACATGATCAGCGATCGCGTGGCGTCGGCGCGCGATGCACTCGACGATCTGCCGTTGGATGACTCGGTCCGCACCGCGCTGGCGGCCATGGCCGCCATCTGCACGGAGCGCACCGAATGAAAACCATCCACGGTCCCAGCGATCGGGTGGTCGTAGTCGGAGCGGGGTTCGCGGGTTTGGCCGCCGCCTTGCATCTGGCCGGTCGTGGCCGAGAAGTCACAGTGGTCGAGCGGGAAAACTGGCCCGGTGGGCGCGCGGGGCGGCTCGATGTCGACGGCTACCGGCTCGACACCGGACCGACGGTGCTGACGATGCCCGACATCATCGACGAGGCGTTTGCCGCGGTCGGTGAAACCAGTTCGGCACGAATGGATTTGCTTGATGTTGATCCGGCCTACCGCGCGCAGTTCGCGGACGGCAGCAGCATCGATGTGCACAGCGATGCGGATCGAATGGCCGCCGCGATCGAGGAATTCGCCGGCGCCAAGCAGGCCGCGGGCTACCGGCAGCTGCGCGACTGGCTGACCCGGTTGTACCAGGTTGAATTCGACGGATTTATCGCCCGGAACTTCGATTCCCCACTGTCGCTGCTGAATCCGCAGCTGGCGAAACTGGCGGCGATCGGCGGATTCCGCAAATGGGACGCCATGGTCAAGCGCCACATCACCGACCCGCGGCTGCGACGGGTGTTCACGTTCCAGTCGCTGTATGCCGGTGTGGCGCCCCGGCAGGCGCTGGCGGTCTACGCGGTGATCGCCTACATGGACACCGTCTCGGGAGTCCTCTTTCCGCGCGGCGGGATGCGGGCGCTGCCCGATGCGCTGGCCGCCGCCGCGACAGATGCCGGAGTGCGATTCCACTTCGGCGCCACGGTCACCGGGCTGGAATGCGCCGGCGGCCGCGTTGCGGCGGTCCACACCGACCAGGATCAGCGCATCGCCTGCGACGCAGTCGTGCTGACCACCGAACTGCCGCAAACCTACACACTGCTGGGCCGCGAGCCGCGCCGTATCGGCACGCTGCGGCCGGCGCCGTCGGCGGTTGTCGTGCACATCGGCGCTCCCAGCCGGCCGTCGGCGAATCGCCCTCTGGCACATCACAACATCGTGTTCGGCTCAGCGTGGGAACAGACCTTCACCGACATCATCCGCGACGGGCGGCTGATGCGGGACCCGTCGTTGCTCGTCACCAGGCCAACCGCCGGCGACCCGAGCCTGGCCCCGGCCGGCCACGACCTGTTCTACGTGCTGGCGCCGGCACCGAACCTCAGCCGCGGTGTCGTCGACTGGTCCCGGATCGGCGACGCCTACGCCGACCAGCTGGTCGACGTCGTCGCAGCACGGCTGGTTCCCGGGCTGCGCGACGGCGCCAAGCTGCTGCACGTCGTCAATCCCGCTGACTGGGCCCGCCAGGGCATGGTCGCCGGCACTCCGTTCGCGCTGGCCCACACGTTCGCGCAGACCGGACCCTTCCGTCCGGCTAACACCGTGCGCGGCATCGACAACGCGGTGCTGGCCGGATCCTCGACCGTGCCCGGGGTCGGCGTGCCGACCGCGTTGATCTCCGGCCGGTTGGCCGCCGACCGCATCACCGGCATCGTGGAGAAGTCAACGCAAACCGTCGTCACGCGAACGGGCCTGTCATGATCCGCAGCGAGTTGGACGCGGCCGGCATCGAGGACTCAGACCTGCGGGAGGCGTATCGGCGCTGCCGACAAATCAACGCCGCCCACGGCCGGACCTTCTTTTTGGCCACCAGATTGCTTGCGCCCGAACAACGTCCGCCGGTCCATGCGTTGTACGGCTTCGCCCGCTACGCCGACGACATTCTCGACGATCTCAATCCCGGCCTGGACACCGCGACCCGCGCGGCACGGCTGCAGGAGCTGTCCGACAAGTTCTTCGCTCGCGACGACCACCCAACCGAACCGGTGCTGGCGGCAGTCAGCCACACCGCGCGCCGCTACCGCATCAGCGACGACCTGTTCGACGACTTTCTGGTGTCGATGCGGATGGATCTGACGGTCACCGACTATTCCGACCGCGCCGCGCTCAACCTGTACATGAAGGGCTCCGCGGAAGCGATTGGCCTGCAACTGCTTCCGATCTTGGGCACGGTCGGCCCGACCGAGCAGGCCGCGCCGTACGCTGCCGCGCTGGGCAGGGCCTTCCAACTCACCAATTTCCTGCGGGACATCGACGAAGACCTGACCCGCCAACGGGTTTACCTGCCTGCCGACGAATTAGCCGCCCACGGCGTCGATCGCGACCTGCTGATGTGGTGCCATTGCAACCGCCGCACCGATCGCCGGGTGCGCAACGCCTTGGCCGAACAGCATGACGTCGCACGGCAGGTCTACCGGTACGCCGAAGGCGGCATCGCTCTGCTGGCGCCGCGTTCACGCGCCTGCGTGGCCACGGCGCTGACGCTGTACTCGGAAATTCTCGACCGCATCGAAGACTGCGACTTCGCCGTGTTCAGCCGGCGCGCCACCGTAGGCACCGCGCGACGACTGGGCGTCGCCGGCACCGGGCTGCTGCGGTCATGGCGGGCACGGCTGATGCACCCGGCCCCATCAGCTGATCGCCGATCCGGTGTGGCGTGATGGATCACTGGCAGTACCTCATGGTTCTTGCGGCATGCCTGGCGATCACACTGCCGTTGGAGATCTTCGGCGACGGCGTCTACCGGCAGGCGTGGCGGGCCGTGCGCGCAATCTTGCCGGTCGCGACGATATTCCTGCTCTGGGATGAAGTGGCGATCAGCGCGCACGTGTGGACCTACAACCGCGCCTACATCACCGGCGCCGACATCCCGTTTCAGCTGCCGATCGAGGAGGTTTTGTTCTTCCTCGTCATTCCGGTGTGTGCGCTGCTGACCTACAGCGCGGTAAGCGCCATTCTCGAACGGATCAACCGCCGATGACCGGCCTGGGCTACACCGCGCCGGCCGTGCTGGCGGTGCTGGCGGTTTGCGCGCTCGAATTGCTGGTGTTGCGCACCGGGCTTTTCCGACGCCCGGCTTACTGGTGGTCGATGCTGATTGTGATCGGATTTCAAATCCTGGTGGACGGCTGGCTGACCAAGCTCAGCGCCCCGATCGTCGTGTACGACGATCGGCAGATCACCGGTATCCGGTTTCCGTTCGACATCCCGGTCGAAGATTTCCTGTTCGGCTTCGCGTTGGTCACCGCGGTACTGCTGCTGTGGGAACGGCAACGTGAGCGTCGGTAACACCGGTCTGCCCCGCCGCGACGTGCCGGCCGCGTTTGACGTCGGCGCGCCCGCCTATGACCGGCTCGTCGGCGCCAGCCCCGGATACCATGCCCACCTGCGACTCTCGGCACGCCGCATGCGCCTGCCCGGCCGCGGGCAGGGCCTGCGGTTGCTCGACGCCGGCTGCGGCACCGGCGCGTCGACGGCCGCTCTGCTGAGAGTCGCCCCGCAGGCCGACATCATCGCCATCGACGCGTCGCGTGGCATGCTCGACGAGGCACGGGCCAAGCCATGGCCCCCGTCGGTGCGGTTCGTGCACTCCCCCATCGAGGCGCTCGCCGAAAACGGCGTCGCCGGACCGTTCGACGGGATCCTGGCCGCCTATTTGATCCGCAATCTGTCGGATCCCGACACCCAACTGCGCGCTTTGCGCAGCCTGCTGCGGCCCGGTGCCACGCTGGCCGTGCACGACTACTCGGTGCGCGATTCCCGGGCCGCCACCTGGGTTTGGCACGCGGTGTGCTGGGGCATCATCATCCCGTCCGGCTGGCGGCAAACCGGTGACGCGACGCTGTACCGGCACCTGTGGCGCAGCGTGCTGACATTCGACGGCGTACGGCAATTCCGACATCGGTTGCGCGACGCGGGGTTCACCGCGGTGCACAGCGAAACCATGCCCGGATGGGAGACCAACATCGTGCACACCTTCCTCGGAGATGCGCCGCGATGACCGACCGTCGCCGCCGGACGCATCCGGCACCCAGGGGGCTGCCCAGCGCCGAGGCGCTGTCGTATCGCCCGCGCGCGGTCGTCGTCGGCGCCGGCATCGCGGGCCTGGCCGCCGCGACCGGCCTGGCCGAACGCGGCATCAACGTCGATGTCATCGAACGCGAGGAGTATCTCGGCGGGCGGGTCGGCGCCTGGACCGAGCAGTACCGCGGCGTCGAGGTCGGAATGAACCGGGGCTTCCACGCCTTCTTCCGGCAGTACTACAACCTGCGGGACCTGCTGCGCCGCGTCGACCCGCGGCTGTCCATGCTGACACCGGTCGACGACTACCCGCTGATCGACGGCGCCGGCCGGCGCGACAGCTTCCGTGGTCTGCCCCGCACACCTCCGTGGAACGCGCTGGCATTCGCGTTGCGCAGCCCCACCTTTCGCCTTCGCGACCTGGCCCGGATCGACGCTCGCGCCGCCGCGCCGCTGGCCGCGGTGTCGCTGCCCGACATCTATCGCCGCCTCGACCACATCGACGCCGAAACCTTCTTGAAGAGCCTCAATTTCCCCGAGGCGGCGCGCCACCTCGCGTTCGAGGTGTTCTCCCGCAGCTTCTTCGCCAGCCCGACGCAACTGTCGGCCGCGGAACTGGCCACCATGTTCCACATCTACTTCCTCGGCTCCAGCGAGGGCCTCGATCTTCGATGTCGCGAACGCCAATTACGACACCGCGCTGTGGCAGCCGCTGCAGCGATATCTGACCGACCTCGAGGTGCGGTTTCACCCGGGCACCGCCGTGACAAGCATCGACGGCGGCTCCGCGCGCAGGTTTCGGGTCCACACCGATGCAGGCGACGATCTGGACGCCGACGCCGTCGTGCTGGCCACCGACGTGGCCGGGCTGCAGCAGATCGTCGGGGCGTCACCGGATCTCGGCCACGACCTCTGGCGGGCACAGATCAGCGCGGCTGCGCACCGCGCCGCCGTTCGTGGTGCACCGACTGTGGCTCGACCGCCCTGTCGCGGCCGATCGGCCCGCATTTCTGGGCACCGCCGGCCACGAACCGCTGGACAACATCAGCATCCTTGACCGCTACGAACGCGAAGCCGCCACCTGGGCACGCCAGCACGGCGGCTCCGTTGTCGAATTACATTCCTACGCTGTGGAATCCGGACAGCCGACGGACACCATGGTCAAGCGCCTGCATGAGCTCTATCCGGAAACCGCGAGCGCGCGGACAGTTTACGAACAAGTGCTGCACCGCCGCGATTGCCCGCTGTTCGCGCCGGGGACCTATGCGCATCGTCCCGGGGTCAGCACACCGCTGCCGGGGCTGCTGCTGGCCGGTGACGGGATCCGCATCGACCTCCCGGTGGCGCTGATGGAACGCGCGGCCACCACCGGCTGGTCAGCAGCCAACCAGATACTGGCGCAATGGGGACTTGCCGGCCACGCCTTGAGCACGGTTCCCACCCAGGGCCGCTCGGCGCTGTTGCGCTTTCTCGCCGGACGAGAAAGGCTTGTTCAGCGATGACTATCGGCGACTACATGCGGCGACGCTGGCCGAAGGATTGGCCCCTGCAGGCCATCCCGGCAGTGGCGTGGGCCGGCCAGCCTCCGACGTATCGCGACGCCCAGCCCGCGATCATCAACGCCGCGCTGGACCGATCGCAGCGCAGGCCGACCGGCAACTGGTATGCGTTTGCCGCGAGCCGCGACGTGCGGACCGGCCGGCCCTTCGGCACCCGGGTCGCCGGTGTCGAGTTGGTCGCCTGGCGCGATCAGCACGAGTCGGCTGCGCGTCGGCCCGCGCAGTTGCCCGCATCTGGGCGCCGACCTCGCGACGGCAGTGGTCCAGCGTGGCACCCTGATCTGCCGATGGCACGGGCTCTGCCTGGACGGCGGCGCCGAGCTGAATTCGGTTGGCGGCCACTGCCCAGCCACGACGACGGGGTGCTGGCGTGGGTACGTCTGGATAGCGTTGGTGGCGAACCGCCGCTCGATCAGCCGGTGATCGCGGCCCGGCCGGCCGGCGACACCATGGACGCCGTCACTCGCCTGGACGGTGTGTGCGAGCCGGCCGACATCATCGCTAATCGCCTGGATCCATGGCACGGCGCCTGGTATCACCCCTACTCGTTCACCCGGCTGGAGGTGCTGACCACGCCGACCGAAGAGGCGGATCGGTTCCTGGTCGCGGTGACGTTCCGCCTCGGTCGCGTTGGCGTACCCACCGTCGCGGAGTTCACCAGCCCCGAGGCACGGACCATCCTCATGCGCATCGTGGACGGTGAGGGAGCCGGCAGTGTCGTTGAAACCCATGCCACGCCAATAGGGTTGGGTTCCGACAACCGCCCGCGCACCGCGGTGATCGAAGCCGTCATCGCCCATTCCGACCGGACCGGGTTCAAGCGGGCGCGCCGTGCGGCGCCGCTGATTTCCGGGCTGATGCGTTTTGCCGCGGCCCGGCTGTGGCGGGATGACCTTGCTTATGCCGAGCGCCGTTACCAGCTGCGCACCGGCACATGACCAGAATGCGTTTGGCCGCAGTCTTTCTCATCGTCGCTGCGCACTTCGCCTACCTGGCCTACCTGCCGAGCGGCGGATTCCTGGCGTTGCGTTGGCCCCGCAGCATCATGCTGCACGTTGCGACGGTGCTGTGGGGTATCGGGGTCGTCGTCTTCGGAATGCCCTGCCCGCTGACCGAACTCGAACGGTGGGCGCGCGCCCGTGCCGGTATGGAAACGCTGCCGACGTCCGGGTTCATCGACCGCTACGTCGCGGGCGTTTTTTATCCGGTTGACCGGACCGGCGCGGCGCAGGCATTGGCGTTTGCGGCGGCCGGCGTCTCATGGCTCGCTTTCGCGTCCAAATATCCACGCCCTGAATCGGATTAGCCGCCCGCAATCACATGCCGGGGGTTCCCGCTCTGTACCGGCTGGAAACGGCGCGACCGACCCGGCGCTGCTCTACAGCCAAGGCGATGTCGCGGGCGATACCGCCGAGCACCGCATCGCGGAGCGGGCGGGACGCCGTCCAAAATGCTTCACCGGCAAGGCCATGCGGCTGAAACAGCGCGCGTTGGCGATAAGAGCAGCGGCCGTCGCCGTCGTCGTGCACCAAGAGCTCCAGCCATAGCCGGCCGGGAAGCGGGATGTCCGCGCGGAGCCGCAGCAAATGCGGCAGGTCGATCTTCTCGACGCGCCACCAGTCCAGCGCCTCACCGGGATGCAGGCGATGTGGATGTAGCGGAACCTGGTCAGCCTTCCCGGCGCCGGCGAATCGGCCGACCCACCCACGCAGGCCCCATGTCAGCGGTGCCGCCGAACGGCCATGCTCGGCACCGATCGACTCGAAAACACCCCAGAGCGTTTCGGCGTCAGCGTCGAGCTGTCGTACACACACCTGCTCGTGCAGCGATCCGCCGGCCCAGGCGGGGTCGGTGGGCAGCGGCCGCGACGGTGAGCTGTCGTTGCCGTGCCGCCACCAGCGGGTCTGCAGCTCGCCGTGTCGCACCCGCGCCAGCGCGAGTTCCACGGCATCTTCGTAGTGCGTGAGTCCGCCTTCGGGGTCCGGGATGTGCTCGGCGATGTCATGCTCGGTGCACACCACGTCGTTCTCCAGGGAGTCCATCAGCGACGACGCGAGGGCACGTGGCAGCGGGGTGATCAGGTGCACCCAGTGGGACGAGAGCCATGGAGTCAGCACCGGCACCGGAATCGCGATCCGTCGCTGTAGGCGGGCGATCGCCGCGTATTTGCGGATCATGTCCGTGTAGGTGAAGGTGTCAGGGCCGCCGATGTCGAAGGCCCGGCTCACCTTGGGCGGCAGCTCCGCAGCGTTAGTCAGGTAGTACAGCACGTCGCGCACGGCGATCGGCTGAACCCGGGTGCGCAACCACCGCGGCGTGATCATCAGCGGCAGTCGTTCGGTCAGATACCGCAGCATCTCAAAGCTGGCTGACCCAGCTCCGATGATCGCCGCTGCTCGCAGCTCCGCGGTGGGAACGCCGGACTCTTGCAGCAGCCGTCCCACTTCGGCGCGCGACGCCAGGTGGTCGGACAGCTGTTGCTGATCGGGGATGATGCCGCCGACATAGACGATGCGTGAAAGCCCGGCTTGCACCGCCGCTTCGGCGACGATCGAGGCAGCGCGGGCATCGAACTCGACGAAATCCGGTCGCAGCAGTGAGTGCACCAGGTAGTACAGGATTTGTTGCCCGTCCAGCGCTCGCCGAACTTGTTCGCCGTCAGTGACGTCGCCGGCGATCACGTCGACCTGCTCACGCCATGGCACTTCGTCGAGCTTGGCCGGCGTACGCGCCATCACCCGGACATCGTGACCCGCGGCCAGCAGTGCAGGGACCAGACGGGCGCCCAGGTAGCCGGTGGCACCGAATACGACGCAGCGCATGCTTGCTCCTCCGTCCAGGTGGCCTACGGCGTCGCCCTCCGTTCGCCGCAGAGCGAACACGGGCCGCCGTCTCGAAAGCTCGACGGTAGATCTACTTCACAAGATTAATAGTTCAGTTTCTGGTGTCAATGTACCTACATCCGGATCGCGCACGGGGTCCTCGTTTAAAACCCGATACGAACGTGCTGCGGCCCGATAAGCAGTGATCGAGGCAGAGACGGCTTTTGAGCACGACGCCAATTGGAAAGAGTTCAATGGGACACGATCGGTGCAAAGAAGCGACCGTTGAGTGCGCAACGCGCAATGTTGCTACCGGCGACTAGCCATCGAAATGACGTTTCTGCAGTTCGAAACCGGGCTTTTTGATTGCCGCGGCGTCAATCAGCTCGTCTCACCATATGTGCGTCGACAAGACTCAACTGTCAAGCTTTTGGTGTGTCTGGCGCATATCTGCGGCGCTGAGGCGCAGCTATGACACACTTTCCCCGGTTAAGAGCGTACTGAACGCCGATCCAGCACGCGTCCTATACGCTGATCGAGCAATCGCTAAGAAAGATGCGGTTAAGTGACTAGTCGGGGTACAAACGTTTCACCTCCGAGCCGGGCAGACCTGGAGAAGCTGATGTCCGCCGATATGCGGGCGGTAACAGCGCAGTCCGATCGAATAGGGCGTTATTTCGCGCGCCAGAACGACGTGAGCGGCAACGACTTCCACGCGTTGCTGCATGTCATGGTTGCCGAAACAGCCGGAACACCCTTGACCATGGCTCAACTACGGCAGCGCATGGACGTCTCGCCGGCTGCGATTACCTACCTCGTCGATCGGATGATCGACGCCGGCCATGTCCGGCGTGAAGCGGATCCGACGGATCGACGAAAAGCACTCCTTCGCTATGAAGACAGCGGCATGCAGCTGGCACGCGAGTTTTTCGCCCCGACTGGGCGTGCATCTCCGCTCCGCGCTCGCCGACCTTCCCGATAAGGACCTTAAGGCGGCTCATCGGGTGTTCACCGCGATGATCTGCTGCGATGTCGACGTTCGAGAGTGAACTGGGTGTGCAGCAAGGCAAGGCGACAACGGCGCGAGCGACTTCAGAGCGCAAGTCATCCAAACAGCGTGAGCCCGCCTGATTTACCCATCGGCGCCGTTGGCGCACGCGGCTGATCGGTTATTCGACACCTTGTCTGGCGGCCGGCCGCCGTATGTGTTCCTCGATCAAGTGGCTCCTCGCCGAACACCTCCGGTCGCGGCGAAACCGGCCGCGACCCGCCGCGCGCCGTCGGTCATTGTCATCGCCGTGCGGACCGCGCCGCGCAGGCGCGCCGCGGTCAGCTTTTCGGCGGGCAGACGAATACCGCAGCCGGCCACCTCGACGCGCCGCGCAACCTCGGCCTGATCACGAGCGAAAGGCACGACGCACACCGGAACGCCGCGGTCTAGCGCCTTAACCGTCGTGCCCATCCCGCCGTGGGTGATCGCACAGCAAGCACGATCGAGCACCTCGCCGTGCGGCACGAATTGGCACACCGTGGCGTTAGCCGCCGTCGGGCAAGGTCTGGCGGCACCCCCGCCGGGAACGTCGCAACGACGTGGACCGGCTCGTCTGCCAAAGCCTGCAATGCGGTGCGCCCCAACACCGCATCGGCCTGCTTGATCGAGGAGGTGCTGACCAGCACGATGGGCCGATCGACTGATCCGGACCAGTCGGGCTGCCGAGCAGTAGCCGGCTCGAACACGCAGGCCCCGATCAAGTGGACCGCATCACCCCAACCCGGATGCGGATATTCGAAAGGTTCACCACCTACTGCCAACAGCAATGGCGCCCGCCGCATCAGCTCGTCGACTGACCTGACCGGGTGCGCGTCCAGTCGTTCTCGGATTACGTTGACCCGCGGCAATATTCGCCGGTCGAAAAGATGCGTGACGAACGGGCGGATCGCGGCGTCACGCAGCCGGCCAAGCGACACCGGGCAGCGGCCGCAGTCCAGGACCGAACGGCGGCACACCGGGAGACCGCAGATAAGGCGTGAACGGTGAAAACACCAGCCACGGCAGGCCGCTCGCCTCGGCCAATGACATGGCGCCCCAGCAGTTCGCGTCGACGATCACCGCATCGGGTCGCACCCGCTCGATTGCGGCACGCAGATCGTCGACTTCGAATACCGCCCGTCGACACAGCACATCGATCGACATCTTCAACACGTCCAGTGCGTTTCGCGCCATCCAATCCGGTCCGCCGATGGCCTCGATCCGCGGGTCGACCGGCACGGCGTGGATGCCGGCCGCACGCATATCGCCAACGCCGCAAGACAGGGTGAGCAGATGGACCTGGTGCCCGCGCTCGGCCAGCTCAGTCAGCAGCGCAGCGAGCGGAAACAGATGACCGAGCGCGGGTGAGCCGTAGGCAAGGATGACCGCCATCTGCGCCAACCGCTCGCAGTCACCACACCGGTGTCACGCCGACGTCACGCAGGGTCGGTAGATCCGCCGCGCCGGCACCGTGCAAACAGATTCGTAGCTCGTCGATGAACCGCTGCAGCCAATCCGCCACGGCGTCAGGGGATTCGATGGCCGCCGCGAGCAGCGGGCGAGCGATCGCCACCACATCGGCGCCCAAAGCCAAGGCCTTGGCCGCGTCCATGCCGGTGCGGATACCTCCTGAGGCGACCAGCGGGATAGCCGGCAGCGCCTCGCGCACCTCCACGATCGCCCGTGCCGTGGGTATTCCCCAGTCAGCCAGGTCGGGGTAGCGCAGCTCGCCGTAGCGAACGAGTTGCTCCACACGTGACCACGAGGTGCCGCCGGCGCCGGCGACATCGATGGCCGCCACCGGCGGCTCGCCCGATGACCCGATCAACTCCGCGACCGCCGAGGCACCGATTCCGTGGCCGACCTCTTTGAGAAGCACCGGATATTCCAGCTCGCCGGTGACGTCACGCAGCCGCTCCATCGACCCGGAAAAGTCATTGTCGCCGTTGCGCTGTACCGCTTCCTGCAGCGGATTGGTGTGCACCGCAAGCGCATCTGCTTCCACCCGTTTCAGGGCGTTCGAAATATCCGGAACGGCAGACACGGTCAGTTGCGAGAGGCCAATGTTGCCGAACAACAACACATCCGGTGCCACGTCGCGGACGGTGAAGCTGGCGGCGGCCTGCTCACCCAGCGCGCTGTCCAACATGATCCGCTGCGAGCCCAGCATCATCCCGATGCCGAGTCGTTGGGCCGCGGCGGCCAGGTTCTTGTTGATCGTCCCGGACAGCTCGGCGCCGCCGGTCATCGCGCCGATCAGTATCGGGGCCCGCAAGGCCGCCGCCGAGGAACCGAGTGGACAAGTCGATATGGGCGAGACTGGTCTGCGTCAGCGCGTTGTATGGCAGGCGGTAGCGTTCCAACCCGGTCGTCACTGTGGAGTACGCGACACGGTCGTCAAGGCATACGTCGATGTGACGTCTTTTACGGGTTGGTCATCCCACCTGGGTCGGTTGTCACCACGCTTGCCCTCTCTCCGGTTGGCAATGTACTCGGTTCGAGCGCGTGCCACCGGTTTACCCGGTGAGCTCATCTTGATATCGCTGCATGGCCTCGCTCAACGCGGCGAACACCCGCCGAGCGGCAGCCAGGTCAGCGTCGGGCAGGTCCGCCATCGCTGTGTGGATGTGCATTCCCAGCGGCGCGAAGAATGCGCGAGCAGTGTCGAGGCCGGATTCCGAGTAACGCAAGATCACCTTCCGCCGGTCGCCTGGGTCGGATTCGCCTGGTGATGTGACCGGACGCCATCATCCGGTCGACCAGGTAGGTGATCGCCGCCCCGGAGAGCCCCATCCGCTGGCGTAATTCACCGGAAGTGATCGGCTGACCCGTCGTCTCGGCTACCATCACGTGCAATAACGCGCGAAAGTCAGTAGGCCGCACGTCGTGCATGGCAGCAAAAGCGCGGCCGATCTGCTCGGATCCGGCCGTCAATACCCGCAGATCGGCCGAGATCTGCGACTCCAGCGCGGCTCGGCCGTCGGCAGTCCCCTCAGAGCCCATGACATCTTGCAGCATATCCTGCATTCGGCCATTACTTCAGTTGATTAATACTTAAATCACTGAAACAATCTGAGCCGATGTTGTGGGACCGCATAGCAGCTGTCGTAACGGGCCGCCGTTCCTGGCTAGTCGCTTTGGGCCTGGTCTTGATCGGCAGCGGGCTGATGGTCGCGGTCGGCGACAACGCCGCCGCGGGTCGGGCTCCCCTGACGCTGCCACCGAATTCGGATGCGGCCAGAGCAGAAGCCCTCGCGCGCCAATTCCCGGGCAGCGGCCAGGCGGCGCTCATCGTCGTGGTGAGCCGATCCGACGGCGCTGTCCTGTCTTCTGCGGATCTGGCCGCGGCCGCACAGGCCGGCGACCGGATGCAGGTGGCGATCCATCCAGATTCCGGTGCCAAACGTCGGCCGCCCGAGGTGTCCACGGACGGCAAAGTCGCACTGGGTGCGGTGCCGATCAGCGCACAGCTCTCCGGTCTCGCTCTTGACGCCACGGTCGCCAGCGTCCGGCATGCCGCTGCCGACGGCCTTCCGCCCGGGCTGGTCGCGCACGTCACCGGTGGTCCCGCATTCGGGGCTGACATCGCCGACGCATTTTCCGGTGCCAATGTCACGCTGCTTGCGGTGACCGCCTCGGTGGTGGCCTTGCTGCTCATTGCCACCTACCGGTCGCCGGTGCTGTGGTTGGTGCCGCTGATCGTGATTGGGTTCGCCGACCGGGTGGCCACTTCCGTGGGCACCGCGGTGGCCGGGCTGACCGGTTTGAGCTTCGACGGCGCTACCTCCGGTATCACCAGTGTGCTGGTGTTCGGTGCCGGCACCAACTACGCCCTCCTGCTGATTTCTCGCTACCGGCAAGAACTTCGACGCCACAGCGCGCAGCGAGATGCCCTGCGCCACGCGGTACGCAGCGCCGGGCCGGCCATCCTGGCCAGCAACGCCACCGTGGTGTTGGCGCTGTTGACGCTGATACTCGCGGTAGTCCCGAGTACTCGAAGCCTCGGTGTGCTCGCGGCGTGCGGGCTGGTCGTCGCCGCCGTGTCGGTGCTGGCGCTGTTGCCGCCCCTGCTGGCACTGTGCGGCCGGCGGGTGTTTTGGCCGTTCATTCCACAACCGGACAGCGGCGACGGCGTCGACTCGGGGCCGTGGCATCGGGTCGCCAAAGGGGTCGCGCGCCATCCGGCAGTCGTCGGCACGGTGGCAATCGCTGTTCTGGCGGGGCTGGGGACCGGCCTGCTCGGCACCCGAATTGGCTTGTCGCAGACCGAACAATTTCGGGTCCGGGCCGATTCGGTGTCCGGATTCCAGATCCTCGCCGATCACTTTCCCGCTGGCTTGGCAAGTCCCACCGTCGTCATCGCCGACAGTGCTAGGTCAGCGCAGGTCGAGTCGGCCATCGAAGCGACTGCCGGGGTGGTGTCGGCACACGAGTCGGGCCGCTCGCCGAGCGGCCTGACCAAGTGGACGGTAGTGACCAACGCCGCACCATCATCCGCTGAAGCGTTGAGAACCATTGCCGCACTTCGTCATTCGCTCAGCAGAGTCGATCTCACCGCTCTGGTCGGCGGAGCCGACGCCCAGGCGCTTGACGTTCGCGACGGCGCGGCACGCGATCGCCTGATGTTGATCCCCGCGATTCTGGCCGTCATCGTGATCGTGCTCTACGTGCTGCTGCGGTCTGCGCTCGCACCGCCCGCCCTACTGGCTGCCAGCATTCTGGGTGCACTGGCCGCCCTGGGATCGGGCGGCTGGGCCAGCTTGCACGTATTCAGATTCCCGCGCCTGGACGACAGCACGCCGTTGTTCGCGTTCTTGTTCTTGGCCGCGCTCGGAGTCGACTACACCATCTTTTTGGTGGCCCGTGCCCGCGAAGAAGCCGCGCTGCACGGTGCGCGCGACGGCATGGTGCGCGCAGTATCAGCGACCGGCGGCGTCATCACCAGCGCCGGAATCGTTTTGGCCGCGGTCTTCTGCGTGCTCGGGGTGTTGCCGCTGATCGTGTTGACCCAGCTCGGGATCATCGTCGGCCTGGGCGTCCTGCTCGACACTTTCATCGTTCGCACGCTGGTCATCCCCGCGCTGTTCGCCCTGATCGGCGACCGCATCTGGTGGCCCGCCAAGGTGGGCGCCGACAAAGCTGTCAAAAAGAAATACGAAGGGAGACACCGTGAATAAGCAGACACTGGCCGCCACCGCGCTGGCAGTGACCGCGGCCGCCGGCGCCGGGAGCGTGGCCAGCAACAGCCGGGCACCGGCCTGGTATAACCGGCTGCGCAAACCCCGCTACGTCCCGCCCAACGGCGTGTTTCCCATTGCGTGGACCACGTTGTACGCCGACATCGCGGCCACCTCCGCGCAAGCCATCGACCGGCTGCGCGCAGCCGGTCGGGACCGTGAAGCACGCAACTACGCCATCGCGCTGGGCGTCAACCTGACCCTCAACGCCGGATGGAGTTGGGTGTTCTTCAAGTACCACAAGCTCGGAGCCTCGGCGGTGGGCGCAGCCGTACTCGCAGCCAGCAGCGCCGACCTGGCCCGGAGGACGGCCGCGGCCGATCCGCGCGCCGGAGCTGCGCTGCTGCCGTATCCGCTGTGGTGTGCGTTCGCCACCGCGATGTCCGGCCACATCTGGGTACTCAACCGATCATGAGACGGATAGCCCGCTGATGCCGGCGTTGTTGTGGTTCCGCCGCGATTTGAGACTGCGTGACCTTCCTCCCTTGCTGAAGGCCGTCGCCGACTCCGACGAGGTGCTTGCCTGCTTCGTGATCGATCCGCGGCTGGAGGCCTCGTCGGGCGCGCGAAGGATGCAATTTCTGTGCGACTCGCTACGCCGGCTGCGCGACGACCTGGATGGCCGTCTGCTGGTGACGCGCGGACGGCCCGAGGAGCGGATTCCCGCCATTGCCAAGGAGATCGACGCACAGTCGGTGCAGATTTCAGAGGACTTTGCGCCGTTCGGGCGGCGCCGCGACGACCGGGTGCGAGAAGCGTTGGGCGATGTGCCGTTGGTCGCCACCGGATCGCCGTATCTGATATCGCCGGGGCGCGTTACCAAGGACAACGGCGACCCATACAAGGTGTTCACCCCGTTCTTCGGCCGGTGGCGCGCCATGGGGTGGCCGAAACCCGCGCGAACCGACCCCAAATCGGCGAGCTGGATCGATCCCGCGACGTTGGGGAAACGCGCGAAACCCGTGCAGATACCCGACCCGGGCGCAGAGCTTGACCTGCCCGCGGGCGAGACGGCCGCGCGACGGCAGTGGAAAGCGTTTGTCCACGACGGGCTGGACCGCTACTCCGACGAGCGAAACAGGCCTGACCTCGTGGCCACCAGCCGGATGTCCGCGCACCTGAAGTTTGGGACCATCCACCCGCGCACGATGGTGGCCGACTTGGACCAGCGTCGCGCCGGGCCTCGAGCTTATTTGCGGGAGTTGGCGTTTCGCGACTTCTACGCAGCAGTTCTGCATGAATGGCCGGACAGCGCCTGGTGGAACTGGAACCGCGACTTCGACGCCATCCAGACCGACACCGGCGCGGAAGCCAAGCGGCGCTTCAAGGCGTGGAAAGCCGGAGAAACCGGATTCCCGATCGTCGACGCCGGCATGCGACAGCTACGTGAGACCGGTTTCATGCACAACCGGGTGCGAATGATCGTCGCATCGTTTCTGGTCAAAGACCTACACCTGCCGTGGCAGTGGGGCGCCGGCTGGTTCCTCGATCAACTGGTCGACGGCGACATGGCCAGCAACCAGCACGGCTGGCAGTGGTGCGCGGGATGCGGCACCGACGCGGCACCGTACTTCCGAGTGTTCAACCCGGCCAAGCAAGCCGAGAAGTTTGATCCCTCAGGCGATTACATCCGTCGCTGGGTACCCGAACTCGCCGAAGTCGACGACGTCCACCTGACCAAGGGCGAACGGCCACGCGAGTATCCTGAACCGATCGTCGATCACGGCGCAGAACGCGGCGAGGCGTTGCGCCGCTACCAAGGGATTGGCTAAAAAGCCCTGAAAAGCCTTAGCGGGCAGCCTTTTTGCGTTCGATGTCGGCCAGCGCTGCGGCGAGTTCGGCGCGATGAGCCGCCGACGTCTCCCAGGCGAGCTGACGGTTTTTGACCACCTTGGCCGGTGCACCGACCGCGATCGAATAGTCCGGGATATCGCCGCGGACGACTGCGTGAGATCCCAGTACGCAGCCGCGCCCGATGGTGGTGCCGCGCAGCACCGTTACCTTCACGCCGACCCAGGTGTCCGGCCCGATCCGGACCGGGCCTTTGATGATGCCCTGATCCTTGATCGGCAAATTGATGTCGTCCATCCGGTGATCGAAATCGCAGACGTAGCACCAGTCAGCCATCAGCACCGAATCGCCGAGCTCGATGTCGAGGTAGCAATTGATGACGTTGTCGCGGCCGAGCACCACTTTGTCGCCGAATCGCAGTGAACCCTCGTGCGCGCGAATGGTGTTCTTGTCACCGATGTGCACCCATCGGCCGATCTCCAGCTGTGCCAGTTCCGGGGTCGAGTGGATCTCGACGCCCTTGCCCAGGAAGACCATGCCGCGGGTGATGATGTGCGGGTTGGCCAACTTGAACTTCAGCAGCCGCCAGTAGCGGACCAGATACCACGGCGTGTACGCGCGGTTGGCCAGCACCCATTTCAGCGATGCCAGGGTGAGGAACTTGGCCTGGCGTGGGTCACGCAGCATCGATCCCCGCCAGCGGCGATGCAGAGGTGCCCCCCACATTGTCGTCATGGCCGGAAAGCCTAGCGCCAGGCGCGCAGCGGCAAGCGGAGGAGGCGGGCAATACGCGGTGCGCAAGGCGGCACAGGATACCCTCGGCTGTACTCGATCGCAGCTCATGCCTCGCATTCCGGGAAGGATTCGGAACCCACACCGTGTTGCCACTTCGCCGATGTGCACTGCGGCGTTGGTCGTGCGTGGTGTCCGCGGTCGTCCTGGCGGCCACCATGACCGGCTGCGGTAACACCGACTCCTGGGTCGACACCGTTGCCGCCGAGGGGTGGCCCGCGCAGTACGGCGACGCGTCCAACAGCAGCTACACGTCGACCGCGGGGGCTACCGGCCTCAGCCTGCGCTGGACTCGCTCGGTCAAGGGCTCGCTGGCGGCGGCACCGTCGCTGAGCTCGCGCAACTGGATGGCGCTTAACGCGCAGACACCGGGCGGCTGCTCGCTGATGGAGTGGGAGAACGACGACAACGGCAGGCAGCGCTGGTGCACCCGGCTCTTCCAGGGCGGCGGCATCTCGGGCCCGTTGTTCGACGGCTTCGACAACCTCTACGTCGGCCAGCCAGGGGCGATACTGTCCTTCCCCGTAACGCAGTGGATCCGTTGGCGCCGACCAGTGATCGGAATGCCCTCCACCCCAAGGATTCTCGGGCACAGTCAACTGCTGGTGGTCACGCATCTGGGGCAGGTGCAGGTTTTCGACGCGCACCGCGGCACCGTGGTCGGCAATTCGATGGATCTGGTGGACAACGTCGATCCGGCCGACTTCACCCGTGGACTCTCCGATTGCGGACCGGCCCGAGCAGGCTGCCCGGTAGCCGCGGCGCCGGCGTTCGCAGCGGCGAGCGGCACAGTGGTGCTGGGCCTGTGGCAGCCGGGCGCCCCCGCGGCGGCGTTGACCGCGTTGAAGTATCACCCGGGTCAAAGCCCGATGCTGACCCGCGAATGGACCAGCGATGCCGTCAGCGCCGGCGTACTGGCCAGCCCGGTGCTGTCCAACGACGGTTCCACCATTTACGTCAACGGCCGCGACGAACGGATGTGGGCCCTGCACGCTTCCGACGGCAAGCCCAAGTGGTCGGTGCCGCTGAAGTTTCTGGCACAGACGCCGCCGTCGGTGACGCCGAGCGGGTTGATCGTGTCCGGCGGCGGCCCGGATACCCGGCTGGTCGCCTTCAAGGACGCCGGCGACCACGCCCAGCAGGTGTGGCGCCGCAACGACGTCAGCCCGCTATCGACGTCGAGCCTCGCCGGCCAGAAAGTCGGATACGTCGTGGTGACCGGCGGCCCCGGCGAGGGAGCACGAGGGATGTCGCTGCTGGTTTTCGATCCGGGCAGCGGCCGCACCCTGAGCAACTATCGGCTGCCCGAGGCGACCGGGTATCCGGTCGGGGTCTCGGTCGGCCGCGACCGTCGGGTGGTCACCGCTACCAGCGACGGCCAGGTATACAGCTTCGCGCCAAACTGACTGATTCGTTGACATCGCCTCGGCAAGGATGTGGTTCGTGTCCAATGACCCGGCTGTGCGGCAACCGGCGGTCCGCGACCTCAGCCGCAGGAGCGGCCGTCAACTCGGCGATGTGCTGGGGACAATCGTGCTGATGATCACCCACTTCGTTTTCTTCACCGCGACCCTCGTGGGGCTGGGACTGATGGTGATGATCACCGACTCGTGCGGCTACCAGAAGTGTGGCGACCCGGCGTGGCTGGATCGGGCGATGAATCTGGCCCTGTGGGTCGGGGGCGCCTTATTGCTGGTCGACGTCCTGGTGACGGTGATTCGACTCGTCCGCCGGCGGGTTGCGTGGCTCGTGCCGCTCTTCGGTTGCATGGCCCAGCTGGCAGTGGCCTTGGGCGCTGCGGCGATGGAATTACAGGCCGGCCCGGTCTAGCCTTTGACCGCCAGCGGCGGGATGGCGTTGCGCGGCACATGGACTTGACTGGCACCGGCGATCGTCGGCGGCAGTAGCTCTCCGGGCGCGAAGTAGAAGATCACCTCGTCGTCGGTGATGGCGAAGTTCTGATAGTGCGACGAGTCGAGGCCGGACCCAGGCAGGATCGCAGCGCCGAGCCCGGTCTGGCGTTGCACCTCGCGCTGCACGATCGGGTAGATGGAGTCCAGCGGTTTGCTGTTCGGCGCGAAAAGCGTGTCGAAGGTGATTGTCTGGTGTGACCCGAGGTCGTAGTTGAAACCCTTGTAGGAGGTGGACGGGCGAGGGCCGCCGAGGTCCTCGAACACCTTGACCACCACGCTTTGGGTACCACCCGGTGGCTGGCCGGAATGGTACTGCTCGGAGGTCACCTCCATTTGGTACGGCACCTCCCGCGTTCCCGACGTCTGCGACGACGTCTGCGCGACGCTGACGAACCCGTCCCGGTTCTGGCCGATGTAGTCGGTCAGCGCCTGCTCATCGGCGTAGTCGAGCGGAAACTTCATGTCCAGGGTGTATATCGACGTGGAGGCATGCACGTGGCAGGTCTGCTCACCCTCGACCTCGCCGCCCATCCCGGTGCACGCTGAGTCCGCGGCCGCGATCGGCGTGCCGGACCAGCTCAGTAATCCTCCGGCCGCCATCAGCGCGGCCGCGATCAAGTTGCGCATCGGTCGACTTGTCCTCGCAGACTGGGAACGGCTGAAAATGCCGTCCCGACAGCCTACCCGGCCCCTATCGCGGCGGGCGGCTAACGTGCGCCGTCGCGCAACGCCCAGGCCGGCGACCCCCGACCGGGGAGGCAGTGACCTCAGAACAACGATGCGAGGTCGGCCAGCAGGTGGCCGCTGTCAGCGGCCGCGGTCGCGGGGTCAAATGAGCCCAGCAGGTCGTTCACGAGGTTGCTGCTGTCAGCGGCAGCGCCCGCGGTGTCAGTTGACCCCACCAGGTCGGTCAGCAAGTTGCCGCTCTCGGCGGCGGGGGCGGTGGAAGTCGTAGAGGTGCCGTAAAACTTCAGGATGTCGAGCAGGTACTCGGCGCCGGTCGCGTGCGCCGTCCCGAGATTATCCCCTTCGGCATAGGCGACGTCGTAACTACCGGCACCCGCGGCGCTGGAGCCGGCGTCGGCGCCGTCCCCATTGCCGAAGATGACGGCGCCATCAAAGTTTCCGGGATTGTCGGCGGTGCCACCGGCAGTCGCGCTGCTGTCGTTCCCGAAGACGAAGGCCGTGTCGTCGGTCGATCCGGCGCCGCCGGCTACGGCAGAAGAGTCGGTGCCGTCGACGACGGCGTAGTTGTTGGTGCCAGTGGCGTCGGCGTATGCGCCCGCGCCGTTGGCGATCGCGATGTCCCCATCGGTACCCGTGTCGGCCAACGCGGTGCCGTCCTGGAACAGCGTCGCTCCGTCGTACGAGATGGCCAGGTTCAGGCCAAGACCTGATGTGTCAGCGGCGGGGACGGGCAGACCACTCACCAAACTATCGATAGACGACAACCAGTCGGACGAGTCTGCCGCGGCAATCCCCGGTGCGGAGGCGATTGCCGCGCCGATACCCAGCCCCACGGCCAGCATGCCCAGCCGAGCAATACCACCAACGTTCCTCATTGAAGTCCCTTCCCCCGCCGCGGCCCGATTGGCGCGCGATTTTCGCTGTCAGCACCGCCGCCTTCGATCCGCGGTTTTTGCGCTGACGGTAAGTTCCTACCGAAAGAAGTCTAATAAAACCAAGATCTTTTGTCTCAGTTTTGCTCAGGCCGCGCGCTAACGGTGGCGGCCACCCGCGGCGGAACACGCTTCGCAGGCTCCTACTGGTAAGAACTCCATCTGTCAGGGGTTTTGATGTTCGTTACTCGGCAGATCTGCCAAGTTTCCTGAGCGTTGCAAGAAGTGAGAAAACTGAGAGAACCTGGAAAATGCTCAGTTGTTGTTCGAGAACCGCCGACGACGAGTTTGCGCGTGGCCGGCAGTGGTTTCGGCGGGACCATATCAGCGGTCCAGCGGTCACCGTCGGGAAAGTCGAAAGCCGTTAACTGACTCACTTTTTTGGCAACGCCGCCACCGTCACACCCACGGCTGAAAAGTGGTCTTCTTCAAAAGCCGTTCCGCTTATCCGAGCGACGGCAAATGTTCGCCGTCGCGCAACTCCCGGGCCGGTCACCGCCGGCCCGGGAGGCCGCGACCTCATAACAATGACGCGAGGTCAGCCCAGAGGTGGCTAATGTCGGCAGCCGCGGTCGCCGGGTCAAAAGACCCCAGCAGGTCGGTCAGCAGGTTGCCGCTGTCGGCGGTGGACGTTCCCTCGGTGAGCAGGCTGCTGCTTTCGGCAGCGGCGGCCGCGGAAGACGTCGAGTCTCCATAGAACTTCAGGATGTCGACTAGGTGGTCGCCGCCGGTCGCGTTAGCTGTACCCAGATCATTGCCTTCGACGTAGGACACGTCGTAGCTGCCCGTGCCCGCGGCGCTGGAGCCGGCGAGGGCGGTGTCGTCGTTGCCGAAGATGGTGGCGCCATCGTCGACGCCGTCGGTGCCGCCGGCGAACGCGTAGTCGTTGTCGCCGGAGATGATTGTTGTGTCGTCGCTCGCGCCAGTGGCGCCGGCCGCCGTCTCGCCGCCCGCCACGCCAGTAGCGTCGGTGCCGAAGACGTCGGCGTAGTTGTCGGTGCCGTAAGCGTAGGCAGTGGTGTCCGCGCCGTTGGCGATCGCGATGTCCCCGCCGGTGCCCGAGTAGGCGTGCGCAGTTCCGTCCTGCATCAGCGTCACCCCATCCATCGAAATGGACAGATTCAGACTTGAAGTGTCGGCGGCCGGGGCCGATAAGCCACTCAGGAGACTATCGAACGACGACAGCCAATCGGTAGACGAATCGGCGGCTGCGGTGCCCGGTATGGAGGCCAGCGCCGCTCCAATTCCCAACCCGACGGCCAGCATGCCCAACCGAGCAATACGACCAGCGTCCAACATCGAATTTCCTTTCCCCCACCGCACCCAATAGGTGCCGATTTTCCCCATCAGCGCCCACCGCTGAGGCTCATCAGTTTATTGACCAGCGTGCAATATGTGCGAACAAAACCTAATAAAACCCTGAGTATATTCTCAACTTGTATTCGGACCATGCGTTCTAAAAAGGCCGCTTATGG
>CAWKME010000038.1:0-152492 GCA_963850645.1 uncultured Actinomycetota bacterium | reverse complement strand
GACGTCGTTGGCAGACGGGGCGGACCTGCTAATCACCGGCATGAACTTCGACGACGTCGCCGTCAACGTCGCGGAGTACTGCGACATTCCGTTGGCCACGCTGCATCACTTCCCGCTGCGGGCCAACGCCCAGCTCTTGCCATTCCTGCCAACGCCGTTGGGCCGCTCCGCAATGACAGTGTTCGAGTGGCTGTCTTGGCGCGGGACGAAGAAGGTTGAGGACGCGCAGCGCCGTGAACTCGGTCTGCCGAAGGCAACGTGCCCCTGAGCCGCGACGGATCGCGGAACGCGGATCGCTGGAAATCCAGGCCTACGACGAAGTGTGCTTTCCCGGGCTGGCCGCCGAATGGGCGAAACGGGATGGCCAACGGCCCTTTGTTGGCGCGCTGACGATGGAGTTGGCGACGGATGCCGATGACGAGGTCGCGTCGTGGATTGCGGCGGGAACACCGCCGATTTACTTCGGCTTTGGCAGCGTCCCGGTCGAATCTGCCGCCGACACGATCGCCATGATCGGCGCGGCCTGCGCGCAGTTAGGCGAGCGGGCGTTGGTTTGCGCCGCCGGGACCGACTTCAGTGACGTCCCCCATTTCGAGCACGTCAAGGTGGTGGGGGTGATGAATTTCGCGGCGATCTTTCCGGCCTGTCGCGCGGTCGTGCACCACGGTGGCGCGGGCACCACGGCCGCGGGCCTGCGCGCCGGAGTCCCCACGTTGATCCTTGGACGTTGCCCGATCAGCCGCTCTGGGGAGCTCGGCTCAAACGACTGAAGGTAGGCACCGGCCGGCGCTTTTCGACCACTACCGAGGAATCGCTGGTCGCGGACCTCGCACCATCCTCGCGCCGCAATACCTGACCCGGGCCCGCGAGTTCGCCACCCGGATGACCAAACCCGCCGAAAGCGTCGCGAGCCGCCGCTGATCTCGTAGAAAATTTCGCCCGCCTCAAGCGTTTTGGCTGATCGGCGACGGCGCGCCGCCGGGGTGATAGGCGCCGTTAACAGCTACCCGCCATCTTCTACTTCACGAGGGCTGTCATATGTGTGTGATCGCTTGGCTCGACAGGTAATTCGGGCCGCTCGCCGATCCAGTCAAGCAGGGCACGCAGCCCTTCCTCGAGCGTCCACTTCGGACGCCAGTCGAGCTCCTTCGTTGCTGGCTCGATGTCGCACCTCGCGGCGCGTACGTCACCGTCGCGGAATTTCGCCACGACGATCGGTTTGGGAGCATCGCAGATGGCGGCGATCTTTTGAGCCAGCTCATGGATGGTTGTCGGGATACCCGAGCCGATGTCGAGGCAGCGTGATTCAGTCGCAGGTCTCTCTATCGCAGCGAACAGCGCCTCGACGACATCGTCGATATAGACGAAATCGCGCACGATCCGTCCGTCTTCGTAGACTTCCAACGTGCGCTGCTCGCGTGCCAGTCGTGCGAAAAGAGCGACTATTCCTGTGTACGAATTCGTCAGCGACTGGCCCGGCCCGTAGACATTCTGCAGCCGCAGCACACTGAGGTTGGTGTCATGGGCGGCCGTCCAGGCGGCCAAGATGTGCTCCTGGGCAAGTTTGGTCGCAGCGTAAATGTTGGTCGGCCGGGGCTCTGTTCGGCCGGCACAGCTAGGAAGCGGGACTGCAGGATCGTTCGTGGGCCCTTGCGGATCCCAGATACCGGCCAAGAGCTGAGCGTGGCTGCGAGGCTGCGGATAGAAGATCTGAGTGCCGCACTGCCAAGCGCCCTCGCCGTAGACGGCTCTCGACGAAGCCAGGACGAGTTGGTCGGGCACGTGTGCTGAGCGGCTCAGGGCGTCAAGCAGTTGAGTCGTTCCCACCACGTTTACCGAACCATGGCGCGTCGCCTCGGAGAGCGACTGCGCCGTTCCTGTCTCGGCCGCCAAATGAACGATCTGGGATGGACGGAACAACCGAAGCACTGCATCGCAGTCAGGGGCATGGGTGACATCGCCGGTGAACAACCGCGCGGTGGGCGGCAGGTCGATCGATGGGACTTTCGCCATGCACTTGCGGGTGCAGGACGTCCATCACAGCGACGTCGTAGCCGGCTTTGACAGTTGTTGCATGAGCGCGGACCCGATGAATCCTGCCCGCCGGTGATGACCACGGATTTTGACAGCAGCCGATGCCTCCGGTTTCTCGAATCGGGGCATTATCACACACATGTCCAACAGCTTGGTATGTTGTCGGCTCGGGAGCCTCTGGCTCTTGGGCTGTCAAGGAGCTGACGGAAGGCGGTCTGAAGGTTGTCCTATTCGAGTCGGGAACCTGGACATCGCCCATGACTTTCTCGCCAACGGCGGCGTGCGCGGGCGTGTGGGACGCGTCGAAGCGGCGATTGGGCCAGCAGATTGTGGTGCCTTGCGCATCTAGTAGAGCCTCGTTTGACCGAGAATCTGGAGGTGAACCCTTGGGCGTAATCGACACCCGGACCGTGGATCGGACCAACCTTCATCGCCTATGGAAAGCGATTCTCGTTGGCATCGCGCTCGTTGTGGCTGCGGCATGTTATTTCGTGCCGGTTCTCCTCGTGCGATTGGCGTACTCCTACTGTTGCTCCTATGTGCACGCTTGGCTTATCAGGATCGCGACCGCTACATTCCATGCTTATATGCTCGGGACACCAGGGTTTATGACGACGCATATCGCGCGTTTATCGGCCGCATGCTCGCGGATATGCGGCGGTGCAGGATTCGAGGCCACACGCTGCTGTGGGAAGCATCGCGCCTGCCGAAACCAAGCCGCCAGGATTCTGACGAATTACTGCTCGATCTAGGCGTCTGGATCGGCTGGTCGACAAGGCTGATATCTGATGCTTCCGGCCGCAAGGTATACGGCTTCGATACCTTTGAAGGCCTTGTTGAAGACTGGCAAATCGACGACCAGATCCTCGTCAAGCGTGGAACCTTTTCATTATCAGAACCGCTCGCGCAACGTCTCATCGCGGGATACCGGTGTGAGCTTGCACGACGGGCTGCCTGCCGCGCTCGGTCGCAAGGTGCAGTTCATCAAGGGAAGCACCTATGACACCTTGGCCCCATTCCTGGCCGACCGACCCGCCGCCCCGATCAGGCTTTTCCACATGGATTTGGATACCTATGAGAGTTGCCTGCATGCTTTAGAAACCTGCAAGGACCGCTTTGTCGAAGGATCCATCCTTGTCTTTGACGAATACCTTGTCACTAACGCTGAAATGCTGGCGTTCTATGAGTTTCAGAGCAAGTACGAGCTGGAATGGCGATACCGGGCCTGGGGCCTTGAGACCATGGAGATGAATTTCGAGATGGTTACTGCGCGTTGGAAGCGCGTGGTGTACTGCCTGCTCTGGATCGCAGCGTATTGGTCGATGGGCGACGGTAGCTATGTATGGACATTCTTTCGCAGGCGGTTCTGGCGATTTTGGTTGGGCGCACCTCTAGGCGACATCCTTTTCATGCTTGGTGCTGCCGGACAACGGAAGTCGGTTAGCCTTGAAATTACCGGTCTGGGCAAGCTTGACCGGAGCCGCCAACATGACCACGACAGCAAATGAGCGTCGAGCCGATGACGCGCCTTTTTGCGAGGTCGAATTCCGTGTCGAGGTGAAGGTTTGGCGCAGTGATACGGCCCGTGACGGCGGGGCCGCCTCTTGTCAGACACGCGTTTAATGGAGAGGATCGTCGCGTGAACATCAACAACGGGCTGGTGATGTTGGCGGACGCGTTGCCGGGTGTGAACCGGATCAGGGCCGTGCAGCGGGCGCTCGACGGGCGAGTGAACCCTGTCTATCTGGAGATCGGTGTTTCGCGAGGACAGGCGTTCCAGCGAATCAGCGCCGATGTGAAGATCGCCGTCGACCCGGCGTTCAAGCTTTCGGAGCGCACCCGCGAACTCGCCGACGCAAAGGGACGCGAGACCCACTACTTCGAGACGACCAGCGACGCCTTCTTCGAGGACGAAACGGCGTTCCTCGAACAGCATCCCATTGACGTCGCCCTAATCGACGGCCTCCACACCTATGGGCAGGTCGTGCGCGACGTCGAGAAAACCCTGCGCTATCTGCGGGACGACGGCGTCATTTTCCTGCACGACTGCAACCCCCCGTTCGCCTTGGCCGCCCGCCCCGCGGCGTCGTGGGACGACTTTATTGCGCAGCAGTCAGGGCCGCTGGTGATCGGTGTGTGGAACGGCGATGTCTGGAAAGCGATCGTCCATCTGCGTAGCACCCGCCACGACCTGCTGGTCGGCGTCCTGAAGTGCGACCAGGGCGTCGGGTTCGTACGAAAAGGATCTCCGGAATCGCCATTGTCTTACTCGGTCGAACAGGTAGAGGCGCTCACTTACGCGGATCTCAAGGCAGACCGTGAGCGCTTGCTGAACCTCAAGTCGCCCCGGTATCTCGGCGAATTTCTCACTGCGGGCGCCGCATCTCCCCCGAAGTAACGGTACGCGCACGGGAAGTGAAAGGCCAACATCCGCGATGAAATTTGTGCTGGCAAGCTGGGGAAGTCGCGGCGATGTCGAGCCCAACCTCGCGGTCGGCCGCGAGTTGGTGCGCCGAGGGCACGACGTGTGCATGGCCGTCCCGCCCGACCTGGTCGGCTTCACGGAGGCGGCTGGGGTTGCGGCGGTCGGCTTCGGACCGGAAGCGCAGTCCATTCTGGACTCGCATCGCGAATTCTGGACGTGTTTCTTCAGCCACCCCTGGAGGATCCGGGAGCTGATCAGGTCGCGGCTCGAAATTGCGGGCCCGCTTCTCCGGGGTTGGCAGGAGATGAGCACGACGCTGATGTCGCTGGCGGACGGGGCCGACCTGATTTTCACCGGCATCAATTTCGAGGACGCCGCCGCCAACGTCGCGGAGTATTACGACATTCCGTTGGCCACGTTGCATTACTTCCCGCTGCGGCCCAACGGCCAGACCCTGCGATTCCTGCCGGCGCCGTTGGCCCGCTCGGCAGTGACGGCGTTCTGGTGGGTGTCCTGGCGTGGGATGAAGAAGGCCGAGGACGCCCAGCGCCGCGAACTTGGCCTACCGAAGGCAACAGGCTCCGCGCCGCGACGGATTACCGAACGCGGATCGCTGGAAATCCAGGCCTACGACGAGGCGTGCTTTCCCGGGCTGGCAGCCGAATGGGCGAAGTACGGAGAGCCAACGCCCGTTTGTCGGCACGCTGACGCTGGAGTTGGCGACGGATGCCGATGACGGAGGTCGCGTCGTGGATTGCCGCGGGAACACCGCCGATTTTCTTCGGGTTCGGCAGCATCCCGGTCGAGTCTCCGGCCGACACGATCGCCATGATCGCCGCGGCCTGCGCGCGGTTGGGCGAGCGGGCGTTGGTGGGCGCCGCCGGGACCGATTTCAGCAACGTCCCGCATTTCGACCACGTCAAGGTAGTGGGCACGATGAATTACGCGACCGTCTTCCCCGCCTGTCGCGCGATCGTCCACCACGGCGGCTCGAGCACCACGCCCATTGCCATGCGCGCCGGCGTCCCCCAGCTGATCCTCTTTTGGGACCTCGTTCACGCGGTCTACGGAGCTGCGGTCAAACGGCTGAAGGTGGGCACCGCTCGGCGCTTTTCGACCGCTACCGAGGAATCGCTGGTCGCGGACCTGCGCCGGATTCTCGCCCCGGAATACGTCGCCCGGGCCCGCGAGCTCGCCACCCGCATTACCGAACCCGCCAAAAGCGCAGCGGCCGCCGCCGATCGGCTGGAAGATTTCGCCCGCTTGCGGCGTGTTTGCTGATCCGCGTCGACCATCACCCTGAGCCTGGCGGCATGATCGGTCGGATCGCGCGCACGCTGTGTGCTGGGTCACATCCGGCATCCGGATCTTTTTACCGAAACTCTGGATCGACCCTTGAGCCTCCAGTATGGTTTGGAACTTGTTCTACTCATGTCGACTAAGCGGCTGACCGCCCCACTTACCCAGTCGAACGCCGCGCTTATTGGTCCTCGGCTACCACGGCCCAGCGCCCGAAAGCCCGATCTGAAAACCGCAACCCCAGAGAGGACAACGCCTTGACAATCGAGACGCCCACGGGAGTGCGTGAATCACAGGGGGTCGGGGAAGGTTTTGCGATCGTCGGCTACGCAGCTGCGCGTTCCGGGCGCTGCCGATGCGGACGAGTTCTGGGATGTGCTGCGGAAGGGCGGGATGCGGTATCGGAGGTGCCCCAGGACCGGTGGGATGTCGACGAATTCTACGACCCGGATCCCGATGCGCCCGGGAAGATCGTCACCCGCCGGGCAGGCTTCATCGATGACGTGACGGGGTTCGACGCGCCGTTCTTCGGGCTGTCGAAGCGAGAGACGATGTTGATCGACCCGCAGCATCGGCTGTTGCTGGAGACGGCGTGGCGGGCGGTGGAGCATTCCGGCACCGCGCCATCGGCTTTGGCGAACACCAAGACCGGTGTGTTCATGGGTCTGGGCACCCATGACTACCTGGGATTGATATCGGAAGCAGCTGAGCTTACGCCGAGATCGAGGCATATCGTGGCGATTGGCACGTCGGCCGCGGCAGGAGCGGGCCGGATCAGTTATCGGGCTGGGGCTGCAGGGCCCGGCGGTCACCGTCGATACGGCGTGCAGCTCGTCGCTGGTGGCAGTCCATCAGGCGTGCCAGGCGCTGCGCTTCGGGGAATGTGACCTCGCGCTGGCCGGCGGCGTGAACGTCCTGCTCAGCGCGAAGACCGCGATGACCTTCTCGCACGCGCACATGCTGGCTCCGGACGGCCGGTGCAAGACCTTCGACGCGGCCGCGGACGGCTACGTGCGCGGCGAGGGCTGCGGTGTCGTTGTCGTGAAACGGCTCGAGGACGCGATCCGCGACGGCGACCGGATTCGGGCCGTGATCCGCGGCAGCGCGGTCAACCAGGACGGCGCATCGGGTGGTTTGACGGTGCCGAACGGCGTCGCCCAGCAACGCGTCATCGCCGAGGCGCTGGAGCGCGCCGGTGTCGCAGCCGGCGACGTCGGACTACCTGGAGGCGCACGGAACCGGGACATCGCTGGGTGACCCGATCGAAGTCCAAGCCGCCGGTGCGGTACTCGGCAACGGGCGCGACACCAGCCGGCCGCTGCTGATCGGGTCGGTGAAAACGAATATCGGCCATCTGGAAGCAGCCGCAGGGATCGCGGGTCTGATCAAGGTCATCCTGTCGCTCGAGCACGAGGAATTGCCGAAGCACCTGCACTTCCAGAACCCGTCGCCGCACATTCCCTGGGACCGGCTTCCGGTGCGGGTTGTGGACGAGGCCCTCCCCTGGGCACGCGACGGACGGCCCCGTATTGCCGGGGTCAGTTCGTTCGGGTTCTCCGGGACCAACGCGCACGTCATCATCGAGGAAGCACCGGCTGAGGTCGGCCAGGTTGCCGCGGCACCGGTGGCGCCCTCCGACGACCGACGCTTCAGCCTGTTGCCGCTTTCGGCGCGCAGCCCGGATGCCTTGGTGCAGCTCGCTGACGAATACCGCAGCTGGCTGGCCGCCCACCCGGAAGCCTCGTTGGCCGATGTGTGCCTCACCGCCGGGGTCGGGCGATCGCACTTCGAGCACCGGGCCGCGTTGGTGGTGAATTCGACGGAATCCGCGCGCGAGTTACTCGGCGCGCTGGCCGACGATCGCCCGGCACCGGGCTTGGTGCGCGGAGATTGCGCTGACAGGCCGAGGACCGCGTGGTTGTTCACCGGTCAAGGCAGCCAGTACGCCGGCATGGCCCGGGAGCTGTTCGAGACCGAGCCGGTGTTCGCCGAGACCATGACCCGGTGCGCGGCGGCGGTCGCCGATGTGCTCGAAAAGCCGTTGCTGGACGTCATTTTCGATCCGGACTGGTGACGACACCTTGCGGCAGACCAGCTATGCCCAGCCCGCCCTGTTCGCGGTGGAGATGGGCCTGGCCCGGCTCTGGCAGTCATGGGGCTTCGAACCCGACGTGGTGATCGGCCACAGCGTCGGCCAATATTCGGCGGCCTGCGTCGCGGGTGTGTTCAGCCTCGAGGACGGCGCCCTGCTGCTGGCCGAGCGCGGCCGCCTGTTCGGCAGTCTGCCGGCCGGGCGGTCGGATGGTCGCGGTCTTCGCCGCCGCCGAGCGGGTCGAAAGCCTCACCGACGAGTTCCCGAGTCTGTCGGTGGCCGCCTACAACGGCGCCAACACCGTGCTGTCGGGACCCGGGCAGGACCTGGAGCAGGCGGTCGCCGGGCTGGAAGCCGACGGTGTGCGCTGCGACTGGCTGGACACCAGCCACGCCTTCCACTCGGCGCTGCTGGATCCGGTCCTCGACGAATTCGAGTCGTATGCGAACCGGTTCGAGTTCGCGTTCGCCACAAAGGACATTGGTGTGCAACCGCACCGGCGCGGCGCTCGGGCAGAGAGTGCGAAACTCGACGGCGCCTACTGGCGCCGCCATGCGCGCCAGCCGGTCGAGTTCGCCAAGAGTGTGCGCACGCTGGCCGATCTCAGCTGCACGATGCTGCTGGAGGTCGGTCCGCAGCCGGTGCTCACCGCCGCGGCCATGCGGGCATGGCCTGACCCGGCAACCGCACCACGGGCGATCGCGTCGTTGCGCAAAAACATCGCCGACCATCGCCAGATCACCGAAGCCCTTGCCAACGCTTACATCGTCGGCCACGTGCCCGACTTCGGCGCTCTGCAGCAGGGACCGGCGCGCAAGCTCGACCTGCCCACCTATCCGTTCCAGCATCGCCAGTACTGGTTCCGCGAGCAGCGGGTCCGGCCCGCCCAGGCCTTTGACGAGACCCAAGCCATGCGTACCGAAACCGTCCGGCTTCTCGAAGACGGCCGGATCGAGGAACTCGCCGCGCTACTCGACGGTGGGAGCGGCAATCAACAGGCCGTCGATTGGCTGAAACAGCTTGCCGCACAACATAACCAACAGCGCAGCGCTCAGTCCATCAGCGGATGCCCGCTACGAGATTCGCTGGGAGAAATCCGCTGCTGGGCTTCAACGGCCGCAGTGCGCAAGCCGGCGAGGGATCTGCCTGGCTTCTCATCGGCGATGACGCCGAGGCAGTTCAGCCATTGGTCGACGCGCTGACAGCGCGGGGGCACCGGCATCAGATCCTCGGGTTGCCGGTGACCGACGCGGACGAGGAACGACTCGAAGCCACGTTGCGCGCTGCGGTAGCCGACGAACCGGAGCTACGGATCCTGCATCTCGCGGCCCTCGACTCGGACAGTGCACCGTCGACGCAGTCGCTGGAGCGGATGCAAATCCGAGTCCTGAGCGGGACACGGCGACTCTTCCGCGCCGCGGCTGCCGCTGAACTGCGCACACCCATCTGGCTGATCACCCGCGGCGCACAACGAGTTACCAGCGCGGACAGCGTGTCACCGGATCAGAGTTGCCTGTGGGGATTCGGTCGCGCCGCCTCGCTGGAATATCCGCGACTGTGGGGCGGACTGGCAGATTTGTCTGCAGGCAGTGCCGACGACAGGATGGTCCCGGCTGATCGACCAGCTGGTGGCAGCACCGCGGCCGGCGAAGACCAAATCGCGCTGCGCGACCAAGCGGTCTATGTTCCCCGGCTGACTCGACGCGCAGGGCAGCCGACCGCGACGCCGCTGGAATTGCGTTCTGACGCAACATATCTGGTGACCGGCGGGCTGGGTGCGCTCGGACTGGAAATCGCCGGATACCTGGCCGCGCACGGCGCCCGGCATCTGGTGCTGACCAGCCGACGCTCACCCAGCGATGCCGCGCAACAGCGCATCGATGCGCTGCACGAACAGCACGGCTGCGAAGTCCGGGTCATCGCGGCCGATGTCGCCAATCCGCATGACGTCGCGCGCCTGTTGGCCACTGTGCAGGCCGAACTACCGCCGCTGGCCGGCATCGTGCATGCCGCAGGCGAGATCGGCACCACCCCGCTGCAAACCCTGGACGACGCCGAAATGGATCGAGTGTTCGCCGGAAAGGTCTGGGGTGCTTGGCGTTTGAGCGAAGCCACCGCGGACATGCAGCTGGACTTCTTCCTCAGCACCTCCTCGATCGCTTCGGTATGGGGCAGCTTCGGCCAAACCGCCTACGGCGCGGCCAACGCCTTCCTTGACGGGTTGGCCTGGCGGCAGCGTGAGCAGGGTGTTCCGGCGATCAGCGTCAACTTCGGTCCGTGGTCGGCCCCGGGCATGGCCGACGAGGAGTCCCGTGCGCAACTGGATAAGCGCGGGGTCCGGACGTTGTCACCTGCCGACGCACTGGCCGGGATGGCCGAGCTCATGGCGGCTTCCGCGCAGGGGACAGCTAACGGGATTGTGGCCCGGATCGACTGGGCCAGCTTCCTGCCGCTCTACCAGCTGGCGGGGAAGCGGGCATTCCTGGCGCAGTTGCAGCGTGAGGTGCCCGAGTCGGCGCCGGCACCGACCTCATCCGGGACCACCCAATTGGTCGAGCGGCTCACGCTCGCTCCGGCGCAGCAGCGGAAGAAACTTGTCGTGGACTATCTGCGCGACGTGGTCGCCGAGGTGACCCGGATCGATGCGGCGGAGATCCGCGACGAGGCCGGGTTCTTCGACGTCGGCATGGATTCGCTGATGGCCGTCGAACTGCGGCACCGGCTCGAGCGGCCGTCGGCAAGGAATTGCCGTCGACCCTCGCGATGGACTATCCACGCCTGGTCGACGTGGCGGACTACTTGCTCGGCGACGTCCTCAGCATCGGCGCACCGGCGCCCAGCGCACCGGCGCCGGCCCAGCCGGCTCCGGTAATGACGACGCGCACGGATGAGCCGATCGCGATCGTCGCGGTCGCCTGCCGCTTTCCGGGCGCGCCCGATCCCGAGGCGTACTGGGAGTTGCTGTCCGGCGGTGTCGATGCGATCCGGGAGATCCCGGATGACCGCTTCGACGTCGACGAGTATTACGACCCGGATCCCGAGGCACCGGGCAAGATCTACACCCGCTACGGCGGATACCTCGACAGCATCGACGGATTCGATCCGGAGTTCTTCGGTATTTCCCCGCGCGAGGCCGTGTGGATGGATCCGCAGCAGCGGTTGATGCTGGAAATCGTGTGGGAGGGCTTAGAAAGGGCGGGGTACGCGCCGGCTGCCTTGCGCGGCAGCCGAAGCGGCGTGTTCGTCGGGGTGGCTGCCAACGAGTATTCGCAGCTGCTGAACGCCAACTCGGTCGAGACCATCGAAGCCCATTTCATCACCGGCAATGCGCTCAATGTCATCGCGGGCCGGGTAGCGTTCGCGCTCGGGTTGGAGGGGCCGGCGATGGCGGTGGATACCGCGTGCAGCGCGTCGCTGGTGGCCGTCCATCAGGCCTGCCAGGCATTGCACTCCGGTGACTGCGATATGGCGCTGGCCGGTGGGGTGAACGTCTTGGTGAGCCCGGCATCGATCGTTGCCACCGCGCGCGCCAGAATGCTTGCCGCCGACGGCCGATGCAAGACCTTCGACGCCGCCGCGAACGGCTACGCGCGCAGTGAAGGCTGCGGGATTCTGGTGCTCAAGCGGCTCAGCGATGCGCAGCGCGACGGCGATCAGATTTGCGCGGTCATTCGGGGCAGCGCGGTCAACCAAGACGGCGCTTCCAGTGGTTTGACGGTGCCGAATGGTGGTGCGCAGCAACGGCTTATCGCCGCAACGCTGGCGCGCGCCGGTCTCGTAGGCGGGGACGTCGACTACCTCGAGGCGCACGGCACGGGCACCTCGCTGGGTGACCCGATCGAGGTCCAGGCCGCCGCGGCCGCCTACGGTATCGGCCGTGACCCGAACCGGCCGCTGCTGATCGGATCTGCGAAGACCAACATCGGCCACCTGGAATCGGCAGCGGGGATCGCCGGCCTGATCAAGGTCGTGTTGTCGTTGCAGCACGAGGTTCTGCCGCAGAACCTGCACTTTGAGAACCCGTCGCCGAACATTCCGTGGGACTCCCTGCCGGTCCGTGTCGTGGACAAGCCCCTGCCGTGGCACGCCAACGGCAGGCCGCGTCGTGCCGGAACAAGTTCGTTCGGGTTCTCCGGCACAAACGCGCACGTCCTCATCGAGGAGGCGCCGCCGAAATCCGCAGTCGCAGAGGATCCCTCGGCAGATGACGTCACGTCGCCAGCTGAGCCGGCCACCGGAGACGAGGCAGTCAGCGTGCTGCCGCTGTCGGCGCGGTCGTCGGAGGCGCTGGTGTCGTTGGCGCAGCGATATGGCGCCTGGTTGGAGGCGCACCCAGAGGTCGATCTCGCTGATGTGTGCTACACCGCCGGGGTCGGGCGTTCGCACTTCGAACACCGGGCCGCGCTTGTGGTGGATTCGGTTCAGGGCGCGCGCGAGCTTCTGGCCGGATTGGCCGAGAACCGATTGGGGCCGGGTGCGGTGCGTGGCGTGTGCGGCGACCCGCCGAAGACGGCGTGGTTGTTCACCGGGCAGGGCAGTCAGTACCCGGGGATGGCGCGCGAGTTGTTCGACGCCGAGCCGGTGTTCGCCGACACCGTGAAGCGCTGCGCGGAAGCTGTGGACGGGATGCTGCCGCGCCCGTTGCTGGAGGTCATGTTCGACCACCGACGAGTGAGGCCGGAGAAACACTGCGGCACACCTCTTTTGCCCAGCCCGCGCTGTTCGCCGTCGAGATGGGCCTGGCGCGCCTGTGGCAGTCGTGGGGCATCGAGCCCGACGTGGTACTGGGGCACAGCGTGGGCCAGTACGCGGCGGCGTGTGTGGCCGGAGTGTTCAGCCTCGAGGACGGGGCACGACTGATGGCCGAACGCGGCCGGCTGTTCGGTAATCTGCCCGAGGGCGGCCGGATGGTGGCGGTGTTCGCCGATGCTCAGCAAGTCGAGCGCGTCGCCGACGAATTCCCGCAGATTTCGGTCGCCGCGTACAACGGCCCCAACACGGTGCTGTCGGGTCCGGCCGCGGATCTGGAACAGATTGTCGCCAAGCTCAGCGGCGACGCAATCCGCTGCACGTGGCTGGACACCAGTCATGCCTTCCATTCCGAGCTGTTGGAGCCGGCGCTCGACGAATTCGAGTCGTATGCAAAGGGATTCGAATTCGCCGTTCCGACCCTCCCCCTGGTTTGCAACCGCACCGGTGCCGTCCTCACCGCGGAAACTCCGCTGGACGCCCAATATTGGCGGCGGCATTCCCGCCAGCCGGTGCAGTTCGCCGAAAGCGTGCAAACCGTGGCGGCGCTGGGGTGCTCGGTGTTGATGGAGATCGGTCCGCAACCGGTGCTGACCGGCGCCGCGGTGCAGGCCTGGCCGGAATCCTCGGCCGCTCCGCAGCCGATCGCCTCCCTGCGCAAGGGCACCGATGCCCGGCGTCAGATCGCAGAAGCCCTGGCCGCGGCCTATGTCGCCGGCCATCGGCTCGACTTCGCTGCGCTACACCACCGGCCACACCACAGTCTCGAACTCCCCACCTATCCTTTCCAGCGCCGGCGCTTCTGGCCCAAGAATGCCGACATCCGCGGCGGCGAAGGACGGGGCGCAGACGTATCCGGAATCCTCGGTAGCGCAAAGGATCTCGCCTCTGGCGACACCGTCTACACCAGCCGGTGGTCCGTCAAATCGCAGCCGTGGCTGTCGGATCACGTCATCTACGGCACCGTCGTCGTCCCGGGCGCGACGTACGCGACGATGGCCATTGCCGCGGTCGGGACGCCTGCGCAGGTGCGCGATGTCTTCTTCTACGAGCCGATCATCCTGGGCGACAAGACTTCCCGGGAGGTGCAGCTGACTGTGCATCCGGTCGAGGACGGCTGGACCTTCCAGGTACACAGCCGCCCATACGGTGATCGCGACGCTGAGTGGTCGTTGAACGCCGATGGCCGGATCGTCTCCAGTGTCGAGACGAGTCGGCACCGGAGCCGGCAGAGTCCATCGATGCCGTATGCGAGCGGTTGGGCCGCACGCGTCCGCAGCAGCTGTTCGACACCTTCGCCGACATGGAGCTGGCATGGGGTCCCACCTGGTCCACTTCCCTCAAATCGCTGTGGGCCGGTGACGGTGAGGCGGTTGGCGATATCGCCATCGGCGACGAGCTCGCCGAACAGCTCGGTAGCGAGCCGATTCACCCGGTGCTGCTTGACCTGTGCACCGGCATCGCCTTCCCGGCCTTCCCGGAGGTTCTCGCGACGAACGAGCACGGCGACGCCATGACGGATCTTTTCTTGCCGCTGCGGTACGGGCGGGTAGAGCTGCGGGAAAAGCTGCCACGGCGCTTCTACTGCCGGGCGCGCTGGCAGTCCGGCGGTCCCGACAGCGAAACGCAGGTCTTCGACCTCGATTTCGTGGACCGGGACGGTCGCCAGCTGGGCGAGATTCGCGAGTTCACGGTGAAGCGCGCGCCCCGGGAGGCGCTGTTGCGCGGGCTCGGCGGCGACGCCACCCGGAACCTGTACACCCTCGGCTGGGAGGAAGTGCCGCCGCCGGCGTCGAGCAACGCTGCCGAGAGCGGCGACGGCACCTGGCTGATTGCCGGATTCGACGAGCTGGCGGCCGACCGGCCCGCCTGTATCTCGTTGGACCGCAATACGGATCAGGAACGCTGGAAGCAGCTGTTCGCGCAGGCCCAGGAGCGCGGTGCCCCGGTCTGCGGCATCGTCTGGCGCAGCAGCGGGCGACCCGACGTAGAAGAGTCGGCCGCCGAACTCGCCGCACGGACGGAGCTCGAGATCGACCAGCTGCTCACAGTCGTGCGGGCGTTGCATGGGCAGCACGACGTGAAACTCACCGGCGGACTGTGGATCATCACCGAACGGGCAGTGGCGACCGAACCTGGCGAGCCGGTCGACCCGGTGCAGTCGGCGCTGTGGGGGTTCGGACGCACCGTCATGACCGAGCAGCCGGCCCTGCGTTGCAGGCTGGTCGACTGCGACGGATTCGACGATGCCGTGCACTCGCTGACCGGGCTGCTCGGCACACCCGCTGACGAACCCGAACTCGCGCTGCGACAAGGAAAGTACTTGGTGCCGCGGCTCCTGCCATGGGCGCGCGACGGCCATCTCGAGGTACCGCGCGCGACCGATTACATCCTGGATGTGACCGAACGCGGCGCGATCGACAACCTCCATCTGGTCGAGATTGACGTGCCGCCGCCGAGCGCGGGCCAGGTGCAGATCCGGGTGGAGGCCGCAGGCCTGAACTTCCGGGATGTGCTCAATGTGCTCGGCCTGTATCCGGGCGATCCGGGGCGGATCGGCGGTGGTGACCTCGCCGGTATCGTCACGGAGCTAGGGTGCCGGCGTTACCGGATTCGAGGTTGGCCAGCGCGTCTTCGGCTTCATGCCGGGGTCGTTCGCCACCCGGGTCAATGTGCCGGCCCAGTTCCTGTCGCCGGTGCCGAACGGGGTCAGCGCGGTAGGGGCGGCGACCATACCCGCCGGCGCACTCACGACACGGCTTGCGTTCGACTGGGCGAAGGTGGGGCCCGGTGACCGTGTGCTCGTTCACGCCGCCAGTGGTGGCGTGGGTCTGGCCGCGATCCAGTTGGCCCAGCAGGCCGGTGCGACCGTCTTCGCCACCGCCAGCACCTACAAGCGCGCGACGCTGCGCAAGATGGGTGTCGAACACGTCTACGACTCGCGCACCACGGACTTCGCGGATCAGATCCTCGCCGACACCGGCGGCTCGGGTGTTGATGTCGTGCTCAACAGCCTGACCAACGAGGGGTTCATCGAAGCGACCGTGCGGGCGACCGCACAAGGCGGCCGGTTCGCCGAAATCGCCAAGCGGGACATCTGGACTCCGCGAGCAGATGGCGGCGGTCCGTCCCGACATCGACTACGAGATCATCGCGCTGGACGTGACCATCGAGCACGAACCCGAGCGAACGGGGAAGTTGCTGGCCGAGCTGGCGGACAGCATGGCCAGCGGCGAGCTGGCGCCGCTGGCAGCCGAGGTCTACCCGCTGACGGAGGCGAAGACCGCGTTCCGCCGCATGCAGCAGGCGCGGCATATCGGCAAGATCGTGCTCCAGATGCCGAAACCGCTGCAGCCGCGCGGTGATCGGAGCTACCTGATCACCGGTGGCCTCGGTGCACTCGGCCTGTTCACGGCGGCCCATCTGGCCCAGCTCGGGGCCGGTGACATCGTGTTGACCAGCCGGCGCATGCCCGATGCGGACGCACAACGGGCAATCGACGACATCACCGAGCGCCACCGGTGCCGGATCCACACCTTCGCGGCGGACATCGGCGACGAGGCGCAGGTCGCACAGCTGCTGGAGCGGATCCGGGCGGAGTTGCCGCCGCTCGCGGGCGTGGCACACCTGGCGGGTGTGCTGGACGACGCGCTGCTACCACAGCAGAGCGCTGGAGAGTTTCCGGACGACGTTGGCGCCCAAAGCCTTCGGCGGCTACCACCTGCATCGGTTGACGAAGAACGACGATCTCGAGTTCTTCATCGTGTACTCGTCGGCCTCCAGCGTGATCGGTTCGCCCGGCCAGGCCAACTACGCGACTGCCAATGCGCTGCTCGACGGGCTCGTTGCGGACCGCAGGGCGCACGGCCTGCCCGCGACCGGCATCAACTGGGGTCCCTGGGCGCAGGGCGGCATGGCCACATCGCACGCCGCGCGCGCCAATCTCAGTGCGCAAGGCCTGATTCCGCTGGAACCCACGGCCGCCCTCAACGCGCTCGACGAGATCATCGCCCACGGAACTGGCGCAGGCAACCGTCATCAAAGCCAATTGGCAGCGTGCCGCGAAGGGGCTGGGCGGCACTCGCCCGGCGATTCTCGACCACGTGCTGCCGAGTGCTGTCGCGGCGACGCGCGGCGACAGCGAGTTGCTCCGGCAACTGCACGAGGTACCCGAGGTGGAGCGCGGCAGTTTCCTCACCGAATACCTGCGGCACGAGGTACAACAGTTTCCTGAGGCTCGCGCAACCGCCGGCCGCAACCAGCCGGTTCCTGGAGCTGGGCACGGATTCACTGATGGCGGTCGAATTCAGCAACCGGTTGCTCCCCCAGTTCGGTGGCGCGTTCACGATCAGCGCCACCGCGGTATTCGACTACCCGACGATCGGGTCGCTCGCCGAGTACCTAGCCGGTCAGGTGCCGGAGTTGGTCGACGTGGAATCCGGCGATGCGTCCGAGCCTGCCGGGTAGATCCCGAGTCGAACTATTCATAAAGAGAGCCACCACGTTTTGAGGCGAGGTAGATGGATCACCAAAGCGGACCTTCGGTGCACGCCGAACCCGAACACGATTCACCAGTTGCCATGTCGACGCACCTGGCTGACGACCTGCTGTCGACGACCGCCGGTGGATGGCGCAGCTTCTATGATTTGCTGAGCCGCCGCTTGGAGGACGTCGGCGTAGCCGACTCGTCATTTTTCCTAAATTATGGATACCTCCCGGTGGATTCCAGCAATGAATCCGTATTCGTCATTCGCGACGGCACCTTCAATGCCAACTCGGTCCGGCTGGTGTTCGAGGTTATCGGATCGACTGACCTGAATGGCCGCACCGTCGTCGAAGTAGGGTGTGGTCGCGGAGGTAACTCCAGACTTGTCGCGGAGAAATTCAGTGCTCAAGTCATCGGCATCGATATGTCCTCGGAAGCGATCGCCTTCTGTCAAAAAACACACCTGAGCGATTCGACGGATTTCAGGGTGGGCGATGCGTTGAATATTCCCCTAGAGGATGCGTCTTGCGATGCCGTCCTTAATGTGGAGTCGTCACATTCATATGGCAATCTACCAAAGTTCCTGAATGAAGTTGGCAGGATTTGCCGACCCGAGGCATGGTTTTTGCATACGGATTTTCTGAGTCCTGAGGACTGGGATTACATAAGGACGCGTTTGCGAGCGCTGGGTTTTGTCACGGAAGACGACCGTGATATCACGGCTAACGTATTGGCCTCGCGCGATCAAGCGAGCAATAACTGGGCGCAGGTTTATGGCGACGGAAATGCCCGTGTGGCTAATTTTCTTGCGCTACCCGGGTCTGCAATCTACGAGCAGATGCGGGCGGGCTTATTGGAGTACAGAATCATGAGATCTCAATTGCGCACGAGCGCGACGACAGCCTGAAGCCGCTGATGGAGCGTCGAGCGAAGTTCCAGCGAAGCTGGTCATCGAAGGTTTGGGTGGGGCCGGTCCATGGATTCTGGCAACCGCACGAGACACCCTGGGCATCGCCCGGCAGTTTCTCCACCGAACACCGACCCGCGTCGAGGTCTACGATGTCGAGGGTGGCGGCTGCTTTATGTCTGCGCTTGGTGAGGCAGGCCAACCGCAGCCCGGTAGGTGCGTCGGGTGGCCTCACTGCCCTGCTGCCGAAACCGTGGTGCGGACGGCGGCTGCGGCCGAGCAGATTACAAAAGGTGTCTGCCGCGCTGACGCGGCCGAGGGTGGACGGCGCGCCCATGTGCTCGCCGAGCTTCAGCACGGAGCAAAGCCACGCGGATCGACATGTCCACGGCAAAGCCGTGTCTCGAAGCATGTACACAGCAAGCGCACAGGAGCGCTGCGAACGCCGATTTCGATGGTTATCCACTAGACCGTCTCGTCCACTTCAGTAGCTTTAAGGTCCAAAGGCTTAGACAATCTGTAGTGCGCTCCAGTATGGTCTAGAACTTGTTATACCCATGTCGAGTAGACGGTCTGGAGACGCGGTGAGCATCAACCCGTTCGACGACGACGACGGCAGTTTTTTCGTCTTGGTCAACGACGAGGAGCAACACAGCCTGTGGCCGGCCTTCGCCGATGTTCCAGCCGGCTGGCGGGTGGTGTACGGCGAAGGGGATCGCGCAGCGTGTCTGGACTACATCGAACAGAACTGGACTGATATACGGCCGAAGAGTCTGCGCGAGAGGTTGGCAACGCAGGAGGGGGTTTCGATAGGTACGCCGGATGGATCTTGATGACCAGGCACTCCCGCTGACGCGGGGACAGCTAGACATTTGGCTTGCGCAGGAAACGGGTCACTCCGGTACGGACTGGCAACTGGGCGTGCTGGTGCGATTCGACGGCACGGTACAGCGTGATCTGCTTGAGCAGGCGATCCGTCACGTGATCCGAGAGGCCGAACCAGCCAGGGCCGCCATCTTCGAGGTGGATGGCCAGGTTTTCCAAAGGCCGATCGACTACCCGGATGTCGAGGTGGCCTTCCATGACCTGAGCGACTCGCGCCATCCGGTGCAGGAAGCCCGTGAAATAGCGTCATCAATCCAACGCACGCCAATGCCGTCGACTGGCCCGCTGTTCAAATTTGCACTATTTCAAACATGGGTCGATGAATTCTACTTATTCGGCGTGCTTCCACCACATAATCATAGATGGAACCGGAATTACGCTTCTTGCCCATCGGATTGCCACTGTCTACGCTGCAATTGTTTCTGACGCACCCATTCCTCCTGCCTTCTTCGGCTCGTTGCAGGACTTGGTTCGCTGCGAGTCGGAGTACGAAGCGTCCGCCGATTATCTGGAAGACCAGGCCTATTGGACTAGGAACCTTCCGCCGGAAAGCCGACCGCGTTATCGGTTGCCCGAAGCCGTGGGCGAGGGTGATCCGCATTCAGCCTTCTGCGCCGGTTCGACTGGACCCCGCGGTCCTTCGCCAAGTTCAAGAGCTTTCCCACGATATGGAACATGCCTCGCTCATCGGTCATCACCGCGGCGTGCGCACTTTTGGTGCGTGGTTGGTGCGCTGAGGGCTCAGAGGTGGTGCTCGACTTCCCGGTCAGCAGGCGAGTGCGTCCGGAGTCAAAGACACTTCCCGGGATGGTTTCCGGGGCGGTGCCGCTGGTGTTGAAGGTTTCGCCGGGATCTACGGTTGCCGGTTTTTGTGAGCATGTCGACACGCGAATACAGGAAGCGCTGCAGCATCAGCGGTTCCCGGTGCACGCCCTTGAACGCAAAGCCCATCCCCGCGGCCCCGAGCAGCAAGCCGCCAGGGTCAGCGTTAATTTCTTGCCGTCCAAAATGACGATGGACTTCGCCGGTGTAGAGGCATCGGCGTCATTCACCAATCCTGGCCAGGTGGGCGACTTTGGGTTGATCTTCTCTGGCGCCGGTGACCAGCTTTTTCTCAGCACGGCGGGCGCCGGGGGGCCATTTGCGAATTTCGACGTCTCTGAACTAGCGAGACGGTTGGAGCGGGTGTTGGTGGCGATGACCGCTGATCCGGGGCGGCGGTTGTCGTCGATGGATGTGCTCGATGGGGGTGAGCAAGACGCGGCTGGATGCGATGGGTAATCGGGCGGTGTTGACCCAGCCCGCGCCGGCGCCGGTGTCGATTCCGGCGGTGTTCGCCGCGCAGGCGGCGCGCACACCGGATGCGGTGGCGGTGACCTTTGAGGGCGTGTCGATGACGTACCGGGCGCTGGATGAAGCCTCGAATCGGTTGGCGCACCTGTTGGCCGGCCGGGGTGTGGGTCCGGGGCAGCGTGCGGCGTTGTTGTTGTCGCGGTCGGCTGAGGCGATCGTGGCGATGTTGGCGGTGGCGAAAACCGGTGCGGCGTATGTGCCGATCGACCCGGCGGTGCCGGCGGCCCGGATGCAGTTCGTGCTCGGTGATGCCGCGCCGATCGCCGCGATCACCACCGCAGACTTGGCCGATCGGCTGGACGGGTGTGATCTGGCGGTCATTGATGTCAACGATCCTGCTGTCGGCAGCCAACCCAGCACCGCGCCGGCGGCGCCGGGGCCGGCTCCCGACGATGTCGCCTACCTCATCTACACCTCGGGCACGACGGGGACCCCGAAGGGGGTGGCGATCCCTCATCGCAACGTGACTCGGTTGCTGGAGACCCTGGACGCCGACCTGGAGCTCGCGGGGCAGGTGTGGACGCAGTGTCATTCGTTGGCGTTCGACTTTTCGGTGTGGGAGATCTGGGGGGCGCTGCTTTACGGCGGGCGCGTGGTGGTGGTGCCCGACTCGGTGGTGCGCTCGCCGGAAGATTTGCACGCGTTGCTGGTCGGCGAACAGGTCAGCATGTTGAGCCAGACCCCGTCGGCGTTTTATGCGCTGCAAACCGCCGACGCGCTCTCAGCCTGAGCTGGGGCGTCAGCTCAAGCTTGAGGCGGTGGTGTTCGGCGGTGAGGCGCTGGAACCCCAGCGTCTGCGGACGTGGCTGGACGCCCACCCGGGATTACCGCGGCTGATCAACATGTATGGCATCACCGAGACGACGGTGCATGCCTCGTTCCGGGAGATCGTCGGCGGCGATGTCGACAGCGTCGGTCAGCCCCATCGGGGTGCCGTTGGCCCATCTCGGCTTCTTTGTGCTCGATGCGTGGTTGCAGCCGGTGCCGGTGGGTGTGGTCGGCGAGTTGTATGTGGCCGGCGCGGGCGTGGCGTATGGGTATGTCGGCCGGGCGGGATTGACCGCGACGCGGTTTGTGGCCTGCCCGTTCGGCGCGATGCCCGGGTCGCGCATGTATCGCACCGGGGATCTGGTGTGGTGGGGTGCCGACGGGCAGCTGCGGTATGTGGGGCGCGCCGATGAGCAGGTCAAGATCCGCGGGTATCGCATCGAGCTCGGTGAGGTCCAGGCGGCACTGAGCTGCGCTGGACGGGGTGGAGCAGGCGGTGGTGATCGCCCGCGAGGACCGTCCCGGCGACAAGCGGCTGGTGGGCTATGTCACCGGGACCGCTGACCCGGCCGCCGCGCGGGCCGCGCTGGCCGAGCGGCTCCCGGCCTACATGGTGCCGGCCGCGGTGGTGGTGATCGACGCGCTGCCGTTGACGGTCAACGGCAAACTCGACACCCGCGCCCTGCCGGCACCCGAATACCAGGACGTCGATCGGTATCGCGCCCCGGCCGACGCGGTCGAGGAGATCCTGGCCGGCATCTACGCCCAAGTGCTCGGGCTGGAGCGGGTCGGGGTCGACGAGTCGTTCTTCGAGCTGGGCGGGGACAGCATCTTGTCGATGCAGGTGGTGGCGCGGGCGCGTGCCGCCGGCCTGGTGTGTCGGCCGCGCGACATTTTCGTCGAGCAGACCGTGGCCCGGCTGGCCGGGGTTGTCGACGGTGTCGGCGGTCGTGGTCGATGAGGGCGTCGGGCCGGTGGTCGCGACCCCGATCATGCGCTGGCTGCACAGCGTCGAGGGCCCGGTCGAGCAGTTCAACCAGACGACGGTGGTGCAGGCCCCCGCCGGGGTGACCGAGGCCGATGTGGTGGTCGCTGTTGCAGGCGTTGCTGGATCGGCATGCCATGCTGCGGCTGCGGGTCGACGACGACGGCGCCGGGGGTTGGTCGTTGACAGGTGCCCGAGGCCGGGTCGGTGGATGCCCGCGAGTGCCTGCAGCACCGTCGACGTGTTGTCCGATGAGGCAGTGATAGCGGCGCGGTCGCGGTTGAACCCGGCCGCCGGGGTGATGCTGAGCGCGCTGTGGGTGGCCTCCACCGGCCAGCTGGTGTCGATCGTGCACCATCTGGCCGTCGACGGGGTGTCCTGGCGGATCCTGCTGGAAGACCTCAACATCGCCTGGGCCCAGCACCGCAGCGGGCAGCAGGTGGAGTTGCCGGCCGCCGGGAACGTCGTTTGCCCGGTGGGCGGCGCTGCTGGCCGAGCACGCGCGCCGCCCGGAAGTCGTGGAGCAGGCGCGAGGTGTGGCGGCAGATCGCGGCGACCCCGGCGGCGTTGCCGGCGGTGCGCCCCGAGGTGGATACCTATGCCAGCGCCGGGACCTTGGCGATGATGTTGGACGCCGAGACCACCCGCATGCTGTTGGGTGAGGTGCCCGCGGCGTTTCATGCCGGGATCCACGAGATTTTGTTGATCGCGTTCGCCTTGGCGTGTGCGGAGTTTTTGGGCACCGGCGGCGCGCCGATCGGCATCGATGTGGAGGGCCATGGGCGCCACGATGAGCTGGCGCCCCGATGTTGACCTGTCGCGCACCGTGGGCTGGTTCACCACCAAATACCCGGTGGCGTTGGCGGTGGGTGGCCTGGACCTGGGCGCAGGTGGTGGCCGGCGAGGCGGGGTTGGGGGCGGTGATCAAAGACGCCAAAGAGCAGCTTCGGGCCCTGCCGGATCCGTCTGACCTACGGGCTGCTGCGTTATCTGAACCCCGATGTCGACCTGGCCGGGTCCGACCCGCCGATCGGGTTCAACTATCTGGGGCGGCTGGGCGCCGGGGCGGGCGAGTCCGGTGATGGGTGGCAGATCTGCCCGGACGGCTTGTCGGGTATCGACGCCAGCGTGAGGTTGCCCATGCCGTTGGCGCACACCGTGGAGCTCAACGCCGGCACGGTCGACACCGATACCGGCCCGTACCTGCGCGCCGCCTGGTGTGGGCGCCCTCGGCGCTGGATCACGCGCAGGTCAGCCGGCTGAGCCGGTTGTGGTTTGACGCCCTGGCCGGGATCTGCGCGCATGTGCGCGGCGGTGGGGGCGGGTTGACGCCGTCCGATCTTGCGCTGGCCGGGTTGAGCCAGCGGCAGATCGACGAGCTTGAGCGGCTGTATGCGGATCGCTGACGTATTGCCGTTGACCCCGTTGCAGCAGGGGCTGTTGTTTCACGCCAGCTACCGCGCGGGGCAGCGATGACGACGTGTATGCGGTGCAGCTAGATATCGCGTTGAGCGGTCGGCTTGATCAGCATCGGCTGCGTGATGCGGTGCACGCGGTGGTTAACCGGCATCCGCATTTGGTAGCCCGGTTTTCTGGACAAGTTTGACGAGCCGGTGCAGATCATCCCGGCTGATCCCGTGGTGCCCTGGCGGTATGTCGACCTCCGACGCCGACGGTAGCGATGTCGATGAGCAGATCGAGCAGTTGTGTGCCGCTGAACGCGCCGCAGTGTGCGATCTGGCCGACCAGCCGGTCTTTCGGGCGGCTTTGATCCGCATCGGCGAAGATCAGCACCGGTTTGTGCTGACCAATCACCACATCGTGATGGATGGCTGGTCGCTGCCGATCCTGCTGCGGGAGTTATTTGCCAGCTATGACGGGCAGCGGCTGCCCGCGGCCGGGCCGTATCGCCGGTTTGTGACCTGGCTGGCCGGTCGGGATCAGTGATGCCGCCCGCGCGGCCTGGGGTGAGGTGCTGGCCGGTTTTGACACCCCCACCTTGGTGGGTCCACCAGGCCGGTCGGGGCTGGGGCGGCGCGCGAGTGGCGTCGTTTCGGGTGCCCGAGCAGACCACCGACGCGGTCGGCGAGTTGGCGCGCTCATCGCCACACCACCGTCAACACCGTGCTGCAGGCCGCCTTCGCGCAGCTGCTGATGCGGGCTGACCGGCCGCATGATGTCGTCTTCGGCACGACGGTCTCGGGCCGGCTCGGCCGAGCTGCCCGGCGCAGACTCGATGGTGGGCCTGTTGATCAACACGGTGCCGGTGCGGGCGAGCCATCACAGCGGCAACCACCACCGCCGATCTGCTCGATCAGCTGCACAGCGCCCACAACCACGACTTTTGAGCATCAGCACTTGGCGCTCAGCGACATCCACCGCATCACCGGTCAAGAACAGCTGTTCGACACCTTTTTCGTCTACGAGAACTACCCGATCGACGCCGCCGCGTTGTCGGGCGTCGACGGGTTGGCCGTCACCGAGTTCACCCACCGCGAATACAACCACTACCCGCTTGCGGTGCAGGCCCTGCCGGGCACCGAACTGGGTCTTCGCGTCGAATACGACACCGATGTGTTCGACGCGGCCGGCATCGACACACTGTTCCAGCGCTTCAACCGGGTGTTGGCGGCGATGACCGCCGACCCGCACCGGCGCGCTGTCGTCGATCGATGTGCTCGACGAGGCTGAGCACGCCCGGCTGGATGGGTGGGGCAACCGGGCGGTGTTGACCCAGCCCGGCGACCGCGCCGGTGTCGATTCCGGCGTTGTTCGCCGCGCAGGTGGCCCGCGCCCCCGAGGCGGTGGCGATCAGCTGCGGGGCGTGTCGCTGACCTACCGGGAGCTCGATGAGGCCGCCAACCGGTTGGCGCACCTGCTGGCCGGCCACGGGGTGGGCCCCGGGGCAGCGGGTGGCGCTGCTGTTGCCGCGGTCGGCTCGAGGCGATCGTGGCGATTTTGGCGGTGCTCAAAACCGGGGCGGCCTATCTGCCGATCGACCCGGCCCTGCCGACGGCGCGGATGCAGTTCATGCTTGATGACGCCGCGCCGATCGCCGCGATCACCACCGCCGAGCTGGCCGATCGGCTGGACGGGCGCGACCTGCCGGTCATCGACATCAACGACCCCGCCGTTGACACCCAACCCGGCACCGCACTACCGGCGCCGGCCCCCGACGACATCGCCTACCTCATCTACACCTCGGGCACGACCGGCACCCCCAAGGGAGTCGCCATCACCCACCACAACGTGACCCGGCTGATGGAGTCACTGCACGCGACCTCGTGCCGCCGGGCAGGTGTGGTCGCAGTGGCATTCGTTGGCTTCGACTGTCTCGGTCTAGGAGATCTGGGGCGCGCTGCTGTATGGTGGGCGGCTGGTGGTGGTGCCCGAGTCGGTGGCTGCGCTCGCCGGAAGACTTGCACGCCCTGCTGGTCGCAGAACAGGTCACCGTCTTGAGCCAAACCCCGTCGGCGTTCTGTGCGTTCTGTCGCCGCGAGGGGTTGCGACTCGGTGGCGCTTGGCTCGATCGTGGGCGGCTGAGGCCTGCCCAGCGCCGAGCGTGGTGGACGATGGGCCCCGGTGACGCGTGATGATCAATGTGTACGGCCCGACCGAGACGACGGTGCATGCGGCGATGAGTCGTCGCCGTTGAGGCCGGGTTCGGGTGCGCCGCCGATCGGGGTGCCGGTGCCGGGCGCGGCGTTCTTTGTGCTTGATGGCTGGTTGCGGCCGGTGCCGGCCGGGTGTGGTCGGTGAGTTGTATGTGGCCGGTCGCGGTGTGGGCATGCGGGTATGTGGGCCGGGCGGGGTTGACCGCGTCGCGGTTTGTGGCGTGCCCGTTCGGGGCGCCGGGAACACGTATGTATCGCACCGGGGACCTGGTGTGCTGGCGCGCCGATGGGCAGCTGCAGTATCGTGGGGCGCGCCGACGAGCAGGTCAAGATCCGCGGGTATCGCATCGAGCTCGGCGAAGTGCAGGCGGCACTCAGTGCGCTGGACGGCGTGGAGCAGGCGGTGGTGATCGCCCGCGAGGACCGCCCCGGCGACAAACGTCTGGTGGGTTATGTCACCGGGACCGCGGATCCGGCCGAGGCGCGTGCCGCGCTGGCCGAGCGGCTGCCGGCGCTATATGGTGCCGGCCGCGGTGGTAGTGTTGGAGGCGCTGCCGTTGACCGTCAACGGCAAACTCGACAAACGGGCCCTGCCGGCACCGGAATACCAGGACGTCGATCGTTATCGCGCCCCGGCCGACGCGGTCGAGGAGATCCTGGCCGGCATCTACGCGCAGATGCTGGGTGTGGAGCGGGTCGGGGTCGATGACTCGTTTTTCGACCTGGGTGGGGATTCGCTGTCGGCGATGCGGCTGGTCGCGCGGGTCAAGGCCGAACTGGATGCCGGTCTTTCGGTCCAAACGGTCTTCGAGGAGCCCACCGTTGGCCAGTCTGGCGCCACATGGATCGGTCGCATGACGGGGGACCAGCCGGAGCAGCGTTGACGGCGCGCCGAGCGGCCCGCGGTGGTTCCGTTGTCGTTTGCGCAGAACCGGTTGTGGTTTATCGATCAGTTCCAGGGGCCCTCACCGATTTACAACATGGCGGTGGCGTTGCGGCTGCGACGGACGCCTTGATGCCGACGCGTTGGGCGCGGCGCTGGCCGATGTGGTGGGCCGCCATGAGAGCCTGCGCACGTTGTTCCCGGCGGTCGAGGGGATACCCCGGCAGCTGGTGGTGCCTGCCGAGCAGGCCGAGTTCGGCTGGCAGATCATCGATGCCACCGGCTGGTCGGAAAGCCGCCTGGGTGAGGCCATCGAGGACGACGGCGCGGCACACGTTCGACCTGGCCGCCGAGATCCCATTGCGGGCAAGGCTTTTCCGCGTTGGCGACGATGAGCACGTGTTGGTGGGCGTGGTGCACCATATCGCCGCCGACGGCTTGTCGATCACCCCGCTGGTGCGGGATCTGGGAGCGGCCTATGCCAGCCGGTGTGCCGGGCAAGCGCCCGGCTGGGCACCGTTGGCGGTGCAGTACGTCGATTACACGCTGTGGCAGCGTGCGCAACTAGGCGACCTCGACGACGCCGGCAGCCCCATCGCCGCGCAGTTGGCCTACTGGGAGGACGCCCTGGCCGGGATGCCCGAGCGGCTGCAGTTGCCCACCGATCGGCCCTATCCGCCGGTTGCCGATCAGCGCGGCGCCACCGTGGCGGTGGACTGGCCGGCCGAGTTGCAGCAGCAGGTTGCCCGGGTGGCTCGCGAGCACAACGCGACCAGCTTCATGGTGGTGCAGACCGCCCTGGCGGTGCTGCTGGCCAAGCTCAGCGCGAGTTCCGATGTGGCGGTGGGGTTCCCGATCGCCGGACGGCGCGACCCCGCACTGGATGAGTTGGTGGGTTTCTTCGTCAACACCTTGGTGCTGCGCGTCGATCTGACCGGCGACCCCACCGTCGCCGCACGTGCTGGATCAGGTACGGGCGCGCAGCCTGGCCGCCTACGAGCACCAAGATGTGCCCTTCGAAGTGATCGTCGAGCGGCTCAACCCCACCCGATCGCTTGACCCATCACCCGCTGGTGCAGGTGATGTTGGGCTGGCAGAACCTACCCGGCGATAGCAGCGACCCCGCCGCCGGATTCACGCTCGGTGACCTGCAGGTCACCCCGATGCCGCTGGACACCCGCACCGCCCGGGTGGACCTGTCGTTTTCGTTGGCCGAACGCTGGAGCAAGGCCGGTGAGCCCGCCGGGATCGGCGGGGCGGTGGAATTTCGCACCGACGTGTTCGACGCCGCCAGCATCGAGACGCTGATCGAGCGGTTGCAGCGGGTGCTGGCGGCCATGACCACCGACCCGGCCCGGCGGCTGTCGTCGATCGATCTGCTCGATGAGGCCGAGCACGCCCGGCTGGATCGAGTGGGGCAACCGCGCGGTGTTGACCCAGCCCGCACCGACGCCGATGTCGGTTCCGGCGTTGTTCGCCGCGCAGGTGGCGCGCGCCCCGGAGGCGGTGGCGATCACCTTCGGGGACCTGTCGATGACCTATCGGGAACTCGATGAGGCGGCTAATCGGTTGGCGCACTTGCTGTCCGGCCAGGGTGTCGGCCCGGGTGACGCGGGTGGCGTTGCTGTTGGAGCGCTCGGCCCAGGCCGTCGTGGCCATGCTGGCGGTGCTGAAAACCGGGGCGGCTTACCTGGCGATCGACCCCGCACTGCCGGACGGCGCGGATCGAATTCATGCTCGCCGACGCCGCGCCGATCGCCGCGATCACCACCACGGAGTTGTGCGGCGCGGCTGGACGAGCGCGATCTGCACGGTGATCGATATCGACGACCCCGCTGTCGACACCCAACCCAGCACCGCATTACCGGCGCCGGCCCCCGACGACATCGCCTACCTGATCTACACCTCGGGCACCACCGGTACGCCCAAAGGGGTGGCCGTCACCCACCACAACCTGACCCATTTGGCGGAGTCAACGCCGACGCAGCTGCCGGCGGCGCAGGTGTGGACGCAGTGTCACTCGTATGCCTTCGACTTCTCGGTGTGGGAGATCTGGGCTGCGCTGCTCGGTGGTGGGCGTCTGGTGGTGGTGCCCGACTCGGTGGTCCGCTCACCGGACGACTTCCACGCCTTGCTGGTCGCTGAGCAGGTCAATGTGCTCACCCAAACCCCGTCGGCGGTGACCGCACTGTGCCCGCAGGGATTGGAGTCGGTGGCGTTGCTGCTCGGCGGTGAGGCCTGCTCGGCAGAGGTGGTGGATCGATGGGCGCCGGGCCGGGTGGTGATCAACGCCTACGGCCCCACCGAGGCCACGGTGTATGCGTCGATGAGCGCACCGCTGTCGGTTGGAGTCGATGTGGTGCCGATCGGTGCGCCGGTCTCGACCACGGCGCTGTTCGTCCTCGACGAGTGCTTACGGCCGGTGCCGGCGGGTGTGGTCGGTGAGTTGTATGTGGCCGGCCGCGGTGTGGGGCTTGGGTATGTGGGCCAGGCAGGTTTGACCGGGTCGCGGTTTGTGGCGTGTCCGTTCGGCGATGCCGGGTACGCGGATGTATCGCACCGGGGACCTGGTGCGCTGGCGCGCCGACGGCCAGCTGCAATACCTCGGGCGCGCCGATGAGCAGGTCAAAATCCGCGGGTATCGCATCGAGCCGGGTGAAGTCGAGGCCGCGCTGGCCGCCGCTCGACGGGGTGGAGCAGGCGGTGGTGATCGCCCGCGAGGACCGCCCCGGCGAACCGCGCCTGGTGGGGTATGTCACCGGGACCGCCGACCCCGCCAAGGCGCGCGCCGCGCTGGCCGAGCGGCTGCCGGCGTATATGGTTCCGGCCGCGGTGATGGCGTTGGACGGCGCTGCCCTTGACGGTCAACGGCAAACTCGACAAACGGGCCTTGCCGGCACCGGAGTACGAGGACACCGATCATTACCGCGCGCCGAGCACCCTCGCCGAGGAAATCCTGGCCGGCATCTACGCCCAGGTGCTCGGGATCGAGCGGGTCGGGGTGGATGACTCGTTTTTCGATTTGGGCGGGGATTCGCTGTCGGCGATGCGCCTGGTCGCTGCGGTCAACAGCGGCATGGATGGCGGCCTTAAAGTGCGCGCCGTGTTCGAGGCGCCGACGGTGGCCCAGTTGGCGCTCCGTATCGGTGCGGACGAGGATCGGCTCGAGCCGTTGGTGGCCGTTGAGCGGCCCGCGGTGGTTCCGTTGTCGTTCGCGCAGAGCCGGTTGTGGTTTATCGACCAATTACAGGGTCCCTCACCGGTTTACAACTTGGCGGTGGCGTTGCGGCTGCGCGGGCACCTCGATCCCGATGTGTTGGCTGCCGCGCTTTCCGACGTGGTGGGCCGCCATGAAAGCCTGCGCACGCTGTTCGCCGCACCCGACGGGATACCCCAGCAGCGCGTGATAGAGCGCGACCAGGCCGACTTCGGTTGGCAGGTTGTCGACGCCACCGGCTGGCCGGCCAGCCGGCTAGAGGAGGCCCTCGGAGAGGCGGCGCGGCACACCTTTGATCTCGCCACCGAGATCCCTTTGCGGGCAAAGCTTTTCCGCGTCGCCGACGACGAGCACGTGCTAGTGGCCGTTGCGCACCACATCGCCGCGGACGGCTGGTCGGTCGCCCCGCTGGTGAATGATCTGGGGGCGGCGTATGCCAGCCGGTGTGCGGGCCAAGCCCCCGGCTGGGCCGAATTGCCGGTGCAGTACGTCGATTACACGCTGTGGCAGCGCGCGCAGTTCGGTGATCTCGACGACAGCCACAGCCGCATCGCGCGCGCAGCTGGCGTACTGGCAGCAGGCCCTGGCCGGGATGCCCGAGCGGCTGGCGCTGCCCGACCGATCGGCCCTATCCGCCGGTCGCCGATCAGCGCGGCGCCACCGTGGCGGTGGACTGGCCCGTCGAGTTGCAGCAGCAGGTTGTTCGGGTGGCTCGCGAGCACAACGCGACCAGCTTCATGGTGCTCCAGGCCGCGCTTGGCGGTGCTGCTGGCCAAGCTCAGCGCGAGTTCCGATGTGGCAGTGGGGTTCCCGATCGCCGGGCGGCGCGACCCCGCGCTGGACGGGCTGGTGGGTTTTTTCGTCAATACCTTGGTGCTGCGGCTCGATTTGGCCGGTGATCCGACCGTTGCCGAGTTGCTGGCCCAGGCGCGTCAACGCAGCCTGGCCGCCTACGAACACCAAGATGTGCCCTTCGAGGTGCTGGTCGACCGGCTCAACCCCACCCGAAGCCTGACCCATCACCCGCTGGTGCAGGTGATGTTGGCCTGGCAGAACCTACCCGGGAGACACCAGCGACCCCACCGCCGGGTTGACACTCGGTGACCTGCAGGTCACGCCGATGCCGGTGGACACCCGCGCCGCCCGGGTGGATCTGTCGTTTTCGTTGGCCGAACGCTGGAGCAAGGCCGGTGAACCTGCCGGGATCGGCGGGGCGGTGGAGTTCCGCACCGACGTGTTCGACGCGGCCAGCATCCAGGCGCTGATCGAGCGGTTGCGGCGGGTGCTGGCGGCAATGACCGCCGACCCGACGCGGCGGTTGTCGACCGTAGACGTGCTCGATCAGGTTGAGCATGCTCGGTTGCAGGAGTGGGGTAATCGGGCGGCGCTGACCGCGCCGGTGAGCGCGCCGGTTTCGATTCCGACGATGTTTGCTGCGCAGGTGGCGCGGACTCCGGAGGCGGTGGCCGTCAGCTGGGACGACAGTTCGTGGAGCTATCGCGAGCTTGATGAAGCAGCTAATCGGTTGGCGCACTTGTTGATTGACCAAGGCGTGGGTCCGGGTCAGCGTGTCGCGCTGTTGTTACCACGGTCGGTTGAAGCGGTCGTCGCGATTTTTGCCGTGTTGAAAACCGGGGCCGCCTATGTGCCGATTGACCCGGCGGTGCCGGCGGCCCGAATCGAGTTCGTGCTTGATGACGCCGCGCCGATCGCGGCGATCACCACCGCAGGGTTAGCGGATCGGCTGGACGGACGTGGTCTGCTGGTCGTCGATGTCAATGATCCCGCTTTGGACGGCCAACCCAGCACCGCACTACCGGCACCGGCCCCCGATGACGTCGCGTACCTCATCTATACGTCTGGCACGACGGGGACGCCGAAGGGGGTGGCCATTCCACACCGCAACGTGACTCGGTTGCTGAAGGTCTTGAACGCCGAGTTGGAGATGTCGGCGGGACAGGTGTGGACACAGTGTCATTCCCTGGCCTTCGACTTTTCGGTGTGGGAGATCTTCGGGGCGCTGTTGCACGGCGGGCGGCTGGTGCTGGTGCCCGACGCGGTGGCGCGCTCACCGGAAGACTTCCACGCCTTGCTGGTCGCTGAACAGGTCAATGTGCTGAGCCAGACCCCGTCGGCGTTTTATGCCTTGCAAACCGCTGATGGGTTGGCGCCTGAGCTGGGCAGTCAGCTCAAACTTGAGGCCGTGGTGTTCGGCGGTGAGGCGCTGGAGCCGCAACGTCTCAGCGCATGGCTCGACAGCCACCCGGATTCACCCCGGCTGATCAACATGTATGGCATCACCGAGACGACGGTGCATGCCTCGTTTAGGGAGATCGTCGCTGGCGATGTCGACAGCGCAGCCAGCCCGATCGGTGGGCCGTTGGCCCACCTTGGCTTCTTTGTGCTCGATGGGTCGTTGCAGCCATCGCCGGCGGGTGTGATCGGGGAGCTTTATGTGGCCGGCGCCGGAGCGGCCTACGGGTATGTCGGCCGGGCGGGGTTGACGGGATCGCGTTTTGTGGCTTGCCCGTTCGGCGATGCCGGGTCTCGGATGTATCGCACCGGGGATCTGGTGTGGTGGGGCGCTGACGGGCAGCTGCGCTATGTGGGGCGTGCTGATGAGCAGGTCAAGATCCGCGGGTATCGCATCGAGCTCGGTGAGGTCCAGGCCGCGTTGAGTGATCTGGAGGGGGTCGAGCAGGCGGTGGTGATCGCCCGCGAGGACCGTCCCGGCGACAAGCGCCTGGTGGGTTATGTCACCGGAACAGCGGATCCGGCCGAGCTACGTATGCGGCTGGCTGAGCGGCTGCCCGCGTATATGGTTCCGGCTGCGGTGGTGGCGATGGATGCGCTGCCGCTGACGGTCAACGGCAAACTCGACACCCGCGCCCTGCCCGCGCCCGAGTACCAAGAGGTCGAACGTTACCGTGCCCCGGCTGACGCAGTAGAGGAGATCCTGGCCAGCATCTACGCCCAGGTCCTGGGGCTGAATCGGGTCGGGGTTGACGAATCGTTCTTCGAGCTGGGCGGGGACAGCATTTTGTCCATGCAAGTGGTGGCCCGGGCGCGTGCAGCCGGGGTGGAGTGTCGACCGCGTGATGTGTTCGTGGAGCAGACGGTGGCTCGGCTGGCCCGGGTGGCCGGGGTGGCTACCGGCGCGGATGAGCTGATCGATGAGGGTGTGGGGCCGGTGGCCGCCACCCCGATAATTTGCTGGCTGCAGGACGTGCAGGGCCGGGTGGACCAGTTCAACCAGTCGGTGTTGCTGCAGGCCCCCGCGGGGGTGACCGAGGCCGACGTCGTGGCGTTGTTGCAAGCCCTACTCGATCGGCATGCGATGCTGCGGCTGCGGGTCGACGACGACGGCGTCGGAGGGTGGTCGTTACACGTGCCCGATGCCGGTTCGGTGGATGCGCGGGCGTGCCTGCAAACGGTGGATGTGTTGTCTGACGACGACGCGGTGGTGACGGCACGGTCGCGGTTGAATCCGGCCGCAGGGGTGATGTTGAGCGCGCTGTGGGTGACCTCCACGGCGCAGTTGATCGTGATCGTGCACCATTTGGCCGTCGACGGGGTGTCGTGGCGAATTCTGTTGGAGGACATCAACGTTGCCTGGTCTCAGCATCGCGCTGGACGGCCGGTGGAATTGCCGGCCCCGCGGATGTCGTTTGCCCGGTGGGCGTCCTTGTTGGTTGAGCATGCAACCCGCCGGGAGGTAGTGGATCGGGTCGACGCCTGGCGGCAGGTCGCGGCGGTGCCTGCCGGGCTTCCGGCCGTGCGCCCCGAGGTGGATACCTATCAGTGCGCGGGGCAGTTGTCGGTGCTGCTCGATGCCGAGACCACCCAGATGCTGCTCGGCGAGGTACCGACCGCGTTTCACGCCGGGATACACGACATTTTGTTGATCGCGTTCGGGTTGGCGTTGGCGGAGTTTTTGGGGACTGGCGCGTCGCCGGTCGGCATCGACGTGGAGGGTCATGGGCGCCAGGAAGAGCTGGCCGCCGATGTTGACCTGTCCCGCACAGTGGGGTGGTTCACGACCAAGTATCCGGTCGCGCTGGCCGTTGGTGGGCTGTCCTGGGTTCAGGTAGTGGCCGGTGATGTGGGGTTGGGGGCGGTGATCAAAGCCGCCAAAGAGCAGCTGCGGACCCTGCCAGATCCGTTGACCTACGGTGTGCTGCGTTATTTGAACCCCGATGTTGATCTGGCCGGCACCGATCCGGTGATCGGGTTCAACTATTTTGGGCGGCTTGGTGCTTCGGCGGCCGCGGCGTCAGGTGATGTGTGGCGGCTCAGCCAGGAAAGCGGTTCGGTGGCCGGGGTGGCGGCGGCTATCCCTATGCCGTTGATCCACACTCTGGAGCTCAACGCCGCCACGGTGGACACCGACACCGGCCCGCACCTAGAGGCCGGCTGGACCTGGGCGCTCTCGGCGCTCGATCACGCGCAGGTCAGTCGGCTGAGTCGGTTGTGGTTCGACGCTCTGGCCGGTATCTGTGCGTATGTCAGGCGGGGTGGGGGCGGGTTGACGCCGTCGGACATCGCGCCGGCCCGGCTGAGCCAGCAGCAGATCGACGACCTTTGCCGGCGGCATGACGTCGCCGATATTTTGCCGCTGACGCCCTTGCAGCAGGGGCTCCTTTTTCACGCCAACACCGCGCGCGCCAGTGATGACGATGTGTATGCGGTGCAGCTGGATATCACGTTGAACGGTCGACTTGATTCGCGCCGCTTGCGCGATGCTGTGCACACCGTCGTGAACAGGCATCCCCACTTGGCGGCGCGATTTTACCCGCACTTTGACGAGCCGGTGCAGATCATCCCAGCCGATCCCGTCACGCCGTGGCGATTTGTCGACCTGAGCGGAGGCTTGGACCTCGACGACCTTCATGACCAGATCCAGCGCGTTTGCGCCGCCGAACGCGCCGCGGTTTTCGATCTCGCCGACCAGCCGGCCTTTCGGGCGGCGTTGATTCGCACCGGCGACGATCGGCACCGGTTTGTGCTGACCAATCACCACATTGTGTTGGATGGCTGGTCACTGCCCAACCTGCTGCGGGAAGTATTTGCCGGCTACTACGGGCAGCGGCTGCCCGCGGCCGCGCCGTACCGCAAGTTCATCACCTGGCTGGCCGGTCGGGACCGCGACGCCGCGCGCGCGGCGTGGCGTGAGGTGCTGGCCGGTTTCGACACCCCCACCTTGATCGGCCCACCGGATCGGTTAGGGCTAGGGAAGCGAAGCGTTGCCTCGTCGCGGGTGCCAGAGGAGACTACGCGGGCCCTTGGCGAGCTCGCGCGCTCATGCCACACCACCGTCAACACCGTGCTGCAGGGCGCCTTCGCGCAGCTGTTGATGTGGCTGACTGGCCGTCACGATGTCGCTTTCGGCACGGTGGTCTCGGGCCGGCCGACCGAGGTGGTTGGCGCGGACTCGATGATCGGCATGTTGATCAACACGGTGCCGGTCCGCGCGACCGTCACGGCGGCAACCACCACCACCGGCCTACTGCACCAACTGCACAGTGCCCACAACGACACCCTCGAACACGAGCACCTGGCGCTCAGCGACATCCACCGCGCCACTGGTCAGGAAAGACTGTTCGACACCGTCTTTGTCTATGAGAACTATCCGACCGACGCCGTCGCGTTGTCGGGCGCAGACGGATTGGTTTTCGCCAAGCTCGCAACCCGCGATTACTACCACTACCCGCTTGCGATCCAAGCCGTGCCCGGCCGCGAACTGGAACTTCACGTCCAATATCGGGCAGAACTTTTCGGCGCGGCGGACATCGAGGCGATGATCGAGCATTTTCAGCGGGTGCTGGTGGCCATGACCGCCGATCCGACACAGCCGTTGTCGTCGATGGACCTGCTGAAGGGCGGCGAGCATTGGGCGCCGCTGTCGACATACCCGGCGACCACGCCGATGTCGGCACCCGAATACCGCGACAACAGCGATGGCTATCGAGCCCCGGCGACGCTGGTCGAGCAGATCCTGGCTGGCATCTGCGCCGAGGTTCTGGGTATCGACCGCGTCGCGATCAATGAGTCATTTTTCGGCCTGGGCGGGGATTCACTTTCTGCGCTGCGGGCGATCGCCGCGATCAACACAGCCCTAGATGTCCATCTGTCGGTGCCCGCCTTAATCAGCGCACCGTCCATTAGGAGCTTGAGCCACCAGTTGGGCAGGCATGCCAGCCCGCTAGAAGAGCTTCCCACCGCAAGCCCGGCCGGCGATGGCTAGGAGGTTATGTGCGAATCGCTGACGTATTGCCGTTGACCCCATTGCAGCAGGGGTTGTTGTTTCATGCGAGTACGGCGCGGGGCAGCGACGACGATGTGTATGCGGTGCAGCTAGTCATTGGGTTGAGCGGTCGGCTTGATCAGCGCCGGCTGCGTGCTGCGCTGTATGCGGTGGTTAACCGGCATCCACATTTGGCGGCTCGATTCTCTGAGCAGTTTGCTGAGCCGGCGCAGATCGTCCCGGCTGATCCCTGGGTGCCGTGGCGGTGCGTCGACATCGACGCCGATGACGGCGATGTTGATGAGCAGGTCGAGCGGGTGTGTGCTGCTGAGCGTGCCGCGGTGTGCGATCTGGGCGATCAGCCGGTTTTCCGGGCGATGTTGATCCGCATCGCAGACGATCGGCACCGGTTTGTGTTGACCAATCACCACATCGTGATGGATGGCTGGTCACTGCCGATCCTCGTACACGAATTATTTGCCAGCTATGACGGGCAGCGGCTGCCCGCGCCTGGGTCGTATCGCCGGTTTGTGTCCTGGCTGGCGGGTCGGGATGGGGATGCCGCCCGGGTGGCCTGGGCTGAGGTGTTGGCCGGTTTTGACAGCCCCACCCTGGTGGGGCCACCAGGCCGGTCGGGATTGGGGCGGCGCGCAAGGGCGTCGTTTCAAGTGCCCGAACAGATCACCGACGCGGTCGGGGAATTGGCGCGCGCACAGCACACCACCGTCAACACTGTGTTGCAGGGCGCCTTCGCGCGGCTGCTTATGGGGATGACCGGTCAGCACGATGTGGTCTTCGGGACGACGGTCTCGGGCCGGTCGGCCGAGGTGGTTGGCGCGGACTCGATGGTGGGGCTGTTGATCAACACGGTGCCGGTGCGGGCGAGCATCGCGGCGGCAACGACGACAGCGGATCTGCTCGATCAGCTGCACAGCGCCCACAACCAGACTTTTGAGCATCAGCACTTGGCGCTCAGCGACATCCACCGCATCACCGGTCAAGAACGATTGTTCGACACCGTTTTCGTCTATGAGAACTACCCGATCGACACCCCTGTGTTGTCGGGCGTCGACGGGTTGGCGGTCACCGAGTTCACCCACCGCGAGTACAACCACTACCCGCTTGCGGTGCAGGCTGTGCCGGGGACCGAACTGGGTCTTCGCGTCGAATACGACACCGCCGTGTTCGACACCGCTCGCATCGACACCCTTTTCCAGCGATTCATCCGGGTGCTGGCGTTCATGACCACCGACCCGACCCGACGGCTGTCATCAATAGACGTGCTTGGCCCTGACGAACACGCCCGGCTGGATGAGATCGGTAACCGGGCGGTGTTGACCCGACCAATCACCACAACGGAATCGATTCCGGAGTTGTTCGCAGCGCAGGTTACCCGTACACCCGAGGCGGTGGCGATCAGCTTCGGAGGGCTGTCCTTGACCTATCGGGAACTGGATGAGGCCGCTAACCGGTTGGCGCAGCTGCTGGCCGCTCGTGGAGTGGGTCCAGGACAACGCGTGGCGCTGCTGCTTTCCCGCTCAGCCGAAGCGATCGCGGCGATCCTAGCGGTCTTGAAGACCGGGGCGGCCTATCTGCCGATCGACCCCGCGCTGCCCGATGCGCGGATCGAGTTCATGCTCGATGATGCCGCCCCGATCGCTGCGATCACCGCCACCGAGTTGCGCGCGCGGCTGGACGGACGTGACTTGCTGGTTATCGATGTGCATGATCTCGAGGGCCTTGCTATCGACAGCCAACCCGGTACCGCACTACCGGCGCCGTGCGCCGACAACATCGCTTACCTGATCTACACCTCAGGCACCACCGGTGTCCCCAAAGGAGTGGCCATCACCCACCGCAACGTCACCCAACTGCTGGAATCACTAGACGCGGATTTGCCGCCGGGGCAGGTGTGGTCGCAATGGCATTCCCTGGCTTTTGACGTGTCGGTATGCGAGATCTGGGGCGCCCTTTTATTCGGTGGACGGCTGGTGGTGGTGCCGGAATCGGTGGCGCGCTCACCGCAAGACTTCCACGCGTTATTGGTCAGGGAGCGCGTCAGCGTGTTGAGCCAGACCCCGTCGGCGTTTTATGCGTTGCAAACCGCCGATGCGCTTCAGCCCGAGCTGGGACGTCAGCTCAAGCTTCAGGCTGTGGTGTTCGCCGGTGAAGCCCTGGAACCCAGGCGTCTTGAGACATGGCGGAACAATCACCCGGGTTTACCGCGTCTGCTCAACTTGTATGGCACGACCGAGACGACCGTGCATGCCTCGTTCCGGGAGATCCTCAACGACGACATCGACGGCACTGCCAGCCCAATCGGGGCGCCCCTGGCCCACCTCGCCTTTCTCGTGCTGGATGGGTGGTTGCGGCCGGTGCCGGCGGGTGTGGTCGGGGAGTTGTATGTGGCGGGCGCCGGGGTGGGGTGTGGGTATTGGCGGCGGGCGGGGTTGACCGCGTCGCGGTTTGTTGCGTGCCCATTCGGGCCGCCGGGAACACGGATGTATCGCACCGGGGATCTGCTGTGCTGGGGCACTGATGGGCAGCTGCGATATGTGGGGCGCGCTGATGACCAGGTCAAGATCCGCGGGTATCGCGTCGAACTCGGCGAAGTCCAGGCAGCACTTAGTGCGCTGGATGGGGTGCAGCAGGCGGTGGTGATCGCCCGTGAGGACCGTCCCGGCGACAAGCGTCTGGTGGGTTATGTGACCGGGACCGCGGATCCGGCCACCGCGCGCGCAGCGCTCGCCGAGCGACTGCCGACCTACATGGTTCCCGCTGCGGTGGTGGCGCTGGAGGCGCTGCCTTTGACGGTCAACGGCAAACTCGACAAACGGGCCCTGCCGGCACCGGAGTACCAGGACGCCGATCGTTATCGCGCCCCGGCCGACGCGGCCGAGCAGATCTTGGCCGCCATCTACGCCCAGGTCTTGGGGCTGGAACGGGTCGGGGTCGATGACTCGTTTTTCGACCTGGGCGGTAATTCGCTGTTGGCTATGCGGCTGGTGGCGCGTATCGGGGCTGAACTAGGGGTAGACGTCCCGGTCCAAGCAGTGTTCGACGAGCCCACCGTGGCCCGGCTGGCCCAACGGATCAGGCCGCATGTCAAGGAACCGGCGGAAGCAGCGTTGACGGCGCGCCAGCGGTCGCACAGCCCTTGACACCCACGTCGCCCTACCCACCCTCATCACACGCCCACCATTCAAAACCTCAACCAACAGATAGGCCGACATGCCAGCACAGCAAAACAGAGCTCCCCCGCCAAACCCAACCAGCGACCCGTCAGACCGCGCGTATGGAACTCAAAAGCCGCTTCTTTCGCCAAGTGATGTTCTGGAGGGTCAGCCAGAAGGTGCAGAAGTATTTTTATCCCTACGTCACCCACCGACTCGGCACCGACGATGTTGTGTTCTTCAATTACGGCTACGAGCAGGATCCGCCGATGGCTGTACCGCTCGGACCATCCGACGAACCCGATCGGTACTGCAGCCAGCTCTACCACAGCACGGCGACCCAGGTGGGTCTCAGCGGCAAACGCGTGCTGGAAGTCAGTTGTGGCCACGGCGGCGGGGCCTCATACCTCATGCGCACCTTGCACCCGACCTCCTATACGGGGCTGGATTTGAACCCGGCCGCTATCGCCTTTTGCCGAGACAAGCACAATCTGGACGGCCTGGATTTCGTGCGAGGCGACGCCGAAAACCTGCCCTTCCCCGACCAATCGTTCGACGCGGTGATCAATATCGAAGCCTCACTCCACTACCTTCGGTTTCCTCGTTTCCTGGCCGAAGTGGCACGGGTGCTTCGTCCGGGAGGACATTTCCTATACGCCGATTTTCGACCCGCCGACGGCATTGCCGCCTGGGACGCGGCGCTGGCGGGCGCCCCGCTACGGATGCTTTCGCAGCGAGAGATCAACGCGGAGGTTGTGCGCGGAATGGACAAAAATTCGCACCAATGGGTGGGCCGTATCAATCGCCATGTGCCGGCATTCCTTCGTGGCGTAGCCCGCGGTTTCGCGGGCGTCCCCGACTTGCCGTTCTACGAGGAGATGCAAAGCGGGGGACTCTCGTACCGGATGCACTGCTTCGCCAAGGCATGAGGCGGCGTCCCGGGCGACCGGCATGGCCACTCGCGGGGTCCGCGGTGGCCTGCGGAGTGTCGGGTCGTTGGCCGCGCGGCTGTCACCACATCAGCGGCACCAGGCGATAGCGAACCTTCTGGGTGTATTCACGGTATCCCGCCAACTCTTCCTGGAGCAGCTTCTCCTCGTCGCGGATACGCAAGGCGAGCACGATCAGGCCGGGTACGACGAAGACGAGTCCCCAGTAGGAACCGAGCGCAAGGGGGATGCCGACCATCATGATCACATTGCCGGTGTACATCGGGTGCCGCACCAGCCCATACAGACCGGTGGAGACGACCTTTTGGCCTGCCTGTACCTGGACGGTTGAAGCCGCATAGCTGTTCTGAATGATCACCAGCGCCACCACCCCCAGTCCCACGGCGACCAGAACATCACCGACCAAGCAGATTGCCGTGGGTACCGGCGACCAGCCGAAGCGATGGTCAAGGACGCTGACCACGACCATCGCTGCCAGCGACAAGTACAAGCCGGCAATAACTACCTTCTGCGCCATTCGGGTCTCGGCTGTCGGCCCGCCACGCATCCGAGCCTGAAGCGCAACGGGATTCGTGCGCAGCATGTAGATGATGGGGGCCCACGCCGCAAGGGCAACCACCACCAGAAAAACCCATGCTTGCCAGTAATTGAACGTGCCTGCCGGAAAGAACAGCATCGAGCCGAACACGACAAGTTCGACAAGACCGAAGACCAAGATCTTCGGAATGGTTTTCACCGATCCTCCTTAGCGTCCGTCCGGTACCGCACGCTAGCAGTGCACAAAACCGGGTAGTTCAACTTGTGTCAAACACGCGTGCCGGGGTCGTGCGCGGAGTAACATCCCGCGTCATCGGTGGATCCGCGCAAGACCCAAAAACGTTGCGCAAACCTCGGGGGCACCCAGAGGAAAGGGATACCGATGAGACACAGCTACTCGTATCGGTCGACTGGGCGTGCTGGCGGGAGGGCTGGGCATCGGGGCGGTGCTGGCCTCCACGTCGGGGACTGCTTCGGCGGACCCGTCTAACGACCCGCTTTCGTGGATCGATCAACTGCTGAGTGGGCTTTCAGTCCCCGCCCAGACGGCATCGCCGTTGGATATCAGATCTCGATCAACGGGATGGATTTGTTCTCGACGGTAGGCAACACCGCCACCGCCACCTCGGGAGCGGGGACATCGCGATCGCCATCGGCGACGGCGCCAATGCCAGCGCCAGCGGCGGCCCCGGCGGCTCCGAACTCGTATTTTGGACTTCGCTTTTGCCGACGGCACCGATAGCTCTACCAACACCGCGGTTGGGCGCCGACCTCGACTCCGCGATCGCCTACGGCAGCAATAGCTACGCCAATATCGGGGTGGGCGCCGCCGTGACAATGCGACCGCCATCGGCACTGACAGCTACGCCAAGTCGGAATCGGCGGCAACCTGACACCGCTTTCGCCGACGGCACCGGTACCTACGCCAACTGCCGGCATAGGCAACCATGACATCGCCAGCGCGATGGACGCCGGTAGCAGCGCGGACGCCGCCGTGGGCTACCATGACTTCGCCTCCGCTCTCGGCGGTGGCGACGCCACCGCGGCCCTGACTGACCGCTCGCGGCGGCTTCTGGGCAACCGCGGCCGCCGACGGCGCCACGCATGCCACGGCTCAAGCCACTCGGCCACGACATCGGCGCCATCGCCGACGGCGCCAACAGCGACGCTTTCAAAGGCCACACGGCATCGCTCGACCTCGCCTCGTCATCGGCACTGACAGCACCGCATTAGCCGGGTCTGGCGGCAATTGGGACATCGCCGCCGTCTTCGGCGACATGCTCGACGCGAACGCGACCGGCGCCAACGGGCTGATCGACATACTGCCTTCGCTCTTCTAGGGTCGCTACCGCGCAACGAAGCCAGGTGCCAATGGCAGCGATGGCGCGCCGTAAGAGCGCGCCGTATAAGCGCGCCCGAAGAGATTCGAACTCCCAACCTTCTGATCCGTAGTCAGCCCAGACCCGTCCGCGGCGGTCTGTAGCGGTTTACCGTGTCCGTTGGGGCGGCTCGATTTTGTTACCCTGACCTGCGGAAATAGTCCATGTGAGTCCGGGCCAGTCTGTAGCCGTCTGCCGGGTGAGTTCCGATTGAGTTGTGTCACCGTCGTGTCACTGTCGAGCGGTGCGATGCCCCGTCGCGGCGTGAACCTAGACTCCTCGCATGCCCGAGGAAGGACGCCTGCTCATCGTCCGTTTCTCGCCATTCACCGCCGAGAAGTGTGCCGATAACGCTCAGGGCACGTTTGATGAGGACCTCGATGAAGGGCGGACGGGGCGATATGGCTTATCAACCAGCGGAATCGTTGTGCCTACAGCAGAATCTGTAGATGATGCGATCATCCGTCTGCGTTCGATCGTTCCTCTAAATGGGAAGCACATCGCGCCGGTCTGGGCGGACGACCTGGAGCGTGACGGTTGGGTAGTGGTGCCAGATATGCCACCCGAGGCGCACTACCTGGTAGGGAAAGGTGACCTATCCGAGATGCCCGACTTTACCGACCTCGCGCTAATCTGGGCAGACGCGAAACGTGTATGCCCAACCTATACAAGGAGGTGACCAGCGATGAGGCGACTCCAGATCGACATCAACCGGCGTAACCGCGCTGGGCAAACTCCCGCGTCGTACACGGGTCCGACTCCAACCATCGGTGAACGAGTCGTCGTGTTCGAGCCCGAGGACGGGGTATGCGCCGATGCCGTGGTCGCGGCGGTGAACCCTAACCGATGCACGGTTGCGCTTGACGTGGATTGGGACACGATGCGCGATGACGTGCTCGGTCAGATCACCACACACACCGGCAGTGCGCTACTGGCGGTGTGTATGTCGAGTGTCGCGGGAACTGGCGGAGCCACCTCTGCTTTTGCGGCCCAGATTGCAGCAATCGTTGGTCCAGCAGGCTCGTCGCCGTTGCCTCACGTGTGCTTGTCGGCAACCGCGACTAGGGAGCGTGTGTGAACCTGACGGTTCTACTCGCGGATGCCGCGCAGATAGATGCCAACAACAAGATCTACGCGCTCGGCATGGGCTGGACTCACACCAAAGTTCCATCCCCTCCGATGGCGGTCATCGGGTTGGTGGAACTGGAGCAGGCCGACCTCCCGGTTGACCTTGGCATTCGTCTGGAACTGCGCGACGGCGACGACACTCTTATGACGATGGAAACCCCTGAGGGGCCGCGTCCGGTGGTGGTCGAAGTACAGGCGCGCGGCAGTGCCTTGGATGAGTCCCGCACGGGTGAGCCCGTGGTGGTGCCTGTCGCTGTCCAGTTCGGACCAGGCATGTTGACCAAACCGGGCGCCTACTCCGTCCATATGACGGCGACTCGTGACAAGGACGGCGAATCGGTCCACGCCGTGCGCGACTTCTTGGTTCTGTCGCCCGAGGTGCAGCCCGGCGCGGTAGAAGGCTGACGCTGCTGGTATGGGGGCGGGTGGTGCAAATGGCTGAAATGATGAACGACGATATGGACGAAAAACTACCCCGATAGCGCAAAAGTGCAGCTAGGTCACTAGTTTTTTGGGGTGTCAGGCGGACGGCACATCGGATCAGTGGCATGAAACCACCAGCAGTACAACTGCGGCGAGTTTCCGATGCGCCACTGATTCAGGTCGTCGCCACGGCACTGTTGGCCGGTCTGGCTGAACCACCTGGAGCCGTTGGCGCGGCAAGTATCAGGATCGGCACGCGCCGCAGGGCTGAGCGTCACACTGCCGGCCGCGAGCAAGCTCGCCAGTGCCACCACTAGCGGCCGAGCTGGACGGCGGCTCACGGCTCGCGTCCCAACAGGATCGAATGGATTTCCGGCAAGCTGGTCACCTCGGCGATGACCTTACCCTTGGGTCCGACCAACTGGTCGCGCACGTCCCCTTGAGCTTTACTCTTGTTGCGTATGACGTCGCTCGGTGATCTCTTGGGCCGGTTGGACCCCGACCCGGCTCGGCGGGGCAAACAGTTTGAGCGCATCTGCCGGTGGTTCCTGACCGCACGATCCGGTCTACGCGCATGAGCTTCGCCAGGTTTGGCTCTGGAATGAGTGGCCTGGCCGATGGGGCGCTGACGCCGGTATCGACCTTGTGGCCGAGGACCGTCACGGACACCTGTGGGCCATCCAGGCCAAGGCGTACGACGAAGCCACCTGGATCACCAAGCGCGACGTGGACACCTTCCTGGCCGAGTCGGGGCGGCTCGGTGTTCTCGTTCCGCCTGTTGATCGCGACGACCAACCTGATTGGGCACACCGCCAAGCGCACGCATCGAGGCCCAGGAGAAGCAAGCCAGCGTTCTGCTGCTCGGTGACCTGGAAGCCGCCGAGGTCGACTGGCCCGCCTCCCCATCGGATTTGCGTGCCCGGCGGCTGCCACCGAAACGACCCCGGCCTCATCAGCGCCAAGCGATCAACGCGGTGGTGAAGGGCTTTGACTCGCACGACCGTGGCCAAATGATCATGGCCTGCGGGACCGGCAAGACCCTGGCCGCGTTGTTCATCCACGAGAAGCTCGCCGCCGAGCGCACGCTGGTGCTGGTGCCGTCGCTGTCGCTGTTGGCCCAAACGCTGCGCGAGTGGACGGCCAACACCAAGGTGGGATTCGACTTCCTTCCGGTGTGTTCGGACGAGACTGTCGCCGAACCCGACGCGGTCGTGCGAACACCAGTGATCTGGGCTTCCCGGTCACGACCGACCCCGAGGAGATCGCTGCGTTCCTGCGCCGGCGGTCCGGCCCGCGTGTCGTGTTTGCCACCTACCAGTCGTCGCCGGAGATCGCCAAGGCGTTCCGGCTGGGTCGGGTGCCGGCCTTCGACCTGGTCATCGCCGATGAGGCCCATCGCTGCGCCGGGCGCGTCTCCTCCGACTTCGCCACCATCCTCGACAGCGAGAAGATCAAGGCACGCCGCCGGTTGTTCATGACGGCCACCCCGCGCTACTTCACCGGTCGGGTCGTGCGGGAAGCCAAAGAGGCCGACTTCGAGATCGCCTCGATGGACAACGAGGCAAAGTTCGGCCCGGTGTTCCACCGGCTCGGGTTCGCTGAGGCGATCGAGCGTGACCTGCTCACCGACTACCAGGTGGTCGTCGTCGGCGTCGATGACGCCACCTACCGCGACTGGGCACAGCGGGGCCGGTTCGTCACCCTCGACGGCACCAAGGTGACCGACGCCCGCACGCTGGCCGGACAAATCGGCCTGGCCAAGGCGATGCGCCGCTACGACCTGCACCGCACGATCACCTTCCACTCACGGGTTAAACGTGCCCGAGAGTTCGCCCGCTCGCTACCCGAGGTGATCGCCTGGATGCCTGCACGCCAGCGGCCCAAGGGACACCTGTGGTCCGACTACGCATCGGGTGAGATGCCCGCCGGGCAGCGCCATGCGCTGCTCCAACACCTCGGCAGGCTCGACCACGGCGAACGGGGGCTGCTCGCCAACGCACGCTGCCTCGCCGAAGGAGTCGACGTACCCACCCTCGACAGCGTGGCCTTCATCGACCCGCGCCGCTCCGAGGTCGACATCGTGCAGGCCGTCGGCCGCGCCATCCGGCTCGCCCCTGACAAGACCGTCGGCACCATCGTCATCCCGGTCTTCATCGACACCGACGAAGACCCCGAGATCGCCCTCGACGACTCGGCGTTCAAGCCGGTGTGGGACGTGATCAAGGCGCTGCGGTCACACGACGATGAGCTTGGCGAGCAACTCGATGAACTCAGACGACAGCTAGGCCGGCAGGGCCGACGGCCACGGCTGCCCGGCAAGATCCACTTCGACCTGCCCGCAAGGGTCGGCATCGATTTCGCCCGCGCTTTCGATGTGCGCCTCGTCGAGCAGACCACGGCCTCCTGGGAGTTCTGGTTCGGGCTGCTGGAACAGTTTGTCGAACGCCACGGTCACGCCCGCGTCCCGCGTCCTACACAGTCGATGGCTACCGGCTCGGCGCGTGGGTCAACAAGCAACGCCACAGTTACGCGGCAGGCACCCTTGACGCTGACCGCCAACGCCGACTCCAGGACCTACCCGGCTGGACATGGGACCCCCACGCCGACCTGTGGGAGGAGGGTTTCAACCGTCTGCTGCACTATGTCGAGCACCACGGTCATGCCCGCGTCCCGGGCTCCTACACGGTCGATGGCTACAGGCTCGGGGCGTGGGTCAACGTACAACGCAGACGACTACTCCGACAGGCACCCTCGACGCCGACCGCCAGCGCCGACTTCAGGACCTGCCCGGCTGGACCTGGGACCCTCAAGCCGACAAATGGGAGGCAGCTTTCGCCGACTCCTGGATTACGTCGAACGGCACGGTGACGCCCGCGTGCCAACCTCATACACGGTCGACGGCTACAAGCTCGGCAAGTTTCTCAACGCGGTACGCGTTTTTCATGCCAGAGGAACTCTTGACGCCGACCGCGAAAGCCGACTTGAGAGCTGCCCGGCTGGACGTGGCACCCTTACGCCGACCGGTGGGAGGACGGTTTCCGGCGGCTACTTCACTACGTCGAAAACAACGGCAACGCGCGCGTCCCTTCGTCCTACACAGTCGATGGCTATCGACTCGGCAACTGGGTCACCTGGCAACGCATCAACCATGCCAAAGGCACCCTTGACGCCGACCGCGAACGCCGACTTAAGAGCTGCCTGGCTGGACGTGGGACGCCCGCGTCGACCATTGGGAGGAGGGGTTTGCCCGACTCGTGGAATACGTGAGACAGACTGGGCATGCCCGCGTTCCGAGCAAATACACCATCGACGGCTACCGACTCGGCGCGTGGGTGCTCATCCAAAGGCACTTTGCATGCCAGAGGCAGCCTTGAGGCTGGTTGGGAACGCCAACTCGAAGATCTGCCAGGCTGGACGTGGCACTCGAAGGCCACGCAATGGGAGGAGGGCTTCCGTCGACTGCTGGATTACGCAGAGCAACACGGTCACGCCCGGGTACCGGCTGCCTACAGCGTCGATGGTTATCCGCTCGGAGCATGGGTCAGCGCACAACGCCACAGCAACGCTAAAGGCACCCTTAATGCCGACCGCGAACGCCGGCTCCAAGACCTGCCCGGCTGGACATGGAAGGCATTGTCGTCGACCAGTGGGAGGACGGGTTCAGCCGACTCGTGCAATACGTCGAATGCCACCGCGATGCCCGCGTCCCGAAGTCCTACATAGTCGAGGGCTTGAACCTAGGCCAATGGGGTCGCGGTCCAGCGGCGTGTCTTCGCCAAGGGCTTGCTTGATGCACGATCGCCAACGCCGACTCCAGGACCTGCCTGGCTGGTCATGGGACACCGTCGCCGATGCGGCCCTGACGCCTTCGGGTGCGTACTCATTCGGCGGCACCGTGCCGTTTTTGTAAGCCCAGTGCCTGGCAATCGCGCGTCGGGCCGCACGTTGGGACGCGGTTAACGGCTTCATGTTCTGCCTGCGATTCTGTCCCTCGGGTCTGCGGGTTCGATCAGATCATCGGAGTAGACCCGCACAGCCGATCCGGCCTCGATCCACGGAATGCTTTGTCGCACGACAGGAAACGAATTGCCAGGCAACGCAAACCAGGCGTTCACCACGACCGGGTCTCCTCGCAGCAGTGCCGCATACCGGCCCGTAGGTTTCGCCCATTTACGCTGATCCTGAAGTGCCGCAAGCTGTTCGGCAGACAAGTTCTGACCCACGGTCGCCCTCGGGTCCACTAACTGGTGAACACGCGCGTCACTCTCCAGCATGCGTTGATAGCAGCCCTCCACCACAGTGCTGGGCAGTCTCGAGTCTTTACTCGTGTTGCGCGGCATCGCGGTTCCTCCGTGACTCCCACGACGCCAGCGCGGCCTTACGCGCGTGTTGCGAGATCAGCGACGATGACGCCGGTTTGGCCGACGTGGCTTCGGGGTCGAGCGACTTCACCATCCGCTGAACCGCCGCGTCGAGCAATCGCAATTCAGCGCTGTAGGCAACCAAGCTCTTACGGTCGGCGGGATCGCAAGCGTCCCAAGCGGCCTGGACTTGCTCTCTGCGGTCTACGGTATCGGCCAGGAGGTCGAGGGTCACCTGCTCCTCTAAAGTCCACTCCAGTGTTGCGTTTTGCCGCCTGGCTGAGGCCTGAAGGTCCGCGTCGAGCCGGCGGCGCAGAGCACGAGCGGCGGGGGTATGGACTCGTCTGGTCATCATCACATCCTATCTTCTAGCGGCACTTTTGGGTCACTCCGCCCATTCCAGGCAGCGGCGCTACCGGCGGTAGGGATGGGCGCGTAACCGGAAAACCTGGAGGGCTGCACGCGAGAAATCCGACAGCCGTGTTGGCCGTGCCGAGCCTTGAAGGGGGGAGGGCTTCCCCAGTGCAGGGGTCTCAGGAGGGTAGCAGCGGTGCTGGCCGTGTCGCGCCAGGGCCGGGTGAGGCCCCCCTGCCACCCCCACGCCCCGGTCTTGGATGGTAAGCCGTTTGGATGGTGAGCCGCGCGCTGGTGCAAATGGATGGTGCGCCGGTCATGCCTCGTTGCATTCGGAAGTGCTGGATGGTGACCGTGTTCTGTTGCAGTGCAAGGGAACCGGCCGCGTCGGGACTGGTGACCTTCGCTGGGCGCCGGCTTGGCGGTCCGTCCGGTGGGGAAGGCCGGCCATCTTAAAGGAATGGTGGCCGTTGTCGTCACCGCTGCTCAGGCCGTAATCCTTTTAGGCCAGCCGCGCCGGCCCGGTCGTCCTGCCGCGGCCATACCAGCGTGAGCTAAAGGCTAGGCGCCGATCGTCGTCGACGCTCATCTGTTGCAACGTGTCCTCGGAATAGTTGGGGCGCCCGATTCGCATTGTCGACCTCGATTCGGTGGCGGGGTGGCGCCGACGTTCGGTGAAGAATGTCAACACCACAGTTCCGAACGTCGGCGCCGGCCGCCGCGTCATCGGGACGTCGACGACAGTCATGGGGCGCCAGCCCCGCTCAGTGTCGGGCCAAGCGGGGCCGGCGTTGGGAACCTGGCCGGGTGGAACTCTAGGAAAGAAACACCCGTGGCCGGTTTCCCTAGCCGAGCGCCACGGGATCACCAGGCGCCCGGACATCTATTGAGTTATGTCGCGGCAGCAGTGCGGGAGCCTCGCAGTAGTGCCGCAGCAGCGCGGGCGCCGGCCCCTCGACCGAATAGCCGAGCGCATGTCGGGCGCGCTGGTATAGCTGTTCGATCGTCATATCGTCGTCGTCGTCCATGTCAATCTCTCTTTGAACGCGGGCACCCGACAGCCGCAGCTAGGGAACTCCAGCTAGATTCCGCGCCGACTGCCGGGTGCCGCATCCCCCGCGGCTCCTGCAATTACCGCGAAGTCTGGCCGGCATTACTGGCATCCGGGTCGTATGGCACGCTGTAGTCGAGTAACGGAACATGCGGCAGGCGGCCCTCTTTCGCAGCTTGGCCTAGCCGGTCTGCATTGTTTTTCACGCCGGCCGCAAACTTCATCGCCAGTGCGCGCTTGTTCATCGCCTCGGCCACACTCGGCACCTTATCTTCGAGCAGCTTGTCCAGCCAGTCGGCCTCAATTCCCTTGGCGCGCATGTAACTTGGAACCTCTTGGAGGTAAACGCTTAACTCCTCGGGTGTCGCATCGCCGATCAGTTTGATCATGGTGGCGACCGCTTCGCCCGACTTCTGCGTGTCAAGTTCACGTTCGGTGCGGTTCCAGATCCGGATTGCCCGCGACTCGGCCGCGGCGTCACCTTCCTTGCTTAGCGCGGCGATCTCCTGTCGAACGGCGTCGTCGTGCCGCTTGGCGAGATCGTCGGCCGCTTTGCGCGACAATTCCGTTGCCATGCGGATACTTTCGGTGCCGGCGAACGCTCTACGCTGGGCGTCGTACCCTTCACGACTGAAACTACGCTTACGCGGTGCGAGTCGGTCGAGATAGTCGGCGAGTTGCTGCTGGGCGCCGACCTGCGCTGAAATGATCTGCTTGCCAAAAGTATTGCCAACAGGTACAACCGCCGCGGCGACGGGCTCGACCGTGGTTTCCAGTGGTTCACTGTGGCCGGCGGTGCGGGTAGCGACTTGTGTATCGCCGGGGTTGTGATTGCCTTGCCGCGGTGCATAATTGGCCGGCAGGAACGGCCCACCTAATGCGGTACTCATATCGTCAATCCTGTTCCGCCATCGGTACCGGGTTCGATCTGGCCAACCGCGCAACAGTGGCGCGATCGTATTCGCCGGGATCGGTGCCGGAATCACCGGAACCTTGGCCACCGAGAGCGAAACCGCCGGCCCCTTGGTTCGAGATCGTCGACGACTGCCGGGTAGCCGATCGGCTTTCAGCTTCGAGGCTGTGCAAGTGTTGCTGTTGGCCGGCGTCGTACTGGCCGGCGGTCGATAGCGGTGCGGACGCTTGCGGCGCCGTGTAGCCGGGGTTCTGTTCGCCGGTCCAATTGTCGACCGCGGCCGGCTCCGAGCTAGCGTTCCCGCTGCCGGCTGATGCCAATGATTTTCCGAGAATGTTTCTGTGAACGGTGCTCATGGTGATCTCGCCTAACTGTTGCGTGGGGAATGGTTGGAGCTTCCCTCGCAGTTAGTGCAACGCTCTTAGTTGGCCCACTACTGGTGAGAATACCGGCCGGCGTGGAATTTAGGCAGCACCAACATAGGGCGCCAATTGGACGGCGTACACCGCCAGGGCGCAGCACGGCGCGGCATTAGACCAGATCCCCCGTGTAAGCGTGGATATTTGAGTCGATCCGCAGAACGGACACCTAACCCGAATTCGATTTACCGCGTCGTCGACGATCTCAGCGGCGATCGTGGCGGCCGGCATTCTGTGGCGTGCCATAACCGTCACGCCGGCACCGCTTCCGGGTTCTCGACCTTGCCGCAGTACCACCGCCGGCCGGCCAGCACGCCGCATCGATAAGGGTCGTAATGGTCGTCGGCCTGGCGGGCACACCGGGCCAGGATCGGGCAGCCGGCGCAGATCTGCAGCGCCGCCTCAACGTCGACGGCGTAGTCGGACCCGTCGTACCCGGGGCGCCGGCGGCACAACTGGCAAATGCGACCCGGCGGGACGGTGCCGTTGGTGATCGTCATGCTGGTGATCCTTTCGTCGGGTTGTGCGCGGCCGGATGGCTACGGAACGGTTCATCGGGGTGCGGCGCCGCTGTAGCAAACGAAACGCCCAAACCTGCCCCCCGCTTGCCCCCGGTGCCGGGGAGGCCAACAGCACTGTGACCTGGGGAGGTGCTGACGCCGGCGAGTGCGGGGGCATGTGGGGCAAGTTTCGCCCACTCTCTCTTGTGTGCGCGCGTACGCGTGGGAGGGGTGGGTAGAACCTGCCCCTTCTGCCCCCGTTTTGCATTTCCCCAGGTCGCGACCGACGTTCGCGGGGGGCAGGTTGGGGGCCTAATCGTCATTCTCGGCCGCTTCCTTGTCGCGCCATGTCTTGCGCCGGATACCCAGAAACCCGCGATCGCCGTGTCGCTTGCGTTCAGTGATGCCGCCCATCTGACTCACCCGGTTGTAGAACTCGCGGGCCGATAGCAACTTGGCGCCAGTCCCGTCTACCGAGTCCCTGTATGCGTCGTAAAGCATCTTGCGATCGATCCAAGCGTCGGATTCCATGACCCAGTTCTCGTCGATCCATGACCGGATGCTGTCCGATTCGCGGATGAAGGTCTCTTTCGCTTGCGCGATCGACGCGGGTTCGGGCAGCTTCCCGGCGGCCATCAGTGCCGGCAACCGGGTCACCGCTTTGGCCAGGATTCCGCGGAGCTCGCCGGCCGCCTGCAGCTTGGCGTCGAGGTCGCGGTCCGGGCGGTTAGTGAAGTCGTTAGGGAACGGGATGACGACCCAGCGGGATGTCCAGCCCACCGATGAGTCGGACGACCCGAACGCTTTGTTCGCGGAGTAGATCGGCGTCGCCCACGGGGTGAAGTCGAACGCCGCACCGTATTTGTGTTCGGCTTGGATGGCGTCGCCACCGGTGATCATTTTGAAGGTTGCGGTGTTTTGAATAAACCGGGCGTCGAGGTCGCCGGCCAGGTTGGCCAGCTTGCCGTACAGCGTCGCCGCGCGAAAGCGGTTCTCTACCAAGTCATGCAACGCGGTGTCGGAGATATTCCGCACTCCCAGCAGCGCTTTGAGCACCCGGATCAGTGTCCCTTTGCCGTTGCGGCCCTTGCCGAAAAACAGGAACGCGACGTGAAAGGGGTTGCCGGAGTACAACATATAGGCGATGACCCACCAGATGAAGTCGACGGCGGCGGCGTCGGGCATCACTTGTTCGAGGAACGTGTCGAACGCCGGGCACTTCGCGCCGGAGTGGTATTCGACAGGCAGTTGCACGGTGGACAGGTAGGCCGGCGCGTGGTCCAACAGTTTGCCGGTTCGCCAGTCCAGCATGCCGTTGCTGCAATTGATCAGCGCCGGTTGCGGATCCCGGGTTAGTCGCGGGGTGTCGGGCTGGTGCTTGATCACGGTGAGCACGTTGGCGATGTGCGCGTCGCGGTGCTGGTCGCCGAGCAGTTCAACGATCCGGCGCTTCGGCGGCCGGGCATTGTTTCGCCCCGTCTGCGATCCACACTCCGGAGTCATACGTGTAAAACAATTGGTCGGCGTCGTTGAATCCGACTGTCACGGTCTCCATGACCGCGCGGGCCAGCTTGCGCGCCAGCAGCCCTTTGCGTGGGTGGATATACGGATTGCCGTCCACCGGCGGGGCGGTGTCGACGGTGGTCGGCGGCGGAGCGGCGCCGTTGGTGGGCTGTTCGGCCGCCGGCGGCGACGCGTCGTCGACGTTGGGCTGTTGTTCGGCCGCCGGCGGCGAGCCCGGATTGGCAGTGGGCCCGGCCGGCGGCGGGGCAGGATTCGGGTTGTCGTCAGTCATGGACGCGTTCACTTTCTGCCGGTATTGGCTCCAGTCGTGGTCGTCGTCGTCGGGGGCGGCAGCGTCATGGCAGTGCAGGCCGCCGGTGTCGTTGACCACCTGGTCGTCGGTCATCCGGTACGCTTTGCCCCGGCGCAACCTCCCAGCACTGGTCGAATTCGCCGGGTGGATCCGGGTCGCGCGGCTCGGGTGGGCCGGCCAGCCGGTGGGCAAACGCGCGCTCGAGTTCCGAGCGGATCTCGTCGAGCCCTTGGTCGTCGACGCAGCCGCGTAGCCGGCAGTTGTGCGCGTGGGTGGCCGCGGCGATCAACCACCGGTGCCGATTGCTGCCGATGGTGTCGTCGAACCAGCCGTGCCTCTTGGCGTCCAGCCACGGGCATGTCACGCCGGCGCGCGCGGCGTCAAAAGTCCGATCGGCCGGGTCGACGACATCGCCGGCCACGTCGACCGGATCGACGTCCTGAATGCCAGCGGCGTCAAGGGCGGCCCGCAGATCGGCGACGCGCACCGGGTTACCGCGGCGATCCCGTTGCCCGGTGACCGGTTTGGGGTTCTGTGGATCTTTCCGGTTGACGCTGCCGGGAACCCTCAGCATCCGCGGCAGATCGGGAAACGTTGTCGACCTTCCCACGCCGGGCGCTGGCCAGTTTGGTGATCAGCAACCCGAACCGGGCGCCCAGCGCGGCGGCTTGTGCGTTGGTCAGCGCTTCGGCGTCGCCGCGGTGCACCGGCCAAAGAAACTGCCTGCCGTGTCCGGATTCGACGATCGCCGACGGCGGCCCGATCAACGCGGTGATCTCGGCGACCACCTGGTCGATGCCGCCGCGGCCCATGTTTTTGTCGTCGCCGTCCAGCGGCAGCGCGGCCAACCGGGACACCTCGGCGCTGGTACCGCGGGCGCCATTGCCACGGGTGCACACTGTCGGGTTGAGGTTGTACCACAGGTCCCGGTGCAACCACTTCGCCGCGGTGACGATCGCGTCGTCGCGGCCGAGCACCTGTGACGTTTCCTGGCCGTAGCGCTTCACGGTGAGCGCGGTCTGCTCGGCGTCGGTGTAGTTGAGCACCTCTAGCAATCCGGCGAAGTCGATCGACTCCAGGTCCGGGTCATCCGGCCCGGTGCTGACGCCGGTGGAGTCGGCGGGATTCACTGCAACTGCCGGCGTGTCGGAATTTTGGACGGTTGTCCGGGCGTCGGAAATTTCCGAAGGGGCGCCCAGTATGGCTTTAGCTATGGTGGCGAAGCCGGTTCCGGCCAGTCCCGCCGGGACGCCCAGTTCGGCGCGGACGCGGTGTGAGTCGTCGGAATTTTCGTCAGCGTCGCAATTTTCCGAACCGTTGGCCGCGGCGCCGTCGGTGCCAGCCATCGCCGCGATGTTCGCCTCGATCCGCTGACGGGCGTTCACTTCGTCGACCTGTCGACGGCCTCGACGACGATTCCGAACCGCTGCAGGTCCTCGACGACCCGCTCCACGAACCCGGGGTGGACCCACCAGCAGCCGGCCGCGGCGTCCCAGCGTCGAGCCCAGACGGGCAAGCGGCCCAACATGGCAACCGCGGCGCCGTGCCAGTGCCGGAATGTCAGCACCGCGTCGTCGTAGTATCTGCCGACGTATTCGATCTGTGCGCTGTTACGCTGTAATCGGCCTGGTCGTGTGGGTCTTGTGAGTGGTTGGTGTTCGGCGGTTACGGGTGGTGCCGGCCGCCGTTCCCATGTAACGGGCGGATCATTTCCTGACATCTTCGGACCCCTCAGCGCGCACGAATAGGCGCCACGATTGAGGGGCCTACTTGTGGTGGCCCGCTGAGACCGCCGGTTGCACATCCTCGGGGAGTCGACACCCGATAAGGCAACAGTCATGCTACACCAGCCAGCGCCGCGAGACTGATCGCCGTCACGCCGGCCGCGGCCAGTTCGTCGAGTTTCGGCGTCAGCACGTCGTCGCGCATGGTCACGTTGTAATGGCATCGGCCGCACTCGAATTGCCAGCGCAGCCAAGATCCGGGCGGGATGCCGGCGCCGGCCGTGCCGGTTATGCTGCCGTCGTCCTCGATCGTCATCGCGCCGTAAATCTCGTCGCGGGTCAGCGCATGCCCGTCTGGCGCAATCCATTTGCGGGCAGCCCGCTGGCCTTGCCGGCTAATCCCACCGCCGGCTTGACCGAACAACCACATGGGCGGGTAGTCGATCCCCACCGCGTCAGCACCTACCAGCGGGTCGGTGTCGTCGAGGACGCTTAGCTCGAATTCGCCTATCTGCCAGGGTTTTTCGGGGTGGCCGCGGTCGCACGCCACGGCTATCACATAAGTCATCGCGCACCGCAGCTTGCGTAGCACGGGTGAACATGGCACATCTGTTCGCAGCCTGGACAGTTCGCCGCGGCGCCGGCCGGCGGCTTGCCGCAGATCGCCTCGACTGCCGCGATGGCCCGGTCGTGCCGGATCTCGGCGGCCCGCTCGATGACCCTCACCGCCTGGTCGGGTGTGAACATGCGGCCGGCGGTCAGCGCCAATGCCGAGATCTCGTCGGGTTCGGCGTCGATCAGCATCTTCTCGAACGCCGGCAGCGCGGAGTAATAGTGGTGCCAGCATTTACCGGCGCCGTCTTTGTACGGCCGATCGTGGCAGCCGCGGACGTTGCACGTCGTCACGACGACAGTCCCGCGAGGAACTCCTCCAATGCTTCGGGGGGCACTAGCCGGCGCCGGCCGATGCGTACCGAGCGCAACTGCCCGGACAGCACCAGCTCGAAAGCCGTCGAGCGTCCGACGTTGAGCTGCTCGGCGACCTGCTTCATGTCCAACAGCCGGCGCATACCCTGTTTGTTCTGATCTTCCGTCGTCATGCCGATCACCTTCTGTTATTCGTGTAGCGCAGAGATTCTCGTGTAGTTCTGCGCAGTACCGACCACGCTACGGCGGTATTCGACAAACGCCAGCGCGACACGCATACTATTCGTGTGACGAAGAAACAAGAGGTCATCCCGTGGGACATCCAGTTGGTTCGGCGGATCGGCGCGGCGATGAAACGCGCCCGTGGCAGCCGGTTGGCGCGCGAACTCTCCGATGACACCGCCGAGCTGGGTTACCGGATCGCGCCGACGATCATCGCGAAGTTGGACACGGGTCACCGCGGCGCCGTGCTCAATGTGACTGAGCTGCTGGTGCTGGCCGCCGCGCTGGACATCCCGCCGACCCTGCTGCTGTTCGGTGACGGCTACCCCGGCGGCGAAGTCGAATACCTACCCGGCCGCAGTACATCGAACCTTCAGGCGGCGCAATGGTTCTCCGGTGAGGTCCCGTTGCCGGCGGCCGGCGATGACACCGCATCCGCGCCGAATACCGGCGTCGAGCTGGTGACCGCAGTCCAGCAATACGCTCTCGCCGCGCGCAACCTTGCCGACCAGGCCGCATGGATTGATGTGGGTGCTGAACACGGCGAGCCCGGTGATCTGATCCGCGCGCAGTTGCAGCATCAGGTTGGCACTCTGGCGGCGCAGATCGCCAAACTCCAGAACGAACTTTCGAAGGGTCCGAGTAAATGACACGTCAACAGCTACCGCCGCAGATCAAAAAGGTTGAGGTCGTCGACCGTAAGAGCGGGAAAACCGTTGTGCGGTATGAGCTTCGCGCCGATGGCGGTATCGATCCGGTGACCGGCCGCCGGCAGCAGATCAAGCGCCGCTATAGCACCGAAAAGCAGGCCCGCGATGCGTTGGCTGAGATCGGCCAGGCGGCGGCCACGGAGCAATTCGTACCGCGGAAGGCCATCACGGTCGAGCAGTTGTGCGCCGACTGGCTGGCATCGCTGCACAACGCGAGAGCGACGACGCGCACCCATTACGGCTATGTGCTGGCGCCGCTGACCGAACGGCATGGCGAGCTGGCGGCGCAGAAGCTCACTCGACCGGATCTGGACCGGCTGCTGGCCGATCTGCGCGACGGCGGCACCGTGACGGCCGAGGGGAATACCCGCCGCGGATGGTCGCCACGCTCACTCAACGCGGCCATCGATGCGTGGCGCCTGGTGCTCGACTACGGCTGCCAGCGCCGCGAGCTGGCTCACAATCCGGCGGCCGGCATGAAGAAGGTGGCGCGGGTCCGCCGGGAGATGGACACGTACACGCCGGCCGAGATCCGCGCGGTGCTGCGGGCCGCCGACGCTGACCGTAACGGGCACCTGTGGTATCTGGCGCTCAGTGGTTTGCGCCGAGCCGAGATCGCTGGATTGCAGTGGGCCGATATTGACTTCGCCGCGGGCACGTTGACGATCGCCCGTAACCGCGTCCAGGTCGGCGCGGCCGGTGTCGCGGAGAACGCGCCCAAGACACTGGCGTCACGGCGGGAGCTGCCGCTCGATGAGAGTCTGATCGCCGTGCTCAAGCGGGCATCGGCGCGCTACGCAAGCGAGCGGCTGAAACTGGGCGCAAGCCATGCCGATGCCGGCTACGTCGCATGCAATGAAGCCGGCGAGCCGTACACGCCGGGGGCGCTGACGAACATGTGGCACCGGCTGACCACCTCGGCCGGCGTCCGCTCGATACGGTTACACGATGCGCGGCACTCCTGCGGGACGGCATTGCATCTTCGGGGCGTGCCGTTGGCGGTGATCGCCGCGTGGCTGGGTCACGCTGATGCATCGATCACGGCGCGGATTTACGCGCACAGCCAAGATGATGCGCTGAAGGCGGCCGGCGCCACGCTCGGCAAGGTGATCAGCTCGGAGTGAGTTCCGGTGCAGTTGTGTCACTCTCGTGTCACCCAGGCCACTCACCGCGTCAGCACCCATCCGGGGAATCTGCCTGGCCCGCAGGTCAGAGCTACTTTCTAGAGCGCGCCCGAAGAGATTCGAACTCCCAACCTTCTGATCCGTAGTCAGATGCTCTATCCGTTGAGCTACGGGCGCATGTGTTCAGTTGTCTAGCTGGCGGAGGCGAGAGGATTTGAACCTCCGGTCCCCGGTAAGAGGACAACTCATTAGCAGTGAGTCCCATTCGGCCGCTCTGGCACGCCTCCTTGGATTTCCTGAGGGTACCGGACCGCCTGCCATGACCAACCGGCTCCCGGAACCGCCGCGGAGCACAGCGTACACAGCCCGGACATATGCTGTCGAAATGACCGCTCGCCTGCGCCCCGAATTGGCTGAGCTGCCAGCCTACGTCGACGGCAAGACGGTTCCGGGTGCGATCAAGCTGGCCAGCAACGAGACGGTGTACGGGCCGTTGCCCAGTGTGCGGGCAGCCATCGATCGGGCCGTCGGCGTCGTCAACCGCTATCCGGACAACGACAACACCGAGCTGAGGTCGCGGCTGGCGCAAGCACCTGAACGCCGAGGTCGGCGCAGGCGTTCGCCCCCGAGCACATCGCCGTCGGCGGTGGTTCGGTGAATCTGTGCCAGCGGCTCGTCCAGGCCACCGCATCGGTGGGCGACGAGGTGCTCGTTCGGCTGGCGCAGCTTCGAGATGTACCCGCTGCAGGCGCGGGTCGCCGGCGCCACCCCGGTCCAGATCCCGCTGTCCGACGAGACGTTCGACCTCTACGCGATGCTCGCGGCGGTCACCGACCGCACCCGGCTGATCTTCGTGTGCAACCCGAACAACCCGACCTCCACCGTCGTCGACCCAGCAGCGCTGGTCCGTTCGTCGAAGCGGTGCCGTCGCACATCCTGATCGCGATCGACGAGGCCTATGTCGAGTACATCCGCGACGGCATGCGACCCGACAGCCTGGGGCTGGTCCGCTCGCTACAGCAATGTCGTTGTGCTGCGGACGTTTTCGAAGGCCTACGGGCTTGCCGGCCTGCGGGTCGGCTACGCGGTCGGGGACCCGCGAGTGATCACCGCGCTGAACAAGGTCTACGTTCCGTTCACCACCACCAACGTTTCACAGGCCGCCGCGATCGCCTCGCTGGAAGCCGCCGACGAACTGCTCGCCCGCACCGACGCGGTGGTCGCCGAACGCACCCGGGTCAGCGAAACCCTGCGCGGCGCCGGCTTCACCGTGCCGTCGTCGCAGGCGAATTTCGTCTGGCTGCCGCTGGGAACGCGGACACTGGACTTCGTCGAGCAGGCCGCCGACGCGCGCATCGTGGTCCGCCCGTACGGCAGCGACGGTGTCCGGGTCACCATCGGCGCCCCGGAGGAAAACGACGCCCTGCTGCAATTCGCGCAGGGCTGGATTTAGCGCGGCGACGATGCGGGCCGATTAGCGGCCCGCGGAGGAGCCGGGCAATTGGATCTAGAGGAGATCGGCATGACCGACGCCCTGGCCCGCAAGAAGTTCACCGCGTTCAAGGAGCGCACCGACGCTATTTCCGACGCCGAGCTCGACGACTACTGGGCCAGCCTGCAGCCGGCCACCATCGACGGCATGCTCGGCGAGTGGAAGGGCGGCGAGTTCGTCACCGGCCACCGCATGAACGGGCAACTCGAGAAAGCCCGCTGGTTCGGCAAGACGTTCAACTCGCCCGCCGACGTGCAGCCGTTGGTGTGTCTCGACGAGGACGGCAACCGGTTCTCCAACGTCAAGATGGGCAAGGGCGAAGCCAGCCTATGGCTGGAGGAGTTTCGCGGCGAAGTCACCGCCACGATGGTCTACGACGGCCAACCCGTCCACGATCACTTCAAGGTGATCGACGACAACGCGGTGATGGGCATCATGAACGGCAAGGGCGTTGTCGATAACGGCCGGTACTTCTACTTCTATCTCGAACGGGTCTAGCAGTGCGGATCGCGGCCGGTGAAGGCGATCAACCGGTCGAGGGTGGACGCATCATCGGGTACCGCGATCGGATCGGCGAAGCCGACGCTCGCGCGCCCTTCGGGCGTGATGACTTTCTTGGCGAGCCCCAGCACGTAATCGGCCAGCGACTCGGCGACATGCAGCGGGTGTTTGGTCGCGGCCGCGTAATCCCAGGCGTGGACCAGGAATTCGATCGACAGGATGCTGACGGCGAAGGTGGCGGGTACTTCATTGGTACCCAGAGTCACCGTGTCGTCCAAACCGCGGCGGTGCCAGGCGTCCAGCGTGAGCCGGGCCGCGCCGATGATCTGCCGCTCCACCGAGTCGCCGGTGTCGCGCTCCGGCACCTTCGTGCCCGCCGCGCCACCGAGCAGCGTGATCGAGTTCAGCAGGTGGTCGGTCAGCTGCGTCACGTTGTATTCCGAGCAGGGTGTGGATTTCGACATCTCATCACGCGAGATCGGATGCAGCACATGCTGCAAGACGCCCAGTGCAGCTTCGGCGCTGGCCAGTTCGTCGGTGGGCGGTGAGTCGGGTCCGGGCCGCAGGTCAGAAGACATGACGTTCACGGTACGGTCTCGACATGGGCCAGCCGTACGAATCCGTCATCGTCGAGACCAAAGATCACGTCGCGCAGGTGACGTTGATCGGACCGGGCAAGGGCAATGCGATGGGTCCGGCGTTCTGGTCGGAACTGCCGGAGCTGTTCGCTGCGCTGGACGCCGACCCTGACGTGCGCGCCATCGTCCTCACCGGCTCCGGCCGTAACTTCAGCTACGGCCTGGACCTGCCGGCGATGGGCGGCACGCTGGCCCCGGTGCTGGCTGACGGCGCGTTGGCGGGGCCGCGCAGCGAGTTTCACGCCGAGGTGCTGCGCATGCAGAACACGATCAGCGCGGTCGCCGACTGTCGCACCCCGACGATCGCGTCCGTGCACGGCTGGTGCATCGGCGGTGGTGTCGACCTGATCTCCGCGGTGGACATCCGCTACGCGAGCGCCGACGCGAAGTTCTCGGTCCGCGAGGTCAAGCTGGCGATCGTCGCCGACGTGGGCAGCCTGGCCCGGCTGCCGCTGATCCTGTCCGACGGCCACCTGCGCGAACTGGCGCTGACCGGCAAAGACATTGACGCGGCCCGCGCCGAGAAGATCGGCTTGGTCAACGACGTCTTCGCCGACGCCGATGCCACCCTGGCCGCTGCGCACGCCACCGCCGCCGAGATCGCCGACAACCCGCCGCTGACCGTCCGCGGCATCAAGGATGTCCTTGACCAGCAACGGATTTCGGCTGTGTCGGCAAGTCTGCGGTATGTGGCCGCGTGGAATGCGGCGTTCCTGCCGTCGAAGGATCTGTCCGAGGGGATCTCGGCAACCTTCCAAAAACGCCCGCCAAAGTTCACCGGGCAATAACACGATTCGGCATGCCCGTAGCGGGTAACCCTCGAAGGCGACCGGGCCTAACCGGGTTTAGCTGCGATGGCCCGACTCAGCTTCGTGACGGTGCGCAGCAGTGCCCGTCTCGGCACCAGACCGCGTCAGGCCGGACGACACCACCAGGACCGACAGGACGATGGCCACCAGGAACAGCGCGAGGACATCTCCCCACAGGTGTCCCATGTGGTCGCCACTGAACGATTGCCCCGCCATGATCGCGCCGTGCACAACACTGGAGCACACCGTGAACCAGATCAAGCTGAGGTTTGCTGCGGGGTTGCGCGCCGCGTTGATGAGGAAGACGCCTAACGTCGCGTAGACGCCCACGATCATCATGAAGTAGTCGGACTCGTAAGGCGCCCCGTGATGCCATGCCCACCCCGCCGGCCAGACCAGCGCGAGGGGGTAAACGAGGAGCATGACGACGCCGAATGCGACGAGTGCGATTTGCAGGAGTTTGTATGAAGAAGGCATTTCTCGCCTCCAATGGTGATGTTTGCTGCAGATAATTCTACTGCGTTTCGGTACCGAAAAATAGAGTCGTCGAGGCAGCCCGCAATCATTTGCGCCGACAACACCGGCGGGCTACGGGCACCTTCGTCAACCGGGAGTAGGGCTAGGCCGCGCCATCGTCTTCGTCATCTTCGTCGTCGCGGAGCAGTTTTTCGGGGTGGTGGAAGGTGTTGGTGCGGGGTTGGCCGTGGTCGAGGTGCGGGGGTGGGATCCATTCGGTGTCGCCGTGCTGGTTTTTGCGGGTGGTCCAGCCTTGTTCGGCGAGCGGGTGATGGCCACCGCAGGCCAGGGCGAGGTCGTTGACGTCGGTGGTGCGGCACTTGGCGTACGGGGTGAGGTGGTGGACTTCGGTGAAGTAGCCGGGTATGTCGCAGCCGGGTGCGGTGCAGCCGCGGTCTTTGGCGTACAGCACTATTCGCTGCGCGGGCGAGGCCAGCCGTTTGGTGTGATACAGCGCCAGGGCTTTGCCGTTGTCGAAGATGCCCAAGTAGTGATGGGCGTGGCCGGCCAGCCGGATCACGTCGCTCATCGGTAGCAAGGTGCCGCCGCCAGTAAGACCCCGACCGGCGGCGGCTTCCAGTTCGCGCAAGGTGGTGGACACGATGATGGTCGCCGGTAGGCCGTTGTGCTGGCCCAAAGCACCGGAAGCCAGCAGTGCACGCCCGGCGGTGATCAGCGCGTCGTGATGGCGTTGAGCGGCGCTGCGGGCGTCTTTCTCGATGGCGTGCTCGGACGGGCTGCCGTCCAGGCACGGCTGTTCATCGGCGGGGTTGCACATGCCGGGGGCGGCCAGTTTGGCGAAGACGGCCTCCAGGGTGGCCCGCGCCTCCGGCATCAGATACCCGGTGATCGGGCTCATCCCGTCCCAACCCTGGTTGCCGATGCTGATGCCGCGCCGTCGCGCCCGGTCCTCATCGGTGAAGGTGCCGTCGGGGTTGAGGCAATCGGCGAGTTTGTCGGCCAGCTTGCCCAGCTCATCGGGGCGATGGGCACTCCCCAAGCGGGCCAGCTGCGCCTCGGCGTGGACGCGGGTCTCCACGTCGACGAAGTCGGGCAGCCGGTGGCAGAAGCCGCGGATCACCGCCACATGGGCGGGTCCGATATTTCCAGCTCGCTGCGCCGCGGCGGTGGCGGGCAGCAACGGTGGCAGCGGTTCACCGGTGATTGCTTTGCGTTCGCCGAGATCGTCGGCCTCATGGATGCGCCGCGACGCCTCGGCGCGGCTGATCCGCAGCCGGTTGGCCAACGCCGCGGGCAGCTTACCGCCAAGCTCGGTCTCGTCGGCCTGCGCGCCGATCTGGTTGATCAGCGGGTGTTCGATGGCCGGCAGCCGACGGCGGAAGGTCTCGACGCATTGCAGCAAGGCCAGCCGCTCCGGTGTGGTCAGCGCGTCGAAGGACAGGTCCAGGGCTCGCTTGAAATCAGCCTTGAGCGCGTCGAAAACTTCGACGATCTCCTCACGACTACTCGCACGCATGTTCGAATGATAGCGAGGCCTGGCGACCCGAAAGATAGAAAATCCCCTGGCTGTGGACAAACGCCCAACTGTGGATAACTCGCTGACCGCGCCTGCCCAGTACCCTCGCGGATGGATTTCGAACGACTCCGCTCAGAAGGGCACGCATGACCGGCCAGGATGACTTGCAGGGCAGGATCCGCGTCCCGGCCGACCTGGACGCCGTCACGGCGATCGGCGATGAAGACCACTCCGGCATCGACCCCGCGGCCGTCGAACGGATCTGGCAGGCCGCCCGGCACTGGTATGCGGCCGGGATGCACCCGGCGATCCAACTGTGCCTGCGGCACAACGGCAAGGTGGTGCTCAACCGCGCGATCGGGCACGGCTGGGGCAATGCCCCCACCGACCCGCCGGACGCCGAGAAGATCCCGGTCACCACCGACACGCCGTTTTGCGTCTACTCGTCGGCCAAGGCGATCACCGCGACGGTCGTGCACATGCTTGTCGAACGCGGGCAGTTCTCGCTTGACGATCGTGTCTGCGAGTACTTGCCCGGCTACACCAGCCATGGCAAGGACCGCACCACGATCCGGCACGTGATGACCCACAGCGCGGGCGTCCCGTTCCCCAATGGCCCCAGGGCGGACCTCAAGCGCGCGGATGACCACGAGTATGCGCAGGAGCAACTCGGCAAGCTGCGCCCGCTGTACCGGCCGGGCCTGGTGCACATCTACCACGCGCTGACCTGGGGCCCGCTGATGCGCGAGATCGTCTACGCCACCACCGGCAAGGACATCCGCGAGATTCTGGCCACCGAGATCCTTGACCCACTGGGCTTCCGCTGGACCAACTTCGGTGTCGCACAACAGGACATCCCGCTGGTTGCGCCCAGCCACGCTACCGGCACGACCGCTACCGGCCCCGATCGCTGCCCTGTTCCGCAAGGCGATCGGCGGCACGCTGTACCAGACCATTCCGCGCACCAACACACCGATGTTTCTCAACACAGTGATTCCATCGTCCAACACGGTCTCCAACGCCGACGAGATGTCGCGCTTCGCCGAAATATGGCGCCGCGGCGGCGAACTTGATGGTGTGCGAGTGATGCAGCCGGAGACGTTGCGCGGCGCGACGCGTGAATGTCGGCGTCTGCGACCGGATTTCGCGACGGGCCTCGCTCCTGCCCGCTGGGGGACGGGCTTTCAGCTGGGCACGAACAGGTTCGGCCCGTTCGGCCGCAATGCGCCGGCGGCGTTCGGCCACCTCGGGTTGGTCAACGTCGCGATCTGGGCCGACCCCGAGCGTGGCCTGGCGGCCGGCGTGGTGAGCACCGGCAAACCGGGCCGGGATCCGGAAGTCAAGCGCTACACCGCGCTGATGGACCGCATCGCGGCCGAGATCCCGCGGGTAGACACAGGGGCGTAAAAAACCTTTCGGGATCACGTCAACTAGTGGGCACTCGTCTAATATGACCAACGCACATTTGGTTGTAGTCGGGGGACCGCCATGGACGGTGCCCTGTCTGGTGCCGTCATCGATTGGTTGCCCGACGCCTCAAGAAGATGGGGTGACTAGTCGATGTCCGGTGACACCAACAATCTGACGCCGTTTTACGAACAATCGCAGTCGATCTACGACGTCTCCGACGATTTCTTCGCGCTGTTCTTAGGCCCCACGATGGGCTACACCTGCGCATACTTCGATCGCGACGACATGACGCTAGAGGAAGCGCAGGTCGCGAAATTCGACCTGGCGCTGGGCAAGCTGCAGCTCGAACCCGGCATGACGCTGCTCGACGTCGGATGCGGGTGGGGCGGCGCGCTGGAACTGGCGCTGGAGAAGTACGACGTCAACGTCATCGGCATCACCCTGAGCCGCAACCAGCATCAGTACACCAAGGACCGCCTGGCCAAGGTGTCCACGTCGCGGTCCGTCGACGTGCGGCTGCAGGGCTGGGAGGAGTTCGACGAGCCCGTAGACCGCATCGTGAGCATCGGCGCGTTCGAAGCGTTCACCAAGCGTCGCTACCCCGCGTTCTTCGAGACGGCCTACCGCCTGCTGCCCGCCGACGGCCGGATGCTGCTGCACACCATCCTGACTCATCCGCCCAGCTACTGGGCGCCGCACGGCATCGCGATCACGATGAGCGATCTGCGGTTCATGCGGTTCATCGGCAAGGAGATCTTCCCCGGCGGCGAGCTGCCCTCCGAAGACGACGTCGTCAACATCTCGACCGCGGCAGGCTTCGGCGTCGAGCGGGTGCAGCGGCTGCGGCCGCACTACGCGAGGACGCTGGACATGTGGGCGGCCAACCTCGTCGCCCGTCGCGAAGAGGCCATCGCCATCACGTCAGAGGTCAACTACGACCGATTCCTGCGTTACCTGACCGGATGCGCGGATTTCTTCCGCCGCGGCATCACCGACGTCGGGCAATTCACGCTGACCAAGTAACACGCCGGCGGTGGTGGCGAATCGTTCGCGATTTCGTCGATTACTGGGCACTCGTCTAGCATGACCAACGCACGTTTGGTTGTAGTCGGGGGACTGCCAACGATGGTCCTCTGACTGGCACTGTCATAGATTGGTTGCCCGACACCTTAAGAAGATGGGTAGCTGGTCGATGTCTGTCTGAGAACACACGCTTGACACCGGATTACACGACGTCGCAGTCGATCTACGACGTCTCCGACGACTTCTTTGCGCTGTTCTTAGGCCCCACGATGGGCTACACCTGCGCATACTTCGACCGCGACGACATGACGCTCGACGAAGCGCAGGTCGCGAAATTCGACCTGGCGCTGGGCAAGCTGCAGCTCGAACCCGGCATGACGCTGCTCGACGTCGGATGCGGCTGGGGCGGCGCGCTGGAACTGGCGCTGGAGAAGTACGACGTCAACGTCATCGGCATCACCCTGAGCCGCAACCAGCATCAATACACCACAGATCGCCTGGCCAAGGTGCCGACCTCACGGAAGGTCCAAGTCCGGCTGCAGGGCTGGGAGGAGTTCGACGAGCCGGTAGACCGCATCGTGAGCATCGGCGCCTTCGAGGCGTTCACGAAGCCGCGCTACCCCGCGTTCTTCGAGACGGCGTACCGCCTGCTGCCCTCCGACGGCCGGATGCTGCTGCACACCATCTTGGCGCATCCGCAAAGCTATTTTGCGCCGCACGGCATCGCGATCACGATGAACGATCTGCGGTTCATGCAGTTCATCGGCAAGGAGATCTTCCCCGGCGGCGAGCTGCCCTGCGACGACGACATCGTCGAGTTCGCAACCGCGGCCAGGTTTTGGCATCGAGCGGATCCACCTGCTGCGGCCGCACTACGCGAGGACACTGGACATGTGGGCGGCCAACCTTGTCGCACGACACGACGAGGCGATCGCCATCACATCGGAGAGCCGTGTACGAGCGTTACCTGCGTTACCTGACCGGATGCGCGGATTTCTTCCGCCGCAGCATCACCGACGTCGGGCAATTCACGCTGGTCAAGTAACCAAACTGGCGGTGGCGGAGGGATTTGAACCCCCGGACGGTTTTAGCCGTCTCTCGCTTTCAAGGCGAGTGCATTAGGCCGCTCTGCCACGCCACCGCCGACAAGGGTAGCGGTGTCAGGCTCCGCCGGCCTGCCCGCCGGTCTTGGAAGCCCGGTCGGAGACCTTCAGCGCGGCGCTGATCCGTCGGCAGTTCTCGCCCATCGCGGCGATCTGCGGACGCGACAACTGGCCGAGGAAATAGGTCCGCACACCTTCGGCGTAGGTGACCATGGCCTGCCTGCGCCGCAGCCCGGCCGTCGTCGGTGATGGCGGCCACCACCCCGCGCCGGTCATCCTGGCTGGCCTCGCGGCGCACCAGCCCTTGGCCCTCCAGGCGACGGATCTGGCGGGTCAGCCGGCTCGGCAGCGACGGCAGCGCCTCGGCCAGATCGCCCATCCGGGCACAGCCGGTGGGCGCGTTGTCCAAGATGTCGAGCACCCGGACGTCGAACAGCGACAACTGGTGCGCATCGGTGAGTCGACGGTTGAGCGTCGCATACAACCGCAGGGTGGAGTCCAGGAAGTTCTGCCATGACTTCTGCTCGGCGATGTCCAGCCCGGGCATCTCACTGGCTGTCCGGCCGGCAATCAGGGCGGCCATTACGTCATGCTATGCGACACAACAGCCTTTGAAAAAGCCCTTCGAACAGTCGGTATCCGCAGGTAGTAGCGTGGCCGAGCATGCATGCGATCGTCGCTGAATCCGCCGATGAACTGGTCTGGCAGCAAGTGCCCGATGTGGTGCCGGACCGCGGCGAGGTGCTGGTCAAGGTCAGCGCCGCCGGCGTCAACCGCGCCGACCTGCTGCAGGCCGCCGGACTGTATCCGCCGCCACCGGGCGCCAGCGAGCTGCTCGGCATGGAGGTCTCCGGCGTCGTCGCGGCGGTCGGCGACGACGTCAGCGCGTGGTCGCCGGGGCAAGAAGTCTGCGCTTTGCTGGCCGGCGGCGGATACGCCGAATACGTTGCCGTCCCCGCCGGTCAGCTGCTGCCGATTCCGGCCGGCGTCGACCTGCAGGACGCCGCCGGCCTGCCGGAGGTGGCGTGCACGGTGTGGTCGAACCTGGTGCTGACGGCCCACCTGAGCGAGGGCCAGCTGCTCCTGATCCACGGCGGCGCCAGTGGGGTGGGCACCCACGCCATCCAGGTCGCCCGGGCATTGGGTGCCCGGGTGGCGGTCACCGCGGGATCGGCGGCCAAGCTGGAGCTGTGCCGCGAACTGGGCGCCGAGATCTCGATCAACTACCACGACGAGGACTTCGTCGGCGCGGGTGCGCGAGGCGACCGACGGCGCGGGTGCCGACGTGATCTTCGACATCATGGGCGCCGCGTATCTGGACCGCAACATCGATGCGCTGGCCGCCGATGGCCAGCTGATCATCATCGGCATGCAGGGCGGGGTCAAGGGCGAACTCAACATCGGCAAGCTGCTCAGCAAACGGGCACGTGTGATCGGCACCGCGCTGCGCGGCCGGCCGGCGACCGGCCCGAACAGCAAGAGCGACATCGTCGAGGCGGTGACGGACCTCGGTCTGGCCGATGATTGCTGGCGGACGGGTCCGGCCGGTCATCGGGGCGCGCATGCCGATCCAGCAGGCCGCTGAGGCCCATCGGCTGCTGTCGTCGGGGCGAGGTGACCGGCAAGATCGTGCTGACGCTGACTAGCTCGCCTAGCCCAGCGACGCCAGGGCGCGCACCAACTGGTCGACCTCGGCCATCGTCGAGTAATGCGCCAGCCCGACGGTGACCGCGCCGCCGACGTCGTTGACACCGATCACGTCGAGCACCCGCGAGCTGGCGTTGGAGATCGCCAGAATACCGTTGTCCGCCAACCGTTGCACCACCCGCTCGGCCGGCACCTCGTTGACCGCGAAACTGACCACGGGTATCCGGGCCTCGGGCCGCGCGATCACCACCACCAACGGCAGCGAACGCAGTGAGCCCATCAGGTAATCGAATATCCCGTCCATGTAGGACATGGCCGATTGCATTGAGGTAGCGAGTCTTTCGCGTCGTGTTCCGCGAGCTGACTCATCGAGTGAGGCAAGGTATTCGATGCTGGCGACGAACCCGGCCAGCAGGCCGAATTGGTGCACGCCGACCTCGAGACGTGCCGGGCCCGGTGGCGTACGGATTGGTCGACACCGAAGCGAAGGTGTTGATCATCGCCGGGTCGCGAAACACCAACGCCCCGATGGGCGGACCGCCCCACCCGACGGCGTTCACCGCCACCACGTCGGCGTCGATCTCGTCGATGTCGATCAGCCGGTACGGCGCGGCGGCGGAATGGTCGACGACCACAAACCCGCCGACGTCGTGAATCAACTTGGTCACCGGGCGCAGATCGGTGATGGTGCCCAGCGTCCCCGACGCCGATGTCACCGCGACCAGCCGCGTCGGCGGCCCGATCAGGCCCTCCCACTGCCAGGTCGGCAGCTCACCGGTCTCGATGTCGACCTCGGCCCATTTCACCTTGGCGCCGAACCGGTTTGCTGCGCGCAGCCACGGCGCGATGTTCGCTTCGTCGTCGAGCCGGGTGACGACCATCTCGTAGCCCAGGCCGGCACGGGTGGACGACGCGTCGGCCAACGACGACAGCAAAACCGCGCGATCGGCGCCCAGCACCACGCCGCGCGGGTCGGCGTTGACCAGATCGGCGGCCGCCTGCCGGGCCGCCTCCAGCACCGCGGCGCTGCGCTTGGCCGCCGGATGCGGACCGGCGGTGCTGGGGAACGATCCGCGGAATGCGGTCGACACGGTGGTCGCCACCGAGTCGGGGATCAGCATCCCCGACGGCGCGTCGAAGTGCACCCAACCGTCCCCGAGCGACGGGTGTAATCCCCGCACCCGGGCGACGTCGTATGCCATGCCAGCCACCTTAGAGTTCCGCAGATTCAGCTGAACCGTGACGGTAGCGGGCGCCCGGATGACGTCCCCGCCGTCCCGAGCCAGGTCACCCGGCCAGCCATACTAGTCCAGTGGGGCTGTGGTTCGGAACGCTGATCGCATTGTTTTTGCTGATCGCGCCGGGGGCAATCGTCGCACGGATCACCCAGCTAACCTGGCCGGTCGCCGTCGCGGTTGGCCCGGCGCTGACCTACGGCGTGGTGGCGCTGGCGATAATCCCGTTCGGCGCGCTCGGAATCCCTTGGAACGGTTGGACAGCGCTGATCGCGCTGGCCGCGGTGTGCGTGCGTGATGCTGGGTTTGCAGCGACTGCTCGCCCGCTACCGCGACACCGCGGCCGAAGCGCAGCGGGATCGGGGGCTGGCCAGCGCTGACGGTAGCCGCGGGCGTGCTGCTGGGTGCCCTGCTGATCATGTGGGCGGCCTATCGCGGCATCACGCACTGGCAGTCCATCCCCAGTACCTGGGACGCGGTCTGGCATGCCAACGAGGTGCGCTTCATCCTCGACACCGGCCAGGCCTCGTCCACCCACATGGGCGAGCTGCGCAACGTCGAAACCCACCAACCGCTGTACTACCCGTCGGTGTTTCACGCCCTGACCGCGGTGTTCTGTCAGCTCACCGGGGCGGCGCCCACCACCGGCTACACCTTGAGTTCGGTGGCGGCATCGGTCTGGCTGTTTCCGTCCAGCGCGGCGATGCTGACCTGGTTTCTGCTTCGGCCGACGACCACCCAGTGGCGTCGCCGCCGGGGCGGCGGCCACCGCGGCTGCGCTGTCGGCGTCGTTCACGTCGGTGCCCTACGTCGAGTTCGGCGTCGCCGCAATGCCCAACCTCGCGGCCTACGGGGTCGCGATCCCGACGTTTGTGTTGATCACCTCGACGCTGCGGCATCGCGATCGCATCCCGGTGGCCGTGCTGGCGCTGGTCGGCATCCTGTCGGTGCACCTGACCGGCGGGTTCGTCGTCATCTTGTTCCTGTTGGCCTGGTGGCTTTTTGACGCGCGACGGCATCCGGTGCGCGGCCGGCTGACCGACCTGCTGGTGCTGGCCGCGGTGGCCGTGCCGACGGCGCTGATATTGGCACCGCAGTTCATCGGGGTGGCCCACCAGGCTGACATCATCGCCGGGCACGCGTTCCCCAGCTTCAAGAGCGTCAAGCAGGGCGTCATCGATGCGCTGCTCCTGCACACCCGTCACCTCAACGACTTCCCGACCCAATACGGCCTCGATCGTGCTGATCGCCGTCGGCATGGCGATCCTGCTGTACAAGCGGATTTGGTGGCCGCCGGTGCTCTGGCTGGTGCTGACCGTGGCGACCATCTACTCGGGGGCGCCGTTTCACAACCCGCTCGGCGCCGCGATCGAAGAATTCAGCCAGTTCTTCTACAACGATCCGCGCCGGCTCACGGCCGTGGTGACGATGCTCGTGACGCCGATGGCGGGGATCGCGGTGTTCGCCACCGTCTTGGCGGTGGTCGCTGTGGTCAAACGGCGCGCCCGGCTGCCCCCGCCCGGTCTGGGTGTCGGCCACGGTGGTCCTGCTGGTGATCACCACCGTGCTCACTGGCCGGCACTACCTCTACCGGCACCTGGTGCTGTTCGGCGACAAATACGACTCGGTGATCATCAACCAGAAAGACCTCGACGCGATGGCTCACCTGGCGACCCTGCCGGGGGCCCGCACTACTCTGATCGGCAACTCGAACGTCGACGGCACCGCGTGGATGTATGCGGTCGCCGATCTGCACCCGCTGTGGACCCACTACGACTTCCCGCAGCAAACCGGGCCGGGCTATTACCGATTCATCTTCTGGGCCTACGCCGATCGCGACAACGATCCACGGGTATCCGAGGCGGTGCGGGCGCTCAATATTCGCTACATCCTGACCAGCGTCCCGACGGTTCGGGGGTTCAAGGTGCCCGACGGACTAGTGTCAATAGACCAATCGAAGTCGTGGGCGAAGATCTACGACAACGGTGAGGCCTGGATCTACGAATGGCGTGGCGCCCCGACACCCAAAACGTGAAACAGCTGCCAGTAGCAAGAGAGTGACTGGATTGACTAACAGCAACGACGACGATGACAACATCGAGATCATCGGCGGCCTCGACCCCCGGTTGATGGCGGCCGCGAAAGATGACGACTCCGATGATGACCGGTCGCTGACCGACCTGGTCGAGCAGCCGGCCAAGGTGATGCGGATCGGCACCATGATCAAACAGTTGCTCGAGGAAGTACGGGCGGCTCCGCTCGACGACGCCAGCCGCAGCCGGTTGCGTGAGATCCACGCCACCAGCATCCGCGAACTCGAGGAGGGGCTGGCGCCGGAACTGCGTGAGGAACTCGACCGGCTGACCTTGCCGTTCAGTGAGGGCGCCGTCCCGTCGGATGCCGAGCTGCGCATCGCACAGGCGCAGCTGGTCGGCTGGCTGGAAGGGCTGTTCCACGGAATCCAGACCGCGCTGTTCGCCCAGCAGATGGCCGCCCGTGCGCAGCTCGAGCAGATGCGCCAAGGCGCGCTGCCCCCGGGTGTCGGCCGGTCCGGCGGACCCGGCGGGCACGGCACCGGGCAATACCTCTAGGCGACAACCCGTGACGAGTCCCCCGCGTCCTCATATCGAGACGCACAACGCGTGGGTGGAGTTTCCCATCTTCGACGCCAAGTCGCGCTCGCTGAAGAAGACCTTCCTGCGGCGGCACGATCGGGCGCAACGCGTCCAACGTGGTGGTCATCGAGGCGTTGCGGGACATCACCATGTCGCTGAATCTGGGCGACCGCGTCGGGCTGGTCGGCCACAACGGCGCCGGGAAATCGACGCTGCTGCGGCTGCTTTCGGGTATCTACGAGCCGACCCGCGGCTCCGCCATGGTCAGCGGCCGGGTGGCGCCGGTGTTCGATCTCGGCGTCGGCATGGACCCCGAGATCTCCGGCTACGAGAACATCATCATCCGCGGCCTGTTCCTCGGGCAGACCCGCAAGCAGATGCTGGCCAAGGTCGACGAGATCGCCGAATTCACCGAACTGGGCGACTACCTGTCGATGCCGCTGCGCACCTATTCGACCGGCATGCGGGTGCGGCTGGCGATGGGGGTGGTCACCAGCATCGACCCGGAGATCCTGCTGCTCGACGAAGGTATCGGCGCCGTCGACGCCGACTTCCTCAAGAAGGCGCAGTCGCGGCTGCAACGCCTGGTCGAGCGTTCCGGAATCCTGGTGTTCGCCAGCCATTCCAACGAATTCCTGGCCCGGCTGTGCAAGACCGCGATGTGGATCGACCACGGCGTCATCAAGCTCACCGGCAGCATCGAGGACGTGGTGCGGGCCTACGAAGGCGAAGACGCCGCGCGGCATGTGCGCGAGGTGCTTGCCGAAACGGCAACTCCGCATGAGTGACGATGGTGTGCGCCGTCGTGGTCACCCACCGGCGCCCCGACGAACTGGCCAAGTCGCTGGATGTGCTGACCACCCAGAGCCGGCTGCCCGACCAGCTGATCGTGGTCGACAACGACGACGACGACCGCGTCCGCGATCTGGTCGGCGGTCAGCCCATCCCCACGACGTATCTGCCGTCGCACCGAAACCTCGGCGGCGCAGGCGGTTTCGCGCTCGGCATCCTGCACGCGCTGGCGGCCGGCGCCGATTGGGTGTGGCTGGCCGACGACGACGGCCACCCGCAGGACAGCGAAGTACTGGCGACGCTGCTGGCGTGCGCCGAGAAGCACCGGCTGGCCGAGGTGTCGCCGATGGTGTGCAACGCCGATGACCCGCAGCGCCTGGCGTTTCCGCTGCGCCGCGGCCTGGTCTGGCGTCGGCTGGTCAGCGAATTGCGCACCGCGCCGGAGCAGGAACTGCTGCCGGGCATCGCGTCGCTGTTCAACGGAGCGCTGTTTCGCGGCGTCGACGTTCGAGTCGATCGGTGTTCCGGACCTGCGGCTGTTCGTCCGCGGCGACGAGGTCGAGATGCACCGCCGGCTGGTCCGGTCCGGTCTGGCGTTCGGAACCTGCTTGAACGCCGCCTATCTGCACCCATGTGGGTCGGACGAGTTCAAGCCGATTCTTGCCGGGCGAATGCACACCCAATATCCCGACGATCCCACCAAGCGGTACTTCACCTATCGCAATCGCGGCTACCTGCTGTCGCAGCCGGGTCTGCGCAAGCTGCTGGTCCAGGAATGGGTGCGGTTCGGCTGGTTTTTCCTGGTGTCCCGTCGCGACCCGAAGGGTCTGCGGGAGTGGCTGCGGCTGCGCCGTTTGGGCCGTCGGGAACAGTTCGGAAGACCTGAAGCTCATGACGATCATCGATGCTGCCGCGCAGTCGAAGACGCTCACCCGCGCCTGGGGTGACCTGGTCGACGGCTATCGCCGGCGCGAGCTGTGGCTGCACCTGGGCTGGCAGGACATCAAGCAGCGGTACCGCCGCTCGGTGCTCGGGCCGTTCTGGATCACCATCGCGACCGGCACCACCGCGGTCGCGATGGGCGGGCTGTACTCCAAGCTGTTCCACCTGCAGCTGTCGGTGCATCTGCCGTATGTCACGCTCGGCCTGATCATCTGGAATCTGATCAACGCCTCCATCCTGGAGGGCGCCGAGGTGTTCGTCGCCAACGAGGGATTGATCAAACAATTGCCCACGCCGCTGACCGTGCACGTCTACCGGCTGGTGTGGCGGCAGATGATCTTGTTCGCGCACAACATCGTCATCTATGTCGTGATCGCGATCATCTACCCCAAACCGTGGTCGTGGGCCGACCTTTCGGTGATCCCGGCGCTGGCGCTGATCGTGCTCAACTGCGTATGGGTGTCGCTGTGTTTCGGCATCCTGGCGACCCGCTTCCGCGACATCGGCCCGCTGCTGTTTTCCATCGTGCAGTTGCTGTTCTTCATGACGCCGATCATCTGGAACGACGACACGCTGCGGCAGCAGGGCGCCGGCCAGTGGTCGAGGATCGTCGAACTCAACCCGCTGCTGCATTACCTCGACATCGTCCGCGCGCCGCTGCTGGGCTCCCACCAAGAGCTGCGGCACTGGGCGGTCGTGATCGGGCTGACGGTTGTGGGTTGGGTGATGGCCGCTTTCGCGATGCGCCAATACCGCGCCCGGGTGCCGTACTGGGTGTAGCGGCGGGCCGGTTGCCTTGATCCCACTGCGGGTATCCGGGCGCAGGACCAAAGGAGGACTTGCCATGAGTGCGACCAACAAGCTCAGAAACAAGCTACAGAAGCTCGGTGGCAGAGCGAAGGAAACCATCGGCCGCGCGACCGGTAACCGCAACCTCGAAAATCGGGGTGTGCGCGATCAGTTCAAGTCCGACCTGAAGGACACCGGCGAAAAGGTCAAGGACGCGTTCCGTGGACGGCGCGGCCGTCGAGTCTGACGGCTGCTCACAGCTCGCAGTTCTCGCCACCTTGCCGCCCATCGGCAATAGCGTCTGTTCCACGTTGGCGCCGAGTGACGCGAGCAGCGTGGTCGGGTCGTCGATGAAACGTCCATAGAAGCGGTGGGCCAACGGGACAACGACGGCTGGGCACCCCGGTGGTTTGCGACTGCCGATTGTCGGACAGGCTCCTGCCCTGCGGCGAATGGCGTCATACGTAAACCGCGGCCTAGGGTTTCCCCTGGGCCGCGGTCCCCCGCTGGTGTTACGGGTTCTACGGCTTGTTGGCGCCGTTGTTACCGTTCGCGCCGGATGTGTTGCCGACGCCGTTGCCGCCATCGGTGCCGGGGTCGCCGGTGGCGCCGGTGCCGGTGCCGCCATTGCCGCCGGTGCCGCCTGCGCCGGTGCCGGTTGTGCTGCCGGCGCCGCCGGTCCCGCCGTTGCCGCCGGTACCACTAACGGTGGCGGTGGAGTAGCCGTCGCCGCCGCTGCCGCCGGCGCCGCCCGTGGCGCCCGCAGTGGTGCCTCCGACGCCGCCTGCCTCGCCGGCGCCGCCAGTACCGTCAACGCCGGTGACGGTGCCGGAATTCGCGGCGACCTCGCCGAAGCCGCCTGCCCCGCCGGCGCCGCCGGCCGCACCGGTAACGGTGCCGTCGCCGCCGGCCCCGGCGGCGCCGCCGGTGGCGGTGGCGTCGGAAATGTTAGCGCTGCCGGTGGCCTCCACCCAGGCCACACCGTTCGGGAAGTTGTCGGACGCGCTGCCGAGGTTGGCGTTACTACCGCCGTCGCCGGCATCAGCTCCGGTGCCGCTGTTGCCGCCGGCCCCGCCGACGGCGGTGTCGTCGGTGGCGGTGGGAACGGCGCTGCCGCTCGGGTCCTCGGCAATGACGGCGGCCTCGCCGCCGTTGCCGCCCGCGGCGCCGTTGGCAAGGCCCTCGCCGCCGGCCCCGCCGGTGGCGCTTCCCGAGGCGTCGCCGTCGGTGTCGCCGGCGCCGACGCCGGCGTCGATAAAGCCGGTGCCGCCCTGGCCGCCGGTGCCGCCGTCGGTGCCGAGGCCGCCGACCCCGCCGACGGCGGTGCCGCTAGCGGTGGTGCTGGTAGCGGTGGTGTCACCGATGGCTTCGACGTAGCTGGTGCCGCCGGCCCCGCCGAACCCACCGTCGGTGCCGGCCCCGCCGGCCCCACCGACAGCGCCCTTACCTGTGGCGTCGGCGATGCCGCTGTTGGTGCCGAAGCCGCCGTCTACGTTGGCGTTGCCGCCCGCACCACCGGTGCCGCCGACCCCACCGACCTCGGTGCCGCCGGCCCCGCCGACCCCGCCGGTAGCGGTACCGCTGGCGGAGCTGCCCGCGCCAGCAGCCTCAATGCTGGCGTAGCCTCCGGTGCCGCCGACCCCGCCGGTGGCGGTGGTGCTGCCCGCACCACCCGCGCCGCCCGCACCGCCGGTGGCGGTGCCGCTGGCGGTACCGCCATCGGTGCTGGTGATGCTGGCGTAGCCGCCGCCGCCACCACCACCACCACCTTCGCCGGCGGCCGTGGCTGTGCCCGTACCGCCGCGCACCACCAGCGCCGCCGACCCCGCCGGTGGCACCGGTGCCGTAGGCCTTGGCGCCGGCTCCGCCGGCGCCACCGCTGCCGCCGTCGCCGTCTAAGCCGCTCACGCCGGTGGTGCCGTTGAGGCCGGCCTTACCGGCTGCACCAGCTCGCCGCCGGTGCCAGCCGGTGCCGCCGTCGCCGCCGGTGCCGCCGACGTACTGCCGGCGGCGCCGTCGCCGTCGCCGACGATGGCCGCCGGTGGCGGTGCCGGCCGCGCCGGCCCCACCGGCGCCCGCCACGGTGCCGGGGCTACCGCCGTTCCGCCGTCGCCGCCGGCGCCGAGCGCGCCGTTGGCGCCGGCCACGCCGGCCACCCCGGTCGCGCCGTTACCGCCGTCCCCGCCGGCGCCAGCGTTGCCGCCGTCGCCGCCGTTACCGCCGTTCTGTGCCGTGGCCGAACAGCCCGCCCGTGGCGCCGTCGCCGCCGCGCCGCCTGCCCACCGTCTGGCGCCGGCACCGCCTTGACCGCCGTTGCCGCCGAGCCGTCGTCGACGCCGACACCCCGGCCGTGCCGGTGCGCCGGTCGCGCCGGTGCCACCTTCGCCGCCACCCCGCCTTGGTCCGCCGTCACCGCCGTTGCCGAAGAAGTTCAACGAGCCGACACCGCCGCCGGCCCCGCCGGCCCCGCCGATACCGCCTTCAGTGGCCGCTGAGGTGGCGGTGCCGTCGGTGCCGGCCACCCCGGACCCGCCGTCGCCTCCGTCACCGCCGCTGCCGAAGAACAACCCGCCGGTACCACCGGCACCGCCGGCATCGCTGCTGCCGGCTCCACCGGCGCCGTCCGTCACCGCCGTTGCCGCACCAGTCTCTGCGTCGCCGCCGGTGCCGCCGGCTCCGTCCGTGCCGGTCACGCCGTCACCGCCGTTACCGAACAACAATCCGCCGCCTTCACCATTGGGGTCGGCAGCGGTTCCGTCCGCGCCGTTACAGATCAGCCCGCAGGCGCCGGCAGTGGAATCCCCCAGCCGCGCGGGATCGGACGCCGCGGAAGGATCGGCCTGGGCAAACCACGTGTTGAGGGCAGAGTCCACCTGCTGACCAAGGTTGCTGTTGATCCAGTCCTGCTCAAGTCCTTGAACGAAGGTAGTCGACGAATCGGCCGCCGACGCCGCAGAGCCGGCGTCGGACGCCGCGGAGCTGCTCCCGAGAACGCCGCGTCAAAGCTGCTGGGGTTGCTGAGAATCGGCCGACCAACGTGTCCCACCCGGCCGGGGTGGTCAGATCCCCGAGCATCCCGCTCAACACACCAGGGATCCAAGAAATCCGCCGGGTTGACCGACGTCACTGCCGAACTGACGGCCGAGCCCACAGCCATATCGAGGATGTCGTCGAAGAAATCGGCCTTGGCCGTCGGCGCCCCCGCTAACGGGTAGAGCCCAAACGCTAAAAATGCCCCCGCACCGGCCCCCAGACCCGGCGACACGCACGCGACGGCGCGCCGTGGCTTTCAGTGATTGACGGTTTCCCTTGCTGTGCTTTCCAGACATGACTTGCCTTCTTACCCGCCCCGAGGCTGCTGGAGCCGGCTGCTCTCAGCTGCGACTAAGGCTACTCTTAAGACCTTCGTTGTCTGTAGATTCGCACATCTAGTTCCAAAATTTGTTTAGAAATCCTTGATCGTGTTATCGAGTGAGCGAACTCTATCGACAACGTGACAATTGCTAATGCCCAGGCGCGATGGGCTATTTGAGCCGTCCAGCAAATGACCGCCACCAACTGGCCATCCCGACTCGGCACACAAAGCTGAGACTGGCTCTCATCCTCTTTCTCAGTTGTACGTACGTACAGGAAATAGGCACGCACTCCCAAAAACTGGCCGATACATCCCGGAAAGCTAGAGCAAAGTCCGCCGCGCCGCCGCCGGCTCCAAGTTCCACCGGCATGCCACGCGACAGCACCCGAGCTAGAAACCGGCCGCGCCCCGCCCACCTGCACGCTGTCGAAATCAACCGGTCTAAACCCCACCATTTCGGGTTCACCACGCAGGAATATATTGGCACAACTGGCAACCATCGAGCCGCCGAGGGAATCGCCGTCGCGCCCTGGAAGACAGGTCGACACAGGTGAGCAAAAAAGTCGAGTCCGCTGGGCTCGTCGGTGAGGCACGCGAGCGGGTCGCCGCCGAGTTGGCCCGGATACAGGAACGACGCGATCGCCTGGAGGCCGAGGTCCGCGGCGACCGCGGCGCGGTGAGTGATCACGCCGACGCCGCCGACGCCATCCAGCGCGCCGATGAACTGGCCGGGCTCGACGAGCGGATCATCGAGCTGGACCGGCTGCTGCGCACCGGACCCTCGCCGTCCAATGGCAGCGACACGCTGCCCTTCGGCACCAAGGTGAAAGTGCGGTTTTCCGACGGTTCGGTCGTCAAGATGCAGGTGATCTCCGTCATCGAAGAGGCCCCGGCCGGTGGTGAAGAAGAGGCGCTGACCGCGGGCAGCCCGCTGGGGCTGGCGCTTGCCGGACGCAAAGCCGGCGACAAGATCACCTACACGACGCCTCAAGGGGAAAACCAGGTCGAGCTGCTCGAAGTGAAATACCCGGCTTAGGTCCCCGAAGGTCCGCCGTAGACTTCCGGCCGATGGCCGAGATCGCGGCGAGCGCACAGCTGCCGCTGAAGACGCAGGTGTGGCGATTCATCGTCACCGGCGGTTTTTCGGCGATCGTCGACTTCGGCCTATATGTCGTCGCTGCTTCGGCTGGGCCTACAGGTCAACGTCGCCAAATCGATCGGTTTTATCGCCGGCACCACAACCGCCTACCTGATCAACCGGCGGTGGACGTTCCAGGCGCCGCCGAGCAAGGCCCGGTTCATCGCCGTGATGCGTGCTCTACGCGCTGACCTACAGCGTGCAGGTCGGCATCAACTACCTGTTTTATCTCCAGTTCGCGCAGCAAGCCGTGGCGGGTACCCGCCGCTTTCGCGATCGCGCAGGGCACCGCGACGGTGATCAACTTCATCGTGCAGCGCGTCGGGATCTTCCGGCTGCGCTGAACCCGCAAGCTCGCAGGCGGTACCCTCTTTGACTGATGTTCTCGACGTTTCCCGCAACCACCGAAGCGGCTGACCGGCTGGGGCCGCACCGCGCCCAGTCGGTGGCGCGAGGTGCTCCCCACCCCGGACCCCGAGGAGATCGCCAAGGCGGTCGCCCAGGCCGCCGACGCGGCGGCGGGCGACGGCAGTGCGGAGTTCTCGCCCGTGGCCTGGGCCGCTCCTACGGCGACAACGCCCAGAACGGCGGCGGTCTGGTCATCGACATGACCGCGCTGAACCGGATCCATTCGATCGACGCCGACACCCGCATGGCCGACGTCGACGCCGGGGTCAGCCTCGACCAGCTGATGAAGGCGGCGCTGCCCTTCGGGCTGTGGGTGCCGGTGCTGCCCGGCACCCGGCAGGTCACCATCGGCGGCGCGATCGGCTGCGACATCCACGGCAAGAACCACCACAGCGCGGGCAGCTTCGGCAACCACGTCCGGTCGATGGAGCTGCTGACCGCCGACGGGCAGATCCGCCACCTCACCCCCGACGGCGAGGACGCCGAGCTGTTCTGGGCCACCGTCGGCGGCAACGGGCTGACCGGGATCATCCTGCGCGCCACCATCGAGATGACCCCGACGGAGACGGCGTATTTCATCGCCGACGGCGACGTCACCCGCAGCCTGGACGAGACCATCGCTTTCCACAGCGACGGCAGCGAGGCCAACTACACCTACTCGTCGGCCTGGTTCGACGCGATCAGCGCGCCACCGAAGCTGGGCCGTGCGGCGATCTCGCGGGGCTCACTGGCAACGGCTCGACCAGCTGCCGGAGAAGTTGCAGAAGCAATCCGCTGAAATTCGATGCGCCGCAATTGCTTACGTTCCCCGACATCTTCCCGAACGGGTTGGCCAACAAGTACACCTTCGGCCCGATCGGGGAGCTGTGGTACCGCAAGTCAGGCACCTACCGCGGCAAGGTCCAGAACCTGACGCAGTTCTATCACCCGCTGGACATGTTCGGCGAGTGGAACCGGGCCTACGGCTCAGCGGGTTTCGGCCAGTACCAATTCGTGGTGCCCACGGAAGCGGTCGAGGAATTCAAGGGCATCATCGTCGACATCCAACGCTCCGGCCACTACTCGTTCCTCAACGTGTTCAAGCTGTTCGGGCCGGGCAACCAAGCACCGCTGAGCTTCCCGATCCCGGGCTGGAACGTCTGCGTCGACTTCCCGATCAAGCCCGGGCTCAACGAGTTCCTCAACGAACTCGACCGCAGAGTGCTGGAGTTCGGTGGCCGGCTTTACACCGGCAAGGACAATCGCACCACCGCCGGACATCTTCCACGCCATGTACCCGCGCATCGACGAATGGATCGCGTTGCGCCGCAAGGTCGATCCGCACCGGCGTCTTCGTCTCCGACATGGCCCGACGTTTGGAGCTGCTGTAAATGGTGCCAATGTCTTAGACGCCGTGGGTAACCCACAGACCATCCTGCTGCTCGGCGGCACCTCCGAGATCGGGCTGGCGATCTGCGAGCGCTACCTGCAGAACGCCCATGCGCGGATTGTGCTGGCAGACCTGCCCGACCATCCCCGCAAGGATGAGGCCATCGCCGCGATGACGGCGGCGGGCGCCAAGTCAGTCGAGTGGATCGACTTCGACGCCACCTGACACGCCACCCATCCCGCGGTGATCGACCAAGCCTTCGCCGGCGGCGACGTCGACGTCGCGATCGTGGCGTTCGGCTTGCTCGGCGACGCCGAAGAGCTCTGGCAGAACCAGCGCAAAGCGGTTCAGATCGCCGAAATCAACTACACCGCAGCGGTTTCGGTGGGCGTGCTGCTGGGCGAGAAGATGCGCGCACAGGGCTTCGGCCAGATCATCGCGATGAGCTCGGTGGCCGGTGAGCGGGTCCGGCGCTCCAACTTCGTCTACGGCTCGACCAAGGCCGGCCTGGACGGCTTCTACCTCGGACTCGGAGAGGCGCTGCGCGAGTTCGGCGTTCGCGTTCTGGTCATCCGGCCCGGCCAGGTTCGGACGTCGACGACGATCGCGCACTGGAAGGCCACCGGCGCCAAGGAAGCGCCGCTGACCGTCGACAAGGAGTACGTCGCAAACCTGGCGGTGACCGCGTCGGCCAAGGGCAAGGAACTCGTCTGGGCGCCTAACACTTTCCGCTACATGATGATGGTGCTGCGGCACATCCCGCGGCCGATCTTCCGCAAGTTGCCCATCTAAATGCGAAACGCGCTGGCCACTGTTGGGCCACATGGCGTTCGCGATCGCGATTGCCGCGGTGGTGTCGGTGATCTCGCTGATCGCCATCGCGCGGGTCCAGTGGCCCGCCTACCCGTCGTCGAATCAACTGCACGCGCTGACCACGGTCGGCCAGGTTGGCTGCATCGTCGGATTGCTGGCCGCCGGCTGGCTGTGGCAGGCGACAGTGGCGCGTCGCTGGCCCGACTGTTGGCGCTGGTGTTCGTGTCCGCGTTCTCGGTGGTGACGCTCGGCGATGCCGCTGGGCGCCACCAAGCTCTATCTGTTCGGCATCTCCGTCGACCAGCAGTTCCGCACCGAATACCTGACCCGGCTCACCGACAGCGCCGCCCTGCACGACATGACCTACCTCGGGCTGCCGCCGTTCTATCCGCCGGGCTGGTTCTGGCTCGGCGGGCGCATCGCGGCGTTGACCGGTACTCCCGGGCTGGGAGATGTTCAAGCCGTGGGCCGATCACCTCGATCACGATCGCGGTCGCGGTGGCGCTGGTGTTGTGGTGGCGGATGATCCGCTTCGAGTACGCGCTGGTGGTCACCACGGCGACCGCCGCGGTCACACTGGCCTACAGCTCCCCGGAGCCGTACTCCGCGATGATCACCGTGCTGCTGCCGCCGGTGCTGATCCTGACCTGGTCGGGCCTGCGGGCTGCCGAGCGTCACGCCAGCGTGGCGCCGGGCAACGAGAGCAACGCTGGCGTGACGCTCGGCGCTAACTCGGGCGGGTGGGCCGCGGTGATCGGGGCCGGGATCTTCCTGGGCGTCGCGGCGACCTTCTACACCCTGCTGCTGGCCTACAGCGCCTTCACGGTGGTGCTGATGGCGCTGCTGCTGACGGCATCTCGCTGGCGTCATGGCATCAAGGCCGCGCTGGATCCGCTGCGCCGGCTGGCCGTCATCGCGCGTCATCGCCGCGGCCATCGCGGCGACCACCTGGCTGCCGTTCCTGCTGCGGGCGACCCGCGACCCGGTCAGCAACACCGGCAGCGCCTATCACTACCTGCCGGCCGACGGCGCCGAGCTGACCTTCCCGATGCTGAAGTTCACCCTGCTCGGCGCGCTGTGCATGCTCGGCACGCTGTGGCTGGTGGTGCGGGCCCGCTCGTCGGTGCGGGCGGGCGGCCTGGCCATCGGTGTGCTCGCCGTCTACCTGTGGTCGCTGCTGTCGATGCTCGCCACGCTGGCCCGGACCACGCTGCTGTCGTTTCGGCTGCAGCCGACGCTCACGGTGTTGCTGGCCACCGCCGGCGTCTTCGGCTTCATCGAAGTCACGCTCGCCCTGGCGGCGCGCGGGCGCGACCACGGCTGGGGCCGCAGCGTGCTGCCGGTGGCGACGGCGATCGGGCTGGCCGGGGCGATCGCGTTCAGCCAAGACATCCCCGAGGTGCTGCGACCGGACCTCACCATCGCCTACACCGACACCGACGGCCACGGCCAGCGCGGTGACCGCCGTCCGCCCAGCTCCGAGAAGTTCTACCCGACGATCGACGCCGCGATCACCCGGGCGACCGGCAAGCCCCGCGACCGACACCGTGGTGCTGACCGCCGACTACAGCTTCTTGTCCTACTACCCCTATTGCGGGCTTTCAGGGCCTGACGTCGCACTACGCCAACCCGCTCGCGCAGTTCGACAAGCGGGCGGCCGCGATCAAGAGCTGGTCGAAGCTCAAAGCTCCCGATCAGTTCATCCACGCGCTGGATACGCTGCCGTGGGCGCCGCCGACGGTGTTCCTGATGCGTCACGGCGGCTCGGCCGGCGCGACAAGCACCTACACGCTGCGGCTGGCCGAAGACGTCTACCCCAACCAGCCCAATGTCCGGCGCTACACGGTGGAGTTCAACGCCGCCCTGTTCGACGACCCACGATTCACCGTCACCACCATCGGCCCGTTCGTGTTGGCCATCCGGAAGCCCGGGCCGCACCTCTGATGGCAACAGAACACGCAATTACCATCTAGCTCCGTGAGCCGCCCCGCCGACGATGACTACCGGACCGCCCGGATTGTCGCCGTCGTCGCCGGCCTGCTCGGCGCCCTGCTGGCGATCGCGACCCCGCTGCTGCCGGTCAAACAGACCACCGCCCAACTGAACTGGCCGCAGAACGGCGTGCTCGGCAGCGTCGAAGCGCCGCTGATCGGCTACGTGGCCACCGACCTCAACATCAGCATTCCGTGCCAGGCCGCCGCCGGCCTGGCCGGATCCGGCAACACCGGCAAGACGGTGCTGTTGTCCACGGTGCCCAAGCAGGCACCCAAGGCCGTCGACCGCGGCTTGCTGATCGAGCGCGCCAACGACGACCTGGTGCTCGTGGTGCGCAACGTCCCGGTCGTCGTCGCGCCGCTGAGCCAGGTGCTCAGCGGCGCCTGCCAGAAGCTGGTCTTCACCGCGCACGCCGACCGGGTCACCGGCGAATTCGTCGGGCTGACACAGGGTCCCAACTGCCGAGCATCCCGGCGCACCGCTGCGCGGCGAGCGCAGCGGATACGACTTCCGCCCGCAGATCGTCGGAGTGTTCACCGATCTGAGCTGGCCGGCCCCGCCGGGCCTGACCTTCTCGGCCACCATCGACACCCGCTACAGCAGCTCGCCCGACGCGCGCTGAAGATGGCCGCGATGGTGCTCGGGGTGGCACTGACCATCGTCGCGCTGATCGCGCTGCACGTCCTGGATACCTCCGACGGCACCCGGCATCGCCGCTTCCTGCCGCCGCGCTGGTGGTCGGTCAGCGGGCTGGACGCGCTGGTCGACGCTGGTGTTGGTGTGGTGGCACTTCGTCGGGGCCAACACCGCCGACGACGGCTACATCCTGACCATGGCCCGGGTGTCCGAGCACGCCGGCTACATGGCCAACTACTACCGCTGGTTCGGCACCCCCGAGGCGCCGTTCGGCTGGTACTACGACCTGCTGGCGCTGTGGGCTCATGTCACCACCGCCAGCATCTGGATGCGGTTGCCCACCCTGCTGATGGCGCTGGCCTGCTGGTGGGTGATCAGCCGGGAAGTCATCCCGCGGCTCGGGACATGCCGTCAAGATCAACAGCGCGGCGGCCTGGACGGCGGCGGGCATGTTCCTGGCGTTCTGGCTGCCGTTGAACAACGGTCTGCGGCCAGAGCCGATCATCGCCGTGGGCATCCTGCTCACCTGGTGTTCGGTCGAGCGCGCGGTGGCCACCAGCCGACTGCTGCCGGTGGCGGTCGCCTGTATCGTCGGCGCGCTGACGCTGTTCTCCGGGCCGACCGGGATCGCCTCGATCGGCGCGCTGCTGGTGGCGATCGGCCCGCTGCGCACGATCCTGCACCGCCGTACCAGACGGTTCGGTCTGCTGCCGCTGGTTGCGCCCATCCTGGCCGCGGCGACGGTCACGATCATCCTGATCTTCCGGGACCAGACCTTCGCCGGTGAAGTTCAGGCCAACACGCTCAAATCCGCGGTCGGGCCGTCGCCTGAGCTGGTTCGACGAGCACATCCGCTACGAGCGGCTGTTCATGGCCAGCCCCGACGGCTCGATCGCCCGTCGGTTCGCCCTGCTGGCGCTGCTGGTCGCGCTCGCGGTGTCGGTGGCAATGGCGTTGCGCAAGGGGCGAATTCCGGGCACTGCCGCCGGACCCAGCCGTCGCATCATCGGCATCACGATCATCTCGTTCATCGCGATGATGTTCACGCCGACCAAGTGGACGCACCACTTCGGGGTGTTCGCCGGGCTGGCCGGTCCGCTGGGCGCGCTGGCCGCGGTGGCGGTGACCGCGGCGGCGATGCGCTCGCGACGCAACCGCACCATGTTCGCCGCCGTCGGTGTTGTTCATAGTTGCGCTGTCCTTCGCCAGCGTCAACGGCTGGTGGTACGTCTCCAACTTCGGTGTGCCGTGGTCAAATGCCTTCCCGGAGTGGCACTTCGGATTCACCACCGTGTTGCTGGGGCTGACCGTGCTGGTGCTGCTGCTGGCCGCCTGGTTCCACTTCGTCAACAACGGTAACGACGCCGGCCCGCCCAGTGCATCACGGTTGGCCCGAATCACCCAGTCTCCGTTGGGAATTGCGGCGTGGGCGCTGGTCTTCTTCGAAGTGCTGTCGCTGACGCTGGGGATGACCGACCAATATCCGGCCTGGTCGGTCGGCCGCTCCAACCTGCAGGCGCTGACCGGCAAGACCTGCGGGCTGGCCAGATGACGTGCTCGTCGAGCAGGATCCCAACGCCGGCATGCTGTCGCCCGATCGGGGTGCCGGTCAAAGACGCGCTGGGCGCAGGGTCTTCGACGAAGGCTTCGATCCCAACGGCATTCCCGCCGACGTCTCGGCCGACCCGGTGATGGAACGCCCGGGTGACCGCAGTTTCGTCAACGACGACGGGCTGGTCACCAGCAGCGAGGCCGGCACCGAAGGCGGCACCACGCCCGCGCCGGGCGTCAACGGCTCGCGCGCCCGGCTGCCCTACGACCTCGACCCGGCCGCATACGCCGGTGCTGGGCAGTTGGCGATCCGGCGTGCAGTTGCCGGCCCGGCTGCGCTCGGCCTGGTACCGGCTGCCACCGCCGGACAGCGCAGCGCCGCCGCTCCTGCGTGGTGTCGGCGGCCGGCCGTTTCAACCACGGCGAGGTGCGAGGTGCAGTGGGCCACCGACGACAGGCCGCCGCCAACAAGCCGGGCGGCGCAATGGGGTTCGCCGACGTCGGCGCCGCCCCGGCGTGGCGCAACCTGCGGGCGCCGCTGTCCGCGATGCCGCCCGACGCCACCCAGATCCGGGTGGTCGCCACCGATGACGACCTGGCACCGCAGCACTGGATCGCGGTCACTCCGCCGCGGATCCCGCGGCTGCGCACGCTGCAGGACGTCGTCGGCTCGACCGATCCGGTTCTGCTGGACTGGCTGGTCGGTCTGGCCTTCCCGTGTCAGCGGCCGTTCGGGCATCAAAACGGTGTCACGAGGTACCGAAGTGGCGGATCCTGCCCGACCGGTTCGGCGCCGAGGCCAACTCGCCGGTGATGGACAACAACGGCGGCGGGCCGCTGGGCATCACCGAGTTGCTGGTCGCGCGCGAACACGGTGTCCACCTATCTGAAAGACGACTGGTCCCGCGACTGGGGCGCGCTGCAACGGTTGACGCCGTACTACCCCGACGCCCAACCGGCCCGCCTCGACCTCGGTTCGGCGACGCGCAGCGGCCTGTGGAGCCCGGCGCCGCTGCGGCAATAACGGCCTGGTGACCCCGGCAGACACACAAGTAACTTGAACACCAGCAACAGGGCAATACACGACGCTGGAATTCGATACGCCGGTGATATCACCGCACCGCCAAAACATGTGGTGATATCGCATGTGGCCTCAAAGCGAAAGAGGCACTGCCCCTCTACTCAGTGACACCTGGGGCTGTTGTGACCAAGCTTAGAACGCGAACTGTCGCCGGCCGGCCCGAAAGGCGGTGGCGCAGGCGGTGAGCGCCAGCAAGGCGAACACGGTGAACGCCCACCGGGCAGCCGACACCCCGCCGCCGTCGGAGATGTTCACCACGACCCCGGCCAGCCCGGCGCCGAACGCGCCGAAAATCAACTGCACCGAGTTGATCGCGGTAGCGGCGGCGCTGCCTTCAGCGGGATCGTCGACATCACCCATTGCCCACGCCGACAGGTGTGGGTAGGCGGCACCGATACCGACCCCGACGGCCAGCAGCGCCGTCGCGCACAGGATGACGACGCCGACCGGTGCGCCTTGGATGTTGGTGACTCCGGCCAGCGCCAGGCCGATCGCCATCACCACCGGTGCCGCGATCACCACGCCGACAATCGCGCGGGCCTTGTTCAGGGAGCCGCTGCCCAGTCCGCTGATCGTCCAACCGATCGACAACGCAGCGCCCAACAGTCCGGCCACCATCGGCCCCAAGTGCGCGAGCCGCTGACCGAACAACGGCACATAGAGATCGACCTTGGTCGCGGCCACCAGCAGCCCCAGGGTCAGATACACCCATTTCAACGGGCCGAATCCGAAGACGCTGGCCGGCAAGACCGCCGTGTCCATCCGCCGATCAACGACGAGAAATGCTCCGACCAGCCCGGCGCCGACAATCAGCAGACCGGCGGTCGCGACGGTGTTGTGCGGCAACGACGCCACGCTGACCGCCAGTGCGGCGGCGCCCAGCAGAACCACCGACGGCACCGGGATCCGTGACACGGCGTGGGGACGGTCCTGCTCGCAGTTGTCCACGGACAGCACGCCCGGCGCCAGCACGGACATCGCCACGCTCAGCATGGCCAGCAAGCCGAACGCCCAGCGCCACGCGCCGAACTGCGCGAAGACGCCGCCCAGCGCCGGCCCGAACAGCGCGCCGAAACCCCACATCGCAGACGTCATGGCCGCACCGCGGCTCCACAGATAGCGCGGCAGCACGGCGTTGATCACCGCGAAACTCAGGCCGCACAGCAGCCCGCCAGCCAGGCCTTGCAGGAAGCGGCCCGCCAGCAGCACCTCCATGTTCGGTGCCGCCGCGCAGACCAGGCTGCCGACGCCCAACACCGCGAAGCCCAGCAGGTAGGACACGCATGAGCCGACGCGGTGTAGTAGCGAATTCACGGTCGCTGCCGCAACCACCGACCCGACGAGGTACAGCGTCGTCACCCACGAATAAATCCGCTCGCCGCCGATCTCGTTGATCGTGCTAGGCAGCATGCTGATCGTCAGGAACTCGTTGGTGGAATAAAGGACCACGCCCCCGGCGACCACAGCCGACGTTCGCAGATACTGGGTGCTCCACAACTCACGCCAGTGGCCGGCGGTGATTTGTTTCTGATCTGTTAAATGCACCACCGCTGGCCCACTAAACCATGTTTGGGCGCAGGAGTCGAACCCCCCTGGAAGGTGCGTCTGGCGCCTCGACCGGACCGAATTCGGGCGACCGGCGCGCGGACCTGCACGGTCGTCCAGCGGGCGCTGTTCAGATCACAAAGGGGCCTAATCCGAATTGTCGGACGCTGCTCAGCCCGCCACGCGGGCTGCATCGTCGCCGGACGAACGCAGTCGCCTACCATCGTCCCTCGTGCCCCACGACGACAGTGAGCGATCGACGCGCCAGCTCGCGCGGTTGGATCGCCGTCATCGCGGGCATCGCCGGGGCACTGCTGTGCGCCCTGGTCCCGCTGCTCCCGGTCAAACAGACCACCGCGACGATCCTGTGGCCGCAGGGCCTGGCCGACGGGCATGTGACCGACATCACCGCGCCGCTGGTGTCCGGGGCGCCGCGAGCGCTGGACATCTCCATCCCCTGCTCGGCGATCGCCACGCTGCCCGCCGACGGCGGCCTGGTGCTTTCGACGCTGCCCGTCAACGGCTTCGAGACCGGCAAAGCCGGGCTGTTCGTCCGGGCCAACAAGGACGCGGTCGTCGTCGCGTTCCGCGACTCGGTTGCCGCGGTGGCGCCCCGCTCGGCGGTAGGCCGCCGGCGCCTGCAGCGTGCTGCACATCTGGGCAGACACCCGCGTTGCGGGTGCCGACTTCGTCGGGATACCCGGCGCCGCAGGCACGCTCGCACCGGAAAAGAAGCCGCAGGTCGGCGGGATTTTCACCGATCTGAAAGTGCCCGCGCAGCCGGGATTGTCGGCTCGCATCGACGTCGATACCCGATTCATCGTCTCCCCCACGATGCTCAAGCGAGCCGTGCTGGCCCTCGGCGGGCTGTCCGTGCTGACCGCGATCGTCGCGCTGGCGGTCCTCGACCGGCGGTCGGGGCGGCGGACGCCGCGTAACTGGCGGCGTCTGCTGCACGCCGGGCTCGCAACCTCGCTGGCAGACGCCGGGGTGATCGCCACGCTGCTGCTCTGGCATGTCATCGGCGCGACCTCGTCGGATGACGGCTACAACCTGACCATCGCCCGCGTCTCGGGGCAGGCCGGCTACGTGGCCAACTACTACCGGTTCTTCGGGACCACCGAGGCGCCGTTCGACTGGTACCAAGCGGTGCTGGCCCAGCTGGCGTCGGTGAGCACCGCGGGCGTATGGATGCGCCTGCCCGCCACGCTCGCCGGGATCGGCTGCTGGCTGATCATCAGCCGCTGCATGTTGCGGCGGTTGGGTCCCGGCACGCGGCGGCCTGGCCGCCAACCGGGTGGCGGTGTGGACCGCCGGCGCGGTGTTCCTGGCCGCCTGGCTGCCGTTCAACAACGGCCTGCGGCCCGAGCCGCTGATCGCTTTCGGCGTGGTCGCTCACCTGGGTGCTGGTGGAGACCGCGATCGCCACCCGCCGGCTGGTCCCGGCGGCGGTGGCGATCATCGTGGCGACCTTGACCGCGACACTGGCGCCGCAGGGATTGATCGCGATCGCCGCCGCTGCTGACCGGCGCGCAGGCGATCGCGCGGATCATCATGCGGCGCCGGCCAACCGACGGCCTGCTGGCCCCGCTTGGCTGTGCTGGCCGCGTCACTGTCGGCGATCACCCTGGTGGTGTTCCGCTCGCAGACGCTGGCCACCGTCGCCGAGTCGGCACGCATCAAATACAAGGTCGGCCCGACGATCGCCTGGTACCAGGAGTTCCTGCGCTACTACTTCCTCACCGTCGAAAGCAACGCCGAGGGGTCGATGACGCGGCGATTCGCCGTCCTGATCATGCTGCTGTGCCTGTTCGGAATGCTGGTCATCCTGCTGCGCCGCGGCAAGGTGCCCGGGCTGGCCAGCGGCCCGGCGTGGCGGTTGATCGGCACCACCGCGATCGGCCTGTTGCTGCTGCACGCCACGCCGACGAAATGGGCGATCCAGTTCGGCGCGTTCGCCGGGCTGGCAGGCGCTCTCGGTGCGGTCACCGCGTTCGCCCTGGCCCGGATCGGCCTGCACAACCGCCGCAACCTGTCGCTGTACGTGACCGCGCTGCTGTTCATGCTGGCGTGGGCTACCTCGGGCATCAACGGCTGGTTCTACGTCAACAACTACGGGGTGCCGTGGTACGACATCCAGCCCGTCATCGCCAGCCATCCGGTGACGTCGATGTTCCTGGCACTGTCGATCGCGACGGGCCTGCTGGCCGCCTGGCAGCACTTCCGGATGGACTACGCCGGGCACACCGAGGTCAAGGACAGTCGGCGTAATCGTGTGCTGGCGTCCACACCGCTGCTGGTGGTCGCCGTGATCATGGTGTTCGGTGAAGTCGCGTCGCTGGCCAAAGGCGCCGTGCTGCGCTACCCGCTTTACACCACCGGCAAGGCCAACTTCGCTGCGATCGCGTCCGGGCTTTCGCCGACCAGCTGCGCGATGGCCGACGATGTGCTGGCCGAGCCCGACCCCAATGCTGGTCTGCTGCAACCGGTTCCAGGGCAGAAATACGGCCCCGCCGGCCCGCTCGGCGGAATCAACCCCGTCGGCTTCACCCCGAAGGGAGTCGGCGACGACTTGCAGTCCGACCCGGTGGTGACCAAACCGGGCGTGGTGAACTCCGACGCGTCGCCGAACAAGCCGAACGCCTCCATCACCGACTCAGCCGGCACCGCCGGCGGCAAAGGCCCAACGGGCGTCAACGGCTCGCAAGCCGCACTGCCCTTCGGCCTCGACCCGGCGCGCACACCGGTGATGGGCAGCTACGGCGAAACACGCTGGCCGCTACCGCCACCTCGGCGTGGTACCAGATGCCGCCCCGCACGCCGGACCGGCCACTGGTGGTGGTCGCCGCCGCGGGCGCGATCTGGTCGTACAAGGAGGACGGCGACTTCATGTACGGCCAGTCGCTGCGGCTGCAGTGGGGTGCGGCCCGGCCCGACGGCAGCGTCCAGCCGCTTGGGCTGATGTTCCCGATCGACATCGGGCCACAGCCCGCCTGGCGCAACCTGCGCTTCCCACTGAGCTGGGCGCCGCCGGAGGCCAACGTCGCCCGCATCGTCGCCTACGACCCGAACCTGAGCCAGGATCAATGGTTCGCGTTCACCCCGCCGCGCGTGCCGGTGACCCAGACGCTGCAGCAGTTGCTCGGTTCGCAGCGGCCGATCCTGATGGACATCGCGACCGCGGCGAACTTCCCCTGCCAGCGGCCGTTTTCGGAGCATCTTGGCGTGGCCGAGCTTCCCGAGTATCGCATCCAGCCTGACCACAAGCAGACGTCGGCGTCGTCGAACCTCTGGCAGGCGTCGAAGTCCGGCGGCCCATTCCTGTTCACCCAGGCGCTGCAGTGGACGTCGACCATTCCGACCTACCTCAACGGCGACTGGTATCGGGACTGGGGGCAGGTGGAGCAGTACCACCGGTGGTATGCCCCGGACATCGCGCCGAACGCCGCCATCCAGCAAGGCGTAACCACCATGTACGGCTGGAGCCGACAAGGACCGATTCGAGCACTGCCGTGAGCACACACACCGCGCACCCGGAAAACATCACGGCCACCCAAGATGCCGGCGGCAACGTCAAGGTGACGCGCTGGGTGGCCACCATCGCCGGGCTGATCGGATTCGTGCTGTCGATCGCCACGCCCCTGCTGCCGGTCGTGCAGACCACCGCGCAGCTGAATTGGCCGCAGCAAGGCCAACTCAATAGCGTTACGGCGCCGTTGATTTCGCTTACCCCGGTCGACTTGCACGCCAGTGTGCCGTGCCCGGTGGTGCGGGGTATGCCGCCGACCGGCGGGATCGTGCTGGGCACCGCACCCAAGCAGGGCAAGGACGCCAACCTCAACGCGATGTTCGTCGTCGTCAGCAAGCAACGCGTGGACGTCACTGACCGCAACGTGGTGATCCTGTCGCGTGCCGCGCGATCAAGTGGAGTCGCGCGCAATGCCGAGCGCATCGACATCACCTCGACGCTGGCCGGGACCTACGCCACCTTCGTCGGGCTCAAAGATCCGTCCGGCCATCCGCTGCGCAGCGGCTACCCCGACCCGAACCTGCGCCCGCAGATCGTCGGGGTGTTCACGGATCTGACCGGACCGGCGCCGCCGGGGCTGCAGCTTTCGGCGACCATCGACACCCGGTTCTCCACCACCCCAACCACGTTGAAGCTGTTCGCCATGGTCGGGCGCGATCGTGGCGACGATCGTGGCGCTGGTCGCGCTGTGGCGCCTGGACCAGCTGGACGGCCACCGGATGCGCCGGCTGATACCGGCGAACTGGCGTACCTTCACCCTTGCCGACGCCACAGTGACGTTCGGGTTCGTGCTCTGGTGGGTGATCGGGGCGAACTCGTCGGACGACGGCTACATCCTGGGCATGGCCCGGGTCGCCGACCGGGCCGGCTACATGTCCAACTACTTCCGCTGGTTCGGCAGCCCGGAAGACCCGTTCGGCTGGTACTACAACCTGCTGGCGCTGATGACCCACGTCAGCGACCAGAGCCTGTGGATCCGGCTGCCTGATCTGATCGCCGGGCTGCTGTGTTGGCTGTTGCTGTCGCGCGAGGTGCTGCCCCGGCTGGGGCCCGCGGTGACCTCCAGCAAAGCCGCCAACTGGGCGGCCGGCATGGTGCTGCTGACCGCGTGGATGCCGTTCAACAACGGCCTTCGGCCCGAGCCGATCATCGCGCTCGGTTCGCTGGTCACCTACGTACTGATCGAGCGATCCATGCGCTACAGCCGGTTGACGCCCGCGGCGCTGGCGGTGATCACCGCGGCGTTCACGCTGGGCGTACAGCCCACCGGGTTGATCGCGGTGGCCGCGTTGGTGGCCGGTGGTCGTCCGATCCTGCGGATTTTGGTGCACCGCCATCGTGTGGTCGGGACTTGGCCGTTGTTGGCGCCGATGCTGGCTGCAGGTTCGGTGATCCTGACGGTGGTGTTCGCCGATCAGACGCTGGCAACGGTGTTGGAAGCGACCAGGATTCGCACCGCGATCGGACCCAGCCAGGCCTGGTACACCGAGAACCTGCGCTACTACTACCTGATCCTGCCCACCGTCGACGGATCGCTTTCGCGCCGGTTCGGTTTCCTGATCACCGCGCTGTGCCTGTTCACCGCGGTCTTCATCATGTTGCGGCGCAAGCGGGTTCCCGGAGTCGCCCGTGGTCCGGCGTGGCGGCTGATGGGCGTCATCTTCGGCACCATGTTCTTCCTGATGTTCACCCCGACCAAGTGGGTGCACCACTTCGGGCTGTTCGCCGCGGTGGGAGCCGCGATGGCGGCACTGACCACCGTGCTGGTGTCGCCGTCGGTGCTGCGCTGGTCACGCAACCGGATGGCGTTCTTGGCCGCCCTGATGTTCCTGCTGGCCCTGTGCTTCGCCACCACCAACGGCTGGTGGTATGTGTCCAGCTACGGCGTGCCATTCAACGCCGCCATGCCGAAGATCGGCGGAATCACAGTCAGCACAATCTTTTTCGCGTTGTTCGTGGCGACGGCGGTGTACGCAGCCTGGCTGCACTTCGCTCCCCGCGACCGCGGGCAGGGCCGGCTGGCGGTCGCGCTGACCGCGGCGCCGATCCCGATCGCGGCCGGCTTCATGGCGCTGGTGTTCATCGCGTCGATGGTGATCGGCATCGTTCGCCAGTACCCCACCTACTCCAACGGTTGGTCCAACATCCGGGCCTTCAGCGGTGGCTGCGGCCTGGCCGACGACGTCCTCGTCGAGCCCGACACCAACGCCGGCTTCATGCCGGCGCTGCCCGGCAATTACGGCCCGCTCGGGCCATTAGGTGGCGCCAACCCGGTTGGCTTCAGCCCCAACGGGATTCCGGATCACACCGTCGCAGAAGCGATCGTGATGCACCCGAACCAACCCGGCACCGACTATGACTGGGACGCGCCGACCAAGTTGAAGACACCCGGCATCAACGGCTCGACGGTGCCGCTGCCCTACGGCCTTGACCCGCAGCGGGTTCCGGTGGCGGGCAGCTACACCACCGGAGCCCAGCAGCAGAGCAAGCTGGCGTCGGCCTGGTATCAGCTGCCCCGCCCCGACGACGGGCACCCACTGGTGGTGGTCACCGCCGCGGGCAAGATCGCCGGCAACAGCGTGCTGCACCACCACACCGACGGCCAGACCGTCGTACTGGAATACGGCAAGCCCGGCCCGAGTGGAGACGTGCTGCCGGCCGGACGGCTGGTGCCCGACGATCTGTACGGCGAGCAGCCGAAGGCGTGGCGCAACCTGCGATACGCGCGATCCAGGATCCCCGCGGACGCGGTCGCGGTCCGGGTCGTCGCCGAGGACTTGTCGCTGACGCCGGAGGACTGGGTCGCGCTCACCCCACCGCGGGTGCCCGAACTGCGGTCGGTGCAGGAGTACCTCGGGTCGACGCAACCGGTGCTGATGGACTGGGCAGTCGGCCTGGCTTTTCCGTGCCAGCAGCCGATGCTGCACTCCAACGGCGTCACCGATATCCCGAAGTTCCGCATCACACCGGATTACACGGCGAAGAAGATGGACACCGACACCTGGGAGGACGGCGTCAACGGCGGCCTGCTGGGCATCACCGACCTGCTGCTGCGCGCGCACGTGATGGCCACCTATCTATCGCACGACTGGGCCCGCGACTGGGGCTCGTTACGCAAGTTCGACACGCTCGTCGACGCCCCGCCCGCGCAGCTGGACCTGGGCACCGCCACCCATTTCGGTTGGTACTCGCCGGGCCAAATCCGGATCAAACCCTAGCCCGTCGACGATGCGGGACGCGCAGCGTCGTGATCACTGTCACACACCGGAGTCAGCCGGTTAGGCGTCGCGCCAGGTTGGGTACCGCCTGAATACGGCAACCATTGACCCCCAACCGAAAGGAAAACCATGAGCGGCAGTGGACCCGAAGAAGCCATCAAGGGCATCGTCGAGGACGTCAAGGGTAAGGCCAAGGAGATCATCGGGATCGTCGCGAATCGTGACGGTCTGCGCCAAGAGGGCCGTGCCCAACAGGAAAAGGCCCAGGCCGCGCGCAACGTGGCGAAAAAAGAGGCCGAAGCAGCGGCCGCGCGGGCTGCGGAGAAGGCCGCAGAGGCTCGGCAGAAGGCAGCCGAGTAACGCAGAAACTGGCTGGGCGGCGGGTCTTGGACCCTGCCGCCCAGTTCTGTGCTCAGCGTGATTCGGTATGGCCGATGACGGGTAGGCCTGTACGGAAACAATGCCGAACTTAAGGAACAACGTTGCGCGCTGAGGAAGGCGACGAAACCGTCGGTGAACTGGCCGACGAAGCCGCACAGGCGAAGAAAGAACTCAGAGAGTCCACCAAGACCGGCAAGCAGGTCCAGGAGCAGTCGGAGGAGTCCGGCCCGAAACGCTAGTGTGATGGCCATCATCGGCTAGTTGTGATGGCCGTCATTGTATTTGACATCGAAACAATAAACAGTTCGATGATGACACGGCCTCATTCGACGTTGACCCGCTGCGCCTCAATCCTGGTGATTTCGACGGCAACGCTTCCCATGGCTACCGCTACGGCTTCGGCTGCCCCCGTGGGCGCGAGCGGCGGAACGACGGTTCCACTGAGAAGTGTTCTGCGCGCATGCGATTTCAGTCCGATCCCCGGTGGCGCGGCCCAGAATAATGGCTCAGCCACATCGGTCATCCGCGCTGCCGGAGGCAGCCTGACCGCGGAAGTGCGTCTGTCAGAGCCTGGTTCGCCAGGCACCCATTACGACGTCATGCTGATCCAGGCGCCCCGGGCGTCGAATCCGCCTTGCGATTCCGGGGGTTCGGGCGTCGCGGTCGGCGGTCTCGACAGCGATGGGGCAGGCCAGGCGACAACCACTCTGCAGGACAGCCTGCGACCGGGCACGACGGGAGCATGGGTTTTCATCCGGCGGCCGGCCCCGTTTTCACAGAGCCCGGCCGAGTTCTACACGTCCGATTTCATCGCGCCGGTCTAACCTGATGGCGGTGGACCTAGACCGGTGTCAGGCCGTGCTTGCGCTGGACACGCCAATGAATTTGCTTGTTGCGCAGTAGGTTCAACGACTTACGCAGCAGCAACCGGGTCTCGTGCGGCTGAATCACCCCGTCGATATATCCACGCTCGGCAGCAATCCACGGGATCGCCATGTTCAGGTTGTAGCCGTCGACGAAGTCTTTTTTGATCTTCTGCGCCTCGGGCGTGGTCGGATCGGGGAACCGCTTCATCAGCAGCTGCGCGGCACCCTCGGCGCCGATCACCGCGATACGCGCGGTGGGCCAGGCGAAGTTCAGGTCGGCGGTCAGTTGCTTGGATCCCATCACCGCGTACGCGCCGCCGTAAGACTTACGGATCGTGATGGTCACCTTCGGCACGTCGGCCTCGACGACAGCGTTGAGGAACCGGCCGCCGCGCTTGATGATGCCGCCCTTTTCCTGCTCCACGCCTGGCAGGAAGCCCGGAGTGTCAACGACGAAAATCAGTGGCAGGTTATAGGAGTCGCAAAACCGGATGAAGCCGGCCGCCTTGTCGGACGCCTCGTTGTCGATCGACCCCGACATGTACATCGGCTGGTTGGCGATCACCCCGACCGCACGGCCGTCCACCCGGGCGAACGCCGTGATAATCGCCTGGCCGCGCTGCGCACCGACGTCGAAGACGTCGCCGTCGTCGAAGATGCGCAGCAAGATCTCGTGCATGTCATAAGCCATGTTGTCGCTGTCCGGCACGATCGAGTCCAACTCAAGATCGTGCGGTGTGATCTCCGGCTCCAAACCCGGATTGACGACCGGTGCGTCGTCAAATGTGTTCGCCGGCAAGAAGCTCAGGTAGTCGCGGACATACTGGAAGGCCGCGGCCTCGTCCTCGACCACCTGATGAATGTTGCCGTAACGGGCCTGCGCGTCCGCGCCGCCCAGCTCATCCATGGTGACGTCCTCACCTGTGACGTCCTTGATGACGTCCGGACCGGTGACGAACATGTAACCCTGGTCGCGCACCGCCACCACCAGGTCGGTCTGAATAGGTGAATAGACCGCTCCCCCAGCGCATTTACCCAAGATGATCGAGACCTCCGGCACCAGGCCGCGCAACAGCTCGTGGCGGCGACCCAGCTCGGCGTACCAGGCCAGCGACGTCACCGCGTCCTGAATGCGCGCACCGGCGGAGTCGTTGATACCGATGATCGGGCAGCCCACCATTGCCACCCACTCCATCAGCTTGGCGACTTTGCGGCCGAACATCTCGCCCACCGACCCCTGGAACACGGTCTGGTCGTGACTGAACACCGCGACCGGCCGGCCGTTGATTCGGCCGTGCCCGGTGACCACGCCGTCGCCGTAGAGCGCATTCGGGTCGCCGGGAGTGCGGCACAGCGCCCCTATTTCCAGAAAACTACCCGGGTCGACCAGCGCATGGATGCGGGCGCGGGCGCTGGGAATGCCCTTCTTCTCGCGTCTGGCAATGGCCTTCGGATCACCCGGTTCCTTCGCCAGGGCGAGCTTTTCGTGGAGTTCGGCAAGCAGCTCGGCGGTGGTCTTGGTGGTCACTTAAGCCTCTTTCTGCTCTGCGTCAATCTTGTTGACCGCCTGGGTCATATGCGCACCGACCTTGGCGATGATCGGCTCGTCGATGGCCTGGATGTGCTCACCGCCGATCGGCACGATCTCCAGGTCGGAGACGTAATCACCCCAGCCGCCGTCGGGCCGACGCGTCGCGTAGCGCGGCTCGAACATGATCGCGTCGTCGTGGTAGCGGTCGGCCATGTACAGCGTGACGTGACCGTCGTACGGCTGGACTTGGACGGTGTCGATCGCCCGGTTGTCCAGATACGACGTGCGCTGATGCTCGATGATCCCGCCAGGGATCTGCACACCGCTTTGCCTGACCGCCTCCAGCACGAACTTGATCTGTCCCTCGTCGTCGAGCTCTTCGAGCTGCTCGTAAGGGATTTCGGGGATTTCGACGTTGAAGGTCCGCTCCGCGAAGCGGGCGTAGCGCTCCCAACGCTTGCGGGTCTCCTCCTTGGTCTGCGGGATTTCCTCACCCGCGCGCACCGCGTCGATCAGCCCGACGAACGGGACATCGCAGCCCTGTTGCTTCAGCCCGATCGCGCAGGCGTAGGCCAGCACCCCGCCCAGCGACCAGCCGACCAAGATGAACGGCCCGTTGCCCTGCAGCTCGCGCAGCTTCGGAACATATTGAGCGGCACGCTCTTCGATGGTGCCCTCGACGCGCTCGAAACCGTACATCGGGGTGTCCGGTGGCAGACGATTGAGCAGCGGCTCGTACACCACCGTCGATCCGCCCGCCGCGTGGAACACGAAAACCGGTGGCTTGAGTGGAACCTTCGGGTCTTGCGCGGATGGTCCGCACGAAGCCGTCGATCTGGCCGGCCTCCAAGTATTCGCGGACCGTGGTCGCCAGCTCTTCGATGGTCGCCGCGGCTTTCACGTCATCGACGCTGATCGCCCCCTCGGCACGTTCGGAAAGCCGCTGCGCCATCTTGGCGGCCGCCGCGTCGTCGAGCTTCGGCAACGCGTTGAAGATCCCACCCGGGGACTTGCCGGTGACGATCGCCCAGGTGGCGAACGTGACCCGCTCGGCCGCATCGCGCGGCGGCACATCGGAATTGAGCGCCTCGGCGACGGCCTGCTGGTTCAGCGCCTGCGCGGCGGCAGCCAAGTTGGGCTGCGCGGCAGGGCCGGCAGGGTTCGGCGGCGGCGGCGGGATCGGCGCCTCGGAAGCCGACGGCGTGGCCTGCGTCTGCGGCTGCTGGTGGAGCGGCAGCCGCTCACCGGCGGGGGTCGCGCCGGACAGCAGCGCCGCCTGCTCCTTGGCGATCTCGTCGGCGGTCTGCGTCTTCTGGTGCTCGTGCAGCTCCTGCACCTCGTCGCGGTGCTCGATCGCATACTCGATGAGCTTCTCGACGTTGTACAGGTTGGCGTCGCGGACCGCCTGCAGCTGAATCGGCGGCAGGTCGAAGTCATACTCGACGCGGTTCTTGATCCGCACGGCCATCATCGAGTCCAGGCCGAGCTCGATCAGCGGCACCTCCCAGGGCAGGTCCTCGGGTTCATACCCCATCGCCATCGACACGATACTGGCCAGCCGATCATGAATGGTCTCACCGGAATCCGGTGACCACCGGGCTAATCCGCCTACTTGGCGGGCAGTCAGGCTGTCGGTCACGATGTCGGCCTTATCGGACTCATCGACAGCCGGTTCGGCAGTCGGCGCCACGGTGACCGTCTGCGCGATCGCCGCACCCGCGCGCCGTTAAGCCAGTAGCCGTCGGCAACACCGCGGCCTGGCCGCTCCGCGACACCAGCGCGTCGTAGACCAGCGTGAAGGATTCGTCGATGCGCGCGTGGATCTGAACGGCCGCCCCGCCCGGGTGGCGAGTCAGCGTCGTCACCAGACGAGCCTTCTCGCCCGGTACCGCCCGCTGCTCGGACGCGACCAGCTGAGCATCCGGAAGCACTTGTGTCGCAGCAGCCTTCACCAGCGCCGCCAGGTCAGTCGCGTCCCGCGGTGCGTACTCCCAGACGTGCCGGCCATCCGGCATCGCCACGTGGGTGCCGGGCATCAGCACCGACCCGTCGCCGGAGAAGTGCGCGTCCAGCCAGTGCTCCTTGCGGCGGAAGTGCGTCGGGGGGATGTTCGCGTAGTCCTCCGGACCGCCGGCGCGAGTAAAGAGCGTGCGGACGTCGATGTCATGCCCGTAGACGAAAAGCTGCGCCATAGCCGAGGTCATCGCGTCGACGTCGTCCTGCTTGCGGGCCAGCGTCGCGATCAGTTGGGCGTCCGGCAATCCCGCAGCGGCGGTGGTCAGACCGATCTGCATCAGCGCTACCGGGTTGGGCGCGAGCTCCAAGAATGTGGTGTGGCCGCTGTCCACGGCGTTGCGGACGCCGTGAGTGAAGTAGACCGAATGCCGCATTCCCTTGAGCCAGTAGGCGACATCGTGGATCGGCTCGCCGCCGGGCCTGATGTAGCTGCCCTCGTGCACGGTCGAGAAGATGCCGACGGTCGGGCTCAGCGGCTCGATGCCCTGCAGCTCCGCGGAGAACTCACCGAGCAGCGGATCCATCTGCGAGGTGTGGCCGGCGCCCTTGGTCTGCAGCTTGCGGGCGAAGCGGCCCTCCGCTTCGCAGCGGGCCACGATCGCGTCGATCTGCTCGGGCGGCCCGCCGATCACGGTCTGACTGGGTGCGGCGTAGACGCACACCTCCAGGTCGGGGAAGTCCCCGAACACCGTCTTCAGCTCGTCGGCGGAATACTCGACCAAAGCCATCAGCCGGATGTACTCGCCGAACAGCATCGCCTCGCCCTCACCCATCAGATGAGAGCGCGAGCAGATCACCCGGGTTGCGTCCTGCAGCGACAGCCCGCCAGAGAAGTAGGCCGCCGCGGGCTCGCCCAGCGACTGACCAACTACCGCAGCGGGTTTGGCGCCATGATGCTTGAGCACCTCGCCCAGCGCGATCTGGATCGCGAAGATGACGACGTTGCTGGTTTCGATGCCGTAATCGTGTGAGTCGTCAAGGATCAGCTCGAGCACCGAGTAACCGCGCTCGTCCTGAATCAGCGCGTCGACCTTCTCGATCCACTCGGCGAAGACCTTGTCGCGCAGATACAGGCTCTTGCCCATCTTGCGGTGCTGCGCGCCGAAACCGGCCATCGCCCAGACGGGCCCGCTGGTCACCGGCCCGTCGGTGCTGAACACGTTCGGCTTCTGCTTGCCGTCGGCGATCGCGCGCAATCCCTTGATGGCTTCGTCATGGTCGCGGGCCAGCACCACCGCGCGGGAGCGGCCGTGGTTACGCCGCGACAGCGACCGGCCGATCGACTCCAGCGACGACGCTTGGCCCTCCGGGCTTTCCATCCAGTCGGCCAGCTCCGCGGCGGCGGCCTTCTTGCGCGACGTCAGAAACGCCGACACCACCAGCGGCACCTGCGGCACCGGGATCTCTTCGGCCGCAAGCTCTTCCAGAGCAATCTCTTTGAGCCGCAACGCTTCCTCGGTGATGCCGGGCAGTTCCGGCTCTTCTTCGACCGCCGCAGCCGAGCGTTCATCCTCGATGAACTCGCCGTACTCGTCGAAGCGCATCCCGCCGACGTAGTCGGCGGGCGCGTGCTCCTCGGTCTTGGCTTCGACATCCGGCGCCGCCTCGGGTTCGCGTTCAACCACGTCGCGCGGCAAGACCTCACGCAGCACCACGTGCGCGTTGGCGCCACCGAAGCCGAAGCTGGACACGCCCGCGACCGCATACCCGCCGTAGCGGGGCCAGTCGGCGGCGGTGTCGAGGAACCGCAGATGCGCTGCGTCGAAGTCGATGTAGGGGTTGGGCCCGGCGTAGTTGATCGACGGCGGCAGCTTGTCGTGCTGCAGGGCCAGCACCATTTTGACCAGGCTGGCCGCACCAGCCGCCGACTCCATGTGTCCGACATTGGTTTTCACCGCGCCGAGCAGGGCCGGCTTGTCGGCCGGGCGGCCACGGCCGATCACCCGGCCCAGCGCCTGAGCCTCGATCGGGTCGCCGAGTACCGTGCCGGTGCCGTGCGCCTCGATGTAGTCGACGGTGCGCGGGTTGATGCCGGCGTCCTTGTAGGCCCGGCGCAGCACGTCGGCCTGCGCGTCCGGGTTGGGGGCGATCAGGCCGTTGGACCGGCCGTCGTGGTTGACCGCGCTGCCGGCGATCACCGCGAGGATCTGGTCGCCGTCGCGGCGGGCGTCGTCGACGCGCTTGAGCAGCAGCATCGCGCCGCCCTCGGAGCGGGTGTAGCCGTCGGCGTCCGACGAGAACGACTTGATCCGGCCGTCGGGGGCGAGCACCTGGCCGATCTCGTCGAAACCGAGCGTCACCGCCGGGGTGATCAACGCGTTGACGCCGCCGGCGACAGCCATGTCGCACTCGCCGCTGCGCAGCGCCTGCACCGCCTGGTGGGTCGCGACCAGTGAGCTCGAGCAGGCGGTGTCCACCGCGACCGAGGGCCCATGGAAGTCGTAGAAGTATGAAACCCGGTTGGCCACAATCGAACTCGCGGTACCGGTGATCGCGTACGGGTGGGCGACGGTCGGATCCGACATCGCCAGGAAGCTGTAGTCGTTGACCGAGGTACCGACGTACACCCCGACGGCTTCGCCGCGCATGCTGGACGCCGGGATGCGGGCATGCTCGAGCGCCTCCCACGTCAGCTCCAACGCCATCCGCTGCTGTGGGTCGATGTTGTCGGCCTCGGTCTTGGACAGCGCGAAGAACTCGGAGTCGAACCCCTTGATGTCTGTCAGATAGCCGCCGCGGGTGCGGGCCTTGTTGATGCGCTCGGCCAGGCGCGGCTCTTCCATGAACTCCGACCAGCGGCCCTCGGGCAGATCGGTGATGGCGTCGCGACCCTCCAGCAGCGCCTGCCAGGTCTCGGCGGGGGTGTTCATGTCGCCCGGCAACCGGGTGGCCAGACCCACCACGGCGATATCGACCCGCTCGATCGGCCCACTGCGCGTCCAGTCGGTGTCGTCAGCGGTGTCGTCGACGTCAGGGTCACCCTCGACGATCCAAGTGGCCAGCGTCTCGATGGTCGGGTGCTCGAAGGCGGCCGCGATCGACACCGTGACCCCGGTGTGGTCCTCGATGTCGGCGGCCATCGCCACCGCATCACGCGACGACAGACCCAGTTCCACCATCGGCGTGGCCTCGTCGATCGCGTCGGGCGACTGCCCCACGGCGTTGGAGATCCAGTTGCGCAGCCATTGGCGCACCTCGGCGACACTCTTGTCGGTGCGCGCCGGTTTAGCCGCCGCTTCGGCCAAGGGTTGGGAATCGATGTCTGTATCAGTCATATTCGCGATCAGCCCGCCTCGTCGGGGAAGGCATTCGGGGCCGCGACGCCGCTGCGCAGGCTGCCGTCGAGGTAGGCGGTGCGGCAGGCGCGGCGCCCGATCTTGCCGCTGGAGGTCCGCGGAATCGATCCGGACGACACCAGCAGCACGTCGCGGACAGTCACCCCGTGCCGGACGGCGATGGCCGTCCGGATGTCGTCGGCGATGGGTTGGTGGTCGAGCTTGTGCGTACCGGTGGCCCGCTCGCTGACGATCACCAGCTGCTCGGAGGTGTCGTCCGGGTCGTATTTCAGGCCGGCGTGCGGGTTGTCGAACACCTCGGCGGGCAGCTGGTTCAGCGGCACCGAGAAGGCGGCCACATAGCCGGCCCGCAGCGCGCGGCTGGATTCCTGCGCCGAGTACTCGAGGTCCTGCGGGTAGTGGTTGCGGCCGTCGATGATGACGAGGTCCTTCACCCGGCCGGTGATGTAGAGATCGCCGTCGTGGTAGGTGCCGAAGTCGCCGGTGCTCACCCACGTTCCGTCGTCCGGAGCACCCTCGGCGTGCGAGGGGTTGGTGCGCGACTTGAGGATGTTCTTGAAGACTTCGGTGGTCTCCTGTTCCCGGTTCCAGTAGCCGGCGCCCATGTTCTTGCCGTGCAGCCAGACCTCGCCGATCTGCCCGTCGGGCAGCTCGGTGGCCGTCTCGGCGTCGACGATGACCGTCCATTGATCGACACCGATCTTGCCGGCGGAGGCTTGCGCAACGCCGTTCGGCGCGTCGGCGGCCACCTCGACGAACCGCTTGTTGTTCAGCGCCTCCCGTTCGACGTAGACGATCTTGGGCTTGTCCGACATCGGGGTGGTCGAAACGAACAGTGTCGCCTCGGCCAGGCCGTAGGACGGCTTGATCGCTTTCTCCTGGAAACCGTACGGCCCGAACGCCTCGTTGAACTTGCGTATCGATGCCGCCGACACCGGCTCGCTGCCGTTGAGGATCGCCTTGACGTTGCTCAGGTCCAGCGGGGGGTCGCCCTCCTTGGGCAGCCCGCGCAGCGCGGCGTGCTCGAAGGCGAAGTTCGGGGCGGCGGAGATGGACCCGCCGGTGTCGCCCTCCTTGCGGGCGAGCTCGCGTATCCATCGGATGGGCCGGCGCACGAACGCGGCGGGCGTCATGAAGGTGTTTTCGTAGCCGACCACCGACGACAACAGGATGGTGATCAGGCCCATGTCGTGGAAGAAGGGCAGCCAGGACACGCCGCGGTCGCCTTCCTGACCCTCCAGCGCGTGGATCACCTGGACCACGTTGGTGGGCAGGTTCAGATGAGTGATCATCGACGCCCGTCGGGGTGCGGGTGGAGCCGGAGGTGTACTGCAGATAGGCGACGGTGTCGTGCTGGGCCGGCACGATCTCCCAGGTGGCACCGACGTCCGCGGGCACCGCGTCGACGGCGATGACGCGTGGCCGCTCTTTGGCCGGGCGGCTGCGGAAGAACTTGCGAACCCCCTCGGCGGAATCGCTGGTGGTCAAGATCGCCGACGGCTCGCAGTCGTCCAGCACCGCATGCAGACGGCCGACATGGCCCGGCTCGGCCGGGTCGAACAGCGGCACCGCGATCCGGCCGGCGTACAAGACGCCGAAGAAGGCGACCAGGTAGTCCAGGTTCTGCGGGCAGAGGATCGCGACGCGGTCACCCGGCTGGGTGACCTGCTGCAGCCGGGCGCCCACCGCGCGGTTGCGGGTGCCGAACTCGGCCCAGGAAATCTCGCGGGCGACACCGTCGCGTTCGGTGGAGATAGTCCAGGAACCGGTAGGCCAGCCGGTCTCCACGCACCCTGGCCCACTTCTCGACGTGACGAACCAGGTCGGTGTTCTCCGGGAACCTGATCTTGCCGTTCACGATGAACGGGTTGTGGTACGGCACGCCACTCTCCTGTCACAACAGTTCTTAAGTCGGGTTACATCCATATGGGCTGCACCGACGGTTACGTCCGGCGCGGTCGGCCAGCGGGACTGCGCACGATTCGCCTGTCCTGTCATCTCTGAGTCGTCGCGCACGGCAAACCTCACAGATGGTACGCAAAGCACATCCGGCGATCCGCGACGCATCGACTCGCTGGGCCGACCACAGCTGTTCTTAAATATCTCTTAATGTTACGGGGCGGCGCGCCGCGAACCAAATCCGAAGGTACCGCTTGTCGCAATCGTGACCGATTGCAGCCGGGCCGTGTCTTAGCACGCGTTTCTAGCCGTCACCCGTGTTTGGGATGGGGCGCGTTTGCGATCGTCTCGTGCGCCCAATTCAATGCCCACTCGGTCGCCGGCTGGCCGTCCAGACTCCAGAACTGGGTGGTCGCATACAGCGCGTGCACCGGCTGGCCGGCGCCGCCGGCCAGGACGTCCAGCGTCTTGGGCAGGTTGGCCAGGCTGAACGCCTCCGGCGGGGCGGCGCAGATCAGGTCGCCGGCCCCGCAGATCTCGTTGGTCTTGCTGTTGAGCGCGCCGAAACCGCCCGGCCGCGCGCCGGTCATCGTCAAGCCGAGCCCGGACAGCACCGGCACCTCCTGCAGGGTGATCTCGGCGCCCTCGCCCGGCGGATTGAGGTCCGATGTCCTGGCCCACCCCTTGCTGGCGGCGGCCGTCGGCGATCAACGTCACACCGAGCACCAGGTCGTCGTCGACCGGTCCGCGGCCATTGCCGACGTCGCTGGCGATGTCGCCGGCGATCACCGCTCCCTGCGAGAAACCGACCAGCACGTAGCTGGTCAACGGGCACTTGGCGTTCATGTCGGTCATCGCCTTGACCGTGGCGCGGGTTCCCTCGGCCCGGCTGTCGTTGTAGGACATCTGGTTGTCGCCGCTCAGCGGATTGTGGAACTGCGCGGTGTAGGGCACGGTGTACGTCTCCACCCGGCTGGAGTTGAACTGCTCGCTGATCGGCCGGGTGACGTTGAGTAGCAACGCCTTCGGGAACTCGACCGGGTTGAGCGGATTGTCCTGCAGCGACGATTCCCAGGTCCCGGGAACCGCGATCAGCTGCACGTCGGGGCAGCTGGCGTCTTGGAAGGCCGGCCGCGGCTTGTGCGGGTAGGCCGAACTGCTGGTCGGCGGCACGATGCTGGGCGGCACCGCGCTCGGCGGGGCTTCCTGCTGCCGCAGGACGGTGACCACAGCGAAGATGACCAGTCCCACCACCAGCGCCATCGCGGCGGCGGCGATCAGCGCCAGGGTGCGGATGGCGCTTCCGCCGGGAATTACGCCGCGAGTTCAGACCATGGTCTCCTGCTAGCAGAGTCGTTCGGTCGCACAGTCGAGCTCAGTCGATGGCGGGGCAGCCGTAACGGCTGCTGCACCCCTTTACGGTACCGGGTCGCGGCACCGCCCCCGGTTCGCCAAGCCCGCGAAAAGCAGGCGGGTCCGGGATCTAGCGGATCGCCCCGACGATGTCGCCGGACATCGCGCCCAGCTGGCCGCTCCACGAGCCCCAGTCGTTGCTGCCGCCGCCGGGGAAGTCGAAGTGGCCGTTGTGCCCACCGACGTTGCGGTACTGCTGGTAGAAGAACCGGGCGTTGCCCATCGCCTCGCCGGCCTGGCCGATCATCGCGGCGGCATCGCCGCCCATGTTCATCGGGCTCCACACCCAGATCCGGGAATTGTTCTGCGCGAGCAACGCCGGCGTGCACCCAGGGGTCGTGCCACTTCCACCGACCCAGCTGCGGAGCGCCCCACATGCCGTTGCCGTCGACGCCGCCGAACTGCTGCAGGCCGGCGAGGATCGCGCCATTGGTGGTGGTGTTCGACGGGTACAGGAAGCCCGACAGCGAACCGGCGAAGCCGAAGCGGTCGGGGTGGAAGGTGGCCAGCGCCATCGCGCCGTATCCGCCCTGGGATGCGCCGACGACGGCGTGGCCGCCCGGAGCCAGACCCTTGTTGGCGGCCAGCCAGTCCGGCAACTCGCTGGACAGGAACGTCTCCCACTGCTTGCTGCCGTCCTGCTCCCAGTTGGTGTACATGCTGAAGGCGCCGCCGGCCGGCGCCGCCACCGAAATCCCTTTGCCGGCCAGCGTGTTCATCGCGTTACCCGCCGTCACCCAGTTGCTGACATCCGGCGCGGCATTGAACGCATCCAGCAGATACACCGCGTGCGGTCCGCCGGCCAGGAAGGCCACCGGGATGTCACGGCCCATCGCCGCCGACGGCACCATCAGCGTCTCGTAACCCGCGGCGCGGGCCGGCCCGGCGTGGACCAGACGCCGCCGATTCCGATCGACAGCATGGCGGCACAGAGCAGCCGTAGCAGCATCGACAGACCTCTCATCCTGACCTCACTCGTCGCTCGACCACCAACCCAGAGACCCAAGATCGCCCCCGTCCCGCAAGGTAGCTAATCACACCGCGCGAAACCGGACCCCGGAAACGGCGAACGGCGACGACCCCGCAAGGTCGTCGCCGTTCGGCGTACTAATGCAACCGTCAGGTGTGCTGACCGGCCGGAGATGCGGCCGGAGCACCCGGAGCCGCGCCCGGGCCCGGGCCGGCACCCGGCGTCGCACCGAGATGTTGCTGCAGGTCGGGCAACATGGCGTGCAGCTGCGCGCCCCAGTACGGCCAGTCGTGCGTGCCGTTGGCGTCGAAGTTGAACACTGCGTTGTGGCCACCCGCCGCGTTGTAGGCGTCCTGCCACTTAATGTTGCTGGTCCGCACGAAGCCCTCGAGGAACTTGGCCGGCAGGTTGTCGCCACCGAGATCCGACGGCTTGCCGTTACCGCAGTACATCCACACGCGGGTGTTGTTGGCGACGGTCTTGCCGACGTTCAGCAGTGGGTCGTTACGCCGCCACGCCGGGTCCTCCTTCGGGCCCCACATGTCGGCGGGCTTGTAGCCACCGGCGTCACCCATGGCCAGGCCGATCAGCGACGGCCCCATGCCCTGCGAGGGGTCCATCAGACCGGAGAACGAGCCGACCTCGATGAACTGGTGCGGGGTGGTAGTTCGCCAGGTTCAGCGCCGAAGCACCGGCCATCGACAGACCGACCGCGGCGCCGCCGGTCTGCTTGACCCCTTTGGAAGCCAGGAACGCCGGCAGCTCGCTGGTGAGGAAGGTCTCCCACTTGTAGGTCTGGCAACCCGCCTTACCGCAGGCCGGCTTGTACCAGTCGGTGTACCAGCTGGACTGCCCGCCCACCGGCATCACCAACGACAAACCGGACTGCAGGTACCACTCGAAGGCCGGGGTGTTGATGTCCCAGCCGTTGTAGTCGTCCTGGGCGCGGAGGCCGTCAAGCAGGTATACGGCCGGCGAGTTGGCCCCGCCGCTCTGGAACTGGACCTTGATGTCGCGGCCCATCGCGGCCGACGGCACCTGCAGGTACTCGACGGGCAGACCCGGCCGGGAGAACGCTCCCGCCGTCGCGGTCTCGCCCACGACGCCGATCAGACCCGGCAACAGGGCCGCCGCTGCAGCCCCCACTACGAGCCGGCGCGGCATCCTTTTTACCGCGCCACGAAACCTGTCAACAAGACTCATTCTTGCTTCCTCATTCTTTGTCGGGCCCATATCGCTGGGTCGGACTGCATGCGCCAGCCTGATTGCTTTACCGCGCAGCATTGCCCGTGTAGTCAACCACATCATCGGGGGTGTCTTCTCCTCGGCGAGGGTCCATCACCGGACCCCACACCGCGGATAGGCCCGCTCAGGCCGGCTGCGGATCACCCCGTTGTGAATGTGCCGACGAGCGGTCGCACGCCGGTAAGAATACATACGCGGGGTTGCTGGGCGCCGACCGGGGCGGTTGTCGCAGCGGCCGCGACATGCCGACGGAATATGCGCCGAAATTCACAGCCGATCCCGAGCCGGAAGCGACGATCCACAGCCGGCTAGGGCCCGGTAGCCGGCAGGCCCGTGTACGGGACACCGCCGGACTCCGGCACCTCCATGCCGCATCGGATGAGTTCATAGCGCGGTACCCGATCGATTCGGTATCGGGTGAATTCATAGGAGTGCACGAAATTCGAAATAAACCGATGAAATCCCATCGGAGCACGCACCGAATTCAGCATCGACTGGGTCGCCGGACATTGCAGGGCCTTTTCGGCCTGGACGACCCACTGCGCGTCGAGGTAGCCCGGCACGCCCGGATACCACTTCACCCAGGGTCCGTCGGCGATCACCCAGTCCGGAAACAGGTTTTTGTCGTGGCCGATCCGGCCGTGCTGCAGCCGGGCGGTGTGCGCGGCCACCGGGTTGGCCAGCCCGATTTGGTCGATCACCCGGACGTCCAGGCCGACATTCATACCTACCATGCCCAGGTTGGTGAAAAACACTGTGTGCGGCCCTTTATCAGCCCCGGTCGGCCCGCCACGCGGTGAATGCGGCGCGGCGGGCGGGACGAGATCCCACTGATCGTAATTGCCGGACGGCAGCAGCAGGGCACCCTCCGGAGTGTTGTTGAGCGCCACCAGCACCGCGCGCATTCGCGGGTAATCCAGGTAGTCGGCGGCGGTCAGCGGATGCGCGTGACCCGTCGCCTGCGCATAGAAGCGGCGTTCATCGACGATGCCCGAGTAGGTGACCCGGGTGGCGTCGTCGCCCATTCCGGGTGAGTTGGCCGCCCACAGCGACCAGCCCGCGACCGCCATCCACAGCGCGCTCACCGCGCCGGCCAACCAGTAGCCGGCCTCCCGGGACAGTCTGGTTCCGTCGGGAAACACCACGGGCACCACCGCCACCGGCGCCAGCAAACACAGCAGTGGAGCTAGCAGAACCCGGCCATGCATGAAATCGCCGCCCTGCCGGATCCAGTAGAGCGCCTGCAGCAGACCGCTGACGAGGATGAACACCACTACGGCGGCAGGACTTTGCACCGACCGGGCCAACGGTCCGAGTGCGGGCGTCGGGCTGTACCTGATCCCTTTGCGGCGGCCGACGGAGACCACCAGAGCCAGCCCGGCCAGCAACACCGCCGGCACCCACAGCGCGTAGGGCTGGTTGAAGTTCGACAGATAGATCACGCCCTGCGACCACTTGTCGCCGGCCGCGTCCTTGGCCAGCGCGGTGCCGGGGAACAGCAGCCCGTAGTAGCCCATCCGGAAGATCTGGTAGGCCACCGGAAGCAGCCCGCCGGCCACCACGATCAGCACCCGGCGCCGCCAGCCTTTGGCGGCGATCAGCATCATGATCAGCGCCAGGCCGCCGATCAGCGCCAGCTCGGGGCGTACCAGCACACTGCACCCGGCGACGAAGGCCAGCGCGCCGATGAACCACCGCCCGGACGGGCGCACCCGCGTCTGAGCCTGCGACCAGCAGACCATCATCCACCAGAGCAGCCCGAGATAGGCCATCACCAGCCCGCTTTCCAGGCCGGAGGTGGCGAAGTCGCGGGCCGGCGGGACCGCGATGTAGACCAGTGCGCCGGCCGGCAGCATGACCGCCCGCCGGCCCAGCAAGCCGGGCGCGAACAGCCGGCCGGTGCCCAACATCAGCATCGCCAGCCCCGCCACACTGAGCAGCAGGGCCAACACCAGGGCCACATACTCCAGGCGCATCGGCCAGTTCAGCCAGCTGCCCGCGTACACCAGATAGGTCCACACCACCGAGGTGTTGGCCTCGACCCGCTCGCCCTGTGTTGAACACCGGGCCGTTGCCGGCCAACAGGTTTCGCACGGTGCGCAAGACGATCAGCCCGTCGTCGGCGATCCAGCGCCGCTGCCAGGCACCCCACCCGAACAACACGGCGACGACGGCCACGCTCGCCCAGAGGCTGACCCGGACCGTCGCGTCGTACGGGAACGACGACGGCCGGCCGCACCGTCATTCCGGCCACCGGCCGGCGCGACGGGGCCGGGATCTTGGCGGCCACGTCAGCCGAGGAAAACCGCAGCACCAATGGTTCCGATCCAGGCCAGGAACAGCACCTGCAGCACCCGGTCGCGCAGCGCGATCTCTTCGGGCTCGCCGGCCAGACCGCCGTCGACGTCCACTGCGTAGCGCAGGATCGCGATCGTGAACGGCACCATCGACACCACGAACCAGCCGCACCCGCCGTGCTCGCGCTCGAACGCCCACAGTCCGTAGCAGACCACCACCGCCGTGGCCGACATCGTCCAGACGAAGCGCAGGTAGGTGCTGGTGTAGCTCTCCAGCGACTTGCGGATCCTGGCCCCGGTGCGCTCGGCCAGTTGCAGTTCGGCGTAGCGCTTGCCCGCCACTATGAACAGCGACCCGAACGCCACCGACAGTAAAAACCATTGCGACAGATGGATACTCGGTGGCGGCGCCGCCGGCGATGCGCGCGGAGCAGAATACGCCGACGAGACGATGCAAATGTCGATCACCGCTTGGTGTTTGAGGCCGAAGCAGTAGCGCCAGCTGGATGCCGATGTAGACGGCCATCACCAACGCCAGGTTCGGGTTGAGCCACCACGACGAGGGCCAGCGACGCCACCCCGAGCACCACCGCCAGCGTGTACGCCAGCCACTCCGGCACGACGCCGGCGGCTATCGGCCGGAACCGCTTGGTGGGATGTTCGCGGTCGGCCTCGACGTCGCGGACGTCGTTGATCAGGTAGATCGACGAGGCCGCCAGGCAGAACACCACGAACGCGACCGCCACCTGACCCAGCACCTTGACCCAGTCGTAGTGGACATCGGTGCCCCACGCGGCCAGCGGAGCCGCCGCCACCAGGATGTTCTTCATCCACTGCCGCGGGCGGATCGCCTTGACCACGCCGACGATCAGGTTCGGGCGGGCTGCCGCGGGTCCGGTCACCGCCACTTTGTTTTCGACGTCCTCACTCATTTGCCTGCTCCTGCCCCCAATGCCGCCAGTGGCCGTCCGCCCAGGCGGCAATGCCCGCCACGGCTGCGCCGACGGCCACCCCGGCGGCCACGTCGCTGGGATAGTGCACGCCGAGCAACACCCGCGACAGCGCCATCGGCGGCACCAGCATGACAGGCAGCGGCAAACCGGTGGCCCGGGCCAGCAGGATGGACGCCGCCGTGGTCGAGGTGGCGTGCGCCGACGGGAAGCTCAGGCTGCTCGGTGTGCCGACGTTGACCGCGACCGCCGGATGATGCGGACGCGCGCCGCCGCACCACTCGCTTGATCAGCACGGCGGCCGCGTGCGCGGCGAAGGCCCCGACGCCGGCCACCAGCCAGGCTGCGGCGCCGCGCGCGGCTGCAGGATCGCACCGATCCCCGATACCGCCAACCAGCCGATGCTGTGCTCCCCGAAATACGACAGCCCGCGCGCCACCGCCAGCGCACCGGGACGCTCGCCCAACGCCGATTGAACCGCTACCAGGGCAGCAACTTCGCCACGCGGCGGCGCCGAATCAGCCGCGATGTCGGCCATTGCCGGACACATTGTCTTGAGCCGGGTCTTGAGCCGGCAGTAGCACCGTCTCCCACTTCTCCTTGCTGGACAGCACCGGCAGCGCCGCGCGGTAGACCCGGCGCATCTCGTCGAAGCGGCTGATCAGTTGCCGCTGACGGCGCAGCGACTGCCACAGCAGCGCGAACATTTTGGCTCGGTCCCGCTGCCGGTAGACGGCGCCGCGGCCGTCCGCCGTCGTCACGGTGGCGCCGTCGAGGCTGCTCAGCCGGAACCACCGGGCGTCCTGGGTGGGCACGTTGAGCTGCGGACGCTGATGATGCGCCGGGTCTGCCCGCCTGAGCTGGTGCAGCGTGCCGCGGGCCAGCCGGTAGCAGATGGCCAGCGGGTTCACCGGCGGCTTCATTTCGTAGTTGCGCTGCGAGGGCGCCGGCAATTCGGCCGACGACGGCAATACCACCGCGTCCGGGTACGCCTTGCGCATGCGGTGCACATCGGGCAGCGCGGACTGCCAGTATCGAGAAGATGTGCTCCGGGCCGGCCAGGAAATCGTCGATCGCCTGTTCTGAATCGCCACTGTCGAATACTCAAGGCAGGCAAGGTGTTTCAGCGTCGCCTTGAGGTGACTGCGGACCAGGCCGGTGACGTCGCCGTCCCAGTGCATCGCCGCGACCACCAGCCGGTTGCGCAGGTGGAAATAAGCCTGCCAGTCGATCGCATCGTCCTTGTCACTCCACGCCATATGCCAGATCGCCGCACCCGGCAAGGTGGCGGTGGGATAACCGTGTTCGGCGGCGCGCAACCCGTAATCGGCGTCGTCCCACTTGATGAACAGCGGCAACGGCTGACCCAGCTCCTCGGCGACCTGCCGCGGGATCATGCACGTCCACCAGCCGTTGTAGTCGACGTCGATGCGCCGGTGCAGCAGCTCGCTGCGAGGATTGTTGTCGCTCAACGGGTATTCGGCGAAATCGTGGTCGTATTCGGTGTAGGGCGCAGCGGTCCACATGAAGTTCGACCGGTCGACCATCTCGCCCATGATGTGCAGGTGCGACGGCTCCTGCAGGTTGAGCATCTGGCCGCCGACCAGCATCGGCGTCTTGGCGAAGCGGTGCATCGCGAGTATTCGCAGAATGGTGTCCGGTTCCAGCGCGATGTCATCGTCCATGAACAGGATCTGCTGGCAGTCGGTGTTTTTCAGCGCTTCGTACATCACCCGGCTGTATCCGCCGGAGCCGCCGAGGTTGGGCTGGTTGTGGATGGAGAGCCGATCGCCCAGCGGCGCGGCGGCGGCGGCGAAGTCGGGGTGATCGCGCACCTTCGACGTGCCCTGGTCGGGCACAATCACTGCGCCGATGACCTTGTCCACCAGGGGATCTGAGGTGAGGTCGCGCAGTGCGTTGACGCAGTCGTTCGGCCGGTTGAAGGTCGGGATGCCGACGGCGACATTCGCGACTCCCGGCGCGGGCTTGTCGGAGTACCACCCGGCACTACCCAACGTCACCTTGGTGTCGGTGGTGATGTCGAACCAGATCCACCCGCCGTCTTCGAACGGGTCCAGTCCCACCTGCATTTCGATCGTGACCGGCTGCTCCCCGGCGCTGTCGAACTCGCGTCCTTCGACGAAGATCCGGGCGCCGGTGGCCTTGGTCCGATAGACGTCGACGCGGCCGGCCCCGGTCAGCTCGGCTCGCAGCACCACCGACGTGCACGTCGTCCACCGCCGCCAGTAGCTGGCCGGGAAGGCATTGAAGTAGGTGGCGAACGACACCTCGGACTCGGCGCCGATCTGCAGTGACGTGCGGTTGATCGCATGTGCGCGACGGGAGTTGGTCGTCGACTCCTCCAGGTAGAGCTTGCGTACGTCGAGTGGCTCGCCGGGCCGCGGCAGGATGACGCGGGCCAGCAGGCTCACGGCTTTACCGGATTGCCGGGTGGCGGCACGGCCTGCATCGTCGACGGTGGTCTTACTCATCCCCGGGTGGTTCCTCTGTTGGTCTCTTCGAGCAGCGGCGCCGTCACGCAGGTGCGGCGCCAGGACGTTGTCGTACATGTTCAGTGCGCTGGCGATGGCCATGTGCATGTCGAGATACTGGTAGGTGCCGAGCCGCCCGCCGAAAAGCACCTTCGCCGAAGCGGTTTCATCTTTGGCCCGAGCTCGGTAGGCGGCCAGCACAGCTCGGTCGGCCTCGGTGTTGATCGGGTAGTAGGGCTCGTCGTCGTGGTCGGCGAATCGGGAGTACTCCCGCATGATCACCGTCTTGTCGGTCGGGTAGTCGCGCTCGGGGTGGAAATGCCGGAACTCGTGGATGCGGGTGAAGGGCACGTCGAGGTCGTTGTAGTTCATCACCGGGGTGCCCTGGAAATCCCCGATCGGCAGCACCTCGACCTCGAAATCTAGTGTGCGCCAACCTAAATGGCCGTCCGCGTAGTTGAAGTAGCGGTCCAGCGGACCGGTGTAGACGACCGGAGCGTCCGGACTTTCGGCGCGCAGGCCGTCGCGCACGTCGAACCAGTCGGTGTCCAGCCTGACCTCGATGCGATCGTCGGCGGCCATGTTCTGCAGCCAGGCGGTGTAGCCGTCGACCGGCAGGCCCTCGTAGGTGTCGTTGAAGTAGCGGTTGTCGAAGGTGTAGCGCACCGGCAGCCGGGTGATGTTGGCGGCGGGCAGCTCTTTGGGGTCGGTCTGCCACTGTTTGGCGGTGTAGCCCTTGACGAACGCCTCGTAGAGCGGACGGCCGATCAGCGAGATGGCTTTCTCTTCGAGATTCTGGGCGTCGGCGGTGTCGATCTCGGCGGCCTGCTCGGCGATCAGCTGCACGCGCCTGCTCGGGGCTGAAGTAGCGGCCGAAGAACTGGGACACCAGGCCGAGTCCCATCGGGAATTGATAGGCCTGCCCGTCGTGCATCGCGAAGACCCGATGCTGGTAGCCGGTGAACTCGGTGAACTGCCGCACGTAGTCCCACACCCGCTTGTTCGAGGTGTGGAAGAGATGCGCGCCGTACTTGTGCACTTCGATGCCGGTCTGCGGCTCAGCCTCGGAGTAAGCGTTTCCACCGATATGGGGGCGCTTTTCGACGACGAGCACGCGCTTGCCGAGTTGGCTGGCCACGCGTTCGGCAATCGTCAGGCCGAAAAAACCGGAGCCGACGACGAAGAGGTCGAAACGAGTGGTCATCGGTTGCCTAGGGTATCCGACTGCGCGACCATAGCCCGCTCGGCGGGCCGCTGGGCCGGGGTGTTCCGCAGACGATGTTCGCCGGCGGCACGGATACCAGCGCCGCGGCCGGCGATCGAGCGCATTTTGGTGACGAAGGTCGCGATTGGCTCACGATTCGATCTCGTCACTCTAGTCACACCAATCACGTCAGTACCATCGAACACGTGCCCCGAAGTAGCACTCTTCACGGCACCGTGCGCATCCCGAGCGCGCATGAAACTACAGACCACATAGTCCAGATTGAGGAGACTTCCGTGCCGAACCGACGTCGACGCAGGCTCTCGACAGCCACGAGCGCAGTCGCCGCTCTGGCGGTCGCGAGTCCATTTGCTTATGTAGCCGTCAGCGGTCTGCTGACCGACACCAAGCCCGCGCCCCAGCACCGTGAGTTCGTCCAGGCCGCCGGGGTGACCGACCTGCCCGGCGAGTTGATGAATGCCCTGTCGCAGGGTCTGTCGCAATTCGGGGTCAACCTCCCGCCGGTGCCGAGCCTGACCGGTGCCACCAGCCCCGGGCTGACCTCGCCGGGCCTGACCTCGCCGGGCCTGACCTCGCCGGGCCTGACCGATCCGTCGCTGGCGGCCCCCGGACTGACCTCGCCCGGTCTGACCTCGCCCGGGTCTGACCTCGCCCGGTCTGACCTCGCCCGGTCTGACCTCGCCCGGCCTGACCTCGCCGGGTCTGACCACGCCCGGTCTGACCAGCCGGGCCTCACCCCGGGCGCGACTCCGGGCCTGACCCCGGGCACCACGCCGGGTCTCACGCCGGGCACGACTCCCGGTCTGACCTCGCCCGGCCTGACCAGCCCCGGCTTGACCAGTCCAGGTGGCCTGACGCCCGGGCTGACCAACCCGGCCGGCTTCGATCCGTCAGCGGCCGGTGCCGGTGCGCTGCCGAATCCAAGCGAATATCCGATCAGCGACCCGGTCGGCTTGGACCCGGGTGCCGGCGGCACCTACCCGATCCTCGGTGATCCGTCACTCGGCGCTGCGCCGTCCGGCGGCGGAAGTAGCGGCGGGCTGGTCAGCGACATGATGAGCGCGGCCAACCAACTCGGCGCCGGTCAGGCCATCGACCTGCTCAAGGGCCTGGTGATGCCGGGTCTGAAGCAGGCTATGCAGGGCGGCGCTGCGGGTGCGGCAGCGCCTGCCGCAGCTGCCCCGGCCCTCCCGGTACCGGCGCCGCCCGTGCCGACACCCTGATCGGGCCCGAGCCCGAAGGACTTGCCACCCGATACGGCACCGCAGAAGTGGGAAAGCGCGTGAACCGCGCTGCCCAACCTCTGCGGTGCCGTGCCGGGGTTTGTCAACTTAGTTCACTTACGTAGCGTGTTGAATCATCTGTAACACTAGACACATACGTAACATCGGGTGGTGCCGATCCGCCGTCCTGGCCGTCCCGCACCGGCGCTGCTGTTCACCGCTATCGCAGCGACAGCGGTCATCCTGCCGTGGGCGGCTGACCCGGCGACTGGACATCGGGATCAACGGCATCAGGCCGCCCCCAGTGAAACTCACCTCGCGCAACAACCGTTAGTCGGCCTCGGCGGCGGCGTCACGGTCCGCGAAATCACCCAGGCCACACCATTTTCCATGGTTGCGCTGACCGGCGGGGACCTCAGCGGCACCTCAGCGCGGATCCGCGCCCGACACGCCGACGGCTCGTGGGGTCCCTGGTACGCGACCGAGGCGCTGCAGGCCCCGGGCAGCGGCGCTCCCCATGGCACGACACCGGGCCCATCCGGGACCGATCCGGTGTTCGTCGGCAAGACCACGACGGTGCAGATCGCGGTCAGCTCGTCCGCCCGGTGCACCGCGGACCGCGCGGCCGCCCGGTACGCCGACCACGCCCGGCCTGGGCTACCTTCCGGCCACCGTGGAACAGCCGCTGGCGCAGAACATCTCGGCTGTGCTGATCTCCCCGCCACAGGCGCCGGCCGACACCCAGTGGACGCCGCCGACCGCGGTCATCGCGGCGGGTCAGCCGCCCACCATCATCGGTCGGGCGCAATGGGGCGCCGACGATTTGGTGCGCTGCGGGAACCGGCCGTTCAACCAACCGATTCGCGCCGCGGTCGTGCACCACACGGCCGAGAGCAACGACTACCAACCACAGGACTCGGCGGCGATCGTTCAGTCGATTTACGCCTACCACACCCAGATCCTGGGCTGGTGCGACATCGCCTATAACGCGCTGGTCGACAAGTACGGCCAGGTGTTCGAGGGCAGGGCGGGCGCGCTCATCGGGCCGGTGCAGGGCGACCACACCGGCGGCTTCAACCGCGAAGCCTGGGGTGTGGCGATGATCGGCAACTTCGACGACGTGGCGCCGACACCGATCCAGCTGCACACGGTCGGCCGGCTGCTGGGCTGGCGGCTGGGACTGGATCGCGTCGACCCGAAGGGCACAGTCACATTGGCGTCGGCCGGCGGACCTGACACCAACTATCCCGTCGACGCCACCGCGACACTGCCGACCATCTTCAGCCACCGCGACGTCGGCGCCACCGACTGCCCCGGCAACGTCGCCTACGCGACTCTTGGACGAGATCCGCGATACCGCAGCGCGTTTCAACAGCCCGCCCGGCCTGAGGACCTGGCCATGTCGCTGCAGGGCGGCGCGATCTATGACCGATGGCAGGCGTTGGGCGGCCGCCAACAGCGTGTTGGGTGCCCCGACCTCGCCGGAAGCAACCGGGGCAGGCGCGGCGCGCTACGCCACCTTCGACAAGGGTGCGATGTACTGGTCGCCGGAGACCGGTGCCGAACCGGTCACCGGCGCCATCTATGACGCGTGGGCCTCGCTGGGGTATGAGCGCGGTGCGCTGGGTTTGCCGACCAGCGGTGAGTTCCAGGAGCCGCAATGGGTGAAGCAGAACTTCCAGCACGGCACGCTGAACTTCGATCGGCTCAGCGGTCGCGTCAGCCGGGTGATCGACGGGGTGGCCGAGGAATTGCCGCCGTCTCCGCCGAGCGGACCGCCGATGCAACTCGAGCGGTTCTCGCCGGTGCACGCCGACTGAGACCGCGCAGGGCTAAAGCCACCACCGTTCCAGCACCCGGGCCACTCCGTCGTCGGTGTTGGGCGTGGTCACCTCATCGGCGGCGGCGATCGCGTCGGGATGCGCATTGCCCATCGCCACCCCGTGGCCGGCGCTCAACAGCATCGGCACGTCATTGGGCATGTCCCCGAACGCGACCACGTCGTCATCGGTGATGCCCTGCGGCCGGGCGAGTTCGGCGATGCCGGTGGCCTTACTGATGCCCAACGGCACGATCTCGATCAGCCCGTTGTTGGTGGAGTAGGTGATGTCGCCCTCGATGCCGACGTGCTTGGCGAGCTCGGCGGCCATATCAGCGCTGCGGGCACCGGCCTTGCGGATCAGCAGTTTGACCGCGGGCGCGCTCAGCAGGTCTTCGATGGACACCTCGGTGTTGTCGGGATTCAGCCAGGCGTGCTCGTAGCCCGGCGAGCTGACGAACTGCGGCGTCGCCGTGTCGTGCGCGCTGCGGCCGACCCGCTCGACGGCCAGCCCGACACCGGGGATGGCCCGCGCCGCGATCTCGGCCAGTTCGCCCAGCGTGGCCACCGACAGCGTCCGGGCCGACACCACCCGGTCGGTCGCGGGGTCGTAGATCACAGCGCCGTTGGCGCACACCGCCATTGGCGCGAACCCAAGCTCGTCGACCACCGGCTGCACCCAGCGTGGGGGCCGGCCGGTGGCCAGCACGAACTGCGCACCGGCCTCGACGGCGGCCCGCACCGCGTTGCGGGTGCGCGGGGTGATCTTCTCGTCGTCGCCGATCAGTGTGCCGTCCACATCGCAGGCGATCAGCGCGGGCAGGGTCACCGGGCCGATCCGCCTTCGCAGCCAGCCGGATGATCAATGTATTCCGCTTTGGTTTTGCCCCGGCCGCGTCACGCCGTCGGTTCCGTACTTCTCAAGCGCTCTTGCAATTCGGCCAACCGGATCGCCTGGGAATCCTCCCGGGTCGGCGCGCTGCCGCCCAGCCGCCGCGGCACCCAGAACTCGCCTTCTGGGTGCGGGTACTCCTCTTGCACCCGGTACAGCATCTCGTTCATCGCCTGCCGCAGCGCGACGTTGAGTTGCTCGGGGGTTCCCTGCGGGGGCAGTGGGCGGCCGGCGGCCACGGTGATCGGAACCTTGTTGCGGAACACCTTCTTCGGCTGGTCTTTGGGCCAAATGCGGTGGGCGCCCCAGACGATCATCGGGACGATCGGCACCTGCGCCTCCAACGCCATCCTGGCCGCCCCGGTCTTGAACTCCCGGAGTTCGAAGCTGCGGCTGATGGTGGCCTCGGGATGCATCCCGATGAGCTCGCCCTCGCGCAGCCGCTGCACGGCGACGTCGAAAGCGTCGTGCCCGCTCCTGCGGTCCACCGGGATCAGCCTGGCGTGCTTGATGACGAAGTTCGCCGCCTTCACGTCCGCCATCTCGGCCTTGATCATGAAGTACATCCGCCGGCCCCGCTCCCGGACGGCGAACAACGGCGGAAGCCAGTCCAGGTAGCTGGTGTGGTTCTGGGCAAGCAACGCGCCACCGCGCTGCGGGAATGTTCTCCAGACCCCGGAAGGTGAACTTGGTTCCATTCATCGCGACCATCGGGGGCACGACCATTTCGCCGAACCGGTAAAACGGCTCTGCCATGCTCGGTGCTCCTTTCGTGCAACCCGGCGCCGTTCTATCGTCCCCGACGCACATCGCGGTGCCCTCAGCTGCTCGCCGTGTCACCCGCCGTGCTCCGCCCGCTTTCGGGCCCGCTCGGTCCTTTCAGTTTCCTCAATAATCTTTGCCTCCGCCACCGTAGGTGCGCCGCCGCCCAGCCGCTCCGGCACCCAGAACGCCCCGCCGGGTGCGGATATTCCTCCTGCACGCGATGCAACACGGACGTCATTTCGTCGCGCAGCGCGGCGTCAAGGTGCTCGACGTCACCGACCGGGGGCAGTGGCTCGCCCGCGGCGACGACGACCGGGATCTTTTTGCGGCCCGAGGTTTTGCGGATGGTCCTTCGTCCAAATCCGCTGGGCGCCCCAGACGATCAGCGGAACCATCGGGACTTCGGCCTCCAGCGCCATCCGCGCCGCCCCGGTCTTGAATTCCTTGAGCTCGAAGCTGCGGCTGATCGTCGCCTCGGGCATCAGGCCGACCACCTCGCCGGCCCGCAGCAAGCGCACGGCGTCGGCGTAGGCCTCGGCCCCGGCTCCGCGGTTCACCGGGACGGTCTTGGTGTGCCTGATCAAGAAGTTGACGATCTTCACCTGCTGCATCTCCGCCTTGATCATGTAGCGGATGCGCCGGCCCCGGCGATGCACGGCAAGCGCGGCCGGCAGCCAGTCGACGTAGCTGGTGTGGTTGATCGCGATCACCGCACCGCCGGTGCGCGGAATGTTCTCCAGGTCCTGGTAGGTGATCTTGGTGCCGGTGGCCGCGACCAGGGCCTTGGCCGCGATCTCGAGGGCTGCGGAAAACCGGCTCCATCGACCGCTACTCCGGCGCGCCCGCCGGATCCGCTCGCTGGCGAGCCGCCCGGGCGGCTGCGCGTTGGCTGGCCTCCTCGGCGTCCAGTCGGGCGGCCTCCGCCAGCGTCGGGGCGCCGCCGCCGAGCCGGTGCGGAACCCAGAACTCGCCGGCCGGATACGGCCCGTAGGCGTCCTGCACCTGCTCGAGCAGATGCTGCATCCGGGAGTGCAGCAACGCGGTCAGTTCGGGCGGCGGCAGCGTCGGCAGGATCGGCTCGCCGACCGCGATCACGATCGGCACCTTCGGCCGCCACAACTTCTTGGGATGGTCCTTGGTCCAGATCCGCTGGGCGCCCCAGACGATGTGCGGGATGATCGGCACGTCGGCCTCGATCGCCATCCGCGCGGCGCCGGACTTGAACTCCTTGATTTCGAAGCTGCGGCTGATCGTCGCCTCCGGGTAGACGCCGACCAACTCACCGGCCTTGAGTCGCTGCACGGCCGCGTCGAACGACGCCGCGCCGCTGGACCGGTCCACCGGGATGTGCCGGCAGCCCCGCATGATCGGCCCGGTGATCTTGTTGTCGAAGACCTCCTGCTTGGCCATGAACCGCACCTTGCGCGCGCGGTGCTCGCCGGTAGGCGGGCAGCCCGGCGAAGGTGAAGTCGAAGTAGCTGGTGTGGTTGATGGCGATGACGGCGCCGCCGGTGGCGGGCAGGTTCTCCTGCCCGGTGACGGTGAAACGTAAGCCCTGGACGCGCCACGCGAGCACGTACGAGCCGCGATGACAGTCCCGTAGACCGGCTCCACGGTCGCCAGCCTAGTGTTCCCGGCTGGGCGGCTCTAGCAGGTCGGGCGTTTCCCTCGGCGCTGCCGTTAAGCTCGGGGCGGCAGACCAGACGGCGCGGAAACCAGCTATTGAAGGGTATCAGTGCAGGTCACCAGCATCGGCCATGCCGGCTTTCGGATCGACACCCAGGCGGGCAGCATCCTGTGCGACCCCTGGGTCAACCCGGCCTACTTCGCGTCCTGGTTCCGTCTTCCCGGACAACAGCGGGCTGGACTGGGACAGCCTGGGCGACTGCGACTACCTCTACGTCTCGCATCTGCACAAGGACCACTTCGACGCCAAGCTGCTGGCTGAGCACGTCAACAAAGACGCCGTGGTGCTGCTGCCGGACTTCCCGGTGCCCGACCTCAAGCGTGAGCTCTGCAGATGCTGGGGTTTCACCGGTTCTTCGAGACCGACGATTCGGTCAAACACCGCGTCAGCGGGCCCAAGGGCGACCTCGACGTCATGGTCATCGCGCTGCGGGCGCCCGGCCGACGGTCCGATCGGCGATTCCGGCGCTGGTGGTCTCCGACGGCGTGACGACGGTCTTCAACATGAACGACTGCCCGCCCGGTCGACCTGGACGTGCTGGCGCGAGTTCGGTCACGTCGACGTGCACATGCTGCAGTACTCCGGCGCGATCTGGTACCCGATGGTCTACGACATGCCCGCGCGGGCCAAGGAGGCGTTCGGCACCCAGAAGCGCCAACGCGGGATGGACCGCTGCCCGCCAGTACATCGCCGCAGGTCGGCGCCACCTGGGTGATCCCGTCCGCCGGCCCGCCGTGCTTCCTGGACCCCGAGCTGCGTTACCTCAACGACGACCACGGCGACCCGGCCAACATCTTCCCCGACCAGATGGTGTTCCTCGAACAGATGCGCGCAGGACGGCCACGACCGCGGCCTGCTGATGATCCCCGGTTCGACGGCGGATTTCTCTGGCGCGCAACTGATCTCGCTGACCCACCCGCTGCCCACCGACGCAGGTCGAGGCGATCTTCACCACCGGCAAGGCGGCCTACATCGCCGACTACGCCGAGCGGATGGCAACCGGTGCTGGCGGCGGAGAAGGCCGGCTGGGCGCCCGCCGCCGGCGAGTCGCTGCTGGAGCCGCTGCGAGCGGTGTTCGAGCCGATCATGTTGGCCGAGCGACGAGATCTGCGACGGTATCGGCTATCCCGTCGAGCTGGTGCTCGGCTCGCGAGACCGTCGTGCTTGGACTTCCCGAAACGCACTGTGCGGGAAGCGATTCCCGACGAGAAATTCCGCTACGGGTTCGCGATCGCGCCGGAGCTGGTGCGCACCGTGCTGCGCGACAACGAGCCGGACTGGGTCAACACCATCTTCCTGTCCACCCGGTTCAAGGCCTGGCGGGTCGGCGGCTACAACGAGTACCTCTACACGTTCTTCAAATGCCTGACCGACGAGCGGATCGCCTACGCCGACGGCTGGTTCGCCGAGGCGCACGATGACACGGCGTCGATCACCTTGGACGGCTGGGAGATTCAGCGTCGATGCCCGCACCTGAAGGCCGACCTGTCCAAGTTCGGTGTGGTCGAGGGCAGCACGCTGACCTGCAACCTGCACGGCTGGCAGTGGAACCTGGAGAACGGCCGCTGCCTCACCAGCCGAGGCCACCAGCTTCGAAGCTCGCGGCCATGAGCTCCTCCAGAGCGTGGCCGCAACGGCTCCTACGATGACGGCCTGGTCCAGCTGGATCGGGAAGCGATCACGTTGCGCCGCTACCACTTTCCCTCCGGCACGTCGAAGATCATTCGCGCTGGACAGCATCCGCGGGTACACAGCCGAACCGCTGGGGCTGTTGCTACACCGGTTCCGCATCTGGGGCAGCTCAGACCTGCGCCGCTGGCTGCCACTGGACGTGCGACGGCCGCTGCGGTCGACGCTGATCACGCTGGACGTGCCGGGCACCCGGCCGAGCCCGGCGTTCACACCGGCGGACCCCGAAGAATTCACCGCGCTGCTCGACCGGCTACTGGACCAGCGCGACTAGCTGCGGTCCGGTCAGCGTCCGGCGTCGGCGAGCGCTTGATGAGCTGCGTTATATCCGGGGATGAACGTGATCCCCGGCCCGCCGTGGCATCCGGTGCTGGCCAGGTAAAGCCCGTGGACCGGAATCGGCTGACCGAGAAAGCCTTTCGGCCCGGGCCGGTTGGGACCGATCTGCTGCGCGTGGAACAGGCCGTGGCAGTAGTCGCCGCCGGGGGCGCCGAACATCACACCCATGTGCTTGGGCGTGAAGGTGGTGTGCCGGCTGATGCTGCGCTCGAAGTTCGGCGCCAATCGGGTGATCTTGTCGATCACCCGCTGACCCATTTCGACCTTCGCCGCGCCATAGTCCACTTCGCCCTCGATCGGGAACCACAGCGCGAACGCCGACGCGGCGTGCTTGCCCTCGGGCGCCAGGTCGGGATCGTTCTGCGAAGGGATCTGGAAGACGACCGTCGGGTCGGCGGGCACGATTCCGCGCCGGCAGTCCTCCCACTGCTGCTGGACCTCCTCCGGTGTGCTGAAGATGCCGATCGACGCCTGCATGCTCGGGTCGTTGAGCGCCTCGTAGGGCGCGGCGAACTCGGGGGCCTCGTCCAGCGCGAAGTGCATCTGAATGTAACTGCCGCGGTGGTCGATCCGCGCGTAGCGTTCGCGGATGTCGGCGGGCAGCACGGCGGGGTCGACCAGCTCGTTGACCGTCAGGTCGGGCGCGATCGCGGAGACGACGATCGGGGCGGTCAACGTCTCGCCCGCCTCGGTGCGCACCCCGCTCACCCTGCCCGTCGGCGACCAGGATCTCGGTCACCTTCGTGCGCAGCCGAACCTCGCCGCCGTCGCTCACCAGCGAGTCGGCCAGATGCGCGGTGAGCGCGCCGATGCCGCCGCGCAGCTTCTTCATCTGCATGGTGTCGCCGTCGGGCACGCCGAGCCCGAAGGCCAGTGCCGCCGCGCTGCCCGGTGTGGCCGGTCCGCGGTAGAGGGTGTTGACCGCCAGCACGGTCATCGAGCCGCGCAGCGCGCCGTGCTTCTCGCGGTCCGGAAGGTAGCGGTCCAGCACGTCGGTGACCGAGCCGAACAACATGTCGTCGATGGCCGAGCGCTCGAATTCGTTGGTGGCACAGGCATACATCTCATCGATGGTCTTGGGCGGCGTGCCGGCCTCGAACCGGCCGAGCGCCCGGGTCGGCGCCTGGGCCCAGCCCATCAGCCCCGCCATGCCGTTGACGGCGTCGGCCCCGTGCACCTCGTTGAGGTGGGTGAACAGCTTGATCGGGTCGCTGTACTGGACCATCGGGTCGTCACCGACGCCGCGCAGCGCCACCGACATCACGTCCAGGTCGATGGTCGGCAGGGTGTCCAGGCCGAGCTCCTGCCGGACCACCGGCGCGGTCGGGAACTGCACCGAGCCCGCGATCTCGAACTGATAGCCGTCGAACAAGCTCCACGGTGGACGCCATCCCGCCCGCGTAGAGCTTGGATTCCAGACACAGGGTCCGCAGCCCGGCCTTCTGCAGCAGCACCGCGGCGGCCAGTCCGTTGTGCCCGGCACCAATAACGATCGCGTCGTAATCGGTCATCTGCTCCGCCCTTCCGCTCTGCTGCGCAGGCTGGCACGGATCGCGAAGTTTTGTCAATTATGACGAAACTGCGGCGGGCACCCAGGCGTCGGTGATGCCGGCCCGCAGCGACTCCAGCGCCACGTGGCATACCCGCGCCAGCTCGCCCAGTGATCGATTGTCGCCGAGCATCCAGACCTCCATCGCGCCGAAAACCGCCGCCGCGATGCAGCGCGCGGTCACCGCGATGCGCAGCCGGTCATCCGGACGTCGGGTCCGCCGCGCAGCTACGGCTTTGCAGCTGGGCCGCGATGGCGTCGGCGAAGTCGGCCTGGACATCCTGGATATGGCGGACGATGCGGCCCGGGTCGAGCTCGCCGTCGCGCAGCGCGGCGATTTTCGCCACGGCGTCAACGTCATACGGGAAACGAGAAGATCGCCGACTGCACCGAATCGATGATCGGTTCGTCGGCCGGCCGGTCGTCCAGCGCCGCGCGAAACCAGTGCAGTCCGGTGTAGTCGGCAAACAGCAAATCGTGCTTGGACCGGAAGTGGCGATAGAACGTCCGCAGCGACACGCCGGCGTCCGCGGCGATCTGCTCGGCCGACGTGTCCTCGACCCCCTGGGCCAGGAACCGCACCAGCGCAGCCTGGCGCAGCGCCTCCCGCGTGCGCTCGCTGCGCGCCGTCTGCGCCGGCCGGACCATGGCAGTAAGGTACCTCAGATTTTGTTCTGTCAATATTGACAAAACTTTGCGGCCGCGAGTGAGACTGCGCCCATGGTCTCGCTTCTCGTCCATGCAATTCTCGGGCTTCTCTGTCATCGGGTGGATCGTCGCATCGAACTCGAAGGTCTTCGCCCGGCCCGCCGGCGGCCCGTTGTTCTCACCGCTGGAATGCGTGTATTACGCTGGTCGGCATCGCATCGGTCGTGCTGGGGTGGTACTTCAACATCACTTACGTGCAGGAGTATTCGCACGGGATCCACCAACCCGCTGTGGGGCCAACACGGCAGCTGGGCCGAATACATCCGGCTGATGTTCACCAACCCGGCCGCGGACTCGGCCAGCCAGGACTACACGATCGCCAATGTCGTTCTGCTGCCGCTGTTTACCATCGTCGACGGCTATCGACGGGGGTTGCGACGGCCCTGGCTGTACTTCGTCTCCAGCCTGTTCACCAGTTTCGCCTTCGCGTTCGCGTTCTACTTCGCCACCATCGAACGCCAGCGCGCGGCACGCAGCAGCTCCGCGAGAAGATGCCCGCCTAAGCGGTGAGTCCGTTGCTGCGGCAACCACTTTCGTCTGCATCAACGCTGTCGAATGGTGGCGGCGGCCACTTGTGGTGGCCGGTCTGGTTTCCGCCGCGTCGTTTGGCGACATACATGGCGTCGTCGGCTGCCGAGATCAGCTCAAAAAGTAGGTCTCCGGTATCACCGACCCGGTGACCCGGGTAAATGCCCGCGGTGCCGATGCTGGCGGTGATCCCGAAGGGCAGCGCGGCGATCACGTCGCACAGCTGCTGTGCTCGCCATTCGACCTCGTCGGGGTGCCAGATGTCGGCGATCACGAATTCCTCACCGCCAGAACGGCCGATGACTGCGGCGTCATCGGTGGAGTCACGCAGCGCACGTGCCACCGAGACCAGCGCATCGTCGCCGGCGCGGTGCCCGTAGGTGTCGTTGAGCTGTTTGAAGCGGTCCAAGTCGATCATCGCGATGACGAAATGACCGAGGCCGTCGCGGCCTTGCTGCAGCCGCGCTGTGGCGCGCCGACGGAAGGCGCGCCGGGTCAGCAGTCCGGTGAGCTGGTCGCGTTCGGCCCGCACGGCGTCGGTGCCGAGTACGTGCACAACGACCTGAATGCCGAAGGGCACGGCCAGATTGAGCAGGAGCAGCAGCGCATAAGCGCACAGCGCGGCAACGATGTTGGATTTCGCCGCCATACGGGCGCCCTCCACGGCGCCGATCACGCTGGCGATCGCGAAGTTGTAGGCCATCCACGGCGGCGTCTGAAACAGCGCGATGTAGCTGGCCATGGTCGCGAATGTCGTGCAGGTGAGCATGGCGATGACGGGATCTCGTTGGGCCAGCGTGCATCAGCGCGATGCTGGCGCTGGACAGCACGGTGAACCAAATCGCCATAGTGCGGGTTGGCCAGCGCAGGGCCCACAGCAGTGCACCCGCCGCGGCGCCGGCGCCCGCGACGATCGTGCAGGCGAGCTGAACGGGGCCGCGCGGTCCGGTCGGGGTCCAGATCGTCGCGAGCGCGTCGATGGCCAAGCAGCCGGCAATCACCGAGATGGTGGCGCGAGTAAGGGTGGCGATACCGCGGGCTTGCAGGTGAGAGCTCAACTCGTCGTAGTGATCGGCTTGTCGCCACCACACACCGAGCCACCCCATTGCGCTCATACACCCTCCCACGCGGTTACCCCATCCACGCCATGCAGGACGCTGGTCAGAAAAATTAAAGCAGGGCACCGACCCTGCCGCCGTCCAGTCTGACCTTTGCTGTGCTCGATGACCGCGAAGAGTGCCGGAGCTAGACCGGCTCCAGCACCTCGGTGCCGACGAACGGCACCAGCGCGTCGGGAACCCGCACACTGCCGTCGGGCTGCTGGTGGTTCTCCAGAATCGCGACCAGCCAGCGGGTGGTGGCCAGCGTGCCGTTGAGCGTCGCGGCGATCTGCGGCTTGCCGTTCGTCGTCGCGGTAGCGGGTGGCCAGCCGGCGGGCCTGGAACGTGGTGCAGTTCGACGTCGAGGTCAGCTCGCGGTAGGCGCTGCTGCGTCGGCACCCAGGCCTCGCAGTCGAACTTGCGCGCCGCCGACGAGCCGAGATCGCCTGCGGCGACGTCGATCACCCGGTAGGGCACCTCGATGCGGGCCAGCATCTCGCGCTGCCAGCCCAGCAGCCGCTGGTGCTCGGCCTCGGCGTCCTCGGGGCGTGCAGTAGACGAACACCTCGACCTTGTCGAACTGGTGCACCCGGATGATGCCGCGGGTGTCCTTGCCGTAGCTGCCGGCCTCGCGGCGGAAGCACGACGACCAGCCGGCGTAGCGCAGCGGCCCGCCGGACAGGTCGAGGATCTCGTCGGAGTGGTAGCCGGCCAGCGGCACCTCGGAGGTGCCGACGAGGTACAGGTCGTCGGCCTCGAGGCGGTAGACCTCGTCGGCGTGGGCGCCGAGGAAGCCGGTGCCCGCCATCACCTCCGGGCGCACCAGCACCGGCGGGATCATCGGGGTGAAGCCGTTGTCGGCGGCCAGCCGGATCGCCAGCTGCAGCAGCCCGAGCTGCAGCAGCGCGCCCCGACCGGTCAGGAAGTAGAACCGCGAGCCCGACACCTTGGCGCCGCGCTCCATGTCGATCAGGCCCAGCGCCTCGCCGAGTTCCAGGTGGTCCTTCGGATTGTCGATCGCGGCCGGCTCGCCGACGACGTCGAGGACGGCGTAGTCGTCCTCGCCGCCGGCGGGCACGCCGTCGATGATCACGTTGGAGATCGCCATGTGCGCAGCGGCGAACGCCGCCTCGGCTTCGGCCTGCCTGGCCTCGGCGGCCTTGACCTCGCTCGGCCAGTTCCTTGGCCCGCTCCAGCAGCGCTGGCCGCTCGTCGGCGGAGGCGGCGCCGACCTTCTTGCTGGCGGCCTTCTGGTCGGCGCGCAGCGAATCGGCCGTCGAGATCGCGGCCCGGCGGGCGGTGTCGGCCGCCAGCAGCGCGTCGACCAGAGCCGGGTCCTCGCCCGCGGCTGAGTCTGGGATCGCCGCACGGCGTCCGGGTTCTCGCGGAGCAACTTCAGGTCGATCACGGCCTAAACCCTACTTTCGCGGCAGGCGACACCGCGAGCACGCACGCACAACCACATAACGTTACTTCTGCAACACTTGTCACGGACCGCTGGCGGGCCTGTCACAATGGAGCCGATGTCGAACGCATCCGAGCAGCAGACAGTCACCGGGCCGACCGGCCGCGACTTCGGCTGCCGCGGGCGGAGTGGCTGACTGCGCTGCAGGCCTCGGCTCGACCCGGCGCGCGCTGCTGCTGACCGCTCTGGGCGGTCTGCTGATCGCCGGGCTGGTCACCGCCCTTCCGATCGGCGGTGGCCCCGGCCGGCTGACCGGCTACATCGACCCGGTGCCCAGCACGGGCTCGAAGGGTAACGACGCTTTCAACCACGCCACCGGCGGCAACTGCCTGATGTGGCCGGATCGGATGCCCGAAGCCGCGACGATCGTCGACTGCAAAGACGAGCACCGGTTCGAGGTCGCCGAGTCCATCGATATGCGCACGTTCCCCGGCTCGGAGTACGGGCCCGACGCCCCGCCGCCGTCGGCCACCCGCATCGAGCAGATCAGCCAGGAGCAGTGCGAGTCGGCGGTACGCCGCTATCTGGGCGCCAAGTTCGACCCCAACAGCAAGTTCATCATCAGCATGTTGTGGTCCGGCGACAAAGCCTGGCGGCAATCCGGAGAGCGGCGGATGCTGTGCGGCCTGCAGCTGCCCGGCGTTGGTAATGAGCAGGTCGCGTTCAAGGGCAAGGTCGCCGACGTCGACCAGTCCAAGGTCTGGCCGGACGGCACCTGCCTGGGCATCGACCCCGCGACCAATCAACCTACCGACATCCCCATCGATTGCGCCGCACCACATGCGATGGAGGTCACCGGCACGGTCGACTTGCTGGCGAAGTTCCCCGACGCGCTGCCCCCGGAGCCCGAACAGGACGGCTTCATCAAGGATTCCTGCACCCGGCTGACCGACGCCTACCTCGCGCCGGTTCAGTTGCGCAGCACCACCCTCACGCTCATCTACAGCACGCTGTCGCTGCCCAGCTGGTCGGCGGGCAGCCGGCAGGTTGCCTGCAGCATCGGCGCGACGCTGGGCAACGGCGGCTGGGCGACGCTGCTCAACAGCGCCAAGGGGCCGCTGCGGATCAACGGTCAGCCGCCGGTTCCACCGCCGGACATCCCGGCGGAGCGGCTCAACTTGCCGCCGATCCCGATCACTCCGGACACCGGCGGATCATCTACATCGTCGGCCGGATCCTCGTCGAGTGGATCGAGCGGATCGAGCGGGTCGAGCAGCCAGCGGCAGGGCAACCAACACCTTCCGGGCCAGCAGCCTGCACCCGCCGCGCCACCCTCGCCGGCGCCGGGCGCGCCGCCGGAAGCACCGCCGCCGGCTCCCGAAGCGCCGCCGCCGCTGTTTCCGCCGCCTGCGCCGGAACCCCCACCGCCCGCCACCACCGCCTCCGGGGCAATAGCCGGATGGCCGTGCGGATGGACCCGCAACGGTTCGACGAGCTGGTGTGTGACGCGCTCGACCTGATCCCGCCGAAGCTGGCCGCCGTGATGGACAACGTGGTGGTGCTGGTCGCCGACCGTCACCCTGACGAAGACGACCTGCTCGGCCTGTATGACGGCGTGGCGTTGACCGAACGCGATTCCCACTACGCCGGCTCGCTGCCGGACACCATCACGATCTACCGAGATGCGTTGCTGGAGATCTGCGACTCCGACGACGAGGTCGTCGAGGAGGTGAAGATCACCGTGGTGCACGAGATCGCCCACCACTTCGGCATCGACGACGACCGGTTGCACGAACTCGGCTGGGCCTGAAGAACTTAACCCTGGATCTGCGGGCGCGGCGTCGCGGATCTGTCGGCGATCGGTGCTAAGAACGGCGCATGAGTACCGAATGCCGCGACTGCCGAGCGGGATTGGATCACTGCCACGGCACGATCATTCGCCACCGGTTGCACCGGTCGGAGTGCACCGAGGAAGGCTGCACCAGCCCGGAGCTGATGCTGCACGCCTTCGTCGTCGACTGCGATGCGGTCGGCTGCCGCTGCGCTGAGGTGGATGCGATCGCCGTCTGATCAGCTGGGTCTGTCCGCCGGATAATTGGGCACGCTGGAGTCGCCGCGGCAATGAAATGTCCGGATATCCGGAAGAGTTGTCGATTTTCTCAGGTTTTTCCTATGTTCGGCTCAGGTCGCGAGAGGCAGGGGCTCACGGATTCCGTGCCGTGCCGAGGCGCGGCGGGGGATGAGGATGATCCATGAACGCTCGGGGTATCGCTCGGCTGGGCATCCTGGCGGTGGGTCTGGGTATTGGCGCGGCGGTGGCTTCCCCTCCGGGGGTCGCCTGGGCTGACGACTTACAAATCTCTATCGATGGCTACGACCTGTTTCCCACCGCTGGCAACACCGCGGTTGCCTACTCGGGCACCGGTGACATCGCGATCGCCTACGGCGACGGAGCCGTCGCTAGCGCCCAGGGTGGCACCGGCGACTTCGCCTTGGCCGGCGGCAGCGACGCTCTTGCCGCGTCCGGAGGGCTCAGCTACGACACCGGCGCGGATGACGACCTTCTCTCCACCTACGCCACCAACGGGAGCTACCTGTACGACATCCTCTCGCCGGCGGGTGACCTGCCCGGGTCCGCAGCTGCGACCAGCGGTGGTTTCCTGGCCGAGCTGCTGTCGGTCTTCTGAGAACGGCCGGTCAGCCCATCGGGTCGGCGCCCGACTCCACCGCGTCAGTCACCGGTGTGGCGTCGGGCTCGGGGTAGAACGGCGGCGTCAGCGTCCCCCACTGCACACAGCTCCAGCGGCCGTCGGTGACCGGCGCCAGCACAACGGCCTCGGTGTTGGCCAGATGATGGTCAAGCACAAAGCTGCTTTCGACGCCGGCCAACACGGCGGCCGTCAGCCGAATCGCCGCCCCGTGGCTGACGACGACGATGTCGCTGGTCCACTCGTGGTCGTCGAGGTAGCGCATCCGTAGTTCGGTCAGCACCGGCAGATAGCGGTCCAGCACCTCGTTGGCGGTCTCTCCGCCGGGCAGCGGCACATGCCGCTCGCCCTCATGCCAGCGCTGGTAGATGGCGTTGAATTCAGCCACCGCATCGTCGTCGCTCCGGTTTTCCAGTTCGCCGACCTGCACCTCGTGAATGCCGGTCACCTCGCTGGCCCGCACATCCACCTCGGCGCTGATCTCGGCCGCGGTCTGCGCCGCGCGGGTAGCCACCGAATGCAGCAACAGGCCGGGCCGGCTCAACCCCTCCCGCGCGAACGTCCGCGCCTGGTCGCGGCCCAACGGCGTCAATTCGCTGCCCGGCGGGCGGGTGTCCAACCGGCGATCGACGTTGCCGAAGGACTGACCGTGTCGCACCAACACCAGACGGCCGCTCATCGGCCCGACCCCCCGCCTGCACCGTCGCGTAGCCGCGCCAGCCAGCTCGCAGCCTCGTCCAACTGCGGAGGCGGCGCGCCGGCAAGCTCTCCGGTCGGCCAGGAACCCAAGTAACGCACATCGGTACAACGCCGGTGCAGCGCTTTGAGTGCCTCGGCGACAGCGTCGTCGTCGATGTGGCCGACGCAGTCCAGAAAAAACACGTAGGTGCCTAATTCGGTTCGGGTGGGCCGGGATTCGATACGGGTCAGGTCGATGCCGCGGATACCGAACTCCGCGAGCGCCGACACCAGCGCGCTCGGCGCATTGTCGATCCGCAGCACCACCGACGTCCGATCGGCGCCGGTACGGGCGGGCGGCGGCCCCGGCGGGCCTACCAGTACGAAACGGGTGCGCGCATTGGCCTCGTCGACGACGTCTTCGGCCAGCGTCGGCAACCCGCGCTGGGCGGCGGCCAGCGGTGAGCTGACTGCGGCGTCGACGTGGCCGTCGGCGACTTGCTGCGCGGCGTCGGCGTTGGACTTGGCCGGGCGCAGTTCGGCGTCGGGCAGATGGGCGGCCAGCCACTGCCGCACCTGCGCCGCGGCGACCGGGAAGGCGGCCAACGTGCGCACGTCGGCGGCCGAAAGACCGGCTTTGACGACGATGCTGAACGCCACGTCGAGCGTCAGCTCCGCGAACACCTGCAGCGGCGACCCGATCGCGAGGCTGTCCAGGGTGGGCATCACCGAACCGTCGATCGAGTTCTCGATCGGCACGCAGGCGTACGCGGCCGCGCCGTCGCGGACCGCGTCGAGGGCAGCGGTCGTGCTGTCGACCGGCAGCTGCCGCACGGTCGCCGGGCTGTGCTGCGGAATCATGCCGGCGTCGATCATCTGCAGCAGCGCCGCCTCGGTGAAGGTCCCTTCGGGTCCGAGATACGCGATGCTTGCCACGACCAAAACCCTATCGGGTCGAACGTCTTGCGCCGCCCGATCGTCGGTAGTTAAGTTAGGCTTACCTCACTAACTTGCCACGAGCCAGGACGGTCAACGATGACACTTGCCCACTGCCCGGCGCCCACGACGGCCGAGCGGATCCGCAGCACCTGCGTCCGGGCCGGCGGCGCGCTGCTTGCCGTCGACGGCGGCGAGCCGCTCATCACCCCGCTGCACCATCTGCTGGACGACGGTTCGTTCGCGGTGACCGTCCCGGCGGACGGCGTGGTGCCCGATGGATCGCAGGCCGTGCTGGAGTTGGCCGATTACGCGCCGCTGCCCTTGCGCGAACCGGTCCGCTCGCTGGTCTGGATCCGCGGCCGGCTGCACCACGTGCCGCTGGAGACCGTGCGCGGGTTGCTGGACGGGATCGCCGCCGAGCACCCTTACCCGGCACTGCTGCAGGTGCAAACCCCTGGGTCCGGGCCGATCGACCGCGACGACACCCGGTACCTGCTCGCAAGACTGGAGATCGAGTCGGTGGTGGTCACCGACGCGACCGGGGCCGAAGCGGTCGACGTCGGGACCCTGCTGGCCGCGCGACCCGACCCGTTCTGCGTGTTCGAGTCGTGCTGGATTCGGCACCTGGACACCGCGCATCGAGATGTGGTCGCTCGACTGGCCGCCCGACTGCCCGCGCGGCTGCGGCGCGGCGATGTCCGCCCGCTCGGGGTGGACCGCTATGGCGTGCGGCTACGCGTCGAAAGCGCCGACGGTGACCGCGACGTCCGGCTGCCGTTCCACCGGCCGGTCGACGACGTCACCGGTCTGGGCCAGGCCATTCGGGTGCTGATGGGCTGCCCGTTCCTGAACGGCGTGCGGGCCCGCCGAGGCTGAGCAGCAGGCTGGCCCGGTTACCGTGTCGAGGTGACCTGGCCGCGCAGCGACTCCGAGCTGACGCAGCGCCGCACGTTGCGCATCGAGCTCGTCGTCGTGCTGGCCGTGACATTCGGTCTGAGCGCCGTCACCGCGATCCTGCAACTCGCCGACTCGGTTTTGCGCAACCTCAGCGCTCAGCGGATCCCACTGAACCCGCGACGGTCCTACTTCGACCTTATCGACCTCGGGCTGAATGCGACCTTCGTGGTGCAACTGATCGCCTGGGGTGCGCTCGGTCTGTACCTGTTGTGGCGCAGCGGATTCAGCCCCGCCCGAATCGGGCTGGCGCGCTTGCAGTGGCGCGCCGATCTGATCGGCGGCGTCGGCCTGGCCGCGTTGATCGGCCTGCCCGGCCTGGCGCTCTACCTGACTGCGCGGGCACTGCACCTCAACGCCTCGGTCATCCCGTCCAGTCTGAGCGACACCTGGTGGCGGGTGCCGATGCTGCTGCTGGTCGCCTTCGCCAATGGCTGGGCCGAAGAGATCATCGTCGTCGGTTATCTGCTCACCCGGTTGGCGGAGCTGGGCGTCGGCTCGCGGGCGGCGTTGGTGTGGTCGAGCCTGTTGCGCGGCAGCTACCACCTTTACCAAGGCTTCGGCGCCGGGCTGGGCAATGTCGCGATGGGCCTGGTGTTCGGGTATGCCTGGCAGCGCACCGGCCGGCTCTGGCCGCTGGTGATCGCACACGGCATCATCGACGCCGTGACGTTCGTCGGGTATGCGCTGCTGGCCAGCCATCTGCACTGGCTGCGCTGACGGAGCCGTCCGATCAGATGAACAACCCCCAGCCCCCTGAGCCGTCGCCGGTCATCCGTCGCGGGCCTCGACGCCCGGCCGCCGGCCGCGCCGCCACCGCCGACGCCGGTCGATCTGCCCGAAGCCCGAACCGTGCGCCTGCGTCCGCCCGGCCCGCCGCCCGCACGGCCCCGCAAGCCGCGGCCCCGACGTAAACGGGCGTGGGGGCAACTCGTTTCGCTGAGTTTGGTGATCGTCGTCCTGCTGATCAGTGCCGGCATTCTGGGCGGCACGCTGTGGACGGAGTCGGCGCTGCACCGCGAGCCGGCGCTGACCGACTACCCCGGCCGGCCGGCGGCCGGGCGGGGCAGCAACTGGCTACTGGTCGGCTCGGACAGCCGTCAAGGTCTCACCGTCGAGCAGCAGCAGGCGCTGGCGACCGGCGGTGACACCGGCAACGGCCGAACCGACACCATGCTGCTGGTGCACGTGCCGGCGTTCGGCTCACACACTCCAACGACGATGGTGTCCATACCGCGCGACTCCTATGTGCCGATTCCCGGCTACGGCCGCGACAAGATCAACGCGGCGTTCGCGATGGGCGGGGCGCCGTTGCTGGCTGAAACCGTGGAACAAGCCACCGGGCTGCGGCTCGACCATTACGCCGAAGTCGGATTCGGCGGCTTCGCCGAGCTGGTCGACGCGCTCGGCGGGATCACCGTCTGTCCGACCGCGCCGATGAACGATCCGCTCGCCGGCATCGACCTACCCGCCGGGTGCCAGAAACTGGACGGCCGCGGCGCGCTCGGCTATGTCCGCTCCCGGGACACCCCGCGCGCCGACCTCGACCGCATGGTCAACCAGCGACAGTTCATGTCCGCGGTGCTGCACCGCGCCGCCAGCCCGGCGGTGTGGCTGAACCCCTGGCGGTGGTATGCGGTGGCACACGCGGCGGTCGGCGCGCTGACCGTCGACAAGGGCGATCACGCCTGGGATATGGCCCGGCTGGGCTGGGCACTGCACGCATCGACCACGGCGTTGACCGTGCCCATCGGCGAGTTCACCGGCAGCGACGTCGGCTCGGTTGTGGTGTGGGATCACGAGAAGGCCGCCCAGCTGTTCGACGCGCTGGCTGCCGACCAGCCGGTACCGCCGGCCGTCCTCAGCGACCGCCCGTAGCGCAGCGATTCCCGGGCATTTACCCGCATTACGCGCCAATCCTGAACCACTTCCAAAGAATGCTTCAGACGAATTTCTTGTATACCCAACGTAGCCTTTCTTTACTTAGGCAACGCTGGCCTGAGTAAGCATAACCTTGGATGACGATGCGACCTGACCTGCGGTAGCGTTGTCAGTCATGAATGATCGCGACGCCCATAAAACCAAATTCCATGCTTTATTGCAGGAGCAGATCTACAGCGAATTCACCAACGCACAGCAGTATATTGCGATGGCCGTTTATTTCGATGGCGCCGACCTGCGTCAGCTGGCGAAACATTTTTACGCACAAGCCGTTGAAGAACGCAACCACGCGATGATGCTGGTGCAGTATCTGCTCGACCGCGACGTGCGCGTCGAGATCCCCGGGGTGGACGGAGTGCGCAATCACTTCGACACCCCACGCGATGCGCTGGCGCTGGCGCTCGATCAGGAGCGAGCGGTCACCGAACAGGTCAGCAGGCTGGCGGCCGTCGCCCGCGACGAAGGTGACTACCTCGGCGAGCAATTCATGCAGTGGTTCCTCAAGGAGCAGGTCGAGGAGGTGGCGCTGATGACCTCGCTGGTGCGGGTCGCCGATCGCGCCGGAGCCAACCTGTTCGACCTGGAGAACTTCGTGGCGCGGGAAATCGACTCGCCGCAAGCCGCATCCGATGCGCCGTCAGCCGCCGGAGGCCGGCTCTAACGGACGGCTAGTGCAGGTCGGCCCCGGTCTTGCCGTCCTCGAGCCAGGCTTTCACGCGACCGGGATGGTTGGTGGCCAGCCACGCCACGCCCACGTCGCGGCAGAAGATGACGTCCTCGTAGGCGTCCGGCGTCCAGCAGTACAGTGCCCGACCCTGGGCCGCCGCCCGGTCGACCAGCTCGGGGTGTTCGCGAAGAGTGTCCAGTGAGGGTCCGACCGCGGTGGCCCCGACAGTGCTGGCCGCACTGCTGCTGAGGTAGCGATGACTCCTGCCGAGCAGCACGGTGGGCAGCAGCGGGGCCGCCCGCCGGACCCGCCACAGCGCGGCCGCCGAAAACGACATCACCACCGCGCGGGACCGGTCCGCGGACGCGGGTGCGGCGATGCCGAAGCGATGCAGCAGCGCCAACACCTTGCTCTCCACCAGAGCGCCGTACCGGACGGGATGCTTGGTCTCGACGAAGATCTTCACCGGCCGCTTCCAGTCCAGCACCAGCGCGACAAGGGCGTCCAGCGTCAACAGGCCGGTATCGCCGTGGGTGCCGTCGGCGCGCCAACTGCCGTGCCACGCACCGTATTCCAGCTCGCGCAGCTCGGCCAGCGTCATCGTGCTGACCAGGCCGGCGCCGGTCGACGTCCGGTCGAGCCGGCGATCGTGCACACAGACCAGATGGCCGTCGCGGGTGAGCCGGACATCGCATTCCACACCATCGGCGCCCTCCCTGAGGGCGAGATCGTATGCGGCCAAGGTGTGTTCCGGCAGGGCGCCCGACGCGCCGCGATGGGCCACTACGAACGGGTGCCGAGAGACCACCTCGTCGGCCTGCGCCATGGCACTATGCTGCCGGTTCCTCGCCCGCCAACTCAACTGCAGGAGTCGATCCCGCTGATGCCTCTTGGGCAGCTCCCTCGTCGGCGACCACCACCCAGCGATGGGCGGGCCGTTCGACTGGTTTGCGCTCGAACTGTTCGAACAGCCTCGCGGTCGCGAGAACTGCGACCAGGGCCATCAGGTAGGCGACGATGATGGCCACCGTGTTGTTGGCGATCCCCTGGGCGTCCTGCGCCCCGCTGGTGATCGATGCGAAGACCGACGTCGCGCTGCTGAGCAGCCACAGCAGCCACCATCCCCAGATCTGCCCACGCAGCCGGGGGTAGTTGTCCTCCGTTTTGGCCAGCTCGACCACGTAGACCAGCGACCAGACCGCGGCGACCAGGGGCAGACAACTCATCGCCACGCAGCCAGCCATCAACGCCCAGCTGGCTGCATGCCCGGAAGTAACGCGGACCACGGCGAAGGTGATGGCCAGGACCATCGCCGCCGACGGCGGAAGCAGACAGCCGGCCCGCAGCGCCCATGGCGTACGGGTCTCGGCCCTACCGCAATGCGCGAAAGCCGCGGCACGACGCGCGATCAACCATTGCGTCAGCACCACGGCGTAGGTGATCACCGCCGCGATCGCAGCCAGGCTGGCCAACACACTCAGCAGTGCCGCCGCGTCCGCCACCAGCCAATTCAGCAGCGTGTTGCGGTTGATGATCAGCAACACATAGCGCATCAGATGAACCAGGGCGGCAATGCCCAGCGTCACCGCGGTCGCAAAGAACGCCCCCTGCACCCGGCCGGGTGGCGGGGCTTGCCGCGCCGCCGATCCCCGCCTGCCGCCATCCGGCTCGACGCGGTCCTGCAGACCCCAGCGCGGTATCACCGGGTAACGCGGGGTCGGCCCGAGCGGTCGCCGCCGGCGTCGCGGCGGTGGCGGTGGGCCGGGGCGCACCGCAATCCATCGGTAGCCCGCCGGCAACCGCGGCGTTGTCCGTGTTGTCAGCGAGCCGGCACTCCAGCGCGGATCGGCGTCGGGCGTCTCCGACATCTCCGCCGATGGCGCCAGCAGCCTCCCGCGACAGCGCGGACACCACTCACGCTGGCGGTCACGGACATTCCAGCGTGTGCCGCACTGGGAGCACACTTGGATCACTTAGCGCCGCTCCTCCTCATCGCTGCGGCCCGCTCGCCGCTGCGCGGCCGGGGGTAGCCCCACTGCATCGTCGCCGATGCGGATCACCGCATCAGCCTAGCTGTCGAAACCGGCCGCTCGGCGATGGTGCTCGTGGCGCGGCCCGGTCAGACGCTGCCAGGGCCGCCATCATCGGTGACCACCGGACGTCCGGCATTGGCCCAAGCCAGCATCCCGCCGCTGACGTTGACGGCTTCGTACCCATTGCCGGCCAGATACTGCGCCACCTTCTGCGAGCGCCCTCCGACCTTGCAGATGACGTACAGCGTGGCCTGTCGGTCGATCTCGTTGATCCGGGCCGGCACCTCGCCCATCGGGATGTGCCGGGCGTCCGCGGCGTGGCCGCGGCGCCACTCGTCGTGCTCACGCACATCTAGCAACACCGTCTCCGGCCCGAATTCGCCGGGCAGGTTGGCGACATCTGTCTGGGCGACCACCGGTTCACCATCCATGGCCTTGATCATGGCACGCGCCAACCCGTCGCGACGCAGACCTCATCCAGCTACCAAGCGGTATCCACAGTTTCCACAGGTTTATCCACAATCCACTGTCTTGAGCCGACGGCGTTGACGCGCGGTCAAAACACCCGACAAGTCCACAGCTGTGGATAACACCCGGCGTATTCCGCGTCGCCATCGACAGCTCAGCTGGACGCTGAGCGAATTCTGAGAAAGCCGGCGCCCGCCCGCTGCGCCCCCGTATGGGGGATGTCACACCGAATCCGTCGCCGGACGACTACTGGCCCGGCCTACCCGGACGGCGTCCCCCGCCGACTGCCCGCTGCCGCCGTCCAGCAAAAAGACGCTGGTCAGCATCCCGCTTTCCGCTCAATTTTCCCGTCGGTTCAGAAGGGGCTATGATCGCGACCACTAGGCAGTAGTTGTGACTCATCTCACTGGGGGAGAGTTGGACATAGAGGTCGGCGTCATCCGATGACAACGCAACCGATCGGACCACAGCCGGCGGGATCGTCGTCGCGCTGGTATACCAATTCGCCCACGTGCAATCGCTCGTATTTGCTTGCCGGCTTGCGCGCCGGCCTGATCGCCCTGGTTTTGCTGGCGGTCCTCGCGCTCATCGTCTGGTTCTGAACCCCCGCCGCGGGGTATCCCGTTACGGCACTCGTTCTTGCGGTGCGCGCTGCGATGGAGCAGGGTTGATCATGGTTTACCAACCCAAGCCGCCGCGCCGCTAACAGCCTGCGAGTGGAGCGTCAGAAGCAGATCGGTAACGATCATCGAAGGAAGGAATCGGAGTGACTGAATACACTTTGCCCGACCTGGACTGGGACTACGGAGCACTGGAGCCGCATATCTCGGGTCAAATCAACGAGCTTCACCACGACAAGCACCACGCCACCTACGTCAAGGGTGCCAACGACGCCCTCGCCAAGCTGGAAGAGGTTCGCGAGAAAGAAGATTTCTCGGCAATTCTGTTGTACGAGAAGAACTTAGCGTTCAACCTGGCCGGCCACGTAAACCACAGTCTGTGGTGGAAGAACTTGTCCCCCAACGGCGGCGACAAGCCGACGGGCGAGCTCGCGGCAGCCATCGATGAGGCCTTCGGATCCTTCGACAAGTTCCGCGGTCAGTTCACCTCGGCTGCCACCACGGTGCAGGGGTCGGGCTGGGCGGCGCTGGGCTGGGACAGCCTCGGCCAGAAGCTGTTGGTATTCCAGGTGTACGACCACCAGACGAACTTCCCGCTCGGCATCGTTCCGCTGCTGGTGCTCGACATGTGGGAGCACGCTTTCTATCTCCAGTACAAGAACGTCAAGGCGGACTTCGCCAAGGCATTCTGGAATGTCGTGAACTGGGAAGATGTGCAATCGCGTTACGCGGCGGCGACTTCGAAGGCCAAGGGGCTGATCGCCGGCTGACTTCGGTTGGATTTGCCTGTTCGGGGCGTCGCGCCATTCGCGCGGCGCCCCGTTCACTATTTCGGCCGTGTTTCTTTTTTGCCCAAGTTCTGCGTTGGTTGCTCGTGTCAGCTTGCGGGTATTCCCGGCCTGACGCATGCTGAGCTGATTGACCCACCGGCGTATCGCTGGGTACCCGAACCGAAGTATGGCGGAGGGCGAAATGGAAACGGGGTCAGGCCGGGCCATCGAGGTGGCCCCATTTCATTCTCGTGGTGCCCTGAAAGGGTTTGTGATTTCCGGGCGTTGGCCCGACTCGACAAAAGAGTGGGCACAACTGTTGATGGTTGCGGTCAGAGTAGCTTCGCTGCCTGGATTGCTGAACACCACAACGGTATTCGGTGCCCGCGAGGAGCTGCCCGACACACCTGCGCCGGGCACCGTCGGCCTGGTGCTGGCGGAAGGTCCGGTCGTTGGCGAATCCGCCATCCGGCCAGGTTATTTCGCCGACCATCAGCCGCCGGCACTGTTAATGCTGCACCCACCCTCGGAGACCACACCCTCATTACCCGAGTGCAGCGGCGCCGCGTCGGGGTGCGTGCTGCTGCCGGGGCTGCCATATTTGGGGCTGGAGCACCGCGCGGCCTGGGTAGAGGCGGAGGCCGACGGCACGATCACTTCGATGGTCAGTCGCGTCGGTGTCGACCCCATCAGCCATCCCGACACCGCGATCCTCGCGATGCTGCTGGCGGCCTGAGCCATTCCACCGGTCAACTCGTCGGCGCGAAATCGCCGTCGAAGGGTTCTGTCGGGCTATGGACCATGTTTGAAATCAACGCTCGCAAGTGTCCTCAGCAGGCGACGACAGCAAATTGACTTATCGCCACGACGGCGGGCAGTGCCGGTTGCCATGGCGTCCAATGCGCTGGACGAGGTAACCACGCGCTGCGAAGAGCTTGGCGCAGACGCGGGCCATGCGTGGCAGAATTCGCTTGCTACAACATGTGAATTCACTGAAAATCCAGCCCGGCGCGGCGTGGCGGCGCCGAGAACGGGCGTCTCGGGCGTCGGCAGCACTTCTCGCCAAGTTTGCACTTGGTTGCGGCGATAACACTCGCTACGATGATCAGCAAATACCGCGAAGGAATTATTTGTGTACCGACCCGGTGGAGGTCATATCGATGAGCACGACGTTCTCTGCCCGCCTGAACCGCCTGTTCGACACGGTTTACCCGCCCGGACGGGGGCCGCACACCTCCGCTGAGGTGATCGCGGCGCTCAAGGCGGAGGGCATCACGATGTCGGCTCCCTACCTGTCGCAGCTACGCTCCGGCAACCGCACCAACCCGTCGTCTGCCACCATGGCCGCGCTGGCGAACTTCTTCCGCATCAAGCCCGCCTACTTCACCGATGACGAGTACTACGAAAAGCTCGATAAAGAGTTGTCGTGGCTGATGACCATGCGCGATGAGGGCGTTCGGCGTATCGCGCTTCGCGCCAGCGGTTTGTCGGCGGAGGCACAACACGACATCGTTCAGCGCGTAGACGAGCTGCGCCGCAAGGAACACCTGGACGCCTAGCCTGGTGGCCCGCCCCGCTAGGGTTGGCCCATCGACGGGGCACACGCACCTCGATAGTCGACGAGATTCCGGGGAGGCGGCCGCGAATGGGACTGTTCGGCAAACGAAAGACCCGCGCGACGCGTCGTGCCGAGGCCCGCGCCATCAAAGCCCGAGCGAAGCTCGAAGCCAAGCTGTCTGCGAAAAACGAGGCCCGCCGGTTCAAAGCCGCGCAGCGAGCCGAGACCAAGGCGCTCAGAGACCAGTTGAAGGCGCAGCGCGACAGCGACCTCACCGCGCTCAAAGTTGCCGAGACCGAGCTCAAAACGGTGCGGGAGGGCAAGTTGTTGTCACCGCCGCGAATTCGCCGGGTCCTCACGGTTTCTCGGCTGCTCGCGCCGATCGTGGTGCCGCTGGCCTACCGGGTTGCCATCGCCGCCCGCGGGTTGATCGACCAGCGGCGCGCCGACCAACTCGGGGTTCCGTTGGCCCAGATCGGTCAGTTCTCCGGCCACGGCGGCCGGTTGTCGGCCCGCATCGCCGGCGCCGAGCAATCGTTGCGCACGGTGCAGGAGAAAAAGCCGAAGGACGCCGAGACCAAGCAATTCGTGGGCGCCATTTCTGAACGACTCACCGACCTGTCGGCGGCCGTCACCGCTGCGGAGAACATGCCCGCCACGCGCCGCCGGTCGGCCCACACCGCGATCGCCCGACAACTCGATGAGATCGACGCCGACCTGATGGCCCGGCTTGGATTGACCTGAACCTGATCCCACCCCTGCGACAAAGGAACAGCAATCGGATGTCATCGCACCGCAGTTCGGTTTGGCGCGCACTGATCTCGGCGGTCGCCGCCACCGGGCTCTACCTCGGTTCGATCGCCGCGATCGCGCCCGCGTCAGCCCATGTCCACGCCAGCAGCGACGACGCCGTGCGCGGCGGCGTGGCGCTGGTCACCTTCCAAGTGCCCAATGAGTCCACCAAAGGAGCGGCCACCACCGCTCTGACCGTCGACCTGTCCAATGTCACTGCCGTGCAGGCCGAAACGCAGCCCGGTTGGACGGTCAAGCTCGACCGCGACGCCGCGTCGGGCACCGTCCGTTCGGTCACCTGGACGGCAGCACCGAACGGCGGCATCCCCGTCGATCAGTTCGGGCTGTTCCGGATCTCAGCGAAACTTCCCGACGCCGACACCGTCAGCTTCCCGGTGACCCAGACCTACGCCGATGGATCGGTGGTCAAGTGGGATCAGGCGCCGCAGCCCGGCGGGGCTGAGCCGTCGAATCCGGTGCCGATGCTGCCACTCACCGAAGGCCAAACGCCGCCGCCCACCCATCACCGAAGCCCGCCCAGCACCACCCCACCAACCGCCGCGGCGTCGTCGCCGTCGCAAAAGTCCAGCGCGACAGCCGATAACACCGCCCGGATACTCGCCGGGACCGCCCTGCTGCTGGCCGCACTGGGCATCGGTGCCGCACTGATCACCCGACGGAAATGAACCGTCGAGCGCGCCTCGTCGCGGTGAGTCTGCTTTTCGTGGCAGTCACCATTGGCGCTACCTTGACCGCTGGGGCTGCGAGTGCACACGCCGCCCGGGTGTCGGCCGACCCCGCCGAGAACGCCGCCGTTAGCACCGGTCCCACCCACGTCAGCGCGACGTTCAACGAGGATCTGCAAACCACGTTCGCCGCGATGACGGTGGTCGGTCCGGACGGCAACCTGTGGTCGTCCGGACAACCGCAGGTGCACGGCGCGGTCGTCAGCGTCGGCGTACGGCCGCTGGGACCGACCGGAAGTTACACGGTGAACTACCGGGTGACGTCGGCAGACGGGCACGTGGTTTCCGGGTCGTGGTCGTTTCGGCTGACGGCATCCGGCACCGGCACACCCGGACCTGGGCGGACGGCTCGGACAGTGGGCCCGACGACGTCCCCACCTGGCCGTTCATCGTCGGCGCGGTGGTGCTCGTCGGCGGCGCGGTGCTATGGCAGGCGCGCAGGAAGCCCTGACAGCCCGGTCGTGGGCTAACCCGGACGACCCGCTCGGTGACCCTGGCATGATGGATTCGACTGCTGGTTTACGTGGCCGGTGTACCCGACGAGAAACTGCAAAGGAGCAGCCGCATGGCACACCCGCAGGATCGATCGGACAACGCACCCGACACCACGCCTGAACACGCGCCCGGCGCCGCACCTACACCACCTGCTCCGCCCAGTCCGCCCACTGAGCCCTCTTCGCCGCCCGAAACCGCCCCGCCGGAACCCCCGGAGCATGCCGCGGAGATGGCGCCGCCACCGGCCAAAAAGGCTCCCGCTAAAAAAGCACCCGCCAAGGCAGCGAAAAAGAGTCCGCAGGGCGCACCCAAGAAGGCACCCGCTAAGAAGGCCGCCGCCAAGAAGGCGCCGGCGAAGAAAGCCGCCAAAAAAGCGCCGGCCAAAAATGCACCCGCCAAAAAAGCGGCGCCACCACGGATCGACACTAATGGCCAGCTCGCGGCAGGAGCCAAAGATGCCGCGGCACACGCAAAGTCAACCGTGGAGGCGGCGCGCAACCCGGTGTCCGGGGAAGTGGCCCGGCGTCAACCGGTCGCTCACCATTGCCGCTTGGCGGTGGCCATCGTTGTGAGTCTGCTGGCGTTGCTGCTGGTGCGCCAGCTCCGTCAGCGCGGCGAGCGCGATGGCTAGCATGGCCCGGTGAGCGTGATATTCCGGCCCACGGCTGACCTGGTCGACGACATCGGGCCCGACGTACGTAGCTGCGACGTCCAATTCCGCCAGTTCGGTTCCCGAACGCAATTCGCCGGTCCGATCACCACGGTGCGCTGCTTGCAGGACAACGCGCTGCTGAAGTCGGTGCTGTCCACGCCGGGCGAAGGCGGTGTGCTGGTGATCGACGGCGGAGGCTCGTTGCACGCCGCGCTGGTCGGCGACATCATCGCCGCGTTGGCCCACTCCAATGGCTGGGCGGGGCTGATCGTGCACGGTGCGATCAGAGACGCCGCCGCGCTGCGCGACATCGACCTGGGCATCAAGGCGCTGGGCACCAACCCCCGCAAGAGCGGCAAAACCGGCGCCGGTGAGCGCGACGTCACGGTCAGCTTCGGCGGGGTGGAATTCATCCCGGGCGACATCGCCTACAGCGACGACGACGGCATCGTCGTCACTGGAGGCAGTGCCGCAGCCGCTACCGGCTAAACCGCCAGGGCAGCAGGCTTTTTGGCAAAGTGCAGCGCCTCGTCATCGACTCGGCCGCGCCGGATCAACTGCAGGTCGAGCAGATAGTTCTGCTTGAGCCGCCATGGGGTGACCGAGCCCGCCTTCGGCAGATAGTCCAGGGCCCGCAGCACGTATCCCGGCGTGAAGTCCATCAGCGGACGCTCGTCCACCGAGTCCCCGGGATGCTGTGGCACCACGGTGTCGTAGCCATGTGAGTCCATGTAATTGAGGACCCGGCAGACGAACTCCGACACCAGGTCGGCCTTCAACGTCCAGGACGCGTTGGTGTAGCCGATGGTGAACGCCATGTTGGGCATATCGGTCAGCATCATGCCCTTGTAGGCCATCAAGTCGTTGAGTTCGACGGGCATGCCGTTGCGCCGGATCTTGGCGCCACCGAACATCTGCAGGTTCAAACCCGTTGCGGTGATGATGATGTCGGCTTGCAGCTCCTCTCCGGAGCTGAGCTTGATCCCGGTTTTGGTGAACCGGTCGATGGTATCGGTGACGACGTCGGCCTGTCCGCGCCGGATGGTCTTGAACAGATCGCCGTTGGGCGCCAGGCACAACCGCTGGTCCCATACGTTGTAGCTCGGGCCGAAGTGCTTCTCCACGTCGTAGCCCTCGGGCAGCCGCCGCTTGGCCATTGTCAGCAGGGTTTTGCGCATGTAGGCGGGGAATTTCCGGGCCAGCTGGTACTGCGCCGTGCTGAAACCGATTGCCTTCCAACGGTTCACGACGTGCGCGACACGGGTCGGCAGCCACCGGTTGGCCCGCTCGGCGACGGGATCGATCAGCGGCAGCGAGCCGATGTAGGTCGGCGAGCGCTGCAGCATCGTGACGTGGCCGGCGCCGGAGTTCACCAGCGCCGGAATCAGCGTCACCGCCGTCGCGCCGGAGCCGATGACGACGATCTTCTTGCCCGCGTAGTCGAGGTCTTCCGGCCAGTGCTGCGGATGGATGATCGTGCCCTGGAAGTCTTCGGCGCCTTCAAAGTTCGGCGAGTAGCCCTCGTCGTAGTTGTAGTAGCCGCTGCAGGCGAACAAGAACGAACAGGTGATCTCGTCCTGGCGGCCATCGTTGTCCACGGTGACTATCCACTGATTGTCGGCGTCGGACCATTCGGCGGCGACCACCTGGTGGCGGTAGCGGATGTGCCGGTCGATGCCGTTCTCCGCCGCGGCCTCCTTGATGTAGGCCTTGATCGACGCGCCGTCGGCGATCGACTGAGCCGACTCCCATGGCTTGAACCGGAAGCCGAGGGTGAACATGTCCGAGTCGGAGCGAATGCCCGGGTAACGGAACAGGTCCCAGGTGCCGCCGAGGTCGTCGCGGCGCTCCAGGATCGCATAGCTCTTGGACGGACAGCGGTCCTGCAGATGCCAGGCGGCGCTGATGCCGGAGATGCCGGCGCCCACGATCAGGACGTCGAGATGTTCAGTCATGGGCGCCACGGTATCAACACCGTGTTGAGGGCGTCAACACTCTGTCGAATTTCTCGACACCGTGTAAAGTAGCGGTCGTGACCACCGTCAGCTCCACCCGCGCCTCGAGGGGGCGCCGCTCCGCACGCCCATCGGGCGACGACCGTGAGCTCGCGATCCTGACCACCGCCGAACGGCTGCTGGAGCAGCGGCCGCTCGCCGACATCTCGGTCGACGACCTGGCCAAGGGCGCCGGCCTGTCGCGGCCGACGTTCTACTTTTACTTTCCGTCCAAAGACGCCGTGTTGCTCACCCTCTTCGAACGGGTCATCGTCGAAGCCGACTCCGCGCTGGAACGGATGGTCGCCAACCCGCCGGCCGACCTGAAAGCGCTGTGGCGCAACGGAATCAACGTCTTCGTCGAGACATTCGGCTCGCATCGTGCGGTGTCTTTGGCCGCCGACGCCGCGCGCACCAACACCGACCTGCGCGAGCTGTGGTCGCGGTTCATGCAGAAGTGGGTCGGCCACATCGCCACGGTGATCGAGGCCGAGCGCTCGCGCGGCGCGGCGCCGGTGACGCTACCCGCGCAGGAATTGTCGGCGGCGCTGAACCTGCTCAACGAGAAGGTGATGCTGAGTTCGTTCGCCGACGACCGCCCGTCGGTGTCGAAGGAACGCTTGCTGGAGACGCTGGTGCACATCTGGGTCACCAGCATCTACGGAGAATCCGCCTAGGAGTCAGTCAGCCGGTGCGAACATATGTTCGTGTCGACCGAGGCATCGATCCTGCACGCGGACCTCGACGCGTTCTATGCGTCCGTCGAGCAACGCGACGACCCGGCTCTGCGCGGCCGACCGGTAATCGTCGGCGGCGGTGTGGTGCTGGCGGCCAGCTATGAAGCCAAGGCCTGCGGCGTGCGCACCGCGATGGGCGGCGCGCAGGCCCGACGACTGTGCCCGCATGCCGCGGTGGTCCCGCCGAGAATGGCCGCCTACACGCGGGCCAGCGAGGCGGTGTTCGAGGTTTTCCGTGACACCACACCGCTGGTGGAACCGATCTCCGTGGACGAGGCGTTCCTCGATGTCGGTGGGCTGCGCCGGGTCTCGGGAACACCGGTGCAGATCGCGGCCCGGTTGCGCAGCGAGGTACGCGACCGCGTCGGCCTGCCCATCACCGTCGGCATCGCGCGGACGAAGTTTCTCGCCAAGGTCGCCAGCCAGGAAGCCAAACCGGACGGCCTGCTGCTGGTTCCGCCCGGACGAGAGCTTGCCTTCCTGCATCCGCTGCCGGTGCGACGGCTCTGGGGCGTCGGCGCGGTGACCGCCGACAAGCTGCATGCCCACGGCATCGAAACGGTCGCCGACGTGGCCGAGCTCAGCGAGTCCATGCTGGCCTCGCTGGTGGGCGGGGCGATGGGCGGCCGGTTGTATGCGCTGTCCCGCAACGTCGATCCGCGTCGGGTTTCCACCGGCGTTCGGCGGCGTTCGGTGGGCGCCCAACGCGCGCTCGGCCGCGCCGGCAACACCATGTCACCCGCTGAGGTCGACGTGGTGGTGATCAACCTGATCGATCGGATCACCGGTCGGATGCGGGCGGCCGGGCGCACCGGGCGCACGGTGACATTGCGGTTGCGGTTCAACGACTTTGGCCGCGCCACCCGGTCGCACACGCTGCCGTGGGCCACCTCCTCGACGCAAACCGTCCTTGCCACGGCGCGACGGCTGGTCGCATCCGCTGCCCCGCTGATCGCCGAGCGTGGTCTGACCTGGTCGGGTTCGCGGTCTCGGGGATTTCACGATCGACCGTAGCGGCGCCGAGCAGCTGATGCTGCCGTTCGCCGGGGCGCAAAGGGAGCCCGCGATTTCGAAGCGGTCGACGCGGCCGTCGACCGGGTGCGTCGTCGCTATGGCAGGTCGGCGCTTACCCGCGGAGTGCTGGTCGGCCGCGACCCTGGCCTGGAGATGCCTCAGCTACCCGACTGAGTTCAAGGCGCCGACTTGACCAAATGCCCTACCGCACCGCCAGTTTCACTACCCGATTGTTACCGGTATCGGCAACGTAGACGGTGCCGGCGCCGTCCACCGCGACGCCCATCGGGCCACGGAGGCCGGTGAACGGCAGCACGGCCGGGACACTTGCTCCGCCCGCCATTGACGCCTGGCCTGGCCTGGCGCCGGTGGCAGTTGACCGCTGGGCGGAGATGGCGGTTGTTCAGTCATCGGCCGGCCTCTCACAGACGCGGTTAGTTAGCTGGCTAGCACGAGAACCCTAGCTGCCTATTTTTGCCGCGAGGCCAATTCACACATCACACCTGGGCAGTCACGAGGCCGCCCACGCCAGCAGCTTGTCGACCGGCCAGGTGTTGACGATGCGCTCAGCGGGCACGCCGGCGTCCAGTGCCCGCTGAGCGCCGTAGCCGAGGAAGTCGAGTTGGCCCGGCGCATGTGCGTCGGTGTCGATGCTGAAATCGCACCCGATCTCCAACGCCAGGTTCAGCAGCCGGGTTGGCGGGTCACGACGTTCGGGCCGAGAGTTGATCTCCACCGCGGTGCCGTGATCGCGGCAGGCGGTGAACACCGCTTCGGCGTCGAACGTCGACTCCGGCCGGATGCCGCGGTTACCGGCGACCAGCCGGCCCGTGCAGTGCCCGAGAACGTCGGCGTGGCCGTTGCTGACGGCGCGCACCATCCGGCGGGTCATCGCCGCGGCGTCCATCGACAGCTTCGAGTGCACGCTGGCCACCACGATGTCGAGGCGATCCAACAGCTCGGGCTCTTGGTCCAGACTGCCGTCGTCGAGGATGTCCACCTCGATACCGGTGAGGATCCGCATCGGCGCGAACTGCTCGCGTAGCTCCTCGATCACGTCGAGTTGTTTACGCAACCGCTCCGGTGACAGCCCGTTGGCGATGGTCAGCCGCGGCGAGTGGTCGGTCAGCGCGCAGTACTCATGGCCCAGCGCCGCCGCGGTGGCCATCATCTCCTCGATCGGCGCCGAGCCGTCCGACCAGTTCGAATGCAGATGCAGGTCGCCGCGCAACGCTGCCCGGATGTCACCGCCGCCGAGATCCTCAGCGGCAGCACGTAATTCGACCAGGACGTCGGGTTCGCGCCCGGACCAGGCCTGGTCGATCACCTTCGCGGTCTTCGGTCCGATGCCGGGCAGCGACTGCCAGCTGTTGGCCTGACCGTGCCGCTCACGCTCCGCGTCGTCGAGACGCTCGACGATGTCGGCGGCGTTGCGGTAGGCCATCACCCGCCGCGTGTCCTCGCGGGCCCGGTCTTTGTAGTAGGCGATCTGTCGCAGCGCGGCTACCGGATCCATCTCTCCAGTGTGCCCGCCCGGCTAGCAAAATTGACCGGCGATGAACCCGGCGAGCAGCACCCCGAAGCCGCCGATCTCACCGCCGATCAGCAACACCATCGCCACCCGCAATGCCCGGTCGGGGTTTTCGAATTGGTTGACGGTGTCGCGCCGCAGGCCGTGGCTGATATAGCCGCCGATCGCCGCGACGAAGAAGAAGACCACGATCATCGCCGCGGTCAGGTTGACCCAGGCCGGCCAGGCGCTGAATTCGACGAAGACCGACACCAGCAGAGTCGCGAACGAGTACAGCAACGCCGCCCGGTGCGCGATGTCGACGTACGGGTGCGCCCGATGATCGTCGGCCAGCATGATCTGGCGGTACTTCCACACCCCGAGCACCAAGGCGAGCAGGAAGATCAGTCCGGCCGCCAGCACAGTGATCCTGACGTCGATCCGCAGCGCGGTGCTCATGGTCGGATCGGCGTGCTCGCGGCCCTGACGGCATGACTGCAGAACCTGGACTACCGTCGGGCTCATGCGATTTGCATTCAAAACCTCACCCCAAAACACCACCTGGGCACAGCTGCTCGCCGTCTGGCAGGCCGCCGACGATATCGAGATCTACGAGTCCGGCTGGACGTTCGACCACTTCTACCCGATCTTCAGTGACAGCGCCGGGCCCTGTCTAGAGGGCTGGACGACGCTGACCGCGCTGGCCCAGGCCACCACGCGACTGCGGCTAGGCACGCTGGTTACCGGCATCCACTACCGCCACCCCGCGGTGCTGGCCAACATGGCTGCGGCGCTCGACATCATCTCCAACGGGCGACTGGAGCTCGGCATCGGCGCCGGATGGAATGAACAAGAGTCCGGCGCCTACGGCATCGAGCTGGGCAGCATCAAGGATCGCTTCGACCGATTCGAGGAGGCCTGCCAAGTGCTGATCAGCCTGCTGAGCCAGCCGACCACCAACTTCGACGGCAAGCACTACCAGCTCAAAGATGCCCACAACGAACCCAAGGGCCCGCAGCGTCCGCATCCTCCGATTTGCATCGGCGGCAACGGCGAAAAACGCACGCTACGTATCACCGCCCGATACGCGCAGCACTGGAACTTCGTCGCCGGAACGCCCGAGGAGTTCACCCGCAAGCGCGATGTGCTCGCCGTCCACTGCGCCGACATCGGACGTGACCCGAAGGAGATCATGCTGTCGGCACATCTTCGGCTGGAACAAGACCGCAACTACACCGAGGTCATTGAGCACGCGGCCGCATTGGCCGACGAGGGGCTTGGATCTGGGTATCGTGTACATCGCGCCGCCGCACGACCCGGCGGTGCTGGAGCCGCTGGCCGAGGCGATCCGAGACTCGGGGCTGGCCGGATAGCGGGCCTCGACAATTGCGGTAATTGCTAGGTCTCGGAGTCGCGAACTTAGATAACGAGTTGATTACGTTGAGCAAACGCCCGCCCTCATCGACGGGCCGTTGGAGCCGGCACTTATACGCCGAAGCGCAGCAGCTCCTCGGCGGTCACAAGACGCTCATGCTTGGCAGGGAATTCCCGGCTCTTGACTGGGTGGCGGAACCATGACCAGGCAATTCGCCCCACTCGCGACCGGGCCATCGGATTGATATACACGGTGCTCACTCCTGCGATCCGTCAAT
>CAWKME010000037.1:0-71527 GCA_963850645.1 uncultured Actinomycetota bacterium | reverse complement strand
GCCGGCGTTACCGCCATCACCGCCGGTGCCGCCGACGCCGGTGAGTGTGCTCGACCCGGCCACGCCGCTACCGCCGACCCCGCCGTCGCCGCCGTTGCCCCAGAACAGCCCGCCGGTGCCACCGTCGCCACCGGCCCCGCCGGTGCCGTCGCCACCCGCACCGCCGTCACCGCCGTTGCCCCACCAGCCGGCGTCGCCACCGGTGCCGCCTTGACCGGCCGAGTCGGTCATGCCGTCACCGCCGTTACCGAACAACAACCCACCGCCCTGGCCGTCGGCGTCGGCCAGCGACCCACCAGCCGGTGCCGTCGGCACCGTTGAGATCAGACCGCAGGCGCCGGCGGCGGAACTGTCGGCCGCATCGGCCTGCGCGGCGGATGGATCGATCTGGGCAAACCACGTGTTGAGCTCAGAGTCCACCTGCTGCCCAAACGAAGAGCTGATCCAGTCCTGCTCAAGACCCTGCAAGAACGTCGAGGTCGTGGCGTCGGTGGTCGCCGCGGCCGTCCCGGCGTCCGAGACCGCACTCGCCGGCGAGGCCAGATCGCCGAACAACGTGTCCCACCGGCCGGGGTGCTCAAATCGGTCAGCAGCCCGCTCAACACGCCGGGGTCCAAGAAGTCGGTCGGGTTGACCGCGGTGATCGCGGAACTGGCCGCCGAACCCACCGCCAGGTCCAGGATGTCGTCGAAGATATCGGCCTTGGCCGTCGGCGCGCCCGCTAGCGGGCCCAGTCCGAGTGCCAAAAATGCCCCGGCGCTGCTGCCGAGACCGATTGCGCGACGACGCTGCCGCGCCTTCGCCTTCGCTGACTGATTCTTCTTGGAGGTGTGGCGACCGGCCATGGTCTCGAGCCTTTCGTTTGACAGAACTGGTACAGAGCAGGTGGATCTCAGGTCCCGTTAAGGTACCGCTTAAGTAACACCTTGGATATAGAAACCGTCAAAAGATCTTGAAGAAATTTCTGCGGAGACACTGGCGCGCCATCTGCGCAGCTCAGATGGGGTGCTATGACACGCGCCCGTAGCCAACATTTACGTTGGCGTTTACGTGTACCTGTAACGCGTCCTTCTCAGGTTCGCTAATGCGAGCGTCGGGGCGCATCCACAGCTACCGGCCGGAGCGAAAGACCTGGGGGTCGATTCCGAGCCTTTGGTGGCAGTGTCGACCGCGCGTTGCCCACCCGCTACTAGCCTGCTGACCTGCGCAGATGATGGAGTTTTAGCAGTTTGAAGCCCAAGCGGCGCAAGAGATTACTGAGCAAAACTATGCATAGGACAATTAACATAGGAAACGAAATATTCGAAATAACTGAATGTTTATCAGCGTCCGCTCATGAACCGGCGAACCGGTGCGTTGCGGTGATACCCGCCCTGAGCAGCATCGTTCGGGCTGATGGCTGCGTCCGTACCCAGCCGTAGCCTCCCGCCGACCGCTGGATGGTTGGCACCGCGTGTCGTACCGGCCGCTGTCGGTGCGGCCCGCTAAGGTATCGAACGAGTGTTCGGCATCCGTGGGAGGCAAGAAGTGCGGGTGATGGGCGTCGATCCCGGGTTGACCCGCTGCGGGCTGTCGGTAGTCGAGAGCCGCGGCGGCCGCCAGATCATCGCGCTGGACGTCGACGTGGTGCGCACCCCGGCCGACGCGCCGCTGCCGAGAAGGCTGCTGGCGATCAGCGAGCACGTCGAGCACTGGCTGGACACCCATCAGCCCGACGTCATCGCCATCGAGCGGGTGTTCTCCCAGCAGAACGTGTCACGGCGATGGGCACCGCGCAGGCCGGCGGCGTGATCGCGCTGGCGGCGGCCAAACGCGACATCGACGTGCACTTCCACACCCCCAGCGAGGTCAAAGCCGCGGTCACCGGCAACGGCGGCGCCGACAAAGCACAGGTCACCGCGATGGTCACCAGAATCCTTGGGCTGCAAGCCAAACCGACACCCGCCGACGCCGCCGACGCGTTGGCGCTGGCGATCTGCCACTGTTGGCGCGCGCCGATGATCGCCCGGATGGCCGAGGCCGAAGCCAAGGCCGCCGAGCAGCGCAAGAAGTTCGCCGAAAAGGTCAAGGCCGCAAGATGATCGCCTCGGTACGCGGCGAAGTTCTCGACGTCGCTCTCGACCATGTCGTGATCGAGGCGGCCGGCGTGGGCTACAAGCTGATGGCGACCCCGTCCACGCTGGCGACGCTGCGTCGCGGCGAGCGAAGCCCGGCTGATCACCGCGATGATCGTCCGCGAAGACTCGATGACGCTCTACGGCTTCCCCGACGCCGACGCCCGCGACCTGTTCCTGACGCTGCTGGGCGTCTCCGGCGTCGGGCCCGAAGATCGCGCTGGCCACCCTGGCGGTCTACGACGCGCCGGCGCTGCGCCAGGCGCTCGCCGACGGCGACGTCACCGCGCTGACCCGGGTGCCGGGCATCGGCAAGCGCGGCGCCGAGCGGCATGGTGCTCGAGTTGCGCGACAAGATCGGACCGGTGGGCGCCGGCGCCGTCGCGACGTCGGTCAACGGCCACAGCGTCCGCGGTCCCGTGGTGGAAGCCCTTGTCGGACTTGGCTTTGCGGCCAAGCAGGCCGAGGAGGCCACCGACAAGGTGCTGGCCAACGAGCCGGAGGCCACCACGTCGACCGCGCTGCGGGCAGCGCTGTCGATGCTGGGTAAGACAAGTGAGCCGATTCGACGACTTCGACGACGGGGACGCCGACGACCGGGAGGTGTCGGCCGCGCTGACCGTCGGCGAGGGCGACGTCGACGCCAGCCTGCGGCCGCGCTCGCTGCGGCGAGTTCATCGGCCAGCCGCGGGTGCGCGAACAGCTGCAGCTGGTCATCGAGGGCGCCAAAAACCGCGGCAGCACACCGGATCACATCCTGTTGTCCGGCCCGCCGGGGCTGGGCAAGACGTCGCTGGCGATGATCATCGCCGCCGAACTCGGGTCGTCGCTGCGGGTGACGTCCGGGCCGGCGCTGGAACGCGCCGGCGACCTGGCGGCGATGCTGTCCAACCTCGTCGAGCACGACGTGCTGTTCATCGACGAGATTCACCGCATCGCCCGGCCCGCCGAGGAGATGCTCTACCTGGCGATGGAGGACTTCCGCGTCGACGTCATCGTCGGCAAAGGCCCTGGGGCGACGTCGATTCCGCTGGAGGTGGCGCCGTTCACCCTGGTCGGCGCGACCACCCGCTCCGGCGCGCTGACCGGCCCGCTGCGCGACCGGTTCGGGTTCACCGCGCACATGGATTTCTACGAGCCCGCCGAGCTGGAGCGGGTGCTGGCCCGCTCCGCCGGGATTCTGGGCATCGAACTGGGCGGCGAGGCCGGCGCGGAGATCGCCCGCCGCTCGCGGGGCACCCCGCGTATCGCCAACCGGTTGCTGCGCCGGGTTCGCGACTTCGCCGAGGTGCGCGCCGACGGCGTCATCACCCGCGACGTCGCCAAGTCCGCGTTGGAGGTCTACGACGTCGACGAACTCGGCCTGGACCGGCTGGACCGGGCGGTGCTGTCGGCGCTGACCCGCAGCTTCGGCGGCGGCCCGGTGGGAGTGTCGACGCTGGCGGTGGCGGTCGGGGAGGAGGCCACCACCGTGGAGGAGGTGTGCGAGCCGTTTCTGGTGCGGGCCGGCATGATCGCGCGCACGCCGCGCGGCCGGGTCGCGACCCCGCAGGCCTGGACCCACCTGGGGATGACGCCGCCCCCGCGGGCCAGCGGTCTTGGGCAACCTGGACTCTTCGAGTAACCGACAGGCTTTAGTGTTCTGCGGAAAGCGTACTACTTCGGTACGATATTCTCGTACAACTATGAGCGGAGTGTGTGATGAGCATTAGCGCAAGTGAGGCCAGGCAGCGGCTGTTTCCGCTCTTGGAACAAGTCAACACCGACCACCAGCCGGTGCGCATCACCTCGCGGGCCGGGGATGCGGTGCTTATGTCTGCAGACGACTACGACTCGTGGCAAGAGACTGTTTACTTACTGCGCTCTCCGGAGAACGCCAGGCGGCTGATGGAGGCTGTCGCTCGGGACAAAGCGGGGGATGCCCCGGTCACTACCTCTATAGACGAGCTGCGGGAGATGGCCGGCGGCGAGGAGTGAGGAGTGTCCACTTCGATTCCGGCGCTTGGGAGGACTTCCTGTTCTGGCTGGCCTCCGAGCGCAAGACCGCCCGCCGGATCGTCCGTCTCATCGCAGAGATCGAACGGGACCCCTTCACCGGGATCGGCAAACCAGAACCGCTCAGAGGCGAGCTGTCAGGGTATTGGTCCCGCCGCATCGACGACCAACACCGGCTGGTGTATCGAGCAAACGACGAAGAGTTCAAGATACTCAAGGCGCGGTACCACTACTGACTGGCCAGTCGGGTAGACGGCGGGTCAGGCTGTTTGAGCAGGAGGGCACGAATGATTAACGCCGCGTTGGTATTCGCCGCACTGGCCGCGTTGCTGCACGTCTACATCTTCACGATGGAATCGCTGACCTGGACCAGCAAGCGCACCCGCGCCTCGTTCGGCACAACGGCCGAGGAAGCTGAGACGACAAAGCTGCTCGCGTTCAACCAAGGCTTCTACAACCTCTTCCTGGCGATCGTCACCGGTGTCGGCATCGCCGCGGTTGCGTTGGGACACAACGGCGTTGGCGCAGCGTTGATTTTCGCCGGAGTGGGATCGATGGCCGCCGCGGCGGTCGTGCTGCTAGCGTCGTCACCGGACAAGGCCCGGGCCGCGCTGACCCAGGGCACTTTCCCGGTGATCGCCGTCGTCCTTCTGGTGATCGGCCTCGTCACCCGCTAAATCCGCGCCGGCCAGGCCACCGGCCGATGCACATCAATCAGGTCGTTGCTAAGCCTGCGATGGCCGGTTCATAAGCCGCGGATTACTTGCCTCGGCAGCGCGGCGCGTGGTTGCTGGCCGGTCGCGCGGCGCCGCAGCACCATGGTGTACCGGTGCCTCGTCCGCTAGCCTGACACGCGGGGCGGCCCTGGTTACATCGCCAGCGCGCATGGGGTATTCAGCACGCGATCGACACCCCGGTGTCCACTGTTTGAGGAGACTCGTAATGAATGACTCGCGGACAGATTTCGGCAGCCTGCACATGCCGCGCAGCCGCGGCGCGGTGAGCGGATTGCTCCTGATAATCCTTGGTGTATGGGGAGCGTTGATCCCCTTCATCGGGCCGTACTTCCATTTCGCCTACACCCCCGACCACCCCTGGGCGTGGAGCACGGCGCGCGCCTGGCTGGAGGTATTCCCCGGAGCCATCACCGCGCTGGGCGGCTTGTTGCTGCTGGTCTCCGGAAACCGGGCCACCGCGATGTTCGGCGGTTGGTTGGCCGTTATCGCCGGCGCCTGGTTCGTCGTCGGTCGCACGCTGGCATCGACATTGCGGCTCGGGGACATCGGTCAGCCGATCGCCGCGACGGACGCTAAGCGGGCTGTGCTCGACATCGCCTACTTTCTCCGGGCTAGGCGCACTGATCGTCTTCCTCGGCGGAGCGGTCCTGGCGCGGGTGACGGTCCGGACGGCGCGCGATGTCGAACACGCGCTGGAAGCCGAGCGCCGGGTGACAGCTGACACCTCCGGCGCTTTCGCAGCACCGGCAGCTCAGACCGAGGTGCTGACCTCCGCCACGCCCCGATCGCATCGCCGTGAGAGCAAGGGTGGCCTTTTCCGCAGGCACCGCGCCAGCGCGGCGGGCAACTGATCGAGCGCGAGCAGACGCAAAAGCCCCCGACACGCCGAGGCGTGCGGGGCCTTTGCATCTGCTCGGCGTTGACTAGAGCAGCCCGAGCAGCTGCAGGTCGGTGATGTACTTGACGATGATCGGCGCGGAGACATGCGGAATGTCTTTGTCCGGGCCAATTTTCGCCTCTTGCACCGCGGCGCGGAATCGGTCGGTCGGAGCCATCGACCCGTTGATCGGCGTGCTGGGCCGCTGGTAATTGTGCAGCAGCGGCAGTAGCGAGTACTGACGCTGCCGCTCCGGCAGTGCCCGCAGCGTGGTCTCGAACCGCTCCAACCAGGTGGCGTAGTCGCCGACCCGCTGGATCGCGTACCCGGCGTCGATCAGCCAGTCGACGTACTCGTCCAGGCCGATGCCGTCGTCGTACGGGTTCATCACGTGATAGGTCTGGAAACCAGCCCCGTTCTCCAGCACCTCCGTGCCCAAGATCGAGACCGCCTCGGCGATGAACTCGACCGGAAGCCCGTCATAGTGCGCGCGCTGCCGCTGGCCGTCGCTGTCCAGCTCGTAGAAAGAGCCGGGGGCGATACCGGTGGCGACCAAGCTGAGCATCAGCCGGGTGAACATGTCCGGCAGGTTCAGCTGACCCGCATACGTGGTGTCGGCCAGGATCATGTCGCAGCGGAACACCGCGACCGGCAGCCCGCACAAGTCGTTGGCCTCGCGCAGTAGCACCTCGCCGGCCCACTTGCTGTTGCCGTAGCCGTTGGCGTAGCCGTCGTTGATCTGGCGGGTCGCGCTGATCTGACGGATGTCGGCGTCCTCGACGAACTTGCCCGGCTCGATCTGATCGCCCACCCCGATCGTCGACACGTAGGTGTACGGCTTGATCTTGGTGGTCAGCGCGATCTTGATCAGCTCGGCGGTGCCCAGTGCGTTCGGGCCGAACAGCTCGCTGTACGGCAGGACGTGGTTGACCAGGGCCGCCGGGTCGACGATCAGGTCGACGGTGTCGGCCAGCCGCTGCCAGGTCTGCTGGTCCAGCCCGAGGTTGGCCTCGCCCTTGTCGCCGGCAATGACTTCGAGGTGGTCGGCGGCCAGCTGCTGGTAATGCTCGACCAGCTTCGGGTCGCCTTAAGCTAGTCGAAGGTCTTGTCCAGCCGGGCCCGCGCGTCCTCGTCGGACTTGGCCCGCACCAGGGCGATCACCTTGCCGTCGACGAAGTCCATCCGCTCCAGCCACTCCAGCGCCAGGTAGCGGCCGAGGAATCCGGTTGCGCCGGTGAGCAACACGGTCCGCACCTCGCTGGCAGGCCCGGGCAGGCCCGGCGCGGCAGCCAGCGTGGCCTCGTCGAGGAACTTGTCCAGCGTCAGGTCGGCGGCGTGCACCTCGGCGGCGTCACGACCGTGCACCGCGGCGAACGATAGGCCGCTTGCTGCCCTGTCGCTCGCCTTCGATGTAGTCGGCGATGGCCTGCAGGTCGTTGGCCGGGCTGACGATCACGCCCACCGGCACATCGACGTCGAAGATCTCGTGCAGCAGGTTGCCGAATGTCAACGCGGACAACGAGTCTCCACCCAGGTCGGTGAAGTGCGCATCGGGCGTCAGGTCGGACTTGGCGGCACCCAGCATCGCGGCCGCGGCCCGGCTGACCGTTTGCAGCACCGGCGCCTGCGCGCCGCTGCGGCGCAGTTCGGACAACTCGTCGGCCTGGCCTTGCGCCAAGTCGGCGTAGAGCTGTTCCAGGCGCTCGCCGTAGTGCTGCTTCAGCTTCGGCCACGCCAGCTTGCGGATACCGGTCAGCAGACCGTTCTCCAGGGTGAACGGCGTGGTCTCGATGATGAAGTCGCGCGGCACCTCGTAGGACTGCAGGCCGGCCTGCCGGGCGACGGTTTGCAGCGACTCGGCGATCGCCGACTTCGATCGCGTCCACGTCCGTCGGCACCACGACCGCCAGCAGGTAGGGCTGCGCGCTGTTGCCGTAGACGTAGATCTGGCGGACCAGCGGGCTGTTGCCGAACACCGCCTCCAGCTTCGCCAGCGTGACGAACTCGCCCTGCGCGAGCTTCAAGCACGTTGTTGCGGCGGTCGACGTAGACCAGCCGGTCGGCGAGCGACCTCGGCGAAGACGTCGCCGGTCCGGTAGTAGCCGTCGGCGTCGAACACGTTGGCGGTGGTTTCGGCCCGCTTGTAGTAACCGGGGAACATGTTCTCGGTCCTCAGCAGCAGTTCGCCGCGGGGATACGGACGGTCGGTGGCGAAGTAGCCCAGGTCCGGAACGTCGACCAGCTTGTAGTCGACCACCGGCGGACGCTGAATTTCGCCGTCGAACAAGACCATGCCGGCCTCGGTGGAGCCGTAGCCGTCCAGCAGATGCATCTCGAGCAGCGACTCGACCCAGGTCCGCAGCTCAGGAGAGGTCGGTGCCGAGCCCGTCATCGCGAAGATGTAGCGCCCGCCGAGCAGCTCCTGGCGCTGCTCGACCAGCACCTGGGACTCGACGGTCTCACGGTCGGCGCCTGCGGATGTCCGTCGGCCCACCTCGCTCTGGTACTCGCCGTACAGCATCTCCCAGATGCGCGGGACGAAGTTCAACTCGGTCGGCCGCACCAGGCGCGAGGTCCTCCAGCAGCGTCGACAGATCGCTCTTGGCGGCGAAGTAGGCGGTGCCGCCGTTGCCGAGCGTGCCGTAGAGGATGCCGCGGCCCATCACGTGGCTCATCGGCATGAAGTTGACGGTGATCGACGCAGCGCTGGGCCCGAACCAGTTCTTGGTCGACCGGTTCCACATCTTGGCGACGTTGCTCTGCGGGTACATCGCGCCCTTGGGCGCGCCGGTGCTGCCCGAGGTGTAGATCAGCAGCGCCAGCGGGTCTTCGCGACTCAGCCGGCTCGAAGGCCGGGCACCGCCGGCAGCGTCGCGCCGTGCTCGCGCAGCTCGTTGAGCGTCTCGATGGTCAAATGCGCTTTTTCGGTCAGCCGCTCGTGGGCGGTTTGCAGCGCCTCGCGGTGGTCGTCGAGCTCGGTGCGGTAGTCGAAGATCACCAGCCGCCCGGGCGTGTGGCCCGCTTCGGCGGCAGCCAGGATCAGGTCGACCGCGTCGGACAGGTGGTCGACGCTGGCGGCGAACAACGCTCGGCTCGGTCTCGGTGACGATCGGCAGCAGCTGCGCGATCGCCGCGCTGGTCTGCAGCGGGACCGACACCGCGCCGATACGGCCCAGCGCGATGTCGATGCTGGTGTAGTCGACGCTGGTGAAGCCGAGCACACAGACCCGGTCACCGGCCGCCACCACGCCATCGGTCAAAGCGCGGGATAGTGCGTCGACGCGGTCGGCCAGCTCGCCGTAGGTGACGGTGTCGAACCAGGGGAGCAGCTTGGCCGATGTGCGTCCGGTCTGCGGGTCTTTGACCAGCTCGACGGCGCGTTGGGCCAGCGCCGGCCGGTCGGAGTAGCCCTCCAGCACGGCCGCGACGACCTGGGGGAGTCGTAGCCCGGCGTTCTGGATGGCAGCGCTGACGGCCTCGTCGGGCCGCGCGGCGGCGAACTGCGGGTCGTTGGCGGCCAGACTCCTGAGCGCGGAGTTCTTGGGGTTCTTGGCGCCCTTCGGTATCAATCGACATAACGAAACCTCGCAACTTGTGAATCGGGAAATTTGTGGGGCGCTTCGTTGCGCCTAATCACTACTACGTTAGCAAAACTAACGTTATTCCTGGAAGTTCGCGCGCGGCCCACGATGTGTGATTCTCTGCACGGCGATCTGGAGACCGTTGCGTCAAAATTCAGTTGAACGGGTAACCCACTAGCCGGCAGGTCGTTACGCCCACCCGTGACACGGGAGCGGCCGCCCGAAGGGAGTGTGCCTTCATGCCCGCTTTGCCGGAATTTCCAACACCGCTCTGGGCGCGCCGAGACGTCCCTCGGCATGCTCCAGCTCTGTGAATACCGCAGATGCATTCAGCGACAACGGTTTTGCCATGATGACCGCCACGATCGTCAGTTCTGAATTTCAGACTATGCTTCCGAATTCGCCGGAGCAATGAGCTGGTTTCCAGACTGAATGAAGTTGCCTGATCATGACTCGGCTGGACAGGCGTGGGAGGCCGCTCAAGGCGTTCTTGCAGGCCGAGATCGTCGGTTCTGACGTCACCATCGAAGAGGTGCGTAGAGCGTGTGGCCTGACCCGAGCCAGCTACTACGGGGAGCCCAGCGGCACGGGCCGCGGCTTTGGCGACACTTTTCCCAACTCAGAGGAACTGCGGCAAGTCGCCGAGTACTACAAGTTGGGCGACAACGGGTGGGTCAGTCTGCTGGTGGAGTTCGGATGGCTGGAACCGATGCCCGGCACGCTCCGCATGCCGTTCACGGCCGACAAACCTGACGGACAGCTCTCAGCGCCGATCAGTTTGGTCCCGCTTCGCGATGCTGTCTCTCGCTACCAGAATGGCACCGTTCTGGTGGTGTCGGAAGGCGGCGGCGAGGTGCACCTCTTGCCGCTGCGGCAAGCTCTGGAGGAGCACCCGGACGGGTCGCTGTTGATGTTCGGCGTCGATGGGCACGACGAGCAGTGAGCCGCTAGAGCTCCGGCAGAAGCAGGCCCTCGCAGAGTGGTTCGTCGCTGATTGTCAGCCGCGCCGAGTGTGCCGGCACGCAACACGATAACGCCCGCGGTGTGGGCAGCGGAGGCGTATACCTATCGTGATCCCGCTATACGGGTTATTAATACCGTATTGCAGGAGAATTGTTGACAACGAACGTGAGGCAGACCTACTATTTCCTGCATGGCAGGTGGAATATCCCGTATTGCAGGAGTTGAGCAAGATGCGGAGAGCCAAGCCGTCGGCCCTGCGCGGTTCAGCGTTGCGGGCAAATCAATCGTCATCACCGGTGCCACCGGCGCTCTGGGCAGCGTCGCGGCCCGGGCCCTGGCCGAGGCGGGCGCCCGCCTGACCCTCGCCGGCGGCAACGTAGCTGGCCTGACCGAGCTGGTCGACACCGCCGGCATCGAAGACGCCGCGGTGGTCACCCGCCGACCAGACAGTCCGGCCGACGCTGCGGCAATCGTCGATGCGGCCGTTGCGCGGCACGGCCGACTCGATGGAGTTTTGGTGGCCTCGGGCATGAACCGCGTCAAGCCCATCACCGAAATGGCTGTCGAGGACTTCGATGCCGTGATGGACGCGAACGCGCGGGGCGCCTGGCTGATGTGTCAGGCGGCCGGCCGGGCGTTGCTCGAGCAGAACGCGGGCGGCAGCATCGTGCTCGTCTCCTCGGTTCGAGGAACCCTCGGTCACCCCGCCGGTTACAGCGCCTATTGCCCGTCGAAGGCGGCGACAGACCTGCTGGCCAAGACCTTGGCGGCAGAGTGGGGTGCACAGGGCATTCGGGTAAACGCGCTTGCCCCAACGGTTTTTCAGTCCGAGCTGACGGCATGGATGTATGCCGATGACGAAAAGGGACGCAGCGCACGGGAGGCGATGTTCGCCCGGATCCCGCTGCGCCGGTTCGCTGAGCCCGAAGACTTCGTCGGCGCCTTGATCTATCTGCTCAGCGATGCGTCACGCTTTTTCACCGGCCAGGTGATGTATCTGGACGGCGGGTACACCGCATGCTGACCTCGTCCGATCAAAGTGTCACCTGGCCACTCGGCGAAGCCGAGTCCAAGTTGGAGTTCTACGACCTGTCACATCCGTGGGGTCATGGCGTGCCGGCTTGGCCGTACTTCGAGGACGTCAAGATCGAGCGCCTGCACACCATGGCCAGAAGCCGTGTGCTCACGCAGAAGATCACCACGGTGATGCACTCCGGCACCCACATCGACGCGCCCGCACATGTGATCGAAGGGCACGCCGTTTCTGCACGAGATACCGCTGAGCGCGTTCTTCGGCACCGGGGTCGTCGTGTCGATCCCGAAGAAGAAATGGGAGGTGGTCACCGCCGACGACCTGGAGCGCGCCGCGCCGCAGATCCGGCCCGGCGACATCGTCATCGTCAACACCGGCTGGCACCGTACCTACGGCGACAGCGCCGAGTACTACGCCTACTCGCCCGGGCTTCTACAAGGAAGCCGGCGAGTGGTTCGCGGCCAAGGGCGTCAAAGCCGTCGGCACCGACACCCAGGCGCTGGACCATCCGCTGGCCACAGCGATCGGCCCGCACGGCCCCGCGGAGCACCTGGGCGGCCTATTGCCTTGGGCTGTAAGGGAATACGAGGAGGAGACGGGCCGCAGGGTGATCGACGACTTCCCGGAGTGGGAGCCATGCCACCGGGCGATCCTGTCCAAAGGCATCTATGGCTTCGAGAACGTCGGCGGCGACATGGACAAGGTCACCGGCAAGCGCGTCACCTTCGCCGCGTTCCCATGGCGTTGGGTGAACGGCGACGGCTGCATCGTACGGCTGGTAGCGATCATCGACCCCACCGGCAGCTACCGACTGGAGACGGGGGCCTGACAATGCGCGTGACACGTGCGAGCGAGGCGCCCACCTACGCCGCGGCGCTGCACCGCGATGTGCTGACCCGGCGGTTGCAGGGCCACGAGGCCGGACCGACCGACCGATTTTGGATCGGCCTATCGACCTACCAGCCCGGCGGGGCCGCCGAAAAGACAACGGCCCCAGAGGAAACCGTCTATGTCGTCCTCGACGGTGTGCTGGTGATCACCGCCGACGGCACGGAAGCGGTCTTGGGTCAGCTCGACAGCGCGCACATCGCGAAGGGGGAGGCGCGATCGATCGAAAACCGCTCGGATCGTGCAGCGGTGCTGCTGGTTGCCATCGCACACCCGGCGGACGCATGGTCATGAGTGTGCATGACGAGCACAAAGCCGCCCGGAGTAGCGGCATCCAAGTCATCGCCCGGGCGGCTGAGATATTTCGGCTGCTGCAGGCCCACCCGGGTGGCCTGACCCAGGTCGAGATCGGCGAGCGGCTCGGTATGGCCCGCTCCACCGTGAGCCGAATCCTCAATGCTCTCGAGGACGAAGGTCTTGTCGCCGCACTCGGAGCGCGCGGCCCGTATCGGCTCGGTCCCGAAATCGCCCGCATGGCCGGCACGGTACGACGCAGCATTGTTACCGAGGTGCACCCCTTTTTGGAGGAACTGTCCCGCGAACTGAACGAGACGGTGGACCTGTCCATCCTCGACGGGGGTCAGGCGACATTCGTCGACCAGGTCGTGCCGGCGCGCCGGCTGCGGGCGATCAGTGCGGTGGGCGAATCATTTCCGTTGCACTGCTGCGCAAATGGCAAGGCGCTCTTGGCGGCTCTACCACCCGCACAGCAAGCTGGGGCATTGCCGGCCCGACTCGCTCGGCTCACCGCGAACACGATCACGACGCCGGCGGCGCTGCGCAGCGAGCTCACTCGCATCGGATCCGATGGAGTCGCCTACGACCGCGAGGAGCAGACGGAGGGCGTCTGCGCCGTGGGAGCGGTGCTGACAGGGATCACCGAGGAATTGGTCGCGGTCAGCGTGCCCGTTCCGTCGCAACGGTTCTACGGCCGCGAAGAAGAACTTGCCCAGGCTCTGCTCGCCTGGGTCGGAAAGGTAAATGCCTGGTTCAGAAGGGGTTTGGGATGAACGGGCCCCCAGCAGGCCGGCACTTTTTCCGTGGCGATGACGCGTACGAAGTAGCCCGCCGCGGAACCGTATGGCATCAACGCGTGCCCGAGCGCTATCCCGAAGTGATTGTGCAAACCGTCGATGCCGACGACATCATCGCGGGCCTCCGCTATGCCAAGGCCAACGGCCGCAAGGTCAGCATCGTTTCGGGTGGGCACAGCTTTGCGGCCAACCATCTCCGCGACGGCGCGGTACTGCTCGACGTCAGCCGGTTCGACCACGCCAGGATCGACGCGGAGAAGCGCGTCGCCGTCGTCGGCCCGGGCAAAGGCGGCAGTGCGCTGATGGCCGATCTGGAGGCGCAGAACCTGTTCTTCCCCGGCGGCCACTGCAAAGGCGTCTGCGTCGGCGGTTATCTGCTGCAGGGCGGATACGGCTGGAACAGCCGCGTCCTCGGCCCGGCTTGCGAGAGTGTGGCCGGCCTGGACGTCATCACCGCCGACGGCGAGCAAATCCATTGCGACGCAGAAAATCACGCCGATCTCTACTGGGCCGCTCGCGGCGCCGGCCCGGGCTTTTTCGGGGTGGTTACGGCGTTCTACCTGAAGCTGTATCCGCGCCCGGCGGTCTGCGGCACCAGCCTGTACATCTATCCCTTCGACCTGGCCGACGAGGTCTACACCTGGGCTCGCAGCGTCAGCGCGCAGGTGGACCGTCGTGTCGAGATGCAGCTGCTCGCCACTCGCAGTGTGCCCGAGATGGGCCTGGACATCCCGGCCATCGTCTGCGCGTCACCGGCTTTCGCCGAGTCCGAGGAGGAGGCCCGAGACGCCCTGGCGATTTTCGACACCTGCCCGGTCGCCGACCGGGCGATCATCAAAAACCCTTACATGCCAACCGATTTGCCCACCTGGTTTGACGTCGTGATGAGCCACTATCTGTCCGACCACCGCTACACAGCGGACAACATGTGGACGTCGGCGTCGGCTGACCAACTCCTGCCGGGGATCCGTACCATCCTCGACACGATGCCGCCGCATCCGTCGCACTTCCTCTGGCTGAACTGGGGCCCGTCGCCAATGCGTCAGGACATGGCCTACAGCGTGGAAGACGAGATCTATCTGGCGCTCTACGGATCGTGGAAGGACCCCGCCGACGACGACAAATATGGCGATTGGGCGCGATCCAACATGGCCGCTATGGCCCCACTGGCCACCGGCATCCAGCTTGCCGACGAGAACCTCGGCGAGCGTCCGGCGAGGTTCGCCACTGACGAGGCGATGGCTCGCCTCGATGCGGTGCGCGACACCTACGACCCCGAAGGGCTGTTCTGCAGCTGGATGGGCCGAATCTGATGGCCGACGACCGGTACCTCGGTTACCGCGACGGCGATGCGGATACGCCGTACGGCAAGTACTTTCAACCCGTAATGGCACCGCTGCCGCGCCATGTCGTCGAGGCGCTGCACCACGGCCCGCAGGCCGGGCCGGCGTTGCTTGCGTTCGACGACGCTGCCAGCGTTGCCGACGGCGGCTACCAGCAAACCGAGAACGGCTACGGGGTGCTGGAGGACGGCAGCATCGGCGTGTCGGTACGCACCGACATGCCCGGCGTCACGCCGGAGATGTGGTCGTGGTGGTTTGGTTGGCACGGCAGCGACTCCCGCCGCTACAAGCTGTGGCATCCGCGTGCGCACGTGTCCGCGGAGTGGAAAGACTTTGACGATGTCGGCCGCCGGGGGACGCAGCGGTACGTCGGGCGCAGTTCACTGATCAGCGAGTACATCGGTTCGACCTTGCTGCGCGCCGCAATTCAGTTCGTCGCGCCGGAGACGATCGGCCTGGACAGCCACGGCGACGCGCTGCCGGTGTGCGCGCGGCTGGGCTCCAGCGACGTCCCGGTGGACGTTGGATGGTTCGTCCACCACATCCGGCCCACGAACGAGGGGTCCGAGATGCGATCCCGGTTCTGGCTGGGTGGACCTCACATCGCGGTGCGTAGCGGTCCCGGCGTGGTCTCTCGATTTGTGCGACCCGTCGCGTCGCGGGTGGTGGACATCTCGGCGGCAACCGCACGGGACCTGATGGTGCACTGCGCGCAGGAGATGAACCACCTGGCCGGCTTTTTGCCCGACATCTATACCGAGTTTCGCGAGGCGTGAACCCTAGAGCCCGGCAAGCAGCCCGGCCACGACGTCGAGGCCCTCGGTCAGCAGTTCGTCGCTGATTGTCAGCGGCGGCAGGAAGCGCACGACGTTGCCAAATGTGCCGGCGGTCAACACGATAACGCCGGCGGCGTGGGCAGCGGAGGCCAGCGCGTTGGTCAGCGCGGCGTCGGGCTCGGCGGTGTCGGGTTTCACGAACTCGACGGCGATCATCGCGCCGCGGCCGCGCACATCGCCGATCCGATCGTCGGCGGCTTGCAGCGCGAGCAGCCGGTCCTTCATCAGCCGTTCGATCTGGCGGGCCCGTTCCAGCAGCCCGTCGGCCTCGATGGTCTCGATGGTGGCCAGCGCCGCCGCGCAGGCGACCGGGTTACCGCCGAAGGTGCCGCCGATGCCGCTGGAGTGCGGGGCGTCCATGATCTCGGCGCGGCCGGTGACGGCCGACAGCGGCAGCCCGTCGGCGATGCCCTTTGCGATGCAGATCAGATCGGGCTCGATGCCCTCGTGCTCGCAGGCGAACCAGGCGCCGGTCCGCGCGATGCCGGTCTGCACCTCGTCGGCGACGAAGACCACGTTGTTCTTGCGACACCAGTCCAGCAGCGCGGGCAGGAATCCCTCCGCCGGGACGATGAAGCCGCCTTCGCCCTGGATCGGCTCGATGACGACGGCGGCCAGGTTCTCGGCGCCGACCTGCTTGGCGATCACGTCGATGGCCCGCTGGGCGGCCAGCTCGCCGTCGGTGGCCAGTTCCTTGTCGATCAGCCCGTCGCGGAACGGGTACGACAGCGGCGCCCGGTAGATCTCCGGCGCGAACGGCCCGAAGCCGCTCTTGTACGGCATCGACTTGGCGGTCAGCGCCATGGTCATGTTGGTGCGGCCGTGGTAGGCGTGGTCGAACGCCACCACCGCGTGTTTGCGGGTGTACGAGCGGGCGATCTTGACGGCGTTCTCCACCGCCTCGGCGCCGGAGTTGAACAGCACCGAGCGTTTCTCGCCCGAGCCGGGGGTCAGCCGGTTGAGCTGTTCGGCGACGGCGACGTACTGCTCGTAGGGCGTCACCATGAAGCAGGTGTGGGTGAAGTCGGCGACCTGCGCGCTCACCGCGTCGACGACACGGGGTGCGGCGTTGCCGATCGTGGTCACGGCGATACCCGAACCCAAGTCGATGAACCGGTTGCCATCGACGTCCTCGACGATCCCGCCGGCGGCGCGTGCCGCGAACACCGGCATGGTGTTTCCGACGCCGTGCGATACCGCCGCGCCTCGGCGCTTGGTCAACTCCAGCGATGCCGGACCGGGGATTTCGGTGACAAGGTGGCGACTCTGTTCGACAACGGTCACGTCAGCAGCCTATCCGCGGAAAGCCCCGGCTACGACCCCCCGGGAACCTATTGGCCCGGCGGCCCCGGCGGTCCTTCTCCCAGCGGCCGGCACACGTTGGTCGTCGGGTCCCACCACTGGCCGGGATCGCAGCCCAGGGGAGTCGGCCCGACACCCAACGGCCGGCAGACGTTCCCGCTCGGGTCCCACCATTGCCCGGGATCGCAGTTCAGCGGTGTCGGCCCGACACCCACCGGCAAGCAGGCCTTGCTGAACGGCTCCCAATACTGACCGGCGTCGCATTGCGCCGAGCTCACTGCCGGCGTCGCGATCGTCACGGCCGCCATCGGCATCAACGCCATCGCCGCGACCGGTGCCAGACGGCGAACAAACTTCCTCATCCAGGACCTCCAAAGCCCGGCCGTCGATCGAGTCGACCGTAGCAAAGGAGCGGCGCTTCAGCGATCCAAGAGCGGGGGACCGTATATGTACGGCAGCTGGCAGATATCCAACAACGCGTTCCGACGCCAGCCGACGTTGCATTGGCACACATCGGCATTCGGAACGAACTGTGAGCCGTAAGGACACGGCAGCGGCCGGCACGCATTCGAATGCGGGCTCCACCATTGGCCGTCGTCACATGGCGCCGAACTCGCCGTCGGCATCGTCATGGCCGCCATCGGCATCAACGCCAGCGCGGCGACTGGTGCCAGGCGGCGAACACACTTCCTCATGTGCCTGGCCTCCCTTACAGGGTACGTCAGGGCGGGCCAAAAATTGGTCCGTCGATCGAATCGACGGACGCAAATGAACTGACCGGCTGACGGCGAAGTCGGCGGGGTCGGCGCACCGGATACCCCAGGGCGATCACCGCGGCCAGGGCCAGCGGGTCGTGCGCTCCGAGCACAGCCTTCACCTGCTGCTCCTCGCGGATCGCGATCGTGGTGATGACGCCGCCCAGGCCCTCATCGTGGGCCGCCAGCAGAATGCTCCACGCGAACGGGTAGATGGAGGCGCCGCCGGCGAACGTGTACCGGTCCGCGTCGCGGTCGATCGCCGCCAACATCGACAGATCGGCGAACAGCGCGAGCAAGACCGGGGCCTTGTCGAAGTTTTCCGCAAAATCCCCTATGGCTGAGACATTTTCGGCAGCCAGCGCGCGGGCCTCGGCGTCGCGGTCGTTAGTTGACGCCCACGGCCGTAAGCCGGCGGCGAGCAGGGCCATGTACTCCCGGGAACCCTTTGCATAGCAATCCCGTAGCCGGCGGCGCCGGTCCGGGTCCTTGACGACGACCACCCGCCATGCCTGGGCATTGCCGCCGCTGGGCGCGAATCGGGCGGTGTCGAGCACCCGGGCCAGCACAGCGTCGTCGACGGCCTGATCGGTGAAGTCGCGGACCGCCCCGGTGGTGCGCAACGCCGCGTTGAGTTCCATGCTCATCACGCGGTTGTGCCACTTGCCGCGCCCGCGGAGTCAAGAGGCCGTGCCTGGCCGGCCGGCGACGGCCTAGTGGCACACTGGTGGCTGACCCGGTTCGTGGCCCGTTCCGGTCCGATGCCGACTCCCAGACCAACAGGAAAGATCGTTGCTGTCATGAACCAAATGGTTATCTTTCTACCGCTGCTCATCGTGTTGGGCGCGTTCATGTTTTTCGCCTCGCGGCGACAGAAGCGCGCCATGCAAGCCACCATCGACCTGCACGAGTCGCTGCGCGTCGGCGACCGCGTGCACACCACGTCCGGGCTGCAGGGAACCATCACGCACATCACGGACGACACGGTGGACCTCGAGATATCGCCGGGGGTGGTGACCACCTGGATGAAGTTGGCGGTTAGGGACCGGATCGAGCCGGACATCATAGATAGTGAAGCCACTGAGGCCACCGAGGTTTCTGTGGCCGACGATCTGGCCAGCGACCCGGAGCACCTGCCCAGGGACTGAGTTTGGCCGCCCGCCACGTACCCTTTGCGGGTGCGGTCGAACTGATCGACGCGCGGACAGCGAGCGCGGGTTGGCGACGACCCGCGAGGACCGGATGAGGAGACTCAACACGTGGCATCGTCATCGACGCCGGTGCACCCCGCCCGTTACCTGTCGGTATTCCTGATCCTGCTCGTCGGCGTTTACCTGTTTGTGTTCCTCACCGGAAGCAAGCGGGCCGACCCGAAGCTCGGTATCGACCTGCAGGGCGGCACCAGGGTTACGTTGACCGCACGCACCCCGGATGGGTCCCGCCCGACACGGCAGGCGTTGTCTCAGGCACAGCAGATCATCAGCGACCGGGTCAACGGTCTGGGTGTCTCGGGCTCGGAAGTCATCGTCGACGGAGACAACCTGGTCATCACGGTGCCGGGGAATGACGGCAGCGAGGCCCGCAACCTGGGCCAGACCGCACGGCTATATATCCGTCCGGTGATCAACGCGCTTCCGGCGGAAAGCGGTCCGCTGCCCCAGGCCCCACGGTTGCCGGGGCCGCATGACCGACCGAGGCTGCCGCTTGGACGACAACCCGGCGGACCCGTGCCCGGCGGACCCGCGCCCGGCTTGCCCGCACCCGGTGCGATCCCGGGCGGCGCGCCGACACCGGGTGCTGCGCCGGTGCCGGGCCATGTGCCCGGGTCGGCCGGTGGGCAGGCCGGCCAAGTCCCGTCCGGCGGCGACGCCGGGACCGCCCCCGGCGGTCTGCCCATGCCGGGCGACCTGCCGCTGCCGGGTGAGCCGGCGCCTGCGGCGCAGCCGCGGCCGTATCCGCTGGATCCGCTGGCTCCCCCGCCTACACCGGTGCAGCCCACGCCGGCACCGGCGCCCGCCGGCGGCTCCGGCGCCCGCCCCGGTGCAGCCCGGGCCACCCGATCCGCGATTGGAGCTCGCTGAGCGCATCGCCCAGCAACGGGAATGGCGCCAGAGCACGAACAAGGGTCTGCAGTTCGTGGCGCTGCAGGTCATGGCCAGGGAGTGCAACCAGGAAGACATTCTGGCCGGCAACGACGACCCCAACCTGCCGCTGGTGACCTGCGACAAGGACCACAAGGAGGCGTACCTGCTGGCGCCGTCGATCATCAGCGGCGACGAGATCGCGAACGCCAGCTACGGGTTCAACCAGAACAACGCCAACTACGTCGTCGACCTCCAGTTCAAGAGTGCGGCGGCCAATACCTGGGCGGATTTCACCGCCGGCCACATCGGCACTCAGACCGCCTTCACGCTGGACTCGCAGGTAGTGAGCGCACCGCGGATCGAGGAGGCGATCCCCGGCGGCCGGACCCAGATCCACGGCGACTTCACCTCAGACCAGGCGCGCCAGCTCGCCAACGTGCTCAAGTACGGCTCGCTGCCGTTGTCGTTCGAAGCGTCGGAAGCCCAAACCGTTTCGGCGACACTGGGACTGACGTCGTTGCGAGCGGGTCTGGTTGCCGGGGCGATCGGCCTGGTGTTGGTGCTGGTGTACTCGTTGCTGTACTACCGGGTGCTGGGATTCCTGACCGCGTTGTCGTTGCTGGCTTCGGGCGCAATGGTTTTCGGAATCCTGGTGCTACTCGGCCGCGTGATGAACTACACCCTCGACCTGGCCGGTATTGCGGGTCTGATCATCGGTATCGGTACGACGGCCGATTCTTTCGTGGTGTTCTTCGAACGCATCAAAGACGAGATCCGCGAAGGCCGTTCGTTCCGGTCGGCGGTCCCCCGCGGCTGGGTGCGAGCCCGCAAGACGATCCTGTCCGGTAACGCGGTGACCTTTCTGGCCGCCGCCGTGCTGTACACCCTGGCGATCGACCAGGTGAAGGGGTTTGCCTTCACGCTGGGGCTGACCACCATCCTCGACACCCTCGTGGTCTTCGTGGTGACCTGGCCGCTGGTGTACTTGGCATCGAAGTCCACGGTGCTGGCCAAGCCGGCATACAACGGTCTGGGAGCGGTGCAGCAGGTCGCGCGCGAGCGGCGGGCGCTGGCTTCGACGGGAGGGGGGTAGCGAGATGGCCGACAAAACGACTGCCGTCGAACTCGGCGACGACACCGCGACGGTCGGCGCCGACCTGCCCCATCACAGTTTCCTGTCGCGCCTGTACACCGGTACCGGCGCGTTCGAGGTCATCGGCCGGCGCCGGCTGTGGTACGGGGTCAGCGGGACGATCATCGCGATCGCCATCATCAGCATCGTGTTGCGCGGCTTTACTTTCGGCATCGACTTCAAGGGCGGCACCACGATGTCATTGCCGCGCGGTGACGCTCAGGTGAGCCAGGTGGAGCAAGTCTTCCGGCAGACGCTGGGCAGTGACCCGGAGTCCGTCGTGATCGTCGGCAACGGTGCCGGGGCGACCGTGCAGATTCGTTCCGCGACGTTGTCCAACGACCAGACGACCAAGCTGCGCAACGCCCTGTTCGAGAAGTTCCAGCCCAAGGGCGCCGACGGTAAGCCCAGCAAGCAGGCCATCTCCGACTCGGCGGTGTCGTCGACGTGGGGCGGTCAGATCACCAAGAAAGCGGTGATCGCGCTGGTGGTGTTCCTGGTGCTGGTCGGCCTGTACATCACCGTCCGCTACGAGCGCTACATGGCGATCTCCGCTTTGACCACTATGTGTTTCGACCTGACCGCCACCGCGGGGGTGTACTCGTTGGTGGGCTTCGAAGTCACCCCGGCCACGGTCATCGGCCTGTTGACGATTCTCGGTTTCTCCATCTACGACACCGTCATCGTGTTCGACAAGGTCGAGGAGAACACCCACGGCTTCCAGCACACCGCCCGGCGCACCTTCGCCGAGCAGGCCAACCTCGCCATCAACCAGACCTTCATGCGCTCGATCAACACCAGCCTGATCTCGGTGTTGCCGATCATGGCGCTGATGGTTGTGGCGGTCTGGCTGCTGGGCGTCGGCACTTTGAAGGACCTGGCGTTGGTGCAGCTGGTCGGCATCATCGTCGGCACCTACTCGTCGATCTTCTTCGCCACCCCGTTGCTGGTCAGCCTGCGTGAACGCACCGAGTTGGTGCGGACGCACAACCGGCGGGTGGGCAGGCGTCGTGGCCCGGTTCCGGAAAAGGATCAGCCGCGCGCCGAGTCGGCCGCTGACGAGGCGGACGAGACGGACGAGCAGAGCCCCGCAACCGTCGCGGCTAGTCCTAGCGCAGCTGCGAGCAAGCCGGCTCCGGGTGCTCGTCCGGTCCGGCAGGGCGGCGGTCGTCACTCCCGTCCGACCGGCAAGCGAAACAAGCGGTAGCCATGGTGGCTGCCCGGCGTTGGCGTGTGGCCGCCAGCTGGCTGGCGGCCGCGCTGATCGTAGCGGCGCCGGGCACGTTGACGGCGTGTTCGGGCAGCGCCGCCGGTCAGGTCGACTACATCGTCGACGGGGCGCTGGCCACCTACAACAGCAACACCGTCACCGGTGCCGCGTCAGCGGGCGCGCAGGCGTTCGCTCGCACGCTGACCGGATTCGGCTACCACGGGCCCGACGGTCAGGTCGTCGCCGACCACGACTTCGGCGCGGTCTCGATCGTCGGCGGTTCGCCGCTGGTGCTCGACTACCAGATCGCCGATAACGCCGTCTATTCCGACGGCAAGCCGATCACCTGCGACGACCTGGTGCTGGCGTGGGCGGCGCAATCCGGTCGGTTCCCCGGCTTCGACGCCGCCAGCCAGGCCGGCTACGTCGACATCACCGCGATCGACTGCCAACCAGGACAGAAGAAAGCCCGGGTCTCGTTCGACCCCGACCGCAACATCGTCGACTACAACCAGTTGTTCGCGGCGACCACGATGATGCCGTCGCATGTCATCGCCGACGAGTTGGGCATCGACGTCACCGCAGCGCTGATGAGCAACAACTTGCCCGCCATCGGGCGCATCGCGCAGCTGTGGAACACCACCTGGGACCTCAAACCCGGCATTGAGCCGGGCACCATCGCCAAACACTTCCCGTCGTCGGGGCCCTACAAGATCGAATCGGTGTTGGACGGCGGCGCGGTGGTGCTCGTCGCCAATGACCGCTGGTGGGGCGCCAAGCCGATGACCAAACGGGTCACGGTGTGGCCGGAGAAAGTCGACATCCAGGACCGGGTCAACGACAAGAGCGCCGACGTCGTCGACGTCGCCGACCGGCTCGTCGGGAACGCTGACCACGCCCGGACGACTACCGGCGCACCGATTCGCCGTCGGACGGCATCGAGCAGCTGATCTTCGCGCCGCGCGGCCCGCTTGCCGACGTCGCCGCGCGCCGCGCGCTGGCGTTGTGCACACCGCGCGATGTCATCGCGCGCGACGCCGGACCCCGATCGCCAACGCGCGGCTGCACACCGCGTCCGAAGACGCCATCGGACGGGCGGAAAACGTCCCCGAGGCGGGCCAGTACGTGAAGTCGAACCCCGACGCCGCGCGCGGCGCATTGGGCGGCAGGCCGCTGACCGTGCGGATCGGCTATCGGGCGCCCAACGCGCGGCTGGCCGCCATTGTCGGCGCGATCGCCAAGGCCTGCGCGCCCGGCCGGTATCACGGTCTCCGACGTCACCTCCGACTCCACCGGCCCGCAGACGCTGCGAGACGGCAAGATCGACGTGCTGCTGGCCAGCACCGGCGGCGCGACCGGCAGCGGCTCCACCGGGTCGTCGGCGATGGACGCCTACGACCTGCATACCGGCAACGGCAACAACCTGTCCGGCTACACCAACGGTCAGATCGACGGGATCATCAGCGCGCTGGCGGTGTCGGCCGACCCCGCCGAGCTGGTCCGGCTGCTGGCGCAGAGCGCGCCGGTGCTGTGGGGCGATATGCCGACGTTGCCGCTGTATCGCCAGCAGCGGACTTTGCTGGCGTCGAAGAAGATGTATGCCGTCAGCGCCAACCCCAGCCGGTGGGGGGCCGGCTGGAACATGGACCGATGGGTGCTGGTGCGGTGACGGCGGCCGACGGCGATTCGGTCGCGGACCTCATCGCGTCGCTGACCCGGGAGGTCGCCGATTTCCCGACGGCCGGCGTCCAGTTCAAGGACCTGACCCCGGTGTTCGCCGACCGCCGCGGGCTGGCCGCGGTCACCGACGCGCTGGCCGAGTGGCGTCGGGCGCCGACCTGATCGCCGGTATCGACGCTCGCGGATTCCTGATCGGCGGCGCCGTGGCCGACCGGCTGGGCACCGGGGTGCTGGCCATCCGCAAGGGCGGCAAGCTGCCGCCGCCGGTGCGCAGCCGAGCAGTACCAGCTCGAGTACGGCACCGCGACGCCTGGAGATCCCCGCCGACGGGATCGAATTGGCCGGTCTGCCGACGTTGTCATCGTCGACGACGTGCTGGCCACCGGGGGCACGGTGGCCGCGGCGCAGCGGTCTGCTCGAGCAGGCCGGCGCCGAGGTGACGACGGCCGCGGTGGTCCTGGAGCTGACCGCGCTGGGCGGTCGAGGCCTGGTGGCGCCGCTGCCGGTGCACAGCCTGCGCGTTATCTAGCTCCGCGACAGCGCGGGCAAATCGCTCCAGCAGCTATATCCTTGAACGGCGGAGGTGACGAACTTGGCGGACGACAAAGGCACGGCGGTCCAGCCGCCCACCGAGCCGCTGCAGGTCGCCGACTACCTTCGGCCGCCGAGCCCACGGCGGCCGCGCCTCGATAAGCCTGAAGACATCGAGCAGCGCCTCGCGCCGGGTCCGGGCCCGGCTGGCCCGGCGGATGACCGCCCAGCGCAGCGCGCTCAGCCCGGTGCTCGAACCGCTGGTGGCGGTGCACCGCGAGATCTATCCGAAGGCCGACCTGTCGCTGCTGCAGCGGGCCTACGAGGTCGCCGAGCAGCGGCACGCCAGCCAGCTGCGGCATTCGGGGGACCCCTACATCACCCACCCGCTGGCGGTGGCCAACATCCTCGCCGAGCTGGGCATGGACACCACCACGCTGGTGGCCGCCCTGCTGCACGACACCGTCGAGGACACCGGCTACACGCTGGAGGCGCTGTCCGCCGATTTCGGCGAAGAGGTCGGCCATCTCGTCGACGGGGTGACCAAGCTGGACCGGGTGGTGCTGGGCAGCGCCGCCGAGGGCGAGACGATCCGCAAGATGATCATCGCGATGGCGCGCGACCCGCGGGTGCTGGTGATCAAGGTCGCCGACCGGCTGCACAACATGCGCACCATGCGCTTCCTGCCGCCGGAGAAGCAGGCCCGCAAGGCCCGCGAAACACTGGAAGTCATTGCGCCGCTGGCACATCGGCTGGGTATGGCCACGGTCAAGTGGGAACTGGAGGATCTGTCGTTCGCGATCCTGCATCCCAAGAAGTACGAGGAGATCGTGCGACTGGTCGCCGACCGGGCGCCGTCGCGCGACACCTACCTGGCCAAGGTGCGCGCCGAGATCGTCGCCACGCTCAACGCGTCGAAGATCAACGCGATGGTCGAGGGACGGCCCAAGCACTACTGGTCGATCTACCAGAAGATGATCGTCAAGGGCCGCGACTTCGACGACATCCACGACCTGGTCGGCATCCGCATCCTGTGCGACGAGATCCGGGACTGTTATGCCGCTGTCGGCGTGGTGCATTCGCTGTGGCAGCCGATGGCCGGCCGGTTCAAGGACTACATCGCCCAGCCGCGCTACGGGGTGTACCAGTCGCTGCACACCACCGTCGTCGGCCCGGAGGGCAAGCCGCTGGAGGTGCAGATCCGCACCCGCGACATGCACCGCACCGCCGAATACGGCATCGCGGCGCACTGGCGCTACAAGGAAGCCAAGGGCCGCAACGGAGTTCCGCATCCGCACGCCGCCGCCGAGATCGACGACATGGCCTGGATGCGCCAGCTGCTCGACTGGCAGCGGGAGGCCGCCGACCCCGGCGAGTTCCTCGAGTCGCTGCGTTACGACCTTGCGGTACAAGAGATCTTCGTGTTCACCCCGAAGGGCGATGTGATCACGCTGCCGGCCGGGTCGACGCCGGTGGACTTCGCCTACGCCGTGCACACCGAGGTGGGTCACCGCTGCATCGGCGCCCGGGTCAACGGCCGGCTGGTGGCGCTGGAGCGCAAGCTGGAAAACGGCGAAGTCGTCGAGGTTTTCACCTCCAAGGCGGCCAACGCCGGGCCGTCGCGGGACTGGCAGCAGTTCGTGGTGTCACCGCGCGCCAAAGCCAAGATCCGCCAGTGGTTCGCCAAGGAGCGCCGCGAGGAGGCGCTGGAGACCGGCAAAGACGCGATCACCCGCGAGGTGCGCCGCGGCGGACTTCCGTTGCAGCGCTTGGTCAACGGCGGGTCCATGGCGGCGGTGGCCAACGAGCTGCACTACGCCGACGTGTCGGCGCTCTACACCGCGGTCGGTGAGGGTCATGTCTCGGCCAAGCATGTCGTGCAGCGGCTGCTGGCCGAGCTCGGCGGTATCGACCAGGCCGAGGAGGATCTGGCCGAGCGGTCCACCCCGGCGACCATGCCGCGGCGCCCGCGCAGCACCGACGATGTCGGGGTGGCGGTGCCCGGCGCCCGGGCGTCGCTGACCAAGCTGGCCAAGTGCTGCACGCCGGTGCCCGGCGACCAGATCATGGGTTTCGTCACCCGCGGCGGGGGAGTCAGCGTGCACCGCACCGACTGCACCAACGCCGCGTCGCTGCAGCAGCAGGCCGAGCGGATCATCGAGGTGCGCTGGGCGCCGTCGCCGTCGTCGGTGTTCCTGGTGGCCATTCAGGTCGAGGCGCTCGACCGGCACCGGCTGCTGTCCGATGTCACCCGCGTACTGGCCGACGAGAAGGTGAACATCCTCTCGGCGTCGGTGACCACCTCGGGTGATCGGGTCGCGATCAGCCGGTTCACTTTCGAGATGGGCGACCCCAAGCATCTGGGGCATCTGCTCGACGTGGTCCGCAATGTCGAAGGCGTGTACGACGTCTACCGGGTGACGTCGGCCGCCTGACCGCAGCGCCTCTTACCGTCGGTATTACAGTAACTGCCCATGTCCTCGGACAGCGAGCAGATGACCACGGCCGGACAGCGGGCGCTCGTGATGGGAGCGAGCGGCAATGTCGGTGCCTGCGTCACCCGTCACCTGGTGTCTGGTGGTGCCGATGTCCGGGTTCTGTTGCGAAAGTCCAGTTCCACGAAGGGAATCGAAGGACCTGGACGTCGAGCGGTATTACGGCGGCATCTCCGACACCGCCGATGTTGCTGCGGCCATGACCGATCGCGACGTCGTCTACTACTGCGTCGTCGACACCAGGGCGGAGCTGCGAGATCCGGCCCCGCTGTTCGAGACCAACGTCGACGGCCTTCGCAACGTGCTCGACGTGGCGGTGAACGCGAATCTGCAGCGCTTCGTCTTCCTGAGCACTATCGGCACCATCGCGATCGGCCGCAACGGCGAGACCGTCGACGAGGACACCCCTTTCAACTGGTCTGACCAAGCCGGCAGTTACATCGAGTCGCGACGCCAGGCCGAACACTTGGTGATGTCCTACGTCGCCGACCACGGGCTGCCCGCGGTGGTGGCCAACGTGTCGAATCCATACGGACCGCCCGATTGGCAACCGCGCCAGGGGATGTTCGTCCAGCTCGCCGCGCTCGGAAAACTGCCGTTCTACATCCGCGGCGTCGGGGCCGAGGTGGTCGGTATCGACGACGTCGCCGACGCGCTGCTGCTGGCCGCCCAACGAGGACGAATCGGCGAGCGCTACATCATTTCTGAGCGTTACATGACGCAGCGTGAACTGGTGACCATCGCCGCGGAGGCAGTCGGCGCGCGACCGCCACGGCTGGGTATCCCGATGGCACTGATGTACGGGTTCGCGCGTCTGTCCGACGCCGTCGGATCGCTGCTGCACCGCGACATCCCGATCAGCAGGCAGAGCGCCCGGCTGATCGAGCTGACCTCGCCGGCCAGTCATGACAAAGCCACCCGTGAACTCGGCTGGCATCCGACGCCCACCGAAGACTTCATTCGGCGCGCAGCGCAAACCTACGTGGACAGAAACCGGGCGATCAGCTCACCCGCGCCGAGGTGATCGTGACGGTGGTGGCCGGCGGACCGTCGTCGCCGCCGCCGGCGACGCCGCCCTTGGCGATCTTGTCCAGCGTCGCCAGTCCGGTGGCGTCGATGGTGCCGAACACGGTGTAGGCCGGCGGCAACTGCGAGTCCCGGTACACCATGAAGAACTGGCTGCCGTTGGTGCCGGGTCCGCCGTTGGCCATCGCCAGCGTGCCCCGCGGATACAGGACGGGTTTCTTCATCGCCGGATCGCCGGGCGGGTACTGATCGGCCGGGTATTCGTCGGCGAATTGATATCCGGGCCCGCCGGTGCCGTCGCCTTTCGGGTCGCCGCACTGCAACACCGACAAGCCGGGCGCGGTGGTCAGTCGGTGGCATTGGGTGTCGTCGAAGAACTTCTGTTTCGCCAGGCTGACGAAACTATCGACGGTGCAGGGTGATTCATTGTTGGCGAGCTTCAGGCCGATGTTGCCCCGATTGGTGACGATGTTCACGACGATCCCAGCGGGATCGGTTGACACTTCGCCGGCCGTCGGTGGGGTCACCGCGTTGCCGGCAGCATCGGAGGACGGCAGGTACTGGCAGTTGGCCCCCAAAGTCGCGGAGGGGACGAATGGCGGCAGCTGCGGGCTAGCCGGCCGTGCGGCCGGGGTCGACGTGGTGGTCGCAGTGGTCGCGGACGTGCTGGTCGGGGCGGCCGACGACGTCGCGCTGTCGCCGTGATCCGAAGTGGTGGCGGTGACGATCACCAATGCGAAAACGCCGAACACCGCCGCCATCGCCGCGGCCAACCCGCCGAGGACAGCCAGCGTGTGTTCTCTGTCGGGAGGTGGTGCAGCCGGGCCGGGCTGCTCGCGGCGCGATTGCGGGGCGGGCTGCGACCCAGCTGCCAGCGGCGGGCCCGAAGGAGGGCTCGGCGGTGGGATGAAGCGGTTTTCCAACGCTGCTCGTGCGGCCTCGGCGAACTGCCCGGCCGTCTGGTAGCGAGCCTGCGGGTTTTTCGCCATTCCCGCGGCGATCACTGCGTTGAACGCCGGCGCGATACCGGGGGAGGACATCGAGGGCCGCGGCGGTGAGGCGGTCAGATGCCCGGCACGCTGCTCTTCGAGGCTGTCTCCCGGAAAAGGCTGTTGGCCGGTCAGGCATTTCAGCAAGACCCCGGCGAGCGAATACACATCAGAGCGGGAATCGCCTGCGCCGCTGAACCTTTCGGGTGCCATATAGGCGCCAGGGACATGGCCCATGCTGTTCACGGCGGTAGCCTCGGCGCTGCGCGCCATCCCGAAGTCGGTCAGGTAGACGACATCGCCCAGCCCGACCAGCACGTTCGCCGGCTTGACGTCGCGATGGACCAGCCCCGCTCGGTGGGCGCTGTCGAGTGCCCCGGCGACTTGCTCGATCATCGCGACCGCGCGTGCGGGAAGCAGGCGGCCGCCTTCGTTTCTGATCAGGCGACCGAGGCTGCTGCCGTCGATCAGCTGCATGTCCACATACAGCCGACCGTCGATTTCGCCATAGTTGTGGATCGGCACCACGTGCGGGTGGTTGAGACCGGCCGCCATGGCTACCTCGCGGCGGAATTGCGCGAGGAACTCTGGGTCCTCGGCCAGGTCCGCGGCCAGCACCTTGAGGGCGACTACATGGTCGGGGGCGGTGCCATGAGTATCAGTGGCTCGGTAGACCTTCCCTGTCGTGCCACGGCCGATTAAATCGAGAAGCTGATAGCGCCCGAATGTCGTCACCTGCACAAAGAGTTCTCCTGTTAGCCGAAGGCGCGGTCAGTCCAGCCGTACCGACTTGATCGTGACTTCGGTGGTTGGCTGGCCGTCCTGGCCACCACCGGCAACGCCGCCCTTGGCGATCTTGTCCAGGGTAGCCAGGCCGTCCTGTTGGATCTTGCCAAAAACGGTGTATTCGGGCGGCAGCTGAGTGTCCTTGTACACCATAAAGAACTGACTGCCGTTGGTGTTCGGTCCGGCGTTGGCCATGGCCAGGGTGCCGCGCGGGTAGACCACCGGCTCGTGCACCGCGGGATCGTCGGGCTTGTACTGGTCGGTCGGATACTCGTTGGGGAACTGATAGCCTGGGCCGCCGCTGCCGTCGCCGGTCGGGTCGCCGCACTGCAACACCGACGATGTCGGCGAGGCGGTCAGCCGGTGGCATTGGGTGTTATCGAAGAACTTCTGCTGCGCCAGGCTGACGAAACTGTTGACGGTGCAAGGTGATTCGTTGTTGGCGAGCAGCAGGCCGATGTTGCCCTGATTGGTGACCATGCTGACACTGACCTGCGCCGGGTCGGTGGGCACCTTGCCCTGCCTCGGCAGGGTCGCCGGCTTGCTGGCCTGTTCTGCCGAAGGCTCGTACTGGCAGTTGGCGCCCACGTCGGCGGCCGGCTTGAACGGCGGCAGCGGCGGTATCCCCGACGGGCTGCCCGTAGCGGCAGTGGTGGACGAGCCCGCGCTTGCCGACGCCTGCTTGTTCTTGTGCTCCTGATTGGTCAGCACGACGGTGGCTACCACTGCGGCGACCACGACCACTGCGGCAACCGACCCTCCAACGAGGGCGAGCTTCCGACGACGACGAGCCTGCTGGGCGCGGCGTTCCAGCTGCCGCTCGAGTTTGCGCTTGGCTGTCGCACGTCGCTGTTCGTTGGTCGGCACCGCCGAGATCCCTCCGTGGTTGTGTGCTGCGTCAGGGGTTCATCTGACCAAAGGTTCATCTGACCAAGGAGAGTGTGCCAGTTGATGCTGGATAGGGGTGGCGCGGCCCATTGCTCGATCGGGCAATGGGAAACTGGAGATCGTGTTGATCACCGGGTTTCCCGCCGGGCTGTTGCAGTGCAACTGCTATGTGCTGGCGCCGCACCCTGGGGCGGACGCCATCATCGTCGACCCTGGCCAGCGTGCGATGGGCCAGTTGCGGCGCATTCTGGACAAGAATCGGCTGACCCCGGCGGCGGTGCTGCTCACCCACGGCCATATCGACCACATCTGGTCCGCACAGAAGGTGTCCGACACCTTCGGCTGCCCCGCATACATTCATCCCGAGGACCGGTTCATGCTGACCGACCCGATCAAAGACTTCGGTCCGCGGCTGGGGCAGTTGCTGCTGGCGGCGATCTTCCGCGAGCCCAAACAGGTCATCGAGCTCGACCGGGACGGCGACAAGATCGACCTCGGCGGGATCAGCGTGACCGTCGACCACACGCCCGGCCACACCCGGGGCTCGGTGGTCTTCCGCGTCACCGACGACAAGGAGATTGGTGTTCACCGGCGACACCCTGTTCGAGCGCTCGGTCGGCCGGACCGACCTGTTCGGCGGCAGCGGCCGTGACCTGATTCGCTCGATCGTCGGCAAGCTGTTGGTCCTCGACGACAACACGCTGGTGCTCCCCGGCCACGGCAATGCCACGACCATTGGTGCAGAGCGGCGGTTCAACCCGTTTCTGGAAGGGCTGAGCCCGTGAGCGAGTTCACATCGTTCTCCGGGCCAAAGGGTGTGCCGGACTACGTCCCGCCGGATTCGGTGGCGTTCGTCGCGGTCCGCTCAGGTCTGCTTGACGCCGCCCGTGCGGGCCGGCTACAGCGACATCGAGCTGCCGATCTTCGAGGACACCGCGCTGTTCGCGCGTGGGGTGGGCGAGTCCACTGACGTGGTGTCGAAGGAGATGTACACCTTCGCCGACCGCGGCGACCGCTCGGTGACGCTGCGACCGGAGGGCACTGCCGGGGTGGTGCGCGCGGTGATCGAGCACGGCCTGGACCGCGGGGCGCTGCCGGTCAAGCTGTGTTACGCGGGCCCGTTCTTCCGCTACGAGCGGCCGCAGGCCGGCCGCTACCGCCAGTTGCAGCAGGTCGGTGTGGAGGCGATCGGTATCGACGACCCTGCGCTGGATGCCGAGGTGATCGCCGTCGCCGATGCCGGATTCCGCTCGCTGGGCCTTGACGGGTTCCGGCTGGAAATCACCTCGCTGGGTGACGACACCTGCCGTCCGCAGTACCGGGAACTGTTGCAGGATTTCCTATTTCAGCTTGACCTCGACGAGGAAACCCGTAAGCGTGCGCAGGTCAACCCGCTGCGGGTGCTCGACGACAAGCGTCCGGAAGTCAAGGCACTGACGGCCGATGCCCCGGTGATGCTCGACCACCTCTCCGATGTGGCCAAGCAGCATTTCGACACCGTACTGGCGCACCTCGACGCGCTGGGCGTGCGCTATGTCATCAATCCGCGGATGGTCCGCGGCTTGGACTACTACACCAAGACCACGTTCGAGTTCGTGCATGACGGATTGGGCGCGCAGTCCGGTATCGGTGGCGGCGGCCGCTACGACGGTTTGATGCGCCAGCTCGGCGGGCAGGATCTGTCGGGTATCGGGTTCGGTCTCGGCGTGGACCGCACCCTGTTGGCGTTGCGGGCCGAGGGCAAAGACGTCGGACAGACCACCCGGTGCGACGTGTTCGGGGTTCCACTGGGCGAGCAGGCCAAGCTGCGGTTGGCGGTGCTGGCCGGACAGCTGCGCGCCGCCGGTGTGCGGGTGGATCTGGCTTACGGCGACCGCGGCATGAAGGGCGCGATGCGTGCGGCGGACCGGTCCGGGGCGCGCCTGGCTCTGGTCGCCGGCGACCGCGACATCGAGGCCGGAACTGTTGGCGTGAAGGATCTTTCGACCGGTGAGCAAGTCGACGTGGCGACGGATTCTGTTGTCGCCGATGTGCTCTCGCGTTTGAGATCATAGTTCACTCAGGCCACAGCAATCACCACGGGGACGGTGTGGCTTTGTGCCCGCCTGCGAGCGACAATCACGTCGATGTCGGACGAGGTCAGGAAGTTGTCGCTGAGAGCCGGGCACATCTGCATATCCCAAGTTTCTTGGGACTACTGGGACACTCGGGAAGTCGACCGCCGATCAGCTTCGGCTGTGCTTGACCTGGTTGAACGGCACCCCGCGGTCGGCGGCGTATTCGCGGGGAAAGCCCAGTATCCGTTCGCCGATCACGTTGCGGGCCATCTCTGTTGTGCCGCCGCCGAGCGCCGCGGTTTGCCGAGACAGATAGCGTTCGCCGACGAAGAGCAGCTCGGCGGGCCCGTCGACGACGCCAGCGCTGCCGGCGATCGCCAGCGCGGTGTCGATCTCAAGCGCAACTTCCTCGGCCTGGAAAAGTCGGATGAGCGTACCGGCCGTCGAGGGAAGTGAGCCATCCAGCACACCGCGGTAGACGTGGTCGATCAACTGCTCCCACACCGCGCGGTGGGTCAGCGCCCGGCCGGCCGCTTCGCGCACACGCTCGTTGTCGGCCAGCCCGGCCGCCTGGATCATCGCGGTGTAGTCGGGTGGCTGTTCCTGGTTGTTCTCGGGACCGCTGCCGCTGGCGAATTCCGAGCCGCCGCCGACCGCGCGCCGCTCGTGATACAGCTGACGCGAGGCCACCTCCCAGCCGTTGTCGACTTCGCCGACCACCGCGTCGTCGCTGAGCTCGAGGTCGTCGAAGAACTCTTCGCAGAACTCGGTGGAACCGTTGACCTGCTTGATCCGCCGCAGCGTGATGCCCGGGCTGTCCATGCGCACCAGAAACATCGTCAGGCCTTCGTGTTTGGGCACGTCCCAGTTCGTTCTGGCCAGCAGCAGTCCATAGTCGGCGGCGAAGGCTCCGGTGCTCCACGTCTTGGCGCCGTTGACCACCCACTTGTCGGCGCGCCGCTCGGCGCGCGTGATCACACCCGCCAAATCGGAGCCGCCGCTGGGCTCGGAAAGCAACTGGACGAGCACCTCATCGCCGCGCAGTGCCGCCGAAATATGTTGCCGTTTCTGTTCTTCGCTGCCGGTGTCGAGGATCGTCGGACAGCAGATGGTGAAGGTCGGCACATTGAGAATCAACGGCATTTCGTAGCAAGCGCTTTCGGCGTCGAAAGCCTTCTGATACTCGATGTCCAGACCGAGCCCGCCATACTCGGTGGGAAAGCAGATTCCGGCGAAGCCGCCGTCGTAGAGCCGTCGCTGCAATTCCCGGACGTGCTGCCATGACGCCTCGTCGCCACGGTCGGCGAAGGGCGGGTTTTGCGGGTCGTCGATGCGCGGCATGGTCTCGGCGAGCCACGCGCGGGCCCGCTCGGCGAATGCCGCCACCGATTCGCCGACATGCGTCGACGCCGTCTCGGTCATGACGGCAGCTTGCGTGAATGCATATGACATCTCCGGAGAGTCACACTGGCCAGAAGCGGTAATGACGTTACCATCGTCAGCCGAGCACGGCGCATACCCTAAAGTGCAGTTGTTCTGACAAAGCAATGGTGGTGGTGTCGGATGTCGGCAGAATCGTCCGGTACGGCCGTGCGGCCGGACTGGGTTGACGACGAACTGTTTCCGTTCGAAAGCCGGTTTCTAGAGTTGGGCGGCAATGTCGTCCACTACGTCGACGAGGGCCGCGGGCCGGTTCTGCTGATGTTGCATGGCAACCCCACCTGGTCGTTTGTCTACCGCGACGTGATCACCGCGCTGTCCGGGTCGTTCCGATGCGTCGCGCTGGACTATCCGGGGTTTGGGCTTTCGACCGCAGCGCCCGGATACCAGTTCCATCCCGGCGACCATGCGCGGGTGGTGAGCGAATTCGTCGACCGCCTCGATCTGCGTGACGTCACCCTGATCGCGCAGGACTGGGGCGGACCGATCGGCCTGAGTGCGGTGCTGGCGCGCCGGGACCGATTCTCCGGCCTGGTACTGGGAAACACCTGGGCATGGCCGGTGAACGGAGACATGCATTTTGAAGTTTTTTCCCGCTTGATGGGTGGCCTGGTTGGCCGCCAACTCATCAGACACCTCAACTTGTTCGTCAATGTCATGATCCCTGCCGGTCACCGTCGCCGGCGCGTTACCGCGGCCGAGATGGCTCACTATCGGCAGGCGTTACCCACGCCGCAACGACGCTCGTCAAGTGCTGTCTTCCCTAAGGACATCACCCGGGCCCGGGCTTTTCTCGCCGACGTCGAGCGTGGCCTGCCGTCGTTGGCCGACCTACCGACGCTCATCATCTGGGGCGATGCTGACGTGGCTTTCCGCGCCAAGGAACGTCGCCGTTGGGAATCCCTGATGCCCCGGCATCACACCGTCGTGCTTGCCGGCGCCGGGCACTATCTCCAGTCAGACGCGCCGACCGACTTCGCCAATGCCATCACCGCATGGTGGCAGCAGCGGTAGCCGCGCGGTTCACCCCGCTCCGGCTCCGCCGTCGGTGGTGGTGGTCACCATGACGCTGACGGTGCTGGCGCCGGCGCTGGACGCGATGACCAGTTCGGGGGCGTCGGGCGCCGAGACGACTTGTCCGCCGGTGACGCTCACCTCATAGCCATTCGGGAACTCGACCGCCGGCACCGAGATGGTGGTCTGTGAGCCGGCGGGGAAGCTGCCCATGCCGTCGGCCTCCTCGGTTGAGTAGCTGAAGTCGAAAGTGCCGTTGGCGAACAAGAACGAGTCCGGGGTACCCGAAATCACCTGCGGATAGGGCTCGGCGAGGGTGTCCAGGTTGGCGGCGTTGACGTTGGAGCCGGTCGGTGGCAACTCCGGGTTGTACACCAGCGACTCCGAACTCGGCGGAGATGCGGAGGTGGTGATGTCGCCTTGGCCGCTGTATGCCCACTCCGTCCAACCGATCAGGTTGTCGTTGGCGCCTTGCATCGGGGCAGTGAGCTGTGCCTGGTCGCTGGTGGCTCCAAACTCAGTCATGAATGCCGGAATTCCTTGCGCCTCTGCGTAATTCTCGGCGTTGCCGACGATTGCGTTGACGCTCGGCACGCAACCCAGGGACCCCAGGTCGAACTCGCAGTAGTCGTGGAATGAGAAGACAGTGTTGGTGGCGTCCACGGTGCCCAGATGCGTCGGTACACCCGCGTCGAAGAGGACGTTGGGTTCGTAGAAGATCGGTGTGTTCGGGTCGACGGCCCGGATCGCGTCCGCCCCCTGGTCGTAGAACGGGGTCAACTGCTGGCCGTCGAAGTACGGGCTGCCGAACAGGGTCGAGACCGTGTCTGATCCCGGCGACGGCTCGTTCATGAGCTCGAAACCGGCCACGTTGGAGTTGCCGTTGAAGGCGTTGGCGACATACTCCAACATCTGCGAGTAATTGTCTTCTAGCCCAATGCCGTTCGGCGCGTCGGCATTCGACCAGAACGAATCCCAGGCCTGGGTCTCGGCCGGATTGAAGAATTCGTTGTACGGGAAGGGCAGCGAGGGGTTGGCCGCACCGCCGGTCTGCACCGCCCAGTACGGCGCACCTTCGCCGCCGAACTCGCTGCTGTAGGCGTCCTGGTGGAAGTCCAGGATGCTGTAGATGCCGTGGTTGCCCAGGGTTTGCACGGTCTGCTCGATCGAGGTCAGGTAAGCGGTGTTGAAGACGCCGGGCTCGGGCTCGAGGTCAGACCAGATGATGCCCACTCGCACAGCGTTGAAGCCGTTGGCGGCCAGGAACGCTGCGTCGTCGTCGCTGAACCCGTCGGCGCTGGGCTCACCGGGCGCCACCTTGTACACCTCGTTGAGCCCGTGCAGGATGACGACCTGTCCGTCGCTGTTGGTGAGCCAGCTGCCGGTGGTCCCGATGGAGTCGGTGCCCGACGGGTCGCCGGTGGTGCCGTAGTCGCCGACCATGCCGTGGATGCCGAACGCGCCGGCTTCGCCGCCGGCCCCACCAAGAGCGGGCAAACCGTCGGGGGTGTTGCCGGCGCCGGCGTTGCCGCCGTCGCCGCCGTTGCCCAAGAACGATCCGCCGGCACCGCCGTCGCCACCGTCAGCGCCGGCGCCACCGTCGCCGCCGACCCCCCCGTCGCCGACGATCCCGGCAGCGCCGCCGTTACCGCCGGCGACATCGGCCTCGGTGCTGTTCCAGCCTGGCCCGCCGTCGCCGAACAACCAACCGCCGGCGCCACCGCTCGGGTCAGCCTCCGTCCCGGGTGCACCGTTGCCAATCACATATGACCCGGCCGCCGAGTTGATGAAGCCGTCGACCTGCTGACCGAGGTTGCTGTTGATCCAGTCTTCGATGGCGGTGTGTGTCGGCGTGTACACGTACTGGTTGAACAGTTCGGTGAAGTCGGGGGTCGCAGCGGTCAAAGCGGGAGAAGCTGCGCTGTCGGCGAACGTCGGATCGAAGCTTGTCGCCAACGCGCTCACATCCGCGCCTAATGCGGGGTCGATGCTGGACAGCGAATTGATGATGGGGTCGAGGATCACGTCGAACTCGTCGGCGTTGGCGACCGGCGCGCTGAGCAACGGTGTCATGCCGAAGGTGAAGAACGCGCCCGCGCTCGCCCCGAGACCCAGTACACGACGACGAGTCATCCGGCCCTCCCTAAGGCAAGCGTTGGCTTTAAGTCGGGCGCGGTCCAACCTAACAAATTACTGAGAAACAATCCAGATTTTGCTGAGTGATCGCCGCTAGATCTTCAAATACCCCTTGTCGGCGGGAATTTGAGCCGCCGTCACCAACGATGACGCATCGCTGGCCAGCCACACCACAATGTCGGAGATCAGATCCGGGGCGGCGAGCGATTCCGTCGGAAGCGCGCCGGGGGAGAAGCTGTGGATGTAGTTCGGGTGGTCGGCGAACACCTGGTACATCGAGACGTCGTTGCCCATCGGAGTATCCGTGCCGTACGGATGCACGGAGTTGACCCGGATGCCGAACTCGCCGAGCTCGACGGCAAGCGAGTTGGTCAGCCCGACCACCCCGAACTTGCTGGCGCAGTAGTGGCCGCAGCCGGGAACGGCCTTGATTCCGGCCGCCGAACTGATCGTGATGATCGAGCCGCCGTTGCCGGCTTCGATCATCGGCGGCACCACCGCCTTGATCGTGTTCCACAGCCCGGTCAGGTTGATGTCGAGGATGTCCTGCCACTGTTCCGCCGAAATCTCCCACAGCCGGCCCCAATTCAACACACCGGCGTTGGCGACCACGATGTCCAGCCGGCCGAACTGCTCAATGGCCTCGCCGACCACGCGCTGCTGGCCGGCCGCGTCGCGGACGTCGACTTCCGAAGCGAGAACCTTGCGTCCCTCACCCTCCACCAGATTCACCGTCTCGGCGAGGTCCTCCGGCTGCGACGGGGGATAGCCGTTATGCGCAGTGACCGGTGCGCAGGCGTCGATCGCGACGATGTCGGCTCCGGCCCTGGCCAGCCTGATGCAGTGCGAGCGGCCCTGGCCGCGGGCGGCGCCCGTCACGTAAGCAACCCTGCCGGCCAACGGAAGATCGGAAGTCGTCATGCCGGCAAGCGTAGGCGCCCACTGCGCTTAGCCGCGGCGGGGCCGGGTCAGCGTGAATTGTTCGACCACGCTGATCGCCCCGTAGGGGCCGTTGACCGCGTAATGCGTCGCCTTGATCGACGTGTTGCCGCCCGGCGAGCCCGGGTCGACGTCGAAAGCCACGAAGCCGTAAGGGTTTTCGCGGTCACGAAACGCCGACCACGGCGCATCCTCCAGCACATAGATCGGTGCCTTGCGCCCGATCTCCGGATCGAACTGGCCGACTCGGGTGAGCACGCGGCATTTGGGCTGTGGGAAGAACATGGTGTTCGACGGGACCGATGTGCCGCCGCCTCCGATCACGAGGTGCACAGTTCCCTTGCTGGTGTCGATCACGTCGGCGCGGGTGTCGACCGGGATCGGCGTTCTGGTTTCGGTGTCTTGTGCTCCGCGCACCGGATGCGAGCGTTCGTAGTGGTGCTCGTGACCGCACACCACCAGGTCGACCTGGTACCGGTCGAACAGCGGCAGCCATTCTTGCCGGATGCCCAGGTCGGCGCCGTTGGTGTGATCAGCGGTGGAGATCGCCGTCTGGTGCATGCAGACGACCACCCAGTCGACTCGCCGGTCTGCTCGCGCATCAGCGAGTTCGGTTTCCAGCCAACGCTTTTGCGCGCCACCCGAGTATCCGTGTACGTAGAAGTTTCCGCCGTCCTGGAAGCAGACGTCGTCGTTGTTGAGGCTGATCACTCGCACCGAGCCGGCGGTGAACGAATACCACAGCCCCCGCAGTTCGGCGTCGGATCCAGAGTCGGGCAAGGCGAAGTAGGTCTGGTAGGCGGCGTAGCCGACCGGTCCGTTGCCTAATTCGTTTTCATGGTTGCCCGCCGCGGGCATCCATGGCCGGTAGCGCGCCGAGCGTGTGTTGTTGTCGAACCAGTCCGACCAGCTGCGGATGCGGTCATGCGCGAGGTTGGCGTAGCACAGGTCGCCGTTGACGAGGTTGAACAGCGGACCGAGACGTTCGATGGCGGTCGTGGTGTCCCCGGCCGCGGGCGAGCCGAGATTGTCGCTGCGGTAGCTGTTGTTCTTCAGCCGACCCAGCGTCGGGGTTGCCTGATCTCCGAAACTTGTGAAGCGGAACGGTTTTCGTCCTGACGGCGCGGTTCGAACGGCGCCCAGCTCGGGGTTGGTGCCATCGTGCACCGCCGCGTAAACATAGTCGGTGTCGGGAGCCAGGTTGTCCAGCCGGGCGTGGTTGACGCGAACTTCGGTCTTGGACTTCGCGTCACGGTAGGTTCGGGTCTCCGCTTGCACGACGCGGCCGAAGCCGGACGTCGGCGTGCCGACCATCACTCGCGGGTTGCGCACCGCGTCGGTGGTGTGCCATGAGACAACGATTTCGGTGGAAGCATCCTTACCGAATTGCAGATGCAGGCCGCCGACCGGTTGTGCGCCGCTCTGATCAGGCCGGGTCCAAAGACTGGGGCCGCGACCGGGTGACCCAAGCAGCGCAACCCCGCCCACACCGGCACCCGCGCCGACGATGGCCGCTGCCGCGCCCGTCGCCAGTAGCGTCCGGCGGCCGATTCCGTCGCTCACCCCTCCTTCATACCTGCCGTCGAGTGTGGGGTTTGCGCACGTTTGTCCACGGCATCATCGCCTAATCCAGTGGCTCGTCGACCGCCATGACGACGCGGCGTGCGCAGTATGCACAACAGGCCGGCGCCGACGCGATGATGGTGTTCCCGGTGCCTTACTGGACGCTTTCCGATCGCGAAATTTTTAAGCATTTTCTCAGTATCGGATACGTCATCAGGATTCCGATCATGATGTACAACAACCTGGCAACTATCGGGGTCGATATTTTGGTGCAGATGTTTGACGCGATCGACAACGTCACAATGGTTAAAGAGTCCACTGGCGACCTCGCCCGGATGCAGCGCATCGACCGGCTCAGCGGCAGCCGGTTGCCGTTCTGCAACGGCAACATCCCGCTGGTGTTGGAGGCCGCCGCAGGCAGGTGCTGCCGGTTGGTGTGCGGCGGCGCCGGGTTTGCGGCCGCAGCTCTGTATCGACAGGCATGATGCAGTCTGCTCAGGCGAATTACCAAGAGCGCAAGCGGTTCACACCGAGCTTAAGCCGTTGCTGGAGTTCGTCGCGGCAGGCGGGCGGCCATCACTGTGAAAGCAGGCTTGGAGCTGCTCGGCGCCGGAGTGGGGGATCCGCGACGCCCGTTGCTGCCGCGCGACGACGGGCGTGCCACCCTACAGGTGCTACTGGCGCAAGTCTAATAGCACTGCCTCAACGGGACGCGGTTGGGGACTTTGTGCTCTTTCCGGAGATTGTTCGGTGCGGGCATCCTGAAAAATGTCGGCAAGTTCAGAATGTCTTTGCTTTTTTTCAGCCCAGCACGCGCGCTCGTGATTTACGATTGGCCAGCCGTTGTGCGCTCGATGAACGCCCTTCAGAAACGTTAATCGAATTAACAGTTTCGAAGAGCGGACCGGGGCGTGACGTCGTCTTAAGGAGGTCGGAGGTTGTCGTTCGTAACCGCGCAGCCCGATGTGATGTCGGGGGCTGCGGGAAGTTTGTCCGGAATCGGTGATGCGATGGCGGCCCGCAATGCGGCTGCGGCGGCGCCGACGACGGGGTTGTCTCCGGCGGCATCGGATATCGTGTCGGCGATGACGGCGGCGCAGTTCGGCAGGCAGGGCATGGCATATCAGCAGCTCGCGACACAGGCGGCGGAAGTGCATGAGCAGATGGTGGCCGCGTTGCGCTCCGGCGCGGGAGCCTATGCGTTGGCTGAGACGGCGAATGCCGCGGCTGCAGGCTAAGGGGGGCCGGGGGCAATGAGTTTTATGATGTTCCCGCCGGAGGTCAATTCGGCCCTGATGTATGCGGGGGCCGGGTCGGGACCGTTGATGGCGGCAGCGTCGGCGTGGGATGAGTTGGCCGCCGACCTGGAGTCCACGGCCACCTCGTATCAATCGGTGATCCAGCAGTTGACCGGTGGGCCGTGGTTGGGTCCGTCGGCGGCGCGGATGGCTTCGGCGGCGGCGCCGTACATTGCCTGGTTGCTGGGCAGCTCGGTTCAAGCCGCCCAGACCAGTACGCAGGCCAGGCTGGCTGCCGCTGCCTATGAGAGCGCGTTCGACGCCACGGTGCCGCCCGCGGTGATTGCGGCCAACCGGGCATTGTTGGCGGCATTGATCGCCACCAACTTCCTGGGCCAGAACACTCCGGCGATCGCGGCCACCGAGGCGCACTACATGGAGATGTGGTTCCAGGACGGGCTGACGATGGACACCTACGCGGTGGTTTCCCAGCAGGCCACCGCGTTGCCGCAGCAGACCCCGGCGCCGACGACCAGCGACGGGGGCACGTCCGCCAACGCGGCGGCGGCCGCCCAGTCGACAGCGAATTCGGCGAGCAGCAGCAGTAATTTGGGCACCGCCCTGGAGGCGCTGCTGACCGATTATCTGACTTCGAACTCGTACGAACCTGAACACCGACTGGACCAGCGTGCTGACCGATCTTGGTGTACCGACGAGCTGGGACTCGACGCTATTGAGCGCGCTTGCTCCGGCCGGTGTGGCCTCGGCGACGGATTCGATCCTTCCGGTTCAGGGCGCCTACTACGCGACGATGATGGCCAGCATGCCCGCGCGCATGCTGATCAGCATGGCCCAGTCGATGAACGCCAGCCAGGCGCTGCAGGCGGGCAATCAGGCACTGCTAGGCGACGTCTCCATGCTCGTCGACGCCAAGATGAAAGCCTTGATGGGCGGCATATCCGGCCAGATGCGCGGGGCGGCCCAGGCGATCAGCGCTCAGCTGGCCTCTGCGCATCGGTTGGGTGGGCTGTCGATACCGAACAGTTGGGCGAACAAGGCGCCGGAGATGGCTGTTCGTGCGGCCCCGGTGTTGCCCGAGACCAGTGTCAGTCCGGTGAACCCGTCCGCGGGTCTGCCCAACAGCCCGTTCACCCAAGCCCTGATGGGTTCGCTCAGCGGCCGCGGCATGGGCACCCAGGCGGCCAAGACAGCTCCCGTGAAAGTCGAAACCCGTACGCCGGCCGGCGGGTGAGAGGTGGGGGATGCCGTTGCCGCACAACGCAATTAACGCCCAAATGATACCGAGATAAGGAGATAGAGATATGCCTACGCGTTTTATGACTGACCCGCACGAGATGCGGGCGATGGCGGGCCGGTTTGATATGCACGCCCAGACGGTGGAGGACGAGGCCCGCAAGATGTGGGCATCGAGCCAAAACATCGCCGGTGCGGGCTGGAGTGGTACGGCCCAGATGACGTCCTACGACACCATGGGCCAGATGAATCAGGCGTTCCGCAACATCGTCAACATGCTGCACGGGGTGCGCGACGGCTTGATCCGCGACGCCAACAACTACGAGACCCAAGAGCAGGCCTCCCAGCAGATCCTGTCCAGCTAGCCGGTCACCGACCAAAGTCTTTAGAGGAGAACAGCAATGTCGATCAGCTACCAATTCGGCGACGTGGACGCCCACGGCGCCCTGATCCGCGCCCAGGCCGCCTCCCTGGAGGCCGAGCACCAGTCCATCGTGCGCGATGTGCTGGCCGCCGGTGACTTCTGGGGCGGCTCGGGTTCGGTGGCCTGCCAGGAGTTCATCACCCAATTGGGCCGTAACTTCCAGGTCATCTACGAGCAGGCCAACCAGCACGGCCAAAAGGTCCAGACGGCGGGCAACAACATGAACTCCACCGACTCCGCCGTCGGCTCCAGCTGGGCCTGATACACGCAACACCCCTGTGGCCCGCACACCACCCGGTGTGCGGGCCACAACTTTCTCGCGACGTATTCGCCGTGGCGCTACAGCCGGTCGGCTCGCGCCGGATGACTACATGCCCACCGCTGCGCAAGCGCCGAGGATTGTGGTCGACACGTAGTTAGCGGCGTTGGCCAGGTGGTTGTCGGTCGGCGTGTAGGTAGGCAGCGACACAACGAACGCGCGGCGATACTGGGCGGAGACGTTGGCGAAATCCTGCCAGATCGCGTTATCACTCTGTCGGCCAAGCTGTTCCAGCTTGCCGGCATAGGTGTTCATTACCGGGGCAACCGCATAGTTGACGGCCTTCTGCTCGCGATTCCAATAGATCGCGGGGATGTTGGGATCCAGCTTCTGCCACTCAGCGGTGTCTTTGCCGAACTGATCCAACGCCGACTTCCAGTCCTCGCAAACCGGATTGGTGGTGGTCAGGAAGGGCATGCGGATTGACGGGATTACCCACCGGGGCGATGTCCGAGGGCGGCGCCGAAGGCGGCACCAGCGGACCCCGGGCAGCCGCGGGACCGTCGGTGATCGCAGCGCAGATCGCTCCCAACGCAGACGACGCGCTGTTGGCGGCGCCCGCCAGGTTGTTATCGGCCGGCGTGTATTTGGGGATGCGTTCGGCATAGGCGCGTGCGTAGGCGATGAACTGCTGGTACAGCTCGCGCATTACCCGATGCGGCGTCAACTTGACCAGGCCGACCGCTTGCGCCGCGGCACCGCGCATCGACTGCGCGGCCGCTATGAATTGCGCGCGCAACTTCGGCGTCCACGCTGAGGCCGGAACCGATCGATCCCGGTCATTCCAAAGACCTGTGCCGCTGTTGGCAAGCTCGCTGTTGATCGCCGTCCATGCTGCGCAGCTGGGGTCTTCGGTGATCACGGTGACCGGCCCGGTGTCTTTGGCGCTGGCCACCCCGGCCGCTGCCTCCTGGTTCGAACCATTATCGGGTCCAGCCCCTTTCGGGGCCCCCGACCCGCCGCCGCCGAACAGCAACACCACGGCGACGACCGTCGCCAGCACGGCTACGGCGCCCACCGCGCCCATTGCCCACTTGAGATTTTTATTGTTACCGGGGGCGTCGGAATCAGACGTCACGGTGGTCCAGCTTAAATGACAATCGGCTCGCCGCAGGCAGATTGAAAGGACGCGAGTCAGCGATTGCTACCGCTGGTAGAGCGCCGCTGGGTTGACATCAGATCGAACAAGCGTTCGAATAGAGTATGCGGTGGGACAGCCAAGGCGTCGAGGTCGACGACGGCGCGCTGCCCGGATTGGGGCGCATCGGGTTCGTCCGTAGCGTGCGGACACCGCAGTTCGACGGGATCACATTCCACGAGGTGCTGTGTAAGTCCGCGCTGAACAAAATTCCCGCCGCTGTGGCGTTGCCGTTCCGGTACACGGTCAACGGATACCGCGGTTGTTCGCACGCGTGCCGCTACTGTTTCGCCCGGCCCACGCACGAGTACCTTGATCTGGACTGCGGCAACGACTTCGATACCCAGATCGTCGTCAAGACGAACGTCGCCGAGGTGCTGCGCCGCGAGGTGGGCCGGAGATCCTGGGGGCGTGAGACCGTCGCGTTGGGCACCAACACCGATCCCTATCAACGGGCCGAGGGGCGCTATGCGTTGATGCCGGGCATCATCAATGCGCTCGCCGGCTCGGGGACGCCGCTGTCGATCCTGACCAAGGGCACGCTGCTGCGCCGCGACCTGCCGCTGATCGTCGACGCAGCCCGCCAGGTGCCGGTCAGCCTGGCCGTCTCGCTCGCGGTCGGTGATCCTGAACTGCATAAGCAGGTCGAACCGGGTACGCCCACCCCGCAGTCCCGCCTCGGATTGATCGCGGCGATTCGCGACGCCGGCTTGGACTGCCATGTGATGGTGGCGCCGGTGCTGCCGTACCTGACCGATTCCGTCGAGCATCTCGACGGTCTGTTGTGCGAAATCGCGTCGGCCGGGGCCACGGGTGTCACGGTGTTCGGGCTGCATTTGCGCGGATCGACCCGGGGATGGTTCATGTCGTGGCTGATGCGCACCCATCCGCAGCTGGTCGGGCGGTATCGCGAGTTGTATCGGCGCGGAGCATATTTGCCGCCGTCGTATCGAGACGAGCTACGGGCGCGGGCGGCACCGCTGATCACCAAGTACCGGCTGGGTGGTGATCAGCGACGATTCGATGCCACCCCGCCGCAGCGGCTTGCCGAGGCACAGGCTTTTGGGCAGCCGACGCTGTTCTGAGCTAGCCGAGGTTCGGTTCGCGGAAGGTGTCGCACTGGTTGGGGTCACCGGTCTGGTAGCCGACCGTGAACCAGTGCTGACGCTGCTCCGACGAGCCGTGGGTCCACGACTCGGGGTTGGTGTGGCCGGTCGCGGCCCGCTGGATGCGGTCGTCTCCCACCGATGCCGCCGCCGACAGCGCGTCTTGAATGTCCTTGTCGCTCAGGGGTTCCAGATACGGCACCCCGGTGCTCTCCTGCTTGACGGTCGACGCGTAGTGCGCCCACACCCCGGCGTAGCAGTCGGCCTGCAACTCGGTGCGCACGCCGTTGCCGGCAGCGCCCTGCGCACCCTGCTGGGCACGGCCGAGGATCCCCTGCAGATCCTGAACGTGGTGGCCGAACTCATGAGCGACCACGTACTCCTGCGCCAATGGTCCGCCGCTGGAACCGAATTGGGTGCGCAGCACGTCGAAGAAGCCGGTGTCGAAGTAGGCGGTCTTGTCCACCGGGCAGTAGAACGGTCCGACCTCGGTGGTGGCCGGTCCGCAGCCGGTGCTGACCTGATCGCTGAACAGCCGCACCCGAGGCCGGGTGTATCCGCGCATCAGCTGCTTCCAGACCGCGTCGACGGAGTTGCCGGTGGCCACCACGCGGCACTGCACGTATTTGTTGGCGTCGGCTCCGGTCCGGCACTGGTTCAGGTCGAAGCCGGGTGCCACGTCCTGGCTGGGATTCATCGGCAGCTGGGTCGCCACCTTGCCGGGGTCGACGCCGAGCAGCAAGGCCACGACGAGGAACAACAGTCCGCCCAGCCCGCCGCCGATGGCGATTACCCGTCCGCCGCCACCGCCGGATGCCGACGTCGTGCTGGTGTCGATCTGCATACCCTCGTTGAAGGTCATCGCATTCTCCGTCGCGTGGATGTCGTGGCTCCGAAGAGCTCCTAGCCCGGCGGGATCAGCTTCGCACACTACGATTCAGGCGTGCCCGCGGTTGCCGAAGTTCCCGCCGTCGCGCGCACCACAGCCGGCGATCTTCGTGGCACCGTCGAAGGCGGCGTCGCGGTGTGGCGCGGTGTGCCCTACGCGCAGCAACCCCTAGGCCCGCGTCGATTCGCCGCGCCCGCGCCGCTGCTGCCGTGGACGGGTGTGCGCGACGCCGTCGAGCACGGGCCGCTGCCGCTGCAGAGCAGGTCGTTGGTCGCCGGCGACCGAAACGATCCGAAGGTGCGCGACGAGGCGTGCCTGACGGTGACCGTGTGGTCACCGGATGTGTCCGGGTCGCTGCCGGTGATGGTGTGGATTCCCGGCGGAGCGTTCCTCAACGGCGCCGGACAACTGCAGCATTACAACGGGTCGCGGCTGGCCGCCAACGGCAACGTGGTGGTCGTCAACGTGACCTACCGGGTCGGGGTGTTCGGCGGGTTCGAGCTCGGCGACCTCGGCGAGGGCTTCGACCACAATCTTGTGCCTGCGTGACCAGATCGCCGCGTTGTCGTGGGTGCGTGACAACATCGCCGCGTTCGGCGGTGACGCGGACCGGGTCACCGTCTTCGGCGAATCCGCGGGCGCCACTTCGGTATTGGCGTTGCTGGCCAGTCCGGCCGCCGATGGGCTGTTCGGCCGGGCGATCGCGCAGAGTCCTGCCCTGCCGTTGATCGCCGACCGCGCCACCCGAGCCGAGCAGGCACAGCGATTCCTCAGCAGGCTCGCAGTTAGTCCGGCGGAGCTGAAAGAACTGCCGCAGCGCCAGTTGCGCCGCGCCGCCGGCGAGCTGCAGCTGGCGAGCGTTGCGACGACGCCGACGCTGGCGCATGGGTTGACCTACGGGGTCGATCTGCTGCCGCGGCATCCGATCGAGGCCGCGCGGGCCGGCGCGCTCGCGCGGATCCCGCTGATCATCGGCACCAACCGGAACGAGGCGTCGATGTTTGCCCGGGACAAGCCGCCGATGCTGCCGACGACACCGGCCAACATCGACAGCTATTTCACCCGGTTGGCGCCGCAGGCGCGGGCGCGGGTGCTGGCCGCCTACCCCGGTTACCCGCACCGCCGCGCACTGGAAGCCATCGGGGCCGACGCCATGTTCGTCGCACCGGCTTGGGCCTTCGCCGACGCCTACAGTGCACATGCGCCGACGTATGTCTACCGGTTCGACCACGCGCCGTGGACGCTGCGGGCGCTGGGTCTGGGCGCTACGCATGGCGCCGAGATCGTGCACATTCAGCACAGTTACCATTCTCGTTTGGGCCGACGGCTGCATCCGCTGGGTAGATGGCGACAGCCCGCGGTGGGCCGTCGGATGCAGCGGACCTGGCTGGACTTCGCTACCGAGGGCTGGTCGGGCGGCCGGGCCTGGTCTGACGACTGGCCCCGCTACGACACTTCGCGGCGGGTCACCCGGGTCATCCGGTCGGCCTCCGACGTGCTCGTCGACGATCCGGACGAAGCACGTCGAAAGGTGTGGGAAAACCTGCAGTGATCCGAGTCTCCGGACTTTCACTCGCTGCGGCACGACGGGCAGGGTATTTTGTGAACCTAATTGATAACGCCGTTTCGACACGGCACGTAGGACGGGGGAACACATGTCCAGGGGTCTGAACGACTGTACGAAGCTTCCGCGCCTTTACCTCTCAAAGCCGGCGACCGTTCTTCCCGACCAGGAGATCGACAACGAAGTCGCGCTATCTCGGGTCCGCGAATCGTTCCGCGGGCCTGCCTCCGAATGGGACCCGATCGAGCAGAGCATCCGATATGTGTTCGACCGATGTAACACCAAAATCCGCTACCTCGACGAGGACCCCGCACTCTCGCCCGGTGAGTTCGCGTCGCGCGCAGCGAGCGCCTGCCTGCTCGAAAACGGAGTAGCAGCAACCGATATCGACCTCCTCATCTATGGCGGGATAGCGCGCGACGCGTTCGAGCCGGCGACCGCGGCCGAAGTCGCAGGGCGGCTCGGCGCGAAGCCGTTGCACGCCATGGACGTGACCTGCGCGTGTGCCGGACTCATCGAGGCGCTGCATGTCGCCGCCGGCTATTTCGCCCTGCACGACGACATCCAAACGGCGCTCATCTGCGCCGGCGAGCTGACGCGTGACCGGATCACCTACGACATGCAGTCGCTCGAGGATGTCGCGGTCGGCGTGGCCGGCTTGACGCTCGGGAATGCTGCCGCTGCACTGCTGATTTCGCGCGAGCCGCTGCCAGCAGGCAGCGCGCGGCTGGTAGGCGTTTTGCACAAGACGTTCTCCGAGCACTATGCGCTGTGCCGGGCACCCATCGACGGACACTTCACGTCGCATTCGAAAGAGCTGTTCGCGCTGGCGGTTCACGTGCCGCCGGAGATCCGCCGCCTGGTAGCCGACGCCGGGTGGTCGCCAGAAGAGGTCGACCACTACGCCTTCCACCAGCCGAGCGAGGCGGTCCTGGAGCGAGTGCTGACCGAGCTGGGCGCGCGACCGCAGGCGTGCGTGCACACCCACTCACTGTTCGGGAACACCGCGAGCACCTCGTGGGCCCTCGCGCTGGACTACCGCCTCAGGAACGGCACGGTGCGTCCCGGTGACAAGATCGTCGTCGCCAGTGCCGCGGCCGGTTTCACCATCGTGGCGGCCGCTGCGGTGTGGGACGCCTAAATGCGTCGTTACCTGCACCTCTACCGGGTGATCACCAAAACCTTCGGGTTCTGGCTGCGGCCGCTCGGCGCGTTTACGCTGCTGCAGGTGCGCCAGGCCATCTCGGCGACGACGCTGGGCCTCGACCACCTCTTCTATCCTCGGCCACCGGAAGCAGGCGATCGACCGGCCGATCTTCATCATCGGCAACCCGCGCAGCGGCACCACCTTCCTGCATCGGCTGCTGCTGGGAGCCGGCGATATGGCCGCCTTCGAGCTGTGGGAGATGCTCTTCCCGGCCATCACGGCACGCAAGCTGCTCGGCCGCATCGTCCCGCGCCTCGACCGGCTCTCGCCCGCGCGCTACCACCCCTCGGATGTGCACGACACCAGCCTGCGCGGCATCGAGACCGACGACGTGGCATGGTTTTTCCGCACCCTCGACGGCCCATTCGCCTGGGCGTATTTCCTTGCCTGGCAAGATACTTGGGGGAGTGAGCTATCGCGGCGCGAGTTCGGGATCGAGGGAGTGACGCCGAGTGAGGACGAGCGCTTCTTCCACTACTACGAGGCCTGCTGGCGACGGAACCTGACGCTCAAGCGCGCCAACCGGATCCTGGTCAAGTCGAGCATGCTCACCTTCCGGCTCGATGAGCTGCTGCGCCGCTATCCCGACTGCCGGCTGGTGTACGTCGTCCGCGATCCGGTCGAGGTCATCCCGTCCGGGATGTCGCTGCTTGCCAGCGTGCTCGAGAACGGCTACGACGTCTGGAACCGCACGAAAGAAGAGGACCAGCGGCGGTGGATCGAGAACCTCTACCAGGCTTCGTGCGCGATGCTCCGCGACTTCTACGTCGCGCAACGCTGCCGGCCTTGTGCCTGAACGGAACCTGTGCGTGGTCCGCTACGAGGACCTGCTGCAGAACCTCGAGCCGACGATGAAACGGATCCTCGATTTCATCGAGATCGAGCCCAGCGAGGCGTTCCAGGAAGAGGTGCGCGAGCAGGCGGAACGGCAGCGCAGCTACACCAGCCGTCACGAACACTCGCCCGATCAGTTCGGCCTCGATCCCGAGCGCATCCGAACCGACCTCGGGTTTGTCTATGACGCGTTCGGGCTTTCTGACAAGGCCGGCTGATGCTTACGCCTGCTTTTTCGAAAATTGGGCCTTTTGTCGAAGGACTGGAAGCCATGGGCTAAGCACTCACTACAGAAATGTGAAAAATTCTCAGGTTCTTCACATGTAGGTGCGACGCGGGGATTAACCTCAGGTCAACTCGCCTGCAGGCTGAACGGAGCTAGCCCAATGCCTCGTCGTCGCATTACCCGCACCCTGGGCGCGGCGGCCGGTGGGCTGCTGGGCGTCGCGTTTCTGCCGGCGGCCGTCGCCTTCGCTGATAGCTACGAGATCATCCCTGATCCGTCGTCCACCGAAACGCTCACCGGGGTATACGGATTAGAGAACACGGCTCCTCCGGCTGAGCCCGGAAGCATTCAGGGATACCAGGAATTCGAGGTTCTCGACACCACTACCAACCAGGCGGTCGGGTATTTCTGACGCCGACGAGTCCAATTCGACAGATGGCGCCGGTGACACCAACACCGTACTTCTCGTCACCTCTGACGGCACCGGCACGGTAGGCACCGCCGCCGGGGACGTCCCGCCGGTCGGCTCGGTGATCGACACCTACGCCTACGCTGGTGACGAATACGGGTACGCGTACTCCGCCCTCCCCTCGACGACCGGGGGCGCGGACACGGTCTCGTATACCTCGACGTCGTTGAGCTTCGGAGACTTCACCGTCGCCAGCACTTATGACGCGATCACAGCCGAGTCGGGGGTCACTGCGCTTTCTCCGCACTTACGCTGGCCGATGGCGACGAAATCGTGCCTGTTGGTTCGGAAAGCTTCACCGCGATAAGCGGGGCGCCGCCTTATGACACGGACATTCAGGGCACTCAAGCATTCGAAGTTCTCAACAGTGCTGGCGCGGAAATCGGGACCTTCAATGGCGACGTGACTACCACGACGGATGCCGCTGGTACGACCACCGAGGCAATCCTTGTCACCTCTGATGCACGAATTACGGGCACGGTAGGAACCGCCGCCGGGGACCTCCCGGCGGTCGGCTCGATCTTCAACGTCATCGACTACGAGGATGGCGCCTACCCGGAGGTCTACTCCGACCTCGTCTCGCCGACCGGCGGCGCGAACGTGATCTCGGCCATCGACACGACCTACTTCGGGACCGTCGATATTCCCACCACATTCGACGCTGCCGCCGCCGAATCGGATGTCGCCACGATCCCCTTCGACGGCTACGACATCACTCCTGCTGGCGCGGAGACGCTCACCGGGATCAATGGGCTTCCACCCGCGGATGTGGCCATTCAGGGAACTCAGGCATTCGATGTCGAGAACGCCAGTGGTCAGGTGGTCGGGACCTTCGATGCCGACGTGACCACCACCAGCTACGAGTGTCTATGGGGATACCACCGAGACACTGCTCGTCACTTCTGACGGTTCGGGCACGGTAGGAACCGCCGGCGGGGACGTTCCGGCGGTCGGCTCGGTGATCGACGTTGACACCGTCGGCAGCGGCTATGAGACCGTCTACTCCGACCTCGTCTCGGCGGGTGGCGCTAACGTGATCTCGGATGCCCTGGTGACCCCGTTCGGAGACGTCACCATCCCCACCACTTTTGACGCAACCTCGGGTCTCATCGCCGATGTGATCGCTCTGTTCTGAGGCTGCCGACCTGAGCTAGCGCTTTCCCGGACAAGGAATACGGAATTCTCGTCGCATGGCGGGAGGGCGTCGCTGACGAACGCCAGGTTGTATTCTGAGAAATTCCTGGCAGCGGGCTGCGTATTACCTCAGTGGCGCAGCTATCTTCGGGGCCTCCGAGAGACGGGATTTTTCATGCGCCGAATCACATCGCGAGCCATGCTGGTCGTCTGGGCGTGGCAGCCGGTGCCTTCACGGCCGCGGCAGCGACGTCGGCGGCCACCGCGCCGACGGCCCACGCCGACGACTACAGCGCCATCCTCGCCGACATTCAGGCCGAGGAAACCGCCGCTGCGACCGCTCTGGCAAACGCGTCCACGGATGGCGACACGGCGGCTGGTCTCACGCAGCTTTTCATCGGTTTGGACGACGATCTGTTGGGCGTCCCGGAGGACCTTCATGTGGGATCAGTGGACGCGCTCCACGGGCACGACGGTCATTCCGGGCAGCGACTTCGAGATTTCCTTCGCGACTCCGGCGAGCCTCGCTGGCTCCGTGACCGAGGCGAACACTTTTTATGTGGAAGGCAACACCCTCGCGACCACGATCGAGGGACTCCCCTCAGCGACCACGGGCTCATAGCGTTCGACAACGCCTTGTCAACGATCGACCAGTGGATTCTGCCCGACCAAATTCAGCTCATCGCCGATCTGGCATACGCGACCTGACGGCGGGCCGCCGAACGCTATCCAGGGCCGTCGCTGGCTGCCGCAAAAAGCGGTACCAGCACGTCGCTGATCGGCGTCGCGATGCCGTGGCCACGGGCCTTTCGGATGATCACCCCGTTGCGGATGTCCCACTCCTGCGGCCGGCCGGCTTCGCGGTCGGCCAGCATCGAGGTGCCCATGTCGGTGGGCGCTTGGCGGAACATGTCGACCAGCTCGTCGGCCACCTCGTCACCCAGCTTGGCGCCCTCGGCGCGGGCGACCGCCGCGCACTCGGCGACGTATCGGCGGGACAACGCGGCCACGTCGTCGCGGCGGAACATTCCCGATCGTCGCCCGGTCAGCACCATCAAGCCGGCCAGCGCGTTGACCAGCAGCTTGCGCCAGGCCGCGGTGGTGAAGTCCGGGTCGCACTCGACCGTGCAGCCGGCGCCACTCAACAAATCCGCGATCTTGGTCGCGGCGGGTCCGGTCGGCAGCACCAGCCGGGCCTCGGTGCGCAGCCGAACCCATCCTTCGGGCTGAGTTTCGGCGCCGTACCAGACGATGCCCGGTATTACCGTCGACGACGGGCAATGCGGCTGAACCTGCTCGACTTGCTCGACACCGTTTTGCAGCACGACGACGATCGTCTGCTCGTCGCACAACCGGGCCAGCCAACGACCGCCGTCGGCGTTCTGGGTGGCCTTGAGCGCCAGCAAGACCACCCCGACCGGGCCGGCGATCTGGTCGGGATCGGTGCGTACCGGCCCGGGACCACGATCGGATCGGCCCCGTCGGGGCGCAATTCGATCTGTGGTCGCGGTGTCCGCCCGCACACCAGAACCTGATGACCGGCGGCATACAGGTAGCGCGGCGACCGTCGTACCGACGGCGCCGGGACCGACAACGGCAATGTTCGTCATGGATCCATGATCAACCTTGAAATTACCGCCTCTAGACTGTGCTGTCGTGTTACGCACTCACGCCGCCGGTTCATTGCGCGTCGCCGACGCCGGACAAAAGGTGACGCTGGCCGGATGGGTGGCGCGTCGGCGCGACCACGGCGGGGTGATCTTCATCGACCTGCGCGACGCGTCGGGGGTCTCCCAGGTGGTGTTTCGCGCCGACGACGTGCTGGCCCAGGCCCACCGCCTGCGCGCCGAGTTCTGCGTCGCCGTCGAGGGTGTCGTCGAGATCCGCCCGGAGGGCAACGCCAACCCGGAGATCGCCACCGGCGAGATCGAGGTCAATGCAACGTCGCTGACGGTGCTGGGGGAGTGCGCGCCGCTGCCGTTCCAGCTCGACGAGCACGTCCGGCGAGGAGGCGCGGCTGCGACTACCGCTACCTCGACCTGCGCCGTGACGGCCCAGGCGGGGCAATTCGGTTGCGCTCCAAGGTAAATGCCGCGGCGCGCGGGGTGCTGGCCGCGCACGACTTCGTCGAGATCGAGACCCCGACGATGACGCGCTCGACGCCGGAAGGCGCGCGCGACTTCCTGGTGCCCGCCCGGCTGCAGCCCGGCTCGTTCTACGCGCTGCCGCAGAGCCCGCAGCTGTTCAAGCAGCTGCTGATGGTGGCCGGCATGGAGCGCTACTACCAGATCGCCCGCTGCTACCGCGACGAGGATTTCCGCGCCGACCGGCAGCCGGAGTTCACCCAGCTCGACATGGAGATGAGCTTCGTCGACGCCGACGACGTCATCGCGATCGCCGAGGAGGTGGTCAAGGCGCTGTGGGCATTGATCGGCTACGACCTCCCACTGCCGATGCCGCGGATGACCTACGCCGATGCGATGCGCCGGTTCGGCACCGACAAGCCCGACCTGCGGTTCGGGCTCGAGCTGGTCGAGTGCACCGACTACTTCACCGACACCCCGTTTCGGGTGTTCCAGGCGCCGTACGTGGGCGCGGTGGTGATGCCCGGCGGCGCGTCGCAGCCGCGCCGCACGCTCGACGGCTGGCAGGACTGGGCCAAGCAGCGCGGCGCACAAGGGCCTGGCCTACGTGCTGGTCGGCGACGACGGCGCGCTGGGCGGGCCGGTCGCCAAGAACCTGTCCGACGCCGAGCGCGCGGGCCTGGCCGCGCACGTCGGCGCCGCAGCCGGGCGACTGCGTCTTCTTCTCGGCGGGACCGGCCAAGGCCTCGCGCGCGCTGCTGGGCGCCGCCCGCGTGGAGATCGCCCACCGGCTCGACCTGATCGACGGACGCCTGGGCGTTCATCTGGGTCGTGGACGCCCCGCTGTTCGAGCCGGCCGATGAGGCCACCGCCGCCGGTGACGTCGCGGTGGGTGCCGGCGCCTGGACCGCGGTGCACCACGCGTTCACCTCGCCCAAGCCCGAGTCGGAGGCCACCTTCGACACCGACCCGGGCAGCGCGCTGGCGTACGCCTACGACATCGTCTGCAACGGCAACGAGATCGGTGGCGGGTCGATCCGTATCCACCGCCGCGACATTCAGGAGCGGGTGTTCGCGATGATGGGCATCGACGCCGCGGAGGCGCAGGAGAAGTTCGGCTTCCTGCTCGACGCGTTCACTTTCGGCGCGCCGCCGCACGGCGGGATCGCGTTCGGCTGGGACCGGATCGTCCAGCTGCTGGCCGGCACGGATTCCATCCGCGAGGTCATCGCGTTCCCGAAGTCCGGCGGCGGCGTCGACCCGCTGACCGACGCGCCGGCGCCGATCACCGCCCAGCAGCGCAAGGAGTCGGGCATCGACGCGGTACCCGAGTCGCACCGCGATCGACGCTAGAGCGATGTTCGGCGCCGGCGTCGATCTCGCGGCGGAATAGACGGCGGACCCGGCGTAGGTTGACCGGGCATGACCCAACAGATGCCGGACGCCGAGACCATCAAGGCGTTCAACAAGACCATCACCGACGAATTCCGCGCCAACGACGGCAAGGTCAGCGGCCAATTCGAGGGCGCCGACCTGCTGCTGTTGACCACCACCGGCGCCAAATCCGGTCAGCCGCGACTGTCACCGCTGGCCTATTTCCGCATCGACGGCAAGTTGCTCATCCTCGGGTCTTTTGCGGGCGCCGACGTCAACCCGGCATGGGTGCACAACCTGCGCGCAAACCCGTCGGCTCGCGTCGAGATCGGCAACGAATCCTCGGACGTGACGGCCCGTGAATTACCGGCCGCGGAACGGGACGAGCTTTTCCCCAAAATCACCGCAGTGGCACCGGGTTTCGCCGAGTATCAAGCGAAGACGACCCGCGTCATCCCGGTTTTCGAGCTGCAGCCGGTGGCTTAGCCGGCGAGATATCCGGCCGGCGATCTGATCGGCCGGCGCCGCCGATCACAGACCGATCACCGCGGCGCCGGCGCGAATTCGCTAGTTCGGGACCGAGAGCGACCACAGCTTGTGCAGCGTGCTGCGTATCGGGTGCCCGGACCGCAGGATATTGACCACTTCAATCGGGAACAGGTCCTGGTTGCCGCCGCACTTGGGCCAGGCCTCCGGCCCCTGGGTGGCCAACACCCGGTTGGCCACCGCGATCTGCTGATCGCGGGAGGCATTGGCCGGGTTGCCGACCCCGCCGTTTTCGTCCCAGGTGGACTGCTTGAATTGCAGGCCGCCGTAGAACCCGTTGCCGGTATTGGCTCTCCAGTTACCACCCGATTCGCATTGCGCCACGGCGTCCCAGTCCATGCCCTCCGCGTAGGCCACCCCGGTAGTGGGATCAATGAACAGCGATATTCCGAGGACGACCAACGCGGAAAGCACCAACGACTTGCACACCGATTGCATGCTCAGTGTTCCGCGTAAATAACTCATTTAACACGTGTAACAAACCTGCGTGAAAACTGTCAACGGGTGGGACTTTAGTAATTTAGTGAGATCTTTGATGTGTCGGCGTTTCTAGTTGCCAGAGTTAATAAAAGTTAGTTTTTGTGCTTTCTGGTGTAATTGATACTTATGACTTCTAACGTTGCTTGAGTTATCTAGTCGTGATCGAGTTATCTAGAGTGGCTAAAGTTACAGTTGTTGTCAGTGTTACTGCTGATACTTGTGGGACTGAAGCACCGGCACGCGGCGTGCCTAGGTGGCCTCGCCGAGAAACTCCTGCACCAAGCGCCTCGGGGCCTGCGTCAGCCACGCCTCGATGATCAACTCACGCAAACCCAGCTTGTCGATCTCGGCCAGTTTGACCAGCACCGCCGGATACCCGTCGAAATGCGGGGTGGTGAAGTACAGGTCCGGTTCGTCGGCGATCAGCGCGAACTTGACGCCCTCGTCGGCCACCCGTACGGCGAGGATGTCGCCCTCGGGCGCCTCCACGCCCAAGGCGGCCAGAGCTTCCCGGTCAGAAGTACGCAGCGGTCGCTCCCAGGCGATCAGCTTCTTGCCGACCCGCCATTCGTGCGGCGACTGCTCGTCGGTGAGTTGCAGCTCGCCGACGACGCTGGCGACGTCATCCCACGTGGCCATGCTTCATTGTGCTCCCATATCGCGTGGCCAGCGCGCTGATCGCGGCGCGGCGTCGTTCAGTCGTCGCGGTGGCCCGGGGCTGGCTAGTGTTACAGCCGTGGCCGATCTCGTGCTTCCCGACGAGCCGCTCGCACCGGATCAACGCCCGCCGGGCCCGGGGGCCCGCTACCGGATCACCCACCGCACCGAATACCGCTACTCCGATGTGGTGACCAGTTCGTACGGCCGGGGCTTCCTGACCCCGCGTGACCTGCCCCGCCAGCGCTGCCTGTTTCACGAGCTGCGGATCTCACCGGCCCCGGCCGACAGCTCGACCAGCCGCGACATCTACGGCAACATCAGCTCGTACTTCCATGTCACCGAGCCGCACCAGATCCTGACCATCACCAGCGAGTCGATTGTCGAGGTGTATCCGTCGCCGCCGGAGCGTTGGGGGAGCGGACCGGCGCAGGCCCCCTGGGAGCAGGCCCGCCCGGTCGGAACGCGGGGCGCGTTGGCCACCGAGTTCGCGCTGGACCTGGATCCGCCCGAGATCACCGACGAGGTACGGGAATACGCTGCGCCGAGCTTCATCCCCGAACGTCCGTTGGTCGAGGTGCTGCGTGACCTCTCGTCCCGGATCTACACCGACTTCACCTATCGCTCCGGTTCGACCACGGTCTCCACCGGAGTCAATGAGGTTCTGACGGCCCGGGAAGGGGTATGCCAGGACTTCGCGCGGCTGGGGATCGCCTGCTTGCGTGCCAACGGTTTGGCGGCCAGCTATGTGTCCGGGTACCTGGCCACCAACCCACCGCCGGGAAAGGACCGCATGATCGGTATCGACGCAACCCACGCCTGGGCCGCGGTGTGGACGCCGCAACCGCCCGGGCAGTTCGAGTGGCTGGGGCTGGATCCCACCAACGACCAGATGGTCGACGAGCGGTACATCATCGTCGGCCGGGGCCGCGACTACGCCGACGTGCCGCCGCTACGCGGCATCATCTACACCAGTTCCAAGAAGAGCGTGATCGACGTCGCCGTCGACGTCGTGCCGTACGAAGGTGACGAGCTGTATGCGTGATTTCCACTGTCCCAACTGCGGCCAGCGGCTGACTTTCGAGAACTCGGAGTGCCTGTCCTGCGGCAGCGCGCTGGGGTTCTCTCGCAGCGAGATGGCCCTGTTGGTGATCGCCAAGGGCGACGACAGCGAACACGGTGGCGCGGTCGATGCCAGCGACTACAAACTGTGCGCCAACCTTCATCTCGCCGAATGCAATTGGCTGGTCCGCGTCGACGAGCCCGGCGGGCTTTGCGTGTCGTGCGCGCTGACCATCGAACGGCCCAACGACAACGACACCGCCGGCCTGGCGGAGTTTGCCCGAGCCGAGGCGGCCAAGCGCAGGCTGGTCGCCGAGCTGCACGAGCTGAAATTGCCGATCGTCGGGCGTGACCAGGACCCCGACTACGGACTGGCCTTCCGGCTGCTGTCCAGTGCACACGAGACGGTGATGACCGGACACGAAAACGGCGTCATCACCATCGATCTGGCGGAAGGCGACGACGTACACCGCGAGCAGCTGCGCGTCGAGATGGACGAGCCGTATCGCACCCTGCTCGGGCACTTCCGCCACGAGATCGGGCACTACTACTTCTACCGGCTGATCGCCCCGTCAAGCGACTACCTGGCCCGGTTCAGCGAGCTGTTCGGCGACCCCGACGCCGACTATCAGGAGGCGCTGGACCGGCACTACAGCGAGGGTGCGCCCGAGGGTTGGAAGAAAAAATTCGTGTCGTCGTACGCGACGATGCACCCGGCCGAGGACTGGGCCGAGACGTTCGCCCACTACCTGCACATCCGCGACACCCTGGACACCTCGGCGTGGTGCGGCCTCGCACCGGCGACCGCGACCTTCGACCGGCCGGCGTTGGGCCCCAGCGCTTTTCCCACCATCATCGACATGTGGCTACCGTTGTCATGGTCGCTGAACATGGTGAACCGCTCGATGGGCCACGACGATCTGTACCCGTTCGTGCTGCCGGCGGCCGTGCTGGAGAAGATGCAGTTCATCCACACCGTCATCGACGAGGTGACCGCGCCCAGCGCCAAGCCCGACCCGGTGGGCGCCTAGGTGCACCTGCCGGTCACGGCATTACCCGACGCTCGTCGGGCCCCCACAGCGGCTGCATTCCGCCGGGCAGTGCCAGCTGCGTCGCGGTGATGACGTCGGCCAGTTCACGCAACGCGGTGTGTACGGCGGTCAGCAGATCGGCCAACTCGGCGCGCCGGCCGTCGGCGTCGACCCCTTCCAGTGCGGCGGGATCCGACCGGCGCAGCAGTGTGCTGATCTCGGCGACCATCCGCTCGGGTCGCGAGGAGCCGGACGACCCGGGCAGGTCGCCGAGGTCGGCCCGCAGCCGCTCCAGCTGATACACCAACGACCGCGGGTTGGCCGCGTCGAAGAGCATCAATTCGGCCAGCGCGGCCACACTGACCTTGCCCACCGTACGGCGGCGGTAGATGACCGACGATTCGCAGGCGACCAGGGCCGACTCGATGATCGTTCGCTCAGCGGCCGCAGCGCGCACGGTCGTCAGCGTGGCCCCCAGCAGCGCGGTCAGGCCCAGGCCACGTTCGATGCGTTTGCCGATGTCCATCATCGTCCAGCCGACGTCTTGCACCATCGACTCCCCGGCCACCCCGGCCAGCGTCAACATCCCGATCAACGTCTGCGATTGCGCGAAGGCGAGCACCGCGTCGGCCTCGACGAGCGAGTCCGGCGGCTCGGCCTTGTGCGCCAGCGCGCGCTCGACGCCGGCCAGCACCACCCAGGTGTCGTTGGACAACTGGTCGCGCACCGCGCGGGCGGCAAGCGCCAGTCGGTCCACCGACTGCACCAGCGAACCCGGCCGGCCGCGGTCCATGGTCAGCGACCACAGCGTCGAGGGTGCGATCGCGATGGTCTCGGCCTGATCACCTGTATCGCTTCCGGTTCCGGTGATCCAGTCCAGCGCGGCCATCAGCACCGGCACGCACTCGCTTTCCTCGGTGTGCTGGCGGTACCGGTATTCGTAGTAGCGCTGGCGGGCCACGACCAGCAGCCGGGCCATGTTCTCGGCGCGTTCGCTGTAGCGTCCCATCCAGAATAGGTCGGATAGCACCCGCGGCGAACTGACCGCCAGGGTGCCCGCACCGGTCTTCACCGGCGGCTCGGGCACCGGCAGGGTTACCGTCTCGGCCCGCGCGCGCTCCGTGGGACGGACCCAGACATCTTTGGCCACAACGGTTTTCAGCGCGTATGCGGCCGGCCCCGTCGCCAGCACATAGCCCAGGCCGCCGATCATCGGCGCGTAGCCGCCGCGTTGACCGACCGTGAACAACCGCATTCCCACCCCGGCCGATGAGAATTCACCGTTGTAATTGGTTGGCGCCGAGGAGAATTGCGGCAGCTCCTGACCGACCCACTGCCAGGGCATCGCCGTGATGCGGGCGGCAAGTTCGGCCAACTGCACCGACGAAAGTGTCGGCCCGACAATCGTTCGCCCGCCGGCGGTGGGCCTGATCAGCAGCGACGACAGCCGCGCCAGCAGGTGCGAGCGTTCGCTGTCGATGCCGCCCCAGTAGGTGGGCGCGGTGGCCAGTAGTGGTGCTTCGCCGAGCAACTGCTCGGCCAGCTCGGGCAGGAATCGCAGCAACCCAGGGCTTTCCAGAATGCCGCTGCCGAGCGTGTTGACCACCGTCACCGTTCCGCGGTGTTGAGCCTCCACCAACCCGACGACGCCCAGCCGGGAATCGGCCCGCAGATCCAGCGGGTCGGCGTACGCCGCGTCGACGCGGCGGAACACCACGTCGACGCGTTTGAGCGTGCCCAGCGAGCGCATCCACACCTTGCCGTCGCGCACCACCAGATCCGCGCTCTCCACCAACGGAAAACCCAGCAGCGTTGCGAGATAGGCCTGGTCGAAAGCGGTTTCGGAGTAGATGCCCGGGCTCAGCACGACCACCACCGGGTCTTGGACGCCGTCGGGTGCCGCGTCGATCAGGGCCAACCGCAGCGCCTGCGCGAACGGTGTTGTCGGCCTGGGCGCGACGTTCTCGTAGAGGTCAGGCACGGCGTGCGCGACCACCCGCCGGTCGGCCAGCGCATAACCGGCTCCCGACGGCGCCTGCGTCCAGTCGGCGTTGACCTGGAAGCCGCCGTTCGGCAACCGGCTGACATCGCAGCCGTGCATGAATAATTGGTGGTGCCCCGGCACCTCGATTCCGGTGACCGCGCGCACATAACCGGGGTGGGCGAACAGCAGCTCCGGCGGTAGCATGCCCTCGGTGAGCGCACGCCGGGCGCCGTACAAGTCAGCGAGCACAGCGTTGAGCACCCGCGACCGCTGCACCAACCCGGCCTCGAGTACTTCCCAGTCCGCCGCAGCGACCAACAACGGCAGTGAGTCCAGCCGCCAGGTCCGAGGCTCGACGCTGTGGCCATCGGGGGCAGGCTTGCTGCCGGAATCGATTCCGGTGTAGGTGATGTCGTCGTTGTCGACCAGTTGGCGCACGGCCGAGCGCAGCCGATTCAGCCCGGCCCGTCCACGCTCCCCGACAGCGTCGGCAAGCTCGGTCCAGGCGGGCCGCACATTTCCGGCTTCGTCGACGAATTCGTCGTAAGCGGTTCCCGGGCCGGCCAAGCCGGGAGTGCGCAGATCGAACAGGGCCTCTTGCGCCCGGGCGGCGCGATAGCCGGCGAGCAGCTGGTCGACGTCGGAGCGGTGGTGAAAAGCCTCCGACGGCTCGCTGGAGTGCAGGGCCATTTCAGCTGATGCCATTACCGCAGAACGGTACGCACGCGCCGCAGGTCGAGGATGCCCGGCGCGCCGATGTCTGTGGAAATTCGGGCCTGCTTTTCCCGGATGTCGGACAGATCGAGCTTGCCCGGAGTGAAGCCGGTGGCCTCGAAGCGGCGGGCTCGGCGGGACTCGGCCTCGACGGCGTTGACGGGCGGCTCGTCGTAGGCGCGCCCGCCGGGATGGGCGACGTGGTAAGTGCAGCCGCCGCGCGACGTTCCGCTGGCCAGGTCGACGAGCTCGAACTGCAGTGGGCCGTCGACCGTGATGCTCGGGTGCAGCGCGCTGGGCGGCTGCCAGGCCCGGAACCGCACCCCGCCCACGTGGATGTCGGGGTTGTCGGTGGCCAGCAACGGAATCGGGTAGCCGTTGCAGGTCACCAGGTAGCGGTGCCGGTCGGCGCCGATGATGCGAACCTGGATGCGCTCGACCGACGAGTCGACGTAGCGGGCGGTCCCGGTGGCGGTGGACTCCTCGCCGAGGGTGTTCCACGGCTCGATCGCGCCGCGCAGCTCGATCTCGACGCTGTCGAACACCGCGGTGCCGATGCGCGGGAAGCGGAATTCGGTGAACGGGTCCAGCCAGCTGGTCTCGAACGGAATCCCGTGCGCGCGCAGGTCGGCGGCGACGTCGGCGATGTCATGAATGAGGAAGTGCGGCAACAAGTATCGCCCGTGCAGGTTCGAGCCGTGCCGGATCAGCGGCGCCCGCAGCGGCTGGTCCCAGAACCACGCGACCAGCGAGCGCACCAGCAGCGACTGCACCATCGCCATCCGCAGATGCGGCGGCATCTCGAAGCCGCGCAGCTCCAGCAGGCCCAGCCGGCCGCGCGGGCTGTCCGGGCTGTAGAGCTTGTCGATGCAGAACTCGGCGCGATGGGTGTTGCCGGTGATGTCGGTGAGCAGATGGCGCAGTGCGCGGTCGGTCAGCCAGGGTTTCGGCGCGCCGTCCTTGGAAGCCGAAGCAAGCCGGGCGATCTCGGCGAACGCAATCTCGAGTTCGTAAAGAGCCTCGGCGCGGCCCTCGTCGACCCGCGGCGCCTGCGACGTCGTGCCGATGAAGCGCCCGGCGAACAAATACGACAGCGACGGGTGACGCTGCCAATAGGTCAGCAGCGACACCAGCAGGTCGGGGCGGCGCAGCAACGGTGAGTCCTTCGGCGTGATGCCGCCCAGGGTGATGTGGTTACCGCCGCCGGTGCCGCCGTGGGTGCCGTCGACGTCGAACGATTCGGTGGCCAGCCGCGCCAGCCGGGCCTGCTCGTAGAGGGTCTCCAGCTGCTGGTTCTGCTCGGCGAAACTGGCGGTGGGTGCGATGTTGACCTCGATCACCCCGGGATCGGGGGTGATCGTCGTCGACTTCAGCCGCGGGTCCGGCGGCGGTTCGTAGCCCTCGATCACGACCGGGCAGCCGATCTTCGAAGCCACGGCCTCGACCCGGGCGATCAGGTCGACGAAGTGTTCGAGGGCCTCGGTGGGCGGCATGAAGACGTAGAGCAGACCGTCCCGAACCTCGGCGACCATCGCGGTGATCGGCATGGTCGCCGAGTCATCGGGGTCCTCGAGCAGCGTCTCCCCGTCGGACACGCTCAGTGCGTCGCCGACCGCCGTCGGGTCGACGACGAAGGAGGGCCGTGGCGGCTTCCAGCTGATCGAATCCAGCGGCAGCCGCAGCCCGGCCGGCGAATCGCCGTCCAGCAGCACGATGCGGCCGCGGCGCAGCTGCCAGTCGGCGCTGGCCCAGCCCAGGTCGTCCTCGCGGCGGTGCAGCGGCAGCACGAACGCCGCCGCAGACGTGGTCGCCTCGTCGAGGCGCGCCAGCAGCGCGGCGCGGCCTGCGGCGGTGTCCTGACCGGTTTCGGGGTCGAGGTCGTCGTCGGGTGCCACCGGGTCGCCGGCGGGCTGGCGCACTTTGGCCGCCAGCCGCGAGAGCGGGTCCTCGTACGCCGGCCGTACCTGGGAGAGCGGCAGCCCCAGGCCGTCGGCGATGCCGGCGAGCAGCTTGTAGGGTGCCTCGTTATCTGTGGACGGGCTGTTCGAGCCGATACCCCAGGGGTCGGCCAGCAGCGCGTCGTCGGTCCACAGTGGTCGCCCGTCGGTGCGCCAGTACAGCGCAATCTGCCAGCGCGGCAACGGTTCACCGGGATACCACCGGCCCTGGCTGCGCTGGATCAGCCCCTGCGGGGCCCACGCCGCCTTCAGCCGGGCGGCCAGATCCGATGCCCGCTCGCGCTTGTGCGGGCCGTCGGCTGCCGTGGTCCACTCCTCGTCGACCTGGTTGTCCACCGACACGAAAGTGGGCTCGCCGCCGATGGTGAGCCGGACATCGCCGGCGGTAAGCCGCGCGTCGACCTGCCGGCCGACCTCACCGATCGTCTGCCAGGCCTCGTCGGTGTAGGGCAGCGTGACGCGGGGATCTTCGTGGACGCGGGTGACGGTGTTGGAGAACTCCAGCACCGATTCGCACGGCTCGACGCCGCCGCTGATCGGGGCCGCGGTGGCCGGGTGTGGTGTGGCCGCCAGCGGGATGTGACCCTCGCCGGCGAACAGGCCCGACGTCGGGTCCAACCCGATCCAGCCCGCACCGGGGATGTACACCTCGGCCCACGCGTGCAGGTCGGTGAAGTCGGCGGCCGGTCCCGACGGCCCGTCGATCGCTTCGACGTCGGAGGCCAGCTGTACCAGGTAGCCGGAGACGAACCGGGCCGCAAGCCCGAACTGGCGCAGGATCGACACCAGCAGCCACGCCGAGTCGCGGCAGGAGCCGATGCCGGTCCGCAGCGTCACGTCCGGCGTCTGCACCCCGGGTTCCATCCGCAGGCTGTACCCGACGTCGGCGTTGATCGCCTGGTTGAGCGCGACCAGGACGTCGATGGTGCGGGTGCCCTCTCGGACGCGGAAGTCTCGCACCCACTCGGTCACCAGTTCACCGGGCCCGGAGCCGTCGCCGTCGTCGTCGACCGGCCGCAAGTACGGCTCCAAGTCGTCGGCGAGCGCCTTGGGGTAGCAGCCCAGGCCACCGGCCGGCGCTAAAGGCCACGTCTCGGCCCATTCTTCGATGAAGAAGTCGAACGGGTTGATCACCTTGAGGTCGGCGATAAGCCCGACGGTGATGGTCAGCCGGCTGGTGGGATTCGGAAACACCAGCCGGGCAAGGAAATTGCCCAGTGCGTCCTGCTGCCAGTTGATGAAATGGTCGGCGGGCTCGATCCGCAGCGAGTAGGCCTCGATCGGTGTGCGTGAGTGAGGTGCCGGGCGCAGCCGCACGACGTGCGGATATACCCGGACCGGCCGGTCAAAGGTGTAGCTGGTGCGGTGCTCCAGCGCAACTTTGATGGTCATAACCGCTGATCCCATCACAACAGCCACAAGGCTGCAGCACAGGCCGATTCAATACCGGCCGAGTGGCGTAACCGGGTTTTGGCCGTTCGCGTTCCTAGGATCGCTCGGGTGGATGATCGTTACGGCTCAGACGTGCTGGCCCGCGACCCGCACCGCGCCCGGAAGGCTCGGTCGGCCGAATTGCCAATAGAACTCGGCATGGTCGTCGAGGACGCGCAGACCGGCTACGTCGGCGCGGTGGTGCGTGTCGAGTACGGCCGCATCGAGCTCGAGGACCGGCACGGCCGCACCAAGCCGTTCCCGATCGGTCCGGGCTACCTCGTCGACGGCAAACCGGTGATCCTGATCGCGCCCCGACGCCCGGCACCCACCGCCGTCACCCGCACGGCGTCGGGCTCGGTGGCGGTGACCGAAACCCGCCCCCGGGTAGCCCGGGCCGGGCGGATCTATGTGGAGGGCCGCCACGACGCCGAGCTCGTCGAGCAGGTGTGGGGCGATGATCTGCGGGTCGAGGGCGTGGTGGTCGAATATCTCGGCGGCGTCGACGATCTCGTCGGCGTGGTCGAGCAGTTCCGGCCAGGCCCCGTGCGACGGCTCGGCGTGCTCGTCGACCACCTGGTGCCCGGTTCGAAGGAAGCGCGGCTGGCCGAAGCGGTTCGCCGTGGCCCGGGCGGCGCGCACACGCTGGTGGTCGGGCATCCGTTCGTCGACATCTGGCAAGCCGTCAAACCGGACCGGTTGGGACTTGCGGAGTGGCCGGTGATACCGCGTGGAATCGACTGGAAACACGGCATATGTGACGCGCTGGGCTGGCCGCACGCTGGCCCGGCTGAGATCGCCACGGCGTGGCGCCGCATCCGCAGCCGGGTCCGCGACTGGACCGATCTCGACGCGGCGCTGATCGGCCGGGTGGAGGAGCTGATCGACTTCGTCACCCAGCCGTGAGGCGCAGCGGGTCGCCGCCGATGAACGCTAGGGCGTCGGCGGCGCGATCGGCCCATTGGAGAGCCGACGGTAGGTGTAGACCTGGATCAGCAGCGCCAGCGGGGCGCCCACGAGGATGCCCACGCCGCAGGCCAGGAAGCCGACCATCAGCAACAGCCCTTGCACCAGGAAGGACAGCAGCGTGTCGCCGATGTGCGACCGGACGGTGGCGAAGCTGGCTTTCAACGCGTCGATCGGCGGCAGCCCGCGATCGGTTGCGAAGGCGATCGTGAACAGCGCGAAGAAGGTGAAGACGACGATCGCCACGAACGACAGCAGCGCGAGAAGCAAGTTGGGCACCAGCGACGGCAGATCCAAGACCACGCTGATCACGCTGAGCAGCGCGGCGGCCAGGACCACATTGCCGAAGTTGCGCGGCTTGAAGAACGAACCGACGCTCACCGGCCTGCCGTCGGCCAGGTCGAGCGCTCCGGACAGGAATGCTGCCTGCACGAAGATGCCGAACACGAACGACACGATCGACAGCACGAGCGTCCCGGCGGGGCCCAGACTCGTCGTGAACGACGCGCCGTAGTCACTGCCGACGTCGGTGGTGTTGGCGTTGGCGCCGCCCATCAACACGAACACCAGCCCGTGCACGACCAGCCCGATCACGCCATACACCAACATCGCCACGATCAGCGGCACCGGGTTCTTGGTGAACTTGTTCCACGCCCAGCTGAACGCGTCGCCGATGTTGAACCGCTGCCCGGGGGGCGGCGGGTAGCCGGCCGCGGGCGGATACCCGGGCGGCGGGTAGCCGGGCTGCGGAGGTCCGTAGCCCGGGGGCGGGGGCGCGCCGTATCCCGGTTGAGGCGGGCCATACCCGGTGGCGGCCCGGAGGTGGTCCGTAGCCGGGTGGCGGTCCCGGAGGTGGTCCGTAGCCGGGTGGCGGTCCCGGAGGTGGTCCGTAACCGGGTGGCGGTCCTTGCGGAGGTCCGGGAGGCGGGCCGTAGCCGGGCGGCGGGTAGTCGCCGGGATTGGGGTTGCCGCCCCAAGGATCGCTCGGGCCGCCGGGGTGCTCTGGGGGTTGGCTCATCGCCGCTCCTGCCTCGTGGGGGTGGACTAAGCAGACTGCGCCTCAGCGAACTTAGCAAGTATTCGGCCGCAGCGGTGAGACCCGAACCTTGCCGCGTCGTGTCGAAGCGGCGTGGTATGCCTGAAACCGTGTCCGACGGTCTGTTCGACGTCCCTGACGCGACCAGCTTGACCGAACGCGTGCAGGGCGGTTCGGCGGCTGCGCCGTTGGCCGTGCGCATGCGTCCGGCCAGTCTCGAGGAGGTGGTCGGACAGGACCACCTGCTGCAACCCGGGTCGCCGCTGCGGCGCTTGGTGGAGGGCTCGGGCGTGGCCTCGGTCATCCTCTACGGCCCGCCAGGCAGCGGCAAGACCACGCTGGCCGCCCTGATCTCGCAAGCCACCGGCCGGCGGTTCGAGGCGCTGTCGGCGCTGTCGGCCGGCGTCAAGGAAGTCCGTGCGGTGATCGACCTGGCTCGTCGTGCCGCCGCCCACGGCGAGCAGACCGTGCTGTTCATCGACGAGGTCCACCGATTCTCCAAAACCCAGCAGGACGCGCTGTTGTCCGCCGTGGAGAACCGGGTGGTGCTGCTGGTGGCGGCGACCACCGAAAATCCCTCTTTCTCCGTCGTCGCGCCGCTGCTGTCGCGGTCGTTGATCCTGCAGCTGCGGCCGCTGAGCGCCGACGACATCCGCACGGTAGTGCAGCGTGCGATCGACGATCCGCGCGGGCTGAACGGGCAAGCCGTGCAGCCCGACGCCGTCGAGCTGCTCGTGCAGTTGGGAGCCGGCGATGCCCGACGTGCGCTGACCGCTTTGGAGGTCGCGGCCGAGGCGGGGGAGCAGGTCACCGTCGAGGCCGTCGAGCAGTCGCTGGACCAGGCCGCCGTCCGCTACGACCGCGACGGCGATCAGCACTACGACGTGATCAGCGCGTTCATCAAGTCGGTGCGCGGCTCAGACGTCGACGCCGCGTTGCACTACCTGGCCAGGATGCTGGTCGCCGGTGAGGATCCGAGATTCATCGCGCGGCGCCTGATGATCTTGGCCAGCGAGGACATCGGCATGGCCGACCCCAGCGCGCTGCAGACCGCCGTCGCCGCGGCGCAGACCGTGCAACTGATCGGCATGCCCGAAGCGCAGTTGACCCTGGCGCACGCCACCGTGCACCTGGCCACCGCGCCGAAGTCGAACGCCGTGACGACCGCGCTGGGTGCGGCGATGGCCGACATCAAAGCGGGCAAGGCCGGGCTGGTTCCGCCGCATCTGCGCGACGGCCACTACTCGGGCGCGGCGGGGCTGGGAAATGCGCAGGGCTACAAATACTCTCACGACGACCCGGATGGTGTTGTGCCGCAACAGTATCCACCCGACGAGCTGGTCGGTGTGGACTACTACCGCCCCACCGGCCACGGCGTCGAGCGGGAGATCGGCGGCCGACTCGAACGGCTGCGGGCGATCATCCGGCGCAAGCGGGGCTAGCCGCGGCTGATCTCCGCCGTCACACCAGCACCAGAAGCCGACCATGACGTGCTCTTCCGAAACGAGGTCACATGCGATATCAACGGCGGGCAGGCCCGATAGTGATATCACCCGCGCCGTCAAACTGGAGAAGGCCCTAATCCTTCTGCCAGGGGCTGAAGAGGTCGGTGAGTCTCGTGAGGTTTGGCCGATCCGATGCGCCCGATGACATCACCGGGCCCTACCCTCGGAGCATGATGTTCGAAGGCATCCGGGTCCTCGACGCCGCCACCCTGGCCGCGGCACCGCTGGCCGCCACCTATCTCGGCGAGTTCGGCGCCGACGTCATCAAGATCGAGCAGCCCGGCAGCGGCGACCCGATCCGCACCTGGGGCAACCAGATCGACGGCGTCGGGCTGATGTGGAAGTCGTTGTCGCGCAACAAGCGTTCGATCACTCTGAACCTGCGCGTGCGCCGAAGGCCAGGCGCTGCTGCGCCGCCTTGCCGAACACGCCGATGTCGCTCATCGTCAACACCCGGCCCGCGACACTGCGCAAGTGGGGGTCTGGACTACCCGGCGCTGCGCGCCGTCAACGACCGCATCGTCATGCTGCACATCACCGGCTATGGGCTGACCGGTCCGAAGAGCGAGCGGCCCGGCTTCGGCACGCTCGGCGAGGCGATGAGCGGCTTCGCCAACCTCACCGGCGAGGCCGACGGACCGCCCACGCTACCGCCGTTCATGTTGGCCGACGGGGTGGCGTCGCTGAACGCCGCCTACGCGGTAATGATGGCGCTCTACCACCGCGACGTGCATGGGGCATCCGGCCAGTTGATCGACATCAACCTGATCGACCCGCTGGCCCGGCTGCTGGAGCAGACGCTGCTGGGCTACGACCAGCTCGGGCTGGTGCCGACGCGAGCCGGCAACCGCTGGGACATCTCGGCGCCGCGTAACACCTACCGCACCGCCGACGACCGCTGGCTGGCGATGTCTGGCAGCTCACCGCAGCTGGCGTTGCGGGTGTTTCGCGCGATCGGCCGCGCCGACCTGGTCGACGACGCCGACTTCTCCGACCCGCAGCGCCGGCTGGCGCGGGCCCGCGAAGTGGACGCAGGTGGTCGCCGACTGGGTGGCCACCAAGACGCTGGCCGAGGCGATGGAGATCTTCGACGCCGCCGAGGTGGCCGCCGCACCGGTGTACGACATCGCCGATCTGGTCGCCGACGAGCAGCTGGCGCACCGCGAGGTCTTCGTCAAAGTCGGCGACGACGAACTCGGCGCGATGACCGTACAGGCGCCGGTGCCTCGGTTCTCGGCAGCGCCCGGTCGCGTCGAGCATCTGGGTCCCCGAATCGGCGAGCACAACGCCGACGTCTACGGCCAACTGCTCGGGTTCACCGACGGCGACATCGACGAACTGCACGCCCGCGGCGTGGTGTGAGAGGAGACAGCCGGTGACCTCGTTATTGCGCCGCTCGGAGCTCGCCGTTCCGGCCAGCAACGACCACATGTTCGCGCACGCCGCCGCCTCCGAGGCCGACCTGGTGTTCCTCGACCTCGAAGACGCCGTCGCGCCGGCGCATAAGGAAGCGGCCCGCGCCAAAGCCATCACCGCGCTGAACGAACTCGACTGGGGACGGACCGTGCGGGCGATCCGCATCAACGGGCTCGACACCCCGTGGTGCCACGACGACATCGTCGAGGTCGTCACGCATGCCCGGGAGAACCTCGAGACGATCATCGTCCCGAAAGCGTTGCGCGGCCCGCGACGTCTGGTGGGTCGACGTGCTGCTCACCCAGCTGGAGGCCAAGCTCGGCCTGTCCCGCCCGATCCGCCTGGAAGTGCTCATCGAAGAGGTCGAGGGTCTGGCCAACGCCGAGGAGATCGCAACGGCCAGTCCGCGGCTGGACGCGCTGATCTTCGGCGTCGGGGACTTCTCGCTCTCGCAGGGGGCGCGGGTGGACACCAACTTCGTCCCGCTGGGCGAATATCCCGGCGACTTCTGGGCTTACGCCCGCAACAAGGTGCTCGTCGCGGCGCGCATCGCCGGCATCGACGCGATCGACGCGCCCTACCCGGACTACCGGGACCTCGAGGGTTATGAGCGCGACGCGCGACGGGCGTCGCTGATGGGATACACCGGCAAGTGGGCGATCCACCCGACCCAGATCCCGGTCGCCAACAAGGTGTACTCGCCGACCGCCGAGGAAATCGCGCTCGCCGAGCGCAACGTCGCCGCCTACCGCGACGGCGAAGCAGAAGGGGCTGGGTGCCGTCGGCGTCAACGGCGTCCTTGTCGACGCCGCCCACGTCAAGATGGCGCAGGCCACGCTGGCGCGCGCAGCGCTGATCAAGGGCGGCTAGTGTCGTGAGTCATTAATTCTGCCGCAGTAGTTGGCGACGCTTTGCAGGATCTGCTCGGCGGTTTTTACCCAGACGTAGGGGCGAGGGTTCTCGTGCCAAGTGTCGATCCACGTGCGGACGTCGGCGTTGAGTTGGCGCACCGAGGTGTGGGTACCGCGTCGCAGTTTCTTAGTGGTCAGCTCGGAGAACCAGCGTTCCACCAGGTTCAGCCAGGACGCGCTGGTCGGGGTGAAGTGCAGCACGAAGCGGGGATGGGCGGTCAACCACCGCTTCACCGCCGGGGTTTTGTGAGTAGAGGCGTTGTCCAAGACCACATGCAGGTCCAGATCGGCGGGAACCTCGGCGTCGATCTTTTTCAGGAAGGCCAAGAACTCCTGGGCGCGGTGACGAGCGTGCAGCGAGCCGATCACCTTGCCGCTGGCCACATCCAGGGCGGCATACAAGCTGGAGGTGCCGTACCGGACGTAGTCGTGGGTGGCCCGCGCCGGGGCCCCGGGCAGCATCGGGAACACCGGCTGCGTCCGGTTAAGCGCTTGGATCTGGGTTTTTTAGTCGACGCATAACACCAGCGCCCGATCCGGCGGGTTTCGATACGACCCGACCACGTCGCGGACCTTCTCGACGAACAGCGGGTCTTTGGACAATTTCCACGAATCCTGTTTGTGAGGAGCCCATCCGAACGCCCGCCACACCCGCGACACCGTCGACTGGCTCATCCCCAAATGCTTGGACATGGAGCGCGTCGACCAATGTGTGGCATCCGGCGGCGCGGTCTCCAGCGTCGCGGTAATCAGCGCCTCGATCTGGGCGTCACCAACTGCACGCGGCCGCCCGGGCCGCGGTTCGTCAAGCAGACCATCACAGCGGTCCATGACGAAACGGTTGCGCCATCGCATCACCGTCGACCGTGATACACCAAGCCGGCGCGCCAAATCCGAATTCGACTCACCATCGGCAGCTGCCAACACGATTCGCGATCGCAACGCCAAACCCGCCGCACTCCTGCGTCGCCCGCCCCATCCCTCCAACTCGCGACGCTCCTCATCGGTCAAAACGATCTCGGCGGCATGCGGAGTGGGCATAACCCAGTCTAACCGACTGGATCGAAATTAATGACTCACGA
>CAWKME010000036.1:0-41779 GCA_963850645.1 uncultured Actinomycetota bacterium | reverse complement strand
GCCTGCCCGGTTGGGTTTTCGAATTGGTTGTCGGTGTCGCGCCGCAGACCGTGGCCGATGTAGCTGACAATCGCCCCGACGAAGAAGAACACCACGATCACCGCCGCGGTCAGGTTGACCCAGGCCGGCCAGGCGCTGAATTCGACGAACACCGCGACCAGCAGCGTCGCGAACGAGTACAGCAACGCCGCGCGGTGCGCGATGTCGACGTAGGGATGCGCGCGGTGATCCTCGGCGAGCATGATCTGCCGGTACTTCCACACCCCGAGCACCAAGGCGAGCAGGAAGATCAGTCCGGCCGCCAACAGCGTGATCCTGACGTCGATCCGCAGCGCGGTGCTCATGTCGGATCGGCGTGCTCGCGGCCCTGACGGCATGACTGCAGAACCTGGACTACCGTCGGGCTCATGCGATTTGCGTTCAAAACCTCACCCCAAAACACCACCTGGGCACAGCTGCTCGCCGTCTGGCAGGCCGCCGACGATATCGACGTCTACGAGTCCGGCTGGACGTTCGACCACTTCTACCCGATCTTCAGTGACAGCGCCGGGCCCTGTCTAGAGGGCTGGACGACGCTGACCGCGCTGGCCCAGGCCACCAAGCGACTGCGGCTGGGCACGCTGGTTACCGGCATCCACTACCGCCATCCCGCGGTGCTGGCCAACATGGCTGCGGCGCTCGACGTCATCTCCAACGGGCGACTGGAGCTCGGCATCGGCGCCGGATGGAACGAACAAGAGTCCGGCGCTTACGGCATCGAGCTGGGCAGCATCAAGGATCGCTTCGACCGGTTCGAGGAGGCCTGCCAAGTGCTGACCAGCCTGCTCAGCCAGCCGACCACCAACTTCGACGGCAAGTACTACCAGCTCAAAGATGCCCACAACGAACCCAAGGGCCCGCAGCGTCCGCATCCTCCGATCTGCATCGGCGGCAACGGCGAGAAACGCACGCTACGTATCACCGCCCGCTACGCGCAGCACTGGAACTTCGTCGGCGGACCGCCTGAGCTGTTCACCCACAAGCGCGACGTGCTGGCCGTCCACTGCGCCGACATCGGACGTGACCCGAAGGAGATCATGCTGTCGGCACATCTTCGGCTGGAACAAGACCGCAACTACACCAAGGTCATCGAGGCACGCGGCCGCATTGGCCGCCGAGGGCCTGGATCTGGGTATCGTGTACATCGCGCCGCCGCACGACCCGGCGGTGCTGGAGCCGCTGGCCGAGGCGATCCGAGACTCGGGGCTGGCCGGATAGCGGGCCTCGACAATTGCGGGTAATTGCTAGGTCTCGGTGTCGCGAACTTCAGATAACGAGTTGATTACGTTGAGCAAACGCCCGCCCTCATCGACGGGCCGTTGGAGCCGGCACTTATACGCCGAAGCGCAGCAGCTCCTCGGCGGTCACCAGACGCTCATGCTTGGCAGGGAATTCCCGGCTCTTGACTGGGTGGCGGAACCATGACCAGGCGATTCGCCCCACCCGCGACCGGGCCATCGGATTGATATACACGGTGCTCACTCCTGCGATCGGTCAACTCAGCCGAGCACCACGCCCCCGCGGCGCCCGATATCGAGCAATTAGACACCTTATCGCTGGCAAACAGTGTAAGACGCGCCGCGCAATTTATCAAATGTTGCCGGTGTGACGCTAGTGACTAGCGTTGCGGGGCAGCGGTGGGCGTGATCGGTGCCGGCAGAGCGGTCTGGCCCATCAGGAATCGGTCCACACCCGCCGCGGCCGCACGCCCCTCGGCGATGGCCCAGACGATCAGCGACTGGCCTCGCCCCATGTCGCCGGCTACGAAGACACCCGGCACCGAGGTCTCGAAGTTCGTTGCCGCGCGCGACATTACCGCGCTCGGTGAACTCGACCCCCAGGTCGGTCAGCAGGCCCGGCTGCTCCGGCCCGACGAATCCCATCGCCAGCAACACCAGATCGGCTTCGATGTCGAAGTCGGTGCCCTCGGCTCTTGACGAACTTGCCGTCCTCCATCGTCACTTCGTGCACCTTAGCGCGGCGACATGGCCGTCGCGGCCGACGAACTCCTCGGTGTTGACCGAGAACACCCGCTCGCCGCCCTCTTCGTGCGCCGAGGACACCCGGAACATCAGCGCGTAGGTCGGCCACGGCGTGGACGGGGCGCGGGTCTCCGGCGGGCGCGGCATGATCTCGAACTGGTGCACGCTGGCCGCGCCCTGACGGTGCGCGGTGCCCAGGCAGTCGGCGCCGGTGTCACCGCCGCCGATGATGATGACCTTCTTGCCCTTTGCGGTGATCGGCGGCTCGCCGTCGGGGCCGAGCACGTCGTCGCCCTCCTGCACCCGGTTGCCCCAGGGCAGGTATTCCATCGCCTGGTGGATTCCGTCGAGCTCGCGGCCGGTGATCGGCAGGTCGCGCCACGCGGTCGCGCCGCCGGCCAGCACCACCGCGTCGAACTCGGCGCGCAACTGCTCGGCGGTGATGTCGACGCCGACGTTGACGCCGGCGCGGAATTCGGTGCCCTCGGCCCGCATCTGGTCCAGCCGGCGGTCCAGATGGCGCTTTTCCATCTTGAATTCGGGGATGCCGTAGCGCAGCAGCCCGCCGATGCGGTCGGCGCGCTCGAACACCGTCACCGTGTGTCCGGCCCGGGTCAGTTGCTGCGCGGCGGCCAGACCAGCCGGACCCGAGCCCACCACCGCCACCGTCTTGCCGGTGTGCTCGTCCGGCGGCAGCGGCACCACCCAGCCTTCATCGAAGGCGTTGTCGATGATCTCGACCTCGATCTGCTTGATCGTCACCGGATCCTGGTTGATCCCGAGCACACACGCTGATTCGCACGGCGCCGGACACAGCCGGCCGGTGAAGTCGGGAAAGTTGTTGGTCGCATGCAGGCGTTCGATCGCGTCGCGCCAACGACCGGTGCGGACCAGGTCGTTCCATTCCGGAATCAGGTTGCCCAGCGGACAACCGTTGTGGCAGAACGGGATCCCGCAGTCCATGCAGCGAGTCGCCTGGTGCTGCAGAGTCTCGTGCGGGAAGTCCTCGTAGACCTCATGCCAGTCGCGCAGCCGCAGTGCCACTGGTCGGCGTTTCGGCGTTTCGCGATGGGTGTACTTCAGGAAGCCCTTCGGATCAGCCACTGGCGGCCGCCATGATCGCCTGGTCGGGATCGGTGCCGTTGCGCTCGGCCTCGGCGATCGCCTCCAGCACCCGCTTGTAGTCGCGCGGCATCACCTTGACGAAGCTCCGCTGCCCGGCCGCCCAGTCGGCCAAGATGCGCTGGCCGACCGCGGAGTCGGTGGCGTCGACGTGCGCCTGAATCATGCCGTGCAGCCAGTCCACGTCGTCATCGTCGAGCGCCTCCAGTTCCACCATCTCCGAGTTGAGGTTGCTCCGCCAACTCGTCCTCGTGGGTCGTAGACGTAGGCGACGCCACCGGACATGCCCGCCGCGAAGTTGCGGCCGGTGCGGCCCGAGAATCACCACCCGGCCGCCGGTCATGTACTCGCAGCCGTGATCGCCGACGCCTTCGACCACCGCGTGCGCGCCGGAGTTGCGCACGGCGAACCGCTCGCCGACCACGCCGCGCAGGAATGCCTGGCCGCTGGTGGCGCCGAACAGGATGACGTTGCCGCCGATGATGTTGTCCTCGGCGACGTAGTCCGGCGGCGCGTTGTCCGGCGGCGCACCACGATCCGGCCGCCGGACAAGTCCCTTGCCGACGTAGTCGTTCGCGTCGCCGTACACCCGCAGCGTGATGCCCGCGGGCAGGAACGCGCCGAAGCTGTTGCCCGCCGAACCGTCGAAGGTGATGTCGATGGTGCCGTCCGGCAACCCTTCGCCGCCATAGGCTTTCGTCACCTCATGGCCGAGCATGGTGCCGACGGTGCGGTTGACGTTGGCGATCGTGGTGGAGAACCGGACCGGCTTCCGCGGAGTCCAGCGCCTCGCGGCTCATCACGATCAGCTGTTGATCCAGCGCCTTGTCCAGCCCGTGGTCCTGCCTGGAGCTGCAGTACAGATCCTGGTTCATGAACGCCGACTCCGGCTCGTGCAGCACCGGCGTCAGGTCGAGCTTGTGCGCCTTCCAGTGCGCGCGGGCCAGCGTGGTGTCCAGCGAGCCGACCTGGCCGACCGCCTCGTTGACGGTGCGGAAGCCGAGCTGCGCCATGTATTCGCGGACCTCTTCGGCGACGAACAGGAAGAAGTTCTCCACGAACTCCGGCTTGCCGTTGAACCGCTCGCGCAGCACCGGGTTCTGGGTGGCCACCCCGACCGGGCAGGTGTCCAGGTGGCACACCCGCATCATGATGCAGCCGGACACCACCAACGGTGCGGTGGCGAAGCCGAACTCCTCGGCGCCGAGCAGCGCCGCGATCATCACGTCGCGACCGGTCTTGAGCTGGCCGTCGACCTGGACCACGATCCGGTCGCGTAACCCGTTGAGCAGCAACGTCTGCTGCGTTTCGGCCAGCCCGAGCTCCCATGGCGCGCCGGCGTGCTTCATCGACGTCAGCGGGGTGGCGCCGGTGCCGCCGTCGTGTCCGGAGATCAGCACGACGTCGGCGTGCGCCTTGGAGACGCCGGCGGCGACGGTGCCGACACCGTTCTCGGAGACCAGCTTGACGTGGATCCGCGCCGACGGGTTGGCGTTCTTCAGGTCGTGGATCAGCTGGGCCAGGTCCTCGATCGAGTAGATGTCGTGGTGCGGCGGCGGCGAGATCAACCCCACGCCCGGGGTGGAGTGCCGTACCTCGGCGATCCACGGATACACCTTGCCGCCCGGAAGTTGGCCGCCCTCACCGGGTTTGGCGCCCTGGGCCATCTTGATCTGGATGTCAGAGCAGTTGGTCAGGTAGTGCGAGGTGACACCGAACCTGGCCGACGCGACCTGCTTGATGGCGCTGCGGCGCCAGTCGCCGTTGGGGTCGCGCTCGAAACGGCTGACGTCCTCGCCGCCCTCGCCGCAGTTCGACCGGCCGCCGAGCCGGTTCATCGCGATGGCCAGCGTCTCGTGCGCCTCGGCGGAGATCGAGCCGTAGCTCATCGCGCCGGTGGCGAAGCGCTTGACGATCTCGCTGGCCGGCTCGACCTCGTCGAGCGGGATCGGCGGGCGGATCCCCTCGCGGAACTTCAGCAGGCCGCGCAGCGACGCCATCCGCTCACTCTGGTCGTCGACCAGCCGGCTGTAGTCCTTGAAGACCTTGTACTGGCCGGTGCGAGTGGAGTGCTGCAGCTTGAACACGGTCTCCGGGTTGAACAGGTGGTATTCGCCTTCACGACGCCACTGGTATTCGCCGCCCACCTCGAGTTCGCGGTGTGCGCGTTCGTCGGGCCGATCCAGGAAAGCCAGCGCGTGCCGGGCCGCGACGTCGGCGGCGATGTCGGCGAGGTTGATTCCGCCGGTGGGACAGGTCAATCCGGTGAAGTACTCGTCGAGAATGTCCTCGGAGACGCCGACGGCCTGGAACAGTTGGGCGCCGGTGTAGGACGCCAGCGTCGAGATGCCCATCTTGGACATCACTTTCAGCACACCCTTGCCGGCGGCCTTGACGTAGTTCTGCAGCGCGGTCTCGCGGTCGAGGCCCTCGAGCACGCCACGGTCCAGCATGACCTCGATCGATTCGAACGCCATGTACGGGTTGATCGCCGCGGCACCGAACGCCGACAGCGCGGCCATGTGGTGCACCTCGCGGGCATCGCCGGACTCGACCACCAGCCCGACCTTGGTACGGCTGCGTTCGCGTACCAGGTGATGGTGCACCGCGGAGACCGCCAGCAGCGACGGGATCGGGGCCATCTTCTCGTCGGACTCCCGATCGGACAGGATGATGATCCGCGCGCCGTCCGCGATCGCCGCCGAGGCTTGCGCACGCACCTCGTCGAGCGCCGCCTTCAAACCGGCGCCATTCTCGGCGACCGGGTACAGACAGCGAATCACCTTGGACCGCAAGCCGTGCCGGCGACCGTTGACCTCGACGTCCGGGTCAAGGTTGATCAGCTTGGCCAGTTCGTGGTTGCGCAGAATCGGTGCCGGCAATTTGATTTGGCGACAAGAGTCTTCGTTGGGGTTGAGCAGGTCGCCTTCTCCGCCGGTGGTGCCCTGCAGGCTGGTCACCACCTCTTCGCGGATGGCGTCCAGCGGCGGGTTGGTGACCTGCGCGAACAATTGCTGGAAATAGTCGAACAGCATCCGCGGCCGCTGGGACAGCACCGCAACCGGTGTATCGGTGCCCATCGAACCGATTGGCTCGGCTCCGGTCCGGACCATCGGCGCCACTAACAGGTTGAGCTCTTCGTACGTGTAACCGAAAACCAGCTGCCGCAACACAACCCGATGGTGCGGCATCCGCACGTAGTTGCCCTGAGGCAGCTCGGCCAGCGGAATCAGCCCGTTGTCCAGCCACTGCTGATACGGCTGCTCGGCAGCCAACTCGGCTTTGATTTCCTCGTCGGAGACGATGCGGCCCTGGGCGGTGTCGACCAGGAACATCCGGCCTGGCTGCAGCCGCATCTTGCGCACCACAGTCGACGGGTCGAGGTCCAGCACACCGGCCTCGGAGGCCATCACCACCAGGCCGTCGGCGGTCACCCAAATGCGCGACGGGCGTAAGCCGTTGCGGTCGAGCACCGCGCCGATGATGGTGCCGTCGGTGAACGTCATCGACGCCGGGCCGTCCCACGGCTCCATCAACGATGCGTGGTACTCGTAGAACGCGCGTCGTGCCGGGTCCATCGACGGATGGCGCTCCCACGCCTCTGGGATCATCATCAGCACCGCGTGGGCAAGGCTGCGTCCACCGAGGTGCAGCAGTTCCAGCGCCTCGTCGAAACGTGCGGTGTCCGAGGCGCCCGGGGTGCAGATCGGGAACAGCTTGTCGACGTCGTCGTAGGAGCCGAAGACGTCGGTCTTCATCAACGCCTCGCGGGCCCGCATCCAGTTCTCGTTACCGGTGACGGTGTTGATCTCGCCGTTGTGGGCGATGCGTCGGAACGGGTGCGCCAGCGGCCACGACGGGAAGGTGTTCGTGGAGAAGCGCGAGTGCACGATACCCAGCGCACTGGTCAGTCGGTCGTCTTGCAGATCGAGGTAGAACGCCTTGAGCTGCGGGGTGGTCAGCATGCCCTTGTAGACGAAGGTCTGACCGGAAAGACTTGGGAAATAGACGGTTTCGCGGCCGGGGCCGTCCTGTCCAGGACCCTTGGTGCCGAGTTCGTGCTCGGCGCGCTTGCGGATCACGTACGCGCGCCGCTCCAGCTCCATGCCGTCGGCGCCTGCGATGAACAGCTGACGGAAGGTGGGCATCGCGTCGCGGGCCAACGCGCCCAGCGACGATTCGTCGGTCGGCACGTCGCGCCAGCCGAGCACCTGCAGGCCCTCGGCTTCGACGATCTTTTCCACCGCAGCGCACGCCGCCGTCGCCTCTTTCGACGATTGCGGCAGGAACGCGATGCCGGTCGCGTAGCTACCGGCTTCGGGCAGCTCGAAGTCGACAACCGCGCGCAAGAACTGATCGGGAACCTGGATCAGGATGCCGGCGCCGTCACCGCTGTGCGGCTCGGCGCCTTGCGCGCCGCGATGCTCGAGGTTGAGCAGCGCGGTGATCGCCTTGTCCACGATGTCGCGGCTGCGGCGGCCGTGCATGTCCACGACCATGGCCACCCCGCATGAGTCGTGCTCAAATGCGGGGTTGTAGAGCCCCGTAGAGCCCGAGCGGTTGGGCGCCATTCCCACCTGACCCTTCACCAGAACTTTCTGCCGCGGAATTCATGAACCTCATCCGTTGACGCCGCGCCCGAGGCTTGCGGGCTGGGCCCCATCGGTCTTGTCGATATGCTGTTCGCCTGGCGGCGGTGATCCGGTTGGGGATGTGTCCGTGCAGCGTTGAACGGTGGCCCTGTACCCGGTTTTCGACAAGTCGTAAAACGATATGACAAAACCCGCCTGACATGCCAACTTGATCAATACTAACCCGTCGGTGGGGGGTGCTGCTGGGTCGCGGCGGCGCCGCTGGGCCGCTTTGCCAGGTCAGCGTGTGCCGCTGGATATTTGGGCTCGCCGGCGGGTGTTTGCGAGGCAGTCAGCCGCGGGCCGATTCCCGCCGGATTCGCAGTGGAAATTTGCTGTGACCGCGGTCAAACCGCGTCCAAATCACCGGTTGGCCCGCCCGCGGGGGCGGATGCCCGGTGACCTAGCTCACCGTAAGCCGTGGCAGGGCGGCTCTGCCGGCCTATATCTGGTCGCTGCCGGCGGCCGTCCGGCCACCCCGGGCCGGTGGCCGGGAGAAGTTGCCCGGAATTTTTTGCCGGACCGGCCGGCACCGGCCCACCGCCGTCACGACGATCGCCGCGCCGGCCGGCGCACCGGATAGCGCCCCGCTCAGCCAACGAACGCAGCCGGCGCAGCGCGTGGGTGCGTCCGCGCCCGGCTTCGGGAATGAACACACCGGCCCAGATCCCCTCGGCGCGGGGCATCTCGCAGGCCTCCCGCGCGCACAACCACCGCCGCGGGCAATGCCGGCACATTGCCTTCGCGTGCTCGTCGACTGCCGTCATCCAGCGTTCCGGGTCCTCGACGCAGGCGCCGACGACGGCGTCCAACGACGCGACCTCGGCCAACGATCTGGTCATCACACTGCTCCCCAATTGGCCTTACCTGTAGGTGGACATGCCAACCCCGTTGGTGGCGGCCAGTTCACTCCACAGTGCGTCGGTGCCGAGTCGCGTCGCAGCCACCTGGCGGTATCGTTTTGAGCTAATCGAGTCTCGTTTGGTCTCGTTTTGCCCTAGCCTTTTTCTTGTGACCATCGCGCTGAAGTCACTGCTGCAACAGCGGCACCTGCACGAGTATTCGGAGTTCGTGGTCGAATACGAGCGGCGCGCAAGAGAATTGGACCTGCCCCGGCACGCGTCAGCGCCGACGAAGGCGCAATATTATCGCTGGGTCGGTGGCCACATCCAGAACCTGCCGCGTGGCTACCACTGCATGGTGCTGGAGAAGATGTTTCCCGGCTGGACAGCGCGAGAACTGTTCGGCGACATCGAATCTGAGCACACGCCGACCACCAACGAAGCATTGTTGTCGTCGATTGCGCCGGCGGTCGAACCCGGCGGTTGGCAGGCCTGTGGGTCAGCTGTTATGTGTTCGACGGCACCAAACATCATGTCGACCTGTCGACCATCACCGTCACGAATAGTGCTGTGACGGCGCGGAATTATCCGCCCGAACCGCGCGCCGAGGAACACGCTTCCGGTTTCCGGAACCAGATCGAGGCAGGACTGTTCGGCCGGCACTTGATCGGGCGGTGGCGCAATGTCAACGACACCTACTTCTACGGTTCGCTGCACTTCGCGGTGCACCCCGGTGAAGCGATGCTCGACGGCTACTACACCGGTTTCCTCAGCGACAGCCAAGTCGTTGCCGAACGATGGCGGTGGGTCCGCGTCGAACCCAGTCGGCAGCAGGTGTCGACCTGCGAACCGTGGTGTTGGGTGATCCGCAGCGCATCTACGATGCCGTTGTCGGACGTAGCCGCTTCGATGGTCCGATCCCGCTCGCACAGCTAACGGAGAATCCATGAGCTTGGCCAAAGAGGACGTGCGCAAGCTCGCAGACGCCTTGACGTCTACCTTCGCGCGTGGACCACGCAGGACCCCGATCTGATCCTCACCATCTTCACCCCGTCGGCGACGTACCACGAACGGGTGCTGGAGGACCCGATCCGCGGCCACGCCGGTATCCGGGAGTACTGGCAGACCAAGGTCGTCAAGGAACAGGCCAGCATCCAGGCCGAGTTGCTCAGCCTCTACCTCGACGGCACCACTGCGATCGCCGAGTGGGAAGCGCGATTCGACGACCTCGTCAACGGCCACCGCAAGCGGATGCGCGAGGTCGCCATCCTCGAATTCGATGGCGATCGGATCGCCAGCTTGCGCGAGTATTGGACATCCGAGCGCCTGAGCTCATGAGCGAGCATGACGACTTCCTGCGGGACCGGCTGCGGCCCGCGCCGCCCGGGCGGGCCGGCAGAGCGACCGCCGCACCCGCAGGCCGACGATCCTCGATCGGCGCCGCCGCCAGCGGCCCGCTCCGCCGCGACCGGCCGCCGGGTCTCACCGACCGTCCTGGAGCGACATCGACGTTTCGCCGCCGGTGCCGCGCCGAACCGCCGCGCCCCGTCCCAAATACGGCTGGCGGCGCATCGTCTACCAGGGCCACTTTCGGCCTGATCAACCCCGGACCGTCGGCTCAGGAAAAGCAGGAGGCCGCCTATGAGGCCACCATCGGGTCAGCGCTGCACGGCAACTACAAGGTCGGCGTGCTCGGCAAAGGCGGCGTCGGGAAAACCACCGTCGCCGCGAGCGTCGGGTCGATCTTCGCCGAACTGCGCCGGCAGGACCGCGTGGTAGCGGTCGACGCCGACACCGCCTTCGGCCGGCTTGGCAGCAGAATCGACCCGCAGACCAGCGGCTCGTACTGGGAACTTGCCGCCGACCGGAATCTGCAGTCGTTCGCCGATGTGACGCTCGCGGGTCGGCAGCAATTCGGCGGGCCTCTACGTGCTGGCCGGAGAACCGACGGCCGGTCCGCGCCGGGTGCTCGATCCCGCGCTTTATCGCGAAGCCACGTCGCGGCTCGACCGTCACTTCACGATCTCGATCATCGACTGCGGTTCCACGATGGACGCGCCGGTCACCCAGGAGGCGCTGAGCGACCTGGACGCGCTGATCGTGGTGTCGTCGCCGTGGGCGGACGGGGCCTCGGCGGCGGCGCAGACGATGGAATGGCTGGCGGCACACGGCCGCACCGGCCTGCTGCAGCGCACTGTGGTGGTGCTCAACGATTCTGACGGGCACTCCGATAAGCGCACCCGTTCGGTGCTGGCGCATCAGTTTCTCGACCGCGGACAGACGGTGGTGGAGGTGCCGTTCGATCCGCACCTGCGCCCCGGCGGCGTCATCGACGTGAAGAGCGAGATGGCTCGCACGACGCGGCGCAAATTCCTGCAGATCGCCGCGGCGGTCGCCGGGATTCTTCGCGTCGCGGCCGGACGAGACCCGCGAGAACCGCAGCTATCAGGTGCCGCATCGCGCCGACGGGTCCGCGGTGGCTTCGATCTTGGTGACCAGGTGGCCGCGGATGGTCAGCACGATCACGGCGAACAGCCGTCGCTCGGCGAAGGCCAGCAGCACCGGCTGGCCGGCCGGGACCGCTGACCACCGTCACGCCCGGCCCCAGGTAGCGCAGCAGGTTGACGGCGACGTCGTGCGGGCCGTGGTTGATCTGCGGTGGCGGAGCGGGATCGGCGAGCACCGTCCCGACACCCCACACCGTCGGGTCCAGCACCGCGGCCAACGCCTGCAGATCGCCGTTGGCGCACGCGGTGATGAATTTCTCGGTGACCAGCTGGTGCTCGGCCACCGGCACGTCGCCCGGCTTCGGCTGGGCCGATGAGCGAATTTCGCCCGCGCGCGCCGCGCCAGCTGACGACAGGTGCCCACCGGGCGGCCCACCGTCTCGGCGATCGCGTCGAACGGAACCCCGAACACGTCGTGCAACACGAACGACACCCGCTCGCCGGGGCTGAGCCTGCGCAGCACCTCCAGCAGCGCCGTGCGGACCTCGTCGTCCAGGGTGACCCGATCGGCCGGGTCCAGCCGACGAGATTGGTTGAGCGCGGCCACCTCTGGGCCGATGTCGCCGGGCCGCTCGTAGCGGGCGCGCGCCGAACGCACCTGATCGAGGCAGAGCCGACCCGTGACCACCGTCAGCCAGGCGCGGATATCGTCGATCTCGTCGAGGTCGGCGCGCGAGAGCCGCAGAAACGCCTCCTGCGCAACGTCTTCGGCGTCCCCGACGTCTCCCAGCATCTGATACGCCAGATTGACCAGGTACGGGCGATGCCGACGCCAGGCCTCGGTGATCTGGTCATTCGCTGACTGCGGTTGGCTCATTCATTCACGACGATCTGGTCCGCGAAAAAGTTACGCGTTCCGGCTGAGTAACTTTCCCATCTTCCGGCCCGTCGTAGAATGAAAAGCAGGTTTGAGCGAAAGGAGACCACCATGACGATCGTCGTGACCGGAGCGACCGGCAATGTCGGACGCCCGCTTGTTTCGCGAGCTTGCCGCCGCGGGTGCGCGGGTGCGGGCGGTCACCCGCGCACCGGAGACCGCCGGATTTCCCGACGGCGTCGAGGCGGTGAGGTCAACGGTCGACGCGCTAGCCGGGGCGTCGGCGGTGTTCCTCAATTCCCGCGCCCTCGGCGATGACCTCGCCGACGTCGTGGCGTCGGCGCGGCGCAGCGGGGTCACCAAGCTGGTTGCGCTGTCGGCCATCAACGCCGACGACGACTTCTCGCGGCAGCCGTCGCGGTTTCGCGGCGACCGCAACAAGGAGGTCGAACAGCTCGCGGTCGACTCCGGCCTGGACTGGGTCAGCCTGCGGCCCGCGGTGTTCGCGTCGAACTTCGTCGGCATGTGGTCGGCGCAGATTTGGCCGGCGACGTCGTCGGCGGGCCCTACGCCGCGCGCGTCCGCGGCGCCGATCGTCGAAACCGATATCGCGGCGGTAGCCGCGCAGGCACTGCTGACCGATGAGTTTGTCGGACAGCAGATCCCGCTGACCGGGCCGCAGGCGCTCACCAATTCCGAGCTGGTGGAGATCATCGGCACTGTCCTGGGTCGCCCGCTGCGCTACCTCGAGGTGCCACCGGATGTCGTGCGGCAGCGCTTCATCGGTTTGGGTCTGGGCGCCGAATTCGCCGACGCCTACACGGCGATGCTCGCCGAGACGCTGGACAAGCCGGCGCTGGTCACCCGCGAAGTCGAGAAGATCACCGGCCGTCCGGCGACCACGTTCGCCCAGTGGGTTACCGAGCACCGCAACCTGTTCACGAAATAGCTCAAGGAGCCAAGCACATGTCGAATCCACGTCCGCCGCGTTACCTCAAGCCGATGAACAAGGTGATGATGGCCGTGCAGAAGCTCGGCATACCGACCGGGCCTGCGATGGTGTTGACGGTGCCCGGTCGCAAGTCGGGTAAGCCGCGCAGCACCCCGATGACACCGTTCGAATTCCAGGGCGGTCTGTATGTGGTCGCCGGATATCCCGGCGCGGACTGGGCGGCCAACGCCCGGGCCGCGGGCACCGGCACGCTCAGCCGGGGCCGCCGCTCCCGGCCCGTCAAGATCGTCGAACTGACGCCGCACCCAAGCGCGCCCGATACTTCGGGCTTTCCCGGCGGAGGTCCCGGTCGGCGTGGCGTTCGCCAAACGCTCCGGAATGGTCGTCGACGGTACCGCCGACGAATTCGAGGCGCTGGCGGGACGCATCGCGGTGTTCCGATTCGACCCGGTCACATCTTAGGCATCGAGGCGCTCAAAGCTGGATCGGCACATGCTTTTCCGCGCATGCGTCGACCACCGCCGCGACGATGTCCTGGGTGCGCAGTGTCTCGAGATCTTCGATGGTCACCGAGCCCCTGTCGGTGCGGTTCTGCGCGGCCACCCGGGAGTCGCGCAGCCGCTCGGCACGCTCGACGACGTTGCGAGCGAAACGCCCGTTTTGCATCACGTCGATTCCGTGGCTGCCGTTGGGTGCCAGATAGGCCCGCAGGGTCTTGCAGGCGATGTTCAGCGCTTCGCGGGCGGCAGGCTCGATCACGGTCGCGCGCGGTTGTCCGTAACGGACCGCGATCTCCACCAGCTCGTCGGGAGAGTACGACTCGAACCGCAACTTGCGGTTGAACCGGCCCGCCAAACCCGGGTTGACGGTGAGGAATTCGTCGACTTCCTTCTCGTAGCCGGCACCGATGAAACAGAAGTCGAACCGGTGCACCTCGAGCGCCACCAGCAGCTGGTTGACCGCTTCCATGCCGATCATGTCCGGCCGGCCGTCATGGTGACGCTCCACCAGTGAGTAGAACTCGTCCATGAACAGGACGCGGCCCAACGAACGGGCGATCAGCTCATTGGTCTTCGGGCCGGATGCGCCGATGTGCTCGCCGCAGAAGTCGGCCCGCTTGACTTCGATGATCTCGGGGTGCCGCACGATGCCCAGCCCGGCGTAGATTTTTCCGAGCGCCTCGGCGGTGGTGGTCTTTCCGGTTCCGGGAGGACCGACGAGCAGCATGTGGTTGGTCTGATTGGTCACCGGCAGCCCGGCCGCCATCCGCAGGGCCCGGACCTCGATCTGGTCCTCGATTTCGGCTACCGCCCGTTTGACCTCGCTCAAGCCGACCTGGTTGTTGAGCAGGGCACGGCCTTCGGCCAGGAGCTCTTCGCGCCGCCCTTCGTTCTCCTCTTCGCGGCGCTGCTGTTCGGAGCGCTCGGTGGTGACGTCCCATTTGTTGCTGCGGGTGTTGATGGTTTCCTCGTCGGTGACCACCAGCTGCAGGTTCGGGTCGGCCAGCGCATCCTTGGCCGGGTCGATCAGCGCCCCGTTGATCGTCGCCCTCGACAGCCAGACCTGAGCCTTGTCCTCCTGATCGAGCTGGCGGTGAGCCATTCCCCGCACATAGGCGAGATCTGCTGCGATCAAAGGGAATTCGTTGGGATCGATCGCTGTCACCGCGGTGTCGGTCAGCTGATGCCGTCGCGCCTCGGCCGCGCCGACGTGTCCGGCCCGCAAATCCACCCGATCCGCCCAGTCCAGCGCGACACGTCCCTGCCCGAGATGGGCCGCGGCGTGCGCGGCCAGCGCGTTGGTGGCCGCGGTCACCGCCGACATGATGATCGCCTGCGCCGGCAAGATGGTGGCCGCCACCGAGATCACGTCGGGCCAACGCTGGGTGGCGAACATCAGGTAGGCCCGCACATACTGCTGCCACTGATGGTTCTCCCAGGTATCCAGCAGCGTCGAATCTTTCAGCAACGATTCGGCTTTCTCGTACTGGCCGTCATCGACCAGGGCGCTGGCCAACGCCAGCCCCGCGTGCGACGACTCGGTCACCGAGATCGCCAGGTAGGGCCCGGCTTTGATCGACGCCGACAGCCGCACACCGAGCCGATTGGTCTCCCGGTGCAGCCGCACCCCGTAGGCGTACAGCTGCTGCAGTGTCGACAGCGCCTCGTCACCGGCGGCGATCCGGCCCAGCCAGGCGTCAGCCATCGACGGGTCGATCTCGGTGGCCTCGCGGAACCGCTCCAAGGCGGCTGACTGGTCGTTGTCGAACAACGCCATCGCCTGATCGAACCGCTTGCGCGCGGCGGCCGTGGTACTGCTGCTGGTCATTCGGCGCCGCTCCTCCTCATCGCTGCGCTCTGCATCGTCGCGGCGGGTTCATATGCACCGCTCCTCCTCAGCCCGCTGCGCGGGCTGCATCGTCGCGGCGGGTTCATATGCACCGCTCCTCCTCAGCCCGCTGCGCGGGCTGCATCGTCGCGGCGGGTTCATATGCACCGCTCCTCCTCAGCCCGCTGCGCGGGCTGCATCGTCGCGGCGCGGTCTACTCCACCGGTTCGAGCTCGGTTGTCCTCAGGGTCGTCGGCTCTGACGATATGTAACGATTCTCGGCCCGGAACAACTCGACCTCAACCGTATGCAGTTGTCCAGCGGCCGTCACGTCGACGGTCGCCGGGCCGATCTGGGTGATGAGCACGTCGACCGATCCCCGGTACGGCGTTCCGGGCTCCCCGATCGAGATCAGGGTATTCGGACGCGGCGCGGGGGTGACCGTGCCGTCGACCACGCTGACCGTGGTACCGGCCATCGGCCTGGCCTGACTGCCCACCGCAATGTCGGGCATCCGCACAGCTGGCCCAGCGCTGCTGATCGCGGGTGTGCACGGTTATCCGCTCGCCGGCACCGGCCAGGCGCACCACGATGCGTTTGGCCAATGCGTCCTGCGCGGCGATATGCACCCGACTGAACTCGCCCGGGTCGTCCAGCGGCAGCGTCATCCGGTTACCGGCGTCGACCTTGCCCAGCAGCACTCCCGAGGGCCCGATCGGGATGATCAGCGGATACGTCAGCACTCCGCGACGCAGACCGTGCAGTGTCGGCATGGGTCCGCAGAGGTTGGCCGCGATCGCGCGTGCCTGCTCGCCGGGCAGCGTCTTCAACATGACGCTCGGTGGCGCTGTCGGCGGCTGTGCGGTGCGCACAGTCACCGTTGCGGTCATGCTGCCGTCACCGAATACGGTGATGTTCTGGATGATCCCGTCGGCCCGCAGGGCCCACGCGTGCTCCAAGTTCTCCGCGGTGATGTCGCTGGGCCGGTACCAATAGGTCGTCAGCCAACCGCCCTCGCCGCGCGCCGTGCGCCACCGCTGGTGGTGCGCGTTCAGCGCGGAGGAACCCAGCCGTCGCTCCAGCTCCACGATGTCCGTGGCGGTGGCCACCTTGGCGCGAAGGCCCTGTTGGCGCAGTCCGGCACTGATCCGTTGCGCCGCGGCCAGTGTGGCGGTGCCCACCGAGGTACGCCATTGCAGCGCTTCGGCATTGGAGAACGACGCGATCCGCACGATCAGCCAGGTCTCCCGCTGGCCGGCGTACGGCGGGGTGCCGATCAAGGTGTCGTAGACCCGCGGGTAGTCGCCGCTGCTGCGCCGCCGGGCTCCGACGCTGACCACGCTGAGCGATTCGATTGCCAGACCCAGGCTCTGATGCAGCAACGGCAATAGACCGGCGACGTCAACGATGTTCTCGGTGTACGTCGCCGTCGACCCGGTGAACAGGGTCGGCCGATGCGCCTTGCCCAGCAGCTGCACGGCCACCACCGCGACGCCGTCCTGATAGCGGACGCCACCGCCGGAACGGTCGTTGGCCACCGTAATGGGTTCACTCAGCGTGATCGCCCGCCTGCGCTGGCGCCACAGCATCAGCCACGACCACGCCGGCTGACGACGCCAGGGGATCACGCCGGCCGCCACCCCGAGCAGCAAACCCACTGCGGCACCGGGGTATCCGCCCAACGCCCAGCCGACGAGGCCGGTGGCTAGGACGCCGACGATGATCACCAGCCGTGTCGTGGCCGTCATCGCTCCCGCCGAGCCCGTGCGACAAGCGACGCAATCACCACCGCGGCGATAACCAGACCGGCGAACACCAATGCGACGTTGCGGGCGCGGTGATCCGGCGGCGGCGGTGGCGCCGCCGGCACGATCACGCCGGCTCTGCGCGCCGGGTGCGCAGGCGGTCCCCGGGCGGCACGTTGAACGTCAGCGCGGCGACCGGATCCACCACGCCGTAGCCGACCTGGTTGTCCACGCCGCGCGGCGGGTTGTGCGCGGTCTGCAGGATCCGGTTGACGATCTGGTGGGCGGACAGACCCGGGATACTTCGCGCGCACCAACGCGGCCACGCCGCTGACGTATGCCGCGGAGAAGCTGGTCCCCCAGAACGGCATGTTCTTCTCCCCCGGCCGGATCGGCGGATAGGCGTTCACCGGTCCGCCGGTCTGCGGAGACAATCCCATGATTCCGACGCCGGGCGCCGCGGCGGCCACCCATGGGCCGGACAGGCTCTTGCTGATCGGGGCGCCGGTGTTGTCGACGGCGCCCACCGACAGCACGTAGTCGGAGAACCAGGACGGCGACGACACCGTCTTGACCTGATGCCAGTCACGCGGATCGGAGGTGTTCAGCGGGTCGAAGCCGGGGTTCTGGGCGCACTCGTCTTCGCCCTCGTTACCGGCGGCGGCGACGATCACCGCGTCCTTCACGGTCGCGGCGTACCAGACGGCGGCGCCGATGGCGCTCTGGTCCAACGGGTCCGCCGCCGACACACACGCGGTGACGCTGACGTTGATCACCTTGGCGCCCATGTTGGCCGCATGCACGATCGCGCTGGCCAGCGTGGCGACTGGTGCCGGCCTTCCTGCGCGCCTCCATGTCGCCGCCACCCGGATGCTCCGGCTCGAAGGCCCGCGAGGACTGCCGGATGGAGATGATCGTCGCGTGCGGCGCTACTCCGACGACCCCGTCGGGCGCTCCGGGCGGAAGTGGCGGCACCTCGGGGTCATCCGGCTGGCCGGGCGACCGGATCCCCGGGCCCGTTTGACGGTTCGTCCGGCGGTGGCGGCGGTGGGGGCGGCGGCGCCGGTTTGGTTTCGGTGATGGTCACCGGCGAGGGCGGTGGTGGTGGCGCGATCGGCGGCGGTGGTCCACCGGGCGGTGGCGGCGCCGCATCGGTCGGCCGGCGGGCCCCGCCGGCGGCGGAAACGCCGGGATGGCTCGGCATCGGCGCGGGCATCGGAGCGCCCTGGGGTGCGGCGGCGATCAGCGACGCCACGATGGTGCCGTGCGCGTCGCAGTCCGATCAGTCCGTCGCCGCCCATGATGTAGTCCCCGCCGGCAACCACCGGCAGCCGCGTGGCTCGGGTTGACCCCGGTGTCGATGACGGCGACGGCACGCCCGTTGCCGGTCGAGTACTGCCAGGCCTTGCCGATGTTGAGCATCGTGAAGCCCGGTGCGGGAACTGCCACGTTCGGGTCGGCGACGGTGATGGTCCTGGCGCAGATGTTGCTCTGCCGCATCGGCTGATCCGGTGCCGGCTTGCCGTCGGCGGGTACCCGGCCGGGGTCGACGGATCGGCGGCGAGATCGCCTGCGCCGCAGGAAGACTGGTGGATAGTCCAACCAGTAGGCCGACAAGAGTGAGCAGCGCACGATCCGCCGCGGCCGACGAGGCATCCGGTTCATCGCATGCGCACCCAGGTGAACAATCCGCCGATCCACGCGGCCAGCGGCAGGGCCGCGATGATCGCCACGATCTCCAGCCATTCGGCGATCATCCGCACCAACGGGGTGAACCGGGTGATGGGCACCACCAGCGCCGCCACCAGACCGGCGCCGCCGAATCCGGCCAACAGCAGCGCGGCCCAGAGCACCGAGCCCCCGGATGCGGCCGGTGCGTGCAGAACGTATTTGATGACGCCGACGCATGCCGCGGCCGCGGCCCCGCACACCAGCGCAATGGCCTGCCGCTTGTCGGCGAACGCCCGTCCGCGGCTGATGAAGATCAGCACGAACAGCGCGGCCAGCACCGCGGCGGCGCCGCTGCGGTCGTGACCGGGCATCAGCGTCGCCCACACCGCGGCGGGCAGCGCGAGCGCCGCGCCCACGCAGATTCCGGTCAGCACGTTGTTGGCGCGTACCGCCGCCGCCGCGATCTGCGTGCCGCGCGGAGTGGTGTCCGGGCTCAGCTCCTCCTCGGCGTCCTCGTCCACCGGCGACACCGCGTCGACCGGCAGGCCGGCGCTGCGGCGGAACAGGTCACGGCCGGTGATCGACCCGAAGTACGGCGGGCGGATCCGGGCGGACCAGAGCGCGATCGTCGGGCGCCAGCGTGAGCAAGAACAGCAGAACGACCAGCGTGCACATGCCCAGCCATTGCGCCGGAACCGGCCGCCACATCCGGGCCACCGCGATCACCCCGCCCAGACCGCACAGCGTCACCACCGTCGCCGCCACCTTGATGTGACGTCGGGTCATCACCGCTATCCCGCAAGTGAGTACACCAGCGGCGAGGGCCGTGATGAACAGATGGGCCGCCCCCAGCTTGCCCGGTGCTCCCGCGCCGAGACTGACCGCAAGCAGCGGCACGGCAAGCCACCCGAATCCGCCCAGCAGGTCGCTGCGATGCGGCCACCACCGCGCCACCGCGCCCGCTCCACCGATGACGAGCAAACCGAGGACGCCCGTCACGGCGCTGGGCACGATCGAGTCGCTTGCGGTGCGGTTACGGACGGCCAAGCCCAGCACCGACGCCGAGATCATCGCCAGGATGGCCAGCGCAGTGTGCGCCGCGGTGGCGGCCGTGACGGGCTCGAACAGTTTCTTGCCGATCCGGGCCAGCCCGGTAGACAACGACTCGTATTGCGGCTCGAACGAATCGCCCTCCACCGCAGGCACCAGCACCAGCGTGGCGCCGTCCTCGACGCCGAGTTCGTCCAGGGTCTTGGTGACGTCCAGCCGCACTCCGTTGGCTTTGTGCAGTTCGTAGCCGACGCCGGATTCCAGCCCGGTCAAGCCCCGGCGTTTGAGTTCATCGTTGAGCAATTCGACGATGTTGTCGACGAATACTTCCACCGGCACCGACGCCGGGTATACCTGCGAGACAAGGTGTTCGCCACATACCACCGCAACTGCGCAACGCGCCGGAAATGCAACCTTCGCCATTACCGCGGCCTTTCAGCGTCGGGAACATATTTGTCCGCCAACGCCGCAGTGATCTCGAATAGCCGCAGTCGTGTTTTCTTTTGCAATTCGTGTTGGGTATCGATAATCCCGCCTTTAGCCAAATGCGGGTCGAACGGCATAAATTCGACCGTCGCTCCTGATTGGCTGAAACGCTCGGTGAGATAGGCGCGCGCGTCGGCATCATATTTGTTCCGGCTGTCATTCAGGACGACCATGCTGCGGGACACTAATTCGTGATAACCCATCGATCGCAGCAAATCGATGGCGCGGGTAACCGGCAGCGAGGTGTCGGCGGTGAGTCCCGATACGAAGACCAGCGTGTCGCAAGCGTCGAACACCGCCTTCATCACCGGGTGTTCGAGGTCGTCGGAGGTGTCCACCACGATCACGTTGTGCGTGCGACGGAGGCGCGACAGGACACCGGCGAACATCGACGGCACCAGCGGCCGCGGCTGGTCGGATGCCCGGTTACCCGCCAGCACGTCAAGTCCTAAACTGTTCTGTCCCAGGTGTTCCCGGATGTCGGCATAGCCCTGGACGTCGGTGTCGTTCAGCACGGCGGCGTAGTCGCCCGGCGGGGATTCGTCGATTCGCCCGGCCAGTGTTCCGAAGCCGGGCGCGGCGTCGATGGCGACGACGTTCTCCGGGCGGCACTCCCGGAACACCGCACCGATGCACGCCGTCAGCGTGGTCTTGCCGACTCCGCCCTTGCCGGACACCACCCCGATGACGTACTGCTTGCGGATGTGCCGGCGTATCCGTCCCTGCAATTCACGGTAATGCCGTTCGGCCGGCGATTCACCCAGATTTATAGTCCGAAATGACGCGGAAAATATGAACTTGCGCCAGCCCGATCCAGGCGGAATTTTGCGCGGCGCGACCATATCGGAGATGCGCAATGTCTCCGAAACTGAATCTGGGTGCTGGGGACGCGAACCCGCAGGTTGCCGCGGCGTTTGACGAGCTTGCTCGGGCGAATTCGGTGCCGCTTTCCACGGATTTGTCACGGTGCTGATGCTAACATGCGCGCCATAGCCCCTGCTTACACAACCTTTCGGTAGGAATGCCATTCTTCATTGGCCGGCAGGCGCCGCATCATCTTGTTCACCGCCGTCGCGATGCTGCCGGCGGAGCCGGGCGCGATGATCATCCAGCGCTTCCCGTCCGACACGTAGTGCTCGCCGACGAGGCGCCCCTCCGGGGTGTCGGCAATGGTAACCACGCTCTCCTCGAAGTGCTTGCGGGTGGGCTGACCGGAGTCCACCCCGGACTGGATCGCGACGATGAAGGCGCGCGCCGTCCGACGCATGTCGGCGGCCATCATCAGGATCTGCAGCTGATCGCCGTCCAATCGCTCGCGAAGCAGATGCTCGCGCAGCATGTCCTGGCCGTTTACCCCCGCCATCACCCTGTCGATATCCACCGTCACCGGCTGCAGCGGCGCCGGGTCCAGCGTTCCGCACAGCCGCTCGATCTGGGCGTTGATGATGTCGTTGGCCGCGGATTCGGTGTTGGAGGTGCCCGCGCCGCTGATCCGGACGACGTCCTCTGACCGTTCGAAGACAACCCACCACTGGGCAAAACGCGCCAGCAATGCCCGGGCGGGCATTTCGCCGCCGCCCGGAGCGGACAAGTGGATCATCAGCGTCACATCGCGACGGGCGAGCACGGTGAGCCATTCCGTCACGGTGCTGTCAACCACTCCCGCATCGTCGATCACGCCCACATCACGCAGCTCGGCCGCGATCGGGTGCGTGAGCGCCATATGCCGCGTCTCAACGCTGGGCAGGATGGGCCGTAAACCCAGCTCCGGGGCCAGCACCTCGATACCGGTGAGCACCTGCAGCACCCACAGCCCGTCAATAGTGGTAGTTAACACAGTTGTCCTTAGCCACAGTGTCCTTAAGCCACAGCGCGGGACGCACGATCGCCCGTGCGCCCCGCGAGCGGGTGTGGTGGCAAGACCTACAGGCTCATTGATTGTCCGCCAGCGATATCGGTGCTGTTCATGTCGTGGAACGATGTCGTCACGGCACCGCTGTGCTGGGTGATGGTGTCGGCGATGTGTTTTGCCGTACTGGTGTGGATCTGAAGGGTTTGATGGAAAGCATCACCGGCCGCACCTTGAAGATATTCGGCCACCAACGCGTTACCCGCATTCATCATTTCATCTGCGTGGTCGTGAAGGGTCTGCGCGGCCACTTTGAAGGCTTGCGCCAAACCGTCGCCGGCCCCGTAGTCGTACAACATACTTGTCATCTTTTGCTCCTTATGTGTTGAGAAGTGTGTGTGGGATTCAGAAGCGTTAGATCGTGTTAATCACGTCGCCGACGGGGCTGCGCCGCCGCCCGGGTGCACTGATTGCAGGGCGTGGCGTGCGCTCTCTTCCTGAGCGATGGTGTGCGCCTTGAATGTGTTCAGTTGGTGGAGCAATTCTTGGGTTGACGAGACCATTCTGACGAGATCGGCATTAACCTGCTCAGACACCATCGTCGACGTCGTCGCCGCGTCGCCGCCCCATCCGGCGCCCATAATGTCGTGAGAATGGGCCACATATTGCTGGCCGAGCGCTTGTGCTTCGGCGAGCAGATTCTGGGCCTTCTGGATCATTGCATCTATTGGTTCAACCGATACAACGGTTTTCGGCGTTGCCATTTGTATCTCCCTTATTGATGTGGACCGGCCCCGCGGACCCGGAGCATTGGATCAGAGTGTAGTGGCTTCGTGGCAGCTGTCACTTCGCCTTTTTGCAGCCCCTATACCCGCTATTGACCAGCGGTTTTGGCTACGTTGGAGGCGAATCACCCCACCGGACAACTAGACCTCCTGCCTGTCGCGTTCGACGACGATGCGCGCATGCGTGACCTTGTCTTTGTCTGAGCCGCCGCTTTCCCGACCCAGCATTCCGGCAGTCGCGGGCGACATCGGCATCGCGCTGCCGCCGGGCGCGGCGGTCGTCGGACCCCGCAGATCGGCCGCGTTGAGAACACCGCTCGGCCGCAGCCCCGTCGGCCGTCCGCCGTCTGGTTCGAACGTGCTGGCGGGCCGGGTAAAACTGGTCAGACCCGCACCGGGATACCCGGCCCCGACGGCGCCGGCGCCGCCGCCGAGGCTGCCGGCCGCTCCGCCGGCTCCCCCTATTGGTCCGGCCAGAGCCTCAGCCCCCGTCGCCGCTTCAGCGGCGGCATTCTGCGACGACATACCGGAAAAACCGCCCATGAAGTTCTGCAGCAAACCGGTGAAACTCTGGGTTCCGCTGGACAACGCCTGCGTCGGGCCGCTGGCAAGGCTCTGCAACGGTTGGGTGGCACCCGACAGCAGGCCCTGCGCCGACCCCATAAACGACTGCAGCCCATCCGTCGCACCAGAGGCCGGCGCTGCCGCCTGCCCCGCCGCGTCGCCGAGGCCGGACGACGCTTGCAAACCGGTGTCTGCCGCCGACTGTGCGACGCTCTCGACCGGGGCGGCCGGTGAAAACCCCGCTGGGGTTATCGGCGGTGGCGTTGACGTGATCGAGCCCATCAGCGTGTTCAGCGCGGTGGCATATGTCAGGCCGATGTTCATGTTCTGCGGGGTGAAGTTCCCCCAGTACATTTCTTCGTTCGCGGCGATCGCCGGGGTATTGCAACCGCAGATATTGCTGGCGTACAGCGCGGCCGTCTCGTCGCGGTTGGTTTGGCAGACGACCGCGGGTATGACAGCGGACCTGGCGACCGTGTTGGCCTCCACCGCGGCCTGCCCGATGGCCATATGCTTCAGGCAGTGGGCGGCCAGCGGCTGCAGTCCGAGGAAGTTGAGCTCGCTTCCTTTCATTCCGTACGCGGCGCCGCCGACGCCCATCCACTGCTCAAGGGTGGCGCCGATGTTGGCCACCGACATTCCCATAGACAGTTCGTGTTGGATCGATTCGGCGAGCCACGCCGCGATATTGGCGATTATTGTCGCCGGGTTGCTGGCTTCAAGAAGCGCCGCGACACTCTCGGGTGGACCGAACCATAGTGGGTCGGGCATGGTGCCCTATCAGATGATGTTGTTGACGTTCGTGGCGCTCATCAGCTCTTGGATGACGTAGGCGAGCGACGCCAGGTTCTGCGCGCCCGCGTAGCCGGTCCGTTGTCCGACGTGCGCCTGCGACGCGGCCATGTAGCCGGCGCCCGCAGAGTTCAGGGCCGCCGTGAAGGCGGCGTCGTCTGACGTCGGCACCATCGGCGTCGTCGCGGTGAGGGCTGCCGCTCCCGCCGCGGTGCTCGCCTCCATCTCGCCGCTGATGGCCATCTCGGTGACCGCGGACAAGTTGACGGCGGCCGGGTCAACGTTCATAAACGCTGTCATCGTGTCTCCCCACGTTGTTATACACGGATCAAATCCGCGGGCGTGCTCCGAGTCTAAAGGTTTTCGCGCAATCCTGTGTAGACAGTCTGTTACACAAGTTTCGCGCAAGCGGGTGACGCGCGCTATCGTGGCCCCTCCGGCGCCCCTACCAGCACTCCTTCAATCTGCCCATCGGTGGTGACCAGGAGGCCGCGTCCGGGCGGCAGTTGCTGGGCACTGATCCTGCCGTAAACCTTGACCGCGGCCGGGTCGTTGTCCATGAACAACGTCGGCGAGCGGGAACCGATCAATTTCTGCAGCAACGGGTTCATCACCGCCTGAGAAGCCCAGTTACCCGGCAGACGCGAAGCGATGACGTGCAGGCCCACCTCGCGGCTGCGTTCGATGAGCCCCCACAGCGGGGCGGTGGCCGCCGGCTTCAACGTCTGATTGTGGGGTCGCAGTTCGTGTTCGTCGTCAATCAGGACGAAGTGGCGCGGACCCTCCCATGTTTTCAGATTGAGCAATTCTTCCTGAGTCAAACCCGACGGCGGGAGCCGGTCCTGCAACTCGCCCGCCAACTCGGCGAACACGCTGTCGATGTCGTCTGCGGTGTAGGCGTACGCGCGCACATGCGGGCCCTGGATCTTCCCGATGAGCGTTGTCTTGGGGTCGATGATGGTGATCTGTGCCTGCTCCGGGCTGAACCTGCTCATGATCGCCTGGCCGAAAGCGGCCAGGGTCGTGGTCTTGCCACACAACTGGCGGCCCATCACCAGCATGTTGGGCAGCACGCGGGCGGGCAGGGCCACCGGCTGCAGCGCACTCTCGCCGATGGCGAACGGGATGTTCAGCGGCTCGGCCGCTTGGGCCGTGGCGGCGAAACTGCTGATGACCTCGCTCAACGGCACCCGTTCCGGCAGACGCGACAGCCGTTCGACCTTGTCGGTCCCGGTGACTTGGGCGATCAATGCACCGACGCCGCGTGTCCCCACCCGTTCACCCTTGGTCCCGGTGACCTCGGGTACCCCGATCAACACCTCGTGTCCGTCTCTGGTGAGCCCGAACCCCGGACGGTCCAACGTGTTTCGTGCGGCTCTGCGCTGCTCGATCCCGGTGCCCATCTGCGTTTCGTCCGGATTGCTCAGCCGAAGCTGGATCCGGGCGTTCGACACCGTGAGCAGCCCTTGCTTCTGGCCGACGAACCAGCCGTTGGAACTGGACATGACGTGCACACCGTAGGACAGGCCCTGCCGAGCGATCGCGATCGCGCGATCCCCCATGCCCGGGTCCTTCTCGTAGAGGTCGCCGTAGTTGTCGATGACGAGGAAGACGTCGCCGAACTTGTCTTCCGGATCCGTTCCGCCGCCGCCGGCCGAGCCGAAGCGCCGTTCCCGGAACTCGGCGATGTCGATCTGGTAATGCTTGAATGCCGCCTCGCGGGCCCGGATCAGTCCCTCCAGCGTCGCGACGGTCCGCGAGACCCCCTCGCTGTCGTTCAGGCTCACCACCCCGGCGACGTGCGGCACCTCTTCCATCGGGTAAAGGGCTGCCCCGATGCAGAAGAAGCTCACCCGCTCCGGGCCGATACATCAAAGCGGCGGAAGTCATCAACGTCATCAGCGTGGTGGACTTGCCGCGCTGGGCGGTGGCGACCACCATGACGTTGTCCATCTCGGCGTCGATGGCATGCACCCGTTGCAGGTGGTCTTCGGGAATGTCGACGATCCCGACCGGAAAGACCAGACCCGGGTTCTGCCCGTAGTCGACATGCCAGGGCTTACCGCGCCAGTGCGCCACCAAAGCGTCGGCCTGCTCACTGACTTCCAGTGGGGGAAGCCAGATTTGATGAGGCAGCCGCGCGGGATGGGAAACCAGCGAGTCGCGGATGACGTCGAGTATCTTCTTCTTCTTGAAGCCGTCGCTGTGGAACAGGAACTCGTCGGGTTCCTCGGGTTCGTCGGCAACGGCCAGGGCCGCGGTGTCCTCGACGCTCAGCGGCTGGTACTCCCAGGTGAAGGGGCGGGGCTGGGAGAAGCTCACGTCGACAGTCCGGTCGACATTCGCGACCTTCTTGGGCAGCACGAACGGCGCCGACAAGTAGAAACACCGGAACGGCTCCAAGTCACGCGGGCCGACCTTGAGTAGCGCGTACCCGTTCTCCTTCGACGGCAGATGCAGTGCCGCATCGCTACCGATGACGTCGCGGGAATCCTCGGCGGTCTCCGCCCGCAAGGCCACCCGGAACGCGATGTTGCTCTTGGCCTTGCTCAGCGACGACAGATCCAGGCGCTGCCCGCCGAGCGTGAAGAAGACGTTGCAGCCGCGGCCTTCCTGACCGATGTGGATGACCAGCTCGTATCCACTCCTGATGGTGGTGAAACAGTTCCAGGTACTCGTCGATGATGACCAGCAGGATCGGAACCGGCTCGAGATCGCGGCCCGCCAGCCGCATCTCTTCGTACTCGTTGGCGTCACGTGCGCCGGCTTCTTTGAAAAGCCGGTATCGCCTGGCGATTTCGCCGTTGACGGCTTTGCGCATTCGTTCGGCCAGGTGCCGATCGTCCTTGCCGAGGTTGGACAGCGACCCTGCAACATGGGGCAGGCCCTCGAGGTCCTGGGCGGCAGACTCGAACTTCATGTCGACGAAGATCACGATGAACGTTTCGGGCGAGTGTGTCAGCGCGATCCCGTTGCACAACGACAGGAAGAACTCCGACTTACCCGATCCGGACGTGCCGACCACTACGGAGTGAAAACCGAAGCCGCCGAAGTCTTTCGCGCGGAAGATCACGTACTGCAATTCCCCGCCGGGTTTCACCCCGACCGGCACCATCGCCCACTTCGCGTCGCCGCGACCGCGGCTCTCGGCCCACAGCCGGTCGACATCGAGCTGGCGCGGATCGCTGATGCCCAACGCCCGCAACAACTCACCGGCCTGGCTGTCGGTTTCGGACAACTCCCCCGCGCTCATCGGGGACCAGCGCGCCAACGCTCGCGCATATCTGTTGGCGGTGCTCTCGGCCAGCATGTCGGCTACCGCGTAGAACGCATCGCGGTGATAAAGCCGACCTTCGCGCAGATTGAAACGCTGTTCCTCATCAGCAAAGCCGACGCCGACACCGGGCCGGGTCGCCAACCGCAGCACCGTGATACCGGCCATCCCCTTCTGTCCGGTCACGCCCTCCCACTGTTCCGGGGTTCCGACGGCATCGTCGACGATCACCCAGTGCGGGCCGCCCAACCCCGACGACTCCATCGGCGAGGGCATCGACGTCGGGCTGGTCCCGACCGGTGGCGCCCAAGGCCCGCGGCCCTTGCGGTGTAGCTCTGCGTCGAGTGCTTCCTCCAGCTCGACCGGTGTGGCGAACACCAACCGGCGCAGACCACACGCATCGAACATCTCGTCGTGCTGGTTGTGCGGCAGCCACACCAGCCACGACCACAGCTCGGGATGCCGGGTCACCACCATGAGCTTGAGGTCGTTCGGGCTGTGATAGACGGCCAGCGAGCACAGGATCGAGCGGGTCAGGTTATGCAGTTCGTCGGGATCGCCGCCGATGAAGCTGAATCCGGGCTTGGACCGCAGGCTCAGCACCTTGCCGATGCCACGAATCTTGCTCTGCTCGAGGATGAAATCCCGCAACGCGCCGCCGGTCACGGGTTCCAGTTCCTCCCCGATCGGGACCTCCGGCCACTGCAGCGAGACCGCCGAGTCGCTGGTCTGCTGAATGCCGATGCCGAGGCGGACGTCGAGGAAGTCCGGATCGCCGGGACGACGCTCCCACATCCGCGGCCCCCCGATAACGGTGTCGAGTTTCTGCGGGTCGCCGTGCACGAACAGCTGGCTGCGGCGCTGGTCTTGTGCCGCGCGCTGCACTTCGTCGCGATCCTCGTCGAGCTGGCGCAGATAGATGCGCCGTTGCTTTTCCTGCTCGCCCCACGAGATCCGCCGTCCTCGCCCGAAGCGTCCGCTGAACATCAACGCACCGAACCCGGCCAGGCCCATCATCGGGAAGAAGCCCGATTGCAGCGATCGAACCCCCGAGGTGTACATCACCACCAGGGTGCCGATGATCCCGACCAACAGTGCCGGCAGCGCGATCATCAGCAGGATGTTGCGTGGCTCGCGCTCCGGCAACGCCAACGGCGGTGCGACCGCCACCCGCACGGGCGGAACCGTCGGCGCCGGCTTACGCGCTCCCCGAACGAAACCGAGTTTGGACATGCCTAACCTCCGACCTGTTGGTTGGCTTCCGGGAGCGGCGCAACCGCGCCACCGCCGGCGATGGTGTCGCGCGCCAACAGCGCGGCCTCACGGCTGATGGCCGGTCCGGCCGCAAAGGTGCGCACGATCGGCCAGGGCGCCTGGACGGCGTTGCCCGGGTTGAGTCCCAGGGCTTCCAGGGTGCGCTGGTCCCATTGCACCCCGTATCGAACGCCCTGCGGGGAAACCCAATACAGGCTTTCGCGGCTGTCCGACGTGGCGACACCGCTCGTCGTTGCGACGAAGTTCGCCGCTCCGGGCAGCACCAGTGCCTGGTCGGCCTCCACGGATTCGGGATTGCGGTCATCGCGGACCAGTCTGACCAGGCGAGGGTCCATGCCGATCGGCACCGGCAGACCCCGCCCGTTGAAGACGGTAATCGTTGCCTGCGGGTCGGTGGACTGCTTCTGCCACGCAACGCACGTCACCGGATTGACCGCTGTGTCAATGAAATTCAGCTTGCCCGACGGGTAATAGCCGACGTTGAGCACGTCGACGACGGGGATGTGGATCAGTTTGTCCGGCGACACCAAGGTCGGCGTGGCAGAGCCTTGGGCGAGTGCGGTGCGCAGCAGGTCGGCGACGAAGCTGGTGATCTTCTGCACGCCGTCGGGCAGCAGCGCGTAGAAACCGGTGACGCTACCGTTGGCGTCCTGGGTCTCCAGCACACTGCCGACCGTCGAACCCGGCTAGCCACTTCGACGGTGTGCCGATCTCCGGAATCGCTGGAACCACAAGGGGTTCCGTGGCGGGCATCGCGTCGAAGAGGGCGTTGGAAATCTCGATCGGATACGTCACGCCCGGATCCAGACCCAGGTTGAAGGTGACCGACCGGTCCGTGGGGTCGATCTGTGACCGTTGCCCACCCCAGATCACATACGTAGCGTCTTTATGGGTGACCAGCACGGCCTGCGAAGGCTGCATGGGAGCCGCCCGGCCCGCGCTGGAGAGCTCTCCGGCGATCGACGTCACCAATGGCGGCGCCCCGCTGCCGCGGGTGGGCGCGGTGTCGCACACCGACCACGCCGACACCGAACTCGCTGTGACGGTGAGACTGTCGGGCACACCGGGAATGCCGATCATCGGACCGGTCGGATACTTGGCGATCTCGGATGCCTTGACCCAAGCCGGCGTGGCCGCGCTGCCGACGGCCAGCCGCGCCGACGTCAGGTTCAGCGCGGGGTAGAGCCGGCCGTTGATCTTCGCGTAGACCGCGCCGGTGTCGCGATTACCGATGATCGAGGACTGGCCCACCAGACCGGCGGGTTTCATGACGTGCAGCAGCGCCATCCATCCGATCCCGATCAGGACGAAAACGATCGACAGGGCCACCGCCGCTTGCTGTTTGCGGTCGTCGTGCTTCATCCGCACCGAGAACCGGGTGATCGCGGCCTTCAACCTGCGGTTGTAAAACAGGTGTCCGGAGTTCTGGTCTCGGTTCGAGAGATTGAGTGGCACCGTCAGTATCCTTTCGGCGGTCGATGTGCATCCGCCTGCTGCACCATGGCGGCGAGATTCTCGCCGTCGCGGCTGACGCCATAGCGATGGATCACGTAGTTCATGGAGGCGCAGATATTGGCCACCGGATCGTAGATGTTGGTCGACGTGCCCGGCTGGTGGTAGCGCGCAAAGGTGGCCGGGATGGTCTGGGCGATACCCCGGGCGAAGCCCACGCCGTGGCCGTCGGGTTGCCGACCACCGGGTGCCAGCGCCGGTTCGGAGGCAACCGCCGACGGCCGCCCACCCGATTCCCTGGCTATCAAGGTCTGGTATCCGCGCATCCAGTTGCGCCGCGCCGCCGGATCGGTGATACCCAGGTGATCGAGTGCCGCGGCGATTCGCTGCCTGACATGGCCTGCCGCGAAGGTCTTTTCGTATCGAACGGCGGTCAGCGGAAGCGGTCCCGTGCCAGCCGCCTCAGGCGGTGGGCGAGCAGGTGCGACTTTCGATGCGATCGATACACGAAGTGCCGTTGTCGGCGCAGTCGAACCGCCATGCGCCGCAATGCTTCCTGCCTCCCGAGCGGGGTATCCGCTGCCGGCGTCACGTCACCGCGCGCGTCGTCGAGGACCCGTCGGGTTTCCTGGCGCCCCGCAGCATGATCGGTACGCCCGTCGGCCAGGACGGCGGCGAGCTCGCTGTCGGCGACGGCCGTGTGCCGCAATCCCGCGGCCATCCGCAGGTTGGCCGGCGCCGCCGGCCCCATCCCCTCGCCGTTGAGCGCCGCAAGCCGCTGCGCATGCTGCCGGAGTTGCTCGGGCGCGTCGGCAAGCCCGGCTTCGACGTGCTGGGCGCCGTAGAGCTCGTGTCCGCGAGCCAATATCTCGATTGCATTCAGCGACAACACATCCCACGTCACTGGAGGGCTCCGCCGTAACGCGCCTCATTCTCGGCTTCAGCTTCTTCTCGCAGCGCTGCGATGGCCAGATTCAATCGGTCGGCCAGCTCGCTATGGGTGTATCCGGACATCACTGTCGGATGCAAAGTCAATTCGACCAGCCGGCCGTCTGAATTCACGACCGCATGAATATCGCCGAGATCGACGCTGTACGTGATGGCCTCGGCCTGACCGACAAGCGCTTCCCACTTGTCGGCGGCCTCGCTCAGTTCACGCAGAACTGATTCGACGAGATCCTTGTCGCTGAGCTGCGCGCGACTGCCCGACCCCGGCATCATGACAGTATCTCGACCCCTCCGAACAGCGTCAATTCATTCTCTGCACGCTCGCGCGAGGCCCTACGGGCCGGCCTTCCAGTTGCTGGCCGGTGGCGTGCTGAGCAGTTGGAACCAGGCGAAATGATAGTTCGCGTTCACCAGATTCCCGGTGGCAATACCCTCGGTCGCGGCCAGCAGCAGGCAATTGAGAAGCAGCCCGCTGTCGACGTCCGGGTACTGAGCCAACAGCTGGTAGCGCGAGGTATCGAGGTAGACCCGCAAGATGTCGATTTCGGCGTCGATGACGCCGGTTCCGGCAGCACCGGCCTTGGCCAACGTATTCACCATCCGCGGCAGCCCATCACGCCAGTGCGTGGCCTCGCTCAGCAGCCAGCCCAGGTCGTCGACCGCCGGTAGTTCACGCGGTTTCGATGAGGTGTCGGTCACGTCATAGTCGATCGCCCAGCCCAACGGATCACTGGGCGCGTACGTCGCCGACAACGTCGTGGTGCCAAGCAGCGCGGCCGCGTTGCCGGTGCGCCGCCCCGGCAGCAGCAGCCGAACGTCGGCCGGCAGCGTGATCCCCGGCGGTATCCAGCCGTGAGCGAGGTCGGTCACCAACAACGTGGTCCCGTCCTCACGGTTACCGACGGCCCAGCGCAGCCCCGGTTCCTGACGAGCCACGAATTTGAGCAGCCGTTCGAGCCGTTCGCGCTCCGACTCAAATTCGACCGGCGGGGCGGGCTGGCCTGTCGTTACCGAGTCATCGATCGGAGGGGCCAAAGGCGCGGGAGGCACTGGATACTCGGCGGGTTCGAGGGGTTCCGGTGGCTGCGCATGGCGAGGGACGTAGTTCTGCCGCGACGGGTGATCGACTGGCGGATCCGCCAGTGGCGCGATCTCCTCCAGCACCGTCGCAATCTCTGCGAGCACCTCGGTGTCATCAGAGTCGGACGGATGCAGCGCGATCGCGCCGTCTGGTTCGGCGGATTCCCATTCGGCAGCCGGCGCCGGTTGCTCTGCCGCGGCGACCGGTTCGGCCTTGTGACGGTCGAGCACCTCCCCGGCACGGTGGGCTCCGTCCGAATACTCCGATGACGGCGGCGCGGATCTGTCGGCGCGGTCAGCAGGTTCGCCCGTTTCCGTCTGTGCAGCAGCGACGACTTTAAATCGCCGTGTCATTCCGGTGGCTTCCGTACCATCGGCGCCATTTACCGGATTTACCGGCCGGTGCTCCGCCGGCAATTTCGGCGTCATGCTACGCAGATGACGAACGGTCGACTCCACGCGTCGAACAGCGAAGGCGCGAGCATTATTGATCACTCGGGCCTCTTCTGTCTGCCGGGTCGAATCAGGCAATCCCGCTCGCCTGATGCCCAAGAGTTCTTCGTTGGCCGAATTGACGATCTTTTGCAAGTCGGCCTTCAGATATTTGACAAGCGGGGCGGTCTCAGCGGTCACCGTCGACAGCTCGGCAGGCCACAGCCCACCCGTCACCCACGGCGTGCAGTCCACCGGAGAGCTGAAAGCCGGAATCTTGAGAGATTCTCGGGTAGCTCTCCGGAGGCGCTGACGCGCCGTATTCCGACCGAAGATCGCCACTGGCCAAGCCTACCGTCATCAACGGAAGCGACAACTTCACTGTTTGGCGCGCTTATCGGGGTGGAGCGCCGTTGGCAAAGGCCGGTAAAACACCTGACCGCGTATTTAACGTTTTATGGTGAATTGTGCGAATAACTCCGGCTGGGTAGCTTGAGCATGTGGTTGATTCCGGGCTGCAACAGCAGCTGAACGAAGTACGCGCCCTGCTTGGCCGGGCGCGAGAGTTGTTCGGCGCCAATCCTGTCGAGCCGCCGACCGAAATCGCTCCGGATCGAGACGCCGTCACGACCTGGATCCGCTAGGCCCCGCGCTCGTCGTCACTCCGCGGCGGGCGGCGGCGAAGCTCATGCCCCACCAGCTTTTCGATCGCCTGATCGAGGTCGGCGGCGCTCGGAACTTCCGCGGAGGGGGTGTAGCCGGCCGCCACGATCTCGCCGCGGACCTCCATCACCGCCTTGAGGTACGACACGTCGGCGGTCAGCATGATGGCCTCCGCCAAACTGTTCGAATCGGTGTTCAGCGCCGCCTCGCTCAGTGTGACGCTGTGCATGTACCCGCCCCGGCAGGAGCGGACGAGAATGTGGCCGCTCGGGTGCACGGTGTCGAACGCGGGATCAGCGTCAGTCATTGACTGTCGTCAGAAACACGCGCGATTCTCCGGACAGCATCTGATTCCTGCTCTTCGAACATCGTCGCCGATTTTGTCAGGTTGTCGGCCATTGTTGCGTGGCTGTCGGCCTGTTGCTCGTAGCAGATGCGCCGTTGTTCGAGCAGCTCGCGGCCGGCCTCCCGCAGCTCGCCGAAGATCGGGCCTAACGAGTCCAGGCTCTCTTGGATCGCCTGGTGCGACGACGGCAAGGTGCGCAGATACTCGGATGTCTCCTGGTGGTGGCCGGCAGCTTGACGCAAGTTCTCGGTCACCACATGGATTCGGTCTGCCATCCGCTGTCTCCTCTTGATGTGCCGGCGGGCGCCGGATTTCTACCTCGGGTCTTTCGGCGCCAGCCGGCCTGGTGGGCGCTGGTGGGTCGGTCCGGTCCGGTGCGGTTGCCGCGACCGGTCCCGGCGGATGCTCCCAGCCTAGGAAGCTGGGCCCGTTCACGGTGGAAATGTGCTGGATCTGTCCGTTCAACAGGGCCCGGCTCTGGCCGAGGGCAAGAGCGTGGCGATCGGTGAGCATGCCGATGTCCCCCGGCGTGAGCCGCGACGGGTCGACCGGGTCGGTCACCGCAGTTCCCGGAGGCGGGACGGCAATCCCCGCCTCCCGGAACGCATCTGCGATGGGCACACCACCCGCCGCGGCCTTGATCGCCGCTGCGAGTTGAGGATTGGCGGCGGTGACGGTTTCCCCGTTGGGCAACGTGACGGTCGTCGGGCCGGCGGACGCCGGCGCCGATGTGGGTTCGGCGTCGTGATGGTGCGCCTGATCGTCGCCGTCTTCGTCAGCAGCTGCCTGGTCCTCCGGGTCGCCTGCTTCCAGCAGCGCGTCGTCGAGATCCTTTGGTGAACGTTGATCGTCGGTGCCCTGCAGCGGCCCGGGCAGCGGAAATCCGCCTGGCACAGCCAATCCGGGCATCGCTCCCCCACCCGGGATCGCACCCCCACCAAACGAGGGGATGCTCGGCATCGCCGGGCCCATCGGCGTCGCCGCCGACGGGATTTGCGCCGGTATGTCCTCTGGTAGGCCGCCGGAATCGTCAATGGGCAGCGAATCGAAGTAGGGGTCTAGGCCGGTGTCCGAACCTGTCGGCGCATCGGTTGGCTGTCGGTGTTCGTCGGTGTCACCGCGCTCGGGCTTACCGGAGTTGTACAGCGACGTCCATGCCGCCATCAGCGCCGAGTTCGACGTGTCGTCGAGGTTCGCGTTCGCAACCACGGTACGGATATCGCGGAGTTTGCCGATCAGAAATCGCTGAAAGTCGCGCGCCCCGGCCGGGGTGTCCAAATCGGATCGCGTTGTGACTGCCGCCTCGATATCGTGCTGCAGCTTGTCCAAGGCCTGCCTGCCTTCAGCGTTCTTCTGGTGCGCATTGAGGACCGCGTTGACCACTTGCAGGTCGACCTGAGCAGTCGCCGAATTCTGGTGTGCCAGAGCTGCTTCTGCGTCCCTGATGGCGTTTGCGGCATCGCCCTCTTGATGATCTGAGGCAGCATCGCCCGGTGGCGAATTCGCGTGCGGCCCCGACATGCTGGCGACAGTAGCCAGCGATGTCGTCATCGACAATTCACTCGTGCACAACGGTGAGCCGACCGCGGCGGCAGTGCAGCGCTAGCCGGCGGAGGTCGTGTAGTGCGCGGTCAACTTCTCCAACACCGCCTTTTTCGCGAGATCGAGCTCGTGGGCCTCGGACACCACGGCCTGGATTTCGCGTTGCTTGGCGATCAGAAACCTCTGGAACTCTCGGGCGCCCATCGCGGTGTCGAGCCCGATGGCGGTCTGATTCGCCACCGCGCGGTCGATATCGGCCGCGATCGCGTCGAGCCGCCTGATGCCGTCCACGGTTGCCGCATGTGCGCTGGCGAGTGCTTCGGCGAGCGCACGGTCGGCCTCCGCGGTTGCCGCGTGGCGCCGCGATAACGCGGCTTGCGCGTCCTGGATGGCGCCGATCGACTGCCCGGCCTGCTCTGCCATGGCTTGACCGTACTCACCGGCTCTGCGCTCAACAACCATCGCCGCTACCCCAGTGGGCGCCTGATCTGCACGCCAGTACCTAGCGGGCTGATCCGGACAGTGGCGCCGGCGTGGGGTGCTTCGACGACGAGATTGTTGCCGATCGCCAGCTGCACGTGTCCGGCGCTCGGGAAAACAAGGTCGCCCGGACGGACCTGCGAACGGGGGATGGGGATTCCGTCGTAGATCTGCTGATAGGTGGTGCGGTCCAAATGGATTCCCGCGCGCGCGTAGGACCATTGGGTCAACCCCGAACAGTCGAACCGATCAGGCCCGGTCGCCCCCCAGACATAAGGGCTGCCCAGCCGTGACAGCGCCGCCCGCACCGCAATCCCGGCGCGGCTGTTCGCCGGCGGCAATCGCAGCCCGGCCGGGTATCCGCCGTGGGGCAAGACTCGATAACGCAAGGCGCGCAACACCGTCCGATGCCGTCGGGCCTGCTGGCGGGCCGACAACACATGCGTTCGCTGCGCTCGCAGCCGCGCCGCCCGTCGACGCATCGCCTCGCGCTGCGCCATCGGTGTGTCCGGTATCGCGGTGTCGGCGCGGGCTTCGTCGAGAACATTCTTGGTCAGGGTGCGGGCTTCGGCGTGATCCCGGTGCGCTTGCGCCGCGGTGCCGGCGACCGCGGCGTCGGTGCTGGCGGCCGAACGCAATGCTTGCCGGCTGCTGTCTACTGCCGACAAGTAAAGCTCGTGTCCCCCGCCGGTATTCAGTCCTGCCGCTCGCTCCAGCAGCCCGTCGTACTGCGCTGCGCCCGCGTCCAGCGGTGCTTGCCGAGCGGGGCCGCTGAACAGCTCGTGCGCTCGGCTCAATACCATCAGGTCGCTTCCGCTCACCGGCTGTCCCCCCAACTGGCGTCGCCGTCGGCGAAGGCCCGCACCCGCGGCAGCGCGCCCGGTGGGATGACTCCCCTATTCCGGATATCCCACATCTCCGCCGCGGTGACTCCGAGCAGTGCCGCAATGACCGGCTCCGGCAGCGGTGACTGTGCGCACGCCCGGTCGAACCGGGCACTGAGGCTCATCGGCATGCGCTCCAGAAGCGCGCCGCGCGTCGCCTCCAACGCCTGCAGATGCCGCATAAGCCGTCCTGCCGAAGCTGCGCCGGCGTTGACCGCCACCCGCCAGGAGTTGGCGGCCAGCATCTCAGCCTTCACGCACTGTGCGATCACAGAATGAATATACGACTCATATTCGTTTGATGTCGTCCGCAGGCAGCCGCTCGATCACCGAGTTGAGGGTGTCGAGCTGCGCTTCGCGCGTACCCCTCGAGGACCTCGGTGTCGGTGTGCCGGTCCACCACGATCGGCCCGGCGGGTCGCGCGGGGCCGGTTCTGCCGGCGTGACCGCAGCCAGAAGCGTCCGAGTTCAGCGGCTGCGGGTCAGCGGCCACCACGCAGTCGCGAGTAGGTGCCCGGCGGCAGGCCAAGCCCGTTCTCAACCTTCTGAACTGTGCTTTTGTGCGGCTTGCGGGCGCCGCGTTCGAGGTAGCTCAGGCCCATGATGCTCACGCCGGTTGCCGAGGCGAAGTCGGCCAGCGACCAGTCGCGCGACTCGCGCAATTCCCGGATCGCCGCCCCGGCCGATTCGCGGCTCACCGCAGCGCTCCGGACGCATATTCGGATACTACACAGGCGTATGCGTTCCTGGGTATATACGTTTTTATCACGTTTCTCTTGCCAACCCCGGGTGTGTGTGTATACGCTTCTGCATACGTTTTGATCCTGAAGGAGGCGAGCAGATGGGGCATCCATGCTCGGTCAACCCGGAACTGTGGTTCGGCTACGCCGATGACGACGGCGGCGACGGTGCCGCCAAGGCGCGCGCTTACGAGCAGTCGGCCACCGAGGCGCGGCTGCATGTGCCTGCGGCGGTGCCCGTTGGCCCAACAGCGGCTGTGTGCGCGATACGCGGTCGAGAACCGGCGAGGAATACGGCGTCTGGGCCGGGGTCAAGCTGCCCGGCGGCCAGTACCGCAAGCGCGACAGCTGGCTGCGGCGCACCACATCCTGCGCCGGATCGCGGCCGGCGAGATCAACCCGCGGCAGTTGCCCGACAACGCCGCGCTGTTGTCACGACGCGAAAGCGACGCCGTTCCGGTGACCGCCACGGTGTTTCATCTGCCCGCTCGCCAGGTCGGGCCGCGTTCAGCGGCCTGACTCCTTGCAGCGCTTGGGTTGAATCCGCTGACCTGCGGGTAATACCAGGCCCAACCGACACGGGGCCGAGTATGACCCGCGGCGACGACGATGATGCCGGCGGAGCCGGGGTCGAGGAGTGGCGCATGACCTTCGACCTGACGCCGACGGCTGCACAACACGACTTGGCCCGGCGCACCCACGAGTTCGCCGAATCGCGTCATACGTCCGGTCGCCCTGGACTATGACCAGCGCCAGGAGTTCCCGTGGCCGGTGCTCGAGGAAGCCGCGCAGCGCGGCTTCTACAGCCCGCTTGTTTTACCGCGACCTCATCGGCGACCCGACTGGTATCTCGCTTGCCGATGTTCATGGAGGAGCTGTTTTGGGGTTGCGCCGGAATCGGTTTGGCGATCGTGATGCCGGCGCTGGCGCTTTCGGCGATCGGCCAGGCCGCCTCTCCCGAGCAGATGCTGGAGTGGGCGCCGCAGTGTTTCGGCGCGCCCGGCGACCTCAAGCTCGCGGCGCTGGCGATCTCCGAGCCCGAAGGCGGCAGCGACGTACGCAATCTGCGGACCACGCGCGCGGCGCGACGGCGGCGACTGGGTGATCGACGGTCACAAGATGTGGATCGGCAACGGCGGCATCGCCGACGTGCATGTGGTCAACGCGGTCGTCGACGAAGAGCTCGGTCACCGCGGCCAGGCGTTGTTCATCGTCCCGGGTGGCACACCCGGTCTGGAGCTGGTGCGCAAACTCGACAAACTCGGCTGCCGGGCGTCGCACACCGCCGAGTTGCACTTCGACGGCGTGCGGGTCCCGGAAGGCAACCTGCTGGGCGGGCAGGAAAAGCTCGAGCACAAACTCGCCAAGGCGCGAGAAGTCGTCGCCGGCGGAAAGCGCTCCGGCTCAGCCACATTGGGCACCTTCGAGCAGACGCGCCCGATGGTCGCCGCGCAGGCGATCGGCATCGCGCGCGCCGCGCTGGAATACGCCACCACCTACGCCACCCAGCGCGAGGCGTTCGGCGGACCGATCATCGACAACCAGGGCATCGCGTTTCCGCTGGCCGAGATCGCCACCCAGATCGATGCGGCGCGGCTGTTGACCTGGCGGGCGTCCTGGATGGCCGCCAAGGGCATCGCGTTCGAGCGCGGCGAAGGCTCGATGTCGAAGATGGCCGCCAGCGAGGTCGCGGTCCGGGCGACCGAGCGGGCCATTCAGACGTTGGGCGGCTGGGGCTACATCACCGACCACCCGGTCGAGAAGTGGTATCGAGATGCCAAGCTGTACACCATCTTTGAAGGCACCAGCGAAATCCAGCGGATCGTGATATCCCACGCGCTCGGCGCATCGGAAGGCACGCCGCCGCTGCACGTCGAGCTGGAGCCGTCCGGTGGCCCGCTGAACCGGGTGTTCGGCCGCGGCACCCTGCTTCGGGGCCGGGTGGCCAGTGCCGCGCTGAACGCGAAGGACCGGGTCCCCGATCCGCTGATGCGGCTCGCCATGCAGGTGCTGCGGCCGCCGCGCAAGTGAGCCGCTAGCTCTGCCGCCGCCGCGTAATGTTGCGCTGACGACTGGCAAACTCCAGGCCCCGCTGAAGTTGCCTGTACCGCCCCGCATCTCAAGGGTATGACGGTGCTGCTGCCGCCACCCGCCCGCGATAGATGGGAATCAGATGACCACCGACAAGACCGGCGCCCAGACCACCGTCAGCGCCGCGGACGGAAAGTACACGATTGCCGTCGACGGCCAGACCGTCGGCTTGGCCGCCGTCGCCGACCGGGACAACGAGCGGGTTTTCTACCACACCGAGGTCGACGAACGGTTCGGCGGACGCGGCCTGGCGACCATCCTGGTGACGCAGGCGCTCGAGGCGACCCGCGCCGACGGGAAGCGCGTCGTTGCCGTCTGCCCTATGGTGGCCGCATTCGTCAAGAAACACCCGGAGTTCAGCGACATCACCGATCCCGGTCACTCCGGAGATCCTGCGGTGGGCCCAGACGCTGTAGCCGCATCGCGCGTCGGCCCCCGGCTGACCGACCTAGAGACCGCTCAGGGTGGTGATCACTTGCACGGTGATCGCCACAATCACGGTGCCGAACAGGTATGACACCATCGAATGTTGTAGCACCGAGGTCCTTATCGGGCGATTCTTCGCAGCAGTGTCAGTCACGCCATAAGTCACGGCTATGGTGAACGCCAAGTAGCCGAAGTCGGCAAAGGTCGGCTTGTCCTCTTGATTGAAGTCGATCCCACCCACGGGTTCGGTGTAGTACAAGATCGCATACCGCAGCGTATAGACGGCGTGCACCACCAACCAGGATGCGACCACACTCAGAAATCCGACGGCGGCGGCAATAGCGCTGTCAGGCCCTTTCGCAGTGCCGGCAACGAGCAGGTAGGCAACGCCGGCGAGGCTGGCGACGCTCGCGATCACGATAATCGTATCGGCCGGCCGACGGCCGGATGTCGCTGCTGCACAACGAGTTCGATCGCAATGGCGCTCATCTTCGCGATACTTGCTCAGGTCCAGGCCAGGTAGACGGCAGCTGTCGCGATCCATCCCGCCGGCGGGGCGTACTCCCATCCGCCGTGGTTCCGACCACGGTTCCGGCGGCCGCGCCGACCGTCGCGGCGATTCCGATGTGAAACGCTCTCGACTGGTCCTGGCGCAGGATAGAGGGAATCCGCATAACGCCAGCTAGGCACACGATTTTCAGGGTGCCCGGTTGTCCGAGATCGTCGAGACCGGACACGTCCGTTACCTCGACAGCCTTCCGCCTGGCCGTTAGCTGCAGGCCCGCACCGGTTTTCGCGATCGGCCGGCCCCCGAAGCTTGCTAGCCGGCGCCCTTGCCGTTGTCGACCCGATAGACGGCGCCGTGGATGGCGGCCGCGGCATCGCTGGCCAGGAACGCGATCACATTCGCAACGTCCAGAGGCTGCATCATGCCGCGCGGCGAGGCCGTGCGCATGATCAGGTCGTAGTTCGGGTTCTCCGGCGCGCTGAACTGTTCGATTTGCGGTGTCAGCATGCCGCCGGGACATACCGCATTGACGCGCAAGCGATCCGCGGTGTACTCGACCGCCAATGCGCGGGTAAGCCCGATCAGCCCGTGCTTGGCAGCGCAGTAGCCCGCCGAGTACGCCTGGCCCTCGACGCCGGCAATGGAGCTGACGTTGACGATGTTGCCGCCTCGTTCCAGCAGATGAGGCAGTGCCGCCCTGCACAGGTAGAACGGCCCGTTCAGGTTGACCGCAAGGTCTTGCGCCCAGTCGTCGTCGGTCATCGACTCCGTGCGGCGCATCTGGTGTCGCCCGGCGATGTTGACCAGGACGTCCAGCCCGCCGAACTCGCGGACGCACTGCTCGACCGCGTCCCTACAGGCCTGCGCCGACGCAACGTCGACCGACGCGTATGAGCCGTGTTCCACGTCGGCGAATACCTCGGCCAAGCGTCCGGTATCCCGGCCTATGCCGAAAACCGTTGCGCCCTGCCGGGAAAACAGCCGGGCCGTTTCAGCGCCGAGGCCCGACGACGCGCCCGTCACCAGCGCGACCTTGCCGTGCAGTGCTGACATATCCGTTCTCGTCCTCCCTTGCCGCGACCGTGCCGCACCCGCAAGGGAGATGGAACGCTACCCCGCAATAGCTCAAGTGGGGCAATGATTTTCAGTCCCCAGATGCGCGCCCATCGGCGATGTGCGCTCGGCCCGAAGCTTCGCCGGATGCGGCGTGCGGTGACCAACACCAGCAGGTTGATCACCAGCCTGCCCAGCGCGATCCGACTGGTTCGCTTCTTCCAGGTTGACGGCGTCGAGCCCGCGCGCCGGCCGAAGTAGTAGCCGATCCATGTCGCTGTCGCGAGAGCGGCGATCACCGCGAACACCGTCATGGTGAGCGTCCTTCGTCACGGTCGCGGAAGGTCACGCCCAGATACACCTCGGCCAATAACTGCGGCGACCAGTCCGCCAATTTTGTGGGCAAAGGAGGACTAGAACCCC
>CAWKME010000035.1:0-192946 GCA_963850645.1 uncultured Actinomycetota bacterium | reverse complement strand
CGTAGGCCTCCACCGGCGGGCAGGAGCACACCAGGTTGCGGTCGCCGTAGGCGCCGTCGATGCGGCGCACCGGCGGCCACACCTTGGGCCGGAACGCTTTCCCGAGCGGGTAGGCGGCGACCTCGCGGGTGTACGGGTGCTCCCACTTGTCGACCACCAGGCACTCGGCGGTGTGCGGCGCGCCGCGCAGCGGGTTGTCGTCGACCGGCCACTCCCCCGCGCCGACCCGGTCGATCTCGGCGCGGATGGCGATCATCGCCTCGCAGAACGCGTCGATCTCGGCCAGGCTCTCGCTCTCGGTGGGCTCCACCATCAGCGTGCCGGCCACCGGGAAGCTCATCGTCGGTGCGTGGAAGCCGTAGTCCGCCAAGCGTTTTGCGACATCGTCGACGGTCACGCCGGTCGACTTGGTGATCGGCCGCAGGTCCAGGATGCACTCGTGGGCGACCATGCCGTTCTCGCCGGTGTAGAGCACCGGGTAGTACTCGTCGAGCCGGCGGGCGATGTAGTTGGCCGAGGCGATCGCGGTCAGCGACGCGGCCCGCAGGCCGTCGGCGCCCATCATCCTGATGTAGGCCCAGGTGATCGGCAGGATCGACGCCGACCCGTACGGGCGCCGACGACACCGGCGCGGCCGTGCGGCAGCTCGGCGGCCAGCGGATGGCCGGGCAGGAACGGCGCCAGATGCGAGCGCGCCGCCACCGGCCCGACGCCCGGGCCGCCGCCGCCGTGCGGGATGCAGAACGTCTTGTGCAGGTTCAGGTGGCTGACGTCGCCGCCGAACTTCCCGGGCCGGGCCAGCCCGACCAGCGCGTTGAGGTTGGCGCCGTCGACGTAGACCTGGCCGCCGGCGTCGTGCACGGCCGCGCAGATCTCGGCGATGTCGTGCTCGTACACGCCGTGGGTGGACGGGTAGGTGATCATCAGCGTCGACAGCCGCTCGGCGTGCTCGGCTGACCTTGGCGCGCAGGTCGTCGAGGTCGACGTCGCCGTTGTCGCCGGCAGGCCACCACGACCACCCGCATGCCGGCCAGCGCCGCCGACGCGGCGTTGGTGCCGTGCGCGCTGGACGGGATCAGGCAGACGTCGCGCTGCGGTTCGCCGCGGCTGGCGTGGTAGGCGTGGATCGCCAGCAGGCCGGCGTACTCGCCCTGCGATCCGGCGTTGGGCTGCAGCGAGACCGCGTCGTAGCCGGTGATCTGCACCAGCCAGCTCTCCAGATCGGCGATCAGCCGGCGCAGACCCGGCGTGTCGGAGGCCGGGCGCGAACGGATGCTGACGGGCGAACTCCGGCCAGGTGATCGATTCCATCTCGGCGGCGGCGTTGAGCTTCATCGTGCACGAGCCGAGCGGAATCATGCTGCGGTCCAAGCGCAAGATCCTTGTCGGCCAGCGCGCGCAGGTAGCGCATCATCGACGTCTCGGTGCGGTACCGGGTGAACGCCGGATGGGTCAGGAACTCCGAGGTGCGGGTGGCGATGTCGGCGCTGACCGGCTCGGCCGGCCGATCACGCCGAAGGCCGTCCAGCGACCGCCGCCACGTGGGCGTCGGTGGTCGCTTCGTCGCAGGCCACCGACACGTGGTCGTCGTCGACGCGCCACAGGTTGATGCCGTTGGCCTTGGCGGCGGCGAGCACCTCGTCGGCGCGGCCCGGGCACCCGGGCCAGCACGGTGTCGAAGTACGTGTCGTGCACCAGCGCGTCGCCGAGTGCGGCGGCGATCGTCTCGGCGTGGCCGTGCACCCGCCGGGCGATGCCGGCCAGCCCGTCGGCGCCGTGGTAGCTGGCGTACATCGCGGCCATCACCGCCAGCAGCACCTGGGCGGTGCAGATGTTGCTGGTCGCCTTGTCCCGACGGATGTGCTGTTCGCGGGTCTGCAGCGCCAGCCGGTAGGCGGGCGATCCGTCGGCGTCGACGCGAAACGCCGACCAGCCGGCCGGGCAGTTGACGGGCGTGCTTGGTGTGCACTGCCAGGTATCCGGCATGCGGACCGCCGAATCCCATTGGCACACCGAAGCGTTGGGTGGTGCCGAACGCGACGTCGGCGCCGATCTCCCCCGGCGGGGTGATCAGCGTCAGCGCCAGCAGGTCGGCGCCGACGGCCACCAGTGCACCGCGGTCGTGCGCCTCCGACGACCAGCGCGGACCAGTCGGTGATCCGGCCGCTGGCGCCGGGCAGCTGCGCGATGACACCGAAGAACTCGCCGTCCGGCAGGCCGTCGCGCAGGTCGGCGGTGACGATCTCGATGCCCAGCGGCTCGGCGCGGGTGGCCAGCACCGCGGCGGTCTGGGCGAACACGTCGACGTCGACCGCCAGCCGGTTGGCGCGCCCCTTGCACCGCGCGGTGCATCAGCGTCATCGCCTCGGCGGCCGCGGTGCCCTCGTCGAGCATCGATGCGTTGGCCACTTCGAGACCGGTCAGGTCGGCGACCATGGTCTGGAAGTTCAGCAGCGCCTCCAGCCGGCCCTGGCTGATCTCCGGCTGGTACGGCGTGTAGGCGGTGTACCAGGCCGGGTTCTCCATGATGTTGCGCAGCAGCACCGGCGGCGTGAGCGTGTCGTAGTAGCCCTGCCCGATCATCGACACCGCGACGGTGTTGGCGTCGGCCAGCGCCCGCAGCTCGGCCAGCGCCTCGGCCTCGCTGGCCGGCAGGGGCAGCTGATCCAGGCCGGGCGCGGCGCCGGTGTCGGTCAGCTTGTCGAGGATCCCGGCGGGCACGCGCGCGGCGCGCCAACTCTTCCAGGGAGTCGACACCGATGACCTCGAGCATGGCCGCGATGGCGTCGCTGTCCGGGCCGATGTGCCGGTCGGCGAAAAGCGGGTTGGTGTAGTCGGACATCTGGCGACTCCTGACGCGAGGCGGAACGCAACGTGCTTGCGTCCTCTCCCTCTGTCGTCTACCCGAACCGGGCGCCTGAGAGATTCGACATCCGCGGCGAGGCGGTGTCTTTCCCCATGGGCGGGTGACCCGAACTCGAGGGCCACCGCTTTCCAGAGGCATCGGGGTCTGGCGCGGTCCGGGTGCCTGAGAGGTTGACGGAGAGGTGTTGCTCCTTCGGCGTCCGTGGCTGGCGGCCACGGAACTCTCCCGCGCAAGAGCGATGCAGTGTCGAGTTTACCGATCGTCGCCGCCGCACAGCTGGTGTCAGCTGAGGTGACGGCCGGGGTCAGCCGATCTTGCGGTCGCGGTGCTTGCGGCGCGAGGCCAGCTCGTCTTCCGGCGCGGCGATCGACTCGCCGCCGTCGGCCCGTTCGCCGGGGAAGTCCGCGATGGCGCCGGTCAGCTCGCGCATCGCTCCGGAGACGGCGATGCCGAACACGCCCTGCCCGCCCTGCAGCAGGTCGACGACCTCTTCGGCCGAGGTGCACTCGTAGACGGTGGTGCCGTCGGAGAACAGCGTGATGTTGGCCAGGTCCTGCACGCCGCGCTGGCGCAGATGGTCGACCGCGACGCGGATGTTGTGCAACGAGATGCCGGTGTCCAGCAACCGCTTGACGATCTTGAGAACCAGGATGTCTTTGAACGAGTACAGCCGCTGGCTGCCGGATCCGGCTGCGCTGCGAATCGAGGGCACCACCAGCGACGTGCGCGCCCAGTAGTCCAGTTGGCGGTAGGTGATGCCGGCGATCTGGCACGCACTCGGGCCGCGGTAGCCGACCAGTTCGTCGGGCACCGAATCGTCGGGGAACAAGACCGGCTTGCACGGGCTCGCTCGGGCGCGGACGCTGCTCGGGGCGTCGCTGTCGTCGATCGCGGTGACGGACTCGAGGTCCAATTGGTCGTGACGTGGTTGGTCTCCCACGGTGCTTCCTCTCGCCGATCACGCTCGTTACGGGCTGCCGGTAGCCGCGATTGCTCAGCCGAGTGCTTGTGAGCATACGCTTTTCGACACGCTGTGGTGTTCCTAGAACTAATCAGTGCTAATCAGGTCGAGATCAAAGTATGGCGGTCGTGGCGGTGACTCCACGCTATCCAACGGGCGTGTCGAGGTCGAACTCGCAGATGAGACGCATCCGTGATGTTGCCGCCCTCGGCACGGCGGGCCCGACACGCGCCGACCAGGTTGCTGACGTGCGACGTCGTGCCGTCTCCGGCGTCAGGTGGCCTTGAAATCGTCGGGCGAGACGCTGTCCAGAAATTCTTTGAACTTCTCCACCTCGTCCTCGCGGACGGCGGTGGAGGGCTCGTCGTCGCTCTCGTCGGGAATCAGCAGGCCGGCCTCGGCGAGAACCGCCTCCTCGACGTAAATCGGCACGCCGACCCGCAAAGCGATGGCCACCGAGTCCGATGGCCGCGCCGAGACAGTGATGTTGCGGTCGAAGATCAGATCGGCGTAGAACGTGCCTTCCTGCAAGTCGACGATCCGCACCTCTTTCAGCGAATGACCAAGCGCGGCAATGAGATCCCGGATCAGGTCATGCGTCAGCGGGCGCGGCGGCTCGACTCCCTGCTGTTCGAGGGCGATCGCCGCAGCCTCGGATTGGCCGATCCAGATCGGCAGGTACCGGTCACCGTTGGCCTCGCGCAGCAACAGCACCGGCTGGTTCTGCGGCTGCTCGACGCGAATGCCGACGACGCGAACTTCACCCATCTGTGTCTGCCCTCCGCACGTGCTGCCGTGTCCGTATCAGACCTGGCTCGACGTCGCGGTGGAAGCACCAAGCCGCCGAACACAAGCTGTCGCCCGAAGTCTAGTCCTTCAGCGGTGCAGAACGTCGCGCACTGCCGACTTGATCAACGACGTGTGCAACGTGATCGCCAGCGCGGCGACTTCCCGCGCCAGGTCGTCGGCGCGGTCACGGGCGCCGGTCTTGCCGGCCTTGACGAGCGGGCCGGCGATCTGCGCGATCAGGTCGGACTGCCGATCAGCCGCCGAACGGAATGCCCGCAGGTGACGCGGTTCGACGCCGTACTCGGCGAGCGCGCGGGCGCACTGCAAGATCACCACCGCATGCTCGTCGAAGAAACCGCCGGGCCCGGTGGTGATCACCCCCGCTTTGAGCAGCGCCGTCAACAGCTCGGCGTCCACCCCCGAGCGCTCGAGCAGATCCTCGCGGCTGAGCCGGATGCGGGTCGGCGCCACCGCTGCCGGGTCCGAGCCCGCCTGACCAGGCTCTCCGTCGCCGACCGACACCAATCGCGGTACACCGATAAGGCGATCCGGCGAGCGGCAACTCGCCATCCGGCTGGGCGTCTAGCTGCGCCTTGATCACCTTCAGCGGCAGGTACTGGTCACGCTGGGCGGTCAGGATGAAGCGCAGTCGTGCGCAGTCGTAGGCGGTGAACCGGCGATAGCCCGATGCCGCGCGCTGCGGCGTGACGAGACCCTCGGCCTCCAAGAAGCGGATCTTGGAGATCGTCACGTCCGGGAAGTCTGGCCGTAGCAGGTCGAGGACCGCTCCGATCGACATCCCGGCCAGCGCGGGGGTCTCGGGCGCGGTCACTAGCTTCCGGGCCCTCCGTTGTCGTCGCCGACCTTGGGACCGGTCAGGAACACCAGGCGGAATTTTCCGATCTGAACCTCGTCGCCGTTTGCCAGGACGGCCGAGTCGACCGGCTCCCGGTTGACGTAGGTGCCGTTGAGGCTGCCGACGTCCACGACTTGGAACTCGTCGTTGTCCAACCGGAATTCCGCGTGCCGCCGGCTGACGGTGACGTCGTCGAGGAAGATGTCGCTGTCGGGATGGCGACCGGCCGAGGTGGTCGGCTGGTCGAGCAGGAAGCGGGAGCCCGGCATTGGGTCCCCGTTTGACGACCAGCAACGCCGAACCGACCGGCAGCCCCTCGACGCCCGAGACCGCGGCTCTCAGTGCCCGCTTGCGCGGGAGCGTCCAGTTCATTGAGGAAGTCGGCGCGGAAGACCGATGTCGTCTCCACGGTGACTTCGTCAGAGGTCTGGTCGTTGTCCTTCTCCGTCACCCGCTGCTCCTCACTGGCCGCTGCTGCGTTGTCTGGTTGGGCCCGCTCGACCGGCTTCCCACCCGCCTTGACCGTCGATGTGTCGACCGTACCGCGCACGGGACCCCAATGTGCCCTGCCCCGCCGGATCGGCGCATGCAGCTCCCCGCCGCGGCGCATCGTCGCCGGCGCAGGGAACGATAACAAGGGTCATTCGGCCAGCGTGGCGCGGTAGGCCTCGGCGTCCAGCAGCGCCGCGAAGCCCTGCTCGAGGGACCTCGCGTCGACTTGGAGGTCGATCAGCCAGCCGGCACCGTAGGGATCGGAATTGACCAGCTGCGGGTTGCCGTCCAGATCGCTGTTCACGGCAACGACTTTCGCCGAAACGGGTGCGAACAAATCCGACACCGACTTGGTCGACTCCACTTCGCCGAAGGACTCGCCCGCGGTCACCTCGGTACCCACATCGGGCAGCTGGACGAACACGACGTCGCCGAGCGCCGACTGCGCGAAGTCCGTGATCCCTACCCGAACGGTGTCGTCACCGGTACGGCGAACCCACTCGTGTTCGGCGGTGTAGTGCAAATCAGGCGGAATTTCGCTCACGGTGTTCCTGTTCTGGTTCGGTTGCTCACTTGACTGGCTGAGCGTATTGGCGCGGTTTTGGTTGCCGCAAGGCGGTGATGTCCACCTTGTCGCCCTGCTGGACCGACATGGTGCCACCGACGCGCTTGACGCTGTCCACCGCGCCGCCGGGAATGTTCATCGCCGCCGCGAGCGTCGGTGGATCACCAATGGCCAGAACCGAATACGGCGGCATCAGCGTTTTGCCGTCGACGGTCAGCGCGCCGGGAGCCCCGACGATCCAGGTGTCGACACCGGCCCGCACCGCCTGGTGCGCCGTCGCCGATCTGGATCGCCTCGGCCCCGGCCGCCCGTAGCTCGTTGATCACGTCGAGCATCGCCTCGGGTGCCACACCGGGTCCGGGGTCCTCGATCCGCACGGTGACGCCCGGACCGGTGGCCCCGACGGTGCCGATCAGGATCGACAGCGCAGCCGAGCCGGGCCTGGGCATTTTGGATGGCGGCCTGGTCGCTGCTGCCCGAGGCCTGCAACGCGGACAACGTGCGCTGCAGTTCGGCGACTTCGGTGTTCAGCGTCGCTTCACGCTGATGCAGCGAGTCCAGCAGCACCAGCAGATCCGCCGGACGGGCGGTGTCCAGCGAGTCACCGGAGTTGTTCTGGTGGACCTGGGTGGCGATGGCGACACCGAGCAGCAGACACAGCACCACCGCCAGCGTGCCGAAAACCGTGCGGCCGCGCCGCAGCATGCCGAGAAATCCGCGCGGCTGCAACTCCCCGATCTCGGGGCGCGGCTGGTGCGGCCCCAGTTCGTGCCGGCCGTGCTGCGCAGCGTCGTCGGTGCCGTGTTCGTGCTGCTGTGCCGCGGTCTCTTCGGCTTTGGCTCCGGACTCGCTGGACTCCGCTGGGCGCTTTGCCCTGCGGTGCGCCTTCGCAATTGGGGTCGCTCATGTCGGCCTCATGCCTGTTATGCCCCGAATAGCCGGCGCCGCAGGGCGGCGGCGTTGCCGAAGATGCGGATGCCGAGCACGACGATGATCGCCGTCGACAATTGCGTGCCGACCCCCAACTGGTCGCCGACATAGACGATCAGCGCGGCGACCAAAACGTTGAAGACGAACGACACCACGAAAACTTTCGGGTCGAAAATCCGCTCCAGATAGGCCCGTAGCCCGCCGAACACCGCATCGAGCGCGGCGACCACCGCGATCGGCAAGTACGGCTGGACGACCTCCGGCACGCTGGGATGAAACACCAAGCCCAGCACGATCCCGACGACCAGCGCCGCGATACCGATCATCGGTGCTCTGCTCCCCTCACCGGCACTTTCGACGCTGCGCGTCGTGCCTCTAGGTATTTCACCACTAAGGCCCAATCTTCTTGGCGAACTTGACATCTCGGACCGCCCCGGCGGGCAGCGTGAGGTTGTCGCGGGCGCTGACGTCGACACCGACGCCGTAAGACGCCTCCAACAGCCGTAACCGGCGCAAGCCCGGGCTGCTGTCGAAAACCTCCTGCATCGAATGCGGGGGTCCGACCGCGAGAACTGTGTATGGGCTGCTGATCGGATTATTGTCAACCAGAATCGCGCCGCCTGCCTGCCGGATTGTCACGTTCGGCCCGATCCGGACACCGCCGACAGCGATCGCTTCAGCACCGCTGGCCCACAACGAATTGACCACCAGCTGCAGATCCCGGTCGAGGATGATCTGCCGGCTGCCGGCCACCCGCTGCTTGGATACGTCGGAAAGGTTCGGGCCCAGCCCGGGGTCGGTCACCTTCACGCTCAGACCCGGACCGGTGACCGGGGTGCTCGCGGCGGCCAGGCTGAGCCGGTCGAGGTTGGCGAGCAGCCGCTGGCCCGCGGCGTCTGTCGGCCAACGCCCGCCGCTGAACGTCATCACGTTGCGCCGTAAGCGCATTGCGACGCGCGGTCAGGTCGCTGGTAGCCGTCTCCTCCGAGCGCACGCTGCCCGCCAGCACCCGCTGGGCCGCGCTGACCCCCGGCGCGACCAGCCGAGCCTGGGCAACAGCGGCGGCGAACACGGTGGCCACCAGCAACGCCGCCAACGCTTGCCAGACCCAGCTCAGAACACGGGCCCGTCCGGTCTGCGGCTCGCCGGAGCGGTCCCGCTTGGCGGCCGCGGCCGCATAACCGGGATCCAGATGCTCGGAAAGCAGCGCGCGCAGCAGCGACGGCACCGGGATGAACTGCGGTCGCCCCGCTTCGTGCGCGCTGAGGCCCGCGTAGGGGTCGTAGCCGCCGAGCGCCTGGTCAGCCATCGGCATCCGCCCCGCTCGCCAACGGCTTGGCGCTGCCGGCCCGCACCGGCGGCAGCCGGCGCATCACCAGCACCACCTGCACCGCGTACACCACGAATGACCAGAGGTAGAAGTACAAGCCCCAGATCAGAAACGCCCAGCCGCAAGCCAGTACCACGCGACTCCACGCCGCGTGGTACTGGCCCAGCAGAATCAGCGGAAAGGCCGACATCAGAGCGAAAGTCGCGGCTTTGCCGATGTAAATGACGGGCAGGGCGGTGAACCCGCGGGTGCGCAGTAGCGGCAGCTCCGCGGCCAACAGCACGTCGCGGGCCAGCAGGACGGCGATGATCCACCACGGCACGATGCCCCGCAGCCCGAGGGCGATCGGAACGGTCACCATGTAGAGCCGGTCGACCGCCGGATCCAGATATTCACCCAGTTTCGACGACTGGTTCAGCAGCCGGGCGATCTTGCCGTCGGCCCAGTCGGATGCGCCGCTGAGCATCAGCATGGCCACCGCCCAACCGTCGGAATGAGCAGCCAACAGCAGGTAGATGAAGACCGGGATCAGCGCCAGACGGATTCCGCTGAGCAGGTTGGGCACCGTCAGGAGCCGGTCGTGTGCGGGCTCCGGACCGTCCATGAGGCGTGACCCTATCGGAAGATGCCGGGCAGGCTCAGCGCGGAAAGCGAGTCGTCGGCCAACGGGTTGTCGTGCACCATGTAGGTCCACGTCGATGTCGGGCGGGCCAGCTTGGACAGGTCCACGCCAGGCTCCTCCTCGATCGCCGAAGAGGTTTCGAACGTCTGCTGGGCTGCTTCGATCGCGTCGGCGGCCAGTGATGCGAAGGCGTCCACGGCCATCCGGTGAAACTCGTCCAGCGGGTTCTGCCGGCCGAGCGCGCGCAGATGGATGCTTTCCCGGATATCGGCCAGGTAGGCCAGATGGTCGGCCCAACCGCGGTCGAGGTGATACAGCATGATCAGCCGGCATATCTTCTCCAGCTGTTCCTCGGAAAGCTTCTCCGACAACTCCTCGTAGCGGTCCGGCGCCAGCTCGGCCAGCTCCTCGCGGGCGGCGGCGGTACTGAGCAGCGTGTTACGCCGCTCGACGATGATGGCGCGCTGCTGAGCGATCAGCTGGTTGTAGCGCCAGGTGTTGGCGTGCACGTCGAGCAGGCGGCCCTCGGCGACTCGCTGGGCGTGCTCCAGCAGTCCGGCCACCTTGTTGCTGACGATGCGGCCGTCCTCGTCGGTCTGCGTGGGCAGCTTGTTGGGTTCGAGGTTGGCCGCCGCCACGTCGTCTTCCCAGCTGGAGAAGAACACCGACGATCCCGGGTCGCCCTGGCGGCCGGCGCGTCCGCGCAGCTGGTTGTCCAGCCGCTCGGTGTTGTGCCGGCCGGTCCCGATCACGTGCAAGCCGCCCAACTCGACGACCTCTTTTTTCTCAGGGGCATGGTCGCTTACGTCGGAGCCACCGAGCCGGATGTCGGTGCCGCGTCCGGCCATCTGGGTCGAAACGGTGACCGCCCCGAGCTTGCCGGCTTCGGCGATCACCCGGGCCTCTTCGGCGTCGTTCTTCGCGTTGAGCACCACCGCCGGCACACCGCGACGCTGCAGCCGCTCGTGCAGCTCTTCGGATTCGGCCACATCGTGGGTGCCGACCAGCACCGGCTGCCCGGTTTCGTGCACCTCGATGATGTGGGCGATGATCGCGTCGATTTTCGCCGCGGCGGTGATGTACACCCGGTCGGTCTCGTCCTCCCGGATGTTCGGCGTGTTTGGCGGTATCGGGGAGACACTCAGTTTGTAGAACTGGCGCAGCTGCTCGCCGGCGGCCAGCGCGGTGCCGGTCATGCCGCAGACCGTCGGATACCGGTTGATCAGTGCCTGCACCGTGATGGTGTCCAGCACCTCACCGGTTTCGGTGGTCTCGATGCCTTCCTTGGCCTCGACCGCGGCCTGCAGACCATCCGGCCAACGCTGCAGCTGGGCGATACGGCCGCGGGAGGCGTTGATCAGGTGCACCGCGTCGTCGCGGACGATGTAGTGCACGTCGCGGTGCAGCAGGACGTGCGCGTGCAGCGCGACGTTGACCTCGGTGAGTGTGGTGCCGACATGCTCTTCGGAGTACAAATCGATTCCGCCGAGCTGCTTTTCGAGTTTGTGCGCCCCGGCCTCAGTCAGGTGGACGTTGCGGCTATCGGCGTCGGTGTCGTAATCCTCGCCGGCTTGCAGCTCGCCGACCAGCCGAATGATCTCCAGCCGCGGCGTCTCGCGGTGGCTGGTTCCGGCCAGCACCAGCGGAACCAGCGCCTCGTCGACCAGCACCGAGTCGGCCTCGTCGATCAGGGCCACGTCCGGGTTCGGCGACACCAGGTCGGCGACGTCGGTGACCAGCTGATCGCGCAGCACGTCGAAGCCGATCTCGTTGACCGAGGCGTAGGTGACCTTGCACTGGTAGGCCGCGCGACGCTCGTCGGCGGTGGATTCCGCGGTGACCCAGCCGACCGTCAAGCCCATCGCCTCCAGCAGCGGGCCCATCCACTCGGCGTCACGGCGGGCCAGGTAGTCGTTGATGGTGACGACGTGAACATGCCGGCCGGCCAACGCATACCCAGCGGCGGCGATCGCTCCGGCCAGGGTTTTGCCCTCGCCGGTTGCCATTTCGATCACGTCGCCGGCCAGCATGCGCAGCGCGGCGAGCAGTTGCACGTCGAACGGCCTCAGCCCGGTCGAGCGTTCGGCCGCTTCCCGCGCGATGGCGAGGAACTGTGGGATGTCGTCGGATTCGGCTAGGTCGTCGAGGCCCAGCAGGCCGGCGGCCTTGCGCAGTTGCTCGTCGTCGAGGTCGGCGGCTTTCTCGTCGAACTCAGCCGCGGCATTGACCTGGGCCAGTGAGCGGTTTTGGTTGATCTCCGTGCTGGCGCCGAGCAGCCGCCAGAACCGGCTACTCAGGCGGCCCGAACGAGCGCTGGTGGTCTTTGGCACAGATCAACGGTACGTCAGCCGCATCAGGCCAGATTGGATCGGCGGGGATAAGCGACCGCGGGGTCGGTGAGCACATTGACGACGGCGGGTTGGCCGCTGCCGAGGGCGCGCTTCAACGCCGGCCGCAGCTCGGCGGGCGTCGACACCAACTCGCCGTGCCCACCCAGCGCGCGGACCACCTCGTCATAGCGGGTTTCGGGGCGCAGTTCGGCCACCACCGAATAGCCGTACAAGGCTTCCATGGGGTGCTTTTCCAGGGCCCAGATTCCGTTGTTGCCGATCACCGAGACCACCGGCACGTCGTGCCGGACCAGCGTGTCCCACTCCATGCCGCTGAATCCGAAGGCGCCGTCGCCCTGCAGCAGCACGACCTGGCGGTCGGGTCGGGCCAGTTTGGCGGCCAGCGCGTAGCCGGGACCCGAACCGAGGCAACCGAACGGACCGCTGTCCAGCCATGCGCCGGGCACATAGCTGTCGATGACCCGACCCGCGTACGAGCCGAAATCACCGGCGTCGACGACGATGATCGCGTCGCGGTCCAGCAGTGGCGCCAGTTCGGCGTAGACCCGCATCGGATGCAGCGGGCTGCGGTCGTCGGCCAGCTCGGCGTGCTCGCGGTCTCGAGCCGTCGTTTCGGCCGCCCGCAACTCGGCGATCCAGTCGTCGTGGCTGGCCGCAGTCGTGTCGGCCAGCGCGGTCAGGGTCGCCGACAGGTCGCCGTAGAGACCGGCGGCGATCGGCCGCGGATGGTCGCGCTCGGGTTGGGCGCGATCGGCGACGATCAGCTGGGTCTCTGCTCCGAACACCCCGCCGAAGCCCAGCCGGAAGTCCATCGGCACTCCCACGACGACCGCAACGTCGGCCTCGGCCAACGCTTTTGAGCGTGCCCGTGAGAAAGCCAGCGGATGGTCTGCGGGCACGGTGCCGCGGGCCATGCCGTTCATCAGCACTGGTATCCGTAGCTGTTCGGCCAGCCGCAGCAGCGCCGCTTCGGCGTGGCCCCACCACACGTTGGTGCCTGCCATGATCACCGGACGCCGCGCGGCGGCCAGCAGACCGGCCGCCCGGTCGAGTGCGTCGCCGTCGGCCGGCGGTGCTGCCGGCAGCGCGGTCAGCGCGCCCGGACGCCCGTCGTCGGCGGCGACGGAAAACACGTAGTCCATCGGGAAGTCGACGAACGCCACACCCGACGGCGCGCCGACCGTGGCGCGTAGCGCCTCGTCGACCAGCCCGCTGACGGCCTCTGCCGACGGGGCGGTGGCGGCGAATCGGGTCAGCGGTGCCACGAACGGAACGTGGTCGATCTCTTGCAGCGACCCCATCCCCCAGCGCCCCGCCGGCGCCCGACCGCCGAGAACCAGCAGCGGCGAGGAGTTCTGCTGCGCGGCGGCCATCGCGCTCATCCCGTTCGTCACGCCCGGACCGGCGGTCAGTGCGGCGACGCCCGGCTGGCGCGTCACCTTCGACCAGCCTTCGGCTGCGAAGGCGGCGGTCTGCTCGTGGCGGGTGTCGATCAGCCGGATGCCCTCGCTGCGACACCCGTCGTAGATCGAGAACAAATGACCGCCGGACAACGTGAAAACGGTGTCGATGCCGCTGGCCTTCAGCCGGCGGGCGATAAGCCGGCCCGCGTGGAAGGTGTTTTCCGCGTCGGTGTCCATCCGCCGAGCGTACGACCGGGCTTCGCTGGTGAAGACGCCCACCTCACCCCGGTAAGCCTGCTGCGGTAGCTTCGCTGGGAAGTCGTATGGCGGATGCTCGACGCAAGCCGTGGACCGCACGCCAATACCGGAGGAGCAGGCGCACCGTGGAGCCGTTCAAGCCATCCATCAACTGGGGTCACGCGCTGGCCGATTCATTGTCGTGGGTGGCGCTGGCATGGTTGATCAGCGCGGTGAGCGCGATCGCCGTGCTGGCGCTGCTGCGATTGCTCACGCCGTGGGGTCACCAATTCTGGCGGATCACCGGCGATTACTTCATCGGTCGGCAGAGCTTCCGGGTGTGGCTGATGCTGGGGGTGCTGCTGTTATCGGTCGTCGTGGCGGTGCGCCTCAACGTGTTGTTCAGCTACCAGGCCAATGATTTGAGCTCGTCGGTCCAGACCGCCGTGCAGGGCATGGCGATTCACGACAAGGCCGTGAAACAGTCTGGTGTACATGGCTTTTGGATGTCGATTTTGATCTTCAGCATCATGGCGGTGCTGCATATCGCTCGCTTCATGCTCGACATCTATCTGTTGCAGCGATTCATCGTGGCGTGGCGGGTTTGGCTGACCGAGCGGCTCACCGGCGACTGGCTGGAGGGCCGGGCGTATTACCGGGGCCGGTTCATCGACAGCACCATCGACAACCCCGATCAGCGTATTCAACAAGACATCGATGTGCTGACCGCCAATGTGGGCGCCACCCCCAACGTGCCGTCCAATGGCACCAGCAGCTTGCTGCTGTTCGGTGCGATCAATGCGATGCTGTCGGTGGTGTCGTTCACGGCGATCCTGTGGAATCTGTCGGGCCCGCTGCACCTGTTCGGTGTCAGCCTGCCCAAAGCGATGTTCTGGATCGTCATCGTCTACGTGTTGTTCGCGACGATCGTCGGCTTCTGGATCGGGCGGCCGCTGATCTGGCTCAGCTTCCGCAACGAGCTCACCAACGCCGCCTTCCGTTATGCGCTGGTGCGGGTGCGCGACGCGGCCGAGGCGGTGGGCTTCTACCGGGGCGAGCGCGCCGAACGCGCGCAACTCAACGGCCGGTTCCGCCCGATCATCGACAACTACCTGCGGTTCGTGAACCGAACCGTCGGCTGGTTCGGATTCAACCTGTCGGTGAGCCAGGCGATTGTCCCGCTGCCCTGGGTGATTCAGGCCCCGCGGTTGTTCGCCGGCCAGATCCGGTTCGGCGACGTCACACAGACCGCGGTCGCATTCGGCAGCATCAGCGACGGACTGTCCTTCTTCCGCAACGCATACGACCAGTTCGCGAGCTACCGCGCGGCGATTATCCGGTTGCACGGCCTGGTCGAGGCCGACGAGAAGGCCCGCGAGCTGCCCGAGCTGCTGGTCACGTCAAGCGTCGACGGCGCTGTGGACATCGAGGGCGTCGAGGTGCGTACCCCGGACGGTGACCAGCTGATCGACCCGCTCGACGTGCACCTGACAACCGGCGACGCCCTGGTGATCACCGGCCCGTCCGGCAGCGGCAAGACGACGCTGCTGCGCAGCCTGGCCCAGCTGTGGCCTTACGCGACCGGAACACTGCGTCGACCTGACGGCCCCAGCGACACCATGTTCCTGTCGCAGCTCCCCTATGTGCCGCTGGGCGATCTGCGGGCGGTGGTGTCCTACCCGGCGGCCGCCGGCGACGTGCCGGACGACGAGCTGCGCGACATGCTGAACCGAGTTGCATTGGGGCACTTGGTCGACCGGCTCGACGAGGTGCAGGATTGGGTGAAGGTCCTCTCGCCCGGAGAGCAGCAGCGGATCGCGTTCGCGCGGGTCCTGTTGACCAGGCCCAAAGCAGTCTTCCTCGACGAAGCCACCTCGGCGATGGATGAAGGGCTGGAGCTGGCGATGTACCGGCTATTGCGCAGCGAGTTGCCGGACACCATCCTGGTCAGCGTCAGTCACCGCAGCACCGTCGAACACCACCACAATCAGCGGCTGGAGCTGATCGGCGAAGGCCAATGGCGGCTGGGCCCATTGGAGGACGAGCGCGCCCGGGTCTAGCCCGCCGCGTGCGCTTGCGCGTTTGAGGCGGCATGCGCTCCCGCGCGGCGGCCGAAGAACGATCCCTCGCCGAGCTGGGTCCCGCTGGCGTAGCCCTTGCCGTCCTGGGCGATGTTGGACGCGCAGGCGCCCACCGCGTACAGGCCGGCGATGGGTGTGCCGTCCTCGCGCAGCACCTGACCGTCGACCGAGGTGGCCAATCCGCCGACGGTGAACCCGGCGTACATCGCCTTGCCCAACGAAAGGTCGAAGGCGCCCCACGGTCCTTTATCCTGCGGCGCAAGGTAATCCGGTTGCTTGTGGAAGTCGGGATCCTCGCCGCGAGCGGCATAGTTGTTGTAACGGTCCAGTGTCGCAACAAGATTGCCTTCCGGGATGCCCAGCGCGGCCTCCATCTCGGCAACCGTCTCCCAGCCGTCGATCAGCGGGATCAGCGGTACCTCCGGGGGCTTCAGGTGTGCCTCGTCGACGATCAAGAACGCGGCGCTGTCAGGCTGGTCCATGACGAAACCCGAAGTGCGCGAGTGGTAGGAGTCTTCGGCGACGAACCGCTGACCGAACTTGTTGACGATGATCCCGGTCAGCAGGATCGACGGCGGATACGCCGGCGCCGTGATGAAGATCTGGTCCATGTGCTGGGTGGCGCCGCCGGCCGAGACGCCCATCCGGATACCCAACCCGTCGTCGTAGCTGTTGCCCAGTACGAACGGCTTCTCGGCCAGCTTCGGCGTGTAGGTGGCCACCATCTCCGGATTCATCACGAACCCGCCGGCGGCGATGATCACCGACTTCGCCTTGATCGCGCCGGTGTCGGAGAACTGCTTCCACATCACGCCGGTGACAGCACCCGACTTGTCGGCGATCAGCGCAGTGGCGCCGGTCTCGTAACGGATCTGCACGCCCAGGCTGGCAGCGCGTTTGAGCAGCAGGTCGACGACCATGCTGGCGCCGCCGGTGTCGCCGGGCACCGGCACCTTGTGCCCGCGCGGAGCCGGCACCGCCTGCTCCAGGAACGGCCAGACCTTCTCATTGCCGGTGTACATCAGCCCCTCGGTGTTGGGCTGGATCACCGCCTTCCCCGGGAAGTAGCTGCGCTCGAACTGAAAACCCAAGTCCTCCAACCAGTTGAAGTGCTCGACGCTGCCGTCGCAATAGGCGCGGATCTTCGCGTGGTCGGGTTGGCGGGACACCGCCACCAGATACTTGTACATCTCCTCGGGCGAGTCGGGATGCCCGGTCGCTTGCTGGACCGCGGTACCTCCGCCGAGGTAGAAGTGCCCTCCGGCAAGCGCGGTGGTGCCACCGGCCGCGGCGGCGCGCTCCAGCACCAGCACACGCGCGCCGGCGGCGGCCGCGCTCACCGCCGCGCAGCCACCTCCGATACCGAAGCCGATCACCACGACGTCGACATCGTCCGACCACGACGACACGTCGTCAGCGCTGAAAGTTGCTGGTATCCCTGACATTCCTGTACTCACCGCTGCTCCCGCTTGATGTAGTCAAAGAACTGCCGCATCTCGGCAGAGAAATGCGCGACCTCTACGAACGGCACCCCGGCCTGTGGGGCAGCCAGATACGCGAACCGCAAGCCGCCGGGCATCACGCCCTGCTGGACCACCGACGCGCCGTTGTCGGCGGCCGCGCACAAGGTTTCCGCGAACTGCTCGAGGCTGTCGGCCTCGACGCAGATGTGGTGCAAACCCGGCCCGCTGCTGCGCAGAAAGTCACTATAGATATTAGGGCCGCGGACCGGCGCGATCAGCTCCAGTTGCATGTCGCCGAGATAGCTCAATGAGATATCGGCGACGAAGTCGGCCGGTCTGCCGAGGTAGCTGCAGGAGTCTGGGGCGAAATGCACGTCGGGCAGCCTCACCCATTTTTTGACGCCTAACAGGCCGGTGAGCGCCGTTTCCGTCGCGTCCAAGTCGTGAGTCACCCAGGCGATCTGTACCGGCGATCCGACGGAGAGGCTCATCGCATCGCAGGATAACCCAGCGCCTCGCCCGGCAGAAAGACGTTGCCACCAGATGGCATTTCAGCCACCGCAGCCGACGGTTGAACACGTTCTAATTCGGCGACGAGACCCGATAGGGCAGCACGCCCACGTCAGGTTGCTGGGTCAGCACACCGACCAGCAGCCGAACCTGGGTGTCGAACAACGTCTCGGGGTCGCTCAGCGTGTCAGTGCCGTATTGTCCGAACACCTCCAGGCTGATCGCCCCCACCACGCCGGCAAAGATCGCGAAGCATTTGGCGACGACGGCATCATCGCCGGGGAAACCGAACTCATGGCGAAGTTGCTCGAAATCTGACGACATCGGTTGCGGCGCAGGAGAATTGGTCAGCATGATGTCACCTGTCGCGATGCCGGCGGCGACGGCGTCGAACAAGGCGCTGACCACCCGCGTTCCGGGCCCGACGGTCCGCTCGGCCGGTGCGTGGTAGCCGGGCACCGGGCTGCCGTACAACAGCGCCCAGCTGGCCGGGTTGGCGATGGCCCAACCGCGGGCGGCATGCGCGATCGCGATGACGTCGTCGCTCCACGCGTCGGGCACTGCGTCGCGGGCGCGATCCACCGCGTCGGCAAGGTCGGAGTAGGCGTCGACGAGCAATAACGTCAGCAACTCGTCACGGCTGGACACATACCGATACACCGCCGAGGACACCATGCCGAGGTCGCGGGCGATGGCACGCAGCGACAGCCCGGCCGCGCCGTGTTCGACCAGGTGGCGCCGGCCGAGCTCGACGATCTGCGCCTCGATGCGTTCGCGCGAGTCGCGCCGCTTGCCCATCGACCCATTCTGACACGAAAGAGATCACTGCTCTTGTATTTGCGTGCTCGGTGTGGCATGGTCATAACGAACGAGAGCACCGCTCTCAAGTAGTCAAGGGAGATGTGTCATGTCGGTGCGATACGACGAACCCAATCGAACGGCCCGGGCCGCTAACGCGCTGATCCGCTCGCTGGCCGAGCTGGGTATCAGCATCGCCGGCACCAGGGCGCTTCGGGTGCGCGGCCGCAAAACCGGCAAATTGCGCGGCGTCGTGGTCAACGTGCTGACCGTCGACGGTGTCGACTATCTGATTTCTCCCCGCGGCACCACCCAGTGGGTCCGCAATGTGCGGGCCGCCGGTGTCGTCGACGTGGGGCCACGGTGGCGTCGGCGCCGACTCCGCGCCACCGAGGTGGCCGACTCGGCGAAGGCTGACCTGCTGAGGCGGTACTTGGACAGGTGGTACTGGGAGGTCAAAGGCCACATCGCGGGGCTGACTCCGGACTCCGGCGATGATGAGTTACGCGCTGCGGGGCCCTCGATCCCGGTTTTCGTGCTGGAAAGATCGAGCTGACTTTTACGCCCTCGGGCCGGGTGGGGCCTTGGACACTCCCACGTCCTCGCGGATCTGCTGCGAGGTGGCCTGCCACGACACCGCTGCCGGGGAATTGCCCCAGACGCTGTTGAGGATTCCGACAATCACGGCCTGCCCGGCGGGGTTGATGATGTACACCGGCCCGCCGGAATCGCCTTTCTGGCTGATGGCGCCATTGCCCATGGTGAACCAGCCGTTGTTGACCGCCTCGACGGTTCCGCAGGTTTCGCCGGTGACGACACCGAAATGGCAGACCGGTTCACCAGGCGTGACGACAAGGCCCGGGTCCGATTGCAGCACGCGACCACCGGGTAGGACGTTGTTCGCTGTGATGTCGCCGGTCAGCACAATCGACTCGTAATCGTTGATCTGCTGCTCGGTGCCGACGACGGCTCCGTTGGGTGTGTTATCCCGGAACGTCGCCAAGTTGCCGATGACGTGGTTGTCCTTGTCGGTGACCGGCCCATCGCCGCGGCAGTGCCCGGCCGCGAACGCCACCCGCAGTGCCGGGTCGACGTAGCCCAGGGTGCACAAATGGGGGCCCTGGTGGATCTCCATGCCGGGGAAGACGAGCACCGGGTCAGCGCTGGCCGTCGCCGGAAAACAGGCAGGTCAGAAGCGCGACGGTAACCGTCGCGGCGAACGTGCGAACTGCCGGACCGCCCACCCTCGACTCCGATCCGTTCGGAGGCCGGCGCGGCGCCGGCCGGCTATCAGATTACCGGCCGCGACCACTTGCGGTGATGGCAAAGAGCTGATCGGTTGGGAGCGCGCCTGCCAGGGTTCGGCTCTGGGCCGGCGCGCTCCCTGTCGCGATCAGGGAATCGTCAGCACCTGTCCGGGCTGGATCAGGTCGGGGTTGGAGATGCCGCTGGCGTCGGCGATGACCTGGTACTTGCTGCCGTCGCCGTAGAACCGCTCGGAGATGGCCCACAACGTGTCGCCGGATTCGACGGTGTAGGTCCGCGCAGGTTCCGGCTCGGGCTCGTGTGCGCCGGCCTCTTCGGCGTGCGCCTCCTCGGCTGCCGGGGCGGCTTCGGCTTCCGGCTCCGGCGGCGGCGGAGCATCTGTCTCGGTCTTCGTCGACCATGCCACTCCGTCGGCGGAGTACAGCACTAGGTTGCGGTCGTCCTGCAGGACGAGCTTGACGTTCTTCTTGCCTTTGGTGTCGGTGTGCCACACCGGCTTGTCGGCGGTGTAGAGGACGAAGTTGCCGTCGCTCTGAACCTCGGCGCGCACCACGTCTTGGCCGTCGGTCCCGCTCGCCCAGATCGCGTGGCCGCGCGACGCCAGCACCAGGTTCCCGTCGTCTTGCAACGTCAGGGTGTAGGCCCCGTTGCTTGAGGTGAGCGATTCACCCTTGACAAGTTTTTGTCCTCCGGTGAGCGTGTCTCCCACTGCATTGCCTCCTCGTTATCGCGACCCGGGCCGATGCCGGGCGTCATAGCAACTCTACGACCAGGCGGAGCTTACTGATAGTGGCTGCGCGATGGGTGCTTTCGGCTCGCCGTAATAAAAACGATTGATGAACGACGACTAACCGCCGACCGGGCTACCGCTGACCGCGACCTCGGGCCGGACGGCCGTGGAAGGCTGCCACCCCGGGGGACCGAAAAGGTAGCCCAACTTGTCGCGCAGGCGTCTCGCTGAGCGCAAATCGCGGGCGATAGCCAGATATTCGTGGGTCTGTAGCTTCCAGATGTTGAACGTGTCAACCTGTTTGGTCAACCCGTAGTGCGGACGGAAGGTCTCTAGTCGGAAGGTGCCGAACAGCCGGTCCCAGAGGATGAAGATCCCGCCGTAGTTCTTGTCGAGATACTCCGGGTCCATCCCGTGATGCACCCGGTGATGCGACGGCGTGTTGAAGACGAACTCGAAAGGCGCCCACATTTTGTCGATCCGCTCGGTGTGCACCCAGAACTGGTAGATCAAGTTGATCGAGAAACTGACGAAAACCAGCCAGGGCGGAATACCCAACAGCGGCAACGGGATCCACATCACGATCTCGCCGCTGTTGTTCCATTTCTGACGCAGCGCGGTGGCGAAATTGAAGTATTGGCTGGAGTGGTGGGCCTGATGGGTCGCCCAGATCAGCCGAACCCGGTGCGCGATGCGGTGATAGCAGTAATACAGCAGATCCACGCCGAATATCGCGATCACCCAGGTGTACCAGCGCGTCACCGGTAAGTGCCAGGGAGCCAGATACGCATAGATAGCGGCATAGCCGAGCAGGGCGATGAACTTCCACCCCGCGGTGGTGGCCACCGATACCAGCCCCATCGAGATGCTCGCCCAGGAATCGGCGGTCAGGTACGCGCCCGAACCCGGGCGGGCGGACTGTTGGACTTCGGCGGCGGCTTTCCGCTCGATGCGTTCCAGTTTGCGGGCGGCTGTCCACTCCAGAATCAACAGCAAGAGAAAGAACGGAATCGCGAACAGCACGGGGTCCCGCATCTGCTCGGGCAGCACGGATAACATGTCCGCGATCGCGTTCACATCCCATACCCTACGACGGCGGTGAACTGTGCTTGAAGTCCGACCAGGCTAGCCCGCCTGCGGCGCGCGGGGCATCGGGTCGTCCTGGTCGCCGGCATACCAGTGCACCGCCTGAACGCCTGGCTGCAGAGACAGGTCCGCTACGAGCTGCTCTAGGCGGGCCGGCGCATGCCTGTCGCTGAGCAGGTATGCGGTCAGCGCGACGCTGTCGTCGCCGGCGCGCCCCGTGTGAATGCCGCGCAGCACGAAGTCACCGCCGCTGGTGTGTTGGACGATCTGCGCTCGCGCGTATTTCTCCTGCTTGGATCGACAGATCACCTGCAGTTGGTACGGCTGGTCGTCTTCGTCCTCTTCCACCACGTTGTCGCGGTCGATCAGGTGGCCCAGCGGCCGTCCCAGCAGGTGAATTCCGAGGATGGTGCCGGTGGCAATCAGGGCGAACAGCGGATGGCCGCCGGCCGCGAGCACACCGACTGCGGCTGAGCACCACAGGGTGGCGGCGGTGTTCAGCCCGTGGACGTTGAATCCCTCACGCAGGATGACTCCACCGCCGAGGAAGCCAACCCCGGACACCACATACGACGCCACCCTGGTGGGGCTGGTGTCGTTGGTGACGACCGCATAGAGCACGAACAACGTCGCGCCGGTGGCCACCAGCGCGTTGGTGCGCAGACCGGCCCGGCGCGCCTGCCACTGCCGCTCGATTCCGATGAGGGCGCCGCAGCCGACCCCCACGCCCAGACGCAGCAGGAACTCGGTGATAGTCAGCGTCTGCATGACGTGGTTCTCCTTTCGTCTGCGCAGACCTGAGTACCAGTTTGGACGACTCCGGGGAGATTGGGCTGCACCGGGCGAGTTTTAGGCCCAGCTGGAGCCGACGGCGCTGTCGGTGGAGTTCATGTTGTTCCCCGCCGTCTGGACCTTTTGGCCGTGCTGGTTGGCCTGCTCGTAGATGACCTGGAAGTTGCGACCCAACTGGGTGATGAACTCCTGGCAGGCCACCGAACCCGAGCCGCCCCAGAAGTCACCGGCGGCCAGCACATCGCGCACGATGGACTGGTGCTCAGCCTCCAGGGAGGCGGCCTGGGCGCGGATCAGAGCGCCGTGGGCGTCCACGTCGCCGAATTGGTAGCTGATCGACATTGCTGTTCTCCTCGAAAAGGATTTGGTCGGTGACCGGCTAGCTGGACAGGATCTGCTGGGAGGCCTGCTCTTGGGTCTCGTAGTTGTTGGCGTCGCGGATCAAGCCGTCGCGCACACCGTGCAGCATGTTGACGATGTTGCGGAAGGCCTGATTCATCTGGCCCATGGTGTCGTAAGACGTCATCTGGGCCGTACCGCTCCAGCCCGCACCGGCGATGTTCTGGCTCGAAGCCCACATCTTGCGGGCCTCGTCCTCCACCGTCTGGGCGTGCACATCGAAACGGCCCGCCATCGCCCGCATCTCGTGCGGGTCAGTCATAAAACGCGTAGGCATATCTCTATCTCCTTATCGTCAGTTATCGGTTGTAACGGATTCTGCTGTACTGCAACGTAATTCATGGTTGCTAACCGGCGGCGGGCGGGCGTGCCATCACGATGGGACGAATCCCGTACATGGGCTCCTCCATCTCGTGGTCGAGCATGCCTCCGATCCCTCCCAACGGCATGCCGGGCATGCCCACCGGCCCACCGGGTGCGACCAGCGGGGTTGCACCCAGTGCCGGGGTCAGCGCGTTGGCACCCGGCAACGTGCTGGCGACCTTGCTCAGCGCCGGGGCGGCCGCGGCCCAGCCGCCCGGCACCGACAAGGGACCCAGCGGTGTGGCCTGCCCCATCCCGGCCGACACCGCCGCGCCCAGGCCCGGTAGGCCCGCGGACCCGAGCTTCGCCATCCCCGAACCGAGCCCGGCCGCCAGCCCCGACACATTCGACGTCAACCCGCCGCCCGCCATCGAGGGGAACAGGTAGCTGAAGCAGGTCACCGAATCGATCATCGCCGTCGGGTTCATGAGCCCGCTGGTGGTGAACGCGTTGCTGAAGTTGGCCACGGTGGCGTTGTTGAGAAAGCTCCCCAGCAGCGAGCCGTTGGCACCGTCCAGGTCGTTGAGCAGGCCGGCCAGCCCCGTGGTCGCTGTGTTCGAGCCGGGCGCCGTGATGTCTCCCAGCCACGACGACAGCCCGCTGGCCGTTGACGTGGCCGAACTGCCGCTGGTGCCTGCCGAGGTGCCGGTGGCCTGGGCCACCGCGGCGGCTTGCCCGGCCAATCCGGTGGCGTTGGTGGTCTGGGCCGGCTGGGTGAACGGCGTCAACTGCGAAGCCGCCGCCGATGACCCGGCGTATCCGTACATCGCCGCGGCGTCCTGAGCCCACATTTCGCCGTACTGGGCCTCGGTGGCCGCGATCGCCGGGGCGTTTTGATCCAACACGTTGTTCGCCAACAACGACGCCAACTGCGCACGGTTGGCCGCGATCTCCGCCGGAGGCACGGTCATCGAAAACGCCGACTCATAGGCGTTCACCGCCGCCTGCGCCTGGGCAGCCGTCTGCTCGGCCTGCGCGGCGGTGGTGTTCATCCATGCCGCATATGGGGCTGCGGCAGCCGCCATCGACGCCGACGACGGACCTGACCAGCTGCCGCTGGTCAGCCCCGAGATGACGGAACTGTAAGTGGCCGCCGCCGAGCGCATTTCAGCAGCCAACTGGCTCCAGGCGGCACCAGCAGTCAGCATCGGAGCCGAGCCGGCACCGGAATACATTCTGGCCGAATTGATTTCCGGCGGCAACAATGCGAAGTCGATCATGGCGGTCTCCCCTCTGATCTGTTATCCGGCGGCGGGCGGGCGTGACATGAACGGTGGCAGGCGCATCCCGTATTTCGGAACCGGACGGCGCAGGCGCCCGCTCATGTTCGACATCGGCGAGGCAACACCTCCGGGACCACCTGTCGCGGTCGGCGGTGCGGCGAGCGGGGTACGGCCCAGCGCCGAGGCGATCGGGCTCGTCGGGGCCACCGCGGACCAGCTGGGCGGCACCGACAGTCCCCCGACGTGGCCGGCCCCACCCACGGCGGCCGACATCCCGGACCCGACGCCGCCGAGGCCCGACAAGCCCGCCGACCCGAGGCCGCCGGAGTTGAACAGGTTCAACAGCCCTGATCCGCCCGCGGCGGCGCCCTTCGCGCCGTGCAGATAGTTGAAACCCGCCAGCGTCTGCAGAAGGAACTGCGGGTTGAACGGACCACCGGCGAGTGCTCCGTTGGTTACTGCGGTGCTGAAGAAGTTGCCGCTGAGGAAGGTGCCCAGCGCGGAGTTGTCCGACCCACTCAACAATGACGCCAGATTTGAGCCGTTGCCGAGGTTGAGCAGACTGTCCAGTCCCGACACTGTCGACGCGTTGCTGGCCGTCGATGTGCCGGCGTTGCCCGCCGAGGTGCTGGTGGCTTGGGCCACCGCGGCGGTCTGCCCGGCCAGTCCGGCCGAATTGGTGGTCGACTGCGGCGCAGTGAACGGCGTCAATTGCGAAGCCGTCGCCGAGGAACCCGCATAGCCGTACATCGCCGCGGCGTCCTGGGCCCACATCTCGCTGTACAGGGCCTCGGTGGCCGCGATCGCCGGAGTGTTCTGCCCCAGGAGATTGGTCGCCACCAGCGACACTAGCTGAGCGCGGTTGGCCGCGATCTCGGCCGGAGGCACCGTCATCCCGAACGCCGACTCATAGGCGCTGACCGCCGCTTGGGCCTGGGCAGCCGTCTGCTCAGCCTGCGCGGCAGTGGTGTTCATCCACGCGGCATACGGTGCGGCCGCAGCCGCCATCGAGTTCGACGCCGCGCCCTGCCAGCCCTCGCTGGTCAGCCCCGAGACGATCGAGCTGTAAGAGGCTGCCGCCGAACGCATTTCAGCTGCCAGCTGGCTCCAGGCGGCACCAGCAGCCAGCAAAGGACCCGAGCCGGCGCCCGAATACATTCTGGCTGAGTTGATTTCCGGCGGCAGAGCCGCGAAGTCCAGCATGACACACCTCCTCTACGTCCTCACAGGGCTGCGGCCGCGTTGGCTGCCTCGGTGGTTGCGTACGAACCGGCGCTTGCGCTCAACATGCGCACGAACATCTCGTGCATCGCGGCAGCTTGTGCGCTCACCGCCTGGTACATCTGAGCGTGGTTGGCGAACTGCGCCGCTGTCAGCGCCGATACCTCGTCTGCGGCAGCGGGAATCACCCCGGTCGTCGGGGCTGCGGCGGCCGCGTTCTGGGCGGCGATCGCTGTGCCGACACCTTGCAACTGGCCGGCAGCCGACGTCAGCATTTCTGGCTGTGTGGTTACGAAAGTCATCGGAGTTCTCCTTCGGCAGGGCATGGGTCAACCCGCGGCGGCCGTCGTGGCAGCGCACGACAGCGCCACGCGCGCGTACGAGAGCAGAGCGTGCGTGCGTGTTAAACGAAGCGGCGTAAGCCGATTCAGATAATGGAAACGGCGCCGGGGCCGGATCCGAACGAAATGGTCATCGGTATCGGATACGGACTGTCACTTGGACTCACTTCGCCTCACCTCCTCGCGGCCAGGGCACACAGGGGTGCCAACACGTTGCACACGGGATGAGGCGGACCTGCCTGATCAGCTGACCGCGGCACCCCTCTCGTCAGAGCTTTGGCACTGCACGGCGTATCCGGCTGAGCCGGAAGCCACTTGGGCTCAACCCTTAACCCGGGAAGAGCTGTCCTGACCCTGGGCGTCTCTCGACGTTCGAGGTCAGTGGCCTATATCCGTGCAGACGCCTCACCTAGCGAGGTGCTTGCAGAAGCAATAGTTCCATCACGAGCGGTGGGAGTCAACCCGACGCGCGAAAACCATTTTCGATAACGCGCCGGGGAACATCGTCGTCGATACGTCAGGGCCGGTTCAGCTGGCCTGCCACCGGCGGTTGAGATTTGTTGTGGGTGTTGGTCTATCACGTGACCGCACCGCCTGCCATGAACTGCATATCGTGCGGACCTGCTTCGCCGCCCGACGGACATGCACGACGCGTCCGACGCCGACTGCGACGTCTGACCGCCATCATGGCCGACTTGAAAATCACGTGTGGTTCCCCTCTGTTATCCGGCAGCCGGTGGATGTGCCACCACGGTGGGACGGAACCCGTAGCGCGGAGCAGCAAAGCCGAAGCCGCGACCGCCGGAGCCGCCCATCGGCATCGCAGGCATACCCGGTACCCCCGGCATCCCCGCCTCCTGTACCCCGGCGCTCGGGGCGTATGCCCAGCCGGCCGATGGCGCCCCGACCGGCGAGCCGGTCCCGGGCGTGGCGGCGGCCCAGCTGTGCGGCACCGACATCGTCCCGACCAGCGTGGCGCGGCCCATCCCGGCCGATACCGCCGAGCCGCCGAGGCTTGGGGACCCGAGCGCGCCCACCGCCGAACCGACATGGGCCAACGCCGCTGCACCCGCCGCCGGTGCACCAGCCCCGGTCAACAAGGCCGGATTGAGGCCGCCGAAGCTCTGACCGGCGACCGCCAAGAACCCGATATCACCGAAGGAGCTTGTCACAGCCGGCATTACGCTGGCCGGGTTCACCCAGTTACCCGAGAGGAACCCGTTGCCCATCGCGGAGTTTATGAGGCCCCCGAAGGCCGACCCGCTCTGTCCGCTGAGGAGATTCAAGAACCCGGCGATCCCCGTGGTGGCCGTATTCGACCCCGGCGCAAACGGATTGGTACCCGACACGGACGCCGACATCGGTGAGGCCATCCCCTGCAGTGTGTTGGGAAGCGTCGAGACCACCTGCGACAGTGTCGACTGCACGCCAGCGCCCGACGACGTGCCGGCCGCCTGGCTGACCGCGCCGGCTTGGCTGGAGGCCCCGGCCGCATTGGTGGTCTCCGGCGGCGAACCGAACGGCGTCACCGTCGAGGCAGCCGCCGAAGCTCCGGCGTAGCCATACATCGCCGCGGCATCCTGGGCCCACATTTCACCGTAGAGGGCCTCGGTGGCCGCGATCGCCGGAGTGTTTTGACCCAACACATTTGTCGCCACCAACGCCGCCAGCTGAGTGCGGTTGGCCGCGACGGCCGCTGGTGGCACCGTCATCGCGAACGCGGCTTCGTACGCTGCGGCGGCCGCCCTGGCCTGGTAACCGGTTTGCTCAGCGTCGGTGGCCGTCGTGCTCATCCAGTCCACGTACGGCGTGGCCGCGGCCGCCATCGATGCCGATGCCGGTCCCAGCCAGGATCCTTCGGCCAAGCTGGTGACCACCGAGGAATAGGTGGACGCGGCCGAATCCAGCTCCGCGGCCAGCACATCCCATGCTGATGCGGCTGCCAGCATGGGCCCCGAACCGGGACCGGAGTACATGCGAGCGGAATTGATCTCTGGTGGTAATGCCCCGAAATCCATTGCAGCAGCCCCCCTTATCCCGCAGCGACCGCGTTGGCGGCTTCGGTGGCCGCGTAGGACCCGGCGCTGGTGCTCAGCGTGGATACGAACATCTCGTGAATCGCCGCAGCTTGAGCACTGACCGCTTGATACAGCTGGGCGTGCGCGGTGAACTGGGCCGCGGTCAGCGCCGACACTTCGTCGGCGGCGGCGGGAACCAGCGCCGTCGTCGGGCTGGCTGCGGCAGAGTTGTGGGCGGCCAGATCCGCACCAACCCCCTGCAGATCGCCGGCCGCTGCGGACAGCGTTTCCGGCTGAGTAGTAACGAATGACATGGACTTCTCCTTGATGAAAAGTCCGACCCGGAGGCGGGCCTCGGCCGCTGTACGGGTTGAAAGCACACCGATTCAGTTGGCGAAGTCGCTGCCGTGACCGGATCGGAGTGAAACGGTCATCGATCTCTCGGATGGTTCGAGAACCATCAACGGAACTGAGTCTGCGGCCCCACCTCCCTCATGGTCAGGCACTCGCAAAGCCGTCGAAGAGGTGGATTGCCCGACACAACGCTCGGGCGGCACCCCTCTCGTCGGAGCTTTGGCACCACACGGCGTATCCGGTCGAGCCGGAAGCCACTTGGGCTCAACCCTTAAGCCGGGAAGAGCTGTCCTGACCCTGGGCGTCTTTCGACGTTCGAGGTCAGTGGCCTATATCCGTGCAGACGCCTCACCTAGCGAGGTGCATGTAACGTATTTGTAAAAACATCGTCTCAGCAGCACTGACGCCCGTCAATGCAACTCGCGGCGGATTTGTCCGTAAATTGCTCGCGGAGCCCTCGATAGCATAGGCCATGCCGTCGGGGCAGGCTGGAATTAACTGCGGTGAGGCGTCTCAGCGACCGTAGCCAACTCTCGAGACGACTAGTCGGCTCTTCTTCTCCGCCACGGCGGCGCTGAGGCCCTCGGCGAGGTCGTCGCGGGTCAATTCCTTGAACCGGCGCAGTTGGTCCTCGCTGAACTCGTCGACCTCACTCGACAACACCGCGTCGAGGTCTTCGTCGTCGAGGCGGAAGCTGCGGTGGTCACGGGCCTTTTCCACCACGTTGCGCACAAACCCGGCATTGCCCAGCATGTCGATACCGCGGATCAAGTCGCCGTCTTGGAGATGGTCTCGTCGTCGTAGAACCTGGTGTAGGCCGGCAGCAACACGTCGACCGCGTCATCGGTGATCACGTCTTCGTTTTCCCGGCCCATCAACTGGGTCAGCGCGATCAGTTCCTTCGGGTTGTAGCTGTAGAACTCGATCACCGTCGAGAACCGGCGGCGCAGACCCTGGTTGACCTCCAGCATCTTGTCCATCGCTTTGGCGTAGCCGGCCCCGAATACCACCAGCTCGTCGCGATGGTTCTCCATGTACAGCAGCAAGGTGTTGATGATCGCGTTGCCGTACGCGTCGCCCGTGGAGTAGCCACTCTCGTGCAGGTTGTGCATCTCGTCGAAGAAGACGGCCCCGCCCCGCGCCTCCTCGAGCATCTCCTCGGTGTTCTTTTCCGCGTCGGCCATGTAGCGACCCAGCAGCTTCGCGCGGCTGGTCTCCACCACCAACGGCTTGCGCAGCACGGTCAAACCGCACAGCTGCTTGGCGAACGCGCGCGCCACCGACGTCTTGCCCGGTGCCGGGAGGTCCCAACAACAAGGTGTGCCGCGACGTCACCGGCACCGGCAGGCCCATTTTGGCGCGGGCCAGATTCACCTTGGTCGTCGACTTGATCAGCTTGATTTCCCGCTTGGCCTGCTCCATGCCGAGCATCGCGTTGAGCTCGGCATCGCCTTCGTCCAAGTACTTCTTGGCCATCTCGGCGTGCCGTGCGGCCTCGGCCTGTTCGCGGGTCGGCGCGCTGTCCGGATCCCACGGATCCGTCCTGGCCTCAATGGTTTCCGGGTCGGTCAGCACCAGCCGGTAGCTGGGGTTGTCCAACGCTTCGCGCGCCGGGGTGAACTTGGCGTCACGCGAATACACCCGGCGTAGACACTCGACGGCCTCTTCTTCGCGGCCCAGGTGCCGCAAGCACATTCCCTGGGTGTACATCGCGACGTTGGCCGCACTGGGCACCCGGTCGACCTCGATGGCGTCCTGCGCGCGGCGGGTCGCTTCCTCGAACACCCCGAGCGAGGCCAGCGCGGTGGTGGCCATCGCCGCCCCGGCGGCCTTCAGTTCGGGTTGACGCCACGTCGTCCCGGGCGGGAACTGGACAGCACATCCGGCCAGCGGCCGGTGCGGAAATACAGCAGTCCCCGCACGTACTTGAGCAGCTCCTCGTCGAACGGGTGCCGCGGCTCGGTCGAATCCAGGATTTCCGCCGCTTCCGTCGAACCGTTTCGCTTCGGTGAGAGCGGCCGCGTAGGCGGCAGCCAATGATTCCACACTGGTGACCGCCAGCTTCAGGAACATCCCGTCGGAGACCTCGGGGCGGAACTCCAACTCGGACAGGCTCAGCCGGCGCATCTCCCAGCCGAATGTCTTGATGGCCTGCCACGCGCCGGAGAGCACTTCGATGCTCTGATCACCGGCGAGCACCCGTGCCAGCCAGGCGTCGCACATGTCCGGATCGAGCCGGGTGGCCGTCGTGAACATCTGCAGCGCCACCTGCGGATTGTGGCTGGGCTGCAGCCCGTTGACCGAAATGCCGGAGGCCAGCAGGCCCGCAACCATCGCGTTGCGGGCATCCGCCGCGCCGGCCTGCGGCCGGGTCATCGCAAGGCTTCGGCGCGACTCATCTGTGCAGAATGCGCCCACCGGAACCAAGATGCCCTCGCCGTCGTCGAGGATGCGGCTCGGCATCGGCAGCGGCCGACCGCGCCGTCGGTGCCGGAAGGCTCGCGGCGACCGCGCCCAATTGGCGCCCGGTCAGCCGGTTCAAACCACTGAATGCCTCTTTACGCAGCCGCTGGTGACTGTGGTAGCGCACCCACACCGCACACATCGGCTTCCCGGCCGTCCGCGATGAGCCGGATCGTCATCACGGTGACGTCGGCGTCGGTGAGCCACAGCTCCTCGAGGGTCTCGGTGGTGATGTCGGAGGGCGAGACCCAGAAGCTGGTTACGTAGCCGTCGGGAGTCTTGAGGTAGCGCCAGAACGGCCGGATGTGAGCCGGCTGGAGCCCGGCCAACACGGCGTCATCCACGGCGACGATCTCGTCGGCGGTCAGCGGCCGAGCCGCGCAGCTTCGCCCGTCGAGATCATGAGCCAGTCGCTCGGCAGCCGCCGCCACGGTGCAGGCGACGGAATCGCGGGCGGCCACTGCCTGGACGTTGTGCAGCGGATCCATCCGCAGCACCAGCCAGGTGTTGCGCTCTTCGATCGGGCGCCGATCGCCACCGGGCACCGAAATCGTCTCGAACCGCCGATTTGACGCCCTTGCTGCCCTGACGCGTTCCCACCGAGACGATGTCGACGCTGTCCAGGCGGACATCGAACTGGCGCAGCGCCGTCGATGACCGCTTCCAGCGGCATGCTTGCCGGTGCGACATCGCGATGACGGTGCCGTCCCGCCGCGCGCTGCCTCGCCCGCGCCGTCGACCGCGATCACCGCGATCAGCTGGCCGTCGTACTCACGCACACCGACCGTTTCGCGGCTGAAGCGACGGCGGTGATCGATCGCAGGGGTGCAGCCTACGGTCAGCGCCTCGGGATCGGCGTACCAATTCCGCACCCGCGCAATCGGTGCCGACGCGATGGGAACGCCCCCGTTGGTGACCAGCGCGACGACCGTCACGATCACCGCGAGAGCCACACCCACCCAGAACGCCGCGTGACCGGCCTGCCACGCAGCGGGGGTGTGACTCGCGATCACCAGCAGCGCAACGTCAATGAGAAACACCGCGGTGACCCGGGGCCACGACAGGGCCAGCCCGTATTCGCGTTGTGCCTTCATTCCTGTCTCCCTGTCTTTCGCATCAGCACCGCTCCACCGAGCACCATGCCGGCTATGTAGTAGCGCGCCACCTAGTCCACCGGCGGCGACCCACACCGGCACCATGTTGCGCGGGGCGGGTGCCGGAGGCATCTTCAGCGGCGACGCCGAATCTTTGGGCAAGACAGACCCTTCGGGTACATCCCAGGTCAGTGCCGCTACCGGGTCGATGACCCCGTAGCCGATCTGGTTGTCCACCCCGCGGGCGGGTGCCCTGGCGGTGTGAATCAACCGGTTGATCACCTGGTGCGCTGACAGTTGCGGATATTTCGCCCGCACCAGAGCCGCCACACCCGAGACGATCGCGGTGGAGAAGCTGGTGCCGGACGGCACCAGCAACGAGTTGTCCGGACCGTCAATCGCGTTGATCAGGCTGTCATCTCGCGGTGAGAACCCGACGACGTCGGTGCCAGGTGCCCCGATCGACTACCCACGGCCCGGCGACGCTCAATTTGTCCATCGGCGTGCCGGAGGAATCCACCGCGCCGACAGTCAGGACATAGTCGCTGAACCACGACGGAGTCACCACTGTGGTCACGCCATTCCAGTCGCGAGAATCCTTGGGGTGCAACGGATCTACCATCGGGTTTTCCTTGCAGTCGCGCTGACTGGTGTCGCCTGCGGCGGCGACGATGACCGCATCTTTGTCGACCGCGGCGTAACGGACCGCGGCGCCCAGGTCAGGCTGCGTCGATGAGGCTGCGCGCACTCATGCACATCACCTGGGAGATGTTGATCACCCTGGCGCCCATGTTGGCCGCGTGCACGATCGCCCGCGCCATGGTGAAGATGTTGTCCCGCTTCTGCCGGGTCTGCGGATCCTCGTCGCCGGTGTAGGCGTCCTTGAGGCTAAACGCCTGGCTGGACTGGCGGATCGAGATCAGCTCGGCGTCGGGGGCGATCCCGACTGAACGCGTCGGCCGGCCCTGCCGGCGGTGGGTCCAGCGGTGGCGGCGCGGCCGGGCGCGGGTAGTCGACCGAGACCACCTGCCCGCCATCGGGAATAGCCGGGCAGCACTGCCTTGCCGTGGCCGCGGTTGGCGGCCCCGGGGGTCTTGGGCTCTTGTCGGCGCTTGGGCTCTGTGCTGCCGCGCTGGTGGAGCGCCGAATGGCGGCGGTGGTCCCTGCTCCTCCTGCGAAGGTGGCGGGGCCGGCACCATCGTGATGGTCTGGGGAGGCGGCGGCGCCACACTGATGGTCTGCGGAGGCGGCGCCGGCGGCGGTGGTTCCCTGGTCGGAACCGGCGGCGGTCGCCGCGGCCCCGGTCCCCCGGGGGCCTCGCCAGTTGCCGGGGCTCCGCCGATCATCGACGCCACGATCGTGCCGTGCGCGTCGCAGTCGGACAGCCCGTCACCGCCGGCCATCACGTAGTCGCCGCCGGGAACCAGGTGCGGCAGTCTCGGGTGCGGGGTCACCCCGGTGTCGATGACGGCGACCCTGCACCCCGGCACCGCGCCCGAAGCGCCACGCTTCGGGCAGGTTGAGCATGTCCATGTATTTCGGCTGCACCCGAAAGTCGGTGCCCGGCAACACCCCAACCTCGGTGCAGTACGAGCTCTGCTTCATCGGCTGCGGCGGGCCGGGTGTGCCTGTCGGGCGGCACTGCCGCCGGGTCGATCCCCGGAGGGTCGATCGCGTACGCGGGCGACCCGGACAGCGCTACCGAGGCGACGATCAGTGTGGTGGCAGCCACTGCGGCCGCGCGAAGCGGCCGCAGTCGGCGACTACCGGTAGCGAATCGCTGCATAGACATTCATCAACCACAATGCCAGCGGGAAGATCGGCATCAGGCAGAGGTATTCGACCCACTCCACGAGCTTGCGGAACAGCGGGCTGTAGATGGTGTTGGGTACCGCCGCCGCAGCCGTCAGTCCCGCCGCAGGCAGCAGCACCACCAGGCCGGCAGCCCACCGACACCGCCGCCGCTGAGGACAACACCAGCGAGTACCGCACGACAACGTAGCGACGATCAGCACCGAGGTCACCGCCAGGATGATCGCCTGCCAACGGTCCACGTAGGAGCGACCACGCAGCATCAGGAAGCCGGCGGTGGCAGCAGCCAGCAGCAGCGGCAGCCAACGGTTCTGGGTGCGCGGATCGGATACGCCGGCCAGGACACAATCGTCAGCACACCAAGGCCGATCAGCAATCCGGTCAGGAACGAGCGGGCCCGCTCGGCCCGCAGCACGACGTCTTGGATGGACGCGGGACCCTCCAGGGTCGGACGGCCGCCGTCGACCGGGTGCACCACGGTGGTCGGCAGATCAGGCCGGGCCTCGAACACCCAGCGGCTGGTGGCCGACGGGAACACCGGCAGCCGGATACCGGACAACCAGCGAGACAGCGCCGGCGCGCCGTGGTAGCCGAACACGCAGGCCAGCAGGATGCAGGTCAACAGCGTCACCGCGCCGGTACCGAACGCCATCCGGGCCAGGCTCGCGAGCGTCGCCGCCAGGCAGATCGTGACGATGGCAGTGCCGGTACCCAGCCGACGGCCGGTGAACCGCATGATCAGCATCGCGCCGACGCCGGCGACCGCAAAACCCATCACCGCGTGCGGCGCGCCGTCCGGACCCGGGGGCGCGGCGGCCGCGGCCACCGCAAGTGGCGCCAACCCGCTCCACAGCAAGATGTCGCCCGCGCGGCGGTCCTGCACGGTCTTGGCGCGGCCCAGTATCAGCAGCGCGACCGAGATCACTCAGCACCGCGATGACGGCAGCGTAGGGCGCCGGGACCCACGAGTCGTGCTGCCAGCGGAACCAGCCCAGCAGCGCCGATCCCAACAGCACGCCGACCGCGACCATCGCGGCACCGACCTGGATGGCCACCGTCGGGTTGATCGCGCTGAACCGCTTGCTCAGGTTCACCGACACGGCCGTCGAGATGTGCTCGATGACTTGCGACCGGTGTTCGGTGTCCTCGACGAACCGCAGCCACACCCGGTCGCCGTCGTAGATGTCCTGCTCGGTCAGCGACTGGGCGGCCCGCAGCGGCGTGCCGTCGACCAGGCACAACGCCCACCGACCGCGCTGCTTGGCTTCCAGTGCCGGCAGACCCAGCTCCCGCAGTCGGACGTTGATGACCTTGAGCAACGGGTCGATCATCACCGAGACTGGCGCGTTGGCGTCTAGCAGCACGCCGATTTGCGCTCCCTCGCCGGCGATGATGCCAACCACGACGGATTGAGGCGACGAGACGTGCCTCTGTGCCAGGCTGTGGCGCCTCGGCTACTGCGGTCATTGTGCCACCCCTCTGTCGACTGAATTCTGGGTCCATGTGTCTTGCCTCGCTTTTGTAATTGTGACTCGCGTCCCAATTGCTGAGCAAATTATAAAGTTTTTCCTGACATCCGCACTATGAGTGAATGCTGCACCGAAAATCCTTGGCGTGCGCGGTATTTGCGTAACGATTGGTTAAACTCTGCTGTGCGTTTTCCACTCACCGTAGGGAAGGGTCTCCAAAACCGTCTTCACCCCGACCTGGACCAATTGCGGGGTGGCCGGGCAGATGGCCAGCCACGCCTCGTTCGACCCGGCGGTACGCGCTTGCTGATACATCGCGATGCGCCCGCCCGATCCGTCCTTCAGCGACAGCACCGAGGCGCTGGGCGCCTTGGCGTCGTCCTTGTACTGCCGGGCGTAGACCGCGGCCTCAGCGGCCGGGTCTGACAGCGCCTGCCCGAGCGCGGCCACCGTCGCCGCGCTGATGCCGAGCCGCCGCAGATCGCCACCGGAGAAGACGTTGAACCCGGAGCTCTGCCAGGCCTTCGTGATCTCCAGCATTTCCTCCAGCGGCACGTTGACCGCGTTGATCGCCGCGGGATCGGCGTGGTGGATCGACTCCAGCGCGTCGAACACCAGCGCCGCGATCGAGGCGGTGTCCGCGACCGAGACATCATCGACGGTGATTTCGTCGCCGACCCGCACCGCCGAGACCCAGTGGCTGCCACGGCGGGCCAGGAGCACCCGGAACTCGTTGTCCGGGATTTCGCGGGAGCCCACCGGCTCGTCTTCGCTGCCTTCTTCTTTTTCCTTGACGCCGTAGAGCAGCTTGCCCCGGGACAGCAGCGCGATGACCTCGAGATCCGGCGCGGCCAACACCCGCATCCGCGCCGCGATCGCCTCGTTGACCGGTGTCGCCCGTCACGATTCCCTGCTCGCGCATCACCGCCATCCCGGGATGCTCGTTGAGCCAGTCCATCGAATCGGTGGAAACGAATGGCCGGCACCGCAATTCGGGCGCGACGTGGCGGATATCCAGTAACGCCTGCAACATCCAGAAACCCTCGACGTTGACTGTGATATCGGTCCGGGTGGTTTGATCCATCACTACTCTCGTGTCTCGGCTTGCTCGGTTATTGCACGACGCGGCAGCACACCGGGATCGGTGTGCTGCCGCGCCACGTGGTGACTGTTAGGCCCAGCTGCAGCCGACGGCGCTGTCGGTGCGACGACATGTTGTTGCCTGCCGTCTGCACCTTCTGGCCGTGCTGGTTGGCCTGCTCGTAGATCACCTGGAAGTTGCGACCCAACTGGGTGATGAACTCCTGGCAGGCCACCGAACCCGAGCCGCCCCAGAAGTCACCGGCGGCCAGCACATCGCGAACGATGGACTGGTGCTCGGCCTCCAGGGAAGCGGCCTGGGCGCGGATCAGTGCGCCGTGGGCGTCGACATCACCGAACTGGTAGCTAATCGACATTTATATTCCTCCTGACGTGGAAAGTTTACGCTTGCGGTGGGCTAGCTGGACAGGATCTGCTGAGAGGCCTGCTCTTGGGTCTCGTAGTTGTTGGCGTCGCGGATCAAACCGTCGCGCACACCGTGCAGCATGTTGACGATGTTGCGGAAGGCCTGGTTCATCTGGCCCATGGTGTCGTAGGACGTCATCTGGGCCGTACCACTCCAGCCCGCACCGGCGATGTTCTGGCTCGACGCCCACATCTTGCGGGCCTCGTCCTCCACCGTCTGGGCGTGCATATCAAACCGGCCCGCCATCGCCCGCATCTCGTGCGGGTCAGTCATAAAACGCGTAGGCACTTACTTTTCTCCTTGATTGAGTTGAGTGGTGATCGGAGTGCAACGGACTCCGGGTTATGCGTGAAAGTCGGACCGATTACCCGAGGTAACCGCCGACCTGAAACACACGGCTGTTCCCCCCTTTCCCGTTACCCGGCTGCCGCCGTGCGACGGACAGCATCGACGGCGCTCAGCCCGCGGCGACTGCGTTGGCGGCCTCGGTGGCCGCATACGAACCGGCGCTGGTGCCCAGCGTGTTCACGAACATCTCGTGGATCGCCGCCGCCTGGGCGCTGACCGCCTGGTACAGCTGGGCGTGCGCGACGAACTGGGCCGCCGTCAGAGCCGAAACCTCGTCGGCTGCAGCCGGAACTACGCCCGTCGTTGGGGCCGCCGCAGCCGCATTCTGGGAGCTCACTGCTGAGCCGATCCCCTGCAGGTTGCCGGCCGCCGCCGACAATGCTTCGGGCTGTGTGGTCACAAACGACATTCCGCATCCTCCTCGGTTAATTTCGGCAACTTGCCCGTGGACGACAATAGACTCACGCACCGCTGCTTGCTGCTGCTAGAGCGGGGTGTTTGCAACTGTTCACCAGTCAGCAACAATTGTTCATCTGCGGTAACAGCTGAGTAACCGGCGCAGCTCCGCGGGCGCCGGTCAGCAGCTCGAAAGGGCTCCTGAAGTGCTCAAATGCGTTGGTCCCGGTCGGGCAATAGTCTCCGCGTCTTGATCGGCGCTGTCGCACGTCGCGGAGCCGTGGACGACGCGGCACTCCAGTGCGGCGAAAAAATCTAACCGCGGATAACTCGCGCCGATGTCGACGGCCCCGTCGGCTCCTTCTCGGCGTGGGCCAAAACGGTGCGGCGTCTTGCCCAGTGTCTCGCAACGCCCAGCGAACCGGTCGCCGTCGAAAGCTCCACCGCGCCGACGGAGGCCCGGCGCAGCCGGTGGTTCCCCGACAACCGGGCTGGGGACCGCGCCTGGCTTCTCGCAGCTACTGCTGAGGCCACCGAACGGCTTAGCATCAGTGCCGACCGGTGTTGCTAACCTAAATCGGCCTTGTGCCGCGGGCAATATGCGTTGACGCTCGCGCCGACGAAGAAGCCGGCATGATAATCGGGCATGCTACTGCTGTTCTTCACGTCACTCTCCACCTGGGCCGGCGTCGAGCCGTTGTCAAGTTTCACGCAGACGAAATGAGCGGCATCGATCACGTGTGCTTCAGATGCGTCGGTGATGCCCGCGGACCTCAGCGCTGCCAGGAATTGGTCGTCGATAGCGTCGGCGTGAGCGGTCGAGACTGCTGCCGGCAGGCCAAGCACCGCGACCGCCGCAGCTACTAGAAGGCGGATAACCATTCAGATACTCCCTGAAGTGAGATGACGTGCTGATGCCACGTCGAGCCGCGAATGTTGAGGGTTCGGCTTCCTGCGGTCCAATCTTGGCGGGTACTGAACCGGAGTTCTAGCTTGGAGTGCAGTTGTACATGCTTTGTTTGGCCGCTGGTCATGTCCGAGCGCAAAAGGACACCACGCTGTCCGGTCCCATTTCGCGCGCTGACATGCGTTGGGCCGCAAATGTGGCGGTGGCAGCGACTCTCGGTAGGTTTCGCGGTCGCGGTCTTTAACAGGTCTAGTTGGCCATGAGGTCGCCGCGATGTAACGCACCGTTTATGTCCTGTGTGCCGAAGTCGCAGTAATATCTGAATCTGCCAACGGCGATCTCGAAGAGACCGTCTCGCCGACGACGGCCGCATAACTGACTCGTCGAAGTTGCGCGGCTACGGGAGGCAGCGATCATGGTTCAGCTTTCAATCAAAGGAATAAATTGAAACTCAACCGACTTAATGCCGTGCCGTGCGTCCTGACTACCATTGCACTGGTGCTGTCTGGGTGTGGCAGTGAAAATAAGGCAAGTGCGCCAAGTGGCTCAACGGCTGCGCCATCGGCGCACGTGAGTTGCGGCGGAAAGAAGACTATCAAGGCCAGCGGGTCGACGGCCCAGGCCAATGCGATGGCCCGGTTCGTGGGAGCGTTCGAGCAGGCCTGTTCGGGTCAGACACTGAATTACACCGCCAATGGGTCGGGTGCCGGGATTAGCGAATTTACCAGCAACGTTACCGATTTCGGTGGGTCGGACTCACCGTTGTCCCCGAAGGAGTACGCCACTGCCCAGCAGCGATGCGGCTCGCCGGCGTGGGATCTGCCGGTGGTGTTCGGCCCCATCGCCATCACCTACAACGTCCATGGCCTCACTTCGTTGGTTCTCGACGGTCCGACGTTGGCCAGGATCTTCAACGGCGGCATCACCATGTGGAACGATGCTGCGATCCACGCGCTGAACGCGGGTGCCACCCTGCCCGCTGAGCCGATTCGTGTCGTTTTCCGCAGCGACCAGTCCGGGACCTCGGATAACTTCCAGAAATATCTCGATACCGCTTCCAACAATGCGTGGGGTAAGGGCGCCGGAAAGACGTTCAACGGCGGTGTCGGCGAGGGCGCCATGGGCAACGACGGCACCTCCGCGGCCGTCAAGAGGACCGAAGGGGCGATCACCTACAACGAATGGTCGTTCGCCCAGGCGCAACACCTGAGCATGGCCAAGATCATCACGTCGGCCGGGCCGGACCCGGTAGTGCTCAGCGCGGGCTCGGTGAAGAGGACGATTGCCTCGGCCGGGATCCTCAATCAGGGTGACGACCTCGTTCTCGATACGATCTCGTTCTACCGGCCGAACCAGCCCAACGCCTATCCGATCGTGCTGGCTACCTATGAGATTGTCTGCTCGAAGTATGCGGATCCCCAGGTCGGTATGGCCGTGAAGGCTTTCCTGCAAAGCACCATCGGCGCAGGCCAGAATGGCTTGGCGGACAACGGATACATCCCCATTCCAGACGCATTTAAGTCGAGGTTGTCGGCTGCGGTCAACGCCATCGGGTAATCTGCGATGGCATGACCCGAGGACCGCTAACTATTCCGCCTGGGACAAAGCCTTAGCTGACAGCGACTGATCCGCGCAAGGTGCGGCGGGGTGAGCGACAGTTCAAGTTGGTCGCCGCTGCTGCCAGTTCGGTCGCCTCGAACTTCGCCAGATCAAGGGCCGCGCCACTGGACCGGTCGACAGTCCACCCCGACCGCGGACCCATCAGCGCGTCGCGCGACCTAATGAGGGAGGAAACCATATGAAAGTTCGTCTCGAACAGTCGAAATGCGTTGGGCATGCGCAGTGCTATGCCGTCGACCCCGATCTGTTCCCCATCGACGATTCTGGCTACTCCATCCTCGAGGAGCACGCAGTGAAACCCGAAGACGAGCAGTTAACCCGCGACGGTGTGGCTGCCTGCCCGGAAATGGCGCTCATCCTCGACGAGGACTGAGGTCACACTGTTCTGATCATCTTAGGGATCCGCTGGGCCCACCGAATGTCTACTCCGATTTAGGCGAACCCTCCCACAGCGGACGCGGAAAGCGACCCTGCAACGCTTGGACGAGACGCTGAACTTCATCGATGCGCTGATGGATCTGCGGAAGATCCCTAATCAGCTCAGGGCTGTCGAGTTCGGGTTGCCGATCCAGTGAGCCTGCCAACCGGTACGCGAGTTGTTCTAGTTCGGCGACCTCGGCTTGCAAAATCGCCTCGAACAGCCGCGCCTGGGCAACCTCAGCAGGCGTCACCGAACGCTCGCGCACGCTCACGTTGCGGCGCTCAACCGTGGCAAACCGGCGCCGTCGATCACTGGCGGGTCGGTTCGGTGAGGCCGGGAATTCAGACGACTTCACGGGATGCGCCATGCCACACTCCTATAACCCGAGCACTGGCTGTTCACCACGTGGTAACCTACCCTGCTTTGCCCAGACCTCCATCGAATTGGGATAGGTTTCCCAGCTGTTCATGTTTGAGCCACGGACACGACATCATCGAGGCGAACCGATGACCGCGACGGTTGCTGTCGAGCGGCGTCCCAGCGGTTGCTGGCTGCTGGTGTTTTCCGGTCCCCCCTGGGGCTGATGGGATCCGATCGTCGGCCGAGGCGTATCGGTGACGGAGAGCGCGTCAGGGACACGCCCGCTCAGTCGCGCGAAATACCGCGGGCCGAAGACCTCGATGCGCCGTTCGCCGATGTTCCCCTGGCGTTTAGCCGGCAAATGGTGGGCGTGACATCACGGTGGGCTTGAACCCATAGCGTGGACCGAAACCGCCGCCGAGTCGTCCGGTCCCGGCACCTGCCAGTGGCATCCCGCCCAGCAGGTTTCCGCCACCACCTTGTTCCGGGCTAGCGCTGACGGTGCTGACCATCACCGGAGAGTGTGCCGCCGCCGACGGGGCTGCTCCGACCCAGGACGCTGGAACCGCTAATCTGCCGACCGTGCCCGCATTGCCCATAACAGCGGACGCCGCATGAGCGGCGCCACCGCCCAGGCCAGCGCCCAGGCCTAAACCGCCTAACCCGTGGCCGGCAGCTGCGGCGCCCTTGAGTGCATCGCCGCCTAGAGCAGCCGGGGCAGCACTGGTGAGCCACCCCACGGATTTCGCGATCTGAACGCCGAAGTTCCCCATACCGATGCTGAAGTATGGCAGACCCTCAGTGTTGTAGTAGACGGACGAGTAGGGGCTGTAGGCGGTTAGTACCGACCCGAGGTTAGTGGGCAGCGTGGTCTGACCACTGAAGAGGTACCACAGTTCGGTCAACAATGGGTAGCTCGTGGTCGTCGTTGTCGCCGAAGGCGACGCGAGACTTTGCAACGAGCTCGTCAGCTGCGACTGCAGCTGGGACAACAGTGACTGCGAGCTCGTGCCGGTTGCGGTACCGGCGGCTTGGGTAACCGCAGTGGCTTGAAGGGCCTGGCCGGCGGGGTTGGTGGTCGCTGCGGGCGTGGCGAATGGCGTGACATTGGCAGCCGTCGCCGACTGGCCGGCGTAGCCGTACATCGCGGCGGCGTCCTGGGCCCACATTTCGCTGTATTGCGCCTCGAGTTGCGCGATCGTTGGCGTGTATTGACCGAAAACATTGGCCTGCGTATACGCTGCCGTCTCGGCGCGGTTGGCCGCGATGAGCGGCGGTGGCACCGTCGCGGCGAACGCCTGCTCATAGGCTGCTGCCGCCGCCCTGGCCTGGGTCGCGGCCTGCTCGGCCTGCGCGGCGGTAGTGGTCATCCACGACACGTACGGCTGCGCGGCGCTGGCCATCGACGCCGACGCCGGCCCCATCCACTCGTCACTGGACAGTTGCGTGATCGCCGTGTCGTAGCCGCTGGCGGCTGATTGCAGCTCGGCGGCAAGCCCGTTCCAAGCCGATGCGGCAGCCTGCAGTGACGACGAACCCGGACCGGAATACATGCGGGCCGAGTTGAACTCAGGCGGTAACGCCCCGAAATCCAGCATCTCGAGAAGCCTCCCTAGCGGGCCGCGAGCCGCGTTGGCGGCCTCGGTGGCCGCGTACGAACCGGCGCTGGTGCCCAGCGTGTTGACGAACATTTCGTGGATTGCCGCGGCCTGGGCGCTGACCGCCTGATACATCTGGGCGTGCGCGACGAACTGGGCCGCCGTCAGCGCCGAAACCTCGTCGGCGGCAGCGGGAACCACTCCCGTGGTCGGGGCCGCCGCTGCGGCATTCTGGGCGTTTACCCCCGAGCCGATCCCCTGCAGGTTGGCTGGCCGCGGCCGACAGTGCTTCCGGGCTGTGTGGTTACGAACGACATCCGGTCTCCTCCTCAATAACCGTGTGCGTCTACGACCTCGAGCAAGGTCGTACGAGTAAAAGGTTAGATGGTCACTCTTGGATAACGCCCCCCGCCGACCTAACTGTTCATACCGGGTTGACCACTGTTCATCCGTCGGTATCGGGCGTTCATCACCAGTTCGGTTGCGCATCAACTTCGGTCGGCGCTATCTGCATGAACACACCGCCTACCGTCGCGCACAGTCGCGAAGTTCGCACTTGAGGAGACATGCAGATGTCATTCGTGACCACTCAACCCGAAACACTGAGTTCGGCGGCAACTGCGCTGGGCGGAATCGGCTCGTCGTTCAACGCTCAAAACGCCGCCGCGTCGGCCCCCAACCACCGGGGTGGTTCCCGCCGCGGCCGACCAGGTGTCGGCGCTAACTGCCGCGCGGTTTGCCGCGCGCGCAGCTGTAACAGGCGGTCGCTGCGCAGGCTCCGGCGATCCACGAGCAGTTCGTGAATACGCTAGGAACCAGCGCTGGGTCGTACGCGGCTACCGAAGCCGCCAACGCCGCCGCAGCCGGCCGACCTGAAGGTTTCACACACCGCGCGGGCGGGGCATCACGGCGTGGCGGAACCCGTATCGGACAACGTAGCCGCCGCTGCGCCCCCCCGAACGGCTCCCGGCCATTGGTACACCGCTGAGCAGACCGTTCGCACCTGGTTGGGCGCCTTGGACGTTGCCAAGCGCCCCGGCGCCGCGGACGTTGTTGGCCAACGTCGCCTCCTCGGATTCCAGCGCCGCAGTCGTCGCCCCGGACCAACCCGCAGTCCCCCGCACCGCTCGTCGTCCCGGACCAACCCGACGGCACCGACAACGCCCCGATCGCTTTTGCCTGGCCCACTCCTGCCGACACCGGTCCGCCAACGCCAACAGCTCCGCCAACAGGTCCGATGCCTAGGCTGGCGAATTGCGGCGTCGCATACGGGGCTCCGCCCGCACCGGCCGTTGTACTGGCGCCGAACGTCAATTGCTGTCCGATGCCCCAAGCGAAATACGGAACGCCGTACCAGTTGTAGACCTGCAGCAGGTCGTGGAACACGGTTTTGTAGTTCGCTGGGACTACCCCCCACCAGGGGGTAGTGGGGGTAGGCAGCAACGAAAACGGGAACGGTAGGGCGCTGGTCGAGGCCGATCCGGTTGCCGACGAAGTTTGTGACGCCGTCGTGGTGGCGGCCAGGGGTGTCGACGTGGAAAGTGACGACGAGGTCGTGGACGCTGTGGTCTGCGCGGAGTTGCCGGCCGCCGTTCCGCTGGCCTGGGCGACTGCGGCGGCTTGCCCGTCCGACGCGCCCTGGTTGGTGGTCTGCGGCGGGGCCGCGAACGGGGTCACCACGGAGGCGGCCGCCGAGGCGGCGGCATAGCCGTACATGGCGGCGGCGTCTTGGGCCCACATCTCCGCGTACAGGGCTTCGGTGGCCATGATTGCCGGGGTGTTCTGCCCGAAGAAGTTCGTCGCGATCAAGGCCGCCAGCAGCGCACGGTTCGCGGCAATAACCGTCGGGGGCACCGTCATCGCGAACGCCGCCTCATAGGCGGCAACGGCCGCCCGAGCCTGAGAAGCCGTTTCCTCTGCCTGGGCGGCTGTCGCGCTAAGCCAGTTCACGTAGGGCGCAGCCGCACCCAGCATCGCCCGCGAAGACGGACCTATCCACGGACCGCTAATCAGCTCGGAGATCGTGGACCCGTAGCCAGCCGATGCAACGTCCAGCTCCGACGCCAAGCCGTCCCAGGCTTCCGCAGCCGCCATCATCGGACCCGCCCCCGGGCCCATATACATCCGGCCCGAATTGATCTCCGGCGGTAACAACCCGAAATCTAGCACTAAACCCCTCCGTCAACTGGCCCGGATCGCGCGGCCGGTTCGGCTGGCAAGGAACCGATATCGAACCGCCGCGTTGTCGTGAACTGGTCGGCAATCGAGACGCGCTTGGTCGTTGACCGCCCAACCGATGTCGACGTGCGATGGCGTATGTCTGGACACAGACGGAATCCGCTTTCTTTCCTCGGTAACCTTCAGCGTCAACATCTTTGAGGGCCGGATCCTCAGCACTTTTACAGTTGCTCGTCAGCGACACTAGATGGCGATGAGGGTCGTCGCCGTCACCGACGCCGACTATTCATTCCGGGGCAAGCTGTGTTCATCCGGAGTAGACCAATGTTCATCCGTCGTTGGGCTTCCCGACATTCCGCAGGCCAGGGACCCGCGATCGTGCTAGCCCCGGCCAGCGAGCTGGAAATCGCGATGTCCGCCCGCTGGGCAGAAGTGTTCGGCGACGACGTCGTCGCCGCCATGACCGACCGGGGTCAATTTCAATCGTCGAAAACGGGTCATTTTCGACCGCCGTTGACACGAGTGACGGGCTCCGCTCAACGGGTATGCTCAGCCACGGCCACTACCAGGCCGCCCGACCCTGTGTCCAGCAAACGGGGTCAAGCGCAACAGGGCTTGGTGGCACCCACAGAGTCAGTCTATTTTTCCTGCCTCACATGTCTCGGAGGACGCCTCATGGAATTCGGTGCGGAGGAATCGGTTCTCAAACAATCCCACGGGAGCACCACGCTCGGCGAAAGCCGGCCGAGCACGTTTCATCTACCGCGGCTGGAGGCTTCTGCGTTACCGCTGGCGGCCGATCGAGGTGTCGGATGGAAGACGTTGCGCGACGCCGGCCCCGTCGTGTTCATGAACGGCGCCTATTACCTGACCCGCCGCGAGGACGTGCTGGCAGCACTGTGCCAGCCCAACCTCTTTTCAGCACAATTGGCGCTTCAGCCTCCCGGCAGCCCGGTGCCCGTGCTGCCTTCCGCCTTCGACCCTCCCGAGCACACCCGCTACCGCAAAATTCTGCAACCGCATTTCGGCCCCCAAGCCTTGAGTAGGTTTCGGCCCTTGATGGAGCGCCACGCCGTTGAGATGATCGCTGACCTCGCCGGCCGTGGCGAGTGCGAGGTGATGGCGGAGTTCGGGCGCCTCTACCCGTATCAGGTGTTCATGGACCTCTACGGGCTACCGCTGGAGGACCGAGACAGCGTGATCGCCTGGAAGGACGCCGCCGTGGAGGGCAAGCCGGAAGGAAACGAGCTGTTGGCGTATTTCACCGACGTCATCAAGCAACGTGGCGAGAGTCCGGGCTCTGACATGTTGTCGCGAGTGATGACCGGTCCGGGCGATCTCACCGACCTCGAGTTGCTCGGCATGAGCCATCTCATGGTCCTGTCCGGCCTGGACACGGTGGCGGCCGCGATCGGTTTCTCACTCTTCGAGTTGGCCCGCCGGCCCCAGCTGCGCAGAGACCTCCGCGATGAACCAAAGCAGACCCGCGTCTTCGTCGAAGAGATCGTGCGGCTCGAGCCTGCGGCGCCGATGGCGGCCCGCGTTACCACCGACTTCGTCAAGGTGGGTGGCATGACGCTTCCCCCAGGCTCCCGGGTGCGGTTGTGCACGGCCGCGATCAACCGCGACGGCAGCGACGCGACCTCCACTGACGACGTGGTCATGGACGGAAAGATGCACCGGCACTGGGGATTCGGCGGCGGACCACACCGCTGCATAGGTTCGCACCTGGCACGAATAGAACTGACCCTCGTTGTCGACGAGTGGCTCAAGCAGATCCCCGACTTCGAACTTCCACCCGGCTACACCCCCGAGGTCAAATTTCCATCGACGTATTTCGCGCTCAAGTCCCTACCGTTGCGCTGGGGCTGACCGGGTCACCTCTGAGCCGATCCGGCTTGAATACCGGATTGCACAGCCGACGGTCGGATGAACGTCCAGCGCGGTGGAGAAAATGCAATACTCGGTGACGATTTAGTCTGGCAAACGGTTCGATAATTCTCAGGACATTCGGAGCTAACTGCCACGGAACGGTACGCTTTTAGCTGTCCGCATATTGATCGCGAAACCGCGTTGTCGGTCACGATAGTGGGATATGCGCTCGGCCCTGCGTCGGTGCATTTCAGCAAACGCCCAGTTAGTGGCCATGACGATCAGAAGACTTTGCAGCCCAGATCCGTTTCACTCAAAGGACCTGCTACCTCAAGTTAACTGGGAGGCAACCTGTTCCTTCCTCGCACCTCGATCGCCGTTCGCCGAGCAAATGCCTCAAGCTGTTTGCTGGCGGTGAAATTGTCGTGCATCAGCTTAGCGTAGGCTGTTAGTTGCCTGGAAAAAGAACGGCCGCACGGAATTGGGGGGTCATAAGCTCATTAATGCGAATACAATCGCTTCCGGGCATGTCGGCCGGGGCTGACTCGAATAGTGGCGGGCTCGGCGCGCAGCTGCTGACTCTTTATCTGTTCTCGAGCCTCCGGGAGGCCGACACAGGTTGCTGGGGGGCGTTGGTCGGTCGGGAGATTGCCGCGGGCGGCTCGTCTGCTGCGGTTGCTTAAGGAAGGGGAACGCTGATGCTTGATTTCGGAGCCCTGCCGCCCGAGGTCAACTCCGGCCGGATGTATGCGGGTCCGGGTTCGGGTCCGATCATGGCCGCCGCCTCAGCGTGGCAGGCTATAGCCGGCCAGCTGGACTCGGTTGCGCGCGGCTACACCGCGGTGATCTTGGGGCTGCAAGGCGAAACGTGGTCAGGCAGTGCCTCGACCGCGATGGCCGACGCAGCGCAACCGTATGTCGAATGGATCGCTACGGCGGCGGCAAAGGCCGAGGAGACGGCCGGTCAGGCCCGCGCTGCGGGCGCCGCTTATGAAGGAGCGAAGGACGACCCCATACATGTCAAGTCGGCAGATGGTCCGCCTACCCCGCCACAGAACGCCGCTACTAGCGCGTTGAGCTTCGCCGCTATGGCGGGCCTGGCCGGCGATGACCGATGACTGACGCATGTCCCCGATGACGGCGTGAGCCGACCCGACAATCAGCAGCTACCGTCGCCCAACTGTTCGCGTATTGCTCGGCTCAGGTCACGCACGATTTCCGGTGGTACGTCGGCTGCCACCGCGCGCGTGATGTTTTCCCAGTCGAGCCCTTGTTCGTGCAAGCGGCCTGCGAGTTCGCGGGATGCAGCTAGATCGGGCATGGGGTTAGCCATAACGTGCACCGGTGCGTAGCGTCGGGCAAGCCACTGAACGAGGCGGTCCCAGTCACGGCCGGACTCGCCGAGCCAGTTTTCGAAAACGAAAAGCTCCTGCATGTTCGCCGCTCGGCCCCTGAGTTCTAGTGGAAACCCGCCAGGGCACTCGAATGCATAAAACCCTTCCTTCCGCCACTCGGTGATGGTTCCAGTCAGCTCCACTAGGCCGAGGACTACCACGATCTCGGTCGGGCCAAATCTCCGTTCCCACCGTCGGTCGAAAGTTTTCTGTACCACCGCATCCAAAAGGGCGTCTTCGAGGCGGGCAAAGGTGTAGACCCCTGCGGTGCAACTCGGGTCTAGCGGCTGGTGCCGGGGCGTGTCTAAGCACTCTGCGGTCAACATGGGAGCCATCCAGAGTCGCCCCATGTAGATGCCGCGAAGCATCCATTCGCCGGGCACCACAGCCCAGATGCGCCACCCCTCTGACTTTGAGGTCATGCTCCAAGCCTTACAGGTATCGGCCCGCCACGTGGAGAGGTCGTGGCGGGCCGATAACTAGTCGGACGTGGGCTAGATGTCGCACTCGAACGGCAGGGAAGGCAGGACCAGCGGGCGTCTCATCTGAAAGACGCTGGCGAAAAGGTCAAAGACGCGTTCCGGCCCAGGGATTCGCGCGCGCGCCGACGCCAGCCATAGGCAGTTGCCCTTTTAAAACAGTGCCTCTGTGCTGTATGACAGCGCATACGCGGCAACGGTGCCGCCGGCGCTGGTCACGGCCAACCGCGCCCAGTACGTGGCGCTGGTGATGGCCAATATCTTCGGGCAGAACACCACCCAGATCGCGGCCGCTGAGGCGGACTACGCCCAGATGTGGGCACAGGACGCGGCGGCGATGTACAACTACGCGGCGTCATCATCGGCGGCGACCATGCTGACTCCGTTCAGCGAGCCGCCGCCGACCACGACTGCCGCCGCACAACCCGGACAGGCCGCAGCGGTAGCCCAGGCCGTCGGCAGCTCTACCGCCTCGAATTCGCATTCGACCTTGTCACAGTTGCTGGCCGCATTGCCACAGCAGCTACAGGGTCTCGCCACGGCGGGGAGTTCTGGATCGACAACGTCGTCGTTGTCGTCGCTGTGGACGACGTTTATCACCGACGTCACTGATTTCGATCACCTGTCCCAGCCGGGAGTTTACGGCGCCTCCATAGCCCGAACGTTTTTCAGCGGGGGAAGCTACCAGGTCGCGTCCGCCCGGAGTGCCGTCCAGGGCGCAGATCTGCCGAAGATCGCACAGGGGGCTGGGGGCGCCGCTGCCAAGGCTGAATCGCTTGTGCCGCAAGGTGTTCGGGGTCCGGTGCTGGCCGGTGTGGGGCGGGCGCACCGATCGGTGGATTGTCGGTCCCGCAGACCTGGGCATCGGCAACTCCGGTGGCCAGCGCTGTCGAAGAGCCGCAGTGGATGTCGGAAACGGACTTCGGAGCGGTCCCGGCGTCGGCCGAAACCACCGTCGGGACGTCGGCGGGTGCTGGTCCGATGATGGGCATGAGCCCGGCGCCGAGTCCGTGGGCGCGTACCTCGGTCAACAACGTGTTGCGCGTGGCGCCGCGCCGCTTCACGATGCCGCGTCCGGTCTCGGGCGGGTAGCCGTTTTCGCCCATCCTGCTTGGCGCGGAGGGTGTCTTCACGACCGTTGCGGGAGGAATGCTGATGTTTGATTTCGGGGCTGCTGCCCCCGGAGATCAACTCGGCGCGAATGTATGCCGGCCCGGGCTCGGGTCCGTTACTTGCCTCCGCCGCGGCTTGGGATGCGCTGGCCGCACAACTCGAAACGTTCGGCGCCGGATACTCCGCGGAAATCTCGTCGCTGCAAGGCGAGAGCTGGTCCGGCGGGGCTTCGACGGCAATGGCCGCTGCGGCTGCGCCCTACATCGCGTGGATCACGGCGACGGCGGGGCAAGCCGACCAGGCAGCCGGCCAGGCGCGGGCGGCGGCGGCGGCTTACGAGGCGGCGTTCGCCGCAACCGTGCCCCAGCGGTGGTGCTGGCCAACCGCACCCTGTTGGCGACGCTGGTCGCGACCAATTTCTTCGGGCAGAACACACCGGCGATCGCGGCCACCGAGGCTGACTACGCCGAAATGTGGGCGCAGGACGCCACGGCGATGTACGCCTACGCGATGTCCTCGTCGGCGGCGGCCACGCTCACGTCGTTCAGTGAACCGCCGCAAACCACCAACCCCGCCGGACAATCCGCCCAAGGCGACGCCGTCTCCCAAGCCCTCGAGACCTCCATCGGGCATTCGCACAGCACGCTTTCGCAGCTGATGTCTGCGGTGCCGCAACGGCTGCAGACCCTCGCATCAGGCCGGTTCCCGAATGCTTCGACGGCAGAGAGTTCCGCAACGGAGGATTCCACGACATCGACGTCGACGTCGACATCGACACCGTTGATCACCGCCGTCACTGACTTCGATGAATTGGACGGCTCGACGATCCTGGGCTACGCGATACCGAAAACGGTCTTTCAGGAAGGATCCTTCAGTCTTGCGGCTTCCCGGACTGGCGGCCAGGCATCCGCTCTGCCGGCGATACCCGCGCCCAGTGCAGGCGCCGCTGCCACGGCGCCGACAAAGGCGCCGACGGACCTCTCCGAAACGGTGCTAGCCAGCACGGGTCGGGCGGCGCCGATTGGCAGATTGTCAGTCCCATCGGGCTGGACTGCGGCGACGCCGGGGGCCGGCCCGACCACTGAACCGGTGGCTTCGGCGGAGCCGCATTTCCGTGCTGTGCCGCCATGGGCAAACCCGACAAACACCCCGACAAACACCCCGGCCGGCATGCCGAGCGTCGGGCAGACTCCGAACGGCGCAGGCCGTCGCGGCGGCAACGCGGTATTCCGCATGAGAGACCGCCGCTACCGAATGCCGCGACCTGTCCTCGGCGGATAGCCACGGGCGACGCCCAGTTCGCTGGACGTCGGCCGCGACCCCGGTCAGCCGGCCGCCGGCGTAAACGGAATCACCGTGGAACGGAGCTCAAACCGGCTTGGCGCAGCGGCCGCGTCGCGTCCGGCCAGATTGGTCACCGGCATCATCGGCGGCATCGCCGTCGGCGCCCCCGCGTGCGCTGCCGGGACGGCGCCGACGGCGGTGAGCGGCGTTGCAGCCAGGCTGGCCGAGGGGGCCGCGCCTGCCCAACCAGATGGCACAGACAATGCGCCGACAGAGGTGGCCTGACCCATCCCGGCGGAGACGGCAGGCACACCGGTGCCGATGCCGGCAAAGCCGGTCGACGCCAGCATGCTGCCCGAGCCCAGCCCGGCCGTCTGGGCCGCCCCCAATTCGTTGGCAGCGGTGGTGGCGGCCCGGGCGGCGTTAGCGGTGCTGCCCGCCGTGAACAGTCTGGAGAGCATGCTCATCGGCATCGTGGCCATCCGCAAGGGCGTGCTGAGGCTGCTCAGCATCGACAGCGACGATGTCGACGACGAGGAGGAGGACGTGTCTGTCGCCGTCGATGTGAGGGCGGCCAGGCTCTGGGGCGACGCGAGGCTCTGCAGGGTCTGGGGCATACCGGAGATCAACTGCGGACCCGACGACATGAGCGTCTCGACGTTGGTGCCGCTGGATGTGCCGGCAGCCTGTGCGGCCGCGGCTGCCTGCCCGGCCAGTCCACCAGGGTTGGTGGTGTGCGGCGGGTTGGTGAACGGCGTCACCTGTGCGGCGGTTGCAGACGCGCCGGCGTAGCCGTACATGGCGGCGGCGTCCTGGGCCCACATTTCGCCGTAGTGGGCTTCGGTCGCGGCGATCGCCGGTGTGTTCTGGCCGAGGATGTTCGTCGCGACGAGCATCGCCAGCAGGCTTCGATTAGCAGCGACAATCGGCGGTGGAACCGTTGCGGCAAAAGCCGTTTCGTAGGCACCGGCCGCCGCGGTGGCTTGCGCGGCGGTCTGTTCGGCCTGCTCGCCGGTGGCGCCCAGCCAGGTCACATACGGTGCGACCGCGGCGGCCATCGACGCCGCGCTGGGCCCGGTCCACGGCCCGCTGGTCAGACTCGAGACCACCGAGCCGTAGCTTGCGGCGGCGGAGTTCAGCTCGTCGGCGAGCGACTGCCAGGCCGCCGCGGCGGTCAGCATCGAACCCGGCCCCGGACCGGCATACATACGGGTGGAGTTGATCTCCGGCGGCAATGCCCCAAAATCCAGCATCGGGTATCCACCTCAGCCGGTCGCGACAGCGTTAGCGGCCTCGGTGGCCGCATACGAGCCGGCACTGCTTCCCAGCGTGCTCACGACCATGTCGTGGATCGCCGCCGCTTGTGCGCTGACCGCCTGATACATCTGGGCGTGCACGGCGAATTGGGTGGCCGACAGCGCCGACACCGCGTCGGCGGCGGCCGGGACCACACCCGTCGTCGGAGCCGCGGCGGCGAAGTTCTGGGCCGTCATGGCCGAGCCGATGTCCTGCAGGTTTCCCGCTGCGGCCGTCAAATCTTCTGGCTGGGTGCTCACAAACGACATCCGGCACTCCCTTCACAACAGCACTCACCCGTCACTAGTTAGAGACGTTAACTAGGAAAGATGGGCTGCTGACATGGCGAAGCTATGCGCCAGCTATGAAGGTGTGCGGGTGGCACGTCCCCGTGAAAGCAAAGGTCCCCCGCCCGCGGGCGGGGGACCTTTAGCGAGACGCGGTTATCGGTGCAGTTCGGTCGCCGCGACTTGCACGAACACGCCGGTGTCCTCGGCCATCAGCAGACCACGACCGCGTGGCAGCGGGCCACCCTTCATCTTGCCGCGGATGAAGCCCTCGTCGGGGTCGGCGTCCATCACCAGCAGCGGGGTGTTGGCCTGGGCCAGTGCCCGCAGCATCGGGTCGCTGCCCGCCGACGACCATCCACCGAAGGTGCGGGTGACGATCACGTGCAAGCCGACATCGGCTGCCCTGGTGACCCACGGCGCGGCCTTGTGCAGCGGTGAATCGAAGCCAGGCGGCAGCTGCTGCACATCGTCGATGACCAGGAAGATCTCCGGTCCGCTCCACCAAGCCCGCGACAGCAGCTCCTCGGCCGACAGGCCCGGCGGCGGCTCGCGCCGGGCCAGCACGGCGGCCAGCTCGTCCATCATCGCCGCGACGCCGTCGAGGTTGTAGGCGAACTTCTCGACGTAATCGGTGCCCAGCGTGGTCAGCAGCTGACGACGCGGGTCGACCAGCCACACCTGCGCCGAGGGTCGCGATGTCGGTGGTGCAATGCTGGCTCCCGGCGCGTACACCCGACCGATCTCGGACATGATGGTCGCCAGCGTCGTGGTGCGGCCACACTCGCGCCGGCCCGTCACCATCAGGTGTGCGTTCTCGGCGAAGTTGAGGTACACCGGCTGGAGGTCCAATTCGTTGATGGCCCAAGCGATTCCGCCCGCACCGACGTTCTGGCGCCGATCCGCCGCGGCCAGCGCACGCACCTGCTCCAGCCCGAACCGCGCCGGTAGCCTGCGCACCGGCGGTGCGTGGCCGGCCGCCACCCGGCTGACCGCCGCGGCGACGTTGTCGGACTCGAAAACGTTGTCCGGCGTGCTCGCCAACGCAGGCCTGGCCACCAATGTGTGCAGACCTGATTGCGGGTCGCTGTCCAGCCGTACGTAGTTCACCGCGAGCATGCCGCGGCCCGGCTTGACCGGAACATCCTTGGCGAACCGCGAGCGCACCAGCTTCGCGTCCTCGACGGCGGCCAGCCGCAGCTCGATACGGGATCCGAATCCGCTGCGCACCGGCGGCCGCAGCTCGGATTCGCGGTCGGCCGTGACCACCACGTGCACCCCGAACGACGGGCCCTGGTTGATGATCTGGTTGACCTGCTCGATCAGCACCTCGTTCTCTTCGGCCAGCGCCCGGTAGTTGTCGATCACCAGGTAGACATCGCCGAAGCCGTCGTTGGGCACGTTGCCGGCCTCGCCGCCGAACTTGCGCCGCCGGAACACGTCCATCGAGGGCACGTCGTACTCGAGGAAGGTGCGCTTGCGCTCGCGCAGCAGCGCCAGCAGCTCAGCCACCGTGCGGCGAACACCGTAGGGGTCGGTGGGCCCGACGACCTCGCCGACGTGCGGCAGCCCGGCCACCGTCGTCAGCGCGGTGCTGCTGTAGCCCAGCACGTAGAACTGGACCTGCTCGGGGGTGTGGGTCAGCGCGGCCGAGCAGATCAGCGTCTGCAACGCGGTGGTCTTCCCCGAGCCGCCGGCACCGAGGATCAGCACGTTGGAACCCGGCCCCGAGGTGTCCACCGTCCACGGCGGCTGGTCGTGCTTGAACGGCCGGTCGATGATCCCGATCGGGAACACCAAGTTCCTGGCCGTGCCGTACTCCTCCTGCCACGGCCGGCCGAGGAAGCGGTTCACCAAGTCCTCGATCGACACCGGCACGTCGAGCGGCGGCTGCCACAGCCGGTAGGGCTCGAAGTCGATCCGGCGCAACTGATCGATGATCACCGTGCCGACCTTGGGCGTCCTGATCGCCTCTTCTTCTTCGTCTTCGACCTCGTCATCGGGCTCGGCAGCTCCGCTCACCGCCTCGCCGTTGCTGAGCGTGTCGAAGTCCTCCGGACTGGTGACGCTGACCTCGATCGGCGTGAAGCCCGTCGTAAACAGTTGCGGCCGAATGTAATCCACCGAATGCGTCAGCGCGGCTGGGCCATCGTCGTCGAGCGAGATGCCGCGGCGGTAGTCGCGCCACAGGAACTCTGCCTGGAAGCGGATGATCTCGTCGAGGCTCTTACGGAAGTAGCCCAACCCGGCCTGAGCGGGCAGGTTCACCGCGTTCGGCACCCCGGCCGCCTGCGCCGCACCGGCGGTACGCGCTTTCAGCACCAACCGGTAACCCATGTTCTCCATGAGCTTCTCGGCCCGGCTCTCGATGGTCTGGGAGGCCATCATCAGGTGGATCCAGTAGGCGCGGCCCTGCCGGCCGATCGAGTCGAGAACGTCGACCGCGGTCGGCATGATGCGGAACCATTCGTAGAACTCGTCGATGACGACCACCAGCATTGGCAGCGGCGGAATGTCCTGACCCCGTGCGCGCATCCGGCCGCGCATCTCGTTGTACTCCTTGGCGTCGTCGACCCCGGCGTTGTCGCAGACCGCCTTGCGGCGGGCGATTTCGCCCCACAACGCGTCCAGGAAGCGTTCCATCAGCGCCTGGTCTTCTTCCAGGTCGGTGATGATCCGCGACACGTGCGGTACGCCGGAGAACGGCTTGACCGCTGAGCCACCCTTGAGGTCGGCCAACACGAATTGCAGCTCGTCCGGCGGATGCCCCAGCATCAGCGACTCGATCACCGTACGCACCAGCGTCGACTTACCCGAACCGGTGGTTCCCGACATGACCCCGTGCGGGCCGTCGCCGCCCTCGTCCAGGGACTTCATGTCCAAGAACAACAGCTCGCCGTTGTCGGAGCGGTTACCGAACGGGATCCGCAGCCGCGACCGGCTGCTGAGCCCGTCGCGCCGGTTGCCCCACAGCGACTCGAAGTCGATCTCGGCCGGGTCCTCAATCCCGTAGTAGGACAAGACGTCTCGAGCGCCGATCTGGGTTACCCGCTGGCCGATCTCCTCGTAGGCCTCGGCTAACCGCCAGTGCGCCATGCGCTGCGCGAACTGCTCGGCCTCCGCCTCGGTTACATAGTCGGCCAGAGCGAAGAACCACTTGTTGTCGTCGATCACCATCCAGGTGTCGCGGTCACGGGGCAGCGCCTCGATCACCCCGACCTCGTTGGTGAACTTCAGCACCCGCTCCGGGTTACCGGTCCACAGCGCAGAGCCGGTCAGGTCGAAAAACGTGACGCCGTCAACGCCGTCGACGCTGATGACGTATTCCCATTGCGGATCATCGACGTCGGCGATGATCACGTGGTGCGGTGTCGGTGTCTCCGCCGACGAGCTGGCGTGCCGCGGAGTGAAAGAACCACGCCCGGCGAACAATTCGGCCTGGTCGGCAGCGAATTCACGGACCGAGTTGTACACCATCCGGGCGTTGCCGGCCGCGTCGCGACGGCGCGGGTCGCCGAAGTGCGGCAGCCACTTGACCCAATCCCATTTCGCGACATCGGAAGTGACCACGATCATTTGGATGTGGTCCGGCCCGTGCGAGAACGCCAGCTGGCAGATGATCGCCCGCATCAGGCCCATCACCTGCTCGCGGTTGCCGTCCAGCGCATACCACGGTTCGACGAGCAGCGACACCATCTTGGGCAGGTTGTAAACCACGCTCTGGTAGCGACCGAACTCCTGCAGCGCCTTGCCGGTCACCGGCTCCAGCTCGATGTCGGTCGGCATGTTCTGCGGCTCACCCCAGGTCACCTCCGGCCGGGTCATGCCCACACCGACCCTGACGACGCCGAAGTTGAGGTCCTTGCCGTCCGGCTTGCGCTCCCACATCCGGGGCGATCCGATCGCTGCCGTCAGCGTCGTCGGCTCCGGGTGGAACCAGCGGTAGTTGGCGTCCATGCTGTCGGCGGACTCGTTCGCGGTCTCGCGCAGCATGTCGAGCATCAGCATGAACTGGGCGCGCATCGCGTCCAGTTTCGGCCGGCTCATCTGCTGCTGGCCGCCGAAGCGACCACCGAACATCATCATCGCGACGCCACCGATCATGAAGATCGGGAAGATCGAGCCGGCGCCGAGGAACATCCGCGAGCCGTTGGCGACCGTCATGGCGACCATGCCGACCAGCAGGCCGACCACCAGCACGCCGACCACGATCAGCCACCACGGCTTGCCTTCGGGCGGCGGGACACTCAGTGGTGTCGGAAGGACGATGTTCTCCGGCCTGACGGCGGGAGCGCGCTCGGGCGTCGGGCGTGCAAAACCTTGCTTCACTTCGGTACCACCAATTCTGCGGGGCTCATATCGGTCGGAAGGGTGTCGTGGCGCACCAGCGCATCGGCGCGTGACAGGGTGGGGCCCGGCGCCAGCAGCCGCAACGCCACCCAGGGCGCCGGACTCGGGCTGGGACGTCAACCCCAGCGCGGAGCGCGCATCACGCGTGTTGTCCACGCCGAAACGCACACCGGAACTCGACAGCCACCACAGTGATTCCGAGGTGGACGACCCCGGGTCATTGCCGGTGACCTCGACCCAGTTGCCATAGTCCGGGCCAAAAAACACCTTGTCGGCTTCGCGGCCGGAATTATCGGCCTTCACCAGCGATACCACCTTGTCGCTGGAGCCGGCCGACACCGGAATCGTTGGCCCGGAGATCACCTGGACGCGGGCACGCTCTTCACCGCCGGTCTTCTCCCACCACCAGCAGGTCGCCGGGTTGTCTCGGATGTCCTGCACGTTCAGCGGGCCGTCCGGGTAGGCCGACAGATCGAGCCCGTTGACCACCGGCATCTTCGCCAGCGAGGCGGGTGCCACCACTACCGGTGCGTTACCCGCGGGTGTCCCGGCGTTCTGCAGGATCTGGGCGACCACCGACGTCACGGTTTGTACGCCATCGGCCAGCACCACCGAATATTGTTGCGGGCCACTGATTTGCGGTGTGACGATCACGGTTCCCACCGGTCCGGGCGCACCGGCGAACCCGGCCGGCTTGCCGGCGTCCGGCACCTTCGGCACCGTCAACTCGGGGCCGACCGGCAACGCGTCGTACAGCGCCCGGCTCATCGGCCGCGCCTGGTTGACGTTCTCGGGTGTCAGACCCAACGGCAACAGCACCGCCCGGTTCGACCCGTCGATGCGATCCCGGCGACCCTGGCGGATCACCCAGGTGTCCTTTTCGTACCGCAGCACTACCGCGTCCGACCCGTTCAACACGTGCCGGCGACCCGACAGATCGGGCCTTCCGTCGATCACGGTGACGGTCACCTGTGACGGCGCTCCGACCCCCGCGGTCGACGTCACCGAGTCGCAGACCAGCCACGACGACGAGGCGGGCGTGGTCGGGGAGAACTCCGACGGTGCGCCGGGGATACCCACCAGCGGTCCGTGCGGCTGCTCCGCGATCTGACTGCCCCGCACCTTGTGCGGGTTATCCGCGCGGCCCGCGATCAGCCGGGCCGATGCCAGGTTCAGCGCCGGGTACAGCTTGTCCCCGACCCGCACATAGAGTGCGCCGGAATCGCGGTCGGCGATGATCGGCGACTCGTTCATCTGCCCCGACGGGTTAATGAACGACCACAGCAGCGCGCCCAGGCAGATCACCGCCGCCGCGGACACCGACGCCACCACGGCCAGCGTTTGACGGCGGCCGGGTTCGATTTCCATCCGGACTCGCCAGCGGGTCAACGCCATGGCGGTCCGGCGCGCCAAGAATTGGTAACCGGTTACCTGGGTCCGGGTGGAAAGTCCGAGGCCGTAGCCCGAACCTCCCTTTCCGCTGTTCGAGTCAGCCACGGTTGATCACGCTCCGAGTCGATGGAAAGGCTGAGTGCTGCGTAGTCCCACGATTCACAGGGATAACCGTAGGGCACCCTGGGCCACCTCGCCACGCGAGCGTATGGGCGTCGGGCCGTGTCAGCGGCCGCGCTCGGGAGTGGTCTGCACCACAGTGCTGTCACCTGCCATCAGTAGTGGGGGGAGATCGATGAAAACTTCCCTGCGCATCGTACGGCGAAGCGCAAACTCGGGTCCCCGAAAAAATTGCCGTCATGTGAACACTCGGCTCGCCTTTCGGTCATCTGATTGAGCAAGATGGCGGCATGGCTCAGCTTGCGCCCTCGTTGGTCGAAATCGCGGGGCGGTTCGGGATCGCCACCGACTATGAGGACGGGGCCGGTCGGCGGGTGGGTGTCTCGGAAAGCACGCTGGTAGCCGTCCTCGCCGCACTCGGCGTGGCTGCCGCTACCGAGGCCGAGCGCAACGCTGCACTGGCCGCTCACGATCGCGCGTACTGGTCGCGGCCGCTGCCGGCCACCATCCTTGGACGTGCCGGTACCTCCACGCCGTTCTGGGTGCATGTGACCCACGGTCATGCCGCCGAGGTGTGGTTGCAGCTCGAGGACGGGACGGTCCGCGGCGGGATACGCCAGGTCGACAACTTTGCCGCACCGTTCGACCTCGACGGGCGATTGGTCGGTGAGGCCAGTTTCGTGCTGCCGACGATGTACCACTGGGTTACCACCGGGTGCATCTGCGTTCCGGAGATAACGAGGCCAGCGCGGCACTGATCGTCACCCCGGGCTGGCTGGGCCTGCCGGAACGGCTGGGTGGCCGTCGCACCTGGGGACTGGCCACCCAGTTATATAGTGTGCGGTCCCGCCAGTCCTGGGGCGTCGGCGACCTGACCGATCTCACCGACCTCGCGGTCTGGTCGGGTTCCGCGCACGGCGCCGGCTATGTGCTGGTCAACCCGCTGCACGCGGCCGCTCCGACCAAGCCCATGGAGCCGTCGCCGTACCTGCCGACGTCGCGGCGCTTCGTCAACCCGCTTTACCTGCGCGTCGAGGCCATTCCGGAGTTCGCTTACCTGCGCAAGCGTCGCCGGGTGTGGCGGTTACGCGACGACGTGCAGCGGCGCGCAGCTTCGCTGGACGCCATCGACCGCGACACCGCGTGGGCAGCCAAGCGGGCGGCCTTGAAACAGGTGTACCGGGTCCCCCGCACGGCGGGGCGCGAACTGGCGTACGCCGCTTTCTGTGCCCGGGAAGGTGCTGCCCTCGACGACTTCGCCACCTGGTGCGCGTTGGCCGAGGTTTATGGGAGCGACTGGCATCGGTGGCCCGTATCGCTGCAGCACCCGGGGGCCGACGGTGTCGCGAAGTTCGTCGCCAAGCATTCGAAGGCGGTGGATTTCCACCGCTGGCTGCAGTGGCAACTCGACGAGCAGCTGGCCGCCGCGCAATCGCAAGCGCTGGCGGCCGGGATGCCGCTGGGCATCGTGCACGACCTCGCCGTCGGCGTGCACCCCGACGGGGCCGACGCCTGGGCGCTACAGGACGTCTTGGCGCTCGGGGTCACCGCGGGCGCGCCGCCGGATGAGTTCAACCAGTTGGGCCAGGACTGGTCGCAGCCGCCGTGGCGCCCGGATCGGCTCGACGAGCAGGAGTATCAGCCGTTCCGGGCGCTGATCCGCACAGTGCTGCGGCACGCCGGCGGAGTGCGCATCGATCACATCATCGGGCTGTTCCGACTGTGGTGGATTCCCCATGGCGAAGCGCCCACTGCAGGCACTTACGTGCGCTACGACCACGAGGCGATGATCGGCATCGTCGCCCTGGAGGCATACCGCGCCGCGGCGCTGGTGGTGGGCGAGGATCTCGGCACTGTCGAACCCTGGGTCCGTGACTACCTGCGGGACCGCGGGGTGCTGGGCACGTCGATTCTGTGGTTCGAGCTCGACCGCGACGGGAACGGCGGCCCGCTGCCGGCTGAGCGCTGGCGGGAATATTGCCTGTCCTCGGTGACCACTCACGACCTGCCGCCGACCGCCGGTTACCTGGCCGGTGAGCACGTGCGGCTGCGGGATTCGTTGGGGCTGTTGACGCGACCGGTCGACGAGGAGCTGGCAGCTGCGGAAACCGAGCGAGCGGCCTGGATCGCCGAGCTGCGCCGCGTCGGCCTGCTGTCGAAGCATGCCGACGTCGAGCACACCATTCTTGCGCTCTACCAGTACCTGGGCCGAACGCCGTCGCGGCTGCTGGGAGTCTCGTTGACCGACGCGGTCGGAGATCGGCGCACCCAGAACCAGCCGGGCACAACCGACGAGTATCCCAATTGGCGAATTCCGTTGAGCGGCCCCGATGGGCAGCCGGTGATGCTCGAGGACGTGTTCACCGATCCCAGGGCGCTCACCCTGGCCGAAGCTATGCGCGCGCAGACGGCCGTCACCGGCACCGAGACCGGCTGTTAGTTTCTTGTCTGCCATGAACGTGTTGAAGTTCGGCGTGGTCGCCCCGGTCGCGGCGGGGGTCACCGCGGATCCGCATTGGATGGCGGCTTTCGCGCGTCATCTCGAGGCGTGTGGCTTCGAATCGATCATCGTCGTCGAGCACACCGTTTTGGCGACCCGGTACGACAGCGTCTACCCCTATGACCGCTCGGGGCGAGTCGAATTGACGCCCGACTGTCCGGTCCCCGATCCGCTCGACCTGCTGTCATTCTTGGCCGGCCATACCGATCGGCTCGGGCTGGCGACCGGGGTATCTGGTGCTGCCCAACCACCATCCGGTGGTGCTGGCCAAACGAGCGGCAACAGTTGATGTGCTGTCGGGCGGACGGCTTCGGCTCTGTGTCGGTGTCGGCTGGCTGCGCGAAGAGATTGAGGCGTGTGGCACCGACTTTCAGACCCGGGGGCGGCGCGCCGACGAGCAGTTGGCGGTGCTGCGGGCGCTATGGGATGAGCAGCCGACGGGCGTCACCCACCGTGGCGAGTTCTTCCAGTTCGCAGACGTGGTGTGCAGCCCGAAACCCATTGCCGGAAAGCATCTTCCGGTACACATCGGCGGCCACAGCAAAGCAGCCGCGCGACGCGCCGGGCGCTTCGGTGACGGTTTCCAGCCGCTGGGGGTGACCGGTGCGCAATTGGACGGCCTGTTGGCGCTGATGCGTGACGAGGCAGCGGCGGCCGGACGCGATGCGGCCGATATCCAAGTGTCGTTGGGACATTCGGTTACCAAAATCGACGCCGAACGCGCCGAACGGCTGGCGGCCCAGGGCGCAGACCGGCTGGTGCTGGCCATGCCGCCGATCACCGATCTCGAGCAGGCCAAGGACGAGTTGTCGGCCTGCGCGCAACGTCTTTCGCTACCGGCGTGATGCTCGACGTAACCGAGCGGGCCGCTTTGTCAGACCTGGTGCACCGATACGCCGCCCGGGTCGATGACCGGCAATTCGACTCTGTCACAGAGCTTTTCACCGAGGCAGCCGAGCTGATGCTGCCTGAGCCGCCGGCCACGCTGGAACCACTCCACCGGCACTGCGGCCGTGCCGCCATCCGCACCGCGATCGAGGCCGTTTCCGCCACCATCCGCACCGAACATGCGATCGTCGGCGAGGTCTTCGACGTGGACCCGCAGCCCGAACACGCCCGCGGGCGCATCGCCTGTGTGGCGCACCACTGGAGCCAACACGGGGATCAGCTGACTGACGTGGTCTGGCATCTGCGCTACGACGACGAGTATCGGTTAACCGATGCCGGATGGCAGATCAGCCACCGCGCGTTGACGATCAACGCTATCGAAACCCGGCCGATGCGCCGAGTGCGATCAGCCGAATAGGCGGGATGGTCACGAACCGTGGATCGACCACCCCGCCGGCCACGTCCGGCAGCAGCGGTGTGTACAGCATGTAGTCGACCGGCGAGATGATCGTGACGTCGACGTCTGATCCGCGCAGTCGACGGGCGAGCCGTCGCGCACACTCGAAACCGGTAAAGCCGCTGCCCACTACCGCGACCGACGTCACCCTAGTCGTTGTAGCCGCCAGACGGTAACCCGCAAACCGGCCCTACGGGCTGGCCAGCAGGGTACCGAACTTGGCGGCCAGCCACGGTTTGCGCCCGCCGGCCCGCAGCCGGCCACGCAGTAACTGGGGCAACTGCGGCACTCGACCCATACCGAGGAGCAGGAATGTGACCGGATCGGCGGTGATCACACAATCGGCCTTCTCCCCTGCCGCCGTGACGACACCCGTTCCGTCGGCGATCGCCATCCGATAGCGGCACCCGCCACGCATGCGTAGTTCAAAGCTGACGTTGAGATCCTTGGTCCGCGAGGGCCGCAGGTATTTCGGGGCCAGTGAAAGCACGGCGGGGATGACCAGCAGAGCGTCGTCGCTGTCAATGCTCCACGGCCGATGCGCGGCGCGCGCGATGTCCAGGCCGTGCACCAATTGCTCGCCCAACAGCAGGCAGGTCATCATGGCCGGCTCGAGCACCAACCCGTCCGCCGTGAGGATTGCGACGCACTCGAATGCGTCGACCGCAGAAGCGACCGCAAGATAGTTCGCCGCGGTCTCCTCCAGCATGTCGGCAAGTCGGTGCAGGTCACGCTCGGGGACGTGGATCAAGTGCTGGTCATTGACCAAAGTCCTGACCCACGCCGGTGATCCGTGCGGGATGTTGAACGCGGCCTGGTCACCGTTCACATGCCTGGTCAGCGCCTCGGTGTATTCACGCATGTCACCAACTACGTGCGCCGCCGTCTGGCCGGCCGTCCACGCGAGGCCGGGCACCGGGGCGATCGAGTTGGCCATGCTGCGCCACAGTTGCGCGCTGCGGGCAACGGCGTCGGCCAGTGCGGTCTTGGCGTGCGCATCGGCACGCCGGACATCGTCGAGGGGGCCGGCGGACGGGGCAGGAACAGTTTTCATCGGGAGCACCCTTCGTCTGATAAGCCTAAGATAGTGTCACTATGTCACATATAGTCGCTATGTCAATAGGCTGAAGCGATTCGTGCGTACGGGAGTGAGAGGCATGTCCGAGTCGACACCACAGTCGTCGTCGCTGCGCGCACAGCAGGTTGCGCAGACCCGGGATTCGCTGATCCGTGCGGGCCGGGAGTTGTTCGGCCAGAAGGGATTTCGGCAGACTTCCGTGGAAGATCTGGCGCGCGCTGCCCGGGTCACGACGGGCGCGCTCTACCACCACTTCCCCACCAAGACCGCACTTTTCGAGGCGGTTTTCGAGCATGCGCACACCGAATTGATGGCCGCGTCGATGGCAGCCGCGCAGGATGCAACCGATGACCTCGACGGGCTGGCACGTGGCTTCGAGGCATTTCTTGACGCCGTCTTGCAAGCAGACCTACAGCGCATCCTCATCCTCGATGCCCCCGCGGTACTGGGCCCGGCACGCTTCACCGAACTGGACGAACGCTACGCATTCGCTGTCATCGTCGCGGCGCTGCGGGCGGCGACCGATGCCGGCGCGCTGCGGGTCGAAGATCCCGAGACCGTCACCCGGCTGCTGCTGGGCGCATTGACTCGCGGCGCGATGCTGATCGCCAACTCACCGGATCCCGTCGAGACCCGGCATGCGGTCGCGCAGTCCATGCGCGCGCTGTTGGCCGGCTTCGCCACCTGAAGCCTGAAGAGCAGGCTTCGCCTGGCTGGGCATGGAGTCAAGACGGATCCGTCAGGTCCAGCGGGACTGGAAAAGCAGCCACCATCGCGGGACCGAACGAGCCCTAGTCGGCCAAATCGGGCAGCGCGACAGAGGAATTGATCACCCAGCTGCAATCCGGGGCGAGGTCAGTTCATAGCAGCCAGGTTGCAAACCGAATGATGCACATCGGACTTGATGATCCTGGCGACCAGCCGCCCGATCGGCCCGTTCAAAAGGCCCCCGGTCAGATCGGCGGTCAAATGGAAGGTCGACCCGGGCTGGTTGTCGGTGACCGTCATGGCTACCGCGAGGCGGATGCCGCCGCGGCCGCGTCCCGTCAGCTCGATCGATTTCGGCTCTTCGTAGCGAGTGACCGTCCAATGGATGACGTTGCGAAAGCCCTTCACCTTGATGCAGGACGACACCTGGGTGCCTTTGCCGACCTTGTCGGGAACCGGACCGCGCCAGCCCGCGAATATCGTCATCCAGTCGCCGAACCGATTCAAATCGCACGCCAGCTTCCAGGCTGATTCCGGCGCCAGGTCCGACGACGTCGAAACGTCTACTCGTGCCACCCGGTGTCACTCCTCTGCCTGCTGCCTAGCCTCTGACTGCTCCCTAGCTGGGCGTGCATACCCGGGTGGGTCAGGTTGATAAACCGCGTCAGATACCGGTCCACGTCTGATCGAGTTGGTCTGCCACGTCGATGACTTGGGCCTTTTGCGATTGCGGCGAATCGATTTCCTCGCTGACGTATTGGGCGATGAAGCGGCGGATCTCCCCGTCGACACCGGCAATGATGCGCAACAACTCGCCGCGGATGCTGGTCGACGCAACGTGGACGGTGATATCCGACGACCGTGGCTTGGCGACGTCGACGATCAGCAGCAACGGTTCGGCGGCCCGCGCTGTCGCGGTCAAGGCGATATCGCCGTCAACCTTGAACCGCTGTTTGTCTAGGCGTAGGTCGAGGAGCAGATCGATGAGAAGCGGGATGTGGATGTCAAAAGTGATGCTGTCGGCGACGTTACGACTCACCTGTGGCTGCTTGATCGCGACCTTGGCGCTGACTTTGGCGATCTTGCCCGGCCCCTGAGCAATCGGTTCCATGTCGAACTCGTTGCCGGCGATCGCGGCGAAGGCGGCGCCGACACGTTCCTCCGTCACGGCCACTTCGAAGAATCGCCGTCCGAAAGCCTCGTAGCTCACGTAGTCGTAGCCCTGCATAAGTAGATACCGTCTCACGCCGTGTTCGGACACTGCGGTTGATCCGTTCGTGTCGGCCGAAGCCGCCTGCGCCAAGTGTCAGCAAATAGCGCCGCGGGTAAATAGTGCCGGTGAAGCCGTAGCGAAGGGCTCAGGTCAGGTTGCGTAGCAGCGTTGTCGACGGCCCCGGTGTTCGTTCGCCCGCAAACTACCCATCCGCCCCGGTCGAGAAACGTACGACGCCGGCGGCCCGTGCGGCGCCGGTTATGAGAGAATTCGGCTGTCGCACCGGCGCGAACCGGGCTGGGCGATTCTGGACGCGTTGCCAATCGCGCCACACATCCACCCGCTGATTCTTCTATTCCGGCCTTGGCCTGTTAGGCCGACAGAACCTGGAGGTGTTTCGACTCCGATGCTCACTTGGGTAGGTGACATAAACTCCCGCGACCCCCGCCACAAGCGGTCGGCACCTGGGATCGCCGGCGTCGTCGTGATCCTCGACGCCGCACTGGCGTGGCTGGTGGCGACGCTGGCCGTACTGGAAGCGGCGCGCTGGCCGGTGCTGGCCATCATCCCGTTCACCCTGGTGTTCGGCGTGCTGGTAGGTGCGATCACGCACGGGATTGCCAGCGGGCCGATACATGGGCTGCGCGCAATCGCCGGACGCGGACTGATCGCGGTTGCCGTCGGCGTGGTCGTCGGTGAGCTCGCCGCTCTGGCGGTGTTCGCCGGGTCGATAAACCATCAGCTGGCGCTACAGGCTGCCCGCAATGCTGAGTCGGCGCCGGCAGTCGCGCAGGCATCGACAAACCTTGCGCAGCTGCGTAACGCTCGGGTCGCGCTCGACAACGCCGTCGACACCGCACGCATTCACCGGGACGAGGCGTTGGTCATCGCGCGCTGCGAATACCACCCCTCTCCGGCCTGTCCCCAGACCCGCATCACCGGCGTGCCCGGCTCCGGACCCGAAACCCGAACAGCCAACCAGCTTCTCGCGGATTCCCAGCGAGAGCTGGACACCGCCATCGCCGCTCGCGACCGCCAAGCCGCTGAATTGGACTCGAAGATCGGCGACGACGAGCGGGCACTGTCCCAAGCGCGCGAATCGGCAACCGCGGCCGCCGACCATGGTTTGGCCGCACGCTGGCTTGCCATGCAGGACCTGACGTTGGCCAGCGTCGGGGCGATGGTGCTGCGGCTGCTGGCGATCGCGTTCTTCATATTGCTGAGCCTGCTGCCGTTGATCCTGCGGTTGTGGCGGGGTGAGACGACCCATGATCGCCACGCTGAAGCCCGTGCCGAACGCGAACGCGCTGAGCTGGAGGCGGAGACGGCGATCGCGGTCAAGCGAGCCGAGGTGCGTGCGGCCGCCGAAACGATGTGGGCCGAACAGCGACTCGTTCAGGCCCGGCTGGCCGTCGAGGCGCAGACAGAGATCGACCGCGCGCAGCTTCGTCGACAGGTGAGCACCGCGCTCGAGGACGCGACGCATGTTGCTGAGCCGGTGGCGGAAGATATCTACCTACCGATCGCCGCTGAGGCGGAGGCCGCCAGCCTCGCCGCGACCGAATTGCCCCAAGCCACGGAGACACCGAACCTGCCCGCCACGGTTGAACCGCCCGACGTGCCCGCCACTTCGGCGATTCCGACCATCCCCGATGTCACCAAAGCCGCCGCCCGTTGGATCCGTCCGCTGGTGCCGGGCTTCGTTGCCCGCGCGATCGACACCTCGACCCATCCGTTGCGCACCGCCCGCCAGGTATTCGAGGAGGTCGAGGAAATCACCTTCTCGCTCAGGCGCACTCGGAAGATCACCGTCGACACCGAGGAGAGTGCCGGCCTCGAGCCGTCACGCGGATCGGCTGCAACCAGTGGCAGTCACGAAGATCACCCCGGAGCGCAACGTGTCGCAGCGCAACCCGTGACGTCCGAGCGGTTATCCGCCAAGCAGGAGGACGATTTGTCGTTGCCGCAGCGTGAGTCCCAGCGGGGTCTGACAGAACGCGAGGGACCACCTGCGGTGCGTGCAGCTGACGGCCCACGGCAATTGCCGCCTGCGGAGTAATCCGCACTTCGACACCGTGTCGTGATCCGCAGTTCGAAAGACGCCGGACAAATACATCGCGACGCAAATATCGCTCACCAGCGAAAATAACTCTTTCGGCAAAACCGTTTTTGGCGTATAGTTTGCAAAACTGAGACCAAAATCAGCGAAAAGCAAGAACTTCTTAATCTTTCGCGTGTGTCAATTAGCGGATTATCAATAGCCATTGACCAGCACTTTTTGGGCTAAAATGTAACTTAGGTCATTCAATAATATCGAAGTGACAGCCGCCACAGATTTTGGCCGTTTTTGATCTTGTTGTTAATGTCCCGGCGCATGTTTGTTTTAGCAACGCTGATGGGTCTGCTTGAGCAGATGTCAGGCACTCCGTATAGCCACGGCTATTCCGCTGCAGGAACTGACTGTTCGGGTTTGGCCTCGTTGGTATCGAATGTGGCGACCGACCGGCCGGCTTTCGCTGAGAGGTTCAACACCGGGAATGAAGAGTCAGCCTTGTTGGCACGCGGCTTCAAATACGGAACCGCCCCCGGCGCTTTGGTGATCGGCTGGAATGGCGGTCACACGGCAGTGACGCTGCCGGATGGAACACCGGTATCCAGCGGCGAAGGCGGCGGCGTGCGCATCGGTGGCGGCGGGGCCTACCAGCCCCAGTTCACCCACCACATGTACCTCCCGGTGGATCCCGAGGCGCCGGCGGATGCTCCGCCGCCGCCGTTCGGTCCGGTCCTGGTGAACGCGGTGGCTCCCGCTCCGGATGCGCCCCCGCCGCTGGCGCCACCCGCACCCGGCCCCGACCCCGTCGAGCCGGTGCAGAACGAATTGCCGCCGCCGCCGGATCCTGCGCCGGCACCGGACGCGCCTGGGGTCGCTGCCTAGGTCGGCCGGCCTTCACCTCAAGAAGCGCTCCACGATAGCGGGTGAACCGTGGGCGCAGGTCTTGCTCGTCGAGTCCGAACATCTCGGCCGACGTCGCGATCTGCCCCAACCGCCCGCGCTGGTGTCCCGACAGATAATCGGCCATCGCCGTGCGCGCCGCTGATGTCAGCGGCTCGCCGGCGAGGTGGTAAGCCCGTTCGGCGACGTCGAGCTCATCGGCCATGAAGTCGTCGAAGCGAATGTCGATCGAGCGCTCCGGCGGGATGACATCACGATCGCGCACGAGAGCGTCCAGCATCAGTTGCAGGCGGTCGACCCACGACGCCGCGATCTCGTGCACCGGCACCGGCGAGCAATGCATCCGCGCGGTGTAGGTGATCATCGCGATCATCGACAGCGCTACCGGCACCGGGTCGCGGTGTGTACACAACACGATCACCCCGGGGAAGACCGCGTCCAGCACCGGCAGCTGCTCGAGGTGCTGAGGCGACTTCAGCAGCCAGCGGCGGCCGCCGCGCAGAAACTGCAGCGCTTTCAGCTGAAGGGCCAGGTGCTGATAGCACGAAGTCTGGTCGTGAGCCAAGTAGTAATCGCGCCACCGTGGCACGTATGCGAGGGTCTCGAACAGCATCGTGGAGAAGTCGTTGGCCAGTAGCTGGATCTCTTCGTGGACGTGCTCGGTCGTCATCTCGTGCATCAGCGGAAAGTGCGGCATCGCGGCGTTCATGAACTCGACGGCGACATCCATCCGGGCTTTGCGCGGATCAGGTTCGACCCCGACCTCGGCGGGCAGCGGGAACGGCTCGGCGCTCTCCCAATAAGGGATAGTGCGAAACGTCGGGGCCGCCGCCAGCAGGTTGTGCAGATGGGTGGTCCCGGTGCGCGGCAGGCCCGCGATGACGACCGGCGGCAGCAGCTCGATGTCGCGGATCTCGGGGTGTCGAGCCAGCAGATCGTTGAGCAGTAGCCGGTTCTTGAGCCACTGCAACAGCTGCGCGTGGAAGTTGACGATTCCCGGCCCGTGCAGGCCGCCGATCTCGTGCAGCGCCGCGAGGTAGACGTCGAGACGTTCCCGGTAATCGTCGGGCCCGAAGTCGGTCAGCCCGGTGTCGGCGGTGGCTTTGGCGTGCAGCGCTTCGGCATCCAGCGGGCACTCTGGCGCCATCGCTGCCATGAGGTCGCGGATCTGCTCGACCTGGGGGCTGAAGCGCGGCTCGGCGAGGTCGTCGAGGTGCACGAGGGCGGGAGCGGCATCGGTCACGGCGACTTATGTTACTCTGAGTTCCGTAATGACGACAGAGCTTGGCCGCCCCCGCGATAAGCGCATCGACAGCGCGGTGTTGCACGCCACCGTCGAACTGCTCGCCGCAGACGGGCTACGCGGACCTGTCGGTCGACGCGATCGCCCGGCGGGCCGGCACCAGCAAACCGGCGATCTACCGGCGTTGGCCCGGCAAGGCGCACCTCGTCCACGAGGCGGTGTTCCCGATCAGCGACGCGACCGCGCTGCCCGACACCGGATCGCTGGCCGGCGACGTGCGCGAGATGGTTCGCCGCACCGCAGAGGTGCTGACCACCCCGGCCGCGCGGGCCGCGCTGCCCGGCCTGGTCGGTGAGATGGCGGCCGATCTCACGCTGCACGCCGCACTGCTGGAGCGCTTCGGCGACATCCTCTCGCGCGGCCTTTCGGATCGCCTGGCGGACGCCGTCGCACGCGGCGAGGTACGCCCCGACGTCACCGCGGCCGAGCTCGTCGAGGTCGTCGCCGGCACCACGTTCCTGGCTCTGCTCACCCGCGGGGACGCCCTCGACGATTCGTGGGTCGACCGCACCGCCGCGTTCATCACGAGAGGAATCAGCGCATGACCGCCCGCTGCGCACGAGTCCACCGCCGCATGGCAGGAGTTGCTGCAGACCTTGAGCGGCCTTGATCGCTCGTTCCTCGAGGGCGACCGCGCCGTCACCGACGACCGGCACATCGCCGACGGCTACCGCATGATCGCGACCACGCTGGGCGTCGCGTTCGACACCTATCTGTTCGCCGAGCCGAGTCGGCCTCATGTTCGTCGCAGTCAATACGCCGTTCCGACGAGATCGCCGATGGGGCGGCGACAACACCGACGCCTACTACTACATGTGCCCGGTCGATCCCAAGCGCCGCTACCGGATCAGCGGCAACCGCGGCGACAGCGTCTACTTCTCGCTGACGGCCTACAACGAACCGTCGCCGGGCGCCTGGTCGGACCGCATCGTGGCGATCGTGCGCGACGACGACCTCGAGATCGACGCCGCCGGCAACTTCTCGTTCGAACTGGGGCCGACACCCGACGCGGCGGTGCTGATGACCCGCGACTATCAGGCCGACCCGCTGACCGGTCGCCCGATCGACTGGCGCATCGAGGCGCTCGACGAACCGGACCCGATTCGGCACGGTGACGCCGAGACGGCGGCGCGGCTGCGGGCCAGCGCCGCCTGGCTGCGCACGATGTTCGCGATTCTCCCGCTGGCGGTGGGGGCGCGGGTCGACGAGGCGCACGCGTTCGGCCACGAGATCGCGCATGCGGCCAACCAATTCGCCGACCCGTATCAAGCTCCGGACGCCAACTTCGGCTGGTCGGCCCGTGATGCCTGCTACTCCTACGGCAGTTACGTCCTCGAGGAGGACGAAGCGCTTGTCATCACCCACCGGCCGCCGCGGTGCAGGTTCTGGAACCTGGTGGTGTGGAACCAATTCATGGCCACCCACGGCGTCACCGATGCGCGCAGCTCGGTCAACGGCCATAGCGCGGTGCTCAACGCAGACGGCTCGGTGACGATCGTCATCTCCCGCGGCATGACGGCGCACCCGAATTCCCTGACCACGCTTGACTATCCCCGTGGCAACCTCGCCTTCCGGTGGTTCCTTGCCGACGAGGTCCCGGCGCGGCCCGAAGTGCGGCTGGTCAAGCTGTCCGAGGCGCCGACGAGCGTTGACGCCGCAGCTGGCTGAATCACCCTGACGGACAGGCCAACTGGCGCTGCTGCTTAACGTGGCGTTAACAGCTTTCGGGAGTGCTTCGGCAACCCGCGATGTCATATGGAAATTCTTAGTTTGGGAAGCATTCGTGTGGGAATCTTTGCCGCATGATTGCGCATAACGTCGACTCGCCTGTTTGGTGCTGCGGTAGCCACGACATCCGGGCTGCTTGCCACTGTCCTTCCTACCGCCGCCGTTCCTTCCGCATCCGCCCAGGGATGCCCCGACACCGAGGTGGTGTTCGCCCGCGGTACCGGTGAGGACCCGGGTGTCGGCCCGACGGGACAAGCGTTCGTCGACACCCTGCGCGCGCGCCTGGGCGGAAAGTCGATGGATGTCTATCCGGTCAACTACCCCGCCAGCGACCAATGGTCGACCGGACTCGACGGCATCAGGGACGCGGGCTCCCATGTCGTGTCCGAGGCCTCGGCCTGCCCGAACACCAAGATGGTGCTCGGCGGTTACTCACAAGGCGCAGCCGTGATGGGCTTCGTCACCTCGCCTGCCGTCCCGGATTCGATACCACCCGACGTCGATCCGGCAACCCTCCCCAAGCCGCTGGACCCCGGCGTGGCGAACCACGTCGCTGCGGTCGTGCTGTTCGGAGCGCCCAATGTGCGGGCTATGAGCTTCCTCGGCCAGCCGCAGGTGGTCATCGGACCGCTGTACCAGGCCAAGACCATCCAAGTGTGCGCAGTCGAGGACCCGGTCTGCTCGGACGGGATGAATTTCGCCGCGCATGATTCCTACGTAGCCGACGGCGGCGTCATTGCCCAGGGGGTGGACTTCGCTGCCAACCGCCTCGGCGTGGGTGGCACCCACTTGGCGGCGACATCTCCACGCCAAGGCTTTGGCGACTAACGTCGACGCGTAGCCGGCCGCGCCGCGCCACCGTGGTCGGACTCCGCGCCCTGGACTAGCGTCTAGAAAGGTCTGTGCGCTCGCATCCAGGGACGGAGGACAGTCATGGCGATCCGCGTCGCCCATGTCGGCACCGGAAACGTCGGTCGTCTGGCGTTGACCGAGCTGATCACCAATCCACAATTCGAACTGACCGGGCTGTGCGTTTCGTCGCCGCAGAAGGTCGGTAAGGACGCCGGCACGCTCGCCGGGGTGGAGGTGTCGACCGGCATCGCGGCGGTCGACGACCTCGATGCCGTGCTCGCCACCGGGCCCGAATGCGTCGTGTACTGCGCTATGGGCGACACCCGTCTGCCGGATGCAATGAAGGACGTCATGCGCATCCTCGCCGCGGGCATCAATGTCGTCGGGTCGTCGCCGGGGATGTTGCAGTATCCGTGGGGTGTGATGCCCGACAAGTACATCGCTCGCGTCGAAGATGCTGCCCGGCAGGGCAATTCGAGCATCTTCATCAACGGCGTCGACCCCGGATTCATCAACGACCTCATCCCGTTCACGCTCGCCAGCACCTGCCAGCACATCGAGCAGGTGCGCTGCATGGAGATCGCCGACTACGCCACCTACGACGGCGCCGAGGTCATGCATTACATGGGGTTCGGCAGGCCCCTCGACGACATGCCAATGCTGTTGCTACCGGGCGTGCTCAGCATCGCCTGGGGTGGGGCGATCCGTCAGCTGGCTGCGGGCCTGGGTATCGAACTCGACGAGATCACCGAGTCCTACCAGCGTGAGCCGGCGCCGGAAGACTTCGACATCGCGGTAGGCCGCGTCGCCAAGGGGACCATGGCCGCGCTGCAGTTCGAGATCCGCGGCATGGTCAACGGCCACCCCGGCGATCGTCGTCGAGCACATCACCCGGTTACGGGAAGACCTGCGGCCCGACTGGCCGCAGCCCGCCCAGCCCGGCGGCTCGTACCGCGTGGAAATCGTCGGCGAGCCGTCCTACGCCGTCGACATCTGCCCGACCAGCCGCAAGGGCGACCACAACCACGCGGCGATCGTCGGCGGCGGCGGGGCGCATCGTCAACGCGATCCCCGCCGTGGTCGCGGCACCACCTGGCATCAGGACCACGATGGACCTGCCGTTGGTCACCGGAAGCGGGCTTTATGCGCCGGCGGGGGTCGCAGCGGTCTGACATGAACCCCCAAACGGTCTCGCCAACAGTGGTACTCGTTCACGGGCGTGGGCCGACGGATCCAGCTGGAGTCGAGTCATCATCGGTCTGGATCAGGCCGGGATCGCGGTCACGGCCGCCCCTCTTCCGCTCACTTCTCTTGCCGATGACGTGGACGCGTTGGACCGCACGATCGACAGGATCGACGGGCCGGTTGTGGTGGTGGGACACGCGTATGCCGGCGGTGTCATCGGGGCCACCAAGCGTCCCCGGGTGCATGCGCTGGTCTATGTCGCCGCCTTGGCGCCGGACGAGGGCGAAACCGTGGCCGATGTCTTCTACCGCAATCCCCCGCACCCCGACGCGCCAGAGCTCAAGCCCGACGGTCACCGTTGGATCTGGCTGCCGGACAACGCCTTTGGCAAGGCATTCGCCCAACAAGGAACTCCGGATGAACACGCCGTGTTGGCGGCGGTGCAACGACCCATTGCCGTAGCATGCATCCAGCAACCTGTGCCCAGACCCGGGTGGAAAGATCGCCCGTCCTGGTACCTCGTCGCCGAGCAGGACCGGATGATCAACCCGGCCACCCAGAAGTTCATGGCCGAACGCATGCGCGCGAATGTTCATACCCACGATGCGGACCACGCTCCGCTGATCACCCGACCGCAGACTGTGGTCGACATCATCTCCGAGGCTGTGCGCAGCGGAGAGTGAACGCTGTTCCTAAGCAGGGTATTTGGCGGATTTGAGTACCTGCGCGAAATGCACGGCGGTATGGCTGCGCGCAGACTCGGAGCCCTTCCGGGTGTGCTGACATCGCCGACAATGGCATCCTCCGACCAGATAAATCCAGCCTGGGTTAGGGTTTCCCGATTTAGCTCGGTGAAAGGGAACACGGCCCGATGAGGATTTCTCGCCCGGTGATCGCCGGTGCAATCGTGGCGTCAACGCTGAGGAGTGTCTGTGGCCGGCTGCAGCAGCCATTCGAAGTCTTCGACGCCGACGTCGGGATCCGCCACCTCGACGCACGCCATCCAGCCAGGTGATTACACCTCGCTGCTGATCAAGGCCAGTGATATCGGCGCTCCCGAACCCTTCACCGCCGGCCCAGCGGTCAAGAATCCGAATGGCCAACAAGGCGCAACAATAACCTTCACCGACCAAGACCATAGCCACACGATCATCGACACCATCCAGATCACGTTGGACCCCGCGGCGGCTGCGAACGCACTGGATTCCGCGAAGGCGGTGCAACACGAAGCCTTACTCGCCAAACCCATGTCGGCCGACGTCGGGGTGGACGGTGCAACGATCTCGGGAACTTCGCCGGATCACTCCAAGGGCATGACGGTGTTGCTGTTCACCGAGGGCAAGGCGTTCGTGACGATCGAATTCGATGGCCCGTCGTATGCACTGGCACCATCGGATTTCGTCCTCGACGTCGGCCACAAACAAGACGACGCCATCAAGAAGGGACTCGGCGGTTACGCGCTGTCCGATGCTTTCAGTGTCCCGGGTCGAATTCGAGGGGCAGCGCGGTCGGGCCAGTGATACCGGTCATCTGCTTCCAGCGCGCGGGCGCACTTGGGCGCGGGTTGGGCATGCGACTGGTGATGATGCGCAGCGCTTCGACGAGTTCGAGTCGAGCGAGGTGCGAGCCCAGGCAGTAGTGCGCGCCGCTGCCGAACGACAAGTTGGGCGTCGACGGCTCACGGGAGATGTCCAGCCGGTCGGGATCGTCATAGACGGCCGGGTCACGTTGGGCCGCAGCGATATTGGCCACGACGAGGGAGCCAGCGGGAATGATCACCCCACCCAATTCGATGTCTTCGCGCGCCATCCGGACGAGGGCGAGAACTATTGGGGAATAACGCATCAGCTCGTGGACTGCATTGCCGGCCAGCTCGGGATGGTCGCCTAACAGCGCCCATTGGTCGGGGCGGTCACGCAAGAAGTAAAGCGCCGCTGCTAGTTGGTTGCGGGTGGTGTCGGTACCGGCGATGAGGAGAGTGCTGGCGAGCGTGAGCAGTTCGCGGTGGCTCAGCCGGTCGCCGTCGTCCTCGGCGCGGATCAGATCCGAGATCAGGTCGTCGGTGAGGTTGTCCCGGCGCTGCGCAAGCATCTCCTCGAGGTAGGCGTCGAGGTCGGCCCACGCCGCCGTGATGACGGGCCCGTCGTTGGCGACATTCCATTCGAATACCTTCTTGATGTCGTCGGTCCATGCGGAAAACAGCTGCCAGTCCTGACGCGGTACGCCGAGCAGCGCGCAGATGATCGGCGTCGGGTATCGGCGGGCGATATCGGCGACCACATCGCAATGCCCTGCGGCAGCCAGCGGGTCGACAAGTTCGGTCATGACCTCGACGATGAGCGTCCGTAACCGCTCGGCGCCGCGCGGGTTAAATGCCTTCGAGACAAGACGGCGCAACCGGTGGTGCGTCTCGCCTTCGAGTCCCAGGATGCTCTGGTTCGCCCTGTCCCACACCGGGCCTGACGTGATGCCCTGCGCGGCCATCACCTGCTTGACGGCCGGGCCGAAACGAGGGTCGCGCAGCACAAGGCGGACCAATTCGTAACTCAAGACCTCGGGTCCGTGCGGCCCCATAGCCAGCGGTCCCTGCCGGCACGCATGAGCGATGACGCGGTAAGCCTCGTCGGGGTCGGTGAGGTGGTCATAGGCGATCGATGGCAGGTCCGCTTCCGAAACGGTTGGGCAGATGGTGGTCGTCATGATCCAACGATCGCCCAGCGCGAATCTCAGACCATCCGCCGTAACTCGTAGATTTCGGCGAGCGGGGTCGTAGATTGCGCCGCCGTGGGCGGCGATCTACGCATTTGTGCTGATGTTTTGCCGTTGCTGGTGGCCGCATGCTGGCTAGCATGAGCGAGATCGATCCACGTGCCGACACGCCCCTGATGGACTGGAGCCAGCTAGACGTGAGCGGGCTGTTGCCGACAGGCACCGTGACGTTGCTGTTGGCTGACGTCGAGGGCTCGACACGGCTGTGGGAGACGCAGCCCGACGAAATGACGGCGGCCATCGCGCGAATGAATCAGACGGTGTCCGAGACTATCGCCGAACACGGCGGTGTAAGGCCCGTCGAACAAGGTGAGGGCGACAGCTTTGTGGCGGCGTTCGCCCGCGCCTCCGACGCGGTCGCGGCGGCGTTGGCGATGCAGCGCGCTCCCCTGGGCCCGATCCGGTTACGGATCGGGATACATGCCGGTGAAATTCAGCTACGTGACGAAGGCAACTACGCGGGCCCGACCATCAACCGCACCGCGCGGCTGCGCGATCTGGGCCACGGCGGCCAAACCCTGCTGTCGGGCACGACCGAGGATCTGGTGGCCGATCGGCTGCCCACCGATTCCTGGTTGACCGATTTGGGCAGCCATGCGCTACGTGATCTGCCTCGCCCCGAAAGAGTGGTTCAGCTGTGCCACCCCGACTTGGTCAACGAATTCCCACCGCTTCGTGTCTCGAAACCCATTGTTTCTCAGCGCCTTCCGGTGCAGTTGACGAGTTTTGTGGGCCGCGTCGCGGAGCTGACACAGGTGCGCGAGCTGCTGGCCGACAACCGGGTGGTGACTCTGACCGGGGCGGGCGGCGTAGGTAAAACCCGGCTGGCAATACAGATCGCCGCCGAGCTGACTGACGAATCCGGCCAATTCCCGGATAGCACGTCCGACGGAGTCTGGTATGTGGATCTGGCACCGATCACCGACCCCGAGTTGGTGCCGTTGACCGTGGCCCGCGCGCTGGGACTGCCGGATCAGCCCGGCCGCTCCACGATGGACACGCTCACCCGTTTTATCGCCGACCGGCGGATGCTGGTGGTGCTGGACAACTGCGAGCACCTGCTGGATGCGAGCGCGACGCTGGTGGTGGCACTACTCGAAGCATGTCCGGGATTGACGCTCTTGGCGACCAGCCGTGAGCCGATCGGGGTTGCCGGCGAGGTGAGCTGGCGGGCGCCGTCATTGTCGCTGGCCGACGAAGCCATCGAGCTATTCAGCGACAGGGCCCGTCGTGCCCGGCCCGCTTTCGCCGTCACCGACGACAATGCTGCCGCGGTGACCGAGATCTGCCGACGGCTGGATGGGTTGCCGCTGGCGATCGAGCTGGCCGCGGCGCGGGTGCGGGCGTTGTCGCTGACCGAGATCGTCGACAGTTTGCATGACCGGTTCCGGCTGTTGACCGGCGGTGCGCGCACCGCGGTGCGCCGCCAGCAGACCTTGCGCGCCTCGGTGGATTGGTCGCACGCGCTGTTGACGGAACCCGAGCGAGCGCTCTTTCGTCGGCTGGCGGCTTTTATGGGTGGCTTCGATCTCGAAGCCGCTCAAGGGATAGCCGGCGGGGCCGAGGTGGAGCGTTATCAAGTGCTGGATCAACTCGCCTTGCTGGTCGACAAATCGCTGGTGGTGGCTGACGACAGCGGGGGCCGGACCCGCTACCGGCTGCTGGAAACGGTGCGCCAATACGCGCAGGAAAAGCTGGGAGAGTCCGGCGAAGCCGAGGCCGTGCGGACGCGTCACCGCGATTACTACACGGCGCTGGCGGCCGCCCTCGACGCACCGGCAGGCAGTGATTATGACCAGCGTCTCGATCAGGCCGAAATGGAAATCGACAATCTGCGGGCCGCGTTTGCGTGGAGCCGCGAAAACTCCGACACCGAGCCGGCGTTGGCGCTGGCGTCGTCGCTGCAGCCGCTGTGGGTCGCGCGAGCCCAGCCCCGGGAAGGGCTGACCTGGTTCGACGCCGTCCTCACCGACGAGGTTGCACAGGACGTCGGGGTGGCGGCCGCGGTACGCGCCCGGGCGCTGGCCGACAAAGCGATGCTTGACCTTTTCTTGGTCGCTGCTGATCCCCTGGATCGGGCGCAGCAAGCCCTGATGCTCGCGCGCGAGATCGGGGATCCGGTCGTGCTGGCCAGGACGCTGACCGCCTGCGGCCTGGCCGCCGCCTACAACGCCGAGCTGGCAGGGGCGTATTTCGCCGAGGCGGTCGAACTGGCCCGGGAGTTGGACGATAAGTGGCGGCTCAGCCAGATCCTGGCCTGGCAGGCGAGCGCAGGAATCGCCGTCGGTGAGCCGCTGGCGGCGCGCGTAGTCGCCGAAGAAGGACGCGACCTCGCCGACGCTATCGGTGACGGGTCCAACTCGCGCCATTGCCGCATCTGCCTGGGTTTGGCACAGAGTTTCCTGGGCGATCTGACCGGCGCCGTCGCACAATTCCGCGCCGTGGCCGCCGAGGCCAAGGCCGCCCACGATGGGCTCCACCAAGCGGTTAGCCTCGCGCACCAGGGCACCGCGCTGGCGCTGCAGGGTGACACGGTTGCTGCCCGCGCCGCGGCCCAGGCCGGCCTGGAGGTCGCGTCCGAGTTCGGCGGGCTCGCCACGAGCGTTAGTTACTTTGCGTTGGCAAACGCGGCCCTGGCCACCGGCGATGTTGGGGCCGCGCAGGACGCGAACGCGGCGGCCTGGGAGCACGGGAACAGTCTGCCGGGGTACGCGGCGCACCTGCGCCCCTACATTGCGCAGGCCGTACTGGCGGGCGGGGATCTGATCGCGGCCCGGGGCTGGGCCGACGACGCGGTCACGAAAGCGACCGGCTGGGCGGTCTTGATGAGGGCGCTGGCCACGCGCGCCCGCGTGGCGATCGCCCAGGGTGAGTCAGAGCAGGCTGAACGCGACGCCCATGACGCGCTGGCGAGCATTCCCGGAAGTTTCGATGCATTGAGCATTCCCGACATCCTGGAGTGTCTCGCTGTTCTGGCCGGCGAGGCCGGCAGTCACCCCGAAGCCGCCCGGCTGTTCGGCGCGGCCGAGGCAAGTAGGCGACGCATGGGCGCGGTGCGGTTCAAGGTCTGGGACGCAGACTACGAAACCGCCGTCGCCGCGTTACGAAATGCCATGGGCCAAGCGGACTTTAACTCGGCATGGGCGGAGGGCTCGGCGCTGTCCGTCGCGGAGGCGATCGCCTACGCGAAGCGTGGCCGCGGCCAACGCAAACGGCCCGCCAGCGGCTGGGCCTCACTCACCCCGACCGAGCTCGACGTCGTCCGTCTGGTCAGCGAAGGGCTGGGCAACAACGACATCGCCGCACGGCTTTTCGTGTCACCGCGCACCGTGCAAACCCACCTCACCCACGTCTACACCAAACTGGGCCTGAGCTCGCGCGTGCAACTCGTCCAAGAAGCGGCTCGCCACAACTGACTCAACGGATTTCGTCAGCACGAGCCAGCAGCGCCCGCGCGCTCTCGACGCACGGCAGTAACCGGTCGTAGGCGCTGACACCGGCTTCGGCGCGCGACCGCATCGGCACCTCCAACCCGACGACGCGATCGGGTGGCAGGGCTGCGAGCATCTCGGCCAGCGGCAACTCGCCTTCACCGGGCACCATCCGGTGATACATGGCCTCCTCGGCGTAGTGGTACTCCTTCGTGGACCGCAACGGGACGTCGCAAAGCTGGATGTGACCGATCCGCTCGGCGGGCAGCGCTCGAAGATCGTCCGCGCTGGCACCTGAGCGGGCCACATGCATCGTGTCGATCAGCAGGCTGATCTCGTCTCGGTTGACATGATCGACGGCGGCCATTGCGCTCGGCAAGTCTGCGATGGCCAGGCCGGGAACGGGTTCGACGCTGGTCACAATGCCGCGTTCGGCGGCCAGGTCGGTGAGCACGGCAAGTTCGTCGAAGGTACGCGCGCGATCGGGCTCCAAGCTGACCGTGTTGATTCGCGGGATGCGCAGTTCGGCCATGATGTCCAAATCGGAAGCGTACGAACGAACGTCGACGCCAGGCGCGATCAGCAGGCCCTCCCCCAACGAGATCGACACGCCGCGGTCGTCCATCGCCGCAAGAAGATCGCGGCGCAGTCGGGCATCGTCCCGCAGCGAAAACGGTTGGTAGCCAAGTGTCTTCACCGGCGCAAAGCCGTCTAATCCGGTGGTGATATAGCGGCATCCCAGATCGGCGACAAGCTCGACGTAGTCGAGTGGCGGCATGCCGAAGACGCAGAGCATCTCGATACCGAGGCGGTCCATCGCGGTCGTTTCGCTCAGCCGCCGACCATGGCCAGGCCGCCATCAACCGGGATCAACTGCCCGGTGATGAAGCGGGCACCATCACCGGCGAGGAATACCAGCACCGGCCCCAAATCACCGGTCGGGTCGCCGAGCTTGCCGCCGAGCGGGATTGACAACTGCATCTGCTGCTCCATGAACGCGGCGGCATCCGGGCCCAGGAAATCCCGGAACCGGTCTGCGCCCGGAGTTTGTACCGCCGGCGCCAGCGCATTGACGGTGACCCGGTCCGCGCCCCACGCCTTGGCCGCCGACCGGGTCCACGCTTGAACAGCTCCCTTGGTAGCGGCATACACCGCGGCGATCGGGCTGCCCATCACCGCCTCGGCGGAGCCGAAATTGATGATCCGCCCACCCTGGCCGCCTTGGCCGCGCATCACCGCGTGTGCCGCCTGATTGGTGAGGATCGTTCCTTTGACGTTGGTTGCCAGCAGGAAGTCGATTTCGTCGCTGCTGATGTGCCCGGGCACTCCGGCCTGCCACAAGCCGGCGGCGTTCACCAGCACATCCAGACCGCCGAGTTCGGCTACCGCGGCACGAAACGCGGCGTCGACCGCCTCGGCGTCTCGGACATCACACTGCAGCCACGTCACCGAAGCGACGTCGTCGGCAGGAGCGGTGCGATGGTACGTCGCAACCACCCGCGCCCCCGCCTCGTGCAGCACCCGCACCGCCGCGGCGCCGATACCGGTGGCGCCGCCGGTGATCAGAATGCGCCGACCCGACAACGGCAGATGAGGTACGGTCATGGCCGCGGAGTCTATCCGCCCGTAGAAAGCCAATGTCAGGTAACGGCCGATGTATTCGATGCGGTTCGACATGCGCTCCCCCGATTTCGGGGCAGCGACCACCGAGTTGTACGAGGCCGCCGTCGACATGTGCGCATGGGCTGAAACGCGGGGCTGCCTTGCGGCGGTGATCTGCGAGCACCACGGTTCGGCGGACGGCTACCTGCCCACGCCAATGATCCTCGGCAGTGCCATCGCCGCACGCACCAAGCAGTTGATGATGACGCTCATCGTCATCCTGCCGTTCTATGACCCGGTTCGGCTCGCGGAAGAGATCGCCGTGCTGGACATCATCAGCAAGGGGCGTGCCAGCTACGTGTTCGGGCTTGGTTACCGGGCCGAAGAATTCGAGCATTTCGGGCTCGATCTGCGTGCGCGCGGACGAATCGCCGACGAAAAGCTCGGCCTGCTGCGTCGGCTGCTTGCCGGCGAGGTGGTGCAGCATGAGGGCCGGCGAATCAAGGTGACGCCGTCGCCGTCCTCGCCGCAGGGCCCGTTAATGATGTGGGGCGGAGGAAGTTTGGCCGCGGCGCGACGCGCCGGCCGCTACGGACTGGGCTACCTCGCGCAGGGGGACGTGCCCGGTTCGCAGGAGGCGTACGAAGCCGCCTGCCGTGCGCACGGCCATCAGCCCGGTATGACCCTGCTGCCGAATCGCGATACGCCGAGCGTGTGCTTCGTCGCCCCCGACGTCGATCTGGCCTGGCGCGAGATCGGACCGCACCTGCTGCACGACGCGCGCGCGTACGCCGAGTGGAACCCGGACAATCAGACATCGGCGGGTATCGCGGAGGCCAGCGATGTCGACGAGCTGCGGGCGATGTCGCGCACGCACCGCATCTTCACCGCTGACGAAGCGATCACGCATGTCCGCGGCGGCGGCATGCTCACACTTTCGCCGTTGTGCGGTGGCATCCCGCCCGACATCGCCTGGAAGTATCTGCGCTACGTCGACGAAGCGGTGATGCCCGCGCTCAGCGGCGCCGCAGACGGATAGCGCTACCCGTGGTGTTCCGCCAGGATGCGTGCTACCTCAAAACGCCTCGGGATCTCGCTGTATGTCCAGCGGCACCGGATGGCGGTACAGGCGCGAAGCGTTCTCCCAAGTGAACTTTCGGACCAGATCTTTTGGTAGATCACCGATTTGTTCGTGGATGGTCTCCTGGGTGTGCGGCCAGGTGGAGTCGCAGTGCGGGTAATCGGCTTCCAACATGATGTTGTCAGCGCCGATGCGGTCGTGCTGCACGAACGACGACTTGTCTTCCACCGCGCAGAACCAGAAGTTGCGGGTGAACACCTCTGCCGGAGTCAGACTTTCACCCAGCGCCGCCCAGGTGCCATACATCGCGTGATAGCTGAGCATGTGGTCGAGACGGTCCAGCAACCCGGCGACCCAACCGATTCCACCTTCGGACAAGACAGATCTTCAAATCGGGGAACCTGCTGGGCAGGCCCGAGTACAACCAGTCGACCGCTGCCGAGATGGCGTAGGCGAAGAACAGCACCCCTTGCACATCCGGTGGCGCGTCCTCGGTGGTGGACGGCGACGAGCCCGATGATCCGATGTGCAGGTTGACGACGGTACCGGTTTCGGCGCACGCCGCCATCATCGGATCCCAGTGGCCGGAGTGGATACTCGGCAGGCCCAGCATCGCGGGGTTTTCGCTGAACGTGACGGCGTGAAAGCCACGCTCGGCGTTCTCTCGGATCATTGTGGCGCCGAGTTCGGGGTCCAGCAGCCAGGGCAGCTGGCACGGAATGATCCGACCGGGGTACGAACCTGCCCACACGTCGTGGTGCCAGTCGTTCCATGCGCGCACGGAGGCCAACGCCAGGTCGCGATCGTCCGTCACCTGCTGCAGCCGCTGGCCGGCGAAGCCCGGCAGAAACGACGGGAAGTTGAGCGACGCGTAGATCCCGTTCAGGTCCATGTCTTTGATGCGGTGGTGGATATCCCATGCGCCGCGGCGCATTTCATCGAACCGAACCGGTTCGAACCCGTACTCCGACACTGGGCGCCCGACCACCGCGTTAAACCCGACATTGGGCAGTTGCTGACCGTCGTACACCCAGGTCTGCCCGCCGTCTCGCGGTTTCCACGACTTTGGGCGCCCGGTCGGCGAATCTGCGCGGCAGACGTCCGGTGAACGTGTCCGGCGGTTCGACGATGTGATCATCGACCGAGATCACCGTGTAGCGCCGCCGCGCCCGCGGCGGATCAGGCAGAAACGTGACCGAGCGCTCGTTCCCCGTCTTGGCGGTGGTGAAGTTCAGGTTGGTGGCCAGCTCGTCGATCGATTTCATTTGTCACCCAATCCGTTCAGGTCAGCACGGACGGATCGGCTTTGATGGTCATCCGCGCCGCACCGGCCCAGTACACGTCGGCGGCCCGTTCGATCAGCGACCTTTGCATGCCCGCCATGTCCGACCAGTTCATCGCGACCGGTTCCTTGCCGGTCAGCATGACGTCGTAGGCCAGCTTGCACACCCGCTCGATCGATGCGGCGCGATAGACGGCCTCGGGCAGGTTGCGGCCGGTCGCGATGACTCCGTGGTTGGCCAGAATGGTCAGGTTGGCGCCGCCGATGCGGGCGGCGAGATCGGCTGCGCGGGCGGGGCTGTCGATCTCACCGTCGTAGCTGTCGACCAGGCACAGGTCGTCGAGGAACAGCGAACCGGTCTGGTGAACCAGCTCGGGCAGCCTGCCCAGCGCGGCCAGCACGCAGACAAAGTAGGGGTGGTTGTGCACCACCACCCGCGCGTCATCGCGGACGCGGTGCAGTTCGGTATGGATGTGGATCGCCGGCGTGACATCCCAACGGCCGCGGACCACCCGCGCGTCGCTGTCCACCACGCAGATGTCGGATGCGGTCAGCTCCTGCCACCACAATCCCCACGGGTTGACGAACATGTCGGTGTGTCCGTCGGGCTGCCAGGTGATGTGCCCGGCCATGTTTTCGGCGAAACCGATGGCGGCGAGGTGGCGGAAGGCCACCGCGAGCGCCTGCTCGTCGGAAAGGTCGACCCCGATCGGCGGAACCACCGATGGCGCCCACACCTCCAGGCCACCTCGGCGTGCGTCACGAGCGTTCATGGTTGGCCTCCATCCTGGCTCGAATGTCCTCACGGAGCGGGCCTTTGGCGATCTTTCCGCCGGATGATCGGGGTAACTCATCCACCACGATGAGTCGTTCGGGCAGCAGCTCCTTGGAAACCCCCTGCGCCAGCAGATGCTCGACGAGTTCGGGCAGCTCGACGGTCTGCGAGTCGGTGAGTTCGGCGTAGAGGCAGACCTTTTCACCGAACACCGGGTCGGGCATCGCGACCGCCGCCGATATCGCGATCGCGGGGTGTGTCATCGCGGCATCCTCGACCTGTGCCGCACTGATGTTCTTGCCGCCGCGCAGGATGAAGTCGGAGGTTCGGCCGGTGATGCTCAGGTAGCCTTCCGCGTCGATCTCGCAGATGTCGCCCATCCGCATCCACCCGTCGCGGGTGAACAACTGGTCGTGATCGGTACCGCCGAGATAGCCCAGGCTGGTGGCCGGACCCCGGCATGCGGGCTGGCCACGGCCGGTTTCGGTGACGTCCTGATCGCCGTCGAAGAGCCGGACCGACATTTCGGGCACGATTCGGCCGCTCGTGCGCAGTCTGCGTTGCGGTGAGTCGCGCAGGGTGGTTCCGCTGAGCAGGCCGGTTTCATTCGAGCCGTAGAACTGCAGGATTGTTGCGCCGGTGAGCTCCTCGAACTCGGCGGCCGGCCGGTATGGCAATGCCTCGCCGCCGGTGAAAACGACACGCAACGAGCTGAGGTCGTGATCGCGGGAAGCACGGTCAGCCACCAGCATCGTCAGTTGTGTACTGACACAACACAATACGGTGACCTTGTGTCGGGCTATCGCCGCACACGTAGCCTGCGCCGTGAAACGCTCCAGGATCACCGCCGTGGCACCCAGGTAGATCGGGGTGGTGTGGCTGGTCCACAGTCCGAAGCCGAAGGGCGTCGGGATCACCGGCAAGACGATGTCGTCCGAGGTCAGTTGCCCATTGGCAACGGCCTTCTGGTGGAAGTAGTGCCAACGGTTCTGAGTGTGCACGACGCACTTGGGCAGCCCCGTCGTCCCCGACGTGGAGTTGATCAGAAAGACGTCGTCAGGACCGAGTCGGCGCTCGGCCCCCACCGATTCGGGCGTCGCGTCGGTGTCGAGACGCGGTAAGCCGCCGTCGCGAGCCAAGACCAACGACGGGACAGGAAAATCGGCGGTCACGCGCGCCGCGGCAACACTGCGCTGCTGATCGCTGATCAACAGCTTCGGTTGCGAACTGTGCAAGATGGCGGCGACCTCACGGGTGCCGGCGCGTGCGCCGATGCCGACGACGACGGCGCCGCAGCGCTCGATCGCGACAAACAGCGCGTGGATGGCGGCGGAGTCGCCGTGCCACACTGCCACCCGATCCCCCGGTTTCACGCCGATACCGGCTAGCTGGTCGGCAAGAGCGTTCGCCGAACCGTCGAACTCACGCCAGCTCAGGGCGACGCCGGGATCATCGGCGTAGGCGCAACGGTCTGGTGCGTGTTCGGCGTTGCGCCGTACCGCGTCGGACAACGTCGACTCCGACCACCACCCGGCGGCGCGATAACGGGCTGAGTCCTCGTCGGTGAATGCCGGCGAGCTCACGGTATCCAGCCCACCGGCGCTCATCACCCGATGATATGGCGAAGGGCCCTACTTGCCAGCAGCATCCGGGACTCGCGCTCGTCCGCGACCGTGAGGTGCAGAAACAGGTAGTCGACTACGCGTGTTCGCGGGTACCTGCCGACCATACGTTGCTTTGCAGCGATGGCCGGTTGGACCGGTCAAGGACACCTGAGGGAGATGAACGAAATGCCATATTCCAGAACGGCATCCGCCAGTAGGGCAGATGCCTCAAACCAATCCATATCTCAACCACTGCCGGTTGTGCCCCCGGATGAGGCGGCATCGACCGAGGTGCTGATCACCGAACAAGAGGTACTGTTCGGCACCGCGCCCGCGGTGGCCGCGCGCCGCAGCAGCATCAGCCGCCGATTCGCCGCATCGATCGGGCGACTGTTCTCGGCCTCGGCACACACGTCGCGCCCGCGGCCGGCCTACGTCCCGAAGCGCTACGAATTTCTTGAGCGCTCCCTGATGGCACGAGAGATGGACAGATTGTGAACGCCGTCACCGTCGTCGGCACCGCTGTGTTCCTGGTGATGACCGCGACAGGGCTCTACGATCTGCAGCCCCGGCTGGAGCGCTGGGACTACCTGCGCCATTTCGAAGATTGACCGAGAAGCTGAGTGCGAGCTCAGATGATTCCCACGCCCTGCGCCACTAAGGCGAGCCCAACGAATGTCAACATGACAACTAGGATCTGCCGGCGATAGGACCGTGCCCAGTCGTGGAGCCGTCGCAGGAACGCCTCAGTCTTGGTTGGCGCGACCAAATTGCTGAGCAGAACGATCTCGACAACCGTGAGCGTCTCGACGACGAACACGATGGCAGCGCCGACCTGCGTACCGATCGCAACTCCCGACGGCAGGATGGTGGCGAGTCCCAAGACCACCAAAGATGGGTTGGGCCCCGCGAAGATGCCGATCGCGAGCGCGACCCACAGGGATCCGCTTTCCCATGCGTCGTTGGCGCGGCTGAGCAGGCGCCGGAATGCGGATCCGGATCCACCCTCGGCCGCCACACCCTGGGAGTCCGCTACCAGGATCGGTATGTTGGCACCCGGTGCCGGCAGCTGAGCCCGCTGACGTGCGAAAAAGTGCACCGCCATCAGCGCGGCGATCGATATGACGAGCAAACCCGAGACGATTTCGATGCGCCGGAAGGTGGAATTGGTGGGCGTGCTCGGACTGGACAAGTCGTGCACAAAAGACGAAAACATCGGCGTGAAATGCAACGCCAAAATCGGGACCAGCAGTAAGACAGCCCCGGTCAGCGCGCAACCGACCCAGTAGATCACCAGGTTTTGCGCAGGCCGCGACCTGGAAATGAGCAGAAGGTTGAAGCCGAGGCGCACCGGGTCGAGCGCTATCGGAAGCGCAAGCAGCGCCAGCGAGCCCCACATGGCGGAAAACTTACCTTGTCACGCCGGGCGTCGGAGAGCCCAGGGTTAACCGTGAAATCGGCCATCGGACTTGCACATTCAGCAATTGCCAATTGATACCGACCAAGCAATTGACTGGATTCTCCGGGCGTGGGCTGCAAAGGGGCCCAAGATATGGGCATGGACGACGCGACGATTGCCGGCCAACTGCTGGCCGACCGGGTTGCGGTGGTGACCGGCGGCGGTGGCGGTATCGGCGCAGCGACGGCGCGGCTGTTCGCCCAGCACGGTGCCCACGTGGTGATCGCCGATATCGACACCGAACGCGCTCAGCAGACTGCCGACGAAATCAGCCAAGCCGGCGGTTCCGCCGTCGCTTTCGTCACCGATGTCCGCGACGGCGACCAGGTCACCGGCTTGGCGCGTTCGGTACTCGAACGCCACGGCCGGGTGGATGTCCTGGTGAACAACGTCGGCCACTGGTTGCGTCACCCGGGCGACTTCGTCGACACCGACTCCCAACTGTGGGACGAGCTCTACCGGATCAACCTGCACCACGTCTTTCTGGTCACCCACGCCTTCCTGCCCGCCATGATCGACCGACACGCCGGCGCGATCGTCAACGTCTCCTCCGTCGAAGGGCTGCGCGGCTACCCGGAGGACCCGGTCTACGCCGCGTTCAAGGCCGCCGTTATCCACTTCACCCGCAGCCTCGCAGTGCAGGTCGGTCGCGACGGCGTCCGGGTCAACGCGATCGGTCCCGACGTCACCGAGTCACTGCAGGTGCCCTACTCGCAGTGGCTTACCGCCGAAGAGCAGCAGCAATGGCCGCAGTGGGTGCCGGTCGGACGGATGGGGCTGCCTGAGGACCAGGCCCGGGTGATCCTGTTCTTGGCCTCGGACCTGTCGGCGTTCGTCACCGGCCACACGATCCCGACCGACGGCGGCACCGGCGCAGCGGGTGGGTGGTTTCGCTCGTCGCGCCGACCCGACCGGCAATGGACGAACCGCCCTGTCGCACCGTGACCGTGTCAGCTCGGCTCGCGCAGCGGCAGGCCGGCGGCGCGATAGATCGCGTCAATCACGGTCATGTTCTCGATCGCGTCTTCGGGCGTGGTCTTGACCGGTTCGCCGCGCAGCACCGCCGCGGCGAACGCGTCGAGCTGATAGGCGTAGGAAGCGCGACGCGGAAAACGCTCCACACGTTTGCCGGCCGCTGATCGGATCGTGAGCCGGTGGTACATCTGGGGCAGGACCGGGTTCAGCGCCCGCAGCTCCCCCTGATCGCCGATCACGCGCGCGCTGATTTCCAGCAGACGCGAAGACCACATCGAGCAACGGATCCGCCCGGTGTGTCCCTCGGCAAACCGCACCTCGGCCGTCATGGCCCGGTCGATCTGTGGATCGCGCAATTTCGCCTGCGCTGAAACGACGTCGGGTGTTGAACCGCCGAACGTGCGGACCATATGGACCGAATAACACCCCGCGTCCATGGTCGCGCCACCGGCCAGCGAATAGTTGTAGCGGATGTCGGAGAACTTCGGCAGCGGGAAGCACAGGGCCGCCTCGACGTGCTGGAGCTTGCCGAGTTCGCCCGAGGCGATGATCTCCTCGATGCGTAAAGCCAGCGGATGGTAGCGGTAATGGAACGCCTCCATCACCACCCGGTCCGACTGCGCCGCCACCTCGGCGATCTCACGGGCTTCGGCGGCGTTAGCGGTGAACGGCTTTTCGCACAGCACATGCTTACCGGCGGCCACCGCAGCCCGAGTCCATTTGCCGTGCAAGCCATTCGGCAGCGGGTTGTAGACGGCGTCGATCTCCGGGTCGGCGAGCAGCGCCTCATAGCTGTCGTGCACCCGTGGGATGCCGTGTTTGCGGGCGAATGCTCGAGCGCGCGAGACATCGCGCGCAGCCACCGCGGCCACTGCGACGTCGTTGTTTGTTTTCGCCGGTTTGATGAGCGCCTGCGGCGCGATACGCGCCGCACCCAATACGCCAATTTGCATCGAACCAGGCTACTTGGCGAGGAAAGCTTCGGGACGACCAGGCGCAGCCTGGCGAATACTGAATTAAATCGAACTGAACAAATTCCGCCGTCAATGTGGGAATCGAGCTTAAATCCTCCTTTCTCAGCAAGCTCACCCGAATTATTAATGTCGCACGCAGGGTAGGCGCCTACCGTCGGCCCATGATTGCGGTCGGTGAGCTGGTTCAGTTCCCGTCGAGTCGGTCGGCGGCCTCGCCGCCTCTGCGCTGCCCGCGCGGTCATTTGATGCGGCCGGAGCGAATGCTGGTCGGCAGCACCGCGTGCTCATGTGGGCGCCACCAAACCTGGCGATGTCATTGCGGTGTCGTGACATACGGGCCCGAGTTGGGCGACAAATGCCGGCTGCTTCGACGGCCCGTCGTGCCTGCCAGGCTCCCCAAGCTCGACCAACACCCGCCAAGTTGCTCTGGGGCGTAAACACCATGTCAAAGTCCCGTAAATACCCTTCGCGGTCTCTCGCTAACAGGCGACTGGACTGTGTACATTTTTTAAGTTGGATTGACGGGCTTCGGTCCGTCCTGCCTGAGGAAGAAGGTCATGCCTCCCGTCGAGACGCGGCTCCGTGAAGAATTGCGCAACTGCTCTGTTGAGTTACGGCAACTTGCGTACACGCTGCAGAACGGAATTGGTGAGCACGATCTGCTTCGATTGTCGGAGCGGATGCGGGCAACCGCCGACGAAGTGGTTCGCAGCGGCGTCTAGTTCCCCTAAGCACCCGGCGGCTTCGGGGGTTGCCCCTCGCCGGTCAGGTACTTAGGGCAATACTCGCCGGCCGCTAGTGTCATGAACTCTCGGCGTATGCGGGCGCGGCCACGCCGATCATGGTGGCGACACTGGTCAGCATCAGCAGACGTTTCATGTTCCCGAGTGTTCCAAAATTACGTCCAGGGCGCAGCCCGCATCCAACGCCTGGGCGACATCCTTAGCCACCTGGTGATTCCCGACTGTTCCTCGTGCTCGGCGTCGGCCACCGTCAACGGCAACGCCAGTTCTTCCAGCGGGCGCTGCTCGGCCGCGACACCGAGCCAGCAGTTCGACGAGGCCCGCAACCGCCATCACCGCCGCGCCGATGAGGAATGACCAGACCACCAGCCCGCGCTGCCCCGAATTGATCAACTGACCGAACAGCAACGGCCCGGTGATACCGCCGATCGCCGTGCCGACGGCGTAGAAGAACGCGATCGCCAGCGCCCTGGTCTCCATCGGGAAGATCTCGCTGACGGTCAAGTAGGCCGCGCTGGCACCCGCTGACGCCAGGAAGAACGCCAGCGCAAGCACGACGATGAACGTCCACACGCCGCCGGCCTGCGCCACGAACAGCCCCGCGAGGACGGCGGCCACCACTGCCGAACCGACATAGGACAGCGGTGATCATCGGTTTGCGGCCGATGGTGTCGAAAAACCGCCCGAGTACCAGAGGGCCGAGGAAATTGCTGACCGCCCAGAGGATGTAAAACAGCGGTACCTTTCCGGATGCGACGCCGTAGAACCCACTCAACAGCGTGCCCAGATTGAAGGTCACGCCGTTGTAGAGGAACGCCTGCCCGATGAACAGTGCCAACCCGAGGACGGCGCGCCGCGGGTAGAGCTTGAACGCCACCCTGGCGATCTCTCGGAACGAAATCGTCTCGCGCTGACGGATTTTGAGCTGGCGCCCCTGCGGCTCGGGCAGTGGTCGACCGGTGTCTTGCCGGATTTCCTCTTCTATCTCGGCGACGACCCGTTCGGCTTCCTGCTCGCGGCCGTGAATGAACAACCAGCGCGGGCTTTCCGGAACGTTGCGCCGGACAAGAAGGACGAAGATGCCGAAGATGGCCCCGATGCCGAAGGCGAGCCGCCACCCGATGTTGGCCGGGAAGTTCGACGTGTTCAGAACGAACCAGCGCGCCGGCCGCTCCCGCAGCCGAACCCAGCCAGTATGTCCCGTTGATCACCAAGTCCACGCGACCGCGCACACGCGCGGGGATCAACTCGTCAATCGCCGAGTTGATGGCGGCGTATTCGCCGCCGATCCCGGAGCCGGTGAAAAAGCGTGTGATGAAGAAATACCAAGGCGCGAAAGCGAATGCGGTGGCAACGGTGGCGATCAAATACACCGCGAGGGTCAGCATGAAGAGATTGCGCCGCCCGAAGCGGTCGGTCAGGTGACCAAAGAACAACGCACCCAAGCAGGCGCCCGCGATGTAGATCGCCGCTGCCACGCCGATCTGTGCGGGGTCGAGTTCGATACCGCTGCCCTTCTCGGTGAGGCGGGACGACACGTTGCCGACCATCGTGACCTCGAGACCGTCGAGGATCCACACCCCGCCGAGACCGATGACGACGCGCCAGTGAAACCGCGCCCAGGGCAGTCGGTCCAGCCGGGCCGGCACATGCGTGGTGATGGTTCCGGTCTGCGCGCTTTCGCTCATGCTTCTCCGTTCTGGGTCGACCGAGGCTTACCCGATCAACCCCCCGGTAATCCAACACCCCCATCCATCAAATCCGGGTGAACCCCGGACATCCCCGTCAGCGCGTCGATGTGGTAGCGGCTGGCAGTCCACGGCGGGGTGCCGGGGGTAGGTGTGAGGCTGACCGTGACGAGGGCTTTGCCCGCGGTGAGACGGTCCGGGCACGAGGTAGGTGTCATCAAGCCAACGATGTGAGTTGTTGCTGCGCGGCTGCAACCAGAGCCCGGCAGGCTTGCCGTCGATGGCAACGTCTGCCGATTGATAGCCGGTCGCTTGGTCCGACGTGCGGCGCAGCAGGATGCCGCGGTTGTCGGGGGCGATCTGGACGTGGAATGTGATCGCAGCGTGGGTGGCGCGGACCAACCCGGCGATCGGGGCGAATGTCGTCGCTGCCCTCGTATTCGCTGATCGAGCAGTTGATCGGTGGCCGGCCGTGGGCCGTCGGCGTAGCCGTGGAGGAGTCGACTGACCGGGTCGGTGGTGTTGACGTCGTCGCTGGGAGTAGTGGTGTCGTTCGGTTGCGTGTAGAGGAATGCGGTTGAGCTGTAATCGGGTTGGACCATGTTGCGTTTGCCGTGCTCGATGCCGAATCGGATTGCGGAGTGGTAGTCGATAGCGTCGGCGAGCATGAGCCGATAGACGGCGACACAGTAGTCGGCGCATCCGCCGGTGGCCGTGCGTTGATCGGGTTGGCCGTTCAGCGGGTCGCTGTAGCGGGTGCCGTTGTTGAAGTACCAGCCGCCCTCGTAGAAGTCCTCGGTGCCGGTGCCGTACCACTGCGGCGACGCGGAGCCGTCTGTGTAGACGCGTTCGGCTCCTTCGAGAAAGTACGGGGCGTCGTCACTGAACGACGTTTTGATCCGAGAACCGCGGATGGTGTGGCTGACGCCGACGAATTTGCCGTGGCCGTGTTCATCGGCGAACAACCAGTCCTGACCGAGCGTCGTTGGTCCGGCATGCGAGCGTGCGGTGAAGTAGCCGGCGCGGCCGCTGGCCAGCGCGGGCGCCCACTGCGCGATCGGGTGTGGTCACGACGTCGCTGTCGATCCCCGATACGGGATCGCCGGTGGTGTTGACCAGCGTGACGCGGGCGGTGCGGGCGAAAGGCATTGGCCACCAAGCGGACAACGACAACGACCCGTCGGGTTGTGGGATCGTGGCGAACATCAGCGATCGCACATTGTCGGTACCCAGTCCGGCGCCGAAGAATTCCCCAAGTGGCGAGTCGACCATGGTTTGGCCGTCGAACTCGATCTGCAGCCGCAACCCGGCCAGGAGTTGATCCGTCGGTTGCTGGCAGCTGCAGGCGCAGCGCCGAGATGCTGCCCGAGCCGGTCGATTCCGCGATCGGCAGCCCGGCGCCGGCGGGAAGATCGACGACCCGATTGTCATGCGCCTGCAGTGGGTTCCGCCGGTTTGGGGTCGGCGGTGCCGGCGGCGCGGAGGGTGGCGAGCACGTCGAGCGCAGGGTCGGAGGGCGAGAAGGTGGTCACGCCGTCGGCGGTCGAAAACTGGCGATAGTCGACGTGGTAGTACTCCAGATTCGATGCGATGCTGATCCGCATCGACTGCCGGTACGGCATCGGCACTTTGATGTAGACGCCGCCCGGCGACTGCGCGGCGTTGGCCACCAGCGGCCACACGAATGGCGCACCCAGCGCACCGTCGACCAACGATTGCAATGGCGCGTCGATCACCGTCTGTCCATCCAGATCGATGCGGATGTTTCCGATGCGGGTCACATTGCCGCCGTCGCGGGTGAACCAGATCGAATCGACCTCGCCGGCACCGCGATCCTCCGCGATGACACAGCCGGCGCCGCCGGACGCCAAACATCCACCGCTGCCGTTCTGGTTGCCGGTGGAGATGTCGAAATCGCCGCCGCTTCGATCGAAGCTCGACAGCTGCAGAGTCTGCGTGTCGGCGCTCAGATACGGCAACCGATCCAGTCGACGGTAGGTGTCCCAGCCCACCGCCCTTTCGCCGAGTCCCGTGTAGCCGGCTCGGCGGGCGCTGCCCGCGGCGGCGACACCGGCAACCCCCAGCAACAGTAACGCGAACATCGCAGACAACGCGCGAACGGCCACCGGCATATGGATGACCGAAGTGTGCACCACTAAGCAGTCCATCACCGCCGCTGCCTGTTCGGCGAGCGAACCGGAAACTTTTTTCGCATGCCCGCTCTGGTGGGGCGCTCAACCGACACGCCGATGAGGCAACCGCTGAGCGGGTTGCAAGGCTGTCAGAATTGCCCACGACGCGAAAATGCCTCCGCCAGGACGGTTTTGAGGTGTTTGCGCACTGGACAACTGCTTGTAACCGGTTGGAGGAACAGGCTCGGTATGTGGTATTCGAACACCAGTACTGGTTGGAGGGCCTACGTCAGACTGGTGGCCTCGCGTGATGCCAGTACAACCATCGTTTTGTGGATCCAGCGGTTGATGTTGGCGACGATGCAGGCTGAGCTGGTGTCATGGCGAAACATGCGACGCTACAACGGTGTTCGGGCCAGCGCCGAGCCCTGACATTACGGCCCTCCTTCTTCTGCTTGATTCCGGTCACTTGGCGCAGTCCGCGTTCGGTTCTCTTCGGCGAACGCGAAGTAGGCCGGACGCCGAGAGCGCGTACGGAGGCCTGCACATAGATTCCGGCGCGCCCGATCAGGATTCGTGGGCCGGCGAACTCCACGGAATTACGTCCCCTGTCCGTTCGCGCCACTGGTGAAGGCGCAGCGCGAGTTCATTGACGATCGCTTCCAATTCGCAGCCTTCGTCGTCGACGAGCAGATTGTTCAACTCGGTCGGGTCCTCACCCAGGGCGTAGAGCTCACGCGCTGGCCGTGGTCCCGCCGCCAGTAGAGCGACGGCTTTGCCGGAGGGACTGTCTTGGACGTCCAGCGGCAGGTCCACGAGGCGCGGCGGCGCGTAGTTCTCGATATAGCTGTATTCCTTCGTGCGAATTGCGCGCGCTGGATCAAAGGAATCGTGATAGGTCTTCTCGGTGAACACCTCCCGCCGAACGGGTGCGGCGTCCGGGGTGGGCCGGAGCAAATTATCGGCATGCGAAATGCCTTCCACGTCCGCCGGTATCTCTACGCCGAGCATGTCGAGCAACGTCGGCAACAGATCGACGCCGCTGAACAGCTCGTCGTAGACGCGCGGTGCGATGCCCAGCCGCGTGGGCGGGCGGATGATCAACGAGATGCCGGTGCCGGCGTCATACAACATCGACTTCGCACGGGGAAACGGCGCGCCATGGTCGCTGAAGAAGACCACCCATGTGTTGGCGTCCAAGCCGGTGTCCGCCAGCGTGCCCAGCAGCCTGCCTACCGCCGCGTCCGCCACCGCGATCGCCCCGTAAAAATCGGCGAAATCGGCGCGGACCTCAGCGATGTCGGCAGATAGTCGGGCACTTCTACGTCCTCGAGCGGTGCCGGCTGATACCGCTCCCGCGACCACGGCCGATGCGTTTCTTGAAAAACCCGCCGTCAGCAGGAACGGAGCGCCGCCGTCAAGCGGCGCACTCTCGGTCAGCCATTCCTGCGCCCGGGCGACGACGTATTCGCAGTAAGAGTCGGACACGTCGAACTCGTCGAAGCCGAGCCGCGATGGGAAGGACGTCTCATGCTGCATCCCGAACAGCGCCGAGTACCAACCAGCATCCGACAGGATTTGCGGTAGCGTGCGAACTCCTTCGCGGTACTCAAAGCCGCGATTGGCCAGTCCGATCAGGCCGTTGCTGTGCGGGTACCGACCGGTGAACAACGCCCCGCGCGAGGGCGAGCACTGCGGGGCGGCCGCGTGCGCGCGAGTGAACAGGATGCCCTCGGCGGCCAGGCGATCCAGGCAGGGGCTCGAGACCCCACGATGCCCATAGGCGCCGAGCCAGCGGCCGGTGTCATGCCAGTGCACGATCAGCAGATTGTCGTTTCGCCGATCCCGCCACGATTACGAAGCTTGCCCCAGCGAACACCCGGCTGTGGCGGGTTCGCGCTACCGGATCAGTCAGCCTTTAGCCGGCGCCGGTTCGATCGTGGCCAATTCACTCAAGCCGCTGATGGCGAAGACGCGGACGAGGAATGTGTGGGCCCGTCTGTGGGTCTCCGGAGAGCAGCGCGGTCGTGATTTCACGGCTGGCCTTGGTCCATTTCGCCGATTCGCGTTCGCGCTCAAAGAGTCGCGCATTGTCGATGGCGGCGGCCGCGGCCGAGGCCAACGCCCGTACGGCGCCCTCTTGGAAGTCGGAAAACACCCAGTCGGGCCGGTCGTCGGCTAGGTAGAGGTTGCCGAAGTGAGCTGCCCGCACAGTGATCGGGATACCGAGCAGTGCCCGCATCGGCGGGTCGTGTTCGTGCAGCCTCCGCGCCTGCGGATGAGCGCTCAGATCCTCGACGCGCAGACCCTCACCGACCGCCAAGTCGCCGAGCCGCCGCGCGGTGTCGTCGTCGATTCCCGCGTGGACGAAGGAGGCCAGGCTGCCGTCGGAGGCGCGGATACCCAGGGCTCCATAGCGGGCGTCAGTCAGCTCCATCGCCGCGTTGACGATGCGATGTAACGTCACGTCCAGCTCCAGGTCGGAACTGATCTCGACGATGACTCGCACCAGCCTTTCCATCTGGTCGCGAGCAACCACCAGCTCGTCGAGCTGGTCATTCATCTGGCTCACCGGCTCATACCGGCCCCGCCCGGTGAATACGGGTCCACCCTGTTCGCTCCCCAAATACATACCTAGTTGGTGCAAATTGGACTGTTCATCGCGGCTGGCCAGCGACTTGGTCGTGAGAAACACACGGTCGTCTTTTTGGAAGTCATGGAACGGGAGTACCCGGTTTTGCAGTATTTCCGAGGTCGATTCCGGCGATGACGCCCGGATCGCCCGGTGCCAGGAAGTCAGGAACTATCGACGCTCAGGCTCCAGCGCTTCAGCCACGGGCCGATCAATTCGGCGACGGTGCCACCGTCCGCGGCTGCCGCGCGGATGGTGATGCCGACCGGGGTCGCGGTGCCGTCGGCGTTGCGGAAATAGACCGGCCCGCCGGAGTCGCCCCTTTCGACATGCGCCATGAACCGCACTTTTGTGGGCGTCACATCGACGATGGGGCCGCATTCCGGCCCGCCGTGCTGCGGGCCAGAGATTAACCCGTTGCGGCACAGCTGCCGGCCATTAGCCAGATGTGTGTCGTCGGCGGACGCGGTGACCGGCCGATACCGATGATGCGTGTGTCGGTTGTCGTATGGGCCATCCTCCTCGGCGGGCCTCAGCTAAGCCAGAGTCTGCGTGGGGGAATGGGGAAAGTTTCGCACGATACCTCCGAGCCGTCTTTTCAAGGTTGAGGGCAAGATATGAGGCGTGAGTTGGTCGAGGTATGAGGGAAGGGCCCCCGCGGAGATAACTCTCACTGGCGCAGCACGGGACGCTGAACTCGAAGACTTTCTCCGCCTGCAGAATCCGCACCTGACCGATATTCGTTTGGAGAGGGCAACTGCGACGGAAAGCTACGATACGGACATCCGGCCCCCTCGGCAGTGGTACCACGTCACCTACTTGGGTGACGATGGCCAGGGCCATACGGCCAAGGAATGAGCCACGATCAGCTTTTGTCCGACCATCGGAAGACTGCAAGGCAGGCGGCTAAACCGCCGACAATCCATGCCGTCAGCACAAAAAATATGTGCCAGTACTCCCAGCTACCAGCCGGTTCGAACGCGACCATTTTCGGCGGTAACAGCACGGACCGAAAGCCTTGAGCCATCCATTTGACCGGAAAAATAGAGCCTAGGGTCAACATCCACGTCGGTAACACAGCAAGCGGGACGTATGTGCCGGACAGAAACTGAAGGCCTACCGCCGGGCCGTTGGTGACAACGGCGGCCGAAACAGCATTACTGGCCAGATTGCTGATGAAGATGCCTAACAACGAACAACTGACGATCCCTAGGAGAAATACCCACGTCAGCGTGAACCATCCGAAAACCGTTGCGGGTAAACGAAGTTTGAAGAAGAGAACCCCGACCGACAGAAGAACGATGGCCTCGGCGAGACTGGCGATTGCAACCAGCAGAATTTTTCCGATGAAATATGACGATGCGGTCGCTGGCGTCCCACGAAGGCGCCTCAGAGCGCCGGTGTCGCGGTCTGCGGCAATGCTGATGCCAAGGTTGATGAATGAGGTCGAAAGAATCCCGTAAGCGAGCATGCTCGCCGCGATCACGGCACCGGTGCTGATATCGCTATGGGGAAGTTTCGCGGAAAAGATCGAACCCAACAAGATGCAGATGACGGCCGGCATCGAAAAGGTCAGAGCCAGCTGCTCGGGCCGGCGGTAGAACATCTTCAACTCGGGGACGATTCGGGACAACCCGATACGTAGCGGAGATGGGGGCGGTGACTGCGGCTCAGCCGGTCTGTGTTGCGGCGGTGAGGCACTGTTTACGCGGTTGACGGTCATTGTTCAAGGCCGATCAAGTGCAGATACGCGTCTTCCAGCGTTGGTCGAGCGACTGTCAGCTCAGCCAGTTCTGCCCCGTCCTTCGACCGCTTTCTGATCAGGTCAGTCGGGTGATCGGTTTCCTCCACGTGGAATTCATCTCCCGTCTTCCAGCTCGACCGTCGCGGCCGAGCTCACGTATCCGATCAAGTTCTGCGGCGAGTCGACCGCCACCACACGCCCGCCGGCGATGACTGCGACACGGTCTGCCAGCGCCGAGGCTTCCTCGAGGTAGTGGGTGGTCAAAAGAATGGTTGTGCCATCGCCGGCCAATAACCTGATCAGATCCCAGAAGCGTCGTCTGGCTTCCGGGTCGAATCCGGTCGTCGGTTCGTCGAGAAAGAGCAATTTCGGCATGTTGATAATGCCGAGAGCGACGTCGAGCCGACGACGCTGCCCCCCTGACAGCGTCCTCACCCTCGAATCGGAAACCGAGGCGAGTCCGACCAGTTCGAGCACCTCTTCGGGGAGGCGCGCCGCCCCATAGCATTTCGCGAACATGTGTACGGTTTCAGAGACGGTGAGCATCCCGGCGTCGCTGACTTCTTGCAGCACGATGCCGATCTTGGCGCGCCAGTTTCTGCCCGCGGTTCCGGGGTCTTCGCCCAGCACGCGCACGTGTCCAGAGTCCCGCTGCCGGTGACCCTCGAGGATTTCGATGGCCGTCGACTTGCCCGCCCCGTTAGGCCCGAGGATCGCAAATATCTCTCCATAGGCGACATCGAGGTCCAAATCTCGCAGCGCGTGTAACTGCCCGTAAGACTTCGACAGCCCTCGGACGATCACCGCGGACGATTGATCCGCGGGCCTTACTGCCATCGCCGAACCGTTCTGCGCGCGCAGTCCATCGTCCCCAGCACTTCGGGTGGCAGGCCATGAAGGTAGCCGGTGTGCGGTGCGCACTTCACGAGTGCGCCTCTCTGGTTTCCTGCTCGGTAGGTTGTTGCTGAAGTGCGACCAGTAATTCCCGCAGCTCGGCCTCGGATAGTTGTTCGATCAGTCGGTCGACGTCGTCGTCAGCCGGGGCGGCCGGTGAGCGCTGTTCGGTGACCGCGGCGGGGTCGTCGCCGGCTAAGTGAAGGTCTGCCAGTATTCGAACAGCCAGTGAATTGACGCTTACGCCCCTGAGTAGTTCTAGCAACGGCAGGTCGATTGCGAACATTGCATTGATCCGGAGTCTGAAATCCATTGCCATCAATGAGTCCAAGCCGATGTCGTCCAGGGCGTCGTCGGATCCGATGTCGCTGACAGCGAGCTCAAAGACCGCGGCAACGACTTGCCGGACATGGCGTGCGACGACGTCGAGCCTGTCACCTTCGGGGCATTGCGAGAGCAGCTCGAGTATCGACGATGCTGAATCGGTGGGATCGGCCGAAATCTCGACTGCTCCCAGTTCGGAGAACATCGGTGGCAGCTGCCCGCCGAGCACGGCGCGGCGGGCCCGCACCCAGTCGGCGTGAATAGCGATGACGTTGGGTGTCTTTTGGTTGATGAGCCGATCGAGGATGCGGGTACCCGCTGCGGGTGTGATCAGCTCGATTCCCCGTTGAGCGTAGATTTTCTCCAACCTGAGTTCTTCGACCATTCCCACCGACCATGGGCCCCACCCGATCGTGAGAGCCGGCAGACCCTGGGCCTGTCGGTAGTGCGCGAAGGCGTCGAGGAATGCGTTGGCGGCGGCGTAGTTGCCTTGCCCGGGTGACGCGATGACCGACCCTGCAGACCCGAACATGACGAAAAAATTCCAGATCATGGCCTTGAAACGCATTGTGCAGCACGCGAGTACCGGTGATTTTCGGAGCCATCACGGCGGTGAAATCCGTTTCGGTCATGTTCACCAGAAGCCGGTCATCGACTGATCCTGCGGCATGGACGATTCCGCGTACCGGTCGGCCTCCTTCTCGGATATGGCTACTCAGCCACGTGTTGACCTGGTCGGCGTCGGTGATATCCACGCTGGCGGTGGTTACCTGGGCGCCGAGGTGCTCGAGCATTCGGATCATGTTGACGGTCGCGTGATGCCGGTGGCCGTGAGGTAGCAGGGACCACTGGTTTCTCGGCGGCATCTCGCTTCGAGACAGCAGTGCGATATGACGTGCGCCGCGTTCAGCCAAGTACGTGGCCACGATGCGGCCGAGGGCTCCAGCTCCGCCGGCGATGACGTAGGTCGCGTTAGGCGTGAGTTTGGTTGGGAAGGCTTGTGTCAGGCTCGTACTCGGGCGCAGACGCGGAACGAAAGTTGTGCGGCCGCGGATTGCGATCTGATCTTCGGGGTCGTCAGCGAGAATATGCTGGCAGATGCGCGAAGCGGTGTCAACGCGGCCGCCGGCGTCGTCGATATCGATCAGTCCGCCCCAGCGGTTGACGAATTCCTGGTGGCCGATGACTCGGCCGAGCCCCCAGATGGCGGCTTGATCGACGGCGAGTGTTTCGGTTCCAAGCGCCGGTTGCGCGTTGGCGGTGATGAAGAAAAGGCGGGGCTGAACGGCGTCATGGTCTGCGACGGCCTTGACGAGGTCCAGGATCATCAAAACGCCTATGTGGGCGTTTATTTCGGCGGCATCTGCACCCGCACACTGGCCGTCAGGATCGGCGCAGATGTCCAGCGGCCAGCAGTTGATGATGCCTGCGATGTTGCCTTCCTTTTCGAGGTGCGTTTCGAACAGCTGGCGCAGTTGCTCGGGTTGCCGCGGGTTCAGCGCGTACCCACCGTCGACTTTTGTTAGCGCGGTGACGGGTTGATTTATGACCTGTCGGACCTGTTGGCCGTTGCGGCGCAGTTGCTCCGCGAGCGCTGTCCCCACACCGCCGGCGTCGATGAAGATGAGCCACGACAGGCTGTCTGTTGCAATCGCTGTCTCACGCCGATCGTGCTGAATTTCGGGGTGTGCGACCCACTGAATCTCGTACAGCCCCTGGTCGACGCGTTCGGGCGCCATGCGAGACGAAGCGCTCAGTGATTGCAAGGTGAACCCGGTGAACACGGCCAGCGGCTCTCCGTCGTCGCCGGTGATCGTGATGTCGCTTTCGATCTCGTCTTTGGTTGCCGACACCACACGGACGTGGGCGGTCATATTTTGTTCGGGCGCGCGATATATCGCGCTTCGTCGGATTCGGGTGGGAAGGTAGGGGCTTTCGTCTGTCTCGTGTCCGAGAAGAATTGTGCCGATCAACGTTTGAAAAGCGCCGTCGATGAGCACGGGGTGGAATCGATATTGATCTCGTTCGTCGGTGATCTCGGCCGGGGTGGCGAGGTCGGCTGTCGCCCAGCCATCTCCGGACGTGATGCCGGTGATGGTTTGGAATGCGTCACCGTATTCGAACCCGACGGCTCGGGCGCGCGCGTAAAACTCGTCGCCGCCAATCGTGGTGAGCCGCTCGGTGTCACGGGAGATATCGGTGGGGCGAGGCGACCGCACGCGGGTGTTGAGTTCTGCGGTCGCCGTTATCGTCCACTTCACGTCACCCGCGGCGGTCGCGGTGAACGCGGCGAATTCCAGAGTGCTCGCGTCGCGGTTGAGCGTGGTCCGGAGTACCGGGTCGCAGATTTCATCGAGGATGAGTGCGCGTTGAAACTTCAGATTGTCGACACAGTAGTCAGCTGACCCGTACGTGGCCTCGGCCGCTGCCAGGGCCATTTCGATGTACACGGCCCCGGGCACGAGAATGCTTCCCTGAACCTGGTGATCCGCGAGGAAAAGGTACGCTAGCGGTGCTCAACTCGACTTCCCAGGTCGGATGCACCCCGCCGACGGGCTGGCCCAGCAGCGGATGCACCGGGTTGTAATGCAAGTCCTCGGCCGCTTCCTGGGTCTCGTTCCAGAAGCGCTTGGACTGCCAGGGGTACAGAGGAAGCTTGAGTAGTCGCGCTCTTTGCCGCGGGTAGAGCGCGTCCCACGCGATCGGATAGCCGTGGCAGTGCAGCGCGCCAACGCAATTCATCAGCGTGCGACTGTCGTCGTCATTGCGCCGCTGCGTCGCGACGACGGCCACGCCAGTCTTGTGGGTTGCGGCGATTTCGAGCAGCGAAGCGGCGAGAACGGGATGTGGGCCCAGTTCGACGAAGTGGGTGTATCCGTCGTCGAGCATGCGACGGGCCGCAGATTCGAAAAGAACTGTGGCACGGGTGTTTTGCCACCAGTAGGCGGCTCCGTCGGCATATCCGTCCAGTCGTTCGCCGGTGACCGTCGAGTACAGCGGGATCGTCGCCGCGCCGGTCGACAGTGTCTCGAACGCGCTGTAGAGGTCGTCTTTGACCGCGTCCATGAAATGGGTGTGATAAGGGACTCTGCCGGTGAGTAACCGATTGAAGATTTCGAGCTCGTCCAGTTGGCGGGCAATGTCTTCGAGCGCTTCGCCATCGCCGGCGACGGTGACTGCTGACGGGCCGTTGATCGCAGCGATCGATACCTGTCCATCGAGCGTTCGGGCATCGATCGTCTCCATGAACGACTCGGCGCTAAGCCCGACCGCGAGCATGCGGCCCAGTCCGCTCGTGCGTTGCTGCAGACGACTTCGGTGGTAAATCACGAAAATCGCCTGCTCGAAGGTGAGGACACCAGCGAGGTAATGGGCGGCGACTTCACCTGCACTGTGGCCGATCACTGCGTCAGGAGTGACCCCGAACTGCTTGAGCTGTTCAGCCAGCGCTATCTGAATGGCGAAGTTGGCAGGCTGCGCGACATCTGTTTCAGCCATCCGAGAATGGGTCTCGTCGGCTCGAAGTTCGTCGACCAAAGACCAGTTCGTGTAATGGGACAGCTCGCGATCGCTTCGCAGGATGCTGTCGGTGAACGCGGGATAGACGTCGAGCAGACCTCGGCACATTCTCCACCACTGGGGGCCCATGCCGGTGCAGACAAATGCCAACTTGGGCGCCGTCGGGCTGGTGCGGCCCGCGGAGATCTGCCCGCCATCGGCGAGGGCTTGGAGTTGCTCTTGCGCATCGGTAAGGCTGTCCGCTACGAGGGTCAGACGGTAGTTCAAGTGCGAGCGGCGCTGGCTGAGGGTGTAACCGAGATCGAGCAGTGAGAAGTCGCGGTGAGCGCTCATGTGTTCGGCCAACTGGCGGGCAGTCGCCACGAGCGCTTCCTCCGTACGTGCCGAGATCGGCAATACGGAAAGCGGCAACTGCGGGGTGTGGTTCGAGGCGGTGGCACAGACCTGGGTGGGGGGCTCCGCGAGCACCACGTGGGCGTTGGTGCCGCCGAAGCCGAAAGAGTTCACTCCTGCCACGCGTCGCTCGCTGTCCGGAAACGGGCAGCCAGTGCATGGAATGTCAATACTCAAGTCCCCCAGAGGAATCTGATCGCTGGGGTTTTTGAGATGCAGGTTCGCGGGGATGTAGCCGTATTTGAGCACTAGCGCTGTCTTGATGAGTCCGGCTACCCCCGCGCCGGCCTCGAGATGGCCGATGTTGGTTTTGACCGATCCGATCAGCAGTGGATTCGATGCCGGCCGATTTGTGGCCAGTGCGCTGGCGAGAGCCCGAACTTCGACTGGGTCGCCGACAGGTGTTCCGGTGCCGTGCGCCTCCACATATCCAACTTCGTTCGGGCGAATGCCGGCCCGTCGCAGGGCCGTTGTGATCGCTGCTTCTTGGGCTTGCGCGCTCGGCACGGTGATGCTGTCGGTGTGGCCGTCTTGTGACACCGCGGTGCCCAGGATTTGCGCGTAGATCTCGTCGCCATCCTGCAGTGCCAGGTCGAGGGGTTTGATGACGACGACGGCGCCACCTTCTCCCCTTGCGTAACCGTCCGCGGACTCGTCGAACGCCTTGCATCGCCCGTCCGGACTGAGGAATCCGCTCTTTGATTCTGCGATGGCGGTGTTGGGGCCGATCATGATGTTGACGCCGCCGGCAAGTGCAAGATCGCACTCTCCGTTCCAAATACTGAGCGCCGCAAGGTGTACAGCGACGAGCGAGCTTGAGCAAGCCGTGTCGACCGTCATGCTCGGTCCGCGGAAATCAAACGCAAACGAGATCCGGTTCGCCAGCATTGTCATCATCATTCCTGTGGCGGAATGGGTTTTGAATCGGTAGCGGCTGGTACGGCCCTGATTTTGCAGGAGTTGGTAGTCAAGGGTGAAGCCGCCGACGAATACACCGACCTCAGTGCCGGCTAGACTCTCCGCGGATATTCCTCCGTCTTCCAAAGCCTCCCACGTGGTCCGTAGCAAGAGCCGCTGCTGCGGATCGAGTAAGTTCGCCTCTCGCGGCGAGATGCCGAAGAATTGAGGGTCGAATTGATCGATCTCACTGAGGAACCCGCCTCGACGAGTAACCATCTTGCCGACCTTCGCCGGGTTCGTGTCGTGGTATTTGGCTGCGTTCCAGCGTGTTTCGGGGACAGTGCACGTGGCGTCGTTTCACTACACAGTAAGTCCCAGTAGCTTTGCGGGGTATGAGCACCGCCCGGAAAGTGACACCCAATGCCGATGATCGCTAGAGGCTTGCGAGTATCTTGTTCGGCAAGCATATTCATCGTTTCGCCCTTACAACCTTTGGTGAGATCACGCTGAGATGCCGGCAGGCGTCATGCGGCACATGCCGCAGTTGATCATCCTGTGGACACCGTTGCGCGAGCCTGCCAGCGTGGATCCTTATTCGGGTCAACTGAATTCGAGTGCACGCGAGGTATCGACGATCCAGTCCTGGCTAAGCGGGTTGATGCTTTGTTCTTGGCGGTAGGTGGACCGGAGTTCTCGCAAAAACGAGTCGCGTTGCCACGCCTGTACTTGCCGCATGATGTCGTCCTCGGAAAACGTACGGCATTTGTCCGTGAGTATGGTCTCGATCAGCTGGCCGGCCAGCTGATGCAGCAGCCGAATATTTGCTTCGAACTGCGTTGTAAAATCGGGGGTTTTACCCATCATCGCGGTGTGCAGCGTCACCATAAAGTTCTGAGGCGAGTACAGATCGACGAATAGCTCCGACGGGCGGGCGCTCTCGACCGCGGCCCATTCTCGGAAGAACCGTTGCACACGATTACTGAGCTTAATGAGACCCTCCAGGTGTGGCACGACGTCGGGATCGTCAGCGACACTGACGAATCGGCCGTTGCTGTACAGCAGTCCTAAGAAACCCCAATAGAACGCGATGTCCCAAATCACCTTCGCCGTCATGACCGCGGGCGAGCCCATGAGGTGGTACTGGTTGCAGTAAATGTTGAGCCACATCTCGGCGAGGGAACGAAACAACGAGTCGTTTATCCCAGACCGTGCGACGACATCTTCACCGTCGAGTTCGCGGGTGATCATATCGGTGATGAGGCCGTTGCCGATCGCGACGAGGTCCAGTCCAGACGAGTACAAGGGGTCGAGGAAGACCCCCGAATCACCGGTGAGACACCAACGGTTCTGGGCGTCGTATACTTTCGCGGCACCGTGGCTGTAGTGCTTCATCACCCTGAAGTCTTTGATCAGGTGTTCGTGCTCTGCAAGGACGGCAGCGCATTGCGGCTCGTACTCCGAGAGCCACGACCGAGCTTTGGCGAGAGTATTGAAAGCGTCGAACGCGTGGACGGCAGGGTCGGCAACAATGCCAACGCTGGTGGCTCCGGACGCCAGTCGGATCAGCCAGACCCAGTAACCTTCACCCATCAAGTGATTAGTGGACATCGCCCGGTCACCTTCTGTGAGGCGCGCCTGCCAGGTCGGGTCGTCGCTCCACTGGCCGATGTCGATCTCAGTCGCGACACGCAGCCAGACGGCATTGCAGTGGTGTTCGTTGGATCGCTTCAGCTGCAACTGGCGGGGTAGCGCTCGGTTGCGTCCCGAAGCGTCGACCACCCAGCGAGTCGTGGTGGAAGTGGTCGTGTCACCGTGCTGAACGGAGAGCGTGTGGGACTTGGCCTCGAGGCCGAGTTCGACGGATGTGACGCGGCCAGAGGTGATTTCGACACCTTCCGACAGGCAACGTCGGTTGAGCTCGTTCTCCAGCCTACCGCGGTCAATTTGGTAGGTGACCTGGGGTGTGAACGCGGAGCTGCCTAGCTCCATCCGTCGGGCGATATCGGTATTTCCATCGTGCGAGAAAAACATTCGCAGTCCCATTTTGCGAATCTGCGAGGTGTTCAAGTGGTCGGCCAGCTCAAGGCGATCCCGCAGGTATTGCGCGGCAATCTCGACTGTCGATTCGCCGACCGTGTGGGTCACCTCGGGCACCGGGTGAGAGTTCGGACAGATGATGAGGATCCGTGTTCGCGGCCGTGCGCGGCGAAGCTCCAATGCCAGGGTCAGGGCCGCGACTCCCCCTCCGACGATCGCGACATCGTGGTCCGACGGCGCGCTCTCGGCATCGACAAGTCGGTTCTTTATTTTTTGCGCCAGGGCCGCCCTTGCCTCCGGGCTCAGCCGCGACAGCTGCGCCTGCACGTCCACAAGTCCTCCTTCCACAAGTGGGATAGGACAGTTACTTAATAGTTAAGTAGGTTACTCTAATCGTGGACTCTGGCAAGCGGACAAACGACTTGCCAGGGCTGCCCTGGGTCCGTCACAAGGGTCAAGGAGTCACGTGCCTAGTAGTAAGCGGCCTGTCAACCGATGCGCGCTAAGCGCGAGGACGTAATCCATGCCCGCAGCAACCGCAGCTCATTTCTTTCTCGAACTGGCCGCCATCCTGGTCACGTGCCGTTTCGTCGGGTTGCTCTCACAGCGGCTCGGCCAACCGCAAGTTGTCGGCGAAATGGTTGCCGGAGTGCTTCTCGGTCCGTCACTGTTGGGCCGCCTGGCGCCCGACGTACAACACCAGTTGTTTCCGCCAGGCCCGGCAAACGTCGTGCTGTACACGGGGTCGCAGATCGGCTTGGTGCTGTACATGTTTCTTATCGGCCTGAACTTCGACGTCAATCTCATCAAGCATCGTGTAGGCACCGCGGCGGCGGTTTCGGCAGCAGGCATCTTCGCTCCGCTCGCATTGGGAGCGATGATTGCTGTGCCCCTCTTGGTCAGCGGAACTTATTTCGACAAAAGCGTCACGCTCGTCATGGCGATGATGTTCCTGGGCGCGTCGATCGCGACTACCGCGTTTCCCATGCTCGCCCGAATCATTTACGAACAAAAGCTTTCCGGTACGCCTTTGGGCACGCTCGCGTTGGCATGTGGCGCAACTGACGATGCGATCTCCTGGTGCATTCTGGCGACGGTGCTCGCCATCCACCGTGGCAGTGTCGCCGTGGCCGCAACGGCGATAGTCGGCGGCATTCTGTACACGCTGCTGCTGCTGACGATTGGTCGCAAAGCATTGCGCGGCCTCGGGACGGTGTCGGAACGTCGAAACATGATCACGCCGCCGGTGCTAAGCACAGTCCTGATTCTGCTCATGGCATGCGCCTGGTTCACCGACACGGTCGGTATCTATGCCATATTCGGCGCATTCATCCTGGGTGTCGCGATGCCGTCCGGTTTCTTCGCACAACGCCTTACCGAAAGCCTCGAGCCAATCGTCACTACGTTTCTGCTGCCGCTGTTCTTCGTCTACTCGGGGCTGAACACCCAAATCGGCCTGGTGAACAGCCCAACACTATGGGCGGTGACACTGGGAATTCTCGTCGTCTCGATCGCGGGAAAGGGAATCGCCTGCACGTCGGCCGCGCGGCTGAGAAAAGTTCCGTTCCGCGAAGCTGTCGCGTTGGGATCATTGATGAATGCCCGCGGCCTCATCGAACTCATTCTTCTCAACATCGGACTGCAGGCCGGCATCATCACTCAGACCCTGTTCAGCATTCTCGTCTTAGTCGCCATCGTGACCACCCTGATGGCCACACCGATCTTCGAGTTCGTCTATGGACGACACCAGAAGGTGTCGCAGAACAGTCAAGTGGGGTCACCGCACGCGGTAACGGACGCTTACGGAACATTCACCGAGTCCGGCGAAGTCTCCCCCGCGCCAAACTAACGCGCACACACCGGCTCAAGGCACATATCTGAAGTCCGCCTGACAGGATTTGAAATCTGCGACCCCTTAACCCCCGGTCGGATGGCACCTGAATTTCATTGTCCGGCATTGATTCTCGAACTCAATTGATCAGCCAGAAACGTCTCGGGCCGTCCCCCGCCGACTCCCCTGATTCGCACCTAGTTGTGACAACCTCGTATCTCTCACCTACAAAACAACTTGACGCGTATGGGCCACTGTCTGGCGCCTTGGCTGTCATCCTTAGTTCCGTGGCCGAAGCAAAACACGTCGTCTTGATTCACGGCTCCTGGAGCCGTGGGGAGCAGTTGGCCCCGGCCCGCGCCGCATTTGAAGAGCGCGGATACACGGCGCACACCCCGACGCTGCGGTACCACGAATTGCCCATGCAGGAAGGTGCGATGAAGGTCGCGTCACTAAGCCTTCTGGACTACACCGACGACTTGGTGGCGTTCGTGAATTCCCTAGATTCCCCACCGCTTCTGGTAGGTCACTCGATGGGCGGGCTGCTGGCACAGTTGGTCGCCGCGCGAACACGCCACGCTGGCCTATTGGCAGCATGCCCCGCCCCGGCGGCGGGCATCCTCGGTGCGACCCGCACAACCCTGCGGATGTCCCTGCCGCACTTATTACGGCCACTTTCCTGGACCAAGCCGTGGCGCCCCCCGACGTTCGAGCAATCTCGACGCTGGATCGCCAACACGCAGACCGCAGACATCGCCCGGGAGATCTATGACGGTTTCGTCTGCGAATCCGGCCGCTATCTCTGGGAACTGCTCCTTTCGGCGCCAAGGCTTTCGAACGCCGCCATCGTCGATTTCGCGGCGGTCACTGCCCCCGTGCTGGTGATGGGGGCCGAGTGCGACCGCATCGTGTCGGCCGGAATCGTGCGCCGAACCGCAGCCCGGTACCAGCACGGCACCTGCGTAGAGATTCCCCGCTCTGACCACATGGTGTTTTCCGGGGCGGCTCTACCGGTCACTATGAGCTACATCGACGATTGGATGGCTAGAAATCATGTCCTTGCCGCCGACGCAGCGAACTAGGCAGTTGCGTCGAACCGGCGGTCTTGGATGAATGACGACCGGCGGTTCATCCAGCCGCCGTCACGGCATCGCCTCGGCCAAGGCGATATGCCCCTCGAAACCAAGCGTTTTCGCCATGTCGCGGTAGCGATCCCGGAACTGCGCATAAGTCGCGGCATCGCCGCGAGCCTGGGCCAGCAGAGCCCGCAGCCGCAGCAGCGGAACCTCGAACAGGACGAATCCCGGGTCGGTCGGCTCCGCTGCCAGCCGGTCGATCGCGGCCTGCGCCTCTTTGAGGTCGGCGCTCGTCCCGCGCTGCAGCAGTGATTCCACCAAGACCCTGGTGGCCTCTCCAAGGGAGAGCGCATCGCCCGCGTCGAACGTGTAGTCGACGACCGCGCGTGCCAACTCGATGGCGCCGTCGACATCGCCGGTTCTGGCTTTCTCCTTCGCGATCTCGGTGTCGACAGTCCGCACTACGTCTTTCGCGTACCCATGCAGCAAGTTAGCTTCACGAAACTGGGCGAGCAGCGCGAAACCGGCCGCGCGTTGCGAACCGCCCTGATTGATCAGGACAAGGCCGCGACTCACCCGGGCGCCATCCACCGCGAAGTCATCGCCGGAATGCTCGGCCATCTCCATCGCTTCGGCGGTGTCCCGGTCAGCCGCCGCGTCGGGGAGCAACGCCCCGGCATGGAGGGCGAAGCGGTACTTGTACAGCACGGGGACGATTAAGGACGTTAGGTCGACGCTGCGGGCCATCGCGATCGCCTGATCGAGGTCTTCCCTCCAGCCTGGAAGGCCGAGGCAATATCGACAGGCTGCCACGCATCATGATCGCCATCGCCAACGGTGACCCGATGGGGCCCAGACTGCCCTTGGTGGGATCGCCTTCGGCCAGGTCGATGACGCGCTGCGCCAAGCGCAGACCTTCGGCTGCCTGGCCTGCCACCCACATAGATTGGCCCACGAACAACATCAATCATCGTCAACGCCGGATCGGCGATCGACTCGAGCAGCCGGCTGCAGTCCGACGCAACCCGCGCCGCTTCCCGGTAGCGGTTATGGAATACCAGCGTCGTTCATCAGGCCGGCCATGCCGATCGCCAGCGACATTGTGTCGCCGGCGGCGCTGCAGAGGTCACGCAGTTCGTCGAAGCCGGTGTCGGCGATGCTGCCGGCGACCCGGACGGTGTTCGATGGCACAGCAGAGTCCGCGGGGCGATGCGCATCGACGCCCGGCCCGGGTCATCGGTGGGCAACCGGTCGGCGACCGTTCGGGCCCGTTCCCAGCTGATGCACGCGGCCCTGATATCGCGGGATTGCGCCCATGCCCCGGCGCGCATGTGCCAGCCGAAAGCGGCGCGCAGGTCATCGGCGGCCTCGAAATGCTCGGCGATCAGCGCCGCGTTCTCATCCAGCGAATCCGGGTGACGTTGTTCGATCGCGGTTGCCAGACGCCGATGCAGTTCGACGCGGTCGGACTTCAACTGTGCTTCGTAGGCCACGGTCCGGATCAGCGGGTGGTGGAAGGCGTACTCGGCGTGCGGGGTGAACCGCACCTGGTCGACGAGTTCGGCAGCGATCAACTCGCCCAGCTCGGCCTCACCATCGAGCAATGCCAATTGCTCTGCACCAAACCGCAACCCGATTACCGCGGCGGCATTCAGAGTCTGCTTGGCGGCGGGGGCGAGCCGGTCGATACGGGCGGCGATGGTGGCCTGCAGGGTCGCCGGCACGGCGGCATCGGCATGATCGACCTGGCAGACATAATTACCACGGGCTCCGGTCAGCACACCGCGTTCGGCCAGATCGCGCACCATCTCCTCGACAAAAAACGGGTTGCCGGCGGCCCGCTCGGCGATCCTGGTGGCCAACCCGCCAACCGAGCCGTCTGGCCCGAGCAGCTGCAAGACCAACGCCGCGGTCTCCGAATCACTCAGCGGCGCAAGGGCGATGCTCTGCGCACCGGGCACCTGGCTCAAGGCGCCGCGATATTCGGGCCGGTAGCTGATCAGCACCAGCGAGTGCGTCTGCGGGACCACTGTCACAAGGTCGGCAACCAGGGATTCGCTGACCTCGTCGATCCAGTGCAGGTCCTCAACGACGTAGACCGCCGGGGCTTTTCGGGCCAGCGACGCGGCATTGACCAGCGCGGTCAACCGCCGCCGCCGGGCATCCGGATCGACCCGGGCCAGCGCCACCTCAGGGTCGGCGATGCCCAGCAAGTCCTCCAACAGCAGCACGTCCTCGGGGTCGGCGTCCGGGAATTGAGCCCGCACCGCCGTACGAGCGGCCGCATTGTCGAGGCCGCGCACGCCGGTGGCCGCGAGCAGCAACCGCGTCACGACGTAAAACGGGATGTCGCTGGCGTGTGATTCGCAGAAGGCAGTAAACACCTCGACACCCCGGGCCGCTGCGATTGCGCTAACCTCGCGCACCAGGCGGCTCTTGCCAATGCCCGGCGACCCCACCACGCCAACCACACCGCCATGGCCGTCGATGGCGCGATCCAGCAAGCCCTCGACCGCGGCCATCTCCCAGCGTCGGCCGACCAGGTCCGACTCAGCACGCCCGGCGGCGCGACGCCCGTCGGCCATGCCCAACAGCCGACGGGCGGGCACCGGTTGCTCGGCACCCTTGATCCGAACCAACTCCGACTCAGCCAGACTCGCCGCGCCCTCAACCAGTCGCGCCGTCGACGCGCTCAGCATCACCCCACCCGGCGGGGCCACCGACTCCATCCGCTGCGCCATCCCGACCTGCTCACCCACGGCCGCGTAGCCGAACTGGCCCGAACCAATCCCACCGGCGATCACCTGACCGGAGTTCAGCCCGACCCGCAACCGCAGATCGATACCGTCGCGCTCACGCACATCGACGGCAAGCCGCGTCGCCTCCTCCTGAAGGCCCAAGGCCGCCAGACAGGCCCGAACGGCGTGGTCCTCCAACGCGATTGGCGCGCCGAACACCGCCATGATCCCGTCGCCGGTCCACTGTGTGACCGTGCTGCCGTAGCGCTGCACCACCGCCGCACAGCGGTCGGCGAGCTCGGCCATGATCTCGCGCAACCGCTCCGCACCCAGCGCCGCGGCGATGTCCATGGAGTGCACCACATCGGCGAACAGCACCGTCACCTGCTTGTACTCGGCATGGGTATCGTGCGCCGTGACCGGTGCACCGCAGCCATCACAGAATCGCGCACCCTCGCGCGGCTCGGTACCACACGTGCGGCACGCGGTCGCTGCGGTCATCAGACCCTCCGCCCTCGGCCCCCGAGATCCCAATTCACCAGCATAGGGCGGTTTACGGTCCCCAGAAGAGGTTTGATCAGGTAGCGAACAGCGGACGACGCGGGTCCCGCGTCGTCTGGCTCAGCGTTGCTGCTAAGTAGTAACGCGCCGAAACCAGAGCGAATTGCAGTAGCGCGGTACTGCGCTCGTCGCACGGCCGGTGGGCGATGATTCGCATCGCAGTAAGGCCTCAGGTTTCTCTCAGGGAAGGCCCCGGCCATGGCTAAGCGCTTCAGCAAGTGGAATCGTCGGACCCGTAACGCGAAGGCACTCCGTCGTGCTGTGGTTGGTTTTATTGCGAGTGCCGGCGCGTTCTTGGCGTTCAGCATGACCCCGTTGGCCATGACGCCGTCGGCGCATGCTGATGAGTTTGACCTGATTGTTGATCCGATCATCAACTCTATTTCGAGCATTGACCCCACGCTGGGCACGGATTTGACTGCTGTGCTGGGGGATTTCACCAGTTCCAGCGGATGGGACTCTGTGCTGGCGGACTTTAGCAGTTCGGACTCGTTGTTCGGGGCGAGCAGCAGCGTGGCCAGCGTGGTTTCCGAGACCAGCTCGGCGGCGTCGGACACCAGCTCTGCGGCGTCGAGCGCCGATTCTTGGAACACGTTTGTCCATGGGCTTGAACAGGACTGGATTACGAGCCCATTTGGGACCGAGGTCGATAACGCGATCAACACCACGGCGGAGAAGGTTGATCCGGCCATGGTGGGCGATTACTGCGGGTTGATTTGTAACGGCGCCAACGGACTCCCAGGCACCGGAGAAGACGGCGGAAACGGCGGATTGCTGCTCGGCGACGGCGGCGCTGGCGGCTCCGGCGCGCCTGGCACCGGCGCGGCCGGCGGTAATGGCGGCGATTCTGGGCTGCTGGGCTACGCCGGGGCCGGCGGGGCCGGCGGAAGCTCAGCGACCGGCGACGGCGGGGCCGGCGGGGCAGGGGGTAATTCCGGCGACCCGCTGACGGGCTACGGCGGGACCGGCGGCGCGGGTGGATTGAGCACGGCGCCCGGCGGGGTCGGCGGGGCCGGCGGACACGGCGGCAATGGGGGCCTGCTGTTCAGCCACGGTGGGGCCGGCGGGACTGGCGGGGGCTCGATTCTCGGCAACGGTGGGGCCGGCGGAGCCGGCGGGACCGGCGGGCTGCTGTCCGGCATCGGCGGGCTCAGCGGCGGGAACGGCGGGGCCGGCGGATTCAGCGATGCTGGCGTCGGGGGTGCCGGCGGGGCCGGAGGCAATGGGGCTCTGCTCATCGGCCCCGGTGGGGCCGGCGGGGCCGGCGGATTCGGCGAGACCGCCGGGGGCGCCGGCGGGGCCGGAGGCAATGGGGGTCTGCTCGGCAACGGCGGCATCGGCGGGGCCGGCGGGGCCAGCGCGGCCGGCACCGGCGGAGCCGGCGGGACCGGCGGCAATGCGGGCCAGTTGCAAGGCGCCGGTGGGGCCGGCGGGGACGGCGGGTTCGGGGCGACCGCCGGCGGGAACGGCGGGGCCGGCGGCAATGCAGTAGGGCTCACCAACGGCGGCGGTGCCGGCGGAGCCGGCGGATCCAGCTCAATGGGCACCGGCGGGGCCGGCGGACAGGGCGGCAACGCCGGCCTGGTTGAGGGGCCCGGCGGTGCCGGCGGGACCGGCGGAAGCTCAGCGACCGGCGACGGCGGGGCCGGCGGGGCCGGCGGCGAGGGCGGCTACCTACTCTTGGGCACCGGCGGGGCCGGCGGCGAGGGCGGCAACGGCGCAGTGATCGGCGGCAACGGCGGCAACGGCGGCCCCGCCGGCCTGCTCGGCAACGGCGGCAACGGCGGCAACGCCGGGCTTGGCACGACCCCGGGCACGCCCGGCACCGGCGGCGCCGGCGGGCTGCTGTTCGGCCAACCCGGGAATAACGGGTTGACGTAGACGCGGATGCCGTAGATCGTCGAAGTTTCGCGACGGTGTGGACGGTGTGCACGCTTCACTTCCGGCGTTGGCTCTCAAAGGGCCATGACGAGCATCGTCAGAAGCGGTATGTCCGTATGCCCGGAGTGCGACAGGGAGTTCACGGCTATCGAGCAATTCGGCCGTTTCAGCAACGGCACCCTCGCGGCAACGGCGCGGCCGGCGGGCCGGCGGTGAGGGCGCCTCGATCTCAGGTAACTGCATCCCCGGCGTCACGACCCCGTTCAGTACGACGCGAACATTGTCACGGATCAGCTCGATGCCGGTAACCTCCTGGGCGCGATCCTCACCCCGATGTCCGCCAACACGGAACTGATTACGAACGACCTTTTCCTGGGGGCCGAACCCGCCCTGTTTGCGGCCCTAGGTACCGCGGTCAACCTTGCTGAGCTCTTTTGGTAACCGCACCCTCGCGCGCCTCGGTGTCACACCTGCGGCACGCGGTCGCTGCGGTGATCAGAGCCCTCCGCCGCCTTTCGGTCCCTAGGTCCCGGTTCACCGGCGTTGGGCACTAAACGGTCCCCAGAAGAGGTTTGATCAGGTAGCGATAAGTGGCATGAGCAGAAGGGTGCGATAAGCGCCAGCGTCTGCGGTGATCGCATTACGCTTTCTGGGTGCGCTTGCCGTGGCCGTTAATTGGCCGCTCGGAGGAGATGGCAGCTATCGAGGCCGCCATCTTGGCTTCGGATGCTTCCGGGATCGTTGTCTACGGGGCGGCGGGTGTGGGCAAAAGCCGGATCGCCCGTGAGGCCTTATCTGCTGCTGAGTCGCAAGGATGCGAATGCCGATGGGCGGTCGGCACATCGTCGGCTCGGGCGATTCCGCTCGGTGCTTTCACCGCATGGGCGCCGTCGGATGTCACCGATACCGTTCAATTGCTGCGGGGAGTCATCGAGTCGCTGACGGCCGCATCTTCGGACGCCACGGCGGTGCTGTGTGTCGATGACGTGCATCTGCTTGACGATTTGTCGATATTCGTTGTGCACCAGATCATGCAGCGCGGCGCGGCGAAACTGCTGCTTACCGTTCGCGACGGTGAACCCATTCCCGCTGCGGCGCAGGAGATATGGAAGGATGGCCGGTTCGAGCGGCTTGATCTGCAGCCGCTGTCGCTCGACGAAACCACCACGCTACTGTCGGCGACGTTAGGCGGATCGGTGGATTCGGTTGCCGCTCAGCGGCTTTGGAAGCTTACTCGCGGCAACGTCTTGTATCTACGGAACATCGTCGAGCAGGAGGTCGCTGACGGCCGCGTCGTAGAACAGCACGGGTACTGGCGCTGGATCGGTGATCCGATCATGCCGCCCAGCTTGGTCGAGCTGATCGAATCCCGCATCGGGGACCTACCCGCCCCGGTTAATGATGTGGTCGACGCGCTGGCTGTTGGGGAGCCGATTGAACTCGCGGCGCTGCGGCGGATCACCGATCCGGCCGCGGTCGAGGAGGCCGACACCCGCGGTTTGATCACGCTCGAGCCCGGCGTTGCTGGGGTGCAGGTGCGGGTGGCGCATCCGCTCTACGGTGAGGTGCGCCGCCGAGGCGCGCCACCCACGAAGTTGCGGCGGCTGCGCGGGCTGGTCGCCGCCGAACTCGCCGGGTCCGATGAGCGTGACGACATCCAGGTCGTCGTGCGGCGGGCCACGTTGAGTCTCGACTCCGACCTCGCCCCCGACGCGGACCTGCTCGTCAGGGCGGCCCACGGCGCCGTCTGGCTGGCGGATCTGCCCCTGGCCGATCGACTCGCGGAGGCGGCCATCCACGCCGGAGCGGGTCGTGGAACCGAACTTTGTTCGCGCGCATGCTCTTTCGTGGCTTGGCCGTGGCGAAGAGGCAGACGCGGTGCTCGCCGAGATTGATACCGGCCAGTTGACCGACGGCGACCGCGCGAGATTCGCGTTCTTTCGCGCGAGCAACCTACTCTGGGCGCTCGGTGACCCCGCACGCGCGAAAGAAATCATCGACGACGCGTCGCGCACCACACCACCGCAGGTTCACAGCTATATCGACGCCTTCCTCACCGTGTACTGGTTTGCGATGGACCAGCCCGATAAGGCGTTGCAAGCGTCGAAGAAACTCGCGTTCGATGACCTGCCCGCCGTCGTCGGTGCGGAGATAGCCTGGGCTCTCGCCACCATAGCCGCGGACGCCGGACGCACCACCGCAGCTGTGGGCACTGCAGAAGCGGGATACATCGCTGCGACTCGCTCTTTCGACGCTCCGCACATGAGGTTCAACATCGCTGATTCTCACGTCAGCGCGCTGGTGCTATCGGGGCGGATCGGCGACGCCTCTGATGTGGTCGAACGCGTGCAGCAGCAGGCAGCCGACCTTCCGGGAGCGGCTCAATTACTCGGTGCTGCCGTGGCGGGTCGGGCCGCCCTCGGTGCAGGCGACCTTCATTCCGCGTGTGCGTTGCTGGAACAGGCAGCGGTAGGGATGTCCGGCACCCACCCTTTGGGCTGGGGGTACCGCTATCACATCCCACGCGCGACCGCGCTAGCCGTACGCGGGTCAACTGACGAGGCAGCCGCCGCACTTGCCGCGCTCGACAAGATGCGACGTCCTTTTCGGTCGCTGGACTACGAGTTGAGCCTGGCCCGGGCGTGGGTGGCCGCGGGCCAGGGCGCGGTCAGCGAGGCGATCGCCGTCTGTTGTCGGCGGCCCAAAGGGCCGCCGCTAAAGGACAATTCGCAGCAGAAGTGATGTGTCTGCAGACCGCCACCCAGTTCGGGGACCGTTCGAGCGCACCTCGGTTGCGTGAGCTCGAGGGGATCGTCGAGGGGCCCCGCGTCGGCGTCGCCGCGCGGTTCGCCGAGGCCCTGCGCGACGGCGACGCCGCCCAATTAGCCTCGGTGTCAGAAGAATTCGAGCATATGGGCGACCTTGTTGCCGCCGTCGATGCGGCCGCTCAAGCGGCCCTGGCGTATCGACGGCAAGGGCTTCGGGGATCGGCGTTGGGTTGCTCGACACGCGCCGCCGCTCTGGCCGAACAATGCGGTGCCAGTACATCAGCGCTTCGTCAGGCCGGCGAGCCGTTGCCGCTGACCGATCGGGAACGCGAGATCGTGATGCTGATCGGCGAGGGATTGTCCAGCCGCGAAATCGCCGAGCGACTGACTCTGTCCGTACGCACCGTCGAAAGCCACGTCTATCGGGCGATGTTGAAGACCGGAACCACGAGCCGCGACGAACTCGCCGCCCTGCTACCCCGCCCTGGGGCGCGACAAACCGATTACACCGCTAAGTAGTACCGCCCCGGGACCGGGCGAAACTGCAGTGGTGTGTTACTGAGCTCGCCCTACCTCAATGCGAGTGACTATGCCCTATGCGTTTCGCACGCCCGGTTTTCACGGGATTCAACATCGGCGGTTCGAGGGGTGTGTGATGTCGAGTACAGAGTTTCACCGCGCAAGTGTGGGCCTTTTACTCACGGTCGGTCTGTGTGGGTTGATATCGATGCTCAACCCGGCGGCCGCGCTCGCCGACACCGCAGAGTCTCCGCTCGGGGACGGCACGGCATTGGTTTTCGGGCCCAGCGGTGTCCCTACGCCGCCCCCGCAATATGTGGATGCCGCCGACACGCTCTATCTGCAGCAACTCGGCTTCACCGGTACCGCTCAATCCTCGTTATATCCCAGATGGGTTCTTCCGTTTACCGGTGTCAATAGCCTCGGGCCGGCCACGTCGCTGGGTCAGGACCAGTCGATCATGGTCTCGGATATCGAAAGCCAAATAGCCGGCGGGGGGGTGAGCCCCGAGAATCCCGTTGTGGTTTTCGGCTACTCGCAGAGTTCAGATGCCGCATCGCAGGTCATGTCGGTGCTCGCCCAACAAGGTGTGCCCAGTGACGATGTGCACTTCGTGCTAGTCGGCGATCCGCAAAATCCTAACGGCGGCTTTGTCAACACGTTCGATTTTCCGGCCGGTAACACCTCGGCCTTCAGCGCTTTGGACAGCTCCTTCGAACCCCCCGACACCATCTGATCTCTACCCGACCGACATCTACACCCTCGAATACGACGGTTTCGCCGACTTCCCGCACTACACGACCAACCTGCTGTCGGACCTCAACGCCGATGCTGGGATTCTTTTTGGGGCACTTCCTGTATCTGGATATCACCCCCGACCAGATCAACAACGCGATGCTGTTGCCGGGATCTGAGGCGCTCACCGGGGAAGGGCTGACCGACTACTACCTGATTCCGAACGACAACCTGCCGATCTTGGAGCCGCTGCTGCTGATCCCGGGCATCGGACAGCCGCTCTATGACCTGCTGGAACCCGATACCCGGATCCGACGTGAACCTGGGCTACGGCAGCATCACCGAGGGCTGGAATCAGGGTCCGGCCAACGTGCCCACCACCTTCGGGCTGTTCCCCGACATCAACCAGACGCAACTCTCCGACGCACTGAGCAACGGCTGGCAGCAGGGAGTCACCGACGCCCTCAACGATCTGCAGCACCCGGTCAGCTACCAAGACCAGGTCGCGCCGTTGCTGCCATTCGCGGACGCGTTGTACACGATTGGCGTTGCCCCCGAGAACCCGTCGTTTACCGACGTCATCGATGGGCTCCTCAAGCTACGCCGGCTTCCCGGTTTCCGACGTGACGCTAAGCTCGTCGCCGACAGACATCGTCAATGACATCGATGCACACGCTCTCCTACGACTATTCCTCGTTGCACGCCCTTGGGGATGCAATCGATGTGTTGCTCAACAGTCTCCCCGCATATGACGCCAACATTGTCCACCGATCAGCTCGATGCCGGCAATTTCCTGGGCGCGATCCTTGATCCGATGTCCGCCAACACCGCACTGGTTCCGTACGACCTCATACTCGGTGCCGTAACCCCTGTTCGCGACCCTAGGTACCGTGGTCAACCTTACGGACCTGTTCTCGTAACCGCACCCGCGATCGAGATGCGACGACATGACCGCAGCGACCGCGTGCCGCACGTGTGGCACCGAGCCGCGGGAGGGTGCTCGATTCTGCGACGGCTGTGGTGCACCGGTCACGGAGCAGGACACCCGTGCGGAGTACAAGCAGGTAACCGTGCTGTTCGCCGATGTGGTGCATTCGATGGACATCGCCGCGGCGGTGGGGGCGGAGCGGCTGCGCGAGATCATGGCCGAGCTGGCCGACCGCTGCGCAGCGGTGGTGCAGCGGTACGGCGGCACGGTCGACAAGTTCACCGGCGACGGGATCATGGCGGTGTTCGGCGCGCCGGTGGCGTTGGAGGACCACGCTATTCGTGCCTGTCTTGGCGGCGCTGGGCATCCAGGAGGAGACCGCCCGGCTGGCCGCCGAGGTCAGAGACCGCGACGGTATCGACCTGCAGTTGCGGGTGGGACTGAATTCCGGTGAGGTGATCGCCGGTGAGATCGGTTCGGGGCCTTTCGGTTACACCGCCGTCGGTGAGCAGGTCGGCATGGCGCAGCGGATGGAATCGGTGGCCCCGCCGGGTGGCGTGATGCTCAGCGCGTCGACAGCGCGACTTGTTGAGGGCGCTGCGGCTCTGGGCGAAGCGTGAGCTGGTTCAGATCAAGGGTGCCGACGAGCCGGTGCCCGCCCGTCGGCTGTTGGGCATGGCGGAACGGCATCGCGCTGCCGGGCGTGCTGAGTCGAATCTGGTCGGTCGGCGCTGGGAGATGGCCGCCGTCGAGGGCTTGTTGGAGCGTGCCGTCGACGGCCACGGCGCGGTGGTCAGCGTGGTGGGCTCACCGGGCATCGGCAAGAGCCGTCTGGTGCGCGAGGTCGCGGCGATGGCAGCTGGGCGCGAGGTGTCGAGGTGTTCACCGCCTACTGCGAATCGCACGCCAGCGACGTCCCCTTCCATGTCGTGGCGCGGCTGCTGCGTGCAGCCTTCGGCGTGCGCGGTCTGGACGGCGCGGCCGCCCGCGACCGAGTGCGCGCCCGAGTGCCCGATGCAGACCCCGAGGACTTGCTGCTCTTCGATGACTTGTTGGGCATCGCCGATCCCGAGGTGGAGCTGCCCAAGATCGATCCGGATGCCCGGCGGCGGCGGTTGACCGCGCTGGTCAATGCCGCCTCGTTGGCCCGCCAAGTACCGGCGGTCTATGTCATTGAGGACGCGCACTGGATCGATGAGGTCAGCGAGTCGATGCTGGCCGAGTTCCTCACGGTGATCCCGCAGACGCCCTCGCTGGTGCTGGTCACCTACCGCCCCGAATATCGGGGTGCGTTGAGCCGGGTGGCCGGTGCTCAGACCATCGCCCTTGCGCCGCTGAGTGATTCGGAAACCGCAGCACTGGTCTCCGAGCTGCTCGGGCCGGACCCCTCGGTCGGCGGGGTGGCCACCATGATCGCCGAGAAGGCCGCCGGAAACCCGTTTTTCGCCGAGGAGATCGTGCGCGACCTGGCCGAGCGCGGCGTGCTGCGGGGCAACCGCAGCGCCTACGAATCGACCGCCGATGCTGCCGAGGTCAGTGTGCCCGCCACCTTGCAGGCGACCATCGCCGCCCGCATCGACCGGCTTGACCCGGCGGCCAAGCGCACCTTGAGCGCAGCCGCGGTCATCGGCTCGCGGTTCAGCCGGGACCTGCTCGAAACGCTGGGAATTGATCCTGTCTTGCGAGGACCTGCTGAGCGGCGAGTTCATCGATCAGATCACGATTCACCCGACAACCCGAGTATGTGTTCCACCATCCGCTGATCCGCACGGTGGCCTACGAATCCCAGCTCAAATCGGATCGCGCCGAGCTGCACCGGCGCGTCGCGGCCGCGATCGAATCACGTGACCCGGCAGCGGCGGAGGAGAACGCGGCGCTGATCGCCGAACATCTGGAGGCCGCCGGTGATCTGCACGCCGCCTACGGCTGGCACATGCGCGCCGCAACGTGGGCGACCAACCGCGACATCGCACGCGGCATGGCTGAGTTGGGAGCGCGCCCAAAAGATCGCCGACGCACTACCCGCCGAGGACCCGAACCGGGCAGCCATGCGCATCGCCCCGCGCACCATGTTGTGCGGGATCGCCTGGCGAGTCCATGTAAACGTTGCCGGTGACCGCTTTGAGGAATTGCGGGAGTTGTGCACCGCCGCCGGGGACAAGGCGTCACTGGCCATCGGCATGGCGGGGCTGGTGATCGATCACGCGTTTCAGGACCGGGTGCGCGAGGCGTCGCAGCTGGCATCGGAAACCATGGCCCTCATCGAGTCGATCGGCGATCCGACCTTGACGGTGGGGCTGTCCTTCACGGCGATCTACGCCAAGGGTGGAAGCGCCGAGTGGTGTGACGTGCTGCGGTGGTCACAGAGGGTCATCGACCTGGCCGACGGTGACCCGTCGAAAGGCAACTTCATTATCGGGTCTCCGTTAGCGCTCGCCTTCACGACGCGGGCTGATGCCCGTTATTGCCTGGGTCGTCCCGGATGGCGCGACGACCTGCGGCACGGCCTGGCCATGGCCCGCAGCGCCGACCCCATGTCCTACGCCACGGTCGTCGCCTACGTCTACGACGCGGGAATACCGAATGGCGTGCTGAGGCCCGACGATTCGCGCGATGCGCGAGATCGAGGATGCCCTACGGATTGCCGAACGATCCGGTGATGACCTCGCGGTGGCCTTCGCCCGGATGACGCTGGGCCTTGCGCTGGTGCACCGTCACACGGCTGCGGAGCGTGACCGCGGACAGAAGCTCCTGGCCGAGGTCAGCGACGTGTTCCTGCGCCAGGGACACAACCTGGGCGAGTTACCGATCATCAATGTGTACTTGGCGCGTGAGAGGGCTCGGCGTGGAGATCGCGATGACGCCATACCGCTCATGCGCGCCGCCGTCGACCATCTGTTCCGCGAGGGACAACTGCTGGCGTGGGGCATTCCAGCGACGGGTGTTCTGGTGGAGACACTGCTGGACCGCGGGGCCGACGGTGACGTGGCCGAAGCCGAGGCCGCGATCGAGCGGTTAGCGGCCGCGCCAGCCGATGAGGGTCTGGTGATCCGCGACATCTGGCTGCTGCGGCTGCGGGCTCTGCTGGCACGGGCTCACGGCGATGCCGCGGCTTATCGCGACTTTCGGGATCGCTACCGCGACATGGCGAAAACGCTTGGCTTCGAAGGGCATATCGCGTGGGCCGAGGCGATGCCATGACGGCCCACGTTCTGTAATCCTCGATACCGGGCGTCGGCCACTATGGCGCTGTGCGTAATCAAGGACGGAATCCGGACGCCACGCCTGACAGTAAAGAGCAGAGGGCAGCGGAATTCGGACGTCCCGGGCGTCGTCACTCGACGAGGTACCGGCAACTGACGCTGCTGACAACCAGATTCGCGCTTCATAGACTGGCCACTGACCGCATCCTCGGGTTACCAGGCGCAAGCATCACCGGCACCCAGGTCGAAACCATGGTCGCCGCACTGCCGCGAAACTACTGACGCCGCACCTCGGTGGGGCCGGCCCCGGCTACGCTCGACATCGTCTCTAGTAGAAAGACTCTCACGTCTACTTGATCTGTGCCCGGCGTTTTGAGCCGTGGTTATGCGAGTTGAGGGACTGAATAGGTGGACGTCCAGAGCGTTTCGAACTCTGTCGGGCTGATGTTACCGAGGTAGCTGTGACGGCGTTCGACGTTGTAGAAGTTGTCGATGTAGTCAGCCATCGCAGCGGCCAACTCCAAGGTGGTCGCCCATTTGCGGGTGTTGAGTAGCTCGACTTGCAGCCGGGCCCAGAACGACTCCATGGCGGCGTTGTCATACAGTCACCGACGGTGCCGAACGAGGCCGAGCAGGCCCCAGCGGCGGATGTTCTCACCGAAGCTCCACGAGGTGAACTGGGTGCCGTGATCGGCGTGCAGAATCGTTGTGCCCCTGTGGTTTCTGTTGGCGACGGCCATGTTGACGGCGTTGTTGACCAATGCGGTATCGGCGGTGGTGGAAAACGTGCGGGCCACGATCATTCGCGAGAAGCAGTCCAAGATCGCACAGCAATACACTTTGCCGTCACGGGCGGATGCTCGGTGATGTCGGTGCACCACAGTTCGTTGGGCCGAGTCGCGATAAACTGCCGGTTGACTAGGTCAGCAGGAGTGTCGACCCGGATCAGGTTGGGCAGACGCCGCCCGGGTCGCGGCAGCCCGTACAGACCGTTTTCGGCCATGATCGAGTGACCAGTTTGAGGTTGACGTTCATGTCGTAGTCGGCCAACAGAGCGGCGCGGACCCGTCGACGCCGTATGTGCCACGGGAACGTTGGTGGATCTCGGTGATGGTGTCGGCCACGATCAGCCGCCGGATCTCGCGATCGGGTACCGGGCGTCGGCGATGGTATTGCAGCAAAGAGCGCGCCAATCCCGTTATCCGGCAGGCTGATCGGGCTGAATGTCCTCGCGCGATCAGCCCTTCAGCGATCACGCGTCGGCGTTTTGGGGGCACCACCGCCTGCTCGTCGAACAGCTCGCAGGCATCTCGGGTCAGCGCCAGTTCGGCTTCGAGCGCGCGATGCGTTTGTGGGCTGCGGCCAGTTCGTCGGCCTCCACGCTCGGGATGCCCTCAATGACCCCGGCATCGATGAGTGCCTGGCGCTTCCACCGAAATAGTGTGGCCTGGCAGATCCCGGTTTCGGCCGCGACCACGGCGACCGGTTCACCTGATCGCAGCCGCAAAACGATTTGCCGGCGCACCATCGCCGGATACATACGGGGCATGTGACCTCCTGATGATCACTCTGCCCTCAACTCTCATAACCGTGGACCAACAACACGGGTACAGATCTCGTGGACCATTTCACGGGGTCCTTCGTGCGATGCGATTCGCTCGTGATCGGCACAGCTGCTGGGCATCCGAACTGTCACCACGACGGCCGCTCCTCACCGAACCGCCGTCCAGTGACGGTGTCCGGCTTAATCTGAAGCCATACCCTGTGGAGGCCGACTGCCCACGGCGTCGGGACCGCCCGCAGCGCAGGACGCCGTTGTAGGGAGACCTCGGCGCCGGCGCCGCGCACCAGCACGCTCCATCCGGAATGCTGCTCCTCGTTGATGTGGTCGACTTCGAAGGCGAGCATCGGTTGCTGCATGGCCGCTCGTTTCGCCCCACCCTCGACGCGGAAGATGATGTCTTCCCCCTGCATGGCGTAGTTGACGGGCACGGCGAGCGGTCCGAGTCCGTCTTGGTACACGAGTCGCCCGACGTTTGTGGTAGCGAGGAGCCGGAAGCACTCGTCGCGTGAGAGGTCTTCGAGCTCGCGTTGTGCGATGTGTTGTGCCATGGCGCGATTCTCGTCGGGAACCATGGCGGGCCGCTACGGCCGAAGGTCCCATCTCCGCACGCACCAACGGCGGCCACGATCACCACCACAAGACAAACGCGGAAACCCCATGTCCAATCGGCACACGGTGCGATACTTGGCGGGTAACGGCGAAGGCGCCGCTACCCGTCAGGACGAATCGCGGTAATCGCAGCAGCAGCTCCCCAGCCAGTGCGGTTCCCGAAAGGTCACGAGATGAAAGCACTCGGGATTGCGGCTGCAACAGCCATAGCTCTCGCACCGTTGTCGGTGCTCGCCACCACACCCGGTGTGGCACAAGCGGCATGTGCCGGCGTTTTCGCAAACCCCACGTCGTGCGAGAACTGTCAGCATTACGTGGAGGTGTACCACACGTCGAACGTGTGCGACAAAGCCCAGACGATCCCGAGCAGGGTGCCGGTGCAGACTACGGAGGATCTGCCGGAGCCCCTACTGCCGAGCCTGACGCCGGTGCAGACTGCCGAGGCTCCCCCGGAGCCGGAGCCCGTGCTGCCGAGCGTGACGCCGGTGCAGAGCCCACAGGTCGTTCCGCCAAGTTCCCTGCTTCCGAGCACGATTCCGGTAGCCGCTCACCAGGAGCCCACCGAACCGACCGAACCCTGGTGGCCCGTGGCGCTTGGCTGGGGCGTCCTGGCGATAGCCACGGCCCTTGCCGCCTACGGAGCGCGGATCTGACCGCTAGGAGCCGGCGGTCGGGCTAAATATCGGCCGCGAGCTCATCGAACCCGTGTACCCGTTCGAAGGGCGCCGCCAGGGTTTTCGTCATCACAAAGTAAACGCTGTGCCGGCCAGCGAATTAGCCAGCGAGTGGGACAAACAACACAATGCACCCACTGTCGAGTGGACGTGCTGTATCGCCGCGGCCTCCGGGCCGGACCGAATCAGAGCTCCTTGAATCCAGGGTTAACTTCAGATAAGAAGATGCGATGACGCCGGTCACAGTGCGGGCGGCGCCGGTGAGAGCGAAGGAGCGCAGCAGTGAACGGATATAAGTTGCTCGTGTACGTTGGCGCTGTTGGCACGTTCGTTGGCATGGTTAGCGCGGCGTTCAGCGAACCCGCCTACGCCGACGCGGGCGACCCGCTAGCTGGGAGCGACACGGCGATCATCCTCGGCGGGACCACCGAGCCGACGCCGGACACCGCCTTCGCGCAGGCCGCCGAGGATCTCTATCTGCACCCGCTGGGGTTCGACGATGGCGCGACCTACTCGACGGTCTGCGACATGGTCGGCACCGACCCGTGCGCCGCGCCGCTGCAGGTCCTGACGACGCCCGAACTGATCCAACAGGGCCCGAGTAGTCTCACAGCCGCGGACGACGTTGTCCTCGCCGTGGAGAACGAATTCAACGCGAACCCGGGCGCTTTCAGCGCCGAGCACCCGCTGACGATCTTCGGATACTCGCAGAGCGCCACCGCCGAGTCGATCGCCATGAGCCAACTCGAAGCCGACGGCATCCCGAGCGCCGACCTGCACTTCGTGTTCATCGGCGATCCCTCCCTCCCGGGCGCCATATGGCCCAATCTGGTACCAGACATGGATGCGTTATTCGGCTCGAACCTGACGAACACTCTTCTCACGGACCTCGGCTTTGACGGCGTCCTTGGCAACCTGACGCCGGATGATCTCGACCCGACGACGATCTACACGCTCGACGGCGATGGAGTCGCCGACTTCCAACAGGACTACACGGCCGGAGGTCTGCTGGAACCGCTCGTGAACCTGTTCGTCCAGCACGTGGAGTACCTGGGGTTGACGCCGACGCAAATCGCCGACGCGACCACGTCCACCAACGGCGATCTCACACTCGTCGACATCTCCGACAACATCAATAACGGCGCCGCGTGGATTGATGCAAATTGAGCACGGGGTCGCCAGCAGCGGACTTTTCGAGAGCGTATTCGACTCTCTGCAACTGTATTTCACCAACATGTTCTGACACGCTCAGCGGAACTCGAGGTTCGCACCCCACTGCCCGTCGACACCTCCCCCACGTTCGGCCAGACACGTGCCCAGGGTGTCTATGTGATTGTGTCGATGGCAGTCAGGAACGTCGGCACCGAGACACAGATTGTTCGATTGGGCCGCTCAAAGGTTGAAGGACCGCACTGGGCGTGAGTATTCGGCCAGCCTCATGGTCCCACCGCTATTGGGAGACGTCGTCAATAGCATCAACCCAGGTCTTCAGGTGAGCGTCAAGCTGGCATTCGACGTGCCGCACGATGCTAAATCGACCCAGATCGTGCTGTACGACCCGCTGTCGTCACACGTCGTACCGGTCAATCTGACGCAGCCGCCATCCCCACCTCCCGCGCGCAGCTAACGGGGGCTGACCGCGCTAGTCGGAGTGGTCTTCGACCGTGGCAGCGGGCACGGGCGTCTGGATCGTCCCGTTGCGGGGAAAGCGCAAGGTTGGTGAGACGGCGATTTATGTCGAGAAAGGACCGGCACCGGCCACTATGCTGCTGCGTGAAAGGAGGCGATCACGCAGTGGCAAGCACAAGTCACCTGGCCGAATTGGAGATCGAGAGTACTGACGTGGTCGCCGCGTGGAACGCCCTCGAACCCGTGCTCGCGCAGTGCGTCGAGTCGCTTGGGACACCCGCCACAAAGAGCGACTACCACGTCGGCCACTCGGACGACCCGGGCGCCGTGGCCGGGGCCGATCTTCGTGATTGCCTCGATCGCGTGGAGAGCCCCGCATCAATCTCCGTTACGTATACAGCGAGGAGCAGCTCAGGTCCTGATCCTCAAAGCATCGAGCTGAGGATCATGCGCTACCGGCGTTTCAAGGAGCTAAATGTTCACATTCGCGTCACTGGGCCTGTGGACGTGCAAACGTTGGGCTTTTTGAGCGGACCAAAACGACGTTGGCCCGCGCGATTGATCGCTTGAACGAACCGTAAAGCCCCCACGGCTCCTTCGTTCTGAGCTGCCTGTCGGAGGAAGCCTGGCTCGTCGTAGCCGTGCCTGTCCGGCCAGCAGGTCGGCGGCACGACGACCCAGCCGCGCTCATCCTGAACGAGGTCGCCGACGAAGTTGTTGGGGAAGTCGTCGCGACGAGGTTCAGCCACCGCAAAGTAATACCCTTGCTCCAAATATGGCCGTGACAAGCCAGTTTTCTGGTCGGGCTGAAAGGATTTGAACCTGCGACCACTTGACCCCCAGCGTCACCTTTTCCCGGTCCACTGCATTCTCTTCCTCCCTCCGTCATTTTCGTGCATGCGTTGGCGTCCCGCTGGTCCCGTCCCGTCTTCGCAACTCGGGCTCCTTTCGGGCTGGATAGGTCGAATTTCATCCGGTGCCCGCGGCACAGGCGGCTTAAAGTATTTGCCAATACAGCCAATCAACTAGATAACAGCCCCCCTGTTGCATGCGGCCGTATGATGAACCGACCGCGGCTAGGGTTCGAACTTAGGACGGTGAACAGGAGCCGCCGTGCCCATATTCATGGTCGAGCGCGACTTCGCCGAGGAACTGGAACCCAGCCTCGAGGCTCGCCGATGGCATCAATCGGATCAACGACCAGGAGGGCGTTCGCTGGATGTACTCGTTCCTGTCGGCGGACAAACGTAAGACGTGCTGCCTCTATGAGGCACCGTCGCCGGAGGCCATCAGAACCGCGGCCGCGCGTGCCGGTCTTCCCGCCGATGTCATCGTCGAGGTGAGAGATCGGATCATGCCGAAGGGTGCGTTATCCGACATCTGAAAGCCTCACCCGAGCAGCTCGTGATCGGCGGCGTACATCGCCGCCTGCGTGCGGTTCGCGGCGCCGGTCTTTGATCGAACGATGCACCGCACATGGTTGGCGCCCGTTTGGTGCTGATGTAGAGGCGTTCGCCGATCGCCCGATTGCTCAGCCCCTCGGCCAGCAGCCGCAGCACTTCGACCTCCCGGTCCGTCAGACCGTCCGGGCCCCGGTCTGGTCAGCAACGAATCCACCAGCTCGACCACCCGGGCTGGCCGATCGGCGCGGCGATGGCGCGGGCCTCGTGGGCCACCGCGGAGTCTCCCGGTCGAACGCGTGGCGCCGCAAACACCTTGCTGGGCCAGCGTCTCGGTGACATGAACCACCGAACCCATCCGCCGGTCCATCTCGAGCGCCGCACCGAAATGACCGCTCGGCCGAAGCGCTGTCACCGCCGAGCGCAGCGATCCGGGCGAGATATCGGTCGGCGCTGCCGAACAGTGCGACGAACTGGCCGGCCACCAGGTTCTTGCCCTCATATCGGGCAACGTACGGGCGCAGTGCGTGGAGCGCTTCGCGGTTGCCCAGCTCTAACGCCGCCTCGACCATGAACACCAGCTCCATCGGCCACTGCGCTTCGTCGGTGCGGTCGCCGAGATTGCGGTTGAGCAGCTGATTGAGTGCGCGGGTCATCCCGCGTTCGCAGTTGAGCTCGGTATACAGCGCGAGCAAGCCGGGCACCCAGCGTCCGGCGAATGTCTCGCTGCCGTCCACAAACCCGCCGTATCTTTTCAGGTCACCGGTTTCGCGGCGGATCATGAACATCTGGACCCCGTTCGAGCCCTCGGTGTCGTCCGCGTCGAACAAATCGCCTGTGCGCAACGCGATGTCGGCCCACCGTTCGGCGCCGGCGAAGTCGCCGCGCAATAGGCCAGCGCTTGCTCGACGCAGGCACCGACGAACCGAAGACGGGTTGTCCGCACTGGGCCGCCCGCCGCATGCGGCGGCCGACGGGGCCAGGTCTCAGGCCGGCCCGCCAGATAGCTGACCATGGCGCGCGAATGCGAGGCGCACCCAGCGCCTCGTAGTCGCGGCGCGATAGCGCCGTGCGCGAGCCTCGGCGATCGCTCCGATTGGATTTCGCACATTTCCGGCGTGAGTCCCTGCCACAGGCTCGTCTTCAGGGTGTGCAGCAGTACCGCCGGATCGCGGTCGGCCCGCGCGCGTTCGATGGGGTTTGCCGATTTCGCGTCCAAGTCCGCCTCCTCGTCGAACGGCAGCGCTCGTCACTGCCAAGCCTGCTCGTGGGCGGGTCGTCGGTAGTCCAACCCCTCGACGCGATCGCGGATGCCAGCACGTCGGCCGCATTCGAATCGGCCTGCCCGCGATGCATTCGCGTCCTCGTAGCCGACGGCCGCCTCCGGGATGATCGGCCCGTCATCGGGCTGACTGTTCGTAGATGCCCGCGGGCGGGTGAAATCGCCGGCGCGCACGTGGTTCGCGGCCGCACCGAGGTTCATCCTTGCCCGATCGGCGAGGCTCAGCTCGGGCAGCGACGCCGCCCGCTCGAACCATTTCGCCGCGTCCTCGTAGGCCAGGCTCTGTTCGGCCATCCGGGCCGCCTGACGCGCGTAGCGCAATGCCTGCTCGTGGTAGCCCAGCACGTGCGCCCGCAGGTAGTGGTTCGCCAAGCGGGGCACAACCGATGGGTCCGCGCGCCCCTCGAGCGCTTCGGCGGCCCGGGCGTGCATGATCCGCAGCCGAGACGCCGCCATCCCGCCGACCACGGCCTCGCGGGTCAGCGCGTGCACGAACGAGAACTCGCCGTCGGAGTCGTGAACCGCCCGGACCAGCCCGACGGCTTCGGCCGAATCGACCGCCGCCAGCGTCGCGGTGAGATCGGTCTCGCTGGTCGCGATCAGCGCGGGCAGATCGAACGTCTCACCCAGCACCGCCGCCTGCTCGATGACCTCCGGACGCCGTTCACCCAGTCCGCCAAGGCGGCGGGCGATGGCATCTCCGATCGATGCCGGAACGGTCTGTTGCGCACTCAATGTGGCTAGCCCGCCCCGGCATTTCCAGGTCGTTGACCAGTTCGGTCAAGAAGAACGGATTGCCGCCGGTCTTGTCGCGCAGCAGGGCAGCGGCCGTGCGCGCCGACGCAGGGGCCAGCTGCTGAGTTCGGCTGACGAACTCGGCGATCGCCTCGGTGTCCAGGCCCGCGAGATCCAGGCGCCGGACGCCGTCGAACCGGTGCAGTTCGGCCAGCCGGGTGGTGAGCTCGTCGGAGCGGTCCGGTTCGGCGGTGCGGAACGTGGCCACCACCAGCATGCGGACGTCGGCGCAGCCGATCAGCACGTGTTCGAGCATCGCGAGGGTGGGCAGCTGCGCCCAATGCAGGTCGTCGAGGATCAACCGTTCGGGCGGTCGATGGCCGCGCCGCTGGATCCCGGTGACCGCGTCGAAAAGGGCGCGCCGGGCTGTGACGACGTCCGTCTGCGCGGGACGGTATCGGGCAGATGCCGATCCACTTGGGTTGAGAGCCGCCGCAGCTGCGGTCCCGCGTCGCCGAGCGGATCCGCGATCGACCCCGGTGGGGTCGCGATCAGCAGCCGATCGAGCGCCTCGGCGAACGGTGCGTACGGGACGTCCGCTTCGGCCGTTGAACCTCCCACGAGCTCCGCGACGCCGTGGTCGGCCAGCGTTCCAGCCACCTCGGCGGTCCAGACGCGTCTTACCCGCTCCGGGTTCACCACCGATGAAAACCGCCTGGCGATTGCCGCTCTCGACCCGCTCCCAGGCCTGCTCGAACGCCGCCAGTTCCGCGGCGCGACCCACGAGCGGGCCGCGGCGACGTGCCATCAGTTCTGCTGGTAGCGGTGGTGGCACCCACTGCGCCATGGAATCAACGTAACCGCGCCGGTTTGGCCGGTCGATAGTCAGTTCTGACTATCGTTAAATGCCTCGGAAATGCTTCGTTGTGGTCATGACGCACCGCCTCCTCGCCTCGTAGCGTCGCGATATCAAGACCCGCGAAGCAACAGAGGAGGTGCGGCCATGAGCCTGACAACCGCAACCGACGAACTACGCGGCCGATTCGGAGCAGAGGTCATCCTGCCCGACGACCCTGGATACGACGAGGCTCGGGCGCTCCACAACGCCATGATCGACAAGCGGCCGGCGGTGATCGTGCGCTGCGGATCCGCCACCGACATCGTGGCCGCTCTCGAATTCGCACGGACGTCGAACCTCGCGGTCGCCGTCCGTGGGGGCGGCCACAACGGACCGGGTTTCGGTTCCGTTGAGGGCGGTCTCGTCATCGATCTGTCGCCGATGAACCGCATCGGCGTTGACGCCGATCGGCGCATTGCCCGCGTCCAAGGCGGCGCGACATGGGGTCAAGTGGACGCCGCGACGCACGCGCACGGCTGGCGACGCCGTCCGGCATCATCTCGACCACCGGGGTCGGCGGCCTCACCCTCGGCGGCGGCCACGGGTACCTGTCCCGCAAGCACGGTCTGACCATCGACAACTTGTTGGAGGCCGAGGTCGTGCTGGCCGACGGTCGCGTGGTGACGGCGTCCGAATCCGAGCACCCGGACCTGTTCTGGGCGCTGCGCGGCGGCGGCGGAAACTTCGGCGTGGTCACCTCGTTCACGTTCCGCCTGCATCCGCTGCATACGGTGATCTGCGGTCCCACGGCGTGGCCGTCATCGGCCACCGCCGACATCCTCAGGTGGTACCGGGATTTCCTCCCGGCTCAAGACGAGGATCTCTACGGGTTCTTCGCAAGCATGACCATCCCACCGGTGGCACCGTTCCCTGAAGCCTTCCACATGCATAAGGCGTGTGCGGTGGTCTGGTGCTACACGGGCGATCCTGCACGGGCCGATGAGGTTTTCGCGCCGATCCGGCAGATGGAGCCGGCCTTCGATGGTATCGGTGCGGCCCCCTTCCCCGCGCTGCAGTCCACCTTTGATGGCCTGTATCCCAAAGGGCTGCAGTGGTATTGGCGTGGCGACTTCATCCGGACGGTGCCCGACGGCGCGGTTGAAGCCCATGCCCATTTCACCGAGTTGCTGCCGACCATGCACTCCACGATGCACCTGTACCCGATCGACGGCGCGGTCCATCGGTGTTGGGCAAACCGAAACCGCCTGGGCGTACCGGGACGTCAACTTCTCACAAGTCATCGCCGGGGTCGATCCCGACCCGGCGAACGCGGAAGTGTTGAAGCGCTGGACGAAGGAGTACTGGGAAGCCATTCACCCCTACTCGGCCGGCGGCGCTTACGTCAACTTCATGATGGACGAGGGGCAAGACCGAGTGCGGGCGACCTATGGTCCGAATTACCAGCGGCTCAGCGAGATCAAGGCGAAATACGATCCGAGCAACGTGTTCCACATCAACCAAAACATCCAGCCGGCCGGATCGCATGAGCTGGGCAACAAATCCGGGGCAGAGCTGTCAGGCGAGCCAGTTAAAGTCAAGGGCTCCCCGATTCCCGTTCCCATACCGCCGAGCTGAGCCGTATTTGCCTGTCTCACAACGCCTCCCGCGTAGCGGTTGCCTGCGCGAATCGTCCCATGCCATGCGTTGTACGGTCCCGCACTCCTCTGATGCGCCTGGACCGGCCAGACTGGTGGGTTGTGGAGGAACGGTTCCCCGGCGAGTTGGACACCCTGCGTGCCGACAATGTGCGCTTGCGTCGACTGCTCAAGCTCAGCGAGGAGCAGGCACGCGCGGCAAACCCCGATCAGGCGGCGCTAACTGGCGCGCCGACTGCGCCGGTGGACATGGGATCGACACCAGACGACAAGATCGGTTCTACACCGATCTCTTTCGCTGCCGCACAGGGTCTCAATTCACTTGGTTCGGTTTCAGGGGCTCGCGGGGGTGCATCCCGCCCGTTCTAATAACGGTGATGGGCGATGCGCGGTCCTCGGTTGCCGTCGTCGCCTTCGGCGGCTAGCGCGGGCACCATTTCGCTTGTCACCAAGCCTTGTTCGCGGGTGATTTCGTCGACGATGTCGAAGGACGCGGCGATGTTGTTGGGGGTGTCGATGATGATGGTCACGACCGGCACATGCCGGCTCAACTGGAATAGCTTGTCACCGTGCGGGGCGTGATCGCCGTGAAAGCCCCACATTCCGCGCAACACAGTCGCGCCGTGTGACGATTCGTGTTCCCGGAGCCGGTGGATCACGCGGACTGTCACCTGCGACTCCTCTGTTCGCAGGTGCCATCAGCCTTGTAGCGGTTCGGAAGTCGAGATTCCGGGCGGGCTCCATCGCCGATGCCGGTTAATCAATGTCAGCTCGTCGTGGTCAAGCCGAAAGCGATTACTGAGCGGCGTTGTGGTCGATCCATTGCACCTGACGCCGATCCATCGCCTAGGCTTGGGGTCGAGGCGATGGATCTCCGCCCGGGGTATGCAACTACGACCCGAACCGCCGTCCAGGCTGATGGTTCCTGCTAAAAGCGGATTGCGGGAGGTCGCCGTGGTTCTAGTTGTCGGATACGACCGCCACCCAGCCAGCAGGGCCGCACTGGTTTTCGCCGGTGAACTCGCCGGTGCCCTCAACGTGCCACTGCATGTCGTTCACGTCATCGATGATGCCGATGACCCCGGCCCTGGTGGCGACGATGTTGACGCTGAACGTCAGCATCTGGCAGATACCCTCGGCGCCGTGCAGTGGACCTATCATCGGCTCCAAGGCGATCCGGCGACCGTGTTGCTGGAAGCCACTCACCAACACGGGGCCTCGATGTTGATCGTCGGTCGGCCCGAACAAGGCATCGGCGCGGCATTCGGACACATGATCACCGGTAATGTGGCGCGAAACTTATTGCGGCACAGTAACCGTCCGATTGTCGTCGTCCCTGAGTTCGGAAAGGCTGCGCAATGAGCCCACTCGCTGATCGCGTCTTTTTAGCCAGGCATGGGCGCACGGCGCTCAACGCGGAAGGACGACTGCGAGGGCTCAGCGACCCTCCATTAGACACGGTCGGGCTTGTTGAGGCGGCCCGGCTCGCCGATGCGCTCGCGCCCAAACACCCCACTGCGATCATCTGCAGTCCGCTGCAACGAGCCGTGGCCACCGCGCAGGCGATCGGTGCGGCCTGCGGTGCGCAGGTCACAGTCGATGCCCGGCTCAACGACCGTGATTACGGCCCGATGACCGGCCGGGTGCGCGAGGAGGTCGAGCGCGAATACGGCAGCGTCGATTTCGCTCCCGGTGTCGAACCACTCACGGTGCTAATCGCGCGCGCTGGCCAAGCATTCTTCGAGCTGGTGGCCGATTATGGGTCCGGACCGCTGGTCATGGTGTCCCATGATGCGTTCAACCGCGCCCTGTTGGGACAGCTTGACCCCGCACTCGGCGATGTGCGTCAGCGAACCGCATGCTGGAATCAGCTCAGCCTGGTCGACGGAGCGTGGCGGGTGGACGCCTACGATATAGTCGCCGATTAGTCACAGTGGTTCTCGCGCTGGCCCCGACCATGCAAATAGGCCATCAGCAGGTCTTCTGCCGTGTGGTATCGCAGTGAATCCACCCATAACCGGTGCACGACCGGCTGTCCCCGACGGTGCGCGCGGCCACCCGGGGTCGCGACATAGCCGCCAACATCGGCATCGGCCAGCAAACGCAATACGGCGTCGATATCGTCTGCGTCCAGATCGGCCAGCTCGGCCCAGAAGCTGGCCCACACTCCGTTGTCGGCGCCACCCGGCGGCAACCAGAACATCACATCAAATCGCGCCGGATCCCTAATCGGACGCAAGGGCGAACTCACGGCGACCCTTGAGAAGCGTTAGCGGACATGTTTTCTCGCCCTCACTCGATCAGGTAGGGACTGTCGGCGATATCCGCAGTTTGGGCGAGCCCCTCCGCCTGTCACCATCATCGCGCCTTGGCCGGTGTTTCGGCAATGTTTAGGCGCGTTTCGTTGCATCTGGGGTTTACCCACCGTTAGCATCGCGTTCAGGCGATGAAGCTCGCCTTTGACCGCCACACCGGCTGATGGCTTCTACTCCGTGAGTGAATGGGGTGGGAGCGTGCGGTGGGGCACAGTTGAATCATCGCAGAACTGGCCATCGGCCTTTCACGGCCGCATCGGGCCGTTGCGTCTGCAACTATCCCGCATGCGGCCGTCTGATGTCGCAGGTTTCAACAGCGCCCGAAAATGGTTGCTGCACTCGAGCATTCAATACATGCCGGATGCACAGAACGAGACGAGTGCACGGCGCCATCCCCAAAGGTATTCAACACCTTCGCCCATAGCGCCCACTCACGCGCGCCGGCCCCACCCACAACCAGTGACACCGCGAGCCCAATCAGTGCACGGACCGAGGGTGAGTGCTCAACAAACCGTTAACCGTAGCTCACACCTATCGAGAGGAAAACCGATGTCATCTGCAACCGGACAACCGGAAGCCCTAGCCGCGGCGATCGCTCGCTTAGCGGGTCTCGCTCCGGCTTTGACCGTCAAAAATATCGCCGCCGCGGCACCGACCGCCGGCATGGCTCCTGCTGCCGCCGACGACGTCTCGGCAATCATGGCGGCACAGTTCGCCATCCAGGCGCAGATCTATCAAATAGCGAGCGCCCAGATATGTCAGGCGCTGAGCGCCCAGGCGATTACTGCGATCGAGGAGCTGTTCGTCTCACCACCGACAGAGAGCGGCGATTCCGATGCAGCCACCGAAGGCGCTGACGCTGCCGCCGGCGTCTGAAAGGCTGCTTGGTGCTGGATTTCGGAATGTTGCCGCCAGAAATCAACTCCGCCCGGATGTATTCCGGCCCCGGGTCGGGACCGATGCTGGCCGCCGCAGAGGCCTGGGACGGGCTGGCCGAACAGCTGTCGTCGGGTGCCGTGGGCTGCCAGGCTGTTATCGCCGAGCTGACCAGTGGACAGTGGTTGGGGCCGTCGTCGGCGGCGATGGCCGAGGCGGCCGCGCCCTACGTGGCGTGGCTGCACACTGCGGCGGCCCAAGCCGAGCAAAGCGCCGCCCAGGCCCAAGAAGCCGCTGCGGCTTATGAGCTGGCCTTCGCGAAAACAGTGCCTCCAGCGGTGATCGCCGCCAACCGCAGCCTGTTGATGACGCTGATCGCCACGAATTTCTTCGGCCAGAACACGCCGGCGATAGCAGCCACCGAGACGCACTACGCCGAAATGTGGGCCCAAGACGCGGTGACCATGTACAGCTACGCTGGGTCCTCCTCGGCGGCAACCACGTTGACGCCCTTCAACCCGCCGCCGCCAGCCACCAATTCGGTAGGGCTGGCGGCCCAATCCGGCACGGTCGCCCACGCCGCCAGCAGCTCGGTGGGGACTTCGCCAACAAACTTGTCTCAGCTGATCTTTCAGATGCCCGCCGCGCTGCAGCAACTGGCCACACCGGCCACCACACCCGCAGCACCATCGGACTCGCTGATCACCTTCAATCCCCTCTTCGATGCGATCGGCCTGGGGCTCACCGCCCCACGGTTCTCCAACGTGGGACTGGCATATAGCAGCGCGGCTACATCGGATCGCGGCATCCTCATCACCGACGACCGGCTCGCATTTCAAGCCCAAAAAGATTTCGAAAAGGGGCTGAAATTCACCACCAACGTCACACCGGCCCAGCCGGGCGGAACGCTGGCGTCAGCGAGATTGGGCCGAGCGTCCCCGGTCGGATACTTGTCGGTGCCACCCGCCTGGGCCAACGCCACTGCAGAGATACGGCCAGTCGCGATGGCGCTACCTGACGCCGGCGCGAGTAGCGCCGCGGAGTCCGGCGCGAATCTGCCTCCCGTGCCGGGTAGTTCATTTAGCCAGGGGGTTCTGGGAACTCTATCCCGCGAGGTCGAGCCCCCGCGCCAACCGAAAACCCGCCCGATCATCGTCCGCTCGCCGGCCGCCGGATAACCACGCCAGACAAGGAAGAAGGAACGCCCGATGCACCCAGACCGTGACATATCCGACCCGACCATGGCCCGCCAGCACGCTTTCGGGAGATGCCCGGGCGCGTATCGCAACCGCGGCGACTGCAGGCGATATCACCCAACGACCCCCACGACGACCGTCGAATGTTGAGAAAGGACTTTTGACATGGACTTTGGAGCACTTCCCCCCGAAATCAACTCGGCCAGAATCTATTCCGGCCCCGGCTCTGGGCCGATGCTGGCGGCCGCACACGCCTGGGACACCCTCGCCCGCGACCTGAATTCGTCGGCCGCCGCTTACCGGTCGGTGATCGCAAATTTGACCGTTGACGGATGGCAGGGGCCGTCGTCGATCACGATGGCCAACTCCGTTGCCCCGTACGTGGCGTGGATGCGTAACACGGCCGCTGAGGCCGAGCAGAGCGCCACCCAAGCCAGGACCGCGGCAGCGGCCTACCAGGCGGCCTTGACAGCCATAGTGCCCCCGCCGCTCATTGCGGCCAACCGCGCCCAACTCGCCTCGCTGCTCGGGTCGAACTTCTTCGGCCAAAACAGCCCGGCAATCGCGGCTACCGAAGCGGCCTATGAGGAGATGTGGGCCCAAGATGCCCAAACCATGTACGGTTACGCTGGCGCGTCGGCGGCTGCAACGCAGCTGACCCCGTTCACCGCACCGCCACGCACCACCAACCCAGCCGGGCAAGCCGCGCAAAACGCCGCGGTCACCCAGGCAGCCGGCACACCCGCGGGCCAGGCGCAGTCCCTCACCAGCTCACAGCTATCCAATGCGCTGCAGCAACTTGCCGCCCCCAACGCGGCCGCAGACCCCAGCCAAGCGTTGCAAATCGATCCAATCGACGTATTCGACGCCGGAGTGGACACCGCAAGCGCATCCGCATCTGCAACCAGCTCATCATTTTCCGGAGCCTCGATAGGAACCGCGAATCACGCCATTGCGATCAACGCCGAACGCGACGCCTCCCAGGGCGTCGGGCCATTCTTGGGGGAGCTGCCCGGCCCGCCGCCCGTGGCACCGGTAAGCGTCAGCGGGCCTGCAGCGACGGCGGCGATGGGGCGAGCCAGTCTGGTGGGAACGTTGTCGGTGCCGCAAACCTGGGCGGCGACCGCCACCACGCCGGTTGATCCAGCAGCATTGACGGTACCGAGCGCGGGAGCCGCCCCGCTCGCCTCCAACGCGATGCCCCAGGGCATTTTCGGCGAGTCATTGCTGGGCACGTTGGCCGGGCGCGGCGTGAGCAACGTCGCCGCCAAACTACGCCAACCCACGGTCATCCCCCGGTCCCCGGCAGCTGGGTGACATGACGCGACGTCCACGACGGCGTTCAACGCCTAGGCCGGCGAACGCAGGGTAGAATGGCGGCCAGGCGATGAAGCTCGCCGCAACCCCCCCCAGCTGGCTGATGGCTTCTACCACGCGAGTGAGCCGCGGTAGAAGGCAGGTGAAAGTCGATGGCGTCCGTTATCAGCGTCCTGTTCCCCGAGCCCGATGCGACGACCGCCTCCGATGGGGAACCGGACTGCTTTCCCGATCTACATCTCGACGAAATCGTCGCTGCGGTGACGAGCGGAGATGTCAACGAGCACCTGAAGAAATTCTTCAATGCGCCCTTGGACGAGGTTTCCAAGGTCGACTACCGCCACCAGGTTTTCCACGACCTGGAACGCCCGGAAACACGTGAGCCCATCCAGAGATTTGTCGACAGCATACGCGCGACGAGACGTGAAGTCGGCCGGGCCGCAAAGCTGTGGCACCCCCTGCAACAGCAGGGGTGGCTCGCTCATGCCGTCGAATCATATTGCAGGGCAATAACACAGCTGCGCGACGACCTCACCGGCGTAGCGCTCGCGTCGCAGGGGCTGCAGCGCTTTTTCGACCACGTGGTCGAGTACACCGACAGCGACACCTTTCGCACACTGGCGGACGACACTGCGGCGCTGCACGCCCAGCTGCACGAGGTCCGCTACACCGTGCATATCCAAGGACTCCGTGTCCACGTCGAAAAGTTCAAGAAACAAAGCGATTACAGCGTGGGAGTGGTGGAGACTTTCGACCGGTTCGCCACCGAGGTGCGTGACGACTACCACGTGCCGTTCAAGAATTACCCCGACATGAACCACGTCGAAGAACAAATCCTCGAGTGCGTCGCCAAACTGTACCCCGAGACATTTAGTCTGCTCGCCGCCTACTGTGAGCGCAACGAACACTTCATCGAAGCGACCATCGGCCGATTCGAGCGCGAGGTCCGCTTCTATCTCGCCTACCTGGAATTCATCCGCCGCTTCAGCTCCGCCGGGTTGTCCTTCACCTATCCCGAGGTAACAGCCGAGCCCGGGGCCATATCGGTCGTGGGCGCCTTTGATCTGGCACTGGCAATCAAGTCGGTCGCCGACAATAAACCCTTCGTGAGCAACGACTTCCGCTTATCGGACGCTGAGCGGATCCTGGTTGTGACCGGGCCCAACCAGGGCGGGAAAACAACCTTCGCCAGAACAATCGGGCAGTGCACTTATCTTGCTTCGCTCGGTTGCCCGGTACCTGCCAGCCGCGCGAGCGTGATGCTGCCCGATCACATCTACACCCACTTCGAACGACAAGAGACGTTGGCGACGCTGCACGGCAAGCTCGACGACGAACTGGTCCGAATTCACGACATCCTCTGCGAAGCCACCGCGGCGAGCATCATCGTGATGAACGAAAGTTTCTCGTCTACCACAGTCAACGACGCACTGCTGATCGGCACCGAAGTGCTTCAGCGCATCATCGAACTGAACTGCGTTGCCGTGTGTGTCACCTTCCTCGATGAACTAGCCGATTTGAGCCCGGCGTGCGTCAGCATGGTCGGGGAAGTCGCACCCGACGATCCCACCCAACGGACATTCGCCTTCACCCGCCGACCCGCTGACGGACTTGCCTATGCCGCGGCGTTGGCCGACAAATACGGACTGAACCACGAAACCGTTTCTGTGAAAGAGCGTTTTCCCGGTGAGCTAGAGACTCTGCGGGCGGTGGTGTTGCGGTGCCGCGAGTTTCTGACCGGACTGTCGCGGATGGCCGGCATAACGATCGACTCGAGAACGAACGCGTCGTAAGGACAAGCTTGCACTAATCTCGAAACCCGTTGGTGTAGCGAATATTACGTAGTCGACCGGTACGCGCGTGGGTTCCTCACTTCGGTGATCAAAGGTGCCGTCCAGCGCTAGGCGAACTCAGTGTGCATGGATACGAGCGGTCGTGGTACAGGAGCCCGCCGCACACGCCCTATCGTGCGGCTCCACCGACCGGGATTGCCGGCTTGCGGGACCCTTAGCGCGCCCGGCACGCCAGGCGTTCGGAGTCCGTGATGAGTACGCTCTTGCCCTCCAACCGGATCCAGCCGCGGTGGGCAAAGTCGGCTAGTGCCTTGTTCACGGTCGCCCGCGATGCCCCGACCAGCTGGGCGATCTCGTCTTGGGTCAGGTCGTGGGTGACGCGCAGCGCGCCGCCCTCCTGGGTGCCGAACCGCTGCGCGAGCTGCAGCAGCTGGTTGGCGACCCGGCCAGGAACGTCGGTGAAAGTCAGATCGGCCAAGTCGTTGTCGGTGCACCGCAACCGGCGGGCCAGCACCCGCAGCAGCTGCTCGGCGATCTCGGGACGGTCGGCGATCCAGGCGCGCAGCGCGTCGCGGTCCATCGACACCGCGCGAACCTCGGTGATCGTGGTCGCGCTGGCCGTGCGCGGCCCCGGGTCGAAGATCGACAACTCACCGAATATGTCTGACGGGCCCATGATCGTCAACAGACTCTCGCGACCATCCGCCGAGCAGCGGCCGATCTTGACCTTGCCTGAAATGATGATGTAGAGCCGGTCGCCGGGCTCTCCTTCAGCGAACACCACGTGCCCGCGCGGGAAGTCCACGGGCTGCAACTGCTTGTTCAGCGCGGATACGGCGCTGGGTTCGACGCCCTGAAAAATCGCAGCCCTGGCCAAAATCCGGTCCACGTTGCCCCCTGAGCAGGTCGGCGGTGCGACAACCACTAAGCCATCGCAATCAGCGGCCGGCTATCCAGTGCTAACGTCGCGGTCATCGCAACCGACGTCACTCGGTAAGCCGGAGAAGAACGTGAGCGGCATCGCAAACACACTGGGACAGTGAACATTACGTTTCCTTCGTGACTTAAGGTAATCGATCAATCTGAAGAGGTCCTGCCCGCAACCATGTGCGCGGGAGCGAATTCGGGGCCGGACCACATGCAGAATCGCTTCGCGTGCAACGGCATGGGCGAGCTGTCGGGCGGGGCCGGGGGCGGGCAGCGTGGTCCGTGTGGGCGGGACGCTCGCTTAGCTAACCCGCGGATATTCGGAGCTTGAGGTCGGCGAGTTCCCGTCGTAGGGGGTCGGGTAGTCGGTTGCCGATGGTGGCGTACCACTGCTCGATCGACTGGACTTCGGCGAGCCACTCAGACGCGTCAAACTTCAGTGAACCAGCGATTTTGGGCTGATCGTATTGGAGGGTGTCGAGTCCGTCGAGGTCGAGGTCCCCGAGGCTGGGCACGTCACCGATCGGTGTTCTGATCGGCCGTCGGCGGTGCCGTCGATGCGTTGCAGCACCCATTTGAGCACCCGGCGTGTTTTCGCCGAAGCCCGGCCACAGGAATTCGCCGCGCTCGCCGCGGCGGAACCAGTTGACGTAGAAGATCTTCGGCAATGACTCGGGATCGGTCTTGGTGCCGAGGTCGAGCCAGTGCTGAAGGTAGTCGCCGACGTGGTAGCCGATGAACGGCAGCATCGCCATCGGGTCGCGGCGTACGACGCCGACCGCTCCGGTGGCGGCGGCGGTGGTTTCCGAGGACAGGGTCGAGGCGAGGAACACGCCGTGTTGCCAGTTGAAGGCTTGGGTGACGAGCGGAATGGTGGTAGCGCGGCGGCCGCCGAAGAAAATCGCCGAGATCGGCACGCCGGCCGGGTCGTTCCATTCGGGTGCCAGGGTCGGGCATTGCTGGATCGGGGTGCAGTAGCGCGAGTTGGGGTGCGCGGCGGGCTCGCCCGAGCCTGGGGTCCAATCGCGGCGTTTCCAGTCGGTGAGATGGCGGGGTGGGCGGTCGGTCATGCCTTCCCACCAGACGTCGCCGTCGTCGGTGAGCGCGACGTTGGTGAAGATCGAGTTCCCGCGTTCGATGGTGGCCATCGCGTGGGGATTGGTGTGCGCACCGGTGCCGGGTGCGACGCCGAAGAATCCGGCTTCGGGGTTGATGGCATACAGCCGGCCGTCGTCGCCGAATCGCATCCAAGCGATGTCGTCGCCGATGGTTTCGGCGGTCCATCCATCCAGGGTGGGGTTGAGCATCGCCAGGTTGGTCTTGCCGCACGAGGAGGGAAAGGCGGCGGCGATGTAGCGCACCTGGCCCTCGGGGCTGCTGAGTTTAAGGATGAGCATGTGCTCGGCCAGCCAGCCCTCGTCGCGGGCCATCGTCGAGGCGATCCGCAGCGCATAGCACTTCTTGCCCAACAGGGCGTTGCCGCCGTAGCCCGAGCCGTAGCTCCAGATCGTGCGTTCCTCGGGGAAATGGGAAATGTACTTGGTGTGATCGCACGGCCACGGCACGTCGGCCTGCCCAGGACGCAGGGGCGCGCCCACGGAGTGCAGGCAGCGGACAAAGTCGACGTCGCCGCCAAGGTTGTGCCACACCGGGGTGCCCGAGCGGGTCATGATCTGCATGCAGACCGCCACATATTCCGAATCGGTGACCTGCACCCCGTACTTGGGTTCGGCAGCATCGAGGGGACCCATGCAGAACGCGATCACATACATGGTGCGCCCGGCCATCGCGCCGCGATACTCCTCGGTCATCACGGTTTTCATGTCGACCGGATCCATCCAGTTGTTGGTGGGGCCGGCGTCGGACTGCTGCCGTGAACAGATGAACGTGCGGTCCTCGACACGCGCCACATCCTCGGGATCCGACGCGCACCAGAACGAGTTCTGCTTGCGTGGCAGCCGCACGAAGGTGCCCTTGTTTACCAGAAGTGTTGTCAGGCGCCGCCATTCGTCATCGCTGCCGTCGCACCAGACCACCTCGTCGGGTGTGGTGAGCGCAGCGACACACTCAACCCAGTCGATGACCGCGGAGTTCGTCGTTGGGGCGCTGGCGTGCGCGGGCACGGTGGTTGTCATGAGAATCCTCCTTGGGTGTTATCGGTGTTGGTCGGTAAGGGTCTGCGACACGTGGTGGGCGATGGCGCTGACCAGCCGCGGGTCATTCAGTTCGGGCAGCACGTGGAGGCTGGGGGTGACCAGGGCCACCGCGTGGGCCGCCGCGGCCAGATGCAGAACGTCCAGTTCCGCGACGCCGTGCCCGCACAGCGCGCCGAGCAGTCCGGGCAAGACCAGTGCGCCGAAGTCGAACGGGTCGTGCGGAATCGTCACGGGCCGGTCCCATGCGACCAGCATCGGTGCGGCTGCCTTCGGACAGATCACGATGTCGTTGTGTTCCATCAGTCGGTTCAGCGGGTAGTGCTGGGCGTCGCGCGGATGCCAACTGGTGAGTTCGCCGATGCCGCAGGCGATCAGGATCGGCCCAAGCAGCGGTGCCGACTCCGCGCCGGCCATCGCCACTCGGGCTCGCTGGTGCTGGACTCCTCGGGATCGCAACATGGCCATCACCGCGCCGGCCTGTGCCGCGGTCACCACGTCGATCTCCGCGATGACCAGCTGCCCCGCGGCTTCGGCGACCCAGCGCTGCACCGCCGCGGACTCCGGTGCGCCCAGGCCGACGACGAACGCCGCCGACAACCGTGTCCGGTGACCGGTGATGGCCGACCCGACCGCGCCCACGTCGCCTGGCGACAGCGGCAGCGCCACGGCGTGCATCGGCGTCCGGTCGCTGAGGAGTGCCACGTAGTCCTGCACAGCCAGCCATGACGACCGCGGCGGGTAAGGTGGGTCGACCGTCGCGGTGGCGGCGACCCCGATGACGCCGACATCCACACCGGTGAATCCCGGGCCGCCCTCAGGTGTCGGTTCATCGCCGTTGCTGGCGAGATTGTTTGTCACCATCAGCATCCGCCTTGGCACATCGACACGTCTGAGCCATGTAGTTTCGAAATTACGCAAGTAGCAAACACGTGCGGCCACTCGGTCTTGTCGGCCGACATCAGCCGGTGGCCTCGCCGATCACTGCGGGCAGGTCCTCGAGGAGTTCCGCCTGGCCGGCGACGACTCCGGTGAGGATGGCCCGCGCGACAGCCAGCAGTTCGGCGACCCGTGGCGAGGTCAGCGTGTAGGACACCGACAGCCCTTCACGCCGGGCCGTCACCAAACCGGCTCGCCGCAGGACGGACAACTGTTGCGACAGGTTAGCGGGCTCGACGCCGACCTCGGGCAGCATCTCCGACACTGCGTAGTCCCGGTCGCTGAGGAGCTCGAGTATTCGGATGCGAGCGGGATGGCCAAGCGTTTTGAAGAAGTCCGCCTTCATCTGATACAGGGGCTGGCGCGACTTCGCCACCTCGGCGCCTCCTTCGATGTCACGGCATTCCTAACGGGTGCGCGCTTCCCTACTCTACTAGTTGCGCATTTCAGAAAGTTAACGGGCCGGGGTCGCGAGGTGTTGTCGCGGCGGGTCTGCTTGTGTCGGCGCCGGTTCGGGTCACAGGTCGTTGCCGGCGTAGGACAGGTTGAAGCTTTTGTTGGCCAGTGGGAAGTCGGGGACGATCGTGTCGGTCATGGCGACGGGCAGGGCGGGCCAGTTGAACCAGGACGGGTCGACGATCTTAGCGCGGGTGATGGCAGCGTCGGCGCCGATTTCCACACGGTGCACGATGGTGCCGCGCCACCCTTCGACGATGCCGATGCCGCTGGCCGATCCGTGGATCAGCGGTGCTGGCGCGCTGTATTCGGTTGGGCCGGTGTGTGACTCGATGAGGTAGCCGGCCAGCGCGGCGGACGCGGCGAATTCGTCGCGTCGCACGGTGTAGCGGGCCAGCACGTCACCGGCGGGCTCGGTGATCTCGGTGACGGGCAGTGCGGTGGTGGGGTGTTCGAGTCGGGCGTCGGTGCGCATGCCGCTGGCGCGGGCGACGTATCCCAGGCACCCCAGCGCGCGGGCGTCGTCGGGGGCCAGCACGGCGGTGCCGGTGAACCGGTCGTTCACGACGGTGTTGCGCAGGGTGAGCTCGGCGACCTCGGCGAGGTCGGCAGCGATGGCCCGCAGCGCTGCGGGGTCGGGCAGAGTGTGCAGCACGACTGCGCCGGGGCGGATGGCGCCGCGCAGCAGCCGGTGCCCGGTAACGGCGGCGTTGAGCCGCAGCAGCTGTTCGCGGATCCGCTGGGCGTGCGCGTTGGCCAGGGCGAATCCGACGTCGTTGGCCAGCGCGCCGAGATCGGCGGCGTGGTTGTAGAGCCGTTCGAGTTCGACCAGCAGGGCCCGCATCCGATGCACGTCGTCGGGCAGCTCGATGCCCAGCGCGTCTTCGATCGCCAGGCTGTGGGCCAGCGCGTGCGCGGCCGATGTGTCGCCGCTGACGCGTTCGGCGAGATCAACGGCGCCGGTGGCCAAGCGGCCCTCGAACAGTTTCTCCAGGCCGCGGTGCACGAACCACAGCCGCGCCTTGAGCCGCAGCACGGTTTCGCCGACGACGGAGAACCGGAAGTGCCCGGGTTCGATCAGACCGGCGTGCACGGGGCCGACCGGGATCTCATACACCCCGGGTCCTTCGACGGTAACGAACGGGAAATGGCCGCTCGTCGCGAATTCCGCTGCGGGCCCCGCGTCGGCGCGCATGGGATGCCAGTCCTCGGGCCAGTGAGCGTGCCGCACCAGCCGGCGCGGTTTGGGATGGCCGATCGGGCGGATTCCGTACAGGTCAGCCATTTCCCGCTCGAATCTGCCAGCCGGGAACGACAGATACGCCAGTGACCGAACCGCCGGATCGTGTGCGGGCACACAGCTTTCGAGCTCGATTCGGCGGTCCGGCCAACCCGCCAAGAACAGATAGACGATGCGCATCCTGTCACCGTCGTCGTGGGCTGCGGCCAGGGCCAGGCGGAAGCCCTGCGCGAGGAGGGTTTCGGCGAGGTCGGCGCACTCGTCATCGGATACCCGGTGCCGCACCCAGTCAAATCTCATCGCAGCGCCCCGACTTGGCTTGCGGCAGTGGTGAACAGGCCGGTCAGCGGGCCGGCGGTAACCCCCAGTGCGATCGAGCCGGCGATCCCGGCCAGCAGCGCCGCTGCCACGGTGACCGGCACGGTGATCGACGGCGCACCTGCGGCCGGGGCGCCCAGCAGGATGCGGCTGCCGTTGCGGACCAGCGCGGCGAACGCGATCGCGATCAGCACCATTCCCGCGGCCAGGACCCACGCCAGCCGCGCGTCGGCGAGCGAGCGGGCGATGGCCAGCTCGCTGGCGAACATCGCGAACGGGGGCAGGCCAAGCAGCACGATCAGACCCACAGCAAAGGACACCCCGACCAGCCGCGAGCGCTGCACGACCCCGGTAAGGTCGGCGATGGTGGTGGAGCTGTGGGCGATCTGCAGCTGCCCGCCAGCCAGGAACAGGACGGTTTTGCCGATCCCGTGGGCGAGCACGTGCAGCAGCAGCGCGGCGATCGCCAGGGTGGTCCCCGCGGCGGCCGCGATCGCGATCAGGCCCATGTTCTCCATCGACGAATAGGCGAGCATCCGTTTGACGTCGGGTGTGGCGGTCAGCATCGAGGCGGCGATCAGCAGTGTGGCCAACCCGATCACCAGCAGTCCCGAGCGCAGGAATGTCGGGCCGGCGGCCGTGTCGATGATCGGTTTGATCCGGATCAGCACCGAGAACGCCACCGACAGCAACACCCCGCTCATCAACGCACTCACCGGTGCCGGGGCCTGGCTGTGCGCGTCGGCCAGCCAGGTGTGAAACGGGAACAGGCCGGCTTTGGCGCCGTAGCCGATCAGCAGCAGCCCACCGGCCAGCCGGGTGACCCCGGGGTCCAGACCGCTGGCGTGGGCGGCGAGCACGTCGAGGTCCAGCGCGTGGGCGGCAGGTGCGCCGGCGTGCTGCGCGGCGAAGTACAGCAGCACCGTGCCGAGGAAGGCGACCGCGATGCCCACCGAGCAGATCACCACGTATTTCCAGGTCGCTTCCAACGCGGTGCCGGGTGCGGCGGTGCCCCACCAGAAATGCGGTGACGATGGTGGTGGCCTCGATGGCCACCCAGATCACCCCGATGTTGTTGGCGCACACCGCAATAACCATTGCGGCCAGGAACGCTGATGTGAGCACCCCGTACAGCCGTGCGCTGCGGGCGTCGGTGTGGCCGTGGGCGAGTTCGGCGTCGAGGTAGCCGATGCCCGCCCATGTGGCCAGGGTGCCGACCACCCCGATGACGATCAGCATGGTGGCCGTGAGCGCGTCGGCGCGCAGCAACCCGCCCAGCGCCAGATGCTGCCCGGACCCGCACGCGCAACCCGAGCATCGCACCACACGCCAGCACCGTGATCGCCGACAGCACGGTCAGCGTCGCGGTGGCGCGGCGCCACCCGGCCACGAGGTGGGCGATCGCCGCGACGACCGGGGCGAGCATCGGGGCGAGCAGCAGTGCGGTCATCAGTCCCGCAGTTCGCGTAGCTGGTCGAGGTCCGCGCCGCCGAAGGCGCGCCGCAGCCGGCCGGTCAGGACGCCGATCACGATCACCGCGAACAGCACGTCCAGCGAGGCGCCGAGTTCGACGATCAGCGGCACTCCGGCGGTCAGCAGGAACGCGGTGGCGGCGATCCCGTTGTCCAGCATGAGGAATCCGGCCGCCTGCGACACCGCGTGACGCCGCGTGGTCATCACGAACAGCGCGATGAGCAGCACCGCAAATGCGGCCGGGACGGCGGTGGTGGTTGCACTGAGGTGCAGGTTCACCAGCGGGCGCGTGATGGCGAACGCGACGACGGTCAAGACGGCGGTGATCAGCAGCGAGGTGGCTGTGTTCACCAAGGGCGTCGCCTCGCGTTGCGCGCGTTGCTCGGCACCCACCGCGCGGGCCAGCAGCCAGGGCAGCACCAGCGCGCGCAGCGCCAGCACCGCGACGCCCACGGCGATTAGCGCTTGGTCGTTGTCGTGAGCTCCGCGCACGATGGGAATCGTGGCCAGCGCAACACCTTGCCAGGCCAGCAGGCGCGCGATGGCGCGCAGGTCGCGGCGCCACACGATCAGCACCGCGGCGAGCATCAGCCCGCCCGCGGCGAAGTCGATCAGGATCGCGAAAGTGGCGTCGGTCATTGGTGTGCCCTCATGCCCGTACGGTGAAGAAGTTGGCGGCCGTGACCGCCAGCAGGGCCAGCAGAAACGACCCGGCCAGCAGTTCGGGTACCCGGAACAGGCGCAATTTTGCGATGAACACTTCCGCGGCCGCGAGCAGCACCGCCAGCACAGCGACCTTGACCGCGATCGCCGCGACGCCGATCACGACGTCGGTGGCGCGCGGATGTCCGCCGGCGATTCCCCACGGCATGAACAGATTCGCCAGCAGCGCCAGCAATACGGTGAGCCGCATGCCGGCGGCCCATTCGACCAGCGCCAGGCGCGGACCCGCGTACTCCAGCACCATCGCCTCATGCACCATCGTCAACTCCAGATGCGTGGCGGGGTTGTCGACCGGCAACCGTCCGGTCTCGGCGACGATGACGATCACCAGCGCCACGAACGCGAGCACCCCGGCCAATGACGCCACCTGCCCGGGGTGCGCGATGGTGTTGGCCACCAGCGCGCCGAGGTTGGCCGATCCGGCCGGGATGGACAGCGCGAACACGGCCAGCAGAATCGTCGGTTCGACCAGGGCCGCGATGGTGATCTCCCGGCTTGCCCCCATCCCGCCGAACGACGTGCCGGTGTCGATGCCGGCCAGCGTCAACGCGACGGTGCCCAAAAACAGCAGGCCAACGACGGCGAACAAGTCTGCGCTCGAATCCAGCGGTGAGCCGGTGGCAACCAACGGAGAAATCGCGGCGATCAGCAGCGTCGTCCCGGCGACGATCGCCGGCGCGGCGGCGAACACCACCGTCGTTCCCAGCGGCGTGATCTGTTGTTTGCCAAGCTGTTTGCGCAGATCACGCCACGGCTGCAGCACGCCGCCACCGGCGCGCCCCTCCAACCGCGCCCGCACCTGGCGCATCGCGCCGATCACCACCGGCGCGCCGAGCATGACCGCACCGATCTGGGCGGCACCGGCGAGGTAGGACATCACGTTCACCGCGCCACCACCAACACGACGAGCACGCCGAGCGCGCCGTAGGCCAAATACAGGTGCACGCTTCCGGTGTGGACGCGCCCCACCAGCGCGGCGGCCGCAGCCACCGCGCGAATCACCGGGCTGTAGAGCCGCTGTTCGATCGCGTCGACGATCGCGGTCCGGTAGATGACCCTCTCGGCCAGATATCTCGACTCCGCGGTGTGGGTGATCTCGATGTCGGTGTCGGGACGCAGCACGTCGTCGAACACCCGCTGAAGCGGCTCAGCGAACGACGTGGCGGTGTACTGCATCCGCTCGGTGAGATCATCTGCCCCGCAGGACCATAGCGGCAGGGCGACGGGTTCGGGGCGCCACCGCGACCGCCAATGCGCCAGCCCGACGGCGGCCAAGACAGCCGCGGCCAGGGCGGCGGCGATCACCGCGGGTGCGATAGAGCCGTGCAAGCCGGGTAACCGCACCACGGCGCCGAAATCGGTGAACGCGACACCTCGCCCGGCGGGCAGCGCAGCGAGGGCCCGCCGCAATGCGGGCGCGACAATCATCGGCGCCACCGCCAGCACCACACAGGCCGCCGCCGCGATCGTCATCCCGGCAACCATGCCGGCGGGGGCCTCACGCGCGTCGGCGGCCGGCTCGCAGCGCGGGCGGGCCAGGAACCCGATCCCGAACGCCTTGACCATCGCCGCCACGCCCAGCCCGGTGGTCAGTGCGACCGCGCCGACCGCCAGCGGTGTGGTCAGCGCCACCACCGTGTCGTGCCCGGCGGCGGTGTGGATCAGCGATTGGACCAGCAGCCACTCGCTGACGAAGCCGGCACCCAGTGGAAGCCCGCACGCGCCGAGCGCAGCGACCCCGAACAGGATCGTGGTCGCCGGCATCCTGCGGGCCAGCCCGCCGAGCCGGTCCAGGTCGCGCAGCCCGGTGGCCGCCAGCACCGAGCCGGCGGCCAGGAACCCGAGGCTTTTGAACACCGCGTGGGCGATCAGGTGCAGCATGGCCGCGGCCATCGCGATCGTCGCCGGTGCGGCCATCCCGGCGCCGGCGAGCAGCGTCGCGGCGCCCAGCGCCAGGGTGATCAGTCCCATGTTCTCGGTGGTCGAATAGGCCAGCAGCCGTTTAAGATCGGTCGCGACCGAGGCCTGCAACACCCCGTAGAGCGCGGATAGGCCGCCGACGACCAGCAGGGTCAGCCCCCACCAGCGCGGGCCCGGTCCCAGCAGCTGCAGATCGAACCGCACGATGCCGTAGATGCCCAGGTTGACCATCGCGGCGCTCATCAGCGCCGACACCGGGCTCGGCGCCTCCGGATGCGCACGCGGCAACCACGCGTGCAGCGGCACCAGCCCAGCCTTCGACCCGAACCCGGCCACCGTCAACACGAAGATGGCGGTGCGTGGGCCACCGGGTACCCGCGTCAGGTCGGCGAACCGGTCGGCGCCACCGGCCGCGGTAAACACCATCAGCCCGATCAGCACGGCCACAAACCCGAGCTGGGTCATCACCGCGTAGAACCGGCCGGCCGAGCGGACCTCGGCGCGAGTGTGCTCGGCCAGCACCAGCACCAGCGACGCGACTGCCATCAACTCCCACGCCAGCAGGAACGTGGTGACCGACCCCGCCGCGGGCACCAACAGCATCGCCGCGACAAACAGCGGCAACACCGCCAGCGGGACCCGGGCCATATGGTGGCGGTAGCCGATCAGGTAGACGCCGATCGGAATCGCGACGGCACCGGTGGCCGTGATGAAGAAACCACCGAGTGGGTCGAGGTCCAGCCACACCCCCGACAGCGGAAGCAGCCAGCCGATGCGCAGCGACCGCGCCGACCCGAACATCCCTAGCAGACCCAGCCAGACCCCCAACCCGCCGACACCGGTCGTCAGTATCCCCGACAAGCCGCGTCCAAGGCCGCATCGGGGCAAGACGTTTGGCGCGGACGCTGCAGCCGGCGTCAGCGTCACCGTCATCTGCCGGTCACCGATCGCAGGGCCGCGACGATTTCGCCCGGGGTCGGCGGACACCCCGGGATCTCGACGTCGACGGGCACCACCTCACCCACCGCGCCGATGACGCCGTAGGCATCCCTGAACACCCCTCGGTTCACGGCGCAGTCCCCGCACGCGATGACCACCCGCGGCCGCGGAGTCGCTTCCACGGTATTTCGCAGCGGCTCAGCCATGTTGCACGTCACGACACCGGTCACCAGCAACGCATCGGCGTGCCGCGGGGACGCCACCAGCCGCGCCCCGAACCGCTCCGCGTCATAAACCGGGCCGAACGCACCCGAGATCTCCACCTCGCACCCGTTGCAGGAGCCGGCATCGACGTGGCGGATCTGCAGCGAACCCTTCACTCCGGCAGGCGGTTCCACGACCGGAGCGGATGCTGGGCCAGCGGGCTCCACGACGCGGCCAACCCGCACGATCTTGCCGATCCAACCCATCCAGCTACCGGATTTCCGACGGGCCGCCGGCGCGCAGGTCCTCCAGCACCGCGACCCTGTCGCTGAGCATCCCGGTTAACACCTTGCGCGCCACCGCGAGCAGTTCGGCGATATCCGGCGAGGCGATCGAGTAGATCACCGTGTTGCCGTCCTTGCGCGCGTCGACGACCCCGGTCCGCCGCAGCACCCCCAGCTGCTGGGACAAGTTCGACGACTCCAGCCCCACCTCGGGCAACAGTTCACCAACCGACCGGTCCCGCACTGCGAGCAGCTCCAGAATCCTGATCCGTGCCGGGTGCCCAAGCGTCTTAAAGAACTCGCCCTTGAGCTTGTACAGCGGTTCGGACACCACCGGTCTCCTGAAGACTTCCGATTTCCTATCTTCGATCGATTGAAGAACTTATCAGATAGCTGACTAGCCATCACCGGGAGTACTTCCTCGGGCCAACAAAACCGCCGGGCGAGTGCCGCAGCTTCACCGCAGATGCCGTCGAGGCTGCATGGACCCAAAACCCAGTTCGCGTTGTGACACCGCCGAGACCCCAGGCCCGCCCCAAAAGGCAATCGTCGCGCCACGGAAAACCGAGTTCAGCGCGGGTTGGCACCATCGACGTTAGAGGCGACGCGGCTGGCCGACGTACGCTGTCACAACTCATCAGAAACTGCACGCGCCACACAGCTACTGCACCGAACCGCGTCTGCCCTGCTCAATCCCAATTTCTGCCCGATTGACAACCGCAGGTATGCGGCCGAATTCGACAATGCGATCAAGTGACCATTACAGCGCATAGCCGGTCACAGATAAAAACCGCTATTCAACACCGCAAACACTGTCGGGCTGACAAGAGTCGGGCTGACAGGATTTGAACCTGCGACCACTTGACTCCGCCCAGGCGGTTTCGTTGTCGAAGGCGTCCTCGAAGACGGGCAGGTAGGTCTCGACCGCCTAGACGACCGGGCCGGTGTTCAGCGGTCGTTTCATTCGACCGCCCCTTCCCAAGGCGTCGCGGTCTCAGCGAGCGGTTGCGAAGTCGCTGGGGTGTATCTCGATTGGCTTACCATGCGGTGTGCGGCGGCTCGCGTGCTGCCACGCATCACGCCAGCGTGCGGTTTCGACGGCGGAGCCGATTCCTTTGGTTTCCAGCAGGTCTTCGAGAGCGCCCAGCCAGTGGTGGTAATAGGTGTCGCCGAGGTCGGGGTCGCCTTCGGCATGCGCGGATGTGATGCGAGCTGCCAGGGCGTCGGCCCACTCGCGCCACGCGAATACACCTCGCTCGTGCAGCGACACCGTGAGCGCGAAGGCGCGTGCCTGCCAGGGCTCTGTGAATGTCGGCTCTTCTCCGCCGGGCGCCGGGAACGGTGCGGGCTCGGTCATGCCTCGCCCAGATAGGGTTCCCAGGCGTCAATCGACACCGTGAGGCCCGGCGCGGCGTCCGGCCACAGCTGTTCACCGTTGAACGCGACGGTGTAGAGCCACTGCGGTTGTTCGCCTTGACCGCTCGCGTGCGTATCGGCGAAAACGTGCATGCCATGGATGCGCTCGATCACACCCACCTTGCCCATCGCGTATCCGGGTAGCCGGGTGTGATGCGGCATTTCTCCCGTCAACATTCGCACTGGTTGACCGACCTCGAACCGCGGCTGCGTCTGCGCCGGCCGCTGGGTGGGTGCGCCGCGAGCGAGTATCGCCGCAACGTCGTGCGCGAGCAGGACCCGCGGCAGCGCTCGCGGTGGGTGCAGCGAGCGGCCCGCGGCCAGTTCGTCGGCAGAGACGAGTCCGCGTTCGTCAAGTTGCTTCAACAGGGCGCCGAACCAGATTTCGTAGTAACTGCGCTCGCTGTAGTCGGGCAGCGTTTCTCTAGCAGCGCGGGCCATGTCGAGGTTCCAGGCGCCAGTGGCACCCATCGCCAGCGTCATCGCTAGCACGCGCGGCTCCCACGCACCGTGCCACGGCTCGTTCTCGGGTTCGCGTTTGACCGGTCCCCGCCCCAGCTGGCCGCCCAGATCGGCGCGGCTGACATAGCCGGGGTTCACGCGGACTCCTGACGCGGCGCGTGCGGAAGGCCGGTGCCGATCATCGAGTCCCTGGTAACCAGCGCGGCGAGTGCGTCTTCGTCGAGGTCTTCGGCGCCGGGCGGCCGCATCGGCACGACGAGGTAACGCACCTCGGCGGTTGAGTCCCAGACGCGGATCTCGGTGTCGGGCGGCAACGAGACGCCGAAGTCGGCCAGCACTCCGCGCGGATCACGCACCGCCCGCGCCCGGTAGGGCGCGCTTTTGTACCAGGGGGGCGGCAGGCCCAGCACCGGCCACGGGTAGCAGCTGCACAACGTGCAAACCACCAGATTGTGCCGGAGCGGCGTGTTCTCCAGCGCGATCATGTATTCGCCCTGGCGGCCGCGATAGCCCAGCGAGGCGATCGCCGCGGTGGCGTCGCGCGTCAGCCAGTCGCGGAAGTCGGGGTCGACCCATGCTTTGGCGACGACCCGCGCGCCATTGCGGGGCCCGATACGCGTTTCGTAGGTGTCAATAAGCTCATTGAGCGCAGCCGGGTCGACATAGCCCTTCTCGACCAGCACGCTTTCCAGCGCCCGCACCCGCAGATCGTTTTCGCCGATCTGACTGTGAGCTTCGACATGGGGTTCACCCACGGACTAACAGTAGGTTTGCGGTTCGGTGAGGTAAAGCATTGCGGTGGCTGCGCTGTACGTCGAGCTCTCGGACAGCCGAAGACTGGAATGACTCAAAAAGATTAGTGACATACGATCCCCACGCGACCAATGGTTGCGTCCTATCAGCGTGTCACGCGACTTGCTCATGACCTCCTGATTCGTCTGGTCGTTCGACGAGTTTCCCCTTCTCGAACCGGGCGCCCGCGCGGACCAGAGCGACGAGGTGGGGTGCGTTGATGGCACGCCAGCGGGCTTGTGCGGACTCGATGAGCTTGAACGCCAGGCGGCCTCACCAACCGACTGGGGCACCTTCTACACCTAGAAGTCGACCAACGCAGCAGGTTCTCACAAATGCTCACCGGCCGGCGGCTCGGTGATCAGCCTCCCCGCAAACCAGCCACAAGGCCACCAACGGCACGCCGATCGGTTCCCATTAGGTTCTCACGGCGGCAACAACCACCTCGCGGCGTAGTCGGCCAGGCCCAGCGAGCGTTGACGCGGCTAGAACGGGCTGCTGTTGGACTGCCACCTGGCCTCTTCCGGGCGCGGCCCGAAGCGGCGGATGTAGTCCTCGTGGATGTGCGCGTCTCTCTTGCGTTTGATCACATCGACCAGATTCGGGTCGAGACCGTGCAGGGCCAACCGGTGTCGGCGCCAAACCTTGTTCAACGCAAGCGAAATGAGCACGGCCCAAATGAAGATTGGCGCCGTCATTTCGAAGTGCACGTAGAACGAAGCGGGAAGCAGCCAGAGCGGGGCGAGAACCAGAAACGGTGGTATCGCCATCCGGATCAGGTGCCGACGGACGGCTCCCTGCCCGGCCAGGTCCTCGGCAACCCACATACGCATCGAGTCGGGCAGGCATCGTCCGTATACGTACGCGACGTACTGCAGCGGGTTTGGGCTGGCGGTAGACATGGCGGCTCCCTCGGGTCGGGGTGATGGTCAGGCGTCGAGCGCGCCGGCGGCCAGGGCGGCGGAGTTGATGCGGTTCAGCACTCGGCGCAACTCGTCGAGTTCGGCCAGGTCGACGCCGAGCCGTGTCACGACGGCCGGGGGGATCTCGAGTGCACGGTTGCGCAGCGCCGTCCCGCGCTCGGTCAGCACGACGTGGGTGGACCGCTCGTCGACGGTGCTCCGGGTGCGGGTGATGAAGCCGAGTGTCTCCAAGCGCTTGAGCATTGGCGAGAGCGTGGCCGAATCCAGTTGCAAGGACGCGGCGATCTGCTTGACCGACAACGGTAAATCGCCCTCGCTGGCCGCCTTCTGGTGATCCCAAAGGGTCAGCATCACCAAGTACTGCGGATGGGTCAGACCCAGGGGTTCGAGTAGCGGGCGGTAGACGGCCAGCACCGCCCGGTTGGTTATCGCCAGCGCGAAACAGACCTGCTGCTCGAGAGCAAGTGGATCGATGTCGGATGTAGTCGGTGAGGGCACCACTTAATCGTACACAACCAATTAGGGCCCTAACGTTCTATACCTTGTCACATTTGCGGGCGGGAGGCACACCGTCGTTGGCACGCGCAGCTGTAACGGCGTAGGTCAATCCGCCCCCGGCTACGACGCGGTCCGGAATGTATGGCCAACCGACCCAAGCTGGGCCACCAACGACGCCGCACGCCTAGCCAACGCCATGCTGGCCAAGCTGCGGCGCCTGTCTGCTCGATGTCTGGCATCTAGCCCCTACCTCGCCGGACACGGTTGGACACGAGATCGGGTCTCAGCCAGCCTACTGCCGCTGACCCGGCGCCGTGGCCAAGGGCGAGGACCTCGTCACGGCTGGCCTCCGTCGCCGAGGGCGATGACCGCGTCAAAGCCTTCACGGATGCACGCCACGAGGGCACCCAGGTCCGGGACCGCTGCGGCGTCGACGTTGATGCCGATCAGCGCCTTGTGGCGATAACCCACCAGCGTGATATTGGCGGCAGTGCCGATCGGGGGCCCGAAGGGAAAGATGCTGAGTACCTTCGCGCCGGCGAGGTAGAACGCCAAATCGCCGGCGTTAACATCGCTGAGCACGAAGTCGTCGTGTTTCATGATCAACCCGATCACCAAATTCACCACCGGACCGAAGGCGTTGATCACCGTGCCGAGCGCGGCGGCCAACGGGAGTTTCGCAACCCCCTTCCAGCCGTTGATCAGAGCGTGATAGGTCGCCATCGCGGCGCCCGGGTCATCGGCGCCGATCGGGATCGCAATTCGGCAACCGTTGACCCGGTTGCCGAACAGTGGGTCGCCCGGCTTGCGGATATCAACGGGGATGGTGGTCCGCAGTCGCTCGACGGGTTTGCCGTGCCGTTGATGGTACAAAGCGAATCCGTGGGCGACGGCAGTGAGGAACGCGTCGTTGACGGTGCAGTCCCGTGTCTTGGCGGCTTTCCGCAATCCTTCGAGGTCGGCCTCGAGTGCTGCGAAGCGCAGCCATCCTCGGCGCTCGGTCATGAGCGGCGAAAGGGTCTTCAAGTTCGGCGCCACGATCCGTGTCACCGCCCACACATCCTTTGCGACGGTGGTTGCGGTATCGCGCGGACGCCGCACCACGGTCGGCAACGTACGCGCCGTCGAGCCCGCGGACCGGCCCAGGAACCTGAGGACGCGGTGGGCGGTGTAGCTGACGGCTTCGGCCGCCAGCCCGAGCCGGGATTGATCCTCGGGCTCAGGGATCGCCGGCATCGGGCCAAGATCGCGGGGCTTTCGGGTGAGGTCGCCGAGCAACCCGAAGATCGCGAGAAGGCCGGTACCGTCGCTCATCACATGATTCACCGTCAGGATTAACGCCGCCTGCCCGCCCTTGAGGCCCTCAACCACGGTGATCGTCCACAGCGGGCGCTCCCGGTCGAGGCCGGACATCGCCGACTGGCGCGCGAACTCCAGCACACCGTCCAAAGATCCATCACCCGGCGCACCGATCCAGCGGACATGGTAGGAGAGGTCGAAGTTCGGGTCGACAATCCAACGGGGAGTCGACAGGCGCAACGGCGCCTCCACCAGCCGGTGCCGAAATGAAGGCAGGGTACGGCTGCCACGTTCGAAGCGGTCCAGCAGGACCTCCCGGTCGGGCGCCCGATCAAGGATCAACACCACCGTGATCGTCTGCCGAAGCAACGGATCCTTTTCGATCCCCCACAGCATCGCGTCCAGATCGCCGGTGTGATGGGGCTTGTGCGAGGCGTGATTGTCGATGGTTACCATCGTTCGTCGGTTGTCGTTTGTAGTTTATGTGGGTCGGTTTCGTCTTTGCGCCCACGAATCGGGTATGCCGCCGGGTGTGACCGGGGCACTTAGGAGTGTGCGTCGCACTGGCTATCCCGCGGCAGACTTTCGAGGAATTCGGCGGTGCGAATCTTCGGCGGGGATGCTTGGACAGGATGCGCCGCGGCAACCGCTCGCGGTGCGTGGCAACATCCCCGTGGCGGCCTTGTCGTCGATTGCGAGGTGTTGCGATTACGTTGCCGAGACGGGCTGCCGGCTCCTCGGGATCGGCCGCGACTGGAATGTGAGCGACGCCAGCCACTTTCATCGGGTGCAGGAGGGCCAGTTCTTGTATTCGGCGGAGCTAAGGTCGGTTTCGATGTCAACGGTCAGTTTCTTTCCCCGGCGGTGGCCGATACGCGGATCGACGCAATCATGAACTCCTTCAACGATATTCGCATCAACCCCCTCGCACGCGGTGGCTGACTTGGTGGCGATGAACCCGACAACCTGGGCGTACGTGGAGGGTCAATTCCAAATAGCGAGTGCGCTGTAGTTAGTTGACTCGATGAGGTACGCCGGTGAGCAACACTTCGGCGATTCGCCGGGGCACTTCGCACAACATGGGGAAGACGGCGGCTCGCTTAGGGAGCCGCACGTGCCTGCGGCCCCTCTGTACGGCCTCGACGACCTCGTCGGCTACCGTCTCGCGGGGGACGTCGACTGCGAGCCGTATCCGGTAGAAGCGCGAGAAGGAATCGGCCGTCGGCTCGTAGTCCTCAGCCTCGGCGAGCAGGTCGGTAGGGATCGGCCCAAGCTCCACGAGGGTGGTGCCGATCGACAACCCGCGAAGGTCCGCCCGCAATCCCGCGGTGAAGTGGGAAAGCGCCGCCTTCGATGCCGAGTAGGCGACGAGGCCCGGGAATACGGCGCAGTCGGCCATCGACGAGACATTGACGATGTGGCCCCCGCCGCGTCCCAGCATCCGGGGGATGGCCTGCCGGCACAGCTCGGCCGCGGCCAGGTAGTTGACTTCGGTGATTCGGCGCAGGTGGCTGCTGGACGCGTCGCCGAAGTATGCGGCGGTTCCGATGCCCGCGTTGTTCACCAGGACGTCGATCGGGCCAGCTTCGTCCTCGATCCCATCGAAGAGGGTGGCGACCTGCGTCGGGTCCGAGAGGTCGGCGGGGTGGGCTGTGCCCCCGAGCTCGACCGCGACCGTCCGGAGGGCATCGTTGGTCCGGGCAACGAGCGCGACCGTGGCCCCGACCCCGGCGAAGGCGTGGGCGAGGGATTCGCCGATGCCTCGTGACGCCCCGGTGATCAGCACTCGCTTGCCGCGTAGCTCCATGGTCGGAGCGTACGCAGACCGTCACCGGTCCGGTGACCTATCGCAACTTTGCTACCGACACTGCCCGTAACGCAGCAGACGGCGCTCAGCCGGCGTAGCGGTTGCGGAGTTTGGTCAACGTGGCTTCGATGCCGGCGGCATTGCGCTTGGCGAAACCCGTTCGCTCGTAATACTTCAGCCGGTCCTTCAGCCGTCCGGTGTCGCGGTAGTCGAACGTCTCGGTGACGCGTGTGGTCGTCGGCGTGATTGCGGCGAACTCCCAACGCCAGTGGTGCCCGACGGGGTGGCGCCATTCGATGAGTTCGTCGGCTTTCATCGCGGTGATGGTGCTGGTGATGCGATAGGGCACCCCAAACATCCTCATCTTCGTGGTGAACCGCGCGCCCGGGACCAGCCGCTGCGGGGCGCGGATGTTTTTCCCGACGGTGCCGGAACCGTCGAGTTCGTGGTGTCGACGGGGGTCCGCGACGATCGCGAACAGGTTAGCTGCCGGGGCGCGGACTTCAACCGAGCGGCTGACCTGATTGCGGCCGGCGTCCACAGTGGTGACGGTCATTGTGTCTGCTCCCGACTTTTCTAGGCGGCGACCATGGCGAGGCTGCGCTCCCAGAGTTCACGCGCCAGGACCGGGTCGTAGGCCCGAGGGTTGGCCCGAGCGATTCTGTGGTGGGCGTAGTACTCGCCCGATTTCCAGTCGGTTCCCGGTGTGGATGAGGCCAGCCACACCAGCTCGTCGGATCCCTGTTCAGGTCCAACCAGCGCCAGAAACTTGATCGGGCCGCGAAACGCCGTCCGAATCCACCACGTCCGCGACTCGTTTCCGAAGTTGGTCGCCACGTCGCCGGGATGAAACGCCGCCGTCGAGATCCCGGCAGCGTGGTAGCGGCGGTGCAGCTCCTTGGTGAACAAGATGACTTCCAGCTTCGCGTCGCCGTATGCCCTGAGGGGCCGGTAGCCGTGCGCTGCGTCGAGGTCATCGATATTGACGCGGCCGAAGTACGTATTGACCACGCTCGAGGTGTTCAGCACCGTGGCGCTGGATTCGACGAGCCGATCCATCAGCAGCGTCGTGAGCAGAAACGCGGCCAGATAATCGACCTGGAAAGTCGTTTCGTGGCCGTCGACGGTGACCTCGCGCCGCTTCATGGCACGGCCGGCATTGTTGGCCAGCACATCGATGCGGGGGTAGGACTGCAGCAGCTGCTCGGCCAACCTCCGCACCTGTGAAAGATCCGTGAAATCGGCCACGAAGTACTCGACGCCCAGACGCGCGGCGACGGCGGTTGTTTTCGCTGCGGATCGGCCCACCACGACCACGTTCTCGCCGCTTCGGCTCAGCCTGGCCGCCGCAGCCGCTCCGATGCCATCACTGGCGCCGGTAATGATGACTGTCCGACCCGCCATTGGTGTCCTTTCCGACGCCGCGCCGTCGCAGTGTCCCCCAACCGTCGCCACAACACCGCCGCATCAATGATTGTTGCGATGCGAGCGTCACGTCCACCCCTGGCCGACTGGTGTCGCCTTGGGCTCGGCGCGGTCGTCACCGAAGTGGGAGACGACACCAGGCGCTGTTGGTGCGGCCCTAAAGCGATGACCACTGTTTCGTTGCTCAGGGACTTACGGCTGCCATAGCGGGGCCCTAATGCCCTCGTCGACTGTGGTCTCCGGAGAGATCATCTCGGTTACGGTTCGGATTCTGGAGCGCCCAGCCCGGAAAGCGGCCAACGGTTGCCTGGACTTCGGATAGGAGATATGCCATGACCAAACCGATTCCGCCGCTAGACCTTTCATGGCTGCTGATCGAGTCACCGGCCGGCACCACGCACGTCGGTGCGATGCTGCTGTTCAAAAAGCCGCCGGGCCGCACGCCCATCGTTCGCGAGATCGTGGAGGCGTATCGGGCCTGCTCGCCAGCGCCGCCGTTCAACTATGTCCCGGAGCTCCTGGGTCGTGGCGCGCCGCATTTCAGCGAGGTGGCGAAGTGGGACCCTTACTACCACGTCGGGCATCTGGCGCTCCCCGCTCGAGCCTCCTACGACGACCTGCTGCGGCTCGTAGCCGATCTGCACGAGCCGCAACTCGATCGCGACCGGCCGCTCTTTCGCTGTTGGGTGATCGATGGGGTACCGGACGGAATGTTCGCGATCTACACGAAGACTCATCACTCCATCATCGACGGCGAATCCGGCCTGAAGCGGCTATACGCAGGCCTGAGCACATCCGATCAGCGCACCGTCCCCACGCCCGCGTTTGCGCTCGGCATGCCAGAACCCACGCCGCGCCCGCCGACGCCCCTCGTAGAGAGAATCGCCGACTCAATTCGCGGGGCAATCACGCAGGTCGAGGCGCTCAACCAGGTTTCGGTCGGCGCGTTGCGCAAGGTGCTCGCCGGTCTCGTGGGATCGCATCTCGAGGGCAGCCTGCCGTTCGCAGCGCAGCACGCTCCGACCAACGAGCCGCTCAAAATCGGGCGAAGATTCGCGACGCTCTCGCTGCCGCTCGAGGAGATGCACGAGGTCGGTCGGTACTTCGGGGCGACCCTCAACGACGTGGCGGTCACTGTTGTCGACGCCGGGCTGCATGCCTACCTGCGCGAGACCGGCCGCGCCTTCGCGCACCCCTTCATCGCGATGTGTCCGGTCTCTTTGCGCGCCGACGACGACACGGCGATCGGCACGCGAGTGTCAGCGATGTTCGTACGACTCGGCGAGCCCGGCGCAAGCATGCCGGAGCGGATCCGCCAAGTGGTGGACTCGGTCGCCACGGCAAAGAAGGAACTCGGGGGCATGTCCAACGAGGCGGCGATGACCTACGCGGTCGGACTCGTCGCGCTCGCGGGCCTGGGTGCCTCCACCCACCTGGATCGCGTGGGGCACCCGGCTTGCAACCTCGTCATATCCAACGTGGCGGGCGCCAAGGAGACCCGATACCTCAACGGTGCCCGCCTCCTTGGTATCTACCCGGTCTCCGCACTCGCCGCCTCGATTGGGCTCAACGCCACGCTGGCGACCTATCACGACAGCATTGACTTCGGATTTGTCGCCAACGCCGCGGCGCTCGACGACCTACCGCAACTCGCCCACCACACGCTGCAGGCCTACGAGGAGCTGAAGGAAGCGGCGGGAACGCAGTTGGCGCGTTCGAAGCGCGCGTCTTCCTGACCGAGCGCTACCTCGAGCCTCGGAGCCGATCACCGAAAGGCGGTCCCTGAGGCTCATTCATGCGAGATCCCTTTCGTCGCTTATGCCGTCGACGTCGAACTGAGCATCAGCGCGAACGGGGTGGTGTGATCGTAGAGAACTGTCACCACGACCCGCCGGAGCGCATCATCGACCTCAAAACATCGGCGACCGCTCCGCACCGAGCCGCCGCGCGGTGAGGGTGTGCGACACGATCTGAAGCCACACGTTGTGGATGCCGACTGCCCACGGCGTCGGGAAGTGGCCCTCCATCGCTCGCAGCAGCGCAGGAACCCGTTCCAGGTCGACCTCGGCGCCGACGCCTCGCACCAGGACGCTCCATCCGAACTTCCGGTCCTCGTCGATGTGGTCGACCTCGAAGGCGAGCATTGGTTGCTGCATCGCCGCTCGTTTCGCGCCACCCTCGACGCGGAAGACGATGTCGTGTCCGGCCGTGGCGTAGTTGACGGGCACGGCGAGCGGTCCGAGGTCATCTTGATACACGAGTCGCCCGACGCGTGCGGTAGCGAGCAGGCGAAAGCATTCGTCGGGCGAGAGGTCTTCGAGCTCGCGTTGCGTCATGATGCGATTCTCGTCGGGGCGCATAGCGGCCGCCACGGCCAAAGGTCCCATCCGGCTGGCGCCGCAGCTAATGTGGCCGAGTGCGCCGACCCACGCGCGTGGGGTTGGCGTGCCGTCCAGTCGGAGCTTGGCGCCGGCAACTCGTGAAGCAACGTCAAGTGTATGGCGAATTACTGACCGGGTCGACGTGGGTGATCCTCGCTTCCCACGTACCGTTTGCGCGCTGGTAGACGTTGCCCTCGCCGTTGGCTCGCTTCGCCATGAGCGGCAGGGTACGCCGCTGGTTGGCGTACGGCGTGTTTCTGAAATAGAAAAGGCGGCTCTGAATCTCCCCGAAACCACCGCTGAACTGCGATTACTTCTGGTCGGGCTGACAGGATTTGAACCTGCGACCACTTGACCCCCAGTCAGACTCGAGGCGTTTTCCGGTGTCCCACAATGAGTCTGAAGTTCCGCTGACCTGCGCGAATCGTTTCACTGCGTCTCCCGCAGGGGCTGCGTGAAGCGCGGGACTTGTGACAGGCCCGTGACAATTTCTGGTGAGCCGGGGCCGCTTCGTGGGTGGGGACGCAGGCTAATCGCCGCTCAGCTGCGACCTCAAGGTTATGAGCTAGCCCGTCCCGGTTTCCTGGAGTCTCGCGTGTCTCAAACGTACAGGTCGCGGGCCATCTCCCGTCCAATCTGTCAACTGCCTAGTATGCGATCTCGTCAGTTGCGCCGCGTTTCGTTCACAAATCCATTCACAACACGCTCCGCGCCCCTGCGCCCCGTTCCGCGCATGCCCAACATCGAAGTCATCGACCAGTGCTTTGCACGTGGCGCGTAGCTCGTCACCCAAGTGGCAAATCTCAATCACGCCTGACTCATAAATTCTCGAGGCCGCAGTTGAGGCGGCAATTTCTGAGACGAACTTTTGAGACATCACGACCTGGACAATTTGAGATCCTGATCGAGGATGGCTGCGTGTCTCGAATGTGGTCTTGAGAGACATGACAAATCAGGGAGTGTTGGGGCCCGGCATGACCCGCCTTGAACCCGGCCGGTGAAGAGAGGTTAGGTCGCGGTGTGCTGGTCGGATGAGTCGCTGGGCTCGACGATCTTTGTTTCCTCCCGTGCCCCGTGGCTGATCTCGATGCGGCGCGGCTTGGCCCTTGCCGCCACGGGGAGGGTTACGGTCAGCACCCCGTTCTGATAGGTGGCGGCGATGTGGTCGGCATCGATGTCCTGACCGAGAGACAGGCGACGCATGTAACCGCCGGTGAAGCGCTCGGAGCTCAGCCATTGCACGTCGTGTTCGGTGCGTTCGCTGCGTTGTGCCGTCACGGTGAGGATGCCGCCGTCAACGCTGACGTCCACCGAATCGGGGTCCACGCCCGGGAGGTCGGCGTGAAGGACGTAGTGATCGCCGGAGCGGTAGAGATCCATCGGCATAGCTAGTGGGACTCGGGCGGATCCGGGCGATGTACCGAGCAGCTGCGCGGCGAGTCTGTCGATGTCACGGAATGGGTCGGGATGAAGCACAGCAACCACCTCCTATATGTCGGTTGCCGCACCGCGCCACTGCGACGGGTGTCGGCTGGCTGCGCTCCTTCTGGTGTAGCACTCCACCTGCGCGAGCACCAGGGTGTCGGCGCTGCGCCCAGGTCCTCGGCGATGAGGACCCTGGTGTCCAGGATCGTCTTCCACATGATAGGGGGCCAGACGCGCCTCGATCTGCTCGTCGATGTCGGTTGCGCGCACAGGAATTGGTGATGGTCGGCGAGATGCCCGTCGAACGCTCAACCCAACTCCTGTTGCTTACCTGGACAGGCGTAGACTTAAAGTACGGATCCACGGCAGACCAAGGTCGGACCGGAAGAAAAGATTCCTCCTCTCGGCTGTGGCGCCCAGCACGATCACTAGGCACCCACGCGAAGCAAAGCCCATCAACTGGGCACAGCGCGGTGGGCTTGCGTCAGGCGGGAAACTCTCTCCTGACGCCGAGGCCACATTTCACCGCGCCATCCTGCACGCTTGGTAACCAGGTGGTTGGTGCTTCGGACGGCGCTCCTTTTCGTCAGGAGAGCCGTCCGACTCGTGTATGCCGAACTGCCGGGGCCGGTAGCGGTCTGCTCGCCGAAGCAAGGCCAAAGTGCCTCCCAGCCTCCGTACCTAATCTTGTAGTCAGTTTTTGCTTGGACCGGGATTCCTGCTGACTCCCGCGTGAATGTCTAGGTAGCGCGCCACCAAATGCCACACACCCTCTGCTTTCGCGGCGCTGGTTGGTGCCACCGAGCTGCGACTATCTTTCGAGGCCCTCATATGTGGTCTTTCGTGAGACAACGCCCCTGGACAGATAGGGCAGGGCAACCTGACTGACTGAAAGACCATTGTGGGGCGGACGGGGCTCGAACCGGCGACCAACGGATTAGCAATCCTTCGATCCTGACAGTCCCTGTTATTGCCTGTTTCTCATTGTGTGACAACCGGATTGACTATCTCGAACCCCCGATAGCAACCGGGCAATTCCGGTTGGTTCCCGGTCATTGGCGGTGAATAAACGGTGACCGCCAGCCCGCCTGTAACCATTCCACCAAGACACCGCCGCCACCACCGCGCGACCCTGGCTCCCAGACTGCCAGGCTGTATCTGACCCATGCGGAGCGGGTCAACCGCGACCTACTGGCGTTCATCGAAGGCGAACAGCACCTTGCCGCCCGGCTTGGCCGCGCCGGCGTGCTCTAACGCCCGGCCGTAGTCGTCAAGGCGGTAGGTGGCTTCGACGGGCTCTGAGAGTCACGAGTGGACAGGGAGTGGATGAGCCACCACTTATTATTTGGTTCCGTCCGAAATCGGCTGCATCGTCGATGACCGTCGCTAGCGTTCTCAACGTGCGCGAGGCCATCCAAGAAGTGTTGTTATGGCAAACCGAGAATCTGCCGTTGGGCGATCCCTTCTTCCATCTTCTTGCGGCGACCAGTGACGGCGATGCGACATCGTTGGATCAACCCATACCATCAACCCGAGGAAAGTAGTCATGTCACACCATCTGGATTCGCCGTTGGCTCGGGCTGACGTGCGGCTCGACATCACCGATCTCTACGTGTTCGCCGGCCAGTCCGGCACCGTGTTCGTCATGAACGTCTGCACCTCACTCGCCGGTGACATTCCCACCCCCGGCTTTCACCCTGAAGCGCTCTACGAGTTCAAGATCGACATCGACGACGACGCTGTGGAGGACCTCACGTTGAGGTTCCGCTTCGATGATCGCGACAGCGCTGGCCTGCAGCGCTACACGCTGACCCGACTGACCGGCGCCGACGCCGCCGATCCGCACGCGCCAGGCACGACCGTCGCCACCGGCGTGACCGAAACAGCGCTGACCACCGACGCCGGTGTGCGTGTGTGGATCGGCATGGCCGGTGACCCTTTCTGGATCGAACCCGACGTGCTGCACGCCGTCGAGCATGCCCTCCAAGACGGCACGGTCGTCGACCTCACCACCTGGGACCCAGCCACAGCACACAACCAATTCGCCGGCCACACGGTGTATTCCATTGTGCTGGAAGTTCCCGCCGCCGAACTGCCCACCCGTGCCGATCACCAACACCGCATCGGCGTGTGGGCCCTGTCCACGCTGGCCACCGACGCTGGCGGATGGCGCAGCATCAATCGGGCGGGGCTCCCGATGATCCACCCGCTGTTCACCCCATTCAACGAAGACCTGAGTGATCGCCTCAACGGCGGATCACCGGCCACCGACGTTGACACCTTCGCAGACACAGTCATATCCGCCGTCGCCGCGGCCGTCGCGGCGACCGGCACTGCAAGCGATCCCACGGCGTACGCCCAAGCTGTCGCTGACCGCCTGTTGCCAAATGTGTTGCCCTATACGGTGGGAACATCCGCCGTGTTCGGGTTCGCATCGTGGAACGGTCGCAGCCTCATCGACAACGCACCCGATGTGATGTGCAGTCTCGCCACCAACACCCCAGTGAGTCTGGGCATCGGCAAAGAGACGGTATCCCCACGACCGTCGACGGTATTTCCCTACGTCCCACTGCTGCCACCGCGGGCATGATGGCCGACCAGTCTTGATCTCAGATGCTCCTATGTTCCGGCAAGGAAAAGTCGCGCACACCGTCTGATGGTCCTTTTGCGCAGCGACCTTCCGTGTGTGAAGCTGACGCGAAATCAGTACTGAGACGTTTGTGCTGGTCAAACTGGACGAATTGCACCCATCTTGAGGGTTCAGAGCACGCAATCTGAACGGCGTGGCGGATGCGGAGCGGATGAAAACGACCCCGTGATCCGTAGGCACAGGCGGCTGTTACGACGAGGCACGATACGAGTTCGATTGGCGTTCAGGTGGAGGTGTCGAGAAGCCCGACTGTCGTCATCGTTGTCGTCAGAACTGTCGTCAGCTGACGGTGCGAAACAGCGGCACACCCGGTCGTCGCCGCTGATATTCGGCTGTCGGGGCCGAGGCGCTGCCCCAGATTGCGTGCACGCTGCGCAACATCGACGTGTATTTCGCGTGGATGGGCGGATGCCTACAATGACGTGCACTGCAATGGCAGTCCAGCAAACGGTAGACAGGACACCCCGTGCGGCCTTCAACCGGCCGATTTGACGTCGGCGGCCAGCGGCTCGCTACTCCGCCGATTCGGGGCCGGGCGGACGAGCTGAAGGTGATCGGCGCGCTGGTGACAGCGCTGACGCAAGGGCACGGGGGCGTACTGGTCATCGAGGGTCCGCCTGGCATTGGGAAGAGTCGGTTGCTGACCGAGGTGATGGCGCTGGCCGACAAGTCCGGGGTGCGCACCCTGTTCGGTGAGGCGTTCGAGTATCAGCAGACGGTGCCGTTTTTCGCGCTGTTCATGGCCACCCTGCGCGCCGATCCCCCGGTCGGAGACGCCGACGCGCTGCGCCGGCTGGGCGGCTCGGCCGATCTGCGTTACTGGGTGGTGCACGATCTGGCTGACGCGATTGGTGCGGCGGCGGCAGAAACCTTGCTGGCGATCCTGCTGGAAGACATCCACTGGGCCGATAACGGCACGCTGTTGGCGCTGCGGTCGCTGGCCGCGACAGCGGCCAGCGCTCCGGTGCTGTGGGTGCTGACCGCGCGCACCGGGGCTGGCGGGCCGGCGGTCCAGGAGACCTTGTCGGCGCTGCACCACGCGGATGCCGCAGTTGTGCGGGTGGCCGCGATGTCGCCGAGCGCGGTCGCCGAGATGGTCTGCGACGCCGTGCGCGCGAACGCGGATGAGTCGCTGCTGAATCTGGCCACCAAGGCGCACGGCAATCCTTTCCTGGTCCGCGAGCTGGTTGGGGGTCTGGGCGAGGAGGGCCGGCTCGATGTGAGCGGCGGCCGTGCGGTGGCCAGCGGACACGCGCTGCCGCGACGTCTGGGCACAAATATGAAGCAGCGACTAGACCTGCTCTCCAGCGGTGCTGGGGAGGTGGTGCGGGTGGCCGCGGTGCTGCCCGACCGGTTCTCGGCTGGTCTGCTGGCCGCGATGCTGGACCGCCAGCCGGCGTCGTTGATGTCGGCTGTCGAGGAGGCGGTGCGGGCGGATCTGCTCGTCGAAGACGGTGAGCAGCTGAGGTTTCGGCACGATTTGTTGCGCGAGGCCACCCGACAGTCGTTGCCGCAGTCGCTGCGGCGCGCGATGGAGCGCCAATCGGCGTCGATCATGCTCAGTCTGGGCGCGGCGCCGGCCGAGGTGGCCACGCAGCTGGCACGCAGCGCCGAGCCCGGAGACCGGGAGGCGATCAGCGCGCTGCGGGCGGCCGCGCAATCGGTTGGCCACAGTGATGCCAGTGCGGCCGCGGACTTGAGCAAGCGCGCGTTGGAGCTGTTGGCCGCCGATGACGCTGACCACGGGCCACTGGTCGCCGAAACGGTGGAGTTGCTCAACCGCGCCAGCCGCTATCACGAGGCCGACGAGTTGGCCGTTGCGGCGCTCTCGGAGGTGGCGTCACCCCAAGAGGAGGCCGAGATTCGCCTGCGCCTCCCGACGCTCACCAAGCACAGCACCCAGCGGCGCGTCGAGGAGAACCGTCGAGCGCTGCAGTTGCTCGACATCAGCGAGGTCACTCGGGCACGGCATCTGGCGTGGCTGGCCTACAACCTGATGTACGACCAACGTGGGCAACAGCGCGCGGCGGCCAACGAGGCTGCCGCGGCCGCCGCATCGACCGGTGATCCCGAGTCGAAAATCGTCACCGATCTGACCCTGGCGTGTTACGACGGTGGCGACAGGTACGCGGGCCGCGCCCTACGCCGCCTCGACGAGCTTTGCGCGCTCGCCCGCACGAGTGATGCGACCGAAGCTTCTGACTTGGCCGCACGCTACTACGCGAACCAGCTGGCAGTGGTCGGCCGGTTGGACGACGCTGCGGCCCGGGTCGCCGACGGAACAGAGCGAGCCCGCCGGGAGCGCTGCGCGATGGCCCTTGCAATCTGGGCCACCATCGACGGGATGGTCCACGTCGCTGCGGGCCGGTTGTCTGCTGCGCGCGCTGCGGCCGAATCCCTGCCGCCCCCACAGCGGACAGGCGTGTCCGAGCCGGACATGATCCGCATGTTGACTCTGGCCGAGGTGGCGGCGCGCACCGATGACCGAACGTTGTTGCGGCAGATGGTCAACGACGCGCGCGACGCTTACTCCACTGGCTCATCTTTCGTAGGTCGGGAAGCGGCGCACGTGCTGGCGCTGGCGGCGTGGCAGCGAGACGACGTCCATGACGCGATGCGCTGGCTGGGCGGCGACATCACCCTGTTCGGGACACCAGTGTTCCCCCAGGTCTTAGATCAGGTGATCTTGAGTGCGCGGGTGGCGTCGGCCGCCGGCGATGCCGGCTTGCGCGCACGTGTCCTGCAGGCCACCGACCTGCTCGAGCGCGAGCGGCCGGCGATCCCGTTGTTCACGGGGGTGGCCGGATATGCCCGCGGAATACTCGAACGTGATGCCCCCGCACTGCTGGCCGCCGCGGACGCGCTTCACTCGTCGTCGCGGCCGCTTCTTTACGCCGCGGCTGCCGAGGACGCCGGCGGTGAACTCGCGCGCACCGGCCACCCTGACAAGGCGCTGGATCAGCTCAATGCCGCCTTCGATACCTACCTGCACCACGAAGCGCTCGCCGATGCGCGCCGGGTGGGCCGCGAGTTGCGCCGGTTAGGTGTGCAACGTCGCATCGTCAGCCGGCCGCGGGCAAAAACGGGCTGGGACAGCCTCACCGACTCCGAGCTCACGGTTGTCAACCTCATCGCCCAGGGTGCGACCAACCGCTCCGTTGCCACGCAGCTGCACCTTTCCCTACATACGGTGAAAGCCCACGTCCACAATGCGTTCGCCAAGCTGGGCATCAACTCCCGCACGCAATTGGCGCAGGTTATGCGCGGGTGTGATTGATCAGCCCGTCACATACCGGGTCCGCTTAGTACTACATCCATGCGGCCCTAAACATCAATCCTCGGGCGATGGTTTTCCGCTGCCTGGGCGGTGACCGTAGTAGTCATCAACTAATCACGTTCTGACCCCAGCGACGGCCGAGGCAAAGCCACACCCCGCCGGTGAGCACAAAGGACAGGAGAGCAGCAATGCTAAGCGAACACCACTACGGCGATTACCAGTGGGATATCTATGGAGACGGCCTGCAAGGGAAACTGCCGAGATTTCCGGTCGACTATGCGTCGCTGGAGCGTGCGGCGGTCGAGGTGCTGCCCTCCTGGGTGTACTCCTACGTCGCGTACGCCGCAGGCGATGGCAACACCCAGCAGGCCAACATCGACGCCTTCTCGCGCTATGGGATCGTGCCGCGCATGCTGGTGGCTCCGACCGAACGAGACCTGTCGGTGTCACTGTTCGACATGCAGCTGTCCCCCCCGCTGTTTATGCCCCCGATCGGAGTTGTCGGCATGTGCTCTCAAGACTTGCATGGAGACATCGCGGCAGCTCAAGCCTCCGCGCAGACCGGAGTCCCGATGGTGGCGTCAACCTTGACGCAGGACCGGATGGAGTGTCATCCCGCACGCCGGATAGGGCCCGAACCTGTTTCAGCTGTACACGTCCAACCGATAAGGAGCTTGCCGCCAGCTTCCTGCACCGCGCCGAACAATCCGGTTACAAGGCGGTCGTGATTACCCTGGACACCTGGATCACCGGATGGCGGCCGCATGATCTGAACATAGGCCATTTTCCCCCAACTGCGCGGCTATTGCCTGCAGAACTACTTCACCGACGATGTCTTCCTTGGCGCGGCTATCCAAATCGCCGCAGGACGATCCCCAGGCGGCCGCCCTGCGAGTGGGCGAAAGTGTTTGGCCATCCAGTGCGGTGGGAGGACTTGGGCTGGCTGCGGTCATTGACGAAGTTGCCGGTGCTGCTCAAGGGCATTCAACACCCCGACGATGTCCGCAAAGCTCGCGACTACGGCATCGACGACATTTACTGCTCTAACCACGGCGGCTGACCAGGCCACGTGGGCTTCCTTCACTCGAAGCTCTGCCGGCTGTTGTGAAGGCGGCTGACGGCATGCCGGTGCTCTTCGATTCGGGCGTGCGCAGTGGTTCCGACGTCGCCAAGGCGTTGGCGTTAGGTGCTACCGCCGTTGGGCTGGGCCGCACCTACCTCTATGCCCTGGCTATCGGTGGTGTCGACGGTCTGGTGTCCCAATTGCGTGCCGTGCTTGCAGAACTGGACTTACTCATGGCCGTGGACGGCTTTCCTAGCATTGCTCGACCTCCGGGCAGCCTGTGCACAACGCATCTGATCAGTTACTACTTGATTACCAGTCGGACATCGGGCGAATTTTGTTGTCTTGCAATGTGTCTAAGGGCTTCTGACCAGCAGAAAGTGTCTCTTGCTGTCTCTCGTCGACCCCCTGGATTCGCACCTAGTTGATGCTCCTATTGCTGTTAGGAGTCAAGCGGCGGTGAGCCATTGGCGGTAGTTGTTGGCGAGGGTGTCGTTGCGTTGGTGTCCACGTTCGAGCCGCGAGACGGTGATGATCGGGACGCCGAAATCAGTGGCAACGGTGGCCAAGGTGATGTTTTTGGCTTGTCGGGCAGAGCGCAGGTCGCGGTAGTCGTCGATAGGGACTGGCCGGGTGAGCAGCCGAAAGATTTCGCGGGCGATGGCACGTTTGAGAAGCCGCAAGATCTCCTTCTTGCCTCTGCCTTGGGCCAGTTGGCGCTGAACATAGTCACGAGTTTTTGGATCAACGGACATGCGTACCAGCGCGATGCGGTACAGGGCATTGTTGGCTGCTCGGTCGCCGCCGCGGGAAAGTCGGTGGCGGGTGATTTTGCCCGAGGATGCCGGGACGGGGGCCGCCCCGCACAGGGCTGCGAAGGAGGCCTCATTGCGTAGCCGGTGCGGGTTGGTGCCAGCGGTGACCAACAATTGAGCGGCGGTGTCCGGACCGACGCCGTAGGCGGCGCGGAGTACGGGGTTGATCTGTGAGACAAGGACATCCAGGTGTGCGGTGAGGTCCTGTTTTTGACGGTTGAGGAATTCCGTGCGCTGCGCCAGCGCCTTGGCGGCCGTCAACACCGCGACGGTGGTCGGGTCGCGGTGGGCGGCGGGCCGGCATCGGGCCAATGCCTTGACCAGAGCGGTGGTGCTGTGACCGCGGTAGCGTTCGCGCAGCTCGGCGGGCGCGGTCACCAGCAGGGCGTGAATTTGGTTGGTCGCGGCGGTGTGCGCCTTGACCGCGCTGCGGCGTGCGCTTAGCAGCGCCCGCACCGCGCCGGTGTGTGCGTCTTTGGGCACGGCCAAGCCATGGCCGGCCAGTGCGGCGCGCGCGGCGGTGTAGGCGTCCAGGGGGTCGGATTTGCCCTGGCGACGGCGTGCGGCGCGATCCGCACCGATGACCTCAGCCACCTCGACGCCGGCGACCTGCAGGACGCAGGTCAGCCCCGCGCCGTAACTGGAGGTCCCTTCCACCCCGGCGATCGCGATGGTGCCAAAGCTTCGCGCCCACCGGAGCGCCTCGTTGTAGCCGGCTGGGCTGGTCGGGAATTCGGCGTCTGCCAACGGTTTTCCGGCATCAGTAATGACCGCCAGATGGATAGTGTCCAGATGGGTGTCGGCGCCGATGACGACGCGCCGTGATGCTGTCACGATGGTGAGGTCCCTTCTGTTGGTGATCGCGAGCAGATGGCGACACCCGGCGGGGCGTGCAGACAACACATTGATGAGGAACTGCCAGGCTCCTGATTAAGTCATGTCCGCCCTGCCGGGCCTTTCCGGCGCCAGCCCGCCACCGATGGGACAGATCAACTGAAAGACAACCCACAGGCGTCAGTGACAACGTGAGTCACCATCGGTGGCCGACTGGCAAGACCATCATCGACCGAACCGCTCTAACACCATCAATGTGACAACGTCGTGACAACGCCAGCGTTGAAGGCATACGGTGCGGGGTTGCCTGCGCGGTTTGCTGTGCTCCTATCCCCTTAGATTTCTCGCTTCGCGTCCGATGTCGTCCACCGGCTTGGACGCGGTCGCAGTACCGCCTCCAACCCGCCCAGTCCACCGATCTCGGCGAGCGCGACGGCGAGGCAGACTCACCGGATCGCCGCACTCGCAAGGGTTCTCGGCAAGCCCTGCCCCAACCGCGGCCGCGCCGTGCAACGCATTGCGGTGAAGCGGGCGCAGCGCGGACGGCTGGCACTTCGGTTAAGACGGTCCTTGCCGGTTGATGGTGCAGTAGGCTGCGCGCGTATGGAGGTCGCCGTGGCGACCGGGGAGCGGGTTGCCGCTGCTCTGGCTAAGCTCCGGGATCTGCTGGGGCCAGGCGATCTGCCGGTCGAGGTTGAGCAAGCCGACGCGATCGCGCTGGAGCAGCTGGTCGAGGACGCGTTCGACGAACTGAGCCGCATGGTGCCCACGTATACGGGCCCCAACGCAGCCGAGGTCGCGGCGCTGGCCCTGGAGCTGGCTGAGGTCAGGGTGTTGCTGGCCGGGGAACGAACCGCCAGACGCATCGACGGCGTGCTTCAGGTGCAGCGCGCGCTGGCGCAGCTGCGCGCGATCGGGTCAACGGAGCAGATGCTGGCGCGCGCACCGGAAGCGGTCTGCACCTACTGCGGTTTCAAGATGGCCATCCTGTGGCAGGTCGAAGACGAGGGCGTCGTGACGCCGGTGTCGGCGTACGACGTGAAGGACCCCCGCTTCCACGAAAAGGTGCAACACTTCTGCGGGAAGCTTGCGCCCCTGCGACTGGACGCGATGGTGTTGGAGAACGACATCGTGCGTCGACGGGCCCCGCTGATCGTGCATGACGCGCTTAACGATCCGCGGGCAATTCGTGAGTTGACCCGGGCGTCGAACATCCGCTCTTACGTTGCGGCCCCAGTGATGCCGGAGGGCCGGGTGATCGGGTTCCTACACGCCTCCACGCTGGCGGTCGACGATATCCTCGACCGCGACGTGCTGTGGGCCTTCGCAGAGGGGTACGGCTACGCGCTCGAGCGCACCATTCTGCTGCGGCGCCTGCACGATCAGGGCGAGCGCATCCGTGAGCTGGTGGTGTCCACCGAATCGGTGCTCACCGAAATCCGTGAAGCGGGCCTGCAGATTTCAACGGCAAGCGCCGGGCTACAGGCCGCGGAGTCCGGACCGGTCCGTTCGGCGATTTTTTCTGCCCCGGATTCGCGGATCCATCAGCTGCTCACCCGCCGCGAGCTGGAGATCATGGAGCTGCTGGCGCATGGTGAGACGAATCGTCAAATCGCCGATCGCATGGTGGTTTCGGAGGGCACAGTCAAGAGCCACGTCAGCCAAATCCTGCGCAAGATGCGCGCGGCCAACAGGGCCGAGGCCGTCTCGAAGTACATGCGGCTGACCAATCAGTGAGCCGGCGACACCTTCGGTGGAATAGCGGCCATGGCGCGCTCGGCCATTGCGGTGATGGTCAGGCTGGGGTTGACGCCGGGGTTGGCCGGCACGGCTGCCCCGTCGCAGACCAGCAGGTTCTGGTAGCCGAACACCCGGTGGTTCATGTCGATGACGCCACGCGAAGGGTCGACCGCGGTGACCGCGCCGCCAAGGATGTGCGCGGTCACGGGTGTGTTGAGCAGCGCCTCGCCAAGCCAGCTTTGCGGGATTCCGCCGGTTTTGTCGGCCGCCCGTTCCGCGATCTCGTTGGCGAAGGGCAAAAACGTCGGGGTGGGGTGCTCGGGGTCTTGCTGGGTCTGAATCCCGATCTTGCCCGTGAGCCGGCGGCGCGGGACGAACCGCATCGAATTGTCCAGCGTCTGCATAACCCCGGTGATAATGGTGCGCCGCGACCACCCGCGCGTTCTGAGTTGCCTGCCGAAAAGTACTGGATGACAAAGGATTTGGGCCAGCAGCTTCAGCGGCCGGCTGATCCGGGTGCCGTCGGGGGTCAATACTGTGAATAGCAGGCTCATCAGATCGGCGCCGGTGCCGTAGGTGACGATCTCGCTGTGGGTGTTCTCGTCGGGATGGATGCTGCTGGTCAAGGCTACCGACCGCCACCACCCGCGGTCCTCGGGCATGGTTACCGCGGTGAGGGATTCGCTGTTGGTGCGCACCAGATGCCCAAGGCAATCGGAGATCGCCGGCAGCGCGCCGACGACCTTGCACTGGGTAAGTAACTGGTTGGTACCCAGCGCGCCCGCGGCGACAACAACCCCACGGGCGGTGAGGGTGCGGTTGTCCTTGCGCAGCCACGCTCCGGTGCGCTCGCTGGTGACGACGTAGCCGTCGACGCCGTCGGCGGTACCGACAGGCTCGATGCGGGACACCGTGCGCTCGGCGATGATCTCGACACCCATGCGTTCGGCCAGCCACAGGTAGTTTTTCGGCAGCGTGTTTTTCGCGTTGTGACGGCAACCCAGCATGCACTGGCCGCACTCAATACAACCAGTGCGTGCGGGGCCTTCACCGTAGAAGAAGGGATCGGGCACAGTGACACCGGGTTTGCCGAAATACACGCCGACCGGCGTGGGATGAAAGCTGTCGGGAACGCCCATGTCGGCAGCGACGCTGGCGAACAGCTCATCCATCGGCGTGCGCCGCGGGTGGGTGACGACCCCGAGCATCCGCTCGGCCTCCGCGTAATGCACGTCGAGGTCACCGGCCTCACCGCTGACCCGCTTCCACTCCTCGAAGAAGCGTTGCGGGGCGCGGTAGAGGGTCTGCGCGTAGACCAGGCTGCCGCCGCCCACGCCGCTGCCGCTGAGGACCATCACGTCCTTGAACCTCGAGATCCGCAGGATTCCCTTCATGCCGAGCTGGGGCATCCAGATCGAGCGGCGCAGCTGCGAAAGCCGCTCGGCGAACTCGTGATCCTCGAAGCGGCGACCGCATTCGATCACCGCCACCCGATAGCCCTTCTCGGCCAGCCGCAGCGCCGACACGCTGCCGCCGAAGCCGGATCCGATCACGATCCAGTCGTAGTCGCAGCCCGTGGTCACCGGGTCATCTCCCTAGGATCGTGACGGTGGCTACGGCGGCGTCGTTTTCCAGATAACCCCCGGCATTTTCGGCCAGCGCGATGCGGGCGCCGGGGACCTGGCGGGCCCCGCAGCGGCCACGCAACTGCTCGGTCAGCTCGACGAGCTGCGCGCACCCGGTAGCACCGATCGGGTGCCCCTTCGACAGCAGCCCGCCGCTCGGGTTGACCGGAATCCGCCCGCCCAAAGCCGTTGCGCCGGAACGCAACAGCTGTGGCCCCTTCCCGGGCTCACACAGCCCGAGCTCCTCGGTGGCGATGAGCTCGGCGGGCGCGGCGGCATCGTGCAGTTCGACCACGTCGACGTCGTTGGGACCGATCCCGGCCGCAGCGTAGGCAGCGCGGGCGGCCCGTTCGGGTGCGGTCGGCTCGCCGTCGGGGCGGTCGCGCCCGGACACCAGCGACGCGGCCAGGATCCGCACCGGATCCGCGTTGAGCCGCTTGAGCCCCCTGGCGGTCGCGAGCACAAGTGCGGCCGCGCCGTCGCCGATCGGCGAGCACATCAACACCCGCAACGGCACAGCGATCTCGCGGCTGGCGAGGACCTCCTCGACGGTGATCGGGCCGCCGTATTGGGCCTTCGGGTTGAGCGCGCCGTGGTGGTGGGCCTTGACTGACACCTGGGCGAAGTCGGCATCGGTGGCCCCACTGCACGCCATGTAGTCGCGGGCCACCCGGGCGTAGATGTCCATGAACACCGACCCGCCGCCCCCGTGGCCGTGCGCTGCGGTGGGCGGCTCCTCCTGGTCGTAGCCGGCGGAGAACGCGGCGAAACTGCGCGCCTTATCGGGATGCGACAGTTTTTCGGCCCCGACCACGATCGCGACGTCCGCACCACCCGAGGCGAGAATCGCCCGGGCGAGTCCAACAGCGGTAGAGCCGGATGCGCACGCGTTCTCCACGTTGACGATCGGGATTCCGAGCAGCCCGGTGTGCCGCAGCGCCGCCTGTCCCGGTATGCAGGCCTGACCCGTCAAGAGGCTGGCCGCCGCGTTGGAAAACACGGCGTAGTCGACGTGTTCGGGGCTAGCGCCGGCATCGCTCAGCGCCTCGGCGACCGCCTCTTGGGAAAGCGAACGCAGGGTACGGTCCTCGTGCTTGCCGAAGGCCGTCATGCCGACACCGGCGATGAATATCTCGTCCATGCCACCAGCGTGCGGTGTCACCGTCCGCGGAACCATCCGCCGATCGGCACGACCTCATCGGCCGTTCGGCTATCCGACTGGCCATTGGACCACCGCAGATCCCCCATTCGTCCAATGGCGCGGCCGCCGCGCCGCTGGAAGTGTCGTGATCCATGACCAATACGCCTGAGGCCAGCCCGGCGACGACATATGAGCGCCGGGGCCCGGCCGCCTGGATTCGCCTGAGCCGGCCGGAGAAACGCAACGCCATCAACGCCGACGTCCTCGCCCGGATCGGCGCCGGCCTGGACCGCGCGGCCGCGGACGGTGCGCGGGTCGTCGTGCTCACCGGCAGCGGGCCGGCGTTTTGCGCCGGCGCGGACCTCACGTCGGTCGGCGGGCAACTACACGACCCGGCCGCGATCGAGAAGCTCCTCGCCGATGCCGGCAAGCTGACGCTGCGCATCGAGGCCCACCCGACGCCGGTGATCGCGGCGGTCAACGGCGCGGCCGTCGCGGGCGGGTTCGAGCTTGTCCTCGCCTGCGACCTGGTGGTGGCGGCCGAGACCGCGATGCTCGCCGACGGCCACGCCCGCTGGGGGTTGTTTCCCGGCGCGGGTAGCTCGGTGCGGTTGCCGCGGCTGATCGGCGCCACCCGGGCGCGTGAGCTGATCTATACCGGAACCGCCGTATCCGCGACGCGGATGTACGAGCTGGGCGTGGTGAACCAGGTGGTTCCCGACGACGAGTTGGAAACCGCGGTCGACGCGCTGTGCGCACGCCTGGCTAGGGGTAGCGCCGCCGGCCTGGCACGGATGAAACGCGTCATCAACGCCGCCGCCACGGTTCCGGTCGCGGAGGGGCTGGCTCTTGAACTCGCCGAGGCGCGCGAGCACTTGCACTCCCCCGACGTCGCCGAGGGCCTAGCCGCGTTCGCTGCCGGCCGTCGCCCAAACTTCAGTGCGGTGGCCTCATGACCGTCACGACCGACGTGCCCTGCGTGCTCAGCGAAGAGCTGGAGCTGTTCCGCGACAGTGTGCGCTCGTTTGCCCAAACCAAACTCGCCAGCGGGTACCTGCAGCGGGCGCTGAGCGATGACTTCCCGCCCGGCTTCTACCGGCAGCTGGCCGCGCATCAGCTGATCGGGCTGGAGGTCGAGCGCCGAGTACGGTGGGCAGGCCGCAACCCATCTTGCGGCCGGGATCGCCGTCGAGGAAATCGCCCGCGCCGACTTCAACGCCGCCTACCTGGTCTTCAACTCGACAGTCGTCGGCAGCCTGGTGCAGCGGATCAGCCGCCTGGCCCCGGAATTGCTGCCGCCGCTGGTGCGCGGCGAGCTCAAACTGTGCCTCGCGCTCACCGAACCGGGCAGTGGCTCAGACGCCGCGGCGATGTCTACGATCGCCACGCCCGTCCCCGGAGGGTGGCGGCTGCGCGGCGAAAAAACCTCGGTCACCGGCCTGCCGTCTGCCGACATGGCGATCGTGTTCGCCCGCACCCAGGGCGGATCGAGCGCATTCCTGGTGGACCTCGACGACCCGACCGTGTCGCGGCAGCGCTTCCGTGACCCCGGTTTGCGGCCGGTCGGGCGCGGGGCGATCACCCTCGATGACACCTTCGTGCCCGGCGATCGACTGCTCGGACAAGAAGGACGCGGCTTTCAGCTGGTGATGCACGAATTCGATTACACCCGAGCGCTTTTGGGCCTGATGTCGATCGCCGCCGCCGAATGTGCAATCGACATGACCGTCGCCTACACCCAGCAGCGCACCACCTTTGGGCAGCCGCTCTGCAGCTACCAGGGCGTCACGTTCCCCATCGCCGAGCACCTCACCCAACTCGAAGCGGCCCGCTGGCTGTGCTACCGCGCACTGAGCCTGCGCACCCTCGGACGCCCGCACACCCGTGAGGCCGCGATGGTCAAATGGTGGGCTCCGCACCTGGCGGTGCGGGCCATCGAGGACTGCATCGTGCTGCACGGACACGTTGGCTGGAGCGACGAGATGCCCCTGCAGTCCATGCGCCGCGACGTCTCCGGTCTGCTCATCGGCGACGGCACCCCCCAGATCCAGAAGCTGATCATCGCCCGCGAAACGTTCGGCGGCGCGGCCGTGCCGCGCTTCGCCGCCCCGAACCCCAACGGAAGGACGCCATGACCACCGCAGTGAATACCCAACACGCCATGGGTGAACTCCTCGACTTGACCGGCCGAGTCGCGCTGGTGACCGGCGCGGGCCAAGGTGTCGGTGCCGCCACGGCGAAACTGCTCGCCGGGCAGGGCGCGACCGTGGCCGTCAACGACTACTTCGAGCAGCGCGCGGCCACCGTCGTCGCCGAGATCACGGCCACTGGCGGGCGGGCCCATCCCGTGACCGCCGACGTCACCGACGTGGCCAGCATCGACACCATGATCGCCTCGGTCGAGCGCGACCTCGGGCCGGTGGACATCCTGGTCAACAATGCCGGCAACGCCGGCGCCACCACCGCACCGGACCTCCGCCCGCCGCCGTTCTGGGAATCCGACCCCGCCGACTGGGCCCCCTGGATCGCTGTCAACTACACCGGCGTGATGCTGGCCACCCGCGCGGTCCTCGCCGGCATGGTCGAACGCGGCCACGGCCGCATCATCACTGTGATTTCCGACGCCGCCCGGGTCGGCGAACCCGACCTCGTCGTCTACTCCGGCGCCAAGGCCGGGGCGGCGGGTTTCATGCGCGCGATCGCCAAGGCGGTCGGCCCACGCGGCATCACGGCCAACTGTGTGGCACTGGGCGGTATCCGCACGCCCGCGATCGAACCCCTGCTGCAAGACGCCGCGTTCGCGAAGCGGCTGCTGCGCGCATACCCGATGGGTCGCCTCGGCGAGCCGGCCGATGCCGCGGCATTGATCACCTTCCTGGCATCCGAAGCGGCGTCGTGGATCACCGGCCAGACCTATCCGGTCAACGGCGGCTTCTCGGTCGCGCAATGAACCACACTTACCCCTGAGGAGCAACTGCGATGGAGACGATGGAACTCACCGCGATCGTGCGCGGCGGCGCGGCACGGCATGGTGACGCGATCGCGGTCAGCTGCGACGACAGATCACAGACCTACACCCAACTCCACCGGTGCGCGTGCCGGCTGGCAAACGCCTTGGCGGCGTTGCGAATACAGCATGGCGAGCGGGTGGCGACCCTGAGCGGCAATTGCCTAGAAATCGTCGAGCAGATGACCGGGATCGCGTTGGGTGGCTACGTGCGCACCTCGCTGTATGCGCACAGCTCGGCCGAATCAAACCTGTACCTGCTCAACCTCGTCGAGGCGTCGGTGCTGATCGTCGACGCCGCACAGTACCCGGCGATCGCGCCGCACCTGCCCCACGCCGAGGCTCTGCGCCACGTGCTGGTCTTCGGCGCGCCTGCGCCGGCGGGCACCCTGTCGTATGAGGAGACCCTGGCGGCGGCCGGTGCCGACGACCCGGGCACCCTGCTGGGTGACGACGATCCGCACGTGATCAGGTTCTCCTCGGGCACCACCGGCAAGCCGAAAGGCATCCTGCACACCGTCGCCCGGTGGTGCGCGGTGGCACGCGAGATGGCGCTGCTCATGCCGCCCCTGGACGCGAAGGACAGCTATCTGGCCGCGGGTCCGCTGGCGCATGCCGCGCTGCTGCCGCTGTTTGGCGCCCTGGCCGCCGGTGGTCGCGTCGTGGTGATGCCGGCGTTTGACCCGGCCCGGTTTGTTGAACTGGTGGAACGTGAGCGCGCCACCATCACCTTGTTGGTGCCCACGATGATCCAGATGATCACCGCGCTGCCTCAGTCTCAGACCGCGGACCTGACCAGCCTGCGCGCGGTGTTCTACGGCGCCGCGCCGATCAGCGAACGCACCCTGGCCGACGGCCGGGCTATCTGGGGCGATGTCATGTACCAGATGTACGGCCAGAGCGAAGCGGTGCCGCTGACGGTGCTTACCCCAGAGGACCACAAGGGTCACCGGCTGCGCTCAGCGGGCCGGCCCACCCCCAACACGGTGATCCGCATCGTCGACCCTGACGGCAACGACGTCCCCGCAGGGCGGGTCGGCGAGATCGCCGCCCGCACCCCGGCCGCGATGGCCGCCATCTGGCACGACGAGGCCGCCACCGCCCAACGATTCCTGGCCGACGGTGCCGTGCTGACCCGCGACATGGGCTACCTCGACGACGACGGGTTTCTGTATCTGGCCGACCGCAAGGAGGACATGATCATCTCCGGCGGCTACAACATCTGGCCCGCCGAGCTGGAGAATGCCCTCGCCTGCCACCCGGCCGTGGCGGAGGTGGCCGTTGTCGGTGTGCCGCATGACAAGTGGGGCGAGACCCCCAAGGCGGTCGTCGTGCTGCGGACGGGCCGCCACGCCGACGAACAGGAGCTCATCGACTGGAGCCGCGACAAGGTCGGGGCGATCAAGCGGGTTACCTCGGTCGAGTTCACCGACGTGTTGCCGAAGTCCCCTGTGGGCAAGGTGCTGCGCCGCGAGGTGAAAAAACGATTCTGGGACTCCACGGCCTCGGCGATCGCCGGCGCATGAGGTCCGACGTCCGCGAGGCGGCACTCAGCCACGGCCCGTTGCGGTTCGTCGATACCGGACACGGCCCGGTGCTGCTGCTGCTCCACGGGCTTGGCGGCAACTGGCAGAACTGGCAGGCCAACCTCGCCGCGCTCGCATGCCACTATCGGGTGATCGCGCCCGACCTGCCCGGATTCGGAAGCTCACCTGCCTATCCGGGTGCGGTCACCATGGCGCGCTACGCTGACACCGTCGTCGAGTTGCTCGACACGTTGGGCATCGAGCAGGCCACCTTCGTCGGCAACTCGATGGGCGGCTTGTTGAGCATCGAGGCCGCGCTGCGCCACCCCGACCGCGTCCGCGCCGCCATGCTGGCCTGCTCCGGAGGGATCCCGCTGACGACGCTGCGGCACCGGGCCGTGCTGCAGCCGGGGGCGTTGGCGCTGAACACGATGCTGCGCCCGAGGCGGATTCGGCGCATCGCCCTGGCCCGCCGTGGAATACGGCATGCGATCGCCGCGCGAATTGTCCACCGGCCCCACCACATCGACGCCCGCTATCTGATTGAGGCGCTCGACGGCATTGGCGCGCGCGCGTTCGGCCCCGTGTTGCGCGCCGCGCTGACCTACGACGCCCGCCCGTGCGCCCCGCTGCTGAACTGCCCAACGCTAATCGTGTGGGGCCGCCACGACCGCTTGCTGCCGCTGTGGATGGGTCAGCAGCTGCACCACCTGATCCAGCATTCGGAGTTCGTAGTTTGGGACGACGCCGGCCATTGCCCGATGATCGAACACCCGACGCGCTTCAACGAACTCGTCGACAACTTCACGCGACGGCACGTCGGAGGTTCTTTTGGCCGATCGGACGGTGAAGCTCCGCCCTCCGGCGGATAGTCACCGGCCCCCCGCGCTGACAGTGTTGGTGCCATGACCGCAACGGCCGCCACCGCATCCACGATCCGGGTTCACGCGCCGGCGGACGGCTCGCTCGTGGCGGTCGTGCCCGACAGCTCGCCTGCCGACGTGGCCGCCACGATCGGCGCGCTGCGCGCCCATCAACCGGCCTGGGAGGCGTTGGGTGCCCGGGGCCGCGCGTCGTGGTTACGGCGCTACGGTCGGTGGCTTCGCGCCCATCACACCGAGGTCGCGACGCTGCTGCAGTCCGAGACCGGAAAGCCATGGCAGGAAGCCCGATTGGAGATCTTTCTGGCGCTGGATCTTCTCGACTACTGCGCCCGCGATGCGGCCCGGTTCCTCGCCGAGCGCCATCCGCGCCCGCACGGGCTGCTAACCGCGGCCAAAAAGCTGACCGTGGGCTACCGCCCCTATCCGGTGGTCGGGGTGATCTGCCCGTGGAACGTCCCGCTGCTGATCGCCCTCGCCGACGCGCTGCCCGCCCTGGCCGCCGGCGCCGCGGTGGTGGTCAAACCGTCGGAGCTCACACCAGTGGCTACCCGGCGGGTAATCGACGGGTGGCGCGAGATCGGAGCCCCGAATGTGTTGTCCTGCATCACCGGGGCCCGCGGGACCGGAGCGGCAGTCATCGATGGGGTGGATTTCGTCCAGTTCACCGGCTCCACCCGCACCGGCCGCGAGATCGCGGGCCGCGCCGCGCAGCGGCTGATCCCGTGCAGCCTCGAACTCGGCGGAAAGGACGCGGCGATCGTCCTGGCCGACGCCGACTTGGACCGCGCCGCGGGCGGCGTGGTCTGGGGGGCGCTGTTCAACTCCGGGCAGGCGTGCGTGGCCGTCGAACGGGTCTATGTCGAAGCCCCGATCTACGACGAGTTCATCGATCGGGTCGTGCAGAGAGTCTGCTCACTGCGGCAAGGACAAGACAGCCGCGGCTACGACGCCGATGTCGGCGCGCTGGCCAGCGCGGCGCAGCTGCAGATCGTGCAAGCCCAAGTCCGCGACGCCGTCTCCAAGGGCGCCTTGGTACTAGCCGGCGGCGGCCCATCGGCATTGGGCGGCAACTTCTTTGAGCCGACCGTACTGGTGAACGTCGACCACACGATGGAGATCATGCGTGAGGAGACCTTCGGGCCGACCATTCCGATCATGCGGGTCGCTGACGCCGACGAGGCGATCCGGCTGACGAACGACTCGCCCTACGGTCTGTCCGCGACCGTCTGGACCCGGGATCGTGCACAAGGACGGCGGATCGCGCGTGCCATCGAAGCCGGGGCAGTGAACATCAACGACGCCTTCACCAACCTGTTCACGTTCGGGGTCCCGCACTCCGGCTGGAAGCAGTCCGGCCTTGGGGCACGCTTCGGCGGCGCCTACACGCTGTTGAAGTACTGCCGATCCCAGGCGGTCACCGAGGCCCGCATCGCCCCCAAATCCGAACCGCTCTGGTACCCCTATTCCGCCCGCAAAGGACGACTCCTGGCGGCATTTCTGCGCACCGCCCACGTCATCTACCAACACCGGCGAGCGGGCCGGATCCACTGAAAGGAAACAAGTCTCATGCACCAGCTCAACGCGCACGACGCCATGTTCGTGCACTTCGACAACGAGAACTGGGCCGCCCACGGCGGCATCGTCGGCATCTACGACCCGTCGACCGCCCCCGGTGGGCAGGTCCGCTTCCGCGACATCCTCGCCCATCTGCAACGCCGGCTGCCGCGCTCACCGGTATTCCGTCGCCGCCTGGTGCGCGTACCACTGGACCTGGACAACCCGTACTGGATCGAAGACGAACACTTCGACCTGGAGTTCCACCTTCGTCACCTGCGCCTGCCGCACCCGGCCGACTGGCGCCAGCTGTGCATCACCATCGCGCGCCTGGATTCGCGCCCGCTGGACCTGAATCGGCCGCCATGGGAGATGTATGTCATCGAGGGCCTCGACCACGTCGACGGTGTACCCGAAGGCTCGTATGCAATCTTCACCAAACTGCACCACGCCGCCGTGGACGGCCACTCCATGCGCGACATCATGACCGCAATTCACGACCTCACCCCCGATATCGACGACACCGCAACCGCAGACAGCTGGACGGCCGAGGCGCGCCCCGGCTCGGCGTCGCTGCTGGGACGCGCCCTGGTCAACAATTTCGTGCGCGCCCCGCTGCGCACCGCCCGCGCCGCCGCGGCGATGCTGCCCGCCGCGCCCAAGATCTCCCGTGCACTGCTGACCCGCGGCGGCAGCGGCTCGGTGCTGCTGCCGATCGGCGGACCGCCCGTGCCGCGAACGCGGTTTCAGGCAGAAGTCACCCCGCACCGCGTGCTCGACGGATGTGTGTTCGACCTCGACCAGATCAAGCGCATGCGGTCACTGGTCGACGGCGCCACCGTCAACGACGTGATTGTCGCGATCGTCGCCGGCGGCGTGCGCCGCTACCTCGACGCCAAGGGCGAGACCCCCACCGCCGAGACGATCTGCGGAGCCCCGGTGGATCTGCGCGCCGGCGAGGAATCCACCGGCGGCAACGACATCGCCTTCCTGACGGTCGCGCTAGGCGCGGAGATCTCCGACCCGGTTGAGCGGCTGCGCCGCATCCGTCACAGTACCGACCAGGCCAAGCACATGCAGAAAGCGATTGGGGCGGTGGCCCTGTCGGAGTTCAGTGCATCCTTCCCCGGCGCGCTGAACTCGTGGGGCTTCAAAGCGCTGGCCGCCAGCCAGTTGATCTTCGGCAACCGCCGGCCGATGGCCAACGTCGGTGTCTCCAATGTCCCCGGCCCGCAGGTGCCCCTCTACATGAACGGCGCCCGCGCCGTGCGGTTCTTCGGCGTCGCGCCGATCTTCCACGGTTCGGCGTTGGTGTTCGGGGTGTTCAGCTACTGCGGACGCATCGAGGTCACCTTCGTGAGCTGCCGCCGCGTGGTGCCCGACCCGGCGTTCCTGGCCGAATGCGTTCAGGCAGCACACGACGAGCTGCTGGTCGCGGCCAAGTCGCGGCGGCATGCGCCAAAACCAGTACCCACGACTGCATAGCCGTCCCGGTCACAACAACACGGCGGGCGGCGGTCATGACCACAGAAGAGATGATCACCACGAACAACCAGTGCGGTATTGGATTACAGCGCTCGCCGTGCTTATCGCGTTCGCCGCCACCCGGCGCCGCGGTGGATGAAGGGGTGCCGAGCCTTTGCGGTTACTGCTTGGTCATAGCCGCATGCAGCCGGTCCTCGGGTTTGATCAAGTGGTCGTGGCTGTCATCACCGATGTCGAGCTGTACCCAGGCGATCTGGCCGGTGAACTTGTTGCCGGTCGGGCGGTAGTCCGGTGAGCATGGGGAGCCGGTGTCGGCGCCGACGTCGCAGGCCTCGTCGGCCGAGTACATCATCGGCTGGGTGACGTCGACCCGCCCGCTGCCCACCGCCTCGCCGTCGTAGTACAGCGTGGCGGTGCCGCCCTTGGCCAGTCCGCCGCCGTCATAGGCGAATTCCATGCGGACCTGATGCTGCCCGGGCGGGATCGGCTTGTCGGCGGTGACCATGTAGTGATTGATGCCCAGGAAGTTGTAGCAGTACTTCAGCCGGCCCTCATGCGCGTATAGCGCCCAGCCGCCGACCATGCCGCCCTGCGTGATGATGACGCCGCTGGCCCCCGAATCCGGCACGGTGATGTCGGCGGTCACCGAATACGACTTGTTCTTCAATGTCAGCACGCAGTTCTCGCTGACCCGCATGCCGGAAAACAACAGCTGGCTGTTGCCCCGGATCAGCTGCGGTCGCCCGGCGAGGTCGGGGTTGATGCGCTCGACTGACCGGTCATCCAGCGGCACCACGTTGTACTTGACCGCCTCGATGAGCCACAGCCGCTGCAGCTCAGCCAATTTCTCCGGGTTCTCCTTTGATAGGTCATGCGCCTGGGTCCAGTCGTCGGGGCCGTAGAGCTCCCAGATGTCTTGGTCAAACGGCGGCGGCGCATTGAACAGCCACGGGGTGCGGTGTTTGGTCACCGCGGTCCAGCCCTGGTGATAGATGCCGCGGTTGCCCATGATCTCGAAGTACTGAACCTCATGTGTCTCGGGGGCAGTGGCGTCGCGCAACGTCGCCAGCATGCTGACACCCTCCAATGGCGCCTGTTGAATCCCGTTGACCGACAGCGGGTTAGGGAGCCCTGCGGCCTCGAGGATGGTCTTGGCGACGTCGATGACATGGTGGAATTGGTTGCGAGTCTCGCCCTTGTCGGCGAACCCGTAGGGCCAGTGCACGATCGTCCCCGTACGGGTGCCGCCCCAGTGCGAGGCGATCTGCTTAGTCCACTGATATGGCGCGCACAGCGCGTGCGCCCAGCCCACCGCGTAGTGGTTGTAGGCCTTCGGGGTGCCGAAATCGTCGATCTTGCTGAGCAGAAACTCGGTGGTCTCGATGCCGGGCATGCCGTTGAGGGTGGTCATCTCGTTGAAGCAGCCGTTTGGGGTGCCTTCAGCGGAAGCGCCGTTGTCGCCGATGATGTAATAGATCAACGTGTCGTCGAGGACGCCGAGGTTTTCGATGGCGTCGATCACCCGGCCCACTTCATGGTCGGTTTGTTCGAGGAACCCGGCGTAGATCTCCATCTGCCGGGCCAGTACCGGCTTGAGTTCGGCGGGCATGTCGTCCCACGCGGGGATCTCCTGGTGCCGCTTGGTCAGTTCCGCTTCCGCGGGTATCACGCCAAGTTCTTTTTGGCGGGCAATGATCTGTTTCCGCAACGCATCCCAGCCGGCGTCGAACTTGCCCTCATATTTGTCCGATCCATTGTTTGGGCACGTGGTGAGGTGCGTGTGTGGCGCCGGGCACGAAGTACATGAAGAACGGCTTGTCGGGGGCCAGCGCCTTCTGTTGGCGCACCCAGGTAACGGCGCGGTCGGCGAGGTCCTCGGTCAGGGTGTAGCCCTCTTCCGGTGTTTCAGGCGGCTCGATCGCCGCGGTGCCCTCATACAGGCCCGGGTAGTACTGGTTGGCCTCGCCGCCGACGAAGCCGTAGAAGTACTCGAACCCCGAACCCGTCGGCCACCGGTCAAACGGGCCCACCGGCGATACTTCCCACACCGGCACCTCGTGGCATTTGCCGAACTGCGCGGTCGAATAGCCGTTGAGCCGCAACGTTTCCGCGATCGGCGCCTTATCTTTGGGCCGAACGCTGCTGTTACCGGGCGCGGAGGTGGCAATCTCGGTGATCCCGCCCATGCCGACCGAGTGGTGGTTGCGCCCGGTCAGCAGAGCCGCGCGGGTCGGCGAGCACAGTGCGGTGGTGTGGAAGCGGTTCAGCTTCAACCCACCGGCGGCCAGCCGCTCAGCCGTCGGCGTGCTGCACGGGCCGCCGAACGCCGAGGAGGCGCCAAAGCCCACATCGTCAAGCATCACGATCAGAACGTTGGGCGCCCCCGCGGGCGGGCGCAGCATGGCGATCGGCGGATACCTGGTGTTGGGATCCTTGGCGTCGTAGGTCGTCAGACCGACGTGCTTCGGGTCGGGAATCGGCAGGGTTTCCCGCATGAACGGTGCCTGGACGGGCGCTGTGCTGTCACCTCCGCCGGTGTGTACCTCGCCGTTGCCGTGCGGAGCTGATGTGGTCATGGCCGTCCTCTTCTCGAACGATTGCGGTCACCGAACCATACGCCCGAACGCCCTGGCGACCAGCGGGCGCGCGGCTGCCACCCTGCCGTTCGGCAGGGGTATTTATGCCGTTCGTCCGCTTGGAACGCGCCAGGGCCACCGCGAGGCTGGCAGGGCAGGGTTTTCGAGCTATAAGGGGTCCAGCATGGCGCTGCTCAACCAAAAGAGATCCGCACGAGGCGGCGAGCCGGCTGGCCAGCTGGCTCGCCGAACGGATGGAGGGTGCGCACGACGTCCGGGTGCTGGACGTGCTCGGGCACAAGCACGGTCGTCATGCTCTCAGCGCCATCCGAGCTTGCCAATCCGGCAAACGGCGGATTTCCCCCGCCGAATGGGAATCGCTCAGCTGTGCCGCGGCGCCAATCGGGTCAAGCGTTGGCGAGGTCTTCGCAGTATGGAAGATCCGTCGATCAGCACCACCGGTCTTCACCTTCGTGGCGTGTTGATGGCGTAGGAGGCATAGCATCGGCGGCGACGCGTGGCCGTGGGTCGCCGAGGCCCGTTCAGGCCGGCTGATGCCGGATTCGCCCAACGAAGGGGAACCGATGCCTGATCGACGCGAGCCGAGTTCCCCCGAGACTCTCCAGCGGGTCTTGACCGAGGGCGTCCCGTTAGGACGGTGGAAAGAGGGCCAGCTGTTCGAGGGCATCAACCCGACTCCGGGGCTCGCGAGCGCGGCGAATTGGTTTCCGCGCACCGAGGAGGTGGGCCCCAACGAGATGCGGATCACCTTCATGGGTACGGCACCCATGATCCGTCCGGGACAGATGAACACCTCGATCTTCGTCGAGCTGGGTAATGGCGACAACTTTGTGTTCGATCTCGGCGAGGGGTCAATCGCCAACTACAACGCCGCCGGTCTGGCGATGAACCAACTGGACAAAATCTTCATCACCCACCTGCACGTCGACCACTTCGGTGCTCTGCCCTACCTGTACATGTTCGGCGGCTGGGCCGGCCGCTGGCATAAACCGCTGCGCGTCTTCGGCCCATCGGGTCGCACGCCCGAGTTCGGCACCGCGCACATGGTCGAGGGCATGAAGCAGATGCTGGCCTGGCATCGCGATGCGTTCGCGGTCTTCCCAGTCGGCCAAGGCCACGACATCGAGGTGACGGAGTTCGACTTCCGTGATAACGGCGGCGTCGTCTACGACGAGAACGGGGTCCGGGTTATTCACTGGCAGCGCTCGCACGCCAAGGACGGCGCGTCGGCCTACCGGCTGGACTGGAACGGGCTCAGCATGGTCTGGACCGGTGACGGACGCCCGTCACTCCTAGACGCCGACTATGCCTCCGGGGTCGACGTCTACATCACCGAGACCCAGGCCGAGTTGTGCGCAATTAGCTCCGGCGTGCAAGGCGTGCCACCGTTTTTGGGCCGCTACACCGTCGACACCCACCACACCCCGGCCTACGCGGCCGGCTATGTGGCCAACCGGGCCAATCCACGGTTGCTCATGACCACCCACATGCCCTTCGATCCCTACCTGAACGAAGAGACCACGGTCGAGATCCGCCACCACTGGAAGGGACCGTTCCACTTCGGTGCGCCCGACGGGGTGGTCGTCAACGTCACCAAAAACGACATCTGGGTACGCGAGGGCGTCCTACCCGACTACCCGAACATCCGGGCACCCCAGTTCGACTTCGACGCCGGCCAGCTTGTGGTGCCCATGCCCACAAACAAGCGCGCCGACATTCAGGAGCCGTTCATCCGGGAGCAGGAAGTCCCGCCTGCGGACTACTACCCCGAGGGCTATCACCCCCAACTGCTGACCGACTGGCCCGCCGACGCCGATCTCATCATCCCCACCGAGGCCATGCCCCCACAGATGCTTGCCGGGATGGGCGCCGCCTGGCGACACCGGCAGGCCTACAAGAAGCACATCAACGATCTCACCGCCGACACATCACCAGCTACCTGAAGCCGCGCGGTAGCACAAAGTTCTCGCCTCGTAGTTATCGGCGTGGATCTGGAAGTACGACGCGATCGCCCCGACCGCCGTGTCCTTGTCCACTTCTCCCGGAACCTACACGTTGTCGGAGGGCACTTGCCTTCGGTCCCTGGCCGCATAGTTCCTCCGGGCACTGACATCTCGCGACGCAGAGCAAACGAGTTTCGACCCCAGCAAAGAGCTGGTTTGGGTCAATCGTTTGGGTCAACCCCCGCGAGAAATGGCTTCAGATAATGAAAATTAGCTTCTGAACTGCGTCGGGCTGACAGGATTTGAACCTGCGACCACTTGACCCCCAGCTATGAAACCGGGGTTCACACGTGTGCCCTGGTGTCCGCTGGTGTCGCACTCCCCCGCAGTTCAGAGGCAATTTTGGACGCCTGAGTACACCGGCGAACATCGAGGGATAATCGGCGCATATTTAGCTGGTTGGCGTACGGGTTGGCGTACGTACCCGCCCGGGGTATGGCGTCCTTCAGCAATCCCTGACCACCCCTGTTGGCACCAGCGAGTTGGTCGACCGTCCGTAAGGGCGGGCTGGACAATCACCTGCTCCGCACTCACACCGCCACGTGATGTGCCGCCGCACGAGCATGCGAGCAATCAAGCTGCCCATTGACCCACTCAGCAAGCGGGAATTTTCGATCCATCGACGCCGTACGCGGGCGCGAGCGCCTCGGGAGGAAGGAACCCATTTCCCTGACCGCTGACCCGATACCAATGTTTTCCGTGCTCGTCTGGGCCGAAGCAATCGACCTGGATAATCCAACCACCGGCAACCGAATTGAGTGACATGCTCTTGGGGCCCCCAGGCATATCCGCCTCTTGCCACACGGCTGCGTCTGGGCCAGTGACCACCATCGAGTACATGTGAGCTGCGCGCTTTTGCGGATCACCCCATTGGTTGTAACAAAACACACCGATAGCGATAACCATCGCGAAGACGAGAGCACTCCACAACAAACCAACTTGTTTCGTGTGGTCAGATCCACGGAGCGCATGAAGTGCGAAGTACTGGAACCCGGAGAGCGCCGCCGCGAGCGGCAGACTGGCCCACAACGGAATGTGTACGACGCCCACAACATTGCCGACGGCTGCAAAAGCCATCGTGAGTATCGGGAAGGCTACCTCGCCGATTCGCAAGCCGGTCTGCCATGCCCGACTGTCCGCTCGTCGGTGCTGGGTTGCCTTATGCACTCGTGGTCCCCGTGGCTCACTCATGGGTATCCCGGTCTGGCCTCGAACTGTGCTGATTCGAGGCCGTCGATTCGTCACCTCGTACTAGTCCTAACTGCTGAAAGCCACCCACGAGCGCTGGTTGGCGTGCCGTCCAGTCGGAGCTTGGCGACGGCATCACGTGAAGCAGTTCCAGCGTACGACGGCGGATACGTCCGACGACCCACTTGGACGGGCTACCTAGGAGACATCCGACATCTCCAGGGCCCAGACGCAGCGGAGGAGCAGCCCCGACACCACAGCTCGTGTTCGTCTTCGGCGTCGGACGGACCGTCTATTGGCCAGTCCCGCCCTCACCATCAGCATCCTCTGCGCTAACCGCTGGCCAATGCTCTCGGGCGAGGCGTGCTGCACGTCTGAGCCTGCCGCTCGTCGTCATGGCGTAGATCACGCGGTCCGTGGGGATGCCGAGCTGGTGCAGCAGATTCACGATGACGACGGCGACTGTCACCTCGGTGATCGCGTACATAAGGTGGACATCCGCGCTCGAGCAGGCCGACGTGGTCGCATCGGCTATCGACGGTGCGGTCGCAGCGGTCGAACTCGGCCGGGGTAGCTTCGAAATCGCTTGCGCCAAAATGCTTGCCGACCAGGCCGCGCAGCTGGCGACGGCGGCCGCCCATCAGACGCACGGCGCTATCGGTATGACGAAGGAGTACCCGTTGCATTATCTGACCCGTCGACTATGGGCCTGGCAAGACGAAGCCGGCGGACATCATCGCTGGGCGGACCGACTCGGCGCGGCCCTGGTCGCCTGCGGTCCCGACGCCTTATACCCCGCCATCCAGTCCGGGTCGGAGGTGATGCAATGAACCGACTGCAGCGTGAAGACGAGGTCACGTTGGCCTTCCAGGTGCACAACCCGAAGGCGCCGGGTGTGCCGCTTTTGCTCACACACGGTTTCGGCGCGACCGCGGGCATGTGGGACCCAATGTCGATGCCTTGAGCGTCGACCGGCCGGTCATCGTGTGGGACCAGCGCGGCCACGGCAGCAGCGACGCACCCGACGACATGGACGGCTACACCGAGCAGATCAGCTCGCCGACATGGCGGCCATCCTCGACGCCGCGGGTGCTGATCGGGCCGTGCTGGGCGGATGTCTTTGGGCGGCTACCTATCCCTGGCGTTCCACCTCGTCCATCCGCAGCGGGTGGCCGCGCTGGTGCTGGTCGACACCGGGCCGGGTTACCGCAATGACGAAGCCCGTGACAAGTGGAATGCGTGGGTGGAACGACGCGCCCAACAACTTGAGCGGGGCGAAGCGCCGGCCGACATCTCGGCGGAACTCGCGCAGGCGGTGCATGAGCACCCCGAGGGGCTGCCCCGCGCCGCCCGCGGTGTCATGGCTCAAAAGGACGCTCGCGTGATCACATCGCTCGACAGCATCACGGTGCCCACGTTGGTGATCGTCGGCGCCGAGGACACCGACTTTCTGGCCGGGGCCGACTACATGCACCGCCACATCTCCACTGCCCGCAAGGTTGTCATCGACAACGCTGGGCATGCGGCAAATATGGACCAGCCCGAGACGTTCAACGCGGCAGTGCGCGAACTACTGGAACAGCTGTGACCACTCCGGATGTCACCGTCGAATCCACCGGCCACGTGGCCATGGTGGAGATCCATCGGCCCCCGAACAACTTCTTTGACACCGCTTTGATCAAGGGCATCGCCGACGCCTACGAGCGACTGGACGACGACGTCGAATGCCGGGCGATCGTGTTGTGTGCGGAGGGAAAGCACTTCTGCGCCGGCGCCGACTTCTCCCGGCCGGCCGAGGAT
>CAWKME010000034.1:0-134509 GCA_963850645.1 uncultured Actinomycetota bacterium | reverse complement strand
TGCGGGACAAGTTGATTCCCAAGTTCGCCGCAGCGCGTTCCAGGTCCTCGTCGTCGCCGTCACGCATCTCGATCGCCGCGCCGTCGCTGGACAGCACCTCGACGTTGAGGCACAGCGACTGCAGCTCCTTGAGCAGCACCTTGAACGACTCGGGGATGCCGGGCTCGGGAATGTTCTCGCCCTTGACGATCGCTTCGTAGACCTTGACCCGGCCGACGGTGTCGTCGGACTTGATGGTCAACAGCTCCTGCAGCGTGTACGCCGCGCCGTAGGCCTGCATGGCCCAGCACTCCATCTCACCGAACCGCTGGCCACCGAACTGCGCCTTACCGCCCAGCGGCTGCTGGGTGATCATCGAGTAGGGGCCGGTGGAGCGGGCGTGGATCTTGTCGTCCACCAGGTGGTGCAGCTTCATGATGTACATGAAGCCAACCGTCACCGGATACGGGAACGGCTCGCCGCTGCGACCGTCGAACAGCACAGCCTTGCCGTCCTGTTGACCAGCACGTCGCCGTCGCGGTTGGGCAGCGTCGAGGCCAGCAGGCCCTGCAGCTCCTCTTCCTTGGCGCCGTCGAACACCGGGGTCGAGACGATGGTGTTCGGCGCGGCGCTCCAGCAGCTCGTCAGGCAGGTTAGCAGCCCAGTCCGGCTTCCCGCCCGAGCTGTCGACCTTCCACCCGCTCTTCGCGCACCCAGCCCAGGTGGGTCTCCAGGATCTGACCGATGTTCATCCGTCGCGGCACACCGTGGGTGTTCAGGATGATGTCCACCGGCGTGCCGTCCGGCAGGAACGGCATGTCCTCGACCGGCAGGATCTTGCCGATGACGCCCTTGTTGCCGTGGCGGCCGGCCAGCTTGTCGCCGTCGGAGATCTTGCGCTTCTGGGCCACGTAGACGCGGACCAGCTCGTTGACACCGGCGGGCAGCTCGTCGTCGTCCTCGCGGGAGAACACCCGGATGCCGATCACCTTGCCGGACTCGCCGTGCGGCACCTTCAGTGAGGTGTCGCGGACCTCGCGGGCCTTCTCGCCGAAGATCGCCCGCAGCAGCCGCTCCTCCGGGGTCAGCTCGGTCTCACCCTTCGGGGTGACCTTGCCGACCAGGATGTCGCCGTCGCGGACCTCGGCACCGATGCGCACGATGCCGCGCTCGTCCAGGTCGGCCAGCACCTCGTCGGAGACGTTCGGGATGTCCCGGGTGATCTCCTCGGCGCCCAGCTTGGTGTCGCGGGCGTCGATCTCGTGCTCCTCGATGTGGATCGAGGTGAGCACGTCCTCTTCAACCAGCCGGTTGGACAGGATGATCGCGTCCTCGTAGTTGTGGCCCTCCCACGGCATGATCGCCACCAGCAGGTTCTTGCCCAGCGCCATCTCACCGTTCTCGGTGCATGGCCCGTCGGCGATGACCTGACCGGCCTCGACCCGCTCACCGGCGTCCACGATCGGACGCTGGTTGGCGCAGGTGCCGTGGTTGGACCGGGCGAACTTGCGCATCCGGTAGGTGTGCCGGGTGCCGTCGTCGGCCATCACGGTGATGTAGTCGGCCGAAACCTCCTCGATGACACCGGCCTTGTCGGCGACGACGACGTCGCCGGCGTCGATCGCGGCGCGCAGCTCCATCCCGGTGCCCACCAGCGGTGCCTCGCTGCGCACCAGCGGAACCGCCTGGCGCTGCATGTTGGCACCCATCAGGGCGCGGTTGGCGTCGTCGTGCTCGAGGAACGGGATCATCGCGGTGGCCACCGACACCATCTGGCGCGGCGAGACGTCCATGTAGTCCACCTCGGCCGAGGACACGTACTCGACCTCGCCGCCCTTGCGGCGGACCAGCACGCGGGCCTCGGTGAACTGGCCCTGCTCGTCGAGCGGCGAGTTGGCCTGCGCGACGACGTGGCGGTCTTCCTCGTCGGCGGTCAGGTACTCGATCTCGTCGGTGACCACACCGTCGACCACCTTGCGGTACGGCGTCTCGATGAAGCCGAACGGGTTGACCCGCGCGTACACCGACAGCGAACCGATCAGGCCGATGTTCGGACCTTCCGGGGTCTCGATCGGGCACATCCGGCCGTAGTGGCTGGAGTGCACGTCGCGGACCTCCAGGCCGGCGCGCTCACGGGACAGACCACCGGGACCCAGCGCCGACAGGCGGCGCTTGTGGGTCAGCCCCGACAGCGGGTTGTTCTGGTCCATGAACTGCGAGAGCTGGCTGGTGCCGAAGAACTCCTTGATCGCGGCGACCACCGGCCGGATGTTGATCAGCGTCTGCGGCGTGATCGCCTCGACGTCCTGGGTGGTCATCCGCTCGCGGACGACGCGCTCCATCCGGGACATGCCGACCCGGATCTGGTTCTGGATCAGCTCACCGACCGTGCGCAGACCGACGGTTGCCGAAGTGGTCGATGTCGTCGATCTCCACCGGCACCTCGACGCCGCCGGGGACGGTCATCGATGGCCTGACCCTCAGTGCAGACGCACCAGGTACTCGATGGTCGCGACGATGTCCTCTTCGGTCAGCGTCGTCGACGAGGTCTCCGCCGGCGTTGAACTCAGGCCCAGCTTCTTGTTGATCTTGTAGCGGCCGACCCGGGCCAGGTCGTAGCGCTTCTCCTTGAAGAACAGGTTCTCCAGCAGGGTCTGCGCGGACTCCTTGGTCGGCGGCTCGCCCGGGCGCAGCTTGCGGTAGATGTCCAGCAGCGCCTCGTCGGTGCCGGCGGTGTTGTCCTTCTCCAGCGTCGACATCATGATCTCGGAGAAGCCGAACCGGTCCCTGATCTGCTCGGCGGTCCAGCCCAGCGCCTTGAGCAACACGGTCACCGGCTGACGACGCTTGCGGTCGATGCGCACACCGACGGTGTCGCGCTTGTCGACGTCGAACTCCAGCCACGCACCGCGGCTCGGGATCACCTTGACGCTGTGCAGCAGCTTCTCGGTGGACTTGTCGATGGTCTCGTCGAAGTACACGCCCGGCGACCGGACCAGCTGGCTGACCACCACACGCTCGGTCCCGTTGATGATGAAGGTGCCCTTCTCGGTCATCATCGGGAAGTCACCCATGAACACCGTCTGGCTCTTGATCTCACCGGTGTTGTTGTTGATGAACTCGGCCGTGACGAACAGCGGGGCCGCGTACGTCATGTCCTTGTCTTTGCACTCGTCAACCGGGGCCTTGACCTCGTCGAACCGCGGATCGGAGAAAGACAGCGACATCGAGCCGGAGAAGTCCTCGATCGGGGAGAGCTCGTAGAGCACCTCTTCGAGGCCACCGACCGGCCTGGCGTCGCCGCGCGCGGACGCGGCCTCGCGCCAGCTCGGCGCGCCGATCAGCCACTCGAACGAGTCGGTCTGCACGTCGAGCAGACCGGGCACCTCGAGCGGTTCGCGCAGCTTCGCGAAGGAAATTCGGTTAGGCGCCCCGGGAACGGAGCTGTAAGAGGAGGAACCTGCAGAACCTGGAGAACTAAGTGGGTTTTCTTGCTCTGGCGGGAGACTGCCAAGATGCGTCCTTCCAGCACCTCGCGCGACTAACGGTGCCGGCAGCCGCCGGACGTTCGCCGCTATAACTGTGTCGGTTCGGCCGGCGGACGAACTGTCCGGATCTCACGCACGCAAGCGAGGTCGCTGAGCCGAAAACAGGCTCAGGCTGGGACCACGGTGTCAGGTGGCGGGTGAGGTGGGCAGGAAGCAGCCAGCGCAACGTCCAACAATAGCGCAGGACTGCGCATTCCTCAACTACCGTGCCCGGGGATACCGGCGCTGGCTGGCGTTCGTATCTACCCGTTCACGCATGCTGCCCAACAGATTGGCCCCTTCGGGCGTTTCCGTCAAGAGGTGACGCGCCAAGTTGGTGGATCAACTCCTTTCGGGCCGTCTCCCATTAACCGCGCTCAGTAGCCGCGCTGGGTGGGGATGGATGCGGTGTCGGCGTCGTCGCCGCGGTGGCGGGCGCTGGCCGCGTCGTAGTCGTGCACCGACTGGGTGTTGCCGTCGTTCTCGAACGATTCCAGGATCGCTTCCTGCGCGTTCTTGGGCAGCAGGTGCAGGTTCTCCCGGACCCGGGCCTGGCGGCGGCCGACCGCCTTGCGCTCCGGCATGCCGGGGGTCGCGAGGATCTGCGGGGGCACGCCCTCGATCTCATCGACACCGCCATCGTGGTGGCCGGCCTCCAAGTGGGCCTGCTCCTCGGCCATGGTGGCCTCGTCCTTTTCCTCGGACATCCCGATCGGGCCGATCCGACGACCGTTGAGGAACTGCTCGCACCACCGGCTCGTCGCTGGTCAACAACACCTCGCGGGGACCGAACATGACCAGCTTGCGGCGAAACAGCATGCCCATGTTGTCCGGCACCGTACGGGCGATGTTGATGTTGTGCGTCACGATCAAGATGGTGGCGTCGATCTGCGCGTTGATGTCGATCAACAACTGGCTCAGATACGCCGTACGGACCGGGTCCAAACCCGAGTCGGGCTCGTCACACAAAATGATCTGCGGGTCCAACACCAGCGAACGGGCCAGCCCGGCGCGCTTGCGCATACCACCGGAAATCTCACCGGGGAACTTCTTCTCATCCCCGCCCAGACCCACCATCTCCAGCTTCTCCATGACGACGTCACGGATCTCGCCTTCCTTCTTCTTGGTGTGCTCACGCAACGGGAACGCGGTGTTGTCATAGATGTTCATCGACCCGAACAACGCGCCATCCTGAAACATCACCCCGAACAGCGTGCGGATGTCGTACAGCTCTTTGGCCGAGCACTCGGTGATGTCGGTGCCGTCGACGATGATCGAACCGCGCTCCGGGCGCAGCAGGCCGATCAGCGACTTCAAGAACACGGATTTACCGGTACCCGACGGGCCCAGCAGCACGCTGACCTCGCCCTCGGGGATGTCCATCGTGACGTCTTCCCAGATTCGCTGGGATCCGAAGGACTTCGTCAGTCCCTCAACCTGGATGCCGATACCCATGCGAAACCCTCCCGCCGATGTTGCTCATCGCTGCCCAAGCCCAGCTTGTGGCATGAGTCACTGTAGCGCACCGGTAATCACGGAGACGGCTTGTGCGGCCTATCGCGGGAAAATCGATGATCGGCGGCGATTCGCCGTCACTGCCGCGGCGCCCAGTTGCCATGAAAACCCATCGGCACGCGCTGCGGCAAGTGGACGGTGGCCACCGATTCGCAGGTTTGGGCGTCGAGCAGCACCAGCTGGCCCTCGTCCCGGCCGCGGTGATAGCCGTAGCCGATCAGGATGCCGTCATCCTCGGCCAGCGTCCTGCGAGGCGGCGGGGACGCGGCACGAAGGACATTTCGCCGATCAGCAGCTCGGGATCGAGCGGGGCCACCGTGCTGGATCCGGTGGTGTAGTCCTGCTTGTACAGCGATGTCGACATTTGCGTTCTGCCTGAGTCGAGGAAGCCGCCGTCGATACCCACGGTGTAGCCGAAACGATGCCGGCCGCCGAGCTTGCGTCTCGTTGATCCGGGGGAACTCCTGCGCGCGGTCGTCGCGGCGTTCGCTGCTCACCACGCCGGTCGCCAGGTTGATCGTCCAGCGGTCCAGGGTCGGGCTGCTCTCGCCGGGCCCGCGCCGGTCGCGGTCGAACATCCGCTGGTAGCGCACCACGTCGAGCACCAGCACCTCGTTGCCGTCTCGAACTTCGGAGTAGGCGTTGAGCGGGTGGTAGACGTAGCAGGGTTCGATGTCGAACCATCGCACGTCGCCGTTACCGCCCTCGCGGGGCATCACGCCGATGCGCGCCGGGTATTTCGGGTTCCACGCGTAGGGCAGCTGGTAGGCCGGCCGCTCGTTGCGGTTGACCATCGCCGCGATCGGGCCGGGCACCCGGACGCGCCCGACGCAGCGACTGCACCACCAACCGGGCCGGCAGGTTGCAGCCAACGCTGGCATCTTTGTCGGCAGCAGCCTGCAGTCGGGTCGAAGGTCACCGGCAGGTCGTAGAGCACCACGTATTTCTCGGTCAGCGAGAAGTCGTGCATCATCGGCGACCCCGACCACCTCGATGTCGACCGTGCGCCGGGCGCGGCCGGCGTGTCGATCACCGAATACTGCACCGTCCGACCGCGCGCGAACGAATAGGACACCGCGTGCAGTTCGCCGGTTTGCGGGTCACGGTGCGGATGAGCGGTATAGCCGCCGGCCAGGGTGCCGTCGAAGTCGCACGGGCCCGACCGTGTCGAGCTCGTCGGTGAGTTCGTAGTTGGCCACGCCGCCTTCGACGAGAGCCAGGGTCTTCCGGCGTGCGCCAGCACGTTGGTGTTGGCGCCCAGCGGACTGCATGTCCGGCACGCAGGTTGCGTTCGGCGCGGCAGCGGTTCGCCCAGGGCCGCCGCACACTGACGGGCGTGCGGACCCAGCGGTTGCGGTACCAGCCGGCCTTGCCGTCCTGTAGCGCTACGCCATGCACCATGCCGTCGCCGGTGAACCAGTGGTAGGTGGCGGGGTCGACCTCTGCGACGGGATTGGGCCCGTTGCGCAGGTAGCGCCCGTCGAGGAACTCGGGGATGTGTCCGGTGACCGCCAGGTCGGTCGCGGTCACCTCGGCGTGCACCGGCGCCAGGAAGTCATCGAGGTACGGGTTCGCCGGTGCGGCGGTGGCAGCGGTGGTCAATTCGGCCTCCCTAAGAGCGATAACATTGATATTTCATTGTTATACGGCACTGTAGGCGCGCTGTGTCAAGATGTCAGCGATGACTTCAAACCTCGCAGACCGAGCGGAACGTGCGTGCCGAGTTGCTGCACGCTGCGGTGGCCATCCTCAACGAGGACGGCCCCGACGCGCTGCAGACCCGCAAGATCGCCGGCGCCGCCGGGACGTCGACGATGGCGGTGTACACGCATTTCGGCGGCATGCCTGCGTTGATCGCCGCGGTCGCCGAGGAGGGATTGCGTCAGTTCGACGCCGCGATGACGATGGCGCCGACGTCGGATCCCGTCGCGGATCTGATAACCACCGGGATCGCCTACCGGCAATACGCCATCGAGCGCCCGCATATGTACCGGCTGATGTTCGGCAGCACCAGCGCGCACGGCATCAATGCGCCGGCACACGATGTCTTGACCTTGAGCGTGGCCGAGATCGACGACCACTACCCCAGCTTTGCGCATGTCGTGCGCGGTGTGCACCGCTGCATGCGGGCGGGCCGGATCACCGGCGGCTCAGCCTCCGACGACGCCACCGTGGTGGCCATCGCCGCTCAGTTCTGGGCGTCGATACACGGCTTTGTGATGCTCGAACTCGCCGGCTACTACGGCGCGCAGGGCAGCGCCGTCGGACCCGTGCTCGGTTCGTTGACGACGAATCTTCTTGTTTCGCTTGGCGATTCGCCTAATCGAGTACAAGAGTCGCAGCGCTTGGCGGTGCAGCGGCGCTGAGTGCACGAAACCCCCGGAGCCGCTGCGGCTCCGGGGGTTTTCGCTGAGTCGACTACTTGACGGTGACGGTGGCGCCGGCGGCCTCGAGCTTGGTCTTGGCCTCCTCGGCAGCCTCCTTGGGCGCCTTCTCCAGAACCGGCTTGGGTGCGCCGTCGACCAGATCCTTGGCCTCCTTGAGGCCCAGGCCGGAGACGATCTCACGGACAACCTTGATGACGCCGATCTTCTTGTCGCCGGCGGCCTCGAGGATGACGTCGAACTCGGACTGCTCCTCGGCTGCCTCGGCGGCCGGAGCGGCGCCGCCAGGAGCGGCGGCGGCGACGGCGACCGGAGCGGCCGCGGTGACCTCGAAGGTCTCCTCGAACTTCTTCACGAACTCCGAAAGCTCGAGCAGGGTGAGTTCCTTGAATGCGTCGAGCAGTTCGTCAGTGGACAGCTTGGACATGGTGTGGGTCCTTTCCTAAGGGTGGGTTTGGGGTTATTCGGGGGTTTCGGCGGGTGTTTCGGCGGGGGCCTCAGCGGCCGGAGCCTCGGCTGGCGCTTCTGCAGCCGGAGCAGCGGCGCTGCGGGCCCTTCTGCGGCCCTCTTCTCCTGCAGTGCGGCGGCGAGCCTGGCCACCTGCGAGGCCGGCGCGTTGAACAGCGCGGCCGCCTTCGACAGGTTGGCCTTCATCGCCCCGGCCAGTTTGGCGAGCAGCACCTCGCGCGACTCCAGGTCAGCGATGCGCTCGACTTCGGCGACGGTCAGCGCGCGACCGTCCATGTATCCGCCCTTGATGACCAGCGCCTTGTGCTCCTTGGCGAAGGTCTTGAGGGCCTTGGCGGCATCGACCGCCTCGCCGCTGACGAATGCGATCGCGGTGGGTCCGACGAACAGCTCGTCGAGCCCCTCGACGCCCGCCTCCGAGGCGGCCCGCTTGATCAGCGTGTTCTTGGCGACCGAGTAGGTCGCCGAGCCGGCCAGCGACCGGCGCAGCTCGGCCAGATTGGCCACGGACAGACCGCGATACTCGGTGATCACGGTGGCAGTCGAAGCCCTGAACTGCTCGGCGATGTCTGCGACGGCGGTGGCCTTATCAGCCTGGGCCATGCAACCTCCTCATGGGGGTCCTTAAAGGGTCTAGCCCGGGAATGACGAACGCCCCGACGCAGGATGCGGTCGGGGCGTGAACATTGCGGCGGCGTGCGCCGGCGGTGGTCTGCCTCGTCCTCCTGCGTGGGCCGCCGGGAATTCCCGGACCTTCAACCGATTGCTCGGTGACCGACGGTCTTCGGTGGATCGGCACCCACAATAGCGTGGCCTGCCGCTATCGGCCAAAACGGTCAGCCGACGGAAACCACAGCCGCCACTTCAGCCTCCGTCAGAGTCGACATGCGTTGTGCCCGCCTCTGAGCGATTTGCTTGCGCCCGCAGCGCCAGCACCCGTCGATGAATCCGGTGTTCGGTACCGCGCGGCATCTGACCGGGACCGTATACCCCGCGCGCGAGGCGGCGTACCCGCCCGCGGCGCCGCTCCCACCGCAGCGCGTCCGACACCGACTTGCCGGCAGGAGTGTCGACTTCAAACCCGTGGTGGGCGAGGGCCTCGACGAGATCGGTGATGGTCGCGCGGCCATGGAGAAAGAGATGCATCGTCAGCACGTAGCGCAACTCGATACCCCGTAGGTTATTCATGGCCAGACGGTCGCACCGCGGTACGACATTCGCCCGAAATCGCTCAGAGGCGGGCACAAAGCCATATGGGTCCGCCGAGTGACTCATGTGGCAGACGAGACAAGCGCTGCCGCGCCGATCAGACCGGCGTCGCCGCCGAGCGCGGCCGGCACCACCCGCAGGCCGCGGATGAAGTCCAAGCCCGCGTAGCCGGCCAACGCCGCGTGCAGCGGGTCGAACAGCGTCCGGCCGGACTTGGCCACTCCGCCGCCGACAACGACCAGGTCCAGGTCGCACACCGCCGCCGACCGAGGCGATCATCGCGGCCAGCGCGGTGGCGCCGCGACGAAACGCCCGCAAAGCCACCGGATCACCGGCGTCGGCCGCCTCGGCCAACGCGGCAGCGTCGGCGCCCGGCGGCCCCGCCCACCCGTTGGCCAGCGCCCATCGCGTCATCCATGGCCCGGCGGCGACGGTCTCCACACAGCCGTGGCCGCCGCAAGAGCACGGCTGTCCGTCGAGCTCGACGACGACGTGACCGACGTGGCCGGCGTTGCCGGTCCGCCCGTGATACGGCACCCCGTCGAGCACCAGCCCGCCGCCCACCCCGGTGGAGACCACCATGCCGAGCAGGAAGCCGGCGCCGTGCCCGGCGCCGCGCCAGTGCTCGCCGAGCGCCATGCACACGCCGTCACCGGCCAGCTGCACCGGCACGCCGGGCACCGCGGCGGCGACCCGGTCCCGCAGCGGAAAGTCGCGCCAGGCGAGCGATGTTGATCGGGCTGATGGTTCCCGTCGTGCAGGTGGATGGGCCCGGCCGAGGCGATGCCGACCGCGCGGATGGCACCTCCGGCGGCTTGCATCGCGTCGGCGATCATCTGCTCGGTCGGCACCCCAGACCTGTTCTGCGCCTTGGCCCTTCGGGGTGGGCCGAGTGGCGCGGTGCACCAGTTGCGCCGGTCGCGTCGACGAGGCCGGCGGCGATCTTGGTGCCGCCGATGTCGAGGGTCAGGGTGAGCATCGGGTTTCAGTGCCGGTGGGTGTTGTCGGGTTGGCGCGGGTCGCCGGGGTGTTCGTATCCGGGCGCCAGCCGCACCAGCTCGGCGCGCCGCTGGTCGAGCCACACCCGGAAGGCCCGCCGCCGCGCGGCGCCCGCAGATGGTCGGCGATAGCCGAGCGCACCTCGTGCAACGGCGGGGCGGCGACGGCCGGGGCGCGCCAGCCGTGCTGGTCGGGGCTCGTCGCAGCGAATCGCAGCGGATTTCGGGCGTGGTACCCGGCGACGTCGTCGTCGCTGATGTCGACGGCGGCGGTGACCCGGGCGAACAATGCGCGCGCACAGGGGTCCGCCAGCGCCGCCGCCGCGATGCTGCCGATCTCCAGGCGGGCCGTGGTGTCGGGCAGCAGCTCGGCCTCGCTCGGCGCGTCGTGCCCGGTGACGCCCAGCGCGGCCGGCCTCGGCGGCGACCACCCTTTCGGTCACGATCAGTTGGGTCAGCCAGCGACGCAGCTGCCTGCCCTCACTGGTGCCGGCTGCCGGGAGCGCGGCCGCCAACGGGCGCGTCTCGCAGCCGCGCCTCGCGCGCGTCGACCTCGTCGACCGCCACCGCGACACCGCCAACAGTCGCGGCAATCATCGGAGGACCGTCACCTTCACCGCGGGCGAGTACAGCAGCCGGCCGGCGCAACCGACCCGGATCAGCGCCCACCACTGGCCCGGTTCCACCCAGGCCGGCGGGCTCACGTCGAAGCCGAGCTCGACAGTGCCGCGGGCGGGCAGCACCGCACCCAGCGACGCCGGGCCGATCCAGTCCCAGGTGCCCCACGGGCTGATCAGGTGGGCCTCCAGGCTCAGGTCGGCGCATGCGTCGGTGCCGACGGCGACGGCCAGCCGAGCCGAGCCGCCGGCGACCACCTCGACGTCGGCCGGCCCGCCGCCAGCTAGACCAGCCTGCCGTCATCGGACATCACCGACCGAGACGATGCACACGTCTTCGACCACCTGCCGCCAGGCGAGCGGCATGTCGGCGCCGGTGAGCTGCAGCTGCGCCCGCACCGGATAGCAGCCGGGATCGGCATGTGCGGGCATCGTCAGCGTCACGTCGGCCTCGCAGGTGCTCGCCGGGCGCGCAGCGTGAACGGCAGCTTGGCGGGACTGGCCGACCAGCCGTGCGGGCACACCAGCGTGACGGCGCCGGCCAGCCGCGCATCGCTGCTGTCGCTGGCCACGCGTCAGGCGCAGCACCGCATCGTCGCCAGCGGCGGCAGCGAGCCGGTGCGGGTGCAGATGGGCGACCGCGGGCAGCCCGCCGAGTGGGGCCGGTCCGCGGTTGTGCAGCCAGTACCGCGCGTACAGCGGCTGGCAGTTCTCGGCCTCCGGGGCCAACGCGGCGCCCTCGGCGTCGAGCAGCCTGGGCAGCTCCAGTCGCGCCAGCGCCGTGGCGATCTGGTAGCCGTGCAGCCCGGCGAGCGAGCGGCTGCGCCGCAGGGTGCTCCAGCAGGTCGGCCGGTCGCAGCTCGGACACCGTGCCCAGCGGCGAGCACACCACGACGTCGGTGTCGCTGCCGCGAGTTTCCACCAGCCGGATAGCCACTCGGCCGGGGTCCACCGGCTGGGCGCTGCCGACGGGCCAGCGGATTGCCCGCCGCCTTGAGCGCGCCGAGTTGCACGGCGCCGGCGGGCTCGATCTGCAGCAGCGATCCGGCGGCGGGCAGTCCGCCGACCTGGCCCGGACGGCCGTCACCGCCAGCAGCGGGTGGGCGAATTCGGCACTGCGGGCCGGGATGTCGGCGTGGCGCCAGTCCCCCGCGCCGCAGACCAGCGCGAAGTCGAAAGTGTGTGTCCAGTGCTGCAGCTGGAAGTTCGAGCCGTCGGGCGCGGTGCGGCGCGGCTGGTCGATCCAGACGCCGGACGGCCAGCCGGTGCAGGACCGCATCAGCGAGGTGTGCAGGGTGCCGTCGCTCTCGACGGCGAATCCGGGCACCCCGCGGTTGATCAGCGCGACGGTGCGCGGCTCGAAGTGCTGCAGGTCCGACCGGCGCCTGCTGCCGGACGACGATCTCGGCGTCGACGAGGTCGTCGGCCACCGATGCGATCGCCGCGCCGAGGTCGCCGTCGTCGCGGCGGCGATCACCAGCACCGGCAGCGCCCGCGAATCCCGCAGGTCGGCGTCGGGATCCAGCCGCCGCCAGCGGCGCCGCGGCCGGCACCCACACCCTGGCCTGACCGGTCTCGGCGAGCTGCCGCTCGACCTCGACGCGTGTAGGCCGGATCGGCGGCGGCCAGGACCGCTTCGGTGAAGGCGTTCTGCCCCGGCCCGCCCAGCGCGATGCGGGCGTCCGGCAGGTTCGAGTCGACGCCGAGTTTTCCGTAGCGCGGCTTGTCGGCGCTGCTGCAGGTCGCGGTGACCCCGGCGCGCACCAGCGCGACCATGAGGTCGCGCGCCAGCCGCGCCGCCCATCGGCTCGGTCGGCGCGACCACCTCGGCCACCGACACCGCGCGCACGCCGTCGCCTTGGACGAGACACAGCGCACCCTCGCCGCCGACGACAGCCCGAACCAGCCGTACGCCGGGTTGTCCAGCGTCCACGGGTGATCAGCGGTGTCGACGGATTCGAGAGTCGTGATCGTGCAGTAACGCGAAACCGCGGCCGACGACGGCGTCGCCGACCTCGCTGACCGGCATGGCGCCCGGCACCGGGCAAGGCCAGCGCAGTCGCAGCAGCCGGTCGGCGTCGATGAAGTCGTCGATCGTGGTGCTGCAGTCCACCCGGTCGACGCCGTGCCACAGCGTCAGCGTCTGGGTGTAGCGCAGCAGCTCCCCGATCCGGCCCGCCACGACCAGCCGCTGGCCCAGCGGGCTGCGGTAGGCCCGCACCTCCGCTGACGTTTCCGACGAGCAGACGCACCGGCCCCTTGGGCAGCAGGTGCCACGGACCCTCGCCGCCGGTCGGGTGCGCCGGATATTCCTCGTAGACGGCCAGCTCGTTGCCCACTCGGTTCTCGGCGATCAGCTGCCGGCCGTCGTGTATCAGCGACGACACCCCACCGCCGCGGGCCGGGTCGACCACCAGCCGGTAATGCTCGTTGGCAATCTGCCTGCCGCGCAACGGCTTCCAGGCCGTCGAGGTTTCACCGGCGACCAGCCGGTAGGCCCGCCAACCCAGCGATGCCACGTCGTGCGCCAGCCAGCTGACCGATCGTCCGTCGTGCTCGACAAGCGCGGGCAGCTCGGCGCCGTCGCGGTCCAGCACCCGCACCCCGGCCCCGATCGGCGCGTCGAGGCGACAAGTCACGACGTCGGCTCGGTTGTGCGCCAACGGATTCCACACCACGACATCGCCCTCGACGGCGCTGGACAGCAGCGCCAGCGAGTTGTCCCGGGCCGCGCGGCCGAGCTCCCATGCGTCGCGCCAGCCGGTCAGCAGGTCGAGGTAGACCTGGTCGGATTCCGACCCGGTGATGGCATCGTGGTGGGCGCCGTAGACCAGCTGTACCCACGCCTTGGCCAGCGCGGCTTGCGGGTAGTCGGCGCCGGCGAGCAGCCCGGCGAACACCGCGAACTTCTCGGCGTCCAACAGGGTGTTCTCGGCGGCGCGGTTGGCCTGTTTGGTGTCGATGAACGACACGTCCTTGCCGGTGTAGATCGGGTTCATGTCCCGGGTTTGCGGCGACGCCAGTAGCGCACGGGTGTCCAATTCGGCTCGCACCGCGGCGAAGAACTCACTGGGCAGCGCGCAGACGAACCGCGGCCAGGTGTAGCGCGAACCCCAGTCCCGGTGAATTTCGGTCACCCACTTGTTCGGTGGGGTGTAGTCGGTGCCGACCGGCAGCAGCACGTTGCGGGTCAGCGCGACCTTGCGCAGGTCCTCGAACAGCCGGTAGGTCGCCTGTTCGGCCTCGGCCAACGACGCGGCGTCGTCCATCCCCCAGCCGGCCCCGTAGTGCGCGGGCATGTAATGGGTGAGCAGACCGCGGCCGGACGGAGCGATCCACTCGAACTCGCTGCAGAACTGCATACCCGCCAAACCGCCACTGTGCATCGGGCCCCACTGGTGGTGCGGTCCGCGGGCCCACGAACTCGATGTCAGCCCGGCGTCGGCGGCCATGCCCGGGAACTGCGGGTCGTGGCCGAATACGTCGAGCTGCCACGCGGTGGCCGGCTGAGCGCCCAGCACATCGCGTTGAAACCCGGTGCCGTGCACAAAGTTTCGGATCGTCGTTTCCGGGCTGGTGAGGTTGGTGTTGGGTTCGTTGTAGGTGCCGCCCATGATCTCCACCCGGCCCTCGGCGATCAGGCGGCGCAGGTCGGCGCGGTCCTCGGGATGGGTGTCCCAGTACGGCTTGAGGTAGTCGACTTCGGCGAGCACGAATTTGTACTCGGGTTCGCGGCGGGCCATCTCCAGATGGGTGTGGACCAGCTCGAACCCGTTGTCGACACTTGTCCGGCGGGTCCTGCCGCCACACGCTGGTGTAGGCGCCTTGGGTGTTCCACCACACCGGGTCGTAGTGGAAGTGGCTGATCATGAACATCGTCCAGCCGGGCTCCGCGACGGTGAACGCGAACTCCGCGGCGCTGCCCGCCACCTGCACCCGCGCGGCCCGCCGCTGGCCGATCACCGGGTGCTCGACGGCCACCGGCACCTCGACGACCTCTTGCCCGATGCGGGCGAGCAGTTCCCCGCTCAGGCCGTCGCCGTCGACGCGGACCGGCGTCGGCTCGGTGGCGCCGCTGACAGTCACCCGAACCACCTGCAGCGGCGCATCCGGCGGCCCGACGAAAAGCTCCGTCGACTCTGCCGAAATCACCTGCATTCCCGCACCCTACGACCTCCGACTCGCGCGGCGCGGCGTCAGCGACGCGACACGTCGATGACGGTCAACGGATCATCGGCGGCTTTGCTGCTTATCGACAGGCTTGGTATGACGGGTTAATGCCCGCTCTCGCCTCGCCAGTATCCGACGAACGCAGCGCCCTGCGCGAGTACCTGTCCTTCCATCAGAGCGCGTACTTCGCGGTGTCCTACGGGCTGACCGACGAACAGGCCCGTTCGCAGCCGACGGTCAGCGCATTGTCGATCGGCGGACTGGTCAAGCACGCCACCGGCATGCAACGCAGCTGGATGGCCCGGGTCGCCGCGGCCCCAGAACTGCCGCCGCGCGACACCCGGCCGTTCGAAGAGATCTCGAAAGACTTCGAAGATCAGCATGTGATGCGGCCCGACGAGACGCTGGCCGGACTGCTGAGCGCCTTCGAGGCGCAGAACACCAAGTCGCTGCATCTCGTGGACACCGCTGATCTCGACGCCGCGGTGCCGGTGCCGCACGACATTCCGTGGTTCCCCAAAAACCTCGAGGCCTGGTCGGTGCGATGGGTGATCCTGCATGTGATCAACGAGCTGGCCCGGCACTCCGGGCATGCCGACATCATCCGGGAGAGCATCGACGGCGCCACCATGTACGAGCTGATCGCCGGGCTGGAGAACTGGGAGATCGCGGGCTGGGTGAAGCCCTGGGGAAAGAATGCTGACCCGTAGCGGTCTGGCCCGCCGCGACAGCGAGCAGGGCGCCGTCGAGCTGTTCTACGAAGACCTCGGCGACCCGGCCGGACCTCCGGTGCTGCTGATCATGGGCCTGGGCGCCCAGCTGCCGATGTGGCCCGACGGCTTCTGCGCTCAGCTCGTCGACGCGGGATATCGGGTGATCCGGTTCGACCACCGCGACACCGGGCTGTCGGCCAAGATGCACGGGATGCGCGCCGAGGGCGCGGTCTACCGCCGGGTCTGGCGTTACCTGCTGGGCCGCAACAGCCCGGTGCCCTACACGCTGGTCGACATGACGCGCGACGTGGTCGCGCTGCTCGATCACCTCGGCATCGACCGCGCACACGTCGTCGGCGCCTCGATGGGCGGGATGATCGCGCAGATCCTGGCCGCCACCGAGCCGCGGCGGGTGACGTCGCTGGCCATCATCATGTCCACCACCGGCAAACCGTTCTCCAAGTTGCCGGCGTTGCGGGTGATCCGGCTGGCGTTCGGCGGGCCCGGCGACGACGCGTCCGACGAGGAGAAGCTGGCCTTCGAGGTCCGCAACGTCGCGGTGTTCAACGGCCCCAACTTCCTGCCGCCCGAGGCGCAGCTGCGCGAGCGCGTCCAGCAGCTCGCCGAGCGGTCCAACTACCCGCCCGGCATGCTGCGCCAGTTCGACGCCGTGTTGGGCACCGGCAGCCTGCTGGCCTACAGCAAGGCGATCACCGCGCCGACGGTGGTGCTGCACGGTTCGCACGACCCGATGGTGCGGCCGCGCAACGGCCGCGGGGTCGCCGCCGCCATCCCGGGCGCCCGGTTCGTCGTCATCGACGGCATGGGCCACGACCTCCCCGAACCGGTGTGGCGCCCGATCGTCGAGACGCTCACCGAGAACTTCGCGCACCGAACGCGAAACCGCGGCGCGATTTCGCCGGAATTTTCGCCGCAGCTGCCCGCTCGCGGCCCGCGGCCAACCCCGTGACCTGCGTGATTCGATACCGACCTGGGCGGTTTGAGACACTGCATCAATGAGTTCCAACAACCACCGCGACGTTGCCAAGCTTGACCGGGTGCCGTTGCCGGTCGAGGCGGCCCGCATCGGCGTAACCGGTTGGCAGCTCACCCGCACCGCCGCGCGCGTCGTCACCAAGCTGCCCGAGCGGGGTCCTTGGCAGACCAAGGTGATCAAGGAAATCCCGCAGACCTTCACCGACCTGGGCCCGACCTACGTCAAGTTCGGCCAGATCATCGCGTCCAGCCCGGGCGCCTTCGGCGAACAGCTGTCGCGGGAATTCCGCGGCCTGCTCGACCGGGTGCCGCCGGCCGACAAGGACGAGGTACACAAGCTGTTCGCCGAGGAGCTCGGCGCCGACCCGTCGGAGCTGTTCGCCAGCTTCGAAGACGAGCCGTTCGCGTCGGCGTCCATCGCCCAGGTGCACTACGCCACCCTGCACACCGGCGAGGACGTCGTCGTCAAGATCCAGCGGCCGGGCATCCGCCGCCGGGTGGCCGCCGACCTGCAGATCCTCAAGCGGTTCGCGCAGGCGGTGGAGCTGGCCAAGCTGGGCCGGCGGCTGTCCGCCCAGGACGTGGTCGCCGACTTCGCCGACAACCTGGCCGAGGAGCTGAACTTCCGCCTCGAGGCGCAGTCGATGGAGGCCTGGGTTTCCCACCTGCACGCCTCCCCGCTGGGCCGCAACATCCGGGTGCCGCAGGTGTACTGGGACCTCACCAGCGAGCGGGTGCTGACGATGGAGCGGGTGCAGGGCATCCGCATCGACGACGCCGCCGCGATCCGCAAGGCCGGGTTCGACGGCACCGAGCTGGTGAAGGCGCTGCTGTTCAGCCTGTTCGAGGGCGGGCTGCGGCACGGCCTGTTCCACGGCGACCTGCACGCCGGCAACCTCTACGTCGACGACCAGGGCCGCATCGTGTTCTTCGACTTCGGCATCATGGGCCGCATCGACCCGCGCACCCGCTGGCTGCTGCGCGAACTGGTCTACGCGCTGCTGGTCAAGAAGGACCACGCCGCGGCCGGCAAGATCGTGGTGCTGATGGGCGCCGTCGGCACCATGAAGCCCGAGGCCCAGGCCGCCAAGGACCTGGAGAAGTTCGCCACCCCGCTGACCATGCAGACGCTGGGCGAGCTGTCCTACGCCGACATCGGCAAGCAGCTGTCCGCGCTGGCCGACGCCTACGACGTCAAGCTGCCGCGCGAGCTGGTGCTGATCGGCAAGCAGTTCCTCTACGTCGAGCGGTACATGAAGCTGCTGGCGCCGAAATGGCAGATGATGTCCGACCCGCAGCTCACCGGCTACTTCGCCAACTTCATGGTCGAGGTCAGCCGCGAGCACGAATCCGACGTCGAAGTCTAGAGCGGTCAGGGAGGTCTAGCCCCAGTGGAAATCCGAAGCGGCACAGCACGTTCCGGCGACCTGGATATCTACTACGAGGATATGGGCGACCCGAACGACCCGGCCGTGCTGCTGATCATGGGGCTGGGCTCGCAGCTGCTGCTGTGGCGCGACGGGTTCTGCGAGAAGCTCGTCGCGGAAGGTCTGCGGGTGATCCGCTACGACAACCGTGATGTCGGCCTGTCCAGCAAGACCAAGCGCGGGCATTCCGAGGGGGCGATGATCCCTCGGATGCTCAAGTTCTGGGTCGGAGTGCCCGGCAAGGCCGACTACACGCCTCGACGACATGGCCGACGACGCCGCCGCGGTGCTCGATCACCTCGGCATCGACCGGGCCCACATCGCCGGCGCGTCGATGGGCGGCATGATCGCCCAGATCTTCGCCGCACGGTTCCGGGCGCGGACGCGGTCGCTGGCGGTGATCTTCTCCAGCAACAACCAGCCGTTCTTGCCGCCGCCGGCCCCGCGGGCGCTGCTCGCGATACTCAAGGGCCCGCCGCCGGATTCGCCGCTCGACGTGATCGCCGACAACTCGGTGCGGGTCTGGCGGCATCATCGGCAGCCCCCGCTATCCGGCGCCCGAGCAGCGGCTCCGCAACGACGCGATCGAGGCCTACGAACGCTGCTACTACCCGTGGGGCGTCGCCGGCATTTCAGCGCGATCGTCGCCAGCGGCAGCCTGCTGCGCTACAACCGGCAGATCACCGCGCCCACCGTGGTTGTGCACGGCCGGGCCGACAAGTTGCAGCGGCCGTTCGGCGGCCGGGCGGTTGCCCGCGCGATCCGGGGAGCCCGTCTGGTCTTGATCGACGGCATGGGCCACGATTTGCCCGAGCAACTGTGGGATCGGCTGATCGGCGAGCTGACGACCACGTTTGCCCACGGCTGAGCATCGCGCTGCGATCTTTCCGATTCGGCCTGACCAGGCCGATCGACTACCATGGCTGGCGGATGACGGGGGGCTGGCAGCCGAACCCGCTTTCGGGTGGACATCGTGAAAACCAGAAAGGCGCACGCCAGAATGGCGGAAAAACTCAGGCCGCATTTCGAGGACGTCCAGGCCCACTACGACCTGTCTGACGACTTCTTCCGGCTCTTCCTCGACCCCAGCCAGACCTACAGCTGCGCCTACTTCGAGCGCGACGACATGACGCTGGAAGAGGCTCAGCAGGCCAAGGTCGACCTGGCGCTGGGCAAGCTGGGCCTGCAGCCCGGGATGACGCTGCTCGACGTGGGCTGCGGCTGGGGCAGCACGATGCGCCGCGCGATCGAGAAGTACGACGTGAACGTCGTCGGCCTGACCCTGAGCAAGAACCAGGCCGGGCACGTGCAGCAGATGCTCGACGAGCTGGACAGCCCCGCGCACCAAGGAGATCCGGCTGGCCGGCTGGGAGGAGTTCGACGAGCCGGTGGACCGGATCGTCTCGATCGGCGCCTTCGAGCACTTCGGCCACGACCGCTACGACGACTTCTTCAAGATGGCCCACGAAGCGCTGCCCGACGACGGCGTGATGTTGCTGCACACGATCACCGGGCTGACGCCTGCGCAGATGACCGAACGCGGCATGCCGCTGACCTTCGAGCTGGCCCGATTCATGAAGTTCATCGTGACCGAGATCTTCCCCGGCGGCCGGTTGCCGTCGATCGAGATGGTCGAAGACCGCTCATCGAAGGCAGGCTTCACGTTGACCCGCAGGCAGTCGCTGCAACCGCACTACGCCAAGACCCTCGACCACTGGGCCGCGGCGCTGGAGGGACACCGCAGTGAGGCGATAGAGATCCAGTCCGAAGAGGTCTACGACCGCTACATGCACTATTTGACCGGGTGCGCCAAGGGATTCCGGATCGGCTACATCGACGTCAACCAATTCACACTGGAGAAGTAGCGTTCAGCCACGCAATGGAAATGACGGGAGTTCGTCCAAGTCTCGGACGATGCCGGGTATGGTGCTCTCACCACGAATGACTTGTGCAGTCGGCGAGCACAACCAGGGTGCGGCAACACCCCACGCAGTAGGAAGGGCCAAGAAAGCAAATGCCTGACAAGCACGCCAGTTCAACGCCGACGCGAACGCGTCCGGAGGACATCCAGGCACACTACGACCTCTCCGACGACTTCTTCGGGTTGTTCCAGGACCCGACGCGGATGTACAGCTGCGCCTACTTCGAGCGTGACGACATGACGCTGGAAGAAGCCCAGATCGCCAAGATCGACCTGAACCTCGACAAGCTGGACCTGCACCCCGGCATGACGCTGCTGGACATCGGCTGCGGCTGGGGAACCACGATGCGCCGCGCGGTGGAGAAATACGACGTCAACGTCATCGGCCTGACGCTGTCCAAGAATCAGCATGCCCGCGCCACCCAGGTGCTGAACGACATCGACACCAATCGCTCACGGCAGGTGCTGCTGCGCGGTTGGGAGGATTTCAGCGAGCCTGTCGACCGGATCGTGTCCATCGAGGCGTTCGAGCACTTCGGCTTCGAGAATTACGACCATTTCTTCAAGAACTCCTTCAACATCCTGCCCGAGGACGGGCGGATGACCGTGCAGAGCAGCGTGGCCTACCACCCGTACAACCTGCACGCGCGCGGCAAGAAGATCACCTTCGAGACGGCCCGGTTCATCAAGTTCATGCTCACCGAGATCTTCCCCGGCGGTCGGCTGCCCAGCACCGACATGATGGTCGAGCACGGCGAGAAGGCCGGTTTCATTGTTCCCGAACCGCTGTCGTTGCAGCCGCACTACGTCAGGACGCTGCGGATCTGGGGCGACGCGCTGGAGGCCCACAAAGACAAGGCCATCGAGGTCGCCTCCGAAGAGAACTACGACCGGTACATGAGGTACCTGCGCGGCTGCGAGGCCCACTTCGCCGACGAGACCATCGACTGCAGCCTGGTCACCTACCTCAAGCCCGGCGCCGCCGCGTAACTTTTTCTGCCGCCGCTGTCGGATTGTGGCTGCGCCGTTCGTCGGACGGGTAGAGAGTGGAACACAGGGTTTCGCTCACTACCGGAGGTGACCACGATGCAGTACCTCGCTTTGTTGATCAGCCAGGAGCGGGACCTCACGCCCGACCAGCGGGCCACCGAGATGGCGGCCTACCAGAGTTTCCACGCCAAAGCCGCGTCGGCGATCCGCGGCGGTGACGCGCTGTTGCCGGCGGCGACCGCTGTGCGCATCTCCGGCGGCCCGGACGCGCCGACGATCACCGACGGCCCATTCGCCGAGGCCGCCGAAGTCGCGGGCGGCTATTACGTGTTCGAAGCCGAAAACCTCGACGACGCATTGGCTTTGGCGCGCGATATTCCCGCCGCCAGATACGGCGCCATCGAAGTTCGGCCGATCTTACCACACCATCGATCCCGAGTGGTCGCGCTCGCGACGGCCAGTGGCTGGCGCTGCTGCTGGAGCCACCGGAAGCTGCCAATGTCCCCGGCTCGCCGGAGTGGCAGGCGGAAGCGGCGCGGCACGGTGAATTCGCCGCGGTCGGCAGGCGATCACATCGTCGGCGGGGCCGCATTGCACGAGCCGGCGACGGCGACCACGGTGCGCGTCCGCGACGGCGAGGTGCTGTTGACCGACGGGCCCTTCGCGGAGGCAGCCGAGATCGCCACCGGCTTCTATCTGCTGACCGCCGGTGACCGTGACGAGGCGGTCAAGCTGGCCGCGATGATCCCCGCCGGTGCGGTGGAGCTGCGCCAGCTGGCGGAGTCTCCGGCCTGTAGCGCATGGCTCAACCTGGACGGCGTCTTTCGGCGCGAGTGGGGCCCGGCCGTGGCCACGCTGGCCCGGTGGTCGGGTGATCTCAGCGTCGCCGAGGACGCCGTCCAGGAAGCATTCGCCGAGGCGCTGCGGGCATGGCCGCGCGACGGCGTGCCGGACAACCCCGGCGGTGGGTGCTGACCGTGGCACGTAACCGCGCCCGCGACCGGCTGCGCCGCGAATCGGTTCGTCCGGGAAAGGAATTGGCCGCAGTAGTGGACGACATCCGGGCGCGCACCGATCACGTCGAACCGTCATCCCGTCCGCGACGACGAACTGCGGATGATGTTCACCTGCGCCCACCCGGCGCTCGACCGGTTGTCGCAGCTCGCGCTGACCCTGCGGCTGGTGTCCGGGCTGACCGTCGCGGAGATCGCCCGCGCGCTGCTGCAGACCGAGGCCGCGGTCGGCCAACGAATCACCCGCGCCAAGACCAAGGTTCGGCACGCCAACATCCCGTTGCGGGTGCCGCCCGCCGAGTTGCTGCCCGAGCGCACCCCGCATGTGCTCAGTTGCATCTACTCGGTGTTCACCGAGGGTTACTGGTCGACGGCGGGCCCGTCGGCGATTCGCGACGAGTTGTGCGACGAAGGGGTTCGGCTGGCCGGCGAGCTGTGCACGCTGATGCCGACCGAACTCGAGGCGCACGCGCTGGCAGCCCTTGTGCTGCTGCATGATTCGCGACGGACGACCCGGGTGGACGCCGCCGGCGCGCTGGTGCCGCTCGAGGAGCAGGACCGTCGCCGCTGGGACCGTGGCCGCATCGCGCGCGGCTTGGATCGGCTGCGGGCGGCCCACGGTTCGACCGGCCCCTATCTGCCGCAGGCGGTCATCGCCGCCTTGCATGCGACGGCGCCATCCTGGGAGCAGACCGACTGGCGCGGTATCTGCACGGCCTACGACAGGCTGCTGGCGATGACCGATTCGCCGGTGGTGCGGGCGAATCGGGCTCTGGCGGTTGGTTTCCGCGACGGCCCGGACGCCGGGCTGGCCGCGTTGGAGAAGGTGGCGCACGATCCGCGGCTGGCCCGGTCGAACCTGGTGGCGTCGGTACGCGCCGACTTACTGCGGCGGGCCGGACGACGAGACGATGCCGTCACCTGGTATCGAACGGCCTTGGCGTCCAACGGCTCCGAGCCGGGCCGCGACTACCTGCGTCGGCGAATAGCCGAATGCGGTGGATAGGCGGTCGGCGGGACCGCGCGTGGTATCGGAAGGTGATATCGCACGCGATATCACCGCGGCATCAGTGATGGCCCCGTGCGCTCAACTCGCCGTTGAGATATTGAGCGCGGCATGCCCGACGCGCCAGCTTGCCGCTGGTGGTTCGCGGGATGACGCCCGCCGCCACCAGCAGCACGTCGGACGGTGGCACGCTATGCCGGCGCGATACTGCCGCCCGGATGGCATCGATGACCGGTTGCAGTTCAGCCCGCCCTGCCCCGGGCGCTCGCTCTGCGACGATGACCAGACGCTCGCCGGCCTCATCGGCGGCGCTCCTGGCACCTGGTTGGCCGGCACCGAGAACGCCGCGACGTAACCGGACCGCACTGCCGACGACGCCTCGGCCGTGGTGGCCTCGATATCTTGCGGATAGTGGTTGCGGCCGTCGACGATGATCAGATCCTTGATACGTCCGGTGATGTAGAGCTCGCCGTCGAAGTAGACGCCGAGATCACCGGTCCGCAGCCAGGTGGCCTCGTTCGGTGCCCCGTCCGCATGACTGCCGACCGCGAGTCGGCACTGCAATTTGTTACCGAACGTCCGCTCGGTCTCCTCCGGGTTGGCCCAGTAACCACGGCCGATGTTGTTGCCGTGCAACCAGATCTCGCCGACCTCCCCGTCGGGTAATTCCGCGTCGATGTCGGGGTTCACGATGATGCCCCACTGGCTGCGGGCAATCCGGCCGCAGGAAACCTGAGCGATGGCGTTGGGTGCGTCCGGCGAGACCCGGACCGCACGCCCTGCGCCCAACTGCTCGCGGTCCAGGTAGACGACGGTCGCCCCGGCGACAGCGTCGATGGTCGAGACGAAGAGGGTTGCCTCGGCCATGCCGTATGACGGCTTGATCGCCGTGCTCGGCAGGCCGTACGGGCCGAACGCCGCGTTGAACTTCGCGATCGAGTCGATGTTGACCGGTTCGGAGCCGTTGATCAGCGACACCACATTGCTCAGGTCGAGGTCTTCGCCGGGATCGGGCAGCCCGCGCTCCGCGGCCAGCTCGAACGCGAAATTCGGAGCCGCCGCGAATGTGCGGCCGTGTCGGGACTCGGCTGCCAGCTGGCGGATCCACCGCTGCGGCCGTCGGACGAACGCGATCGGCGACATCAGTGTCACCTGGGTGCCGAATACTGCCACGCACACGATCATCAGCAGACCCATGTCGTGGTAGAGCGGCAACCAGCTGACGCTGCGGATGTCCCAGTCCATGCCGGTCGAAATCACCATCTGCAGCACGTTGGTGCCGATCGCGCGGTGGGTGATCTCCACGCCGACCGGGGTCCGCGTCGATCCCGAGGTCTACTGGAGATACGCGATGTCGTCGGTGTCGAGCCGCACTGGGGCATATGTGGCGCCCACCGAGTCGGGGACTTCATCAATCGCGATCACCCGCGGTCTGCGGCTGCGCGGCATCGACCGGACGAATTCCTGGACCGCCGCAGCCGCGGCGGCGGTGGTCAGTACGACCGTCGGCTCGGCATCTCCGAGCACAGCGTGCAGGCGCTCCGCATGCCCGGGGAGCTCCGGCGCGAACAACGGCACTGCGATGTCGCCGGCCTTGATCGCCGCAAAGAAACCGACGATGTAATCGATGCCCTGCGGAGCCAAGATGGCCACCCGATCGCCCCGGGATGTCACCTGCTGCAGGCGAGCACCGATGGCACGCAACCTGGTACCCAGCTCGGCCCAGGTCAAGTCGATCGCCTTGCCGTCGGCTTGCTGGGTGTAGTCGAGGTAGCGGTAGGCGACGGCATCGCCGATGTTGGCGATGTGGCGGTCGAGGAATGTCACCAGGTTGACGCCGTCTGGCAGGAAGATGCTGCCATCCGGATCAAGGTAATCCGTCAGCTCCGGCCGGTTTGGCCGACCGTCACCCTCGGTCCCCCAAGAGGCACCTCTCATGAGGAGAGTCTAAGAGACGGAGACGCGATCTACTGTTGCTGACCCACCGTCAATAAGCGAGTAATTACGCCTCGGAGAAGTTGCGGGTGATCGCCGGGTCGACCGGGATGCCCGGGCCGGTGGTCGTCGAGACCGTGATCTTCTTCAGGTAGCGGCCTTTCGACGACGACGGCTTGTGCCGCAGCACCTCGTCGATCGCCGCGCCGTAGTTCTCCGCGAGCTGCTTCTCGTCGAAGGACGCCTTGCCGATGACGAAGTGCAGGTTGGCCTGCTTGTCCACCCGGAAGTTGATCTTGCCGCCCTTGATGTCGGACACCGCCTTGGTGATGTCCGGGGTGACGGTGCCGGTCTTGGGGTTGGGCATCAGGCCACGCGGCCCGAGGATCCGCGCGATCCGGCCGACCTTGGCCATCTGGTCGGGCGTGGCGATCGCCGCGTCGAAGTCCAAGAACCCGCCCTGGATCTTCTCGATCAGGTCGTCGCTGCCGACCACGTCGGCGCCGGCCGCGGTGGCCTCCTCGGCCTTGTCCCCGACCGCGAACACCGCCACCCGCGCGGTCTTACCGGTGCCGTGCGGCAGGTTGACCGTGCCGCGGACCATCTGGTCGGCTTTGCGCGGGTCGACGCCGAGCCGGATGGCCACCTCGACGGTCGAGTCCTGCTTGGTCGACGACGTCTCCTTGGCCAGCTTGGCCGCCTGCAGCGGCGTGTAGAGGTTGTCGCGGTCCACCTTCTCGGCGGCGGCGCGATATGCCTTGCTGTTCTTGCTCATTCGATAATCCAATCTGATGTTGGGTTGTGGTTGATCGAAGCGGGCCGAAGCTGGCCCTCCCACGGGTGCTCGAGCCGTCGGCCTGTCGCTATTCGACAGTGATCCCCATCGACCGGGCGGTGCCGGCGATGATCTTGGCGCCTGCCTCGATGTCGTTGGCGTTGAGGTCGGCCTTCTTGGTCTCGGCGATCTCGCGGACCTGATCCCAAGTCACCTTGGCGACCTTGTTGACTGCGGCTCGGCCGAGCCCTTGCCACGCCTGCGGCTTTGAGCAGCAGCTTGGCCGCCGGCGGGGTCTTGAGCGCGAACGTGAAGCTGCGGTCCTCGTAGACGGTGATCTCCACGGGGATGACGTTGCCGCGCTGGGCCTCCGTCGCGGCGTTGTACGCCTTGCAGAACTCCATGATGTTGACGCCGTGCTGGCCGAGCGCCGGACCGACCGGCGGCGCGGGGTTGGCTTCGCCCGGCCTCGATCTGGAGCTTGATCAGCCCGACGACTTTCTTCTTCGGGGCCATGAGGGTGAGTCCTTTCCTAAATCTTGGAGACCTGGGTGAAGCCCAGTTCGACAGGTGTTTCGCGGCCGAAGATGGACACCAGCACCTTGAGTTTCTGTTGTTCGGCGTTGACCTCGTTGATCGTGGCCGGCAGCGTGGCGAACGGCCCGTCCATGACGGTGACCGACTCGCCGACCTCGAAGTCGACCTCGATCACCGGACGCTCCAGGCCAACCTCAGCGGCGGCGGTGCTGGCCGCGCCCTTGGCGGGCTTCTTGGCCGCGCCCTGCGGCAGCAGGAACTTCACCACGTCGTCGAGCGAGAGCGCCGACGGGCGCGAGGTCGCGCCGACGAACCCGGTGACGCCCGGGGTGTTACGCACCGCCGACCACGAGTCGTCGGTCAGGTCCATGCGCACCAGGATGTAGCCCGGCAGCACCTTGCGGTTGACCTGCTTGCGCTGGCCGTTCTTGATCTCGGTGACCTCTTCGGTGGGCACTTCCACCTGGAAGATGTAGTCGCCGACGTCCAGGTTCTGCACGCGGGTCTCGAGGTTGGCTTTGACCTTGTTCTCGTATCCGGCGTAGGAGTGGATGACGTACCAGTCGCCGGGCTTGGCGCGCAGGTCGGCTTTCAGCGCCTCGGCCGGGTCGACCTCTTCGGGCTCGGCCGGCTTTCGGATGCGGCGGCTTCCTCGGGCGCACTGTCGTCCTCGGCCACAGCAGCGTCGTCGGCCGCCGCCTGCGGGTCGGCTTCAGCCTCGGCTGTCACCTCTTGCTAACGCCGCATCAATGTCGACCGCGTCACCCGCTGGCAGATCGCCGTCGGAGGTAGTCACGGTTTTCGGTCCTTCCTATTACGTCAGCTCGGCGCGGCCTCAGCCGAACACCAGCAGCACCAGCTTGGCCAAGCCCAGGTCCACCAGGCCGATCAGCGTCACCATGAACACCAGGAACGCCAACACCACCGAGGTGTAGGTGCCCATCTGCTTACGGTTGGGCCAGATGACCTTGCGCAGCTCGGCGACGACCTGCTTGAGGTAGTTGAAGACGAAGACGATCGGGTTGGTCGACTGCCCTTGCGGTTTGCCGGCCTTCTTGGCTTTCTTGGGCTTCTTGCCCGCCTCATCCTCGGCGCTGCTCTCAGTGAGCTCGACCGCGCCGGACGAGCCTTCATCGTCGGCCTCCGCGCGCTGACGGGACCGCTTGCCGGTCGGGCGCTGCGGCCGCGTCACCACGGCTGTGCTGGCTCTCGGCGCGCCGTCGGCTGCGGCGTCGGCATCGTCGCGTTCGTCGCTCACCGCATGCTCCTTCGTTCAACCTCGTGTCTTGGTGATCACCTTCCAGTGTCCACCATCCCACGGCCCGATCCTATGGTCCGGCTCCTCGCGGGCCGTCCCGGCCCGCATCGTCACCAGACGTCCTATGGTCCGGCTCCTCCGCGGGCCGTCCCGGCCCGCATCGTCACCAGACGTCCTATGGTCCGTCGAGCAGGGGCGACAGGACTTGAACCTGCAACCTGCGGTTTTGGAGACCGCTGCTCTGCCAGTTGAGCTACGCCCCTTCGCCGGTTGGCAGGCCAACCTGCTGGTGCCGGGGCCTCACACACGAGCGCGCGCTCCCCGTTTCAACTCGGACAAGCGCGCTGGTAATGGGAAAACCCCGAGGTCCGAGTGTACATCGGAGCAGGTCTCAGGTACTAATCACGCCGTTCTGACGACCTGCCCGGTCTCCATGTCCCATTTGAGATTGATCGAGTTGTCGCCCTCGTGACCCATCACCGTGGTGTAGGCCTCCATCACGACCTCGCCGTGCTGGTTGGTCAAGGTGTTCCTGGTGACCACGATGTCGGCGCCGAACCGTTCAGCGACGGAGTGGACCTCCATCCGGGCATGCAGCACGTCGCCGGCCAGGATCGGCTTGTGGAAGACGAACCGCTGGTCGACCTGGACCATCTGCAGCGTCTCGTAGCCGGTGTCGACCTTCCGCATGAAGTCCGCCTGGACCATCTTCCCGAGGATCGTGACGAACGTCGGCGGCGCGACGAGGCCGTCATACCCGAGTTCGGCGGCCGCGTCTTCGTCGAAACAGGCCGGGTCGTCGGCCTTGACCGACTTGGCGAATTCGCGGACCTTCTCCCGGCCCACCACGAAGCTGTCCGGGTAGTCCCACACCATGCCGAGGATGTCGGTATTGATCGCCACCGCTACGCCAACTTCGCCGATGCGATAGCACGGCCGAAGATCTTCTTGCCGCCGGTGGTCGCCGTAATGCGCGATCGTCACCGACTTGCTGTCCGGATCGACCGACTTCACTCTGCCGCTGAACACGATCTCGGCGCCCTTGCCGTCGTTGGGCACCGGCACCACCGCGGTGAACCGCACGTTGTACTCGGTGACCGCGCCGGGATCGCCGACCCACGACGTGACGAAGCCGCCGCCGAGGCCCATGGTGAGCATGCCGTGCGCGATAACGGTGTCCAGCCCGACGACCTTGGCGATCTCGTCGTCCCAGTGGATCGGGTTGAGGTCACCGGAGACACCCGCATAGTTCACCAGGTCCTGCCGGGTCAGCGGGTAGATCTTCTCGGGAAGCTGGTCGCCGACCTTGACCGAACTCGAACTCACGCAATGGCATCGCTGAAACCCTTTTCTCCCTCTTCGCCGGCACGGCCCGCCAGGGTCGTGTAGGTCTCCTGTACGACGTCACCGTCTTCGTTGGTGATGGTTTGCTTGGTCATGATGATGTCGGTGCCGTGGGCGCGCCGTACCGATTCAATGGACACGTCGCAGTACAGGCTAGTCGCCCACCATGATCGGCGCAAAAAACTTCAAGCACCTGGTCGACCTGCACGATCTGCTCGTCGTCGATCGCGATGTTGGCGTGCTCGAAGAACGCCGCCACCGCTTTGTAACCGAACACCGAGATGAACGTCAGCGGCGCCGGGAGGCCGTCGTACCCAGCTCGGCGGCGGCCTTCTCCTCGAAAAACGCCGGGTCGTCGTTCTTGCACGGCGTCGGCGTACTCGCGGATCTTCTCCCGCTCCACCACGTAGTGATCGGGATACCGGTAGTGCATCCCGACGATAGTCTGCGCCCAACGACACAGCTCTAGAACCTACCTAGTCAGTCTCAGTAATAGCTCGCGAGTCGCGCTCAGCGTGTCTCGCGGTGGGCTTGGTGCTTGCCGCAGTTCGGGCAGAACTTCTTCAGCTCCAGCCGGTCGGGATCGTTGCGGCGGTTCTTCTTGGTGATGTAGTTGCGGTGCTTGCACACCTCGCACGCCAAGGTGATCTTGGGCCGTACGTCGGTACTGGAGGCCACGTCGGTTCTCTTTCGCTGATGGTTCGTTGTTGTGTTGTAGCGATGGCCGGACTCGAACCGGCGACCTAACGATTATGAGTCGTTCGCTCTAACCGACTGAGCTACACCGCCTCGGACTGCATTGCCTTCGTTCTGGGCCGCCTGCCTGCTCGGCGTCCGCCGAGCCCCCTAACGGAATCGAACCGTTGACCTTTTCCTTACCATGGAAACGCTCTACCGACTGAGCTAAGGGGGCCCACCCGTAGCGACCAGTAGAACCGCGCCGCGGGCCTAAAAGAGGGTACAGCCTGCGTTGCGGGCGCACCAAACCCAGCGGTTATCGGAAAACAACCGTAACGAATCAACCGGCGTCGCGCGCCCGATGCGGGTCCAGCGCGGCGAGACCGAACGGATCGTCATCTGCGTCGGCGTCAGCCGCGAGCGGCGATCGAAGCGCAAGGTTGACGGCTTCGCGCGGACTCCGCATGCGATACCGATGCATGACCTCATCGAGAAGAGTTTGATCAAGCTCAATCTCGACCTTGACGAATCTCATGTGCCGCCTTTACCCGGTTATTGACGTCGCCAAGCGTCGAAGCGGCTGGTGTTGACGCAGGTCACATCCTCCGCACGGCAGGCCGGGCATTAACTCGACGACACCGCAGCGATACCCGAACGGCCCGGGGCCATAGGCTGAGCAGATGCCTGATTCCAACCGGCTGTACTTCCGCCAATTGCTCGCCGGCCGCGACTTCGCCAAAGATGACGGATTCGCGACGCAGATGCGCAACTTCGCATACCTGATCGGCGACCGTCAGACCGGCGACTGCCTGGTGGTCGACCCGGCGTACGCAGCCGGCGATCTGCTCGACACGCTCGAGGCCGACGGCATGCATCTGTCCGGAGTGCTGGTCACCCATCACCATCCCGACCACGTCGGCGGCTCGATGATGGGCTTCGAACTCAAGGGTCTGGCCGAGCTAATGGAGCGCGTCAGCGTTCCTGTCCACGTCAATTCCCATGAGGCGCTGTATGTTTCGCGCATCACCGGGATCAGCATGGGTGACCTCACCCAGCATGAGCACGGCGACAAGGTCAGCGTCGGCGACATCGAGATCGAGCTGCTGCACACCCCCGGCCACACGCCGGGCAGCCAATGCTTCCTGCTCGACGGCCGGCTGGTGGCCGGTGACACGCTGTTCCTGGAGGGCTGTGGGCGCACCGATTTCCCCGGCGGCGACTCCGACGAGATGTTCCGCAGCCTGCAGAAGCTTGCCCGACTGGCTGGTGATCCGACGGTGTTTCCCGGACACTGGTATTCACTCGAACCGAGTGCGTCGTTGTCGGAGGTCAAGCGTTCCAACTACGTCTACCGGGTCGCGGATCTCGATCAGTGGCGAATGCTTATGGGTGGGTGACTAAGCACTTACGGGTCCTCCAGCAAAGTTCTGGCCGGTAAGCGCTGTGATATAAGCGGAGGGATGGATTCTTCGATGGAATGGATCCAAGATCGTTGGCACCAGGTGGTGGGCGCATCGTCCGGCACCTGGTTGGCGTTGGCCGTCTGGGCTTTGCTCGCACTCGGCGTGGTCGCGCTGATCTACGGCAATCAACAGATCCGGCGCAATCGTCGGCTGGCAACCGAAGAGATCCGACCGCATGTCGGGATGTTCATGGAGCCGCATGCCGCCGATTGGCATCTGATCGAGCTGGTGGTGCGGAACTTCGGTAAAACCTCGGCCTACGACGTCCAGTTCACGTTCCCCCACCCACCGACCGTCGCCGAATACGAAAACGCCACCGACGGTTACGCGGACGTCGTGGAACTGCAACTCCCCCGCCAGTTGCCGGCGCTGGCGCCCGGACAGGAGTGGCGGACGGTGTGGGATTCGGCGCTCGACCGCGCCGAGCTCGGCGAGGGCATCGAGTCGCGCTTCCCGGGCACGCTGACCTACTACGACCGCGTCGAGACCTCCCGCGGGTGGAAGGTCTGGCAGCGTCGCCGGCGTCCGATCGAAACCAAGGTGGTGCTGGACTGGAACTCGTTGCCGCCGGTTCAGCGGATCGAACTGATGACGAACCACAACCTGGCCAAGCGGGAAAAGGAGAAGCTGGAACTCCTTCGCAGCCTGCTGACCTATTTCCACTACGCCACCAAGGAAACTCGCGCCGACGTCTTCCGCAGCGAGATCGAACGAATGAACCGCGCGGTCGAGGAAACCAAGGATCGATGGCGCATGCGTCAGATCGACGCGCCGCCGACCGACGTGAGTCTGCGTTGGGGTAACGCCCAAGACGAACTGGGCAGGCACCACGGCGAGCGGGTGGTCTAGCCAATCTGGCCAAGCCGCTACCGCTGGCGCCACGTCGATCTGATTCAATCGAGCCTATGAGCGGCCCGGTCACCTATCGCCTCGACGACTCCGTCGCGTTCATCACGATGGACGACGGCAAGGTCAACGTCCTCGGCCCGAGCATGCAGCAGGCCCTCAACGAAGCGCTCGACAACGCCGACCGCGACGACGTCGGCGCCATCGTGATCGCCGGTAACCACCGGGTGTTCAGCGGCGGGTTCGACCTGAAAGTCCTGACCTCCGGCGAGATTCAGCCGGCGATCGACATGCTCAGGGGCGGCTTCGAGCTCTCCCACCGGCTGCTGTCCTATCCCAAGCCGGTGGTGATGGCCTGCACCGGCCACGCGATCGCGATGGGAGCGTTCTTGCTGGCCAGCGGTGATCACCGGGTGGCGGCGCCGGCCTACAACATCCAGGCCAACGAAGTCGCGATCGGTATGACGATTCCGTACGCAGCGCTGGAAGTGATGAAGCTGCGGCTGACGCGGTCGGCCTACCAGCAAGCCGCGGGGCTGGCGAAGACGTTCTTCGGCGAAACCGCAATAGCCGCGGGGTGGTTGGACGAAATCGTGCTGCCCGACATGGTGCTCAGCCGCGCCGAGGAAGCCGCACGGGAATTCGCCACGCTCAAGCAGCAGGCCCACGCCGCGACGAAGTTGCGGGCTCGGGCCGATGCGCTGGCCGGCATTCGGGCCGGAATTGATGGCATGGCAGAAGAGTTCGGGGTCTAGCGCCCCGGCTCGTCTTCGCCTGTTCCGGTCGGCTCACACCGGTCGTCGGAAGCGATCGATGTAGTCGCGCGAAATTCCAGGTGGATAAGAACTCCACCGTCGCGTTGTAGCCGCGTTGATAGAGCCCTTGCATCTGTTTTTCTGAGATGCCGAAGTCGAGAAACCCGACCTCGGTCGAGTCGACGCGGATCGCCCGCGCACTGACCCAGGGCTGGTTCAGATAGGCCTGATCGCGGCCGACGATCATCGTGGTGATCAGGTCCTCCAACAGGTTCGGACCCCCGAACCAGTGCAGCGGTGTGAGCGCCGGAATCACTTTGTCGTTGCCCTGCGGAAGGTTCGGCAACACGGTCACACCGAACGTGGGCCAGCGCGGCTCTTTGCCGTCGGTGCGGTCAAAGGTGTCCAGCGGGAAGTTCGACAGCATCCCGCCGTCGACCAGCGTGGACGTCAAGCCGGTGGCACTGGTCAGTTTGGCGGTCTTGAAGAAGAACGGAATCGACATCGAGGCGCGGACCGCGTCGGCGACCTGCTGCTCGTCGGGGTCCAGACCGTAGAGGCGGGGATAGTCCCACGGCAGCCGCACCAGCTGGCCGGTGGTCACGTCGGCGGTGGTGACCACCAACCGGTAGCGCCGCTCCGGTGGCAGGCTGTCGTCGTCGAAGGCCAGATCGCCGAAGGTATGCACCCCGAGGTCTGCCAGCTGCGACCGGATCCACTCACGCGCGAAGTCACCCTTGTACAAACCGTTTCCGTTGAGCAGGTCCCATCCGGTGCCGATCAGCGGGATTTTGGTAAGGGGCTCGGCGTCAAGGAATTTGCGGTAGGGCAACGTCATGGTGATCTGCTCGACCTGTTCGGGAGTCAACCGGTCGTAGCCGGCCGCCAAGATCGCGCTGACGATCGCACCTGCCGACGTGCCAGACACCCGCGGAATGGTGTATCCGGCCTCCATCAGCGCGACGACGGAACCGACCAGGCCGATGCCCTTGACGCCGCCACCGGAAAGGACAAGGTCCGCCTTCGGCGGGGTGGAGTGTTGGTCGGTCATGAGCGCCGACTGTAGCGGCCGCCGATGACGAGGGTTCGTCTGACTCAGACTGCGGGTGCGGCCTTGTCGTAGCTCAATCCGTCGCTGATCGGCTTGACCTCGGCGACCCGCGGCGGCGCGTTGGGGTTGACCAGCGCCATCACCGTCTCGTAGCGCCTGGTGACGTCGTCGCGGTCGGTGGGCTCGGTGACGGTGGCCAGGTTCAGTCGCTGGATCGCGTCGGCTTCGCGGATCAGTACCGTCCGGCGTTTGCGGTCGGGGGTCTGTTCGATGACCTTGGCCAGCGCATCGAGTTGTCGAATCATGATGGCGGGCATGCCGATTGCGGCCTGGCGGATGGTGTCGAAGGTACGCTCGACAAGCCGGTTGAAATCGGCGACGAAGGCGATGACCCGGATGTTGCCCTCCGCGTCGCGCCGGATCCGCTGCGGACGCCAGGAGGTGGAGATCCGGCACAGGCAGTCGGCGATCCAGTCGATACAGGTCATCCCGGTGAACGTGTCGTTGACCGCCGGCGACAGCGCGCGCAGAGCGATCTCGACCAATTGATCAAAGCCGAACGAAATATCTTGCGGAAGCGTGCGATAGGCGCCGGTGACATGCCCGAGTGCGAGTTTGTGGGCGACCGTGTCGGCCGCCTCCGGCGGCCACACCCAGGCCATCACCTGGCCGGCAACCAGGAAATGCCCGGGGCGGTACGGCAACTGCACCACCGCATTGGCCTTCGTCGCGATTTTCACCAGCACGTCATGGCGGATGACCTGGAGATAGCCGCTGAGCGGCGTGCGGATCGGGGCACCGGACTCGGCCAACTTCGCCAATAACTCCTCGTGCGACGGGCCGCGGGCCGCGCCGACACCGTACGATTCGCCGCGATCCAGGTTGGTGATCTCCACGGCCAGCGTTTGGGCGATGCGGGCAATCACCACCGGAAGCTGAATCATCGCGGCGATGTGATTGAAGAAAAAGATCAACACCGCCACGTCAACCAACGTCAGGATAAACGTCACCGTGATCGACAGATGTGGAACGAAATCGCCGTGCGGGCCACCGCCCACCGAAACCAGCGAGATCGTCGCATAGGAAAACGATGCGACGAAAGTTCCCAACGCAAGTTGAGTTCCGGGTCGCGCACAAAGTTTCGCAGCATCCGCGGCCCGAACTGCGTTGAGGCCAGCGTGAGGGCGACGATGGTGATCGAGAAGACGATGCCGACCACGGTGATGATCGCCGCGGCGATCGTGGCCAACACGGCTCGAGCCGAGTCGGCGCTGCCATTCAGCACCCACGACGGCAGCCGGAAAAGTCCGTCATAGGCAGCGCGATCGACCGTGTAGGTCAGGACGAACAACAGGACGACGGCCAACGTTTGCAGGATCGGGACGAGCCACAAATTTGTCCGCAGCTGCTCGCGCCGCCAATCGGCCTCGAAGTAGGCCTGACCACGCATCTAGTGGATTCCTTCGGCAAGCGGCCCGAGTGCTAAGGCCGGCAAAAATGTAAGTGCACACAGAATAACCGTCACTGCCGCAACCAGACCGACGAATTGCGGCCGATGGGTCGGGCAGGGTGCCGATTGATGGCGGCGTATGACCCTGGCGGGCCAGCGATCCGGCGAGTGCCAGCACCAAAATCATCGGCATATACCTGCCGAGCAGCATGGCGAGGCCTAACGCGGTGTTGTAAAACATGGTGTTCGCCGACAGGCCCGCAAACGCCGAACCGTTGGTGTTGCCCGCGGAGGTGAATGCGTAGAGCACCTCCGAAAGGCCGTGTGGCCCGGTGTTGGCCATGCTGGCGCGCGGGCCCGGGAACGCCATCGCGATCCCGGTGCCGACCAACACCGCCAGCTCGGTGGCCAAAATAAAGGTCGTCGACAAAGTTATTTCGCGGGCTCTGATCTTCTTGCCGAGGTATTCCGGTGTGCGTCCGACCATCAGTCCGGCGATGAAGACCGATATCACTGCCAGTAGCAGCAGACCGTAGAGGCCCGAGCCGATCCCGCCCGGCGCCACCTCGCCGATCTGCATGTTGAACATGGTCATCAGCCCGCCCAGGCTGGTGTAGGAGTCGTGCATCGAGTCGATGGCGCCGTCGGAGGTGAGCGTGCCCGCGTCGGCGAAGGCCGCCGAGTCGAAGATCCCGAAACGCTGCTCGATGCCCTCCATCGCGCCACCGGTCGCCGTGGGGACGGTGCCGTGATGTCCCAGCTGAAACAGCAGGATGAGGGTCATACTCAGCGCGGCGAGGACAGCCATGATCGCGACGATCGCGTAGCCCTGCTTCTTGCTGTTCACCATGCGCCCGAAAGTGCGCGGCAGCGCAAAAGGGATCACGAACATCAGGAAGATCTCGACCCAATTCGTCCACCCGCTTGGATTCTCGAACGGATGTGCAGATTGTGCGTTGTAGAACCCGCCGCCGTCGCCGGTGATCAACTTGACGGGTTCCTGGCTGGCGATCGGTCCGCCGGTGATGGTCTGCTGGGCGCCGCCCGACGTCGTGACGACCTGGTCGTGGAGATGGAAATTCTGGATGATACCGCCGGCGAGCAGCACAATCGCGCCGACGAACGCGATCGGCAACAGAATGCGCAAGGTGCCCCGGACCATATCCACCCAGAAGTTGCCCAGCCTTTCGGTCTTTTCTCGAGCAAAGCCACGCACCAGCGCAATCGCCACAGCCATGCCCACCGCACCGGACAGCAAGCTCTGCACGGCGATGCCGGCCATCTGCACCAGGTGGCCCTGCGTCGACTCGCCCGCGTACGACTGCCAGCTGGTGTTGGTCACAAAGCTGACCGCGGTGTTCCACGCCAGCGACGGGGTCATCTTGGTCGCCGGATCATGCAGGTGCAGCGGCAGTTTGTCCTGGAGCAGTTCGAAGAAGAACAGGAACAAGACGCCGACCGCCGAGAACGCCAGAACGCTGCGGGCATACGCGCCCCACGACTGTTCGGCTTTTGGGGTCGACGCCGATAATGCGGTAAATCGCGCTCTCGACTTTCAGATCCCGCGGCGAGGTGTAGACGCGGTACATGTAGTCACCGAGCGGTACGTGCACCGCCGCCAGCGCTGCCACCAGCAGAACGAGGAAGGCGATTCCGGCCAATGTGCTTCCCAATTACGGCCCTTTCGGAAACAGCAGGGCGGCGACCGGGTAAGCCGCCAAGACCGTTGCGAGCGCCAAGCCGATCAGGACCATCGAAAGGCACCGTCCTCGTCGTTTACGAGCACCAAGCGACCCGGCTCTCAACGGTGAGTATTGAGAAGAAATTAAGCGCGGACGGCGCTCGCGCGCTGGTTTGTTGACGGTATCTTTACGGGTCGCATCGAAGCGGTCCTTTACGGCCTTTCAACCGCGGCGATGCGCGTCAGCCCATTGTCGAAACCCATTCGTAGGGAAGGAATTTGCCGTCAAATGTCACCACCACGCGGTCGCCCGACGGGTGGGACTTCTTCTGCAGGTCGACGCTGAAGTTGATCGCGCTCATGATCCCGTCACCGAACTGCTCATGGATGAGCTCTTTGAGCGCCCCGCCGTACACCTGCAGCGCCTCGTAGAAGCGGTAGATGGTCGGGTCGGTGGGCACCGCGGTGGGCAGCCCACCGCGCATGGGCGGCGCGGCCAGCACCGCAACCGCCGACTCGTCGAGACCCAGCATCTCGACGAGTACGCTGGCCGAGTTCGGCGGGAATCGGGTGCTGGCCGAGCAGCGCCGAAGTGGTCCACACCGCCGGCCGGCCGATCGCGTCGGCCAACTCCTGCCAGGTCAAGCCCTTGGCCAACCGGGCGACGACGATCTGCTCGGTGATCTCGTTTCGCGTCATGGCTACCAGCATGCACCGGGGTCCGCGAATCCGTCTCGCCGTCAGCGCTTTTCGCAATCGCGTGATCGGCGCCGCGGGTGGATGTAGGCTGCGCAGCATTAGGTCTTCAGCCACGAGGATCGGGGTCGCTATGCGAATCGTCGTCGACCTGAACCGCTGCCTGGGGTATGCCCAGTGCGTGCCGCTCGCGCCCGAGGTGCTCAAGCTCAGCGGCGAAGAGGCCCTCACCTACGACCCCAACCCGGACGACAGCCAACGTCTGCGGGTATTGCGGGCGGCGGCGTCCTGCCCGGTGCAGGCGATCATCGTGGACCAGCTCGACAGCGAATAGCGGGCCTCCGCCGATGAGCCAGAATGGCTTCAAGGACAACGGCCGCATCGTCATTGTCGGCGCTTCGCTGGCCGGGCTTCGTGCCGCTGAAGCGTTGCGGGAAGAGGGTTTTCGCGGCCAGCTCACCATCATCGGCGACGAGCCCGGACGAGCCCTACGACCGCCCGCCGCTGTCCAAACAGGTCCTCAAGGGCTGGGTGCCCGCCGACCACACCAAGCTGCCGCGGCTGCGCGCAGGTGGATGCCGAGTGGCGACTCGGTGTCGCCGCGACCGCCCTGGACCGGGCCAATCGGCTGGTGCGGCTGGCCGACGGCAGCGAGGTTCCGGGCGATCGGCTGCTGATCGCCACCGGTGTGCGGGCGCGGCGATGGCCCAACGCCGAGGAAGCCGCGCTGGAGGGCGTGCATACGCGTGCGCACCAGCGCCGACGCCGCGCGGCTGCAGGCCGCTTTGGCCGCCCGTCCGCGGCGGGTGCTGATCATCGGCTCCGGGTTCATCGGGTCGGAGGTGGCCTCGGTGTGCCGCGAGCTCGGCCTGGAGGTCACCGTCACCGAGCGCGGTCCGGCCCCGCTGTCCGGCGCGCTCGGCGGGGTGATCGGCGTGATCGCCGCGGAAATGCAGCGTGCGGCCGGGGTGGATCTGCGCACCGGTGTCTCGGTGCTGGCGACTGGAAGGCGACGCGGCCGGGCACGTGCGCGCGCGCGCGGCTCTCCGACGGCAGCACGCTCGACGTCGACGTGGTGGTGACGTCGTTGGGGTCGATCCGCAACGTCGAGTGGCTCGAGGGCTGCGGGCTGGCGGCCGGATTCTGGGGGGTGGGGTGTGACGCCGGCTGCCGCGCGTTCGACATCAACGGGGTGGTCACCACCAACGTCTTCGTGGCCGGCGACATCGCCCGCGCCCCGCATGTGCTCTACGACTATCAGTTCCTGGCGATGGAGCACTGGGACAACGCCGTGCTGGGCGCCCGGGTCGCCGCGCACAATATGGTCTGCGACGAGGTCGACCGCTGGGCGCACCTGCTGATCCCGCAGTTCTGGTCGGCGCCAGTTCGGCGTCAACATCAAATCCGTTGGCGTGCCGTCGTTTGGCGACGAGATCGTCTTCACCCAGGGTTCGGTCAAGGAGCGCCGGTTCGCCGCGGCCTATGGTCGTCGCGGCCGCATCGTCGGCGCGGTCACCTTCAACCACGGCAAGTGGATCGAGTACTACCGGGGGAGATCGCGCGGTCGGCGCCGTTTCCGCCGCATCCGCCGGGTTTTGATTTCCCCGAAGACATGCGGGTGATGCCCGCCGACTTCCCGGCTCGCGGCGTGCCGACGGAGGCCCCGGACGTGGTGTTGACGGGACATGACCCGAGCGAACGCCGCGCCGAATTCCGGCCACGGCAGCGATAGAGGAGTGGCGCGCTATGACCCCCGAAGAGGCTTTCGACGCCGCGATGCGGTACGAAAACCGCGCCAATCCCTATCCGTTCTTCGACGAGCTGCGCAAGACACCGGTCGTGCGGGTGACCAACGGTATCTATGCCGTCACCGGATACGACGAGCTCATCGCGCTGGCCCACGATCCCGCGGGTGAGTTCTGACCGTCGCAACAGCCGCCCGGCGGTTACCGGCGGCCGGCACGTTGCCGACGAGTCCCTGACGGCGATGATGGAGGCCTACGACCGGACCCGAGCTTCATCGCCTCGGATCCGCCGGACCACGACCGGGCACGCCGCCAATGCATGCGTTTCTTCGGCCCGCCCCATTCGCCGGACGTGATCCCCAGCCAGGAGCCGCTGTGTCAGCAGATCGTCAACGAGCTGCTCGACAAGGCGATGGGCAAGAACCGCATGGACGTTGTCGAGGAGTTCGCGTATCCGCTGCCGGTCCACGTGATCTGCCGCATCATCGGCGTGCCGATCGAGGACGAACCGCAGTTTCACCCCTGGATCGCCGACGCGATCACCGGCCTCTTCGACCTCGGCCCCGACATCAGCACCGAGGAAGGCCAGGCCCGCCGCGCCAAAGGTGAGGCGGCCAACATCGCCTTCAAGACATACATCATCGGACTGGTCGAGAAAGCCGAGAAATCGCCTGGGCCGGGCATGATTTCACAGTTGGTACACGATGACGGACCAGACGGGCGGATGTCGCCCAGCGCGATCGTCAACAACACGATGCTGCTGTTCGCCGCCGGTCACGACTCGACGGTCAACCTGATCTCGCACTGCGTGCTGACCGTGCTGCGCAACCCCGAATCGATCGAGTTGTTGCGCAGCAGACCGGAATTGATTCCCGGCGCCATCGAGGAAGTGCTGCGGCTTCAGTCGTCGGTGCAGTTCTTCCCAACTCGATCGGCGTTGGCCGACATCGAGATTGCCGGTACGACGATCCCGCGAGGATCACCCATCTATCTCATTTACGCTGCGGCCAACCGAGATCCCCGGCGATTCCCTGAGCCCGACAAGTTCGACCCGCAACGCGCCGACAACGAGCACGTCGGCTTCGGGCGTGGCATTCACATTTGTTTCGGTGGCCCGTTGGCCCGGCTGGAAGTCAACACCGCATTCGAGGCGTTTCTTCGCCGGGTGGAAAACCCGCGGCTGGTCGAGGACCCACCGCCCTACCGTGTCAGCCAAGTGTTCCGCGGTCCGCGGCATCTGCTCATCGACTACGACGGGATCAATCCTGATCGACGGTGACGAGCAGCTTGAACGTCCTGGCGCCCTCGCCGGCTTTGGTGGTGAGAACGAGCGGGTAGTACCCGTCGGGCACCGACTCCGCGACCGTGATCGCGACGGTCGCACTGGCAGATCCGTCGGCGGCGAACTGGCCGGATGTCTTGGCCGCGTTGATTCCCTTGGTGTCCGACGTGCCGGTGATGGTGTAGCCGCCGGGCCCGTCGATCATCCGCTGCACAGTTGACCGTCACGTTGGTCGTCTCTCCCGCCGCGAGTTCGACGACAGCCGGCGACACGTTCACGGTCACCGCCGAGCTGCCGTCGCCGAACGATGGTGGTGCGGAGGAGTCGCTGGTGCCCCAGTTCTTGTTGGGCCGGGGCGAAAGTGAGAAAGCCAGCTCGCCGCCGGTGTGGATGATCGACTCCGGAAGATACGTCTGGTCGGTGGGGCGGCCGTCGATGTGCAGGCTCTTGATGTACTTCATCCGATTGGGCCCGGATGCGCCCGGCGCGTACATCTGGATGAATTTGCCTGCGGGCAGCTCGATCACGACGCGATCGAAAAGCGGTGTGTTCACGGTGAGGATCGACGTTCCCGGGGTGATCGGGTACAGCCCCAATGCGGCCCACACGTACCAGCTGGACATCGCACCCAGGTCGTCGTTGCCAGGCTCGCCGTCGGGGGTGGGCGCGAACAGGTTGCTGCGTACCCGGTCGACCAAGAGCTGGGTTTTCCACGGCTGGCCGAGGTAGTTGTACAGCCACGGCACATCGAAACCCGGCTCGTTGCCGGCCCACAGATAGGGCTCCTCGGGGCCGACGTTGAGCTGCGAGGTGAAACGATCGAGCCGGTCTGCCACCGCTGCTCGGCCGCCGAGAGCCGTCACCAGGCCGGCGATGTTCTGCGGCACGTACCAGACGTACTGCTCGGCGTTGCCCTCGTCGAATCCGAGCTGGCTGAAGCAGCCCGCGGCGGGGTCCACGACCCCGGGACCGTCAGGGAACAAGCCCATCGCATTGCGGGGCGAGATGTAGTGGGTGGTGGGATTGAACAGGTTCTGCCAGTACTGCGCCCGGTTCTGGAATTCGGCGGCGGTCGCCGAATCGCCTAGCGCGGCAGCGAATTGGGAGATGGCGAAGTCGTCGACCGACCACTCCAACGTGATCGAGGCGCCGGGAATCGCACCACCGATGCACGAGTAGGCGGTCTCCGGCAGGTAGCCGCGCTGGAGGTAGGTGGCGATTCCTGGTCGCTCGACATAGCCGTTGCGCCCGGCGCCGCCTTTGGTCGCAGCGTTGACCATGAAGCGCAGCGCCGCGTGGACGTCAAAATCCCTGGCGCCGAACGCATAGAAGTTCACGATCAACGGGACCACGCTGTCGCCGCTCATCTCGGCGGTGGCGGTGTTCGCCAGTGCCCACCGGGGAAAAGACCCGCTCTGCTCGGCGTCGTTCACCAGCGACTGCGCCATGTCGCTGGCCTGCTGCGGGAAGAGCAGCCCGTGCAGCGCGGCGAGTCCGCGGTAGGTGTCCCAGTCGGAGAAGTTGGCGTACTGCGTGTGCCCCGCAGGCACGGTGTGGATGTCGCCGTCGAATCCGATATAGCGGCCGTCGACGTCGTTAAAGGTGTTGGGATTCAACAGCGAATGGTAGAGCGCGGTGTAGAAAGTCTCGATGTCGCCGTCATCGGCGCTGGCGATCGAGATGCGGGACAGTTTGCCGTTCCACTCTCTCGATGCGGCCGCGCGGACGGCGTCGAAGTTCGCGTTGCCTTCCGCGGCGAGGTTGGCCCGCGCGCCGTCGAGGCTGACATAGGACAGCGCGGTGCGCACCACGATCTGCGACCCCGCCGGGAAGCCCACGTATCCCCCGCTGGACCCGCTGTAACTGGAATACGCGCTGCGCCCACCGGCGAAGACGGATTCACCGTCCCAGGTGCCGTAGGACGTGAACGTCCGGCTGAACTTCATCACGAAGTACACCGTGTAGACGTTGTTCTTGCCGCAGAAGCCGCCGCTGGTCGCCGATCCGGTGATCGTGGTGTTGTCGTCGCCGATCTGGATGTTCGCGGCGGAGGTACCCCCAAGCGACGCACCGGAATTCACGTAGAACAGTGCGGACCGCCCGTTGCCGGGGTAGGTGAACCGACCCACGCCGGTGTGGGTGGTGGCGGTGAGTTCCGCGGTCACTGCCGTTGCGGGGAACCGCACGGTGTAGTAGCCGGGCACACCGACTTCGGAGTCGTCGTGCGCGATCTCCTCGGTGATGTCCCAGGGCGCGGAGCCGATCGCGGTGGTGGTCGGCATCATCGAGATGTCACCGAACGCTGCACACCCCACCGAGGCGTGCGTCATGCTGAATCCGGTGGCCTGTCGGTTGCCGTGGTCATAGCCCGCATAGTTGCCGACGGTGTCCGGCGAGTACTGCACCATCCCGAACGGCACCGAGGCACCGGGGAAGTTGTTGATCTCCCCCACCCGACGGCCACCCGTCCCGGTGCCGATCAGCGTGTCGACGTGGTCAACGGGATGGGCGACGAGCGCCGGCGCATCGTACGAGGTCGGCGCAGCGCTGGCCAGCATCACGCTGACCAGCAACACTGCTCCCAAGAGGGCGGCGATGCGCCTTCTTGACCTCACCACTCCAGCTTGGCCCAACCGTGCTGAGGATCAAGCTAGGCGCACCGGATTTCCCAACCATTAGGGATTTCCTCCAGCCGATATCAAATGCGATCTCGCTCCGCACACCAGTCCATGCCCCAGCCGCTGATACCCACGGTGCTCACGCGTCCGCTGTGACTCGCGAGGCTTACACCGCTCAGGTGAACCACACCGGATTTGTCAACGCGACCATGGCGCCGAGCGGGCGCCGCTGCGCTTCTCGCACCTCCAGTCGCGCGAAGCGCGCCGACGCGGCGTCAAGTTCCCATTGCAGCCGGGCCGACGGGCCGATCGTCGCCCGTCTCACGCAACCTGCTGCGGTGATCAGAGCGACGGTGGTACCGGGAGCTCCGCTGATCACGGCGGTGATCGTCACTGACCCGCCGGGCGGCACCCACAACGTCTGCCCCGGGCCGGCCACGCCGTCGCTCGGCCGACGCGCTCAATTCCAGGGCGACATCGCATGACCGGGCGAGGTACGAACGGCCGCAACGCAGCCCGTCGACAATCGCACCCACCGACAGCCCATCCGCGTGCACAACCGTCTGCGGCGAGCCGACCTGCTGGTGTTTGCCGTGCGAGTCGCTGCCGCCGACGGCCACACTGCGTTGGCCCTGCCGCAGCAGCCGCTGCCAAATCCGAAGCGACAGTTCATCATCAAGGTTCCACCGGCCATTCCACACCTCGAGTGCGTCCACGTGGTCAAAGCCGAACTCCCACGCCGACCCCGGTACTGGGACGGCCGGATGTGCGGCGACCACTAATCCGCCGGCTTCGCGCACGTCGGCGGCGAAGCGCGGAAACACCCCGTCGCCCGGGCCGTATCGCCAGTCGACCCAGCCGCGCGGCGACAGGCCGACCGCCAGCCAGTGCCCGTGCCGGGTGGTGACCTCCTCGCCGGGAATCACCAGCAGCCCGCTGGTGCGGCACGACGGCCATGCCCGGTTGGCGGAGTTGGTGTTGTGATCGGTCGAGACGATGAAGTCCAGTCCACTGGCGCGTGCAGCAGCGGCCAGTTCACCGGGATCGCGCTCGCCATCGGAGTGCACGGTGTGCAGATGCAAATCTCCGCGATACCAACGCGCGCCACAGACCGACGGCGGCGGCAGCGGTAATGCGACGACGGGCCCGGCTTCCGCCTCAGGCTCGCCGCGTTCCATTGTGACGCGCACGTCCCACGCCATCCCCCACGGGCTCAGCACCACCGGGCCAAGTGCGACGGCCCATACACCCGGTTCGATCGGGCCGGTCAGATAACCCGGGGTGGCGTAGCTACTGGAGATCTCGAAGCGGTCGCGGGCGCCACCCGACCAGCCCCGAAATCCCGCAGCATTACCCAACTCGTAGCCCGCGGGGCCAAAGATGCCCAGATCCAATATATTTCGGACTGAAGCTCCGACGCCGAAGTCAGAGTGCGCTGTGGTAACCCGGATTCGCTGCACACCCGCCGGCACGTCGAACGGCAGGTAAGCCCAGCGGTAGATGCCGAACCCGAACCGTCCGGAGAACGCGACCTCGATCGCGCCAGGCGCGACGGTCGCGATGCCCATGACTGCCAGCATCCGCCATCAGGGCGTAATCAGCCGTTACATCGACACGAACAGCGGCGGTCGGGCAGCTTGCCATCAGTGACTCAGCCCGTAAGCCGCCGAAACCACCGGCGCCGATCTCGGCTTGAGGATCAGGCTGGTCACCAACGCAGCGATGCCGATGGCGACGGCGATCCACAACGCCGAGTGGTAGGACGCCTTGGTGCCCTCACCGACAATCGCTCCGGCCCAGGTGAATCCGAGCGAGCCGCCGATACCGAAGGCGGCGTTGCAGATTCCCGGCAGTGACCCCGGCTCGTCCTCGGGCGCCTGTATGACACCGAGTGCAGCCAACGGCGTGAGTGTCACACCCATGGCTGCTCCGAACCCGATCATGAGCACGGTGACCATGTTTCGGTCGAGCGCGAAGACTGCGAGCAGGGCGATATCGGCCAGTGCAATGACGATGCCCGCCCGCAACACCGTTACGAAACCGATCCGCACCGCGAGCCGTCCGATCAACGGCGCCAGGACTAGTTGCACCAGCGCATCCGTCGAAGGCGAATCGCTGAGCCTAATTCGACAGTTTGAGCAGACGCTCGGCGTTGCGGTGGGCGATCTTTTCTTTGTCGGCCGGGTTGATGGGCATCTGCTCCAAAAATTGGCGGCCGGCTTTCATGCTGCCGAACGGATAGTCCGTGGTGAACACGATCCGGTCGATGCCGATCACGTTGACCATGGCCTGATAGGCGTTGAACGACAGGCTCCAACTGGGATCCACTGCGCCGGGTTCTTGGTTCGCGAAGTCGCCGGCCAGAATGCCGCCGTAAAAGTTTTCCCGGATGTACTCCTTGATGGTGCGTTTGAGGCCACTCTCTTCGACCCCGAAGGCGTAGTCCGTGCGCCACACCATCCAACTCAGTGCCTCGAAGTGGTGGCCGACGATGATCTGCAGCCGGGGGAAGCGGTCGAACAACCCGCCAAGGATGAGCCGGATGCAGTGGATACCGGTGTCGATATGCCAGCCGACTCCGGCGATGGACAGCTTGGCTGACACCGCCGGTGCGAAGCCTCTGTAGTAGGCGTCGATCACTGGCCGCGGTGGCACGGTGGGATGCAGATAGATCGGAACGTCGAGCGTCTCGGCGGCTTCGAACACCGGCCAGAAAAACTTGTCGTCGAGGTAGCGCCCGTTGACGTGGCCATTGATCAGCGCGCCCACGAAGCCGTGGTCGCGCACGACGCGATCGAGTTCGGCTGCGGCGGCCTGCGGGTCGCCCATCGGCAGGGTGGCAAAGCCGAGGAACCGGTCAGGATGGCGAGTGATCGCGGCGGCCACAGCGTCGTTGGCCTGCTTGGCCAGCTCGACACCCAGCTGCGGCTCGAGGGCCTCTGCGCCGGGGACGTTGGAGAGGATTTGCACATCGATGCCGGCGGCGTCCATCGCCGCGATCCGGCCCTCCCCCAAATCACGGATGCCTGGCGGCGACCCGGCGTCCGGGTCACTGTCGCTGAAGCGTTCGTTGCGTATCGTTTCGAAGATCTTGCGGGGACTGTTCGGATTCGCTTCGGCGATGGCCGGAGTCGTGTAGTGCTCCTCCAAAGCAATGATCTTCATGGCACTCACTCAACCACTCGTATTGGACGTATGAGGATACGGGCCGGGGCATTAGGGACTTTGGACCCTTGGTTGCGGGCCCGCCGACGCAGAAAGTCGAGGCAGACGACCCTCGCCGGCCACAGTGCCGGTCGCGAAACCTCGCAGACGGTTGTCAGCGACCAAGGGAGTCCGCCATGGCTATGCCCGGCCATCACCGCGTGTACCCCGCCCGGCGGAGCAGGTATCAACGCCGTCAACTGGTCGCGGCAGCCAGCCTCATCGTGTTGGTTGTGGTCGTCGCCGTGCTGGCGGCATGGGCGCACCACAGTTTGTCCGCCGCGCGTCCGGCGTCATCGCACGCCGCCAGAGCGCTACCGGCAAGCGAGTCGACGCCGCATTCATCGACCCAGCCACCGTCGCCGCCGATGCGCGAATGGCTCACGAAGGCCGAGCCGTCGATCGATGCTCTGTTCATGGCCGGAAGCGACGCCGTCGCGCTTGCGGCTCAAGGCGATATCGCCGCGACCGGCGCGGCCTGCCACACGGCCGCCGGCGCAGCGGCAGATCTCCAGCAAGTCCTGCCGAGTCCCGACCCGGCGCTGAATACCGCACTGCAACAAGCACTTACCGACTATCAACGTGGTATTCGCCTTTGCATCTCAGGGACGCAACAACAGAACGCTATAACCATCGGTGAGGCCACGGTCTATACCGACCGGGGGAACACCGACCTGCAGTCAGCAGTCGACATCACCGAATGCGACCTATCCTCCGACGCGCGCGGCCCTCGCGTGCTGACTGCCTAGGCCGGGTCAGCCCGTGGTGCGAACGATCAGGACGTCGATTTTGGCCCTGTTGGCGACAGCTCCAGGGATCGAAAACAGCCGCCCGACGATCGCGGATCGCGCGTCTAGTCCCACATTGCCGACCACTAGCAGGTCGGCCCCAACTTCCTCGGCAAGGTCGACCAGCGCATGAACCGGAGCAGATTTGACCGGCCGGTCCTCGATGTTCTTCGCCCCGGCGGCCTTTGCGCGGTCGCGGGCATCGTGCAACATCGCATAGATCGGCGCGTTGCCCTGCACCATGTAGGCCTCCTCCCCGAGGATGTCGGCCGCGCGCTTGTCGTCCGGTTGGGTGAAGTAGCCGGTCGCGATGATCAGCTTCGCATTCGTGTCGGCCGCAATCCTGGCCGCGCGGTCGACGGCCCGCAACGAAGACTCCGAGCCATCGGTGCCGACCACCACAGTCTTGTAGGCGTTCATTTCCCCTCCGCAGCTTCGGTTGCAATGCCTATCGGAGACAGTAACTCGCCAATTCAGCAGAGCCTGAAAATTCCGCGAAATGCAGTCCGATGAGTGCTGTGTTCCTCAACGCTCGCGGGCCACCGCCGCAAGCGCGTCGACACCGTCGAAAACGAACTGGCAGATTCTCGCGGGACGCTGCCGAAATCGGTCATAGCCAGCGCGAACACTCGGTACGGTCTTCATAGCGGTCCCCTTCCATGGGTGTTCGTGGTGGTTCATCCGAAGACCTGCCGTCCGGTAGGCCTCAGGTGGGGACCGCCACCTGAAATTCCACGAAGACCGGGACGACCTCGCTAAGGAGGTACGAAATGTTAAACAGCGTAACGGCCCACAACAACGGGCTTTCCCAACAACGCGTGCAGGACGCTGAGCTATTGAAGAGGTCGGGTGTGCACAAGCTCGTCATCACCGACCGCGAAGGCAACTGCTTAGCGTTCGTATTGGCTTGGGACAGCTTCGACTATGACGCTGAGACCGACACCTATGTGTGCGTTGCCGACGGTGATGGCCGAGAACTCATGACCATGTTCACCGCCGGCGAGATCAAGTCGGCACCTGGTTCGAACATGTACGTTGTCACTGCACCGGATGGGCTCCGCGGCTCGAGGGCGTTGCAGGCCCTGTGACGCCTGGGCATCAAGGCGATCGGCAGCGTTGACGTTTCCAGTGCCAGGTCTGCGGGTCTAGTCGACGTGGGCCCAGTTAGGGCATACTTGCTTGCCGAAGTATAATAGACCGTCCGTACGGTTAGTTACCTCGGAGGGTTGGGATGCCCCGATCGCCTGGCAGACGTACCGAGATTCTCGACGCGTTTGTCCGCTATGTCGCCGAACGTGGCTACGACGGAACGAATCTCGGCGACATCGCCGACGAGCTTGGCATGTCCAAGGGCACCATTGTTCATCACTTTGGAACCAAAGCGCAGATGTTGCGGGAGCTGGAAGAAACCCACCTGGCCCGCCAGCGCGATGTGCTACGGATGGTATGGGACCGCCTCGCCTCGCCGCACGAGCGCATCGCCGCGATCATTTACGCCTCCGCACTGCTCCAGGTGATCGCTCGCGACGCGACGGTAGCAAGCCAGCGCGAGGTGGTTCAGCTGTCCGATGACCCTGCGATGCAGGAAGTGCGCAAGTTGCGCCATCAATTGCAAGCGCTCACGATTGACGAGATCCGCGCCGGAATAGAAAGCGGTGTATTCCGAAGTGTGGACGTCGAATTGGCCGCACTGCAGCTGTGGGGATCGCTGCAGTGGATGTGGGTCTGGTTCGACCCCGCCGGTTCCCGGACACCCGAACAAGTCGGGGCCGCTTTCGTCGACGTGTTCCTCGGCGGACTGCTGCTCGACCGCTTGGGGTTGAGCAAGTGGGCGAACCCTTCCACGGACGTCGTCTCGGTGGTGCGCGAATGCCTGGCCGCGGTAACGACCGCTACAGGTTGACGGCATAGCCGAGCTGATGACTGTACGTATAGTCGGATATTTGCTTTTAAGAAGCGCCTTCTCGGCCCAACCGATGAATCGCGCGCGAGCAATGGCCGACGGCAGTCATAACTCCCTGGTAGAGTCGCGATCAGCGAGGATTGCAACGGTGAATATTGGCTTGGTTCCCTAGTAAAGCTGCGGCAATCTTTCGCGTTATTGACTGTACGGACGGTCTAATGCCATAGTTACTGCGTGACGCAGACGAGGGCGGCGCGGAGCTCGAGGCCGGGAGCCGAGACTGGCTGCCGGGAGGAGCATGCTGCTCGATTGGCGCCGGGAACCCGGTGATGCGCGAGCCCGCAAGTCACATCAAAAACCGTTGCGCCGCAACGTGGAGAGAAGAAGCCAGGAATTAGCGTCGTTCACGCGAAGCTTCAGAAGTATTCTCGCGAAGCGCTTTTCGCAGCGTTGCCAGCCTAGCCCGCTTGAGCAGGCAGTCGAAACGTTGCGATTCGGTGGCTCAGTCGATTACAACGCTGACCTCGAAGCTGCGCCAATGACCGCTGCGCCTCTGATTGCCGGCAAATTACGCGACCGGATCCGACCAGGGACGGAAGTGGCCGGCGGGTTCTTCCGGATGTCCGTGCTGACCGGCAAAGCCCTGATGAAGCCGTTCGAATGGCGCGAGTTCATCTTGAATGGCTGGTTCCTCATGCGGGTGTCGCTGCTGCCCACTATCGCGGTGTCCATCCCGGAAACCGTGCTGCTCATCTTCACGCTCAACATCCTGCTGGCCGAGTTCGGCGCCGCCGACGCATCGGGGGCGCTCGCGGCGATCGGCACGGTCACCCAGCTCGGCGCGATCGTGACGGTGCTGGTGGTCGCCGGCGCAGGGTCCACCGCCATCTGCGCCGACCTCGGCGCCCGCACCATCCGCGAGGAGATCGATGCGCTCGAGGTGCTCGGCATCGACCCGATCCACCGGCTGGTGGTGCCTCGCGTCGTCGCCTCGACGGCCGTCGCGGTGCTACTCAACGGCCTCGTGATCGCCGTCGGCCTGGCAGGCGGCTACCTCTTCAGCGTGTACCTGCAGAACGTCTCGATCGGTGCCTACCTCTCCACGCTGACAGTGCTCACCGGCCTGCCCGAGGTGGTGATCTCGATTATCAAGGCCGCGACGTTCGGGCTGATCGCCGGCTTGGTCGGCTGTTATCGCGGGCTGATCGTCCGCGGCGGGTCCAAAGGCCTGGGCACTGCCGTCAACGAAACGGTGGTGCATAAGTTTCATCGCGCTGTTCGCAGTTAACGCGGTGATGACGACTATCGGTGTCCGGTTCGGAACGGGGCGCTGACATGGCTACGTCTATCGCGGCCATCGTCCCGCATCACCGCTTCCCGCGGGCAGCCGTCACCCTCAGTCGATACCGCGACGCGCCGGCCCGGCAACTGATCGAGCTCGGGCAGATGGTCTGGTTCGCACTAACCGCAGTCGGGCTGATCCCCTTCGCTCTGCGCCGCTACCACAAAGAGCTGCTGCGGATGATTGCCCAGATGGGGATGGGTAGCGGCGCGATGGCCGTGGTCGGTGGCACCGCCGCCATCGTCGGCTTCATCACCATGTCCGCGGGCTCACTGGTCGCCATCCAGGGCTTCGCGTCGCTGGGCAATATCGGTGTCGAGGCATTCACCGGATTTTTGGCCGCAATGATCAATGTGCGGTTTGTGGCACCGGTGGCCTGCGGTCAGGCGCTGGCAGCCACGGTCGGCGCCGGCGCCACCGCCGAACTGGGCGCCATGCGCATCAGCGAGGAGATCGACGCGCTAGAGGTGATGAGTATCAGGTCGATCGCCTACCTGGCGTCCACCCGGGTGGTGGCGGGTCTCGTCGTCATCATCCCGCTCTACGGGTTGGCGATCACCCTGGCCTTCCTGTCCGCGCAGGTCACCACGGTTTTCCTCTACGGGCAGTCCATCGGTACCTACGACCACTACTTCCACACATTCCTGCGCCTCAACGACGTGGGTTGGTCGTTCGCGGAGGTGATCCTCGTTGCGGTGGTCGTGATGACTACCCACTGCTACTACGGCTACACCGCCAGCGGCGGGCCGGTCGGCGTCGGTGAAGCGGTCGGCCGGTCGATGCGGCTGTCGTTGATCACGATCGTCGTCGTGGTCGTTCTGACTGCGATGGCGGTCTATGGCAAAAACCCGAACTTCAACCTCACGGTGTAGCCGTCATGACGACCCCGCTGAAGGAGAACCCGCCACGTATCCCGCCCTATAAGACGGCGGCTGTGGTGTTCTTGTTGGTCGCCGCGTTGGTGTTGGCGTTCGTGTGGCTGCAGTTTCGGGGCCAGCTCACGCCGAAGACACCCTTGACGATGCTGGCCGCCCGGTCGGGTTTGGTGATGGATCCGGGGTCGAAGGTCACCTACAACGGGGTGGAAATCGGCCGGGTGGCCAGCATTTCGGAGATCCAGCGCGACGGCACGCCGGCGGCCAAGTTCACCATGGATGTGAATCCGAAGTACATCAGGCTGATTCCGGCCAATGTGGACGCCAACATCAAGGCGACCACGGTATTCGGCAACAAGTATGTGTCGTTGACATCACCGAAACATCCCGCGCCGCAGCGTATCACCCCGCAGCACGTGATTGATGCGAGGTCGGTGACGACGGAGTTCAACACGCTGTTCGAGACGCTTACCTCGATCGCGGAGAAGGTGGATCCGGTCAAGCTGAATCTGACGTTGGCCGCGGCCGCGGAGGCGTTGAACGGGTTGGGCGACAAGTTCGGGCAGTCGATCGTCAACGGCAACGCCATCCTCGACGACATCAATCCGCGAATGCCACAGATCCGCCATGACATTCAGCAGCTGGCCGCGCTCGGCGACACCTACGCCAACGCCGCACCGGACCTGTTCGACTCTCTCAGCAACGCGGTGATCACGGCGCGCACGCTGCACCGGCAGGAAGCCGACCTGGATGCCGCATTGTTGGCCGCGACCGGGCTGGGCAACACTGGCGAAGACATCTTCCGCCGGGGCGGGCCCTACCTGCAGCGGGGGGTCGCCGATCTGGTGCCCACCGCCCAGCTGCTGGACACCTACAGTCCCGAGATCTTCTGCACCATCCGCAGCTACCACGACGAAGAACCCCTGGCCTATGCGACGACGGGCGGCGGCAACGGCTACGCGCTGAAAACCATGACCGAGCTGATGTCAGCGTTGGGAGGCATACTGACGCTCCCGGGGTTGGCCGGCACAGTGGCCACAACGGGACTCCTAGGGCTGGCCGGACTGGTAGGCGGGGCGCCGAATCCCTATGTCTATCCGGACAATCTGCCGCGGGTGAACGCTCGCGGCGGGCCGGGGGGTGCGCCGGGTTGCTGGCAGGCCATCACCCATGACCTGTGGCCCGCGCCCGAGTTGGTGATGGACACCGGCGCCAGTCTCGCGCCGTATAACCACGTAGATACCGGCTCACCGTACGCAATCGAGTACGTCTGGGGCCGTCAAGTCGGGGACAACACGATCAACCCATGAAAACCCCCACCGGCACCGCTATCAAGCTCGGCATCGTCTCGTTGGTGCTGCTGCTGATCACCGTGTCCATCATCGTGGTCTTCGGTCAGATGCGCTTCAACCGCACCAACAGCTATTCCGCGGAGTTCAGCAATGCCAGCGGGCTGCGCGACGGTCAGTTCGTCCGTGCCTCCGGAGTGGAGATCGGCAAGGTCAAGAAGGTACGGCTGGTCGACGGCGGCAGGCGGGCATGGGTGGACTTCGATGTCGACCGCTCGCTGACGCTCTATCAGTCGACGACCGCGCAGATCCGCTATCTCGACATAATCGGTGACCGCTACGTGGAACTCAACCGCGGCGAGGGTGAGGGCGCTGACCGGGTCCTGCCGCCGGGCGGACTCATCCCGCTGTCTCGAACTTCACCGGCGCTGGATCTCGACGCGCTGATCGGTGGTTTCAAGCCGCTGTTCCGGGCGCTCGATCCGGAAAAGGTCAACACCATCGCGTCGGCCATCATCACCGTGTTTCAGGGTCAGGGCGGCACCATCAACGACATCCTCGACCAGACCGCGCAAGTGACCTCGCATCTGGCCGAGCGTGACCAGGCGATCGGCGAGGTGGTCAAGAACCTGAACATCGTGCTGGACACCACGGTCAAACATCGCAAGGAGTTCGACCAGACCGTCGACAACTTCGAGAAACTGATCACCGGGCTGAAGAACCACGCCGATCCGCTGGCCGCCGGCATCGCGAACATCAGCAACGCCGCGGGAACAGTAGCCGACCTGCTGGCCGATAACCGCGCTCTGCTGCACAAGGAGATCAACTACCTGCAGGCTCTTCAGCAGCCGCTCGTCGACCAAAGTGATCAGCTCAACGATCTGATCCACAAGACGCCAACCGCGCTCAACCTGATCGGACGCAGCATCGGCCTCTACGGAGACTGGGTGAACTTCTACGTGTGCGACCTCACGATCAAGTGGAACGGTCTACAGTCCGGCGGCCCGGTCCGCACGGTCCGGATCTGGCAGCAGCCCACGGGTAGGTGCACGCCGCAATGAGAACACTGACGGAATTCAACCGCAGCCGCGTCGGCCTCATGGGCGTCATCGTGCTGGTGCTCATCGTCGCCGTCGGCCAAAGCTTCACCAGTGTCCCGATGCTGTTTGCCAGTCCGAGCTACTCCGGGCAGTTCGCCAGCACCGGTCAACTGAACAAAGGCGACAAGGTGCGCATCACCGGCGTGGTTGTCGGCAAGGTGGAGGGGCTCAAGATCGACGGCGACCACGTCGTGATCAAGTTCTCCATCGGCAGCAACACCATCGGCACCGAGAGCCGGCTGGCGATCAAGACCGACACCATCCTGGGTAAGAAGGTGCTCGAGATCGAGCCGCGGGGAACCCAGACGCTGCGGCCCGGGGGCGTTTTGCCGCTGGGCCAAACCACCACCCCCTACCAGCTCTACGACGCGAACTTCGACATCACCAAGGCCGCCACCGGCTGGAACATCGACACCGTCAAACAGTCGCTGAATGTGTTGTCGCAGACCGTCGATCAGACCTACTCGCACCTGAGTCCCGCCCTCGACGGTTTGGCCAAATTCTCCGACACCATCGGTAAACGCGACGAACAGATCAAGCACCTGCTCGCTCAGGCCAACAAGGTAGCCAGCGTCCTCGGTGACCGCAGCGAACAAATCAACCGGCTGCTGGTCAACTCGAAGACGCTGCTGGCCGCGTTCAACGAACGTGGACGGGCCATCGACACGCTGCTGGGGAACATTTCCGCCTTCTCGGCGCAGGTGCAGGGGTTCATCAACGACAACCCGAACCTGAATCCTGTGCTGGAGCAGTTGCATGCAATCAGCGACGTGCTGGTGGCACGCAAGGACGACCTGGCTCAAAGCCTCAAGTATGTAAGCCAATTCGCGGCATCGCTAGGAGAATCCGTCGCGTCCGGACCGTACTTCAAGATAGTCCTGGCCAACCTGCTGCCGTATTGGATCATGCAGCCGTGGGTCGACGCCGCGTTCAAGAAGCGTGGTATCGACCCGGAGGACTTCTGGCGCAGCGCCGGCCTGCCGGCGTTCAAGTTCCCCGACCCCAACGGCACCCGGTTCCCCAACGGCGCGCCGCCGCCGGCGCCGCCGGTGCTGGAAGGCACCCCGGATCATCCGGGGCCGGCCGTGGCGCCCGGATCGCCGTGCTCGTACGCGCCGCCGCCGGAGCTGCTGCCGCGGCCGGGCAACCCGATGCCGTGTGCGGGCGTCGACCAAGGGCTCGGTCCCTTCGGGCCTAATGGGCCGTACCCGGCGTTGCCCGATGTCGTGTCGTCGCCGCCGAACCCGAACGGCCTGCCGCCGACACCCGGGATTCCGATCGCCGGGCGGCCCGGCGAGCCGCCTCCGGACGTGCCGGGCACGCCGGTGCCGCTGCCGCACCGAACGCGCCGCCGGGAGCGCGCACCGAGCCGCTGGGACCGCTACCGGGCCCGGCTCCGGCGAATCCCGCTGCGGCACCACCACCGGCGCTGCCAGCCCCGGACCCGCCGCCGCCGCCGGGACCCGGCAAGAACCTGCCGGCTCCGTTCATCAACCCCGGCGGAGCGGGAGGTAGCGGCGTCACAGGAGGTAGCCAGAATTGACGCACCTTTAACTTACGCAACCTCCGGCTGCCGAAGCGGCCTCGGGCATCGGTGATCATCGGATCGCTCGCGGTGGCGGTCGCCGTTCTTGTCGGGTTCGTCGGGTTCCAGCTGTACCAGAAGTTGACCAACAACACCGTGGTGGCCTACTTCCCAGAGGCGAACGCCCTCTATTCCGGGGACAAAGTCCAGATCATGGGCATTCGCGTGGGTTCGGTCGACAAGATCGAGCCGGCCGGCGACAAGATGAAGGTGACCTTTCATTACAGCAACAAGTACAAGGTGCCCGCCAATGCGTCCGCGGTGATCGTGAACCCCACGCTGGTGGCGTCGCGGAGCATTCAGTTGGAGCCGCCCTATAAGAGTGGTCCGGTGATGGCCGATAACGCGGTGATCCCGATCGAGCGCACACAGGTGCCGACGGAGTGGGACGAACTGCGCGACAGCGTCGCCAACGTCATCTCCAAACTCGGCCCCACACCCGAGCAGCCCAAGGGCCCCTTCGGTGACCTCATCGAGTCGTTCGCCGACGGGCTGGCCGGCAAGGGCAAGCAGATCAACACCACGTTCAACAGCCTGTCGCGGGCGCTGACCGCGCTGAACCAGGGTCGTGGCGACTTCTTCGCGGTGGTGCACAGCCTGGCGCTGTTCGTGAACGCCCTGCACAAGGACGACCAGCAGTTCGTCGCGTTGAACAACAACCTGGCCCAGTTCACCGACAGATTGACCGGGTCTGATCGGGACCTCGCCAACGCGATACAGCAGTTCGACGGCCTGCTCGGCACACTGCGCCCGTTCTTGGCCAAGAACCGCGAGGTGCTCGCGCACGACATCGACAACCTCGCCAACGTGACCACCACGCTGGTCCAACCCGAGCCGCTGAATGGTTTGGAAACCGGCCTGCACGTCCTGCCGACGCTGGAGACGAACCTCAACCAGATTTATCACCCGTCGCACGGCGCGGTCGTGTCCATTCCGGCGATCCCGAACTTCGCGAACCCGATGCAGTTCATGTGCAGCATGATTCAGGCCGGTAGCCGGCTTGGCTATCAAGAATCCGCCGAACTCTGCGCGCAATACCTAGCGCCGATCCTCGATGCGATCAAGTTCAACTACCTGCCGTTCGGCCTCAACCTGTTCAGCACCGCCGAGACGCTGCCCAAGGAAGTCGCCTACTCCGAGCCGCGGCTGCAGCCGCCGAACGGATACAAGGACACCACAGTGCCCGGGATCTGGGTGCCCGACACCCCGTTGTCGCACCGCAACACCCAGCCCGGCTGGGTTGTCGCGCCGGGCATGCAGGGCACGCAGGTGGGGCCGATCACGGCGGGCCTGTTGACCCCGGAATCGCTGGCCGAACTCATGGGCGGGCCGGACATCGCACCGGTGCAATCGAACCTGCAGACCCCGCCGGGACCGCCGAACGCGTACAACGAGTACCCCGTCGTGCCACCCATCGGCCTGCAGGCCCCCCAGGTGCCGATCCCGCCACCGCCGCCCGGGCCGGACGTGGCCCCGGGGCCGGTCGCGCCGACGCCGGTGCCAGCGCCCGCGCCTGCCGGACCACCGCTACCCGCTGAGGCGGCCGTGTCGACAGGACCGGGCTCGTGAGGCGCGCGATGAGCGCGGTACGCGCGAGGAGCAAGCCGAACCAACGGCTTCAGAGGCGCGCGATGAGCGCGGTACGCGCGAGGAGCAAGCCGAACCAACGGCTTCAGAGGCGCGCGATGAGCGCGGTACGCGCGAGGAGCAAGCCGAACCAACGGCCGGTGAAGCGACTGATGCGCATGGTCCGACACCGGGCCTGGCAGGGGCTGGCTCTGCTGGTGGCGGCCGTCGCGCTGACCTCGTGCGCGCAATGGCACGGAATCGCGAATGTGCCAATGCCCGGCGGCCCGGGCACCGAGGCCGGCTCCTACACCGTCTACGTGCAAATGCCCGACACGCTGGCCCTAAACCTCAACAGCCGGGTGCGGGTGGCCGATGTCTTTGTCGGCACGGTGCGCGCGATCAAGCTGAAGAACTGGGTCGCCACGCTGGCGCTGGGTCTGGAGAAGAACGTCAAACTACCCAAAAACGCCACCGCCAAGATCGGGCAGACAACCCTGCTGGGTTCTCAGCATGTGGAACTGGCTGCGCCGCCCAACCCGTCGCCCGAACTGCTGAAGGACGGCGACACCATCCCGCTGAAGAATTCGTCCGCTTACCCCACCACCGAGCAGACGCTGGCCAGTCTCGCCATTATCTTGCGCGGCGGCGGCATCCCGAACCTCGAAGTGCTGCAGAACGAGGTCTACAACATCGTGCACGGGCGGGCCGACCAGATCCGTGCCTTCCTCGGCAAGCTGGACACCTTCACCGCACGACTCGACGAGCAACGCGATGACATCACCCGAGCCATCGATTCCACCAACCGGCTGTTGGCCTACGTGGGTCCCCGCTCGGACGTTCTCGATCGGGTTCTCACCGAATTCCCGCCGCTGATCAAGCATTTCGCCGACAAACAGAACCTTTTGATCAACGCGGTTGACGCGACGGGAGGGCTCAGCCAGGTTGCCGACCAATATCTGTCCGCCTCGCGGAGCAACCTCCATCAGGACCTGCTGTCGCTGCAGTGCCCGTTGAGGGAACTCGGCCGTGCCTCACCGTATCTGATCCGCGCGCTCAAGCTGATCCTCGTCCGGCCGTTCGATATCGACGCCGTGCCGAAGGCGTTCCGCGGCGACTACTTCAACCTGTCGCTGACGCTCGACCTGACGCTCAGCGCTGTCGACAACGCGGTTCTCACCGGGACGGGGTTCTCCGGAGCGCTGCGCGCGCTCGAGCAATCGTGGGGCCGCGACCCCGAAACGATGATCCCCGACGTCCGGTACACGCCGAACCCGAACGACGTCCCCGGCGGGCCGCTGGTCGAAAGGGCGGATAGGCAATGCTGACCCGCTTCATCTGGCGCCAGCTGATCCTGTTCAGCATTCTGAGTGTGATCACGGCGATTGCGCTGGGCTGGTACTACCTGCGGATTCCAAGCCATGTGGGGATCGGCCAGTACACCCTGAAGGCGGACCTGCCCGCGTCGGGCGGTCTGTACAAGACGGCCAACGTGACTTATCGCGGTGAAACCATCGGAAAGGTCACCGCCGTCGAGCCGACCGAGGCCGGCGCGCAGGCGACCATGAGTATCGCCGACCAGTACAAGATCCCCATCGACGCATCGGCGAACGTGCATTCGGTGTCGGCGGTTGGTGAGCAGTATCTGGACCTGGTGTCGGTAGGCAACCCGGGTGAATACTTCTCGCCGGGCCAGACCATCACCAAAGGCACCGTGCCCGCTGAGATCGGGCCGGCGCTAGACGCCGCCAACCGCGGGCTGGCCGCGCTGCCCAAGGACAAGATCAGTCGACTGCTCGACGAGACAGCCGAAGCGGTCGGCGGGTTGGGGCCCGCGCTGCAACGGCTGGTCGACGCGACCCAGGCGATTGCCAGCGACTTCAAGACCAACATCGGCGACGTTGACGACATCATCGAAAACTCCGGGCCGATCCTGGACAGCCAGGTCAACTCCGGTGACGCGATCGAGCGCTGGGCGCACAACCTGAACATCCTGGCCGCGCAGACCGCCGAGAACGACCAGCACGTGCAGAGCATCCTCACCCAAGGGGCGCCGACCGCCGATCAGGTCAACTCGGTGTTCAGCGACGTCCGCGAGTCGCTGCCGCAGACACTGGCGAATCTCGAGATCGTGCTTGACATGCTCAAGCGCTACCACAAGGGCGTCGAGCAACTGCTGGTGGCCTATCCGCAGGGCGGCGCGGAAGGCCAGGCGGTAACGGCGGCGTTCCCGGGCTACGCTGCGCTCGACACCGCGCTGACGATCAACCAGCCCCCGCCGTGTCTGACCGGCTTTCTCCCGGCACCTCAGTGGCGGTCTCCGGCGGATACCAGCCTGGCGCCGATGCCATCCGGAACGTATTGCAAGATCCCGCAGGACGCTCCGGCCAACGCAGTGCGCGGGGCACGCAACTATCCGTGTGTCGATGTCCCCGGTAAACGCGCCGCGACGCCGCAGGAATGCCGCAGCAACAAACCATATGAGCCGCTGGGCACCAACCCGTGGTACGGCGACCCCAACCAGATCCGGAACTGCCCGGCGCCGGGGGCGCGCTGTGATCAGCCGGTAGATCCCGGTCATGTGATACCCGCGCCGTCGATCAACACCGGCCTCAACCCGGCGCCTTCCGACCGGGTGCGCCGGGGAACGCCGCCGCCCATCAGCGATCCGCTGCAGCGGCCGGGTTCGGGGAGCGTGCAATGCAATGGGCAGCAACCAAACCCGTGCGTCTACACCCCGAGCGGGCCTCCCGCGGCCGTCTACAGTCCGCAGAGCGGTGAAGTGGTAGGGCCCGACGGTATGAAGTACGCGGTCGACAATTCGAATAAGACAGGAGACGACGGATGGAAGGAGATGCTGGCGCCGGCCGGCTGAGCGAAATGCCCGAAGTGATTGGCCTGGGCCAACTCCGAAGTGACACATGTACTTATCTCGGCCGAGTCGCCGCCGGGGAGACGCTCGACGTTGTGCGTCGCGGCAAGCTGGTGGCACGGATCACGTCAGTCGGTGACTTGAGGGTGGCTCCGATCCCGGCGCGGTCTGTCACAGACGTGGCATTGGACGCCGGTGGGTGGGTCGGACTGGACGAGCTGCGAACGCGCGCCGGGCAGTGCTTCGACAGGGTTGCCGCCGGCGAGACGATCTATGTCGTGCGTGGCGGCAAGATAATTGCGCGGATCGTGTCGACCAGTGATTCGCGGGTCGCGCCGATCCCGGTGGACGCCGGTCGGCCCATCGAGCTTGATGAACTACGAACGCGCGCCGGGCGGTACTTCGATAAGGTTGCGGCAGGCCAGACGATTGAGGTCATCCGTGGCGGCAAGCTCGTTGCTCGCATCGTGTCAGCCGCTAGAAACGACGCCCGGAAACCAGCCTAACGGCATCGCCGCACAATAGAACGTCTCGCCGCGTACGGTATGGCGGTGGCCGAGATTGCCCGCAGCCGTACCGTCATGGCCGAGCCGCAGGAAGTTTGGGATGTTCTCGCGGACTTCGGCTCGATCAGTTCGTGGGCGGACAACATCGATCACTCGTGCATCCTCAATCACGGCGGCGAACCCGTCGGCACCACCCGACGCGTCCAAATCGGTCGCCACGCGCTGGTGGAGCGGATCACCGAGTTCGACCCGACCTGGGCACTCGCCTACGACGTCCAAGGCCTGCCCAAACGCCTGCGCCGATTCAACAACCGGTGGACGCTACGGCGGGTGCAAGGCGGCAACACCGTCGTGACACTGATCAGCACCGTCGAAATCGGTTCCGGCCCAATGCAAAAGCTCGCCGAACGCGCGGTGTGCCGCGTTCAGGTGCGACCGTCCGACGTGATGCTCGCCGGGCTGGCAAATCGAGTGGAGAAGTCTCGTGTCTGATCGCCCCGACATCATCATCCTGATGACCGACGAGGAACGTGCGATTCCGCCGTACGAGTCACCCAAGGTGCTCGCCTGGCGCAACCGAACGCTTTCCGGCCGCAAGTGGTTCGACGAGCACGGCGTCAGCTTTGCGAGGCACTACACCGGGTCGCTGGCCTGCGTGCCCAGTCGCCCAACCATTTTCACCGGGCATTACCCCGACCTGCACGGCGTCACACAGACCGACGGTCTCGGCAAGACGGCGTACGACTCCCGTATGCGCTGGCTGCGCCAAGGTGAGGTGCCCACGCTGGGCAATTGGTTCCGCGCCGCGGGTTACGACACCCACTACGACGGCAAATGGCACATTTCGCATGCCGATCTGCGCGACCCCGACGGGCGAGTGCTGGCGACCAATGACGACGATGGTGTCGTCGACCCCGTCGCGGTGCTGCGTTATCTCGACGCCGATCCCCTTGCGCCGTTTGGCTTCTCAGGATGGGTCGGCCCCGAGCCGCACGGCGCGGGGCTAGCCGATGCCGGAATTCGTCGCGATCCGTTGATCGCCGACCGCGTTGTCGCCTGGCTCATCGACCGCTATGCGCGCCGCCGTGCCGGCGAGGCGGACGCGCAGCGCCCGTTCCTTTTGGTGGCCAGCTTCGTCAACCCGCACGACATCGTGCTGTTCCCGGCGTGGATGCGGCGCAACCCGTTGAAGCCGTCACCGCTGGATCCGCCGCACGTGCCCGCACCGCCCACTGCCGACGAGGATCTGGCAACGAAACCGGCCGCCCAGATCGCATTCCGGAAGGCCTACTCGACCGGCTACGGCCCGGCGCCGGTGATCGATCGGACCTACGGCCGCAACGCGCAGCGCTACCGGGACCTTTATTACCGGCTGCACGCCGAGGTGGACGGGCCGATCGACCGGGTCCGCCGGGCGGTCACCGAAGGCGGATCGGACAATGCGGTGCTGGTGCGCACCTCCGATCACGGCGATCTGCTCGGCGCGCACGGCGGGCTGCACCAGAAGTGGTTCAACCTCTACGACGAGGCCACCCGGGTGCCGTTCGTGATCGCCCGGATCGGCGAGGGCGCAACGTCGCCGCGGACGGTCACGGCGCCGACGTCGCATGTCGACCTGGTGCCCACGCTGCTGGCTGCCGCCGGTATCGACGTCGAGGCCGCGGCCGCCGCACTGGCCGAGTCGTTCTCCGAGGTGCACCCGCTGCCGGGGCGCGACCTGATGCCGGTGGTGGACGGTGCGGCGGCCGACGACGACCCGCGCCGTCTACCTGATGACCCGCGACAACATACTCGAGGGCGACACCGGCGCCTCGGGTCTCGCGCGCCGGTTGAAGCGGACGATGAATCCACCCGCGCCGCTGCGTATCCGGGTGCCCGCGCACGTCGCGTCGAACTTCGAGGGCTTGGTGGTCCGCGTCGACGACGTGGCCGGCGGCGACGGCCACCTGTGGAAGCTGGTGCGCACGTTCGACGATCCGGCGACCTGGACCGAGCCGGGGGTCCGGCACCTGGCGGCCAATGGGCTTGGCGGAGAGGCGTATCGGATGAGCCCGCTCGACGACCAGTGGGAGCTCTATGACCTCACCGCCGATCCGACAGAGTCCAACAACCGGTGGAACGATCCGGCCCTGCACGAACTGCGCGAACATCTGCGGACTCAGCTGAAGCACGCCCGAGCGAGCTTCGGTTCCGGAGCGAAATCAGCCCTGGCCCTATGCGACTCGACGCCCGCCGACAGCCAAACATCGATGGTTCCGCTAGATACGCAGGAACGCCTAGAGCTCTGCGATCTCTTCGATGAGCTCGGCCCTTCGGTCCCGACCCTGCTCGGGGACTGGACTGCTCATGACCTCGCTGCCCACATTGTTTTGCGAGAACGCGATCTCGTTGCCGGGCCCTGCATTGTCTTGCCGGGTCCCTTCCAACGGTTCGCCGAGCAGCGCAGGGCCAGACTGGCCAAGAGCAAGGACTTCACCTGGCTCGTCGCCCGGATCCGGTCCGGCCCACCGGTCGGTCTCTTCCGCTTGGAGTGGGTCCGGACTCTGGCCAACCTCAACGAGTTCTTTGTTCATCACGAGGACGTCCGCCGAGCAAATAAACGGGGACCCCGAAGCCTGACGCCCGCGATGGATGCTGCTTTGTGGCGAAATGTTCGCCGCAGCAGCCGCTACTTGAGTCGGCGGCTGCACGGTTGCGGACTCGAGGTTGTATGGGCCGGAACCAACGAGCGGGTGACGGCGCGAGTAGGCGAACCGACGGCTCGACTCAGCGGTCCGCCGGGTGAACTCCTGCTCTACATCTTTGGGCGTCAGGCCGCGGCGCGAGTCGAAGTGAACGGACCACCCGCAGCCATCGCGGCATTGCGGCACACGCATTTCGGTATGTGAGTAGGCTCGTCCTACATGACACTTCCGCCACCATCGCCGGGGTCGGTCGCCGTCGTCACCGGCGCATCCTCCGGTATCGGCGAACAATTCGCCCGTCAGCTCGTGGCCCGCGGCTACCGCGTCGTCGTCACTGCCCGCCGGGAAGACCGGCTGCAACAACTGTGCACCGAACTGGGCGGCGAGAAGCACGCCGTCGCGATCGGTACTGATCTCGCCGTCCCGGCGCATCGAGACCGGCTGGTCGCCCGCATCGAGGAGTTGGGCGCACAGGTCGACATCCTGGTCAACAATGCGGGTCTGGGCATCTACACGAAGTTCGGCGCCGAAGGCCGCGCCAAGGAACTGCAGATGCTGCGCGTCGACGTCGTGGCGGTGGCAGACCTGATGCTGCGCTATCTGCCCGGCATGGTCGAGCGCGGCCGCGGCGCGATCATCAACCTGTCGTCGGTGTCGGGATTTCAGCCGGCGCCGTACAACGCCGGCTACGCCGCGGCCAAGGCGTACGTGCTGTGGTTGTCGGAGGCGGTCAACGCCGAGGTCGCCGGCAACGGCGTGACGGTCACCGCGGTCTGCCCGGGCCCGGTGCCGACGGAGTTCCAGGCCGCCAACGACGCCGATTACCTGGTCGACAGGATGCCGGGATTCACCCAGGTTTCCGCCGAGCGGGTGGTCGCCGATGCGCTGAAGGCAGCCGAGCGTGGTCGCGCGTCGGTGGTCCCCGGCGGACCGCAGGTGCGTTTCACGCTTGGGGCCTCCCGACACGTACCGACTCCGTTGGTCTTGCCGGTCCTCACGCGAATGTTGAAGCGCTAGCAGACGGACGTCAACGGCTGGGTTCGGCTGCGCCTTGACGCCGACGACCAGCTCGGCAGAATCGCTAGGCTGGTGTCTTGGCCGTCTCGCGTCGGACGGTGCATCGGTGCGGAGGTTTTCACATGGTCAGGCTGTCGTTGATCAAATTGTCCGCCGGAGCTTGCGGTTTGGCATTGTTGTCGAGCGCCCAGGCCGGCGTCGCTTCCGCCGGGCCTGACCTCGGTCCGGCCATCAACACCACATGCAACTATTCGCAGGTGGTATCGGCACTGAATGCGCAATCGCCGTTAGCTGCGGCGCAACTGAACGGATCCCCGACGGCGCAGGCTGCGCTGCGTGGATTCCTGGACTCGTCGCCGGATCAGCGCCAACAGATCGCTCAGGAGCTGGAAAGCAAGCCAGCTTCTCAACCGTACGTCCAACAGTTCGCCGGACTCGTTGTGCAGGTTGCCAATACCTGCAACAACTACTGAACGGTGATGGGTTGGCACGAGCCACCGTCGATGGCGGTGCCGTCGTCGCAGCGGCTAACCAGGAGAACTGGGTGTCGGCTGAACCGGGATCGGCGCGAGCGGGTTGCCTTTGGGGATCGACGCACAGTTCCCCCGGGCTTTTAGTCCGGCGAAGCGCTGCTTGATCCAGGCGATCGAGTGCAACAGCCAGATCGGGACACTCCAGATGTGGCTCAGCGCGTCGTACTGCTCGTAGTGCACCTGGGTGCCCTTCGCGCAGTAGTCGCGGGCCAGCGTGCGCACGTCGCCGGCGATCATCACGCCGTCACCGGCGCCGATGCCCTTCTTGTTGCCCGGTGTGCCCTCGAGCTCACCGTTGGCGCCTTGTCCGATGAACAGCGGGATCGTCGGCGTACCGCCGGTGCCCATGATCAGCTTGTTGGCGCAGTCGACGTAGAGCGGCAGGTGCTCGGGAGTCGGGTAATCGGGGCTGACCAGGTCCCCCCACTTCAGGCCCGGGTATTGGCCCAGGACATTGACGATCGACGCGGTCTGCATCTCGCTGAAAGATCCTCGCGCCGTTAGTGCTGAGATACTGCGCCAATTCGGTCTCGATCTCGAAGGCACGCGCGATCCCGACCAGCGCCATCGCCATGACGCCCGCCCAGAATCTGGTGCCCTCGACGTAGTTCAGGTTGTGCGCCGGGTCGACCAGCACACCGCCGATCGCCGCGCCGATCATGCGCTCGTTGACGTCGGGCGCGTAGGTCGGGGCCAGCTCGGCGGCCCACTCGGTGGCGATCGCACCGCCGGAGTAGCCAAGCATCGCCACCTTTGCGTCGCTGGGGATGGTCGACGAGTTAAACGCGGCGCGGATCGAGTCGAGTGTGTTCATCCCGTACTCGGGGCCCGCGGCGAAGTCCGCCCGCTGACCCTCGGTGTCGGGAACGATGACCGTGTACCCATCGGCGATGAACGGGCCGAACACCGCCGCCTCCACGTTGGGGATGATTCCGCCGAGCCTGAGTCCACCCCAGATCGCGTACGACGGTTCGTCATTGCGGTTGAGGGAGTCGTAGGCGGACTGGTAGGAAATCACTTTCGTCTTGTCGAGCTGGATCGGCGGCGCGATGACGGAGGTGACGTTGACTGTCGGCTTGCCGGTCTGGCTGGTCGACCGGTAGAGCAGCTGAGTGGTCTCGAGCAACGTCGGGAAGCCGAATAAGTGGTAACGAAAGTTGCGCGTCTTCAGCACCGTTCCCGGCGCGATGCCATCCAGCGGCGGGGGGCCGGTATACGAGTAAAACGGATCATCCTGCGGCTGAAGCGTTACTACCGCAATGCCGCGATCGGGAACCCAACCTGGCTGCACCAGTGCAACCATAGCGGCCGGGCGCCGACAGCGCGGCGCAGGCGTCCCCAGGCTCGGGTCCTGTCGCCTCAACTACGTCCGCAGCTGAGGTCACACCCACCACATGCACACCAGGAGTCGGCGTACACATCGTTTTGGAAACGAAGGCGCATGCGATATCACCTGGGCTCTGATATCACATACGCATTCAAATCGCAGAAGCAACTGGTCCTCCAGCCAGCGACTGAAGGGCTGATGAGACTGCTGAAGCGCGCCACGCAGAACCCATCTGGCGGGACATCGTGTAGTGGTGGCAGTGCATCGCGCACTTGATCACACAGATGAACAACAGGCCCGGACCGGGCCGTCGACGGAGCATGGTAGTCATCCGACGGCGATAGATCCGGCGTAACTCCGGGTCGGATCAGGCCGGCCGCCGGCACAGCATCGACCGATTGCGACTTCAACTTCCGCCACGGATGCCGACGCCAGTAGGCATTGCTGGTTCGAGCCCAATCGAATTGCCTAGTGAGGAAGAGATTTTCGAGCCGCTCGAAGTAGAAGTCGGGATCGTACCCGTCGCGCAACTCGTCGCGCGTCATGCCGAGCGGAATGACGTTGGTGCCGAACGGTTGTTCGTCGTCGAGATCGAGGCGGCCCTCTTCTTTCAAGCGAGCGTGCAGCGGCGTCTTGGGGATCCCCGAGAGCATGCCCACCATGGCGCGTCAATTTCGCGGGGTCGCGCCGCGGATCGCCTTGCACCGCTGAACGAGTTCAGCGAGCTGCCGGTCGTGCTCGTCGTCTGCGGGGACGGGCAGGCTCAGCCCGCTGCACAGTCCCGAGTACCACCGCGCGAGAATGTCGGGCATTTCCTGGTAAGTGCCTTGCGGGACAACACGGTTCATCACCTCATCGGTGAGGTGGTTGGCCAAGCCGCTCCATTCGCGGCGGCGCGCCATCTCGCTCAGCGCTTCGCCGACCGCTGCCAAGCCGAAGTCCTCCAATTGCCGACGATAAGCGGGTGTGCTGTAGAGGAAAGCCAATTCGGCACGACGCGGCTCGCGCTGCTCTTCGAGAGCAGCACGGGTCGCGGCCATCATGGGCTGCGGGTTGGCGACGACGGCCGGCATCCGGTTTCGTCCTGCCGCCCGGGCGCCCTCGGCGATTGCGGGAAGGGTGCGCGCGGCGAGGATGTCCGGGTGGGAATTGGTGGGGTGACACACGAAGCCGTCTGACAACTCGCCGGCCAGGACACACATTTTCCTGTTGACCCCGCCGGTCCAGATCTGCGGGATCGGATGGTCGATGGGGCCGGGGTTGAAGTATGGCTGTAATCGATTGAATCGGTAGTGCGTGCCCGCGTAGTTCAGTGGCTCACCTGACTGGAACGCATGAAAGATCGCGCGCAGCGATTTGATGTAGTCGCCGAGGCGCGACACCGGCTCCGACCACGGGGTGGAGAAGCGGCCGACGATGTTGCCCCGCACCTGGGAGGCGATCCCCAACTGGAAGCGGCCATCGGAGTACTTCGCGAGATCCCAGGCCGCATACGCCATGATCATCGGGCTGCGGGGAAATGCCAACGCCATGCTGGTGCGAACGGTCAGCTGCTTGGTATGGGTCAGCGCCATCGCCGCGATGGTGAACGGGTCGTGGATGGTCTCGGCGATGTGGATGACGTCAAAGCCGATGCGCTCCATACGTGTTGCCCAGTCGGCGATTTCGGGTAGACCCATCTGGGCCGGAGCAGAGGCGATGATCTCCACGGGAACGCTTACTCGCGGCGCTGCAGCAGATAGTGGCGCGCCGGATGTTGGGGATTGTCAGTCATTTCCGGATCGTCTGCGGCCGAAACCAAATCCCACTGCGGTGTGAAGCGTCGTTCGATTTCCGCGTGGTCGATGCCGCGCACCCCGGTCTGTCCGCCGGGAGTGAACGCGAAGATCAGCAGCCGGGTCTGCGGTGCGGCTATGGCGCCGAGTTCCGCGACGTAACGGTCGCGGGCATCGTCGCTCATGCCGTGCAGGCAGCCGCTGTCGAGGATCAGCGTGCAGGCTTCACCTACCCCCGCCGAGCTCAGGCGGGTCGCATCGGCGCGGACGAAGTCGACCCGCACGTGCTCGGCAGCGGCCTTGGCGGCGGCCTTGTCGAGCGCCTTCGCGGCGACATCCACCCCGGTGACCTGCCATCCGTGACGCGCCAGATAGATCGATGAATCGCCTGTGCCACAACCGATATCGATCGCGGTGCCAGCGGGTAATGCGGCCGGGCCCTCGATCAGGTCCCGCAGGAAAGACGACAGCGCGTGGCCGTCCCACGGAGTGAAACCGATCCGATAGAACGCTTGATACAGCAGTGTCGACACCATGCGGGGAACACTAGCCGTGCATGACTACTTATGCAAGAGTAGTTGGGTGTCGTCGATTCGGATCTTCATCCTGGGGTCGCTGGAGCAGCGCGGACCCATGCACGGACACCAACTCCGGCTTCTTGCCGAACAGGAACATGTCGCGATGTGGACCGATATCACCGTGGGCGGGCTGTACGGGGCGCTCAAGCGCCTGGCGACCGAGAATCTCATCGAGCAGGTCCGGGTCGAACAGGCCGGCTCCTACCCGCCACGACAGATCTGGTCGATCACCACCGCGGGGCGGGAAGCCCTATCCGGTTTGCGGCTGCGGGCGTTGAGCGACATCGTGATCAAACCGGACCCGTTCGACTTGGCGATGACACGGCTGGACCCGGATCATCTGGCGGATCTGCCGATGACACTCGCAGCCCGCCGCACTTCGCTCTCAGCGATGCTCACCGACTGGGAGGCCCGCGCGGCCGCCGCCGACCGCTATCTGACGCTTACCGAAAAGCTGATGGTCAAGCATCGCCTTGACCGACTGCGGGCCGAAATCGCTTGGCACCAAGAACTCGCCGACCAGTTACCGGAAATCATTGCAGACGAACAAGCCAGGAAGGGTCGGCCCTGATGCTCGGTCACCTCGGAATCAACGTCCCTGACCTCGCGACGGCGAAGCGCTACTACGACTCGTTGATGCCCCTGGTCGGTTTCGAACCGTTCTTTGCCGCCGACGACGAGTTCTCCTACCGGCCGGCCGACAACAAACCCGGCACCTACCTGTTCTTCTACCCCACCGCGGTCGCCGGCCCGTACTCGCCGGAACGGACCGGCCTACAGCACCTGGCCTTCATGCTGCGGCGCCGAGCACAGGTCGATCACGTTCATCACCATGTACTAGGCGAGGGTGGCACGGTCATTCATGCGCCGCAACACTTTCCGCAGTACCCCGGCCACTACTACGCGACTTTTTGGTCCGACCCGTTCGGCATCAAGCTCGAAGCCGTCTGCCATCACGACCGCGACTAGGTGTCTTCAGGCGGGGTGGTTAACTACGATCATGAGCCGAGAACCACAGCTGGCGCGACGCTTCCTCGATCGATTCGAGCCCGTGCACGGGGTGACGTACTTCGCGCCGGAGGCACGAGCGGCGTTGGACGAGCTGGGCTACCGAGGCTTCTGGATGGGCTACTTCGCCGCCCGGTCCGCGCCGCTGGGCATGGTGGCGCCCGAGGTGGTGACCGCGATCTTCTACAACTTCGCCCCTGAGCGGGTCGCCAAGGCACTGCCGGCGGCGTGGCAGATCGCCGAACCCGAGGCCGCGCTGCGCGCCCGGCAGGAATCCGCCGTCGCAGCGCTGCGCCGCTACGGCCTTGATGCGGATGAAAATATCTCTACTGCAGCGGAATTAGCAGGGAAGGCGGCGCGCCATGCGTCGCTGGACGGGCGACCGTTGTTCGCCGCGAACCGGGCGCTGCCGTGGCCGGACGATCCGCTGGCCGCGCTGTGGCATGCCACCACGCTGTTGCGCGAACATCGCGGCGACGCGCATGTGGCAGTGCTGAGCGCAGGCGGTATCTCGGGCCGGGAATGCAACGTGCTGCACGCCGCCGCGGGCGAAGTTCCGCGCGAGTACATGGCCCGCGCCCGCGATTACGACGAGGCGGAGTGGCGCCATCACGAACAACAGCTCGCCCAGCGGGGCCTGCTCAACGCCGATGGGTCGCTGACAACGGCGGGCCGAGAGCTGAAGGACGCTATCGAGTCGACCACCGACGCGCTTGCGTTGTCGGTACTCGACGCGCTCAGCGACGATGAGGTGGAAGCGCTTTTCCAGGCCCTGACGCCGATCACTCGCGCGGTGGTCGCCGGCGGCGATCTGCCCGCGATGACCCCGATGGGCCTACGTCGGGACGAATTGGACGACAGCAGTGCGCATTTGGCTCCTTAGCCGCGGAGTCAAACCGGGCGACCGAGGTAGGCCATTAACCGGGCAGTCGGAGTCGCGTCGTCGGGCACGGGCTGCGCGGGCCCGAACCCGCCCGGGCGCCGCAGCATGTCCTCCGGCAGCGACTCCACCAACCCACGGCAGAACGCCAGCAAGTCATCGGGCAGCTCAACCAGCCGGCCTTGCGAGCGGTAGACGTCCCAGCTGTGCATAGCCAGATCGGAAACGGGGAAGGTCAGCGCCCGGTGCAGCGGGACCTCACCCTGCGGCGAAGGCCGCATCGCATCCATGTCCGCGCCGGGCAGCGCGTTCTGCAGCCGGACAGCCAGCTCGCGCAGCCGTGCCGCCGGGTCCTCGCATTTCCAGTCATCCGGCTCGGAAGGCTTCTGCCACACCTCGCCACCCTCGACCAGCGTCACCACCTTCGCTGCGCTGCCGGTCACATGACCCACCAGATCCTGGATGCTCCAGCCCTCGAGGTTGGATGGCTGATCCCAAGCCGCCGAGGGTATTTGCTCCACCGCTTCGATCAGCAACCCCATCGCTTCGGTGGCCAACGTGCCGACGTCTGCGTGGTTCATCAGGTCCTCCTGTCGCTAGCGCGGCGTCAGACTGGGCGCCCGAAATAGGCCATCAGCCGGGCGGTCGGCGTCGCGTCCTCGGGCACGGGTTGGGCCGGCCCGAACCCACCCGGCCGGCGTAGCGTCTCTTCGGGCACCGACTCCGCCAGCTGCTTGCAGAATGCGAGCAAAGCCTCGGGCAGCTCGACCGGCCGGCCCTGTGACCGGTACACGTCCCAGGTATGGATGGCCAGGCCGACGATCGGAGTCATCAGCGGCTGGCGCAGCGCATCGAGGTCGGCGTCGGCGAGGGCGTCGTGCAATCGACCGGCCAGCTCGCGAAGCTGTGCAACGGGATCCTCGCTTCTCCAGTCATCCGGATCAGCCGGCCCCTGCTGCACCTGCCCACCCTCGGCCAGTGTCACGATCTTGGCTGCAGTCCCCGTGCTATGAGCCACCAGATCGCCGATGCTCCAACCCTCAAGGTTTGATGGCAGATCCCAACTTTCCGAAGGGATTTGCTCTATCGCCTCGATGAAGAAGTCCACCGCTTCGGTGGCCCGCGCGCCGACGTCCGTGTTGTTCATCGGGCCAGCGGTTTATAAAACACCACGCCGTTGCCTTTGTTGTCGTAGACCACGGCGCGGCGTTCGTGAGCGTCGTCGTACGGGCCTTTGACGATGCCGCCGCCACTGGCCTGCACGGCCTTGGCTGCGGCGTCGACATCGTCGGTCTTGATCCCGACGACGACCTGCCCGGGGATGGGATGATCCACCTCGGTCGCCAGTGCAAGGGTGATCGGCCCGCCGTCCAGGGCGGCGAAGTGGGCTCCGTCGCGGAACTTCAACGACATGCCCAGGGTCTCGCTGTAGAAGCGGATCGATTCGTCCAGGTCATCGGTCGACAAGATGATCATTTTGACTTCGTGCTCGCTCATTGCTGCCTCCTTTGGCTGAAGCGTCTCCAGATTAGGCCGGGTTCGCCGTTAGTACTTCCCCGCGACACTAAACTCGTCGGCGCGGGGGTTCTGAGCGAGGAGGGCTTGTGACGGCGATCGCTCCAACCCCGGAGGGGCATGGCGTAAAACCCCCGCCTGGCCCTGCAGAACCGCCGACGAGAACCGCACCCGCAGAACTCACCGACGAGCAGCGGGGGTGGCTCTCCGAAGCGTCGCGGAGTGACATCAACGGCTGGATTCACCTCACGATCAAGGGATCACCGGCCGCACGCGGCTTTCAATACGGTTTCCTCGTCGCCGACGAGTACGCGGAGTCGATCCGGGCGTACCGGGAGATGACCTACCAAGACATCGGTATGAGCTACGACTTCTTTGTTGAGCGGGCCACCGAACTGCACGCCGGCAAGATCCCCGACGAGCTGCGCGAGGAGATGCGAGGGCGTGGCCGCGGGTCTGACGGCCGCCGGCGTGCCGGCCACGTTCAACGATGTGCTCGGCATCAACGATTGGATGGAACTCTCCGGCTACTGGTGGCCCAAGAACTCGGGCCGCTACACCGCGTTGGCGCCGACCGGCGGCGAGGGCAACCACTGCAGCGCCTTCATCGCGACCGGCAGCGCAACCGTCGACGGGTCAATCGTGGTGGGACACACCAGCTTCGCCGACTTCTGGCAGGGCCAGTTCGAGAACGTCATCCTGGATATGACCCCCGACGACGGCAATCGGATGGTCATGCAGACCGCGCCGGGCTGGATCGCCAGCATGAGCGATTTCTGGTTGACCGGCGCCGGCCTGGTGATCACCGAGACCACGATCGGTGGCTACGACGGGTTCAAGGGCTACGACGAGACCCGGGTCCCGGAGTTCGTCCGCGCCCGCAACGCCTCGCAGTACGCCCGCGACATCGATCATTGGGTTGAGACACTCAACACCGACAACAACGGCGGGTACGCCAACTCTTGGTTGATCGGCGACATCAAGACCGGTGAGATCGCGCGCTACGAGGAGGGCCTGCTGTATCAGAGCCTGAACCGCACCACCGATGGCTACTTCTGGGGCGACAACGCGCCGGTGGATCCGCGGATCCGTAACCTGGAGTGCTTCGGGACCGGGTTCAGCGACGTGCGCACCCCGAACGGCGCGCGGGAGCTTCGCTGGAAGCAACTGCTCGGCCAATACAACGGGAGCATCGACGCCGAGATCGGCAAGCGCATGCTGGCCGACACGTTCGACACCTACCTCGGCTACATCCATCCCTCGGCCCGGACCATTTGCGCACATTCCGACGTCGACCCCTGCTTCGACAGCGGGCTGACCCCGTTCACGCCGTTCGGGTCCGTGGACGGCAAGGTCGTCACCTCGGCCGACATCCGGGCGCTCAATGTGTGGGCGCGGTGTGGGCGTGCCGACGGTACCGGGTTCGACGTCGAAGAATTCCTGCGGCAGCATCCGCAATGGGATTGGCAGCGTGGCTATTTGAAGGACCGTCCGCAGCAACCGTGGACGTATATCGAGTCGGGCAGCACCGGCGGGCCCTGACCGTGCGCGCTTTTAGGTGCCCCAACTGCGGGCAGGCGGTCGCGTTCGAGGCGCAGCAGTGCTCGACGTGCGCTGTGACGGTCGGCTACCACTACCCGTCGCGGCAGATGGTGTGCACACCGTCGCAAACCGTTACGGTGAACGGCCATGGCTGGTTTCGGTGCTCCCACTGGGAGCGCGGCTGCAACTGGTTGACCGCGGACGATGCCGAATCCGGCCGCTGCTACGCCGACAGCTTCGTGCGCGAGGGGCCGGCGGCCGATGACACCGAGGCGATGTCCGAACTCGATTCGACCTTGAAGGCGCTGCGGCGGTTGATCTTCGAGCTGATGGACCTGGGCTTGCCGATCAGCCGTACTACGCGGACCCCCGCGGGTTGGCGTTCGATCTGCTGTCCAGCAAGACACTGGGACGGCCGGTGACGATAGGGCACGCCAACGGCGTCATCACCATCGACCTGGCCGAGTCGCTGGAGTTATACCGGGAGCGTCTGCGCATCAAGCTGGGTGAGCCCTATCGCACGATGCTGGGCCACTTCCGCCACGAGGTCGGCCATTACTACGAGATGCTGCTGGTGCAAAACACCCCGCTGATCGACGACGCGCGGGCGATGTTCGGCGACGATCGCGAGGATTATCAGGCCGCACTGCAGCGGCACTACAACGGCGAGGCACCGGCGAACTGGCAGCATGACTTCATCTCGGAGTACGCCACCGCCCACCCGTGGGAAGACTTCGCGGAAACCTGGGCGCACTATCTTCACATCACCGGAACCCTTGCCACAATTGCGGATTCGGGCCTTGTTGTCGAAGCTGATCGGGTGAAGTGGGACCTGCCCGCCAATATCGATGCTCGGGAGTCCTACGCCGACGGCACTATCGAGGACATCATGGCCGACTGGTGTGGTGCTGTCGGGGGTGCTCAACCGAGTCAACAACTCGATGGGCCGCGACGATCTGTACCCGTTCACCATCTACCCGCACGTCGTCGCGAAGCTTGGATTCATCCATCGCGTCGTGCTGACCGCTTCAGCGGCTGCAACCGAACATGCTGCGGTGAAACAGAATTGACTGTAATATTAGCCGAACGGATCGCCGAGGCGGTCGCCGCGGCATACGCCAAGCACAAGAAGAACCGCCGCGGCAAGAACGCCGGCTACATACCGGCCTTGGCGGAGGTCGATCCGCAGCTGTTCGGTATCTGCGTGGCGACCGTTGACGGTCAAACGTTTTCGGCCGGCGACGCCGACCGTGAGTTCGCGCTGGAGTCGATCTCGAAGGTTTTCACGGCCGCGCTCGCTATTGAACAAGTCGGCCCGCGAGTGTTCCACCGCAAGGTGGGCGCCGATCCGACAGGCGAGGCGTTCAATTCGGTGCTCGCGCTGGAACTGCACAACGATAAGCCGAACTCACCGATGGTCAACGCGGGGGCGATGACGACAACCAGCCTGGTCTCGGCCACCGACGCTGCAGACCGCTGGCGCCAGATCCTGCAGATCCAAAGCGATTTCGCCGGGCGTGCGATCTCGATCAGCGAAGACATCACGGCCTCCGAGCGGGCCACCAACTTTCACAACCGCGCGATCGCGTGGCTGCTGCTGTGCGGCGGATACATGTACTGCGACCCGATGGAGGCCTGCGACGTCTACACCCAGCAGTGCTCGACGCTGGTCACCACCGTCGACCTGGCGACCATGGGCGCGACCCTGGCCAACGGCGGGATCAACCCGGTCACCGGCAAGCGCGTCATCAAACCCGCCAACGTGTCGCACGTGCTGGCCGAAATGACGATGGAAGGTCTCTACACCAGTTCAGGTGACTGGGCCTACACCGTCGGGCTGCCCGCCAAGAGCGGCGTCGGAGGCGGCCTGGTCGCGGTGTCGCCGGGCAGACTGGCGATCGCCGCCTACTCGCCGCCGCTGGACAAGGCCGGCAACAGCGTGCGGGCCCAGGCCGCGATCACCCAGATCGCGCACACCCTCAAGCTGGGGCTTTTCAATACTTGAGCGTGTCCGTTGTGACATTCTGCAGGCATGTCGGCTGATCCGGCGGCCACCGCCCCTGCAGGGGTGGTGACGTTTCTGTTCACCGATGTTGAGGGTTCGACCCGTCGGTGGGAAGCCGACGCCGAGGGGATGCGGGCGGCGCTGGCCGCCCATGACGAGGTGTTGCGCGCGGCGATCGAGGCGCACGGCGGCTGGTTGTTCAAGCACACCGGTGACGGCGTGTGCGCCGCGTTCGCCTCGCCACGCTCGGCGGTGGATGCCGCGGTGGCCGCGCAGCGGGCGCTGGAGTTGCCGGTGCGGATGGGGCTGGCGACCGGCGAAGCCGAACTGCGGGAGGGCGACTACTTCGGTGCGGTGCTCAATCGTGCGGCGCGGGTGATGGCCGCCGGGCACGGCGGTCAGATCCTGCTGGCCGAGTCGACGGCGGGTCTGCTCAGCGGAGTTGATCTTGTCGATCTGGGACCGCGGCGGTTGCGGGATCTGCCCACCCCGGTCGGGGTGTTCCAGGTCCGCGCGGACGGCCTGCGCAGGGACTTCCCGCCGTTGCGGGCGCTGGATGCGAGTCCGGGGAACCTGCGGGCTGCGGCCACCAGCTTCATTGGGCGCGAGTCCGAGGTCGCCGAGCTGCAAGCCGCGGTGAAGGCTCATCGGCTGGTCACGCTGACCGGGGTAGGTGGGGTCGGCAAGACCCGCCTGGCGCTGGAAGTCGCGGCGCGGCTCGCCGACGAATTTCCGGACGGGGTGTGGTTTTTCGAGCTGGCCGCGGTCGCCGATCCGGCGGCGGTGCCCGACGCAGTGGCGGCGGTGCTGGGCATCACCCAGCAGCCGGGCAAGACCGTGACCGAGTCGGTGGCCGCCGCCTTGGAGGGCAGGGTCGCGGCTGCTGGTGTTCGACAACTGCGAGCACGTCCTCGACGCCGCAGCCGGTTTGGTCGAGGCGATCCTGGCGCACTCGGCGACCGTCAAGATTCTGGCGACCAGCCGCGAAGGACTGCGGGTCGCCGACGAGCAACTGTGGCCGGTGCCCTCGCTGGATGTCGGCGCGGGAATCGACTCCGCCGCGGTTTCCCTCTTCATTGAACGTGCCCAGAGCCGTTTCGCCGGGCTTCTCGGTGGCCAACGCCGACGAGGCGGCCGCGGTGGTGGAGATCTGCCGCCGCCTCGACGGGATCCCGTTGGCCATCGAGTTGGCGGCCTCACGGATGGCGTCGATGACCGCGAGCGAGGTGCGTGATCGTCTCGATCAGCGGTTCCGGCTGCTGGTCGGGTCGCGGCGCGGCCTGGAACGCCACCAGACCCTGCGCCACGCCGTCGCCTGGTCCTACGACCTGCTCGACGAGCCGGAAAAGGCGCTGCTGGAGCGGTGTTCGGTGTTCGCCGGTGGATTCGACCTCGCACAGCGCCTGCGCCGTCGCGGGTTCCGATGGATGACTTCGCCATCTTGGATCTGCTCGATGCCCTGGTGCGCAAGTCGCTGCTGGTCGCCGACCGGTCGTCGGGGCGGACCCGGTTTTCGATGCTGGAGACGATCCGCCAGTTCGCCGAGGAACAACTCGTCGCCCGCGGCGAAGCATCCGAGATTCGGGCCGCCCACTCGCGCTACTTCGCCGGACGGGAAGCCGACATCCTGGCCCTGTGGGACAGCCCCCGCCAGCGTGAGGCCTACGACTGGTTCACGATCGAGCTGGCCAATCTGCGCACCGCGTTTCGGTGGGCCGCCGACCACGGCGATCTGGATGTCGCCGCCACCATCGCCACCTATGCGGGGTGGCTCGGCGCTGTGGTCCAAACCTTTGAGCCGATAGCCTGGGCCGAAGAGCTGATCGAGCCCGCCCGCGCCGTCGACCACCCGCGGCTGGCGTTCCTGTACGTGATTGCGTCGCAGTGCTACACGACCGGACGGATCGAGGCGGCTGTCGGCTACAGCGACGCCGGCCAGATCGTTCTCGGCAGGAGCCGCGAGGCGCTGCCGTACGGCATCGAAGGCGTGCTTGGAGCTGTATACCTGGCCATCGGGCAGCCCGAGCGGTTGGCCGAGTTGTGCCGCGCCCAGCTCGCACGCCGCCGCGACACCCACGTCCACATCCGGTCATGGCTGGTTTTCGCCCTTGCAGTGGCCGGTTCCGGTGGGGAGGCGATGGATTCCGCGGATGGCCTGATCGAGGCTGCGGAGGCAACAGGCAACCCGTGTTGCTCGCGTGGGCGCTCGCTGCCTACGGTTTCGCTTTTCGTGACGCGGACCCCGGCGGGGCGCTTAACGCCCTGCGCCGGGGTTTGGTGATCGCTCAAGACAGCGGCAACCGCGCCGGCGCGTCAGTCCTGGCGAACGTTCTGGCCCTACTTGAGGCCGAACACGGCGACACCGTGTCCGCGCTCGATCACCTCACTCTGGCGATCCGCAACTACCACAATGCGGGCGACCCCACGACTATCCGCGTCCCGCTGGCCATCCTCGCCGCTCTTTTCGACCGGCTCGGACGCTACGAACCGGCGGCCACCATCGCCGGGTTCGCGCTCAGTCCCCTCGCCGCGGCGGGGGTCCCCGAAATCACCACCGCGATCACCCACCTGCGCGATGTCCTCGGCGGCGCGACCTACGAATCGCTCGCCCGCAAGGGTGAGACGATGACCACCGCCGCGATGGCGACGTACGCCTACGACCAAATCGACCAGGCCCGAACAGAACTGAATGCAGCCTCGAAATAGACGGGATATGAGATGACTGAAGTCGACACGACGGTGGTTCAGCACCGAAGCGGAGTGCTGGTATCCACGCTGCCACAGGCCTTTCAGCAGACCGCAGCCTTGGAGCCGGACGCGGTGGCCATCCGGACGGTCGACGACAAAGAAGCCATCACTTGGCGCCAGTACGCCGATCGTGTGCGCAAGATTGCCACCGGACTGTCGGCGCTTGGTGTCGAACGCGGCCACACGGTCGGTCTGATGCTGCGCAACCGTCCAGAGTTCCACTTGGCGGACACCGCCATCATGCACCTCGGCGCGATCCCGTTCTCGATCTACAACACCTCAGCGCCAGACCAGATCCGTTACCTGTTCAGCAATGCCGAGAACAACATCGTCATCACCGAAAAAGACCTTCTGCCCGCCATCGAAGCGGCCGGGGCCGACCTTGCTGGGGTGATCGTCGTCGACGCCGATATTGACGGCCGCATGACGCTTGAGCAACTCGAATCATTAGGGGCTAAAACAGATTTTGATTTGGATTCGGCGTGGCGAGCGGTAAAGCCAGACGATGTCGCCACGCTGATCTACACCTCGGGAACCACCGGGCCGCCGAAGGGCGTCGAGCTCACGCACGCCAATCTGATCGCCGCGTTCTCGGCAATCGTCGATCTCCTCGACATGCAACCAGGCGACCGGATCACGTCGTACCTGCCACACGCCCACATCGCCGACCGGGTTAGCGGACATTACGCCAACATGATCCTGGGAGCGCAGGTGACCGACGTCGCCGACCCCGGGGCGATCGCGGCGGCACTGGCCGATGTTCGGCCCACGACGTTTCTAGGGGTGCCGCGAGTGTGGAACAAGTTCAAAGCCGCAATCGAAACGAAACTGGCCACCGAGGCGACCGGAGCCAAGGGGCGGCTGGCACTGTGGGCCATCGACAGCGGTGTCCGGGCCGCCCGCTTCACACTGGCCGGCAAACCCGCACCCCCGTCACTTGCGTTGCGCCGCAACATCGCCGACCGCCTCGTGCTGGCAAAATTGCGCCAAGCACTCGGCCTGGACCAAGTGCGCTGGGCAGTAATCGGTGCTGCGCCGACTCCGGTCGAAACCATGGAATTCGTTTGGGGGCTGGGCATTCCGACCTTCGAGGTATGGGGATTATCGGAGTGCGTGGGCATCGGGACGTCCGCCCGTCCCGGCGGGATCAAGGCCGGTTCGGTCGGGCAGCCGCATTCCGGCGTGGAGATCTCGGTGGCCGGCGACGGCGAACTGCTGGTACGCGGGCCAGTCCTGATGCGCGGCTACCGCCATCAGCCGGAGAAGACCGCCGAAGCGATCGACGCCGAAGGCTGGTTGCACACCGGTGACATCGGCACCATCGACTCGCAAGGCTTCGTCACGATCGTCGACCGCAAGAAGGAGTTACTGGTCAACGAAGCCGGAAAGAACCTCTCCCCCGCCAACATCGAGATGGCGATCCAGGCCTCGTCGGCGTTGATCGACCAGGTGGTGGCCTTCGGCGACGCCAAGCCGTACGTCACCGCGCTGGTCACCCTCGACACCGATGCCGTCGCCGCACAGGCCGCCGCGCTCGGTATGGCCGACCCGTCGCTGGCCGCCTTCGCGCAAAGCCGCGAGGCGAGGGAAAAGCTGACCGCCGCTGTCCTCGAGGGCAATTCCAAACTCTCCCGCGTCGAGCAGATCAAGCGGTTCATCATCGTCGGCACCGCGTGGGAGCCCGGTGGAGACGAGCTCACACCGACGATGAAACTCAAACGCAAGCCCATCGCGGAGAAGTATTCCGCGGAGATCGAAAAGCTCTACGCCGCCAAGCCAGGACCGGACATCATCGACTTACCGCATCCCGACTGACGCTCGTGAGCGGGAGCCGCGACGAGATCCTCGCCGCCGCCGCACCGACGCTGCAGTCGCGGCCAACCCCCGAACACTGACTCGGCATCATCGAAGCCTACGGTTGCCCGCGTCTCGAAAGTTCGTCTCGGATACGCGCCAAACGCTTGGATCGCCACGACCTGGGCCGCCGATGGTCAACACTGGGGTCATGGCAGATCTCGGCGAGGGCCGTGTTGCGGTGTACCTCGACTTCGACAACATCGTGATCTCCCGCTACGACCAGGTCAATGGCCGCATCTCGTTTCAGAGGGACAAGGCCAAGGGCCTGGACAAGTATCCGGACCGGCTGGCGCGGGCCACCGTCGACGTCGGCGCCATCATCGACTTCGCGTCGTCGTTCGGCACGTTGGTGCTCACCCGCGCCTATGCGGACTGGTCGGCGGAGGTCAACACCGGTTACCGCGAACAGCTGGTGGGCCGCGCTGTCGATCTGGTGCAGCTGTTCCCGGCGGCGGCCTACGGCAAGAACGGCGCCGACATCCGACTGGCCGTCGACGCGGTCGAGGACATGTTCCGGCTGCCCGACCTGACCCATGTGGTGATCGTGGCCGGCGACTCCGACTACATCCCGCTGGCGCAACGCTGTAAACGGCTCGGCCGCTACGTGGTCGGGCGTCGGGGTGGCCGGCTCGTCGAGCCGGGCGCTGGCGGCGGCCTGCGACGACTTCGTCATCTACGACGCGCTGCCCGGGGTTCCGGTGACCGAGCCGGCCGCCGCCGAACCGCCCCAACAGCGGACCAGCCGCGCCAAGTCCGCCGAGCCGATGAGCCGCCACCGCCCGATCCGCAGACAGCGGCCACCGCCCTGCTGACCCGCGCGCTGCGGATCGGCTTGGAGAAAGACGACGTCGACTGGCTGCACAACTCCGCGGTCAAGGCGCAGATGAAGCGGATGGACCCGTCGTTCAGCGAAAAGTCGTTGGGGTTCAAGTCCTTCAGCGACTTCCTGCGGTCCCGCTCGGACCTGGTCGAGCTCGACGAGAGTTCGACGACGCGGATGGTGCGGCTGCGCGACATCGACGCTTAGCTGAATCCTTTTTGGCGTCGCGATGACTCTTTAAAATCCCCAGGTCGCGGGAGTAGTCTGTAAACATCATGTAAAAATTCGCTCCCGGAGAGGAGCAATGGCTATGAACATGAAACTCCTGGCCGAGGCGGCCGCGATCGCTACCGGAGTCGGGTTGTCAACATTGACATCCGGCGCAGGGATTGTTCACGCTGACCCGTCGAATCCACCCCCACCGTGCTTCAACTGCCAACCGGGTCCCGGCGGACCGGGCAGCAGCGCGCGGGATAATCCACTTCCCCCGGGCTACCCCGCGCTCCGGCTGCCGGGCAGCCAATACATCATTCCCTCGATGGGGGCGAGGCCCAAGAGCGGAGGACGGTCCGTCGCGCCGCCCAGCGTCGGCACCGCAAAGTCCGCAGCCCAATAAATCCGCGCAGCGGCGCATCATGTCCGCTGCGCCGACACGAACAGATACGGCGGGATGCCGTCCTGCGATCTCCAGCGGGGGTTTGCGGCCGTAGCCGGTCATCAGCTCGTCTGACGCCGTCACCGTCACCTGCCACCCGTGGCGCTTGCACCAATCGCCGACGTCTTCGCGATCTTCGAAGTACCACAGCTCGTCGGTACGCGGGACCTCACAGTCCGGGTCCGCCTTGGCCATCAACGCCCGGACCCGATCCATGCGCTCACGCCGCTGCGCGGTGGCCGCGGGGTCGGCGAAGTTGGGTGACAGCGCCTCGATGCCGACCCGGCTACCGGCGGCGGTCAGGCCTTGGATGCGGTCGAACAACAGCTCCTGGGCGGTCGCCGGCAGATACATCAACAGCCCCTCGGCCGACCACGCGCTCGGCGCCGATGGGTCAAAACCCGCCTGCTGCAACACTTTCGGCCAGTCCTGACGCAAGTCCACGGCGACGCCGACCCGATGACAGGCCGGGTCGGCGCCGTGCTCGTGCAACGTCGAGGCTTTGAAGTCCAAAACCCGGGGCTGGTCGAGCTCGTAGACCGTGACGCCGTCGGGCCACGGCAGCCGCCAGGACCGCGCGTCCAGGCCGGCGGCGAGGATCACCACCTGACGGATGCCCGCGTTGGCGGCGTCGAGAAAAAGGTGTCGAAAAACTTGGTCCGCGAGGCGAAATAGCTGACCATCGACTTCATCCGCACCGGCAGTGCGGGTTCGGCTTCGACGACGGCGGCGGGCAACTGCGGAGCCCCGAACCAGTCCCACACACCCGCGCCGGCGGTGTCGAGGAAGATCCGCGCGAACGGATCGCTGATCAGCGGATCGTCGCTCTCGGTGTCGGCCGCGCGCGCCGCCGCCACACCCAACGCCGTCGCGCCCACGCTCTCGGTGATGTCCCAGCTGTCGTCATCGGTTCTCACGCCTTGCGACCCTACGTGAGCCAACGAGTTCAGGACGCTCTGGGAATGAGTACCGCGACGTCGCTGTGCAAGTGCGCTAGGCCGCTGTCGAGGGTTGCCAATTGCCCTTTGCGGCTTCGTGCGAGCTGGGCAAGGTAGGCATCGGTTACTTGTCGGTGACCGATCACACCGCCGACTTCTATGTCGGCGAACGAGATGCTGTCGGGCCAGAACTCGTGGCGGTTCGCCTTCTCAATCCCATTGACGACATCTCGCGCGGCTACCGCGGATTGTCCTGCGCGCAGCAGGAATCGCATAAGACTTCCCTGCGTGATCGGGCACGTCGCAAATTCCGCGTCAAACACCGATAGCCATTCCGCTGCGGCGTCATGATGCACATGCTCCGTGACGACCAGTGCGATGAGCACGTTGGCGTCGAGCAGCGCGGTCACTCCTCATCCTCCAATGAACGAACGTCCTCGGACGTGACGACTGTGCCGACGCTCACCAGAGGCAACCCGGTCCTCGGGTCAGTGCAGAGCGCCTCGGCGCGGCCGGCGCCCAGGCCCCGTCGGATCAGGTCGGCGACCGTTTCGCTCAACGTCCGGTGGGTGTCCCGCGCAATCGCTAATGCCTGTTTGTGCAGGTCGCCGGGGAGATCGATGGTAGTGCGCACGCCAATCCTAGCATCACTGCATCATGATGCGGTGATGCGAACTTAGCGGAGCCGCATACGGAAGAATCGCGGTCACCATGGTCGATAGTTTCGTACCCACATCGCGGCGACGCCACATCGTGCGGCTCGCCGTGTTCGCCGCGTTCTTGGTCGTGCTGTTCTATCTGCTGGCCGTCAAGCACGTTGTCGACATCGAGGACGTGCGGCGCGCCGTCAAAGCGACGGGGCCGGCGGCGCCGCTGACCTACATCGTGGTGTCGGCCGTCCTTGGCGCGATCTTCGTGCCCGGCCCGATCCTGGCCGCGAGCAGCGGGCTGCTATTCGGTCCGTTGCTGGGCGTGTTCGTGACGCTGGGTGCGACGGTGGGCACCGCGGTCGTCGCGAGCCTGGTCGGCCGTCGGGCCGGTCGAGACAGCGCGCGGGCTCTGTTAGGAGCGTCACGTGCCGACCGCATCGACGCGCTGATCGAACGACGCGGGCTGTGGGCGGTCGTCGGTCAGCGCTTCATCCCGGGCCTGTCGGATGCGCTGGCCTCCTACGCGTTCGGGGCGTTCGGAGTTCCGCTGTGGCAGATGGCTGTTGGCGCTTTCATCGGTTCGGTGCCGCGGGCTTTCGTCTACACCGCGCTGGGTGCCTCGATCGGGAATCGGTCGCCGTGGTTGGCATACGCGGCGATCGGCGTGTGGTGCGTGACCGCTGTCGTCGGCGCGTTCGCTGCGCATCGCGGCTTTCGGAAGTGGCGCGGGCACGCTAAGGACGGCGAGGCACGCTGACGGGGCATCCGGCTGGCTCTGGTCAACTCCGTCTCACCAGTAACGTGACCGAACCACTATGCGATATGCCCGCCTCTGAGCGATTTCGCGGCGACGGCGTCTGCGTTAGAGACGCAGGGCCTGGGCCGCCGCCGTAGCCACGTCACCGCGCAGCTTCGAGATCGGTGGACTGCCTCGCAGATGGATTGAGTTCGCGAGCAGAATTACGTAGGTATCTGAGCCTGGGTCCATCCAAAGCGAGGTTCCGGTAAAGCCTGTGGCGCCGAAGCTGCCGATGGGAAAGATCAGGCCGCGCGGCTTGGAAAAGTCCGTGTCGATATCCCAGCCAAAGCCGAACAGGTTCTGTCCCTTGATCGCCGGATAGTTCGGGGCGAGCAGCGGATCTGTTGTGTTCGGTGTCTTTGCGATGGCTTCTCGGGCAGCATCGTTCGCTGCTTCGACTTGTCTGAGCTGTATGTCCGGGCTGCTGAGGAGTCGTCATCAACGCCAGAGTCGCTTGCTTCAGCGGAAACTTGCTCGGCCGGTCCGCAAGCCGATCGAGCAGGGCCTGGGCATAGATGCTGACATCGTGCGCCGTCGAGAACACACCGGCATGCCCGGCCACTCCCCCCATGCGGCGCGCCGTCGGGTCATGCACGGTGCCCCGAAGCAGGTAACCAAAATCGGGATTCTTGCTCGGGTCGGCTTTGCTTTCGTCGTCAATTGCTGTTGGTGCGATGCGCGGCAACAGACTGGTGCTCCATGTGCCGGCCGGACAGGCGACCGGCTCCGCCCTTGGGCGCGGGAGCCCAGGCGATCGCAGCTCCTCGAATCGTGTGTGGACCGCATGCTTTGGCCGGAGGAAGGTAGCGGGTGTCGTCCATGCCGAGCGGCGCAAAGACGTTCCGCTGAACGTAAACGTCTTCGGCTTCGCCGGTGAGTTTTTCGATCAGCGCGCCGAGCAGGATGTAGTTGATGTCGGAGTAGCGGAAAACCTCACCGGGACCCGACTGCAGCGGCGTGGTGAGCGCACGATGAATGCCCTCTGCTTTATCGGCTCCGTCCAGTCCCCACGGATCTCGAGGTCGACGTCTATCGCTTCGCCTGAAGTATGGGTCAGCAACATGCGAACTGTCACCTTTGCACGCTGTGGATCGTTCGCCGTGTTGAAGTCGGGCAGGTACTTCTGCACGGGATCGTCGAACGCAACCTTGCCTTGTTCGTAGAGCTGCATGACGGCAGTCGCGGTTGCGAGAGGACTTCGTCAACGACGCGATGTCGAAGATCGTGTCCTCGGTCATCGGCTCCGCAGGTGCAGGCTATCCCTCCAGCCCCTGTTCGCCGGCAAGCTTGCGCGAGCCATAAGCCTGGTGGAAGACGACCCTGCCGCCATGCCCGATCACAACCACACCACCTGGCAGCCTTTCTGCCGCGATCGCATCGTTCATCAGCTTGGAGACCGTTGCGAATTCGGTTGCGGGAGCGGCGCCTGGCTGTGTTCCACTTACCGCGGTGTGCGGTGCATACCTGGCCGAGGCCGCCGCAGCAGAGCATGCAGTCAACGGCAGATTCCAACAGCGACGCTCCGCTTTCGTTCGCACCGTGATGTGACTGGCGGCCGACTGGCGGGAACATGTTGACCAAGCGTCAGGCTGAACTTGCACTTTCGGGCAAAGACGAAACTCGGCTGCTCACCTGAATCGCGCGCAGCCTCGGTCTGCGTCCACCTTCTTCCCTGATCGCTGCTCGATCGCAATCATGAGCAGACCACGCGTGAGGTTGGCCGCCTCTTCAGTTCAGCGATCTAGAAACGCTGTCAGCCTTCGCCTTCGTAGCGCGTCTTGGCGAGGCGTATGTCGCGGTCGGCCGGCCCATCGCCGCTCCCACCTCGTCGGCACGTCGGCTCCCCCATGCAGCCGCCGGCATTCGGTCACGGCGGGCTATCGCCTTGATCGACAGCGCCGTCGCCGATGCCGTGACCCCATCGGCTCGCACGGTCGATGGCCGCGCGGAGGGCGCCAGATTCACCGGCGACAGTGTCGGCTCGAATCGGACGAGATGATCGGCGAGGGCAGGTTGCGCACCATCTGCAACTGGATCGCCTGGGTGATCGGCACCAGCCACAGGTGCCGCGGATCCCATTGCGGGTGAAAGCAATCGAACGCCAGATAGCACGCGTTGCGGGTGCCCAGCCTGCCGTCGCGGACCCGCTTCCACGCCAGTTCGATCGGGACGTTGCTGGCCGTCCCGCCGTCGACGAGGGCCGCGACGTCCTTCTCTTCGCAGAGCGTCGTCGAGGATCGGGACCATCCGCGGGTCACTCGTTTCGTGGTGCAGCACACCGGGAATGGCCGCCGAGAACGACGCCGCATCGACGACGTCGAAGTCGCGCGCCGGGTCGTCGCCGCCGATGATGATGGGTTTGACGACCCGCAAGTCGATGAAGGCGGCCACTTGCCACAACCGAGCGCCCACCACCGGGCCGATGCCGATCGGCCGAAACGGAACCGCCCGCAGCTGCAGCGCCGCTAACGCGGGACGGCGGAACCGCGACGGCAGCGCCGTATACGGTTGCCTGCGCACGCCGGCGACCACGATGTCGAACGGAATCGCCAAGTCCGACATACGCATTCGTTCGACCGTCTGCGCGGCTGAGCATGGCGTGGGCGAACTGGTCGAAGCGCAACGCAAACATGCCGGCCAGGCCGTGGCGGCGGCGTAGCCGTTCGGGCCCGAGGATGGCGCGGTAGGACACCGTCTTGGCCCAGGCGATGTATTCCTCGATCGGCACCGGCAAAGCGCGGCTCACCAGGCTGCCCAGGATCGACCCGATCGACGAGCCGATCATGTAGTCGGGCAGTTGGCCGGCCTCCAGCAGCCGCTGCATGCCGCCGATGTAGACGAAACCCGCGCCACCACCGCCGCCGAGGACCGTGACAAGCTTCTTGTAGCCGACTTCGGCGTCCAATTCCGCTGCGGAGAAGTCGTTTCCGTGGCGTTCGATGAGCACTCGCCGTTGGTCGTCCTGGTCGGCGGCCAGGCCCGCCAGCGCGTCTCGCGCCGTTTTCAGCGCCGTGATCGGATCCGGCTCCTCGCGCAGCGGTCCGTAGAGCGCGTCGGCGACCCGGGACCGCCACGGCGCGATTTCGGCGCCGACCGAGACGTCGCCGCGCCCGCGGCTTCCGCCCGGACCCGCCGCGCCCGGTTCGAAGTCGGCGAGTCTGGCGAAGTTGAGGATGTAGCGCAGCTGGCGTAGCTCGTCGGCGCTCAGCACGTCCGGCTCGGCGAGCTGATGCCGGATCAGCCGGTTTTCCATCCGCTGCAGCAGCAGGGCCGGCTCGGCCGACAGCAGATCGGCGACGTCGACGGACTCGACGGCCTCGTCTTCGATCTCCTCGATGAGTTCGAGCCCGGCCTCGCGGCGGCCGAGGCGGGCGAGCATCGCGTCGGCGAACGGGATCTGCATGAGGATCAGTCTCGTCGCAGCCAGGGTGGCGTGTCACCAAGGGTGCGAATCGGAGCCGGAGACGTTTGTTTACCAGTACCTTTGATGCGTGCTCGTTCGGCTTACCGTGCTGCTCGGCCTGCTGGTCGCACTGTCGGGGTGTTCGGGTGGGCATCGCGCGGAAACGCCGCTCCCGGATGGCACAACCGTGCACACCATGGCGTTCGGCGGGCTGGACCGCACCTACCGGGTCCACAAACCGCCGGGCCTGACGGCGGCGGCACCGCTGGTGGTCATGCTGCACGGCGCGTTCGGCGACGGCGAGCAAGCCGAAGACTCCTATGGCTGGGACCAAGTGGCGGATTCGGCGAAGTTCGTCGTCGCCTACCCCGACGGCATCGGCCGGACCTGGAATGCGCACGGCTGCTGCGGCAAGGCTGAGCAGGAGAACATCGACGACGTTGGCTTCATCACCACGATGGTCGGGGAGATCAGCGCCGCGATGCCGATCGACAAGTCGCGAGTCTATGTCGCCGGGATCAGCAACGGCGGCATCATGAGCTACGCGCTGGCCTGCAACAGCGACATCTTCGCTGCCATCGGCCCGGACGCGGCCACCATGCTCGACGCCTGCCCCGCCCCGCACCCGACGTCGGTGATCCACATCCACGGCACCGGTGACCGGCTGGTCCCCTACGACGGCGGCCAGGGCGCGAGCACCGTCAACGGGCCATCGATACCTGACGTCAACGCGTTCTGGCGCAAGGTCAATCAGTGCGGCCCACCCGATGTCACCATCAAGGCCCCGGTCACCACCTCGATCGCCGCGTGCGCCGACCATCGCAGCGTCGAGTTGATCACCATCGACGGCGGCCGACACCAGTGGCCCGGCGGCACCACCTTCCTGGAGCGATTGGGCCCGTCGCACGCGCTGAACGCCACCGAGACCATCTGGCAGTTCTTCGAAGCCCACCCCGCCTGAACGTAGAGCCCCGGGATCAGGCCCACGAGATTGAGCAGCGTCCCTGCGGTCGCCTCCAGGACGGGTGCGGCTGCGCCGTAGCCGAAAGCGAACGGAACCAGCGCGAGGTCAGCGGCGATCGGATCACCAATGGCGCCAAGCAGATTGCCTGCCTCGAGTTGGTCGGTGAAGAGACTGAGGTCGTACGACGGCAGGCTGGTGAGCAGTGCGTTGACGGTGTCGGCGACGGGCACCAGCGTTGCGTAGTCCGCCGACAGGGTGGCGCTGAGATCGCTGATCAAATCGGTCGGCGACGACAGTAGCGTCGCGTTCGAAATCGGGAAGTTCGCGAACTCACTCAACGCGTTTTGCGCAACGCTCAGCAGCGACGGGATGTTCAGCAGCGACTGCAGATCCGTGGCATCGGTGAAGCCCATCGTGTGCCCAATGCTGATCAACTGATTGGTCAGTGGGTTGTCCAGAATCGACTGTATGACTTGGTAATTCGCAGGATCCTCCAAGTCCTTGATGGCGGCGGTGATGCCTTGCGGGATCCCGTTGACCAGCGCGGTGACGATGTCGCTCAAGCTGACATCGGTGGGAAGCAGCCCCATCGGGCTGGGGACATCGGCATCGCCGGGGCTCCATCCGTCTTGGATGCTGCCGTAGCCATAGTTGACCAGCACCGACATGTCGGGCTGCAGCAGATCGGCCAGCGGATTGCCGATGATGGGGATGAACCGCAGCAGGTCCAGCAGCGGCAGATCCTCGGGAACCATGTAGTAGTTGGTCAGCGTGTCGGCCGTCGAGGTCGGCAGTTGGATGGCGTCCGCGAGCTGGCCGGGATCCGGGTTGAGGTAGGTGGTGTGGTCGAAGAGGATCCCCAAGAACGCGTTGAGGTCGGACAGGAAATCGATTGGGTACTTGGGGAAGTCGGCGAAGCCGTCGTATTCGTTGGTGTAGATGTCGGTCGGGTAGAGATCGGCCGGCGTCGCGCCGTCGAACGTGATGCCCAGGCTCGGCACCGACGGATCCGAACCGGCGGGGATATCGAAGCGTGCCAGCAAGCCGCCGTCGGGATTGCTGGCATCGCCGACCATGATGAAGTGCACGTCATCGCTGGGCACACCTTGGGCGGCGAGTTCGGGCATGGTCAGGCCGGAGAAATCCGCGCTCTGCGACCACCCGAAGACCACCACCGGGTTGGCGGCGTCCACTCCCCCGGCGGCGATCTGGCTTTGGATCGCGGAGTCTAGGATCTGTTCCTCCTGCGCGAACGAGGTGTCGACGGGCAGGGTGTGCACGCCGGTGACCGGATACAACCCCTCGGGCGTGAAGGGGGCTTGGACGGTGCCATCAAAGCCACGCGGTTCCAGATACAACTGTTCGACGGCCTCTTGGTAGCCCGAGCTGGCGACCGGCGTCCCGCTGGTGCCGAAGATCAGCGCCGTGCCGTCGCCGAGGGGCGAATCCGCATCGTCGATGCTGGTCAGACGTATCTCAGCGTGGTGCGGGATGCGTGGGACGCCGACGAGAGCAAGGGCGGCGACGGCCGCGCAGGTGGTGGCGATCGTTGCACGGCCCGGCATGGCGTCTCCCCTGCTTGAGCGACTGTGACCGAAATTACAACACGATGGCCGGTTAGAAACAAGAGCTCTTGTCGAAAAGCGGATCGGCGCTAAAATTTGGCACCGTGACAGCATCGCGCACGTCCGCGCCACCCCGCCCGCGCAGGATCCGCGGCCTGGACGCCGACCAGCGCCGCGCGCAGCGTCGTGAACAACTCCTGACGGCGGCATTCGAGCTGTTCGCCCGCGACGGGTATGCCAACACGTCAATCGAGGAGATCTGCCAGACCGCCTACGTCGGCAATAAAGCGTTCTACGACCTGTTCGACAGCAAAGAGGATTGCTATGTGGCGCTGCTGCGCCAGGTCTCCGAACGCATCGAAGCGCAAGTGGCGCAAGCGATGCGGGAGTCCGTCGATGCCGACGAAGAAGAAACCGTACGTCGAGTGTTGTCCGCGTTCGCGCACACGCTGGTCGATGACCCCCGCGTCGCGATGGTGACTTTTGGTGTGGCAGCGGGTATTTCGCCGCGGGTCGAGGCGCAGCGGTGGGAGAACCGGCGCTGGGCGGCGTCGTTCATCGAGGCGTTCTGGCGTCGCAACCATCCGAGCGGCGGGATCGACTATCGCGCGCTGGCGGTCGCCACCGTTGGCGGACTGTTCGAGACCGTGACCGACTGGCTACACGAGGCCGAGCCGCGAACGTTCGACGACCTCATCTGCGAGCTGACAACGTTCATGTTGGTCGTCGAGGCCGGAATCCAGGCACGCGGCGACAGTTAACCGGAGTCACACCAGTCTCTGCGGGTTGGGGTGTTCGTTGTGCCTGCCTACGAGCGAAAACCCTTGCTAGAACTCCTCAAGCGTCCTCCTCCTTGAGGATCGCGATGGTGTCCACGATCATGCCGGCAGACCTCGATCGTCGTAAAGCAGTGCACCATGGTCCAGCCGCTTGGTCTCTGGGCTCATCCGGCTGGCGGTCTTGTGGCCGATGGCCAGGAGCCGGGTCGCGAGATCATCGCCCTGCAGTCGGGCCAGACGCTCGTTCACCGCGGTCGCCACAGCCTGAGCCTGGGACTCGCCCGTGATTTTCGCGATCTGCTTCACCGCTTCGTGGACCGCCGTACCTTTGATGTTCAAAGCCATGAAGGTACCTTTCTACCAATGCGATGGTACCGCCGGAGCTCCTGGCGGCTCTTAGTCATGACGACGAAAACCTGTTGTTCGCGCGGGTGGGCAATTCTGCGATGAAGCCGAAAGTCGATGCGTTGCTACGTGACTACGCAGGCGACGTGCCGGGCGCGGCCGTGCTGGTGCTGCGCGGCGGTCAGCCGGTCGTGCGCGCAAGCTACGGCCTCGCGGACCTGGAAGCGGGCACGCCCGCCACCCCTGAGACGAACTACCGGCTCGCCTCGGTCACCAAGCAATTCACTGCCGCGAGCATCCTGCTGCTGGCCGAGGACGGCCGCCTCACACTCCACGACCGCGTCCACCAATGGCTGCCTTCGCTGCCGAAGGCCGCAGAGACGGTAACGATTCGCCACCTGCTCACCCACACCTCGGGGCTCATCGACTACGAAGACGTGATCCCGGAAACCGTCACTGCGCAGTTGCACGACGCGGATGTGCTGCAGCTGCTGGAAACACAGGATCGCACCAACTTCCGCCCAGGCAACGGTTATCGGTACAGCAACAGCGGCTACGCGTTGCTGGCGCTGATCATGCAGTGGGTGTCGGGGCAGACCTTCGCAAAGTTCCTGCAGGAACGTATCTTTCAACCGCTCGGCATGCTCAACACGGTGGCGTACCAGGAAGGCATCTCGACGGTGAACCATCGCGCGTTCGGCTACACCGAAGCCGCGGGCCGCTGGAACCGCACCGACCAAGACCAGACGAGTGCGGTGCTCGGCGATGGCGGAATCTATTCGTCGATAGACGATCTCGCGAAATGGGATGCCGCGTTGTATGACGGGCGCCTGCTGCAGCCGAGCTCGTTGCGGGCGGCGTTCACACCGGCGACGCGCACCGATGATCCCGAGACCGAGTACGGCTACGGCTGGCGCATCACCGGCGAAACGCTTTGGCATTCCGGCGAATCGGTGGGTTTCCGCAATGTGATCGTGCGCTACCCGAAGCGGCATACGACGGTGGTCGTGCTGACCAACCGGAACGAGCCAGAGCCGTACCGGCTCGCGCTGGACATCGCCAAGACGGTGACCGGTTCTTGATCGTCCTGATCGCGCGCGGCACCAACCGCCTTTCCGACCTCTCGGCGAGCGGCTTCACGCCGTTCGGATCAGCAGGCCGGTAGGTGGGGCGGCCGGCGGCGGGAGCGTGAGCGGCGCGTCGCCAGGAGAGATGCGTCCGAGCGCGTGTGGTCCGGTGAGCAGCGGCACCTGGTGCCAGGCGAGGAAGCCGATCAGCGCCATCAGGTATGCCTCCTTGGCCTGCGCGGGCAGGCCGCGCTCGTCGCTGAGGGTGAGCGGAAGGCGGCGCTCGAGCGCGGCGAGCAGCGCCGGGTTGCGCACGCCGCCTCCGGACGCGACGACCTCAGCGGGCGCGTACGGCGCGAGCGCGTCGGCGACGGTGATCGCGGTCAGCTCCGTCAGCGTCGCCAGCAGATCCTCGGGCGCGAGATCCGGCAGGTCCCCGAGGCCATCGAGGCAGAAGTGCTCGCGGCCGGTCGATTTCGGCGGCGCGAGCGCGTAGTAGGGGTCGTCGAGCAGGCCTTGGAGGAGCGCCACATCCGGCCTGCCGCGAGCGGCGAGCCGGCCGTCCTCGTCGCTCGGCCGGCCGGTCAGGCGGCGCGCCGCCTCGTCGAGCAAACAGTTGGCCGGGCCGGTGTCGAATGCGAGCGGGGGACGGCCGCGGCGGACGACCGTCACGTTCGCGATCCCGCCGAGGTTGAGCGCCGCGCGCGTGTGCTCGCCCCGCAACCACAGGTCGTCGAGGATCCCGGCGAGCGGGGCGCCGTGGCCGCCGGCGGCGATGTTGCGCGCGCGGACATCGGAGATGACCGGCAGCCCGCACGCCTCGACGATCCACGCGGGCTGCCCGAGCTGCAACGTCCCCTTCGCCTCGCCGTCCTGCACCCAATGGTGGACCGTCTGCCCGTGGCTGACGACGAGGTCGGCGGGCAGCAGCTCGGCCGCGAGCTCCGCCGACGCCTGCCCGATCAGCTGGTCGAGCTCGCACAACTCGCCCGCCGTCGTCGGGCCCAGTGAGGCGTGCAGCCGCGCGCGCACGTCGTCCGACCACGGCCGCTCGATATGTCGCAGCGGCGACATCGCGACCGCACCGCCGTCCCACTCGAACTCCGCCACCGCCGCGTCGAGGCCGTCCATCGACGTCCCCGACATCAACCCGACCACCCTCATGTCCCACCGAGCGCGTCGCGCACGCGTCCCCGCGCCCGGTCGAGCCGGACGGCGGCCTCGGCCGCGTCGACGCCCGCGAGCAGTGCGACGATCGCGGTCTTGGCGTGACCTCCCGCGGCGGCGAGCGCGGCGGCCGCGGCCTTCTCGTCGACGCCGGCCGCGTCGCGGACGATCCGCACCGCGCGGCGGCGCAGCTTCGCGCTGGTCGGGCGCACGTCGACCATCCGCGGTCCGTAGGCCTTGCCGAGCGCGATCATCACGCTCGTCGAGAGCGCGTTGAGCACGACCTTCTGGGCCGTTCCCGCGGTCAGCCGCGTGGAGCCGGCGAGCACCTCGGGCCCGGTCAGCAGCTCGATCACCAGGTCAGCCGACGCCTCGCTGCCGGGGTTGTTGACGATCGCGACGGTCAGCGCGCCCGCCGCGCGCGCGTGCTCGAGCGCCCCGAGCACGTACGGCGTGCGGCCCGACGCCGTGATCCCGACGAGCGCGTCGGCGGCGGTCAGGTCGGCGAGATCGGCGGGGTCGAACGCGTCCTCCGCGCCCTCGATCGCCTCGGTCAGCGCCGCCGGCCCGCCGGCGATCACGCCGCGCACGAGGTCGGTGTCGAACGTCGGCCCGCACTCGGCCGCGTCGAGCACACCGAGCCGCCCGGGCGTGCCGGCGCCCGCGTAGATCAGGCGGCCGCCGCTCTCGAGCCGCGCGGCGATCGCCTCGGCCGCCGCCGCGATCCGCGGGACCGCCGCCGCCACCGCGCCGTGCGCCTCGCCCTCGGCGGCGACGAGCAGCGCGACGACCTCGCCGATAGGCCGCGCGTCGAGGTCGTCCAGGTCTGGCCGGGAGGCCTCGGTGGCGAGCGCGTCGAGCCCTTGCGGGGCAAGGCTTCGGGGCCGCCTGCACGCGGATCACGTGCGGCTCGTGGATCGCGCCCGAGCCGCAGCGCGCCGTCGAGCGCGTCGCCGGCGGCCGGGACGAGGTCGAGCCGCTCGCGCAGCGCCTCGACCCCCGCCAAACCGCCGACCATCGCCACCGGGCCATCCCCGACCGCGCGGGCGGTCGCGGCGAGCGCCTCGGCGGCGGCGCTGACGATCGCCAGCGCCGCGGCGTCGCCCTCCGCAGCGAGGACGTCGGGCGCGAAGGACGCGACCGCGGCGGCATCGGTGAGCTGCGCGGGCCAGGTCTCCGGCGCGCCGAAGCGGGCGCGGGCGGCGTCGAGCAGCGTGGTGGACGGGCCGCGGCCGTCGTGGGCGCGCAGCGCCGCGCGCAGCCCGGCGGCGCCGATCCACGCGCCGCCGCCCTCGTCGCCCAGCCACGGGCCCCAGCCGTCGGCGGTCCGCAGCGCGCCGTCCGCGCCGATCGCGAGCGCCACGACGCCGGTGCCCACGATCAGCACGACGCCCGGCTCCCCGTTCAGCGCGCCCGCGTGCGCGATCACGGCGTCGCTGGTCACCGCGACGCGTTCCGCCCGCAGCGAGGCCAGCAGCGCATCGCCCAGCGCGCGCGCCGCGTCCGGCGCCGCCAGCGCCCCGGCGGCGCCCACGATCACCTCGTCGACCGGGCCGAGCTCGCGCGCGACGGCCAGGATCGCCGCCTCCGCGGCCCGCACGCCGCCAGGCGCCGCGAGCCCCGGCGCGCCCAGCCCCTCGGCCCTCCGGCCGGCGCTGCGGCCCGGCAGGACGTCTTGCCGAGGTCGACGGCGAGGATCATCGCACCCATGCTTCCAGAGCTGCGGCAAGTCTTACCCAGCTTGCTCAGGCAGCTCTGAATGTGGGGTCGTTCGCCAGCACGGATGCATCGGCGTCGGTGGCATCTGAATGCGACTCACCTGTAACGATATCGAGGACTCAGACACGTCCAACCGCGCTGACTCCGGTAGCTGTTCAGCTCCGAACCGTCGGGGCGAAGCGGGCCATCCCGCGCAGAATCCACGGTGCGCGCCTGGCGATCGCCTCCACGGCGCGGTCCGAGCGGCGCATCGCGGTCCGACGGCCAGGAGTGCGCATTGACGCCAGTTCCGCCTCGGGCGATCCCGCCCGCGGGCCGTGGCGATCCACCGCCAGCAGTTGCCAGGTGCCGGGCACGCCACGCAGCTCGACGCTGCCGCGGTCCTCGAAGCCCGTGCCCGAGCCGACAACCAGGTCACGCACGGTGCGGGAGACGAGGATTTCGCCGGCACCGGCCTGCCCGAGGATGCGCGCCGCGATGTGTACCGCGATCCCCCCGATGTCGGTGTCCAGCAGTTCGCACTCGCCGGTGTGGATGCCAGCGCGGATCTGGACGCCCAGTGTCTCGGCGTCAGCACGCAAGGCCTCGGCGCAGCGGATGGCCTGCGTCGGCCCGTCGAACGTGGCGAGGTACCCGTCGCCGGTGCTCTTGACCACCGTGCCGCCGAATCGTTGCGTGAGTTCGGCGGTGATCTCACCAAAGCGGTGCAGCACCGCGCGCCACCGCTCGTCGCCCGTCGGCCGCGGCGTGTTGGGTCGACGCGACGATGTCGGTGAACAACACGGTGCGCAGGGCGCGATGGGACGGCGCCGGCGCGGCATGGCTGCCGGTGAGGAACTCCTCGATCCCGGTCAGGATCTTGTCGGGCTCGTTGAACCAGGGGCGGTGGTCCGTGCCCTCGACCTCCAGGTACCGCGCGCCCGGGATGTGATCGGCGAGGTAGCGGCCGCACTGCACCGCAACGGTGGGGTCCTCGCGGGCATGGATGACCAGGGTGGGCGCGGTGATCGTCGGCAGGATCGGCCGCACGTCGATCCGAAAGCCCGCTTCGAATGACGCCCGCGCCATCCCCGGGCTCGCGCACATCCGCTCCAACATTCCCAGCTGGCGCATCGACCGGATCGACGGCGAGTCGATGCTGGCTGCCGCACCGCTGCCCCAGCCGGAGCGGACGGCGCGGGCCACTTCCTGCCAGCGGGCGATCTGCTCCGTCGACGGGGTGTAGTCCTCACCCAGCTCGGGTACGAGGCGCGCCCGCAGCTCGGCCGGGTCGCGGTCCATGTCGTCCCACCCCGCGAAGCCCCAATACGGGATGGTGCCGATGAGGATCAACGCCCGCGTTCGCTCCGGTCGTGTTGCCGCGAACATCATGGACGCCGCGCCGCCGTCACTCAGACCGGAGACGACGGCCTGTCCGAAGCCGACGGCGTCCATGACGGCCTCGATCTCGGCCGCTCGATCATCGAGCGTGCGAACTTTCGGGACCGGGTCCGACAGCCCGACCCCGGCCTTGTCGAACAGGAGGACGCGACAGAACGTGGCGAGCTGATCGAAGAACGCCTTGAATTCGGGGAGGGTCCAGACCAGCTCGACGTGGCTGACCATCGGCCCGACGAAGACAAGCTCGACCGGCCCGTCGCCGAACACCTGATACGCCAGGCTGAGATCGCCGCACTTGGCGTATGACGTTTCCGCCATGGCATGAGCGTACTGCTGATCCCACCGCTCGCCGGGGCACCAGTGATAGTCCCGCCAGGGCGATCCGGTTCCGTGAACGTAGATGCTGCTGCTTATGCGCGCCGCATTGCTCGCGGCGTTGCGCACCCTGAGGACCGTTTCTAACGCCGTCCTAGCACGTCGGGTGATTTAGTCGGAGAATCCGTAGTGCAATGTCTCGACGATCACGCAGGAGTTGGACAATGGCCGAAACCCACCAGCAGCAGCCAGACACTCTCCCCTGGGTGCAGTTCCGAGAAAACATGCTGACGGCGCGTGAAGCCCACCACAAGGCGGCGATCGACGCGGTGCGGCGGTTCGTTGATGTCCATCCAGTGGTCAGCCGACTCCCTCGGGTCAAGGCCGTCATCGACGCACGGCTGCAGCTGCGCGAGGACCTGGTTTCCGCGCGATTTCAGTTCCGTCGCGCGGTCGTGCGCGGCGTAAGCCAATTGGTCTCCGGCGCATAGGCGCAGCGCGCTCGGCGGTTCCTGGCGCGCGCCGACGTGTGACGGTTTAAGCCGAATGGTGCCGGGGTGGTATCACCATGCAGGGATTGACGAGGCAGCTCCGCTGGCCCGATCTGATGAGAGCTGTCGACGATGGGCATGCGGTGCGAAAATGAGGGATGCCGAATAAGGGCACGCCCCCACGCCCCGAGGGTGCGCAAGCCAACGCGGAGGATTGGGCGCGATTCTTCGAACTATTTGGCCACGCCAAGATTCGGCGCGGGGTTCGGATCCTCTCGAAGTTGCCGTCCGCCCCGCGGTGCGAAGCCTGTGGCAACCCGTTCGCGGGCGTCGGCGGCTGGCTGATGCGACGGATGGAAAAGGGCCCGTCGCGCAAGAATCCGCGGTGGTGCAAGGTGTGCTTCGAGGCGGCGCCCCAGGGTGGCATGACCATGACCATCGGGGTGCTCTTCGCCGATATCCGCAACTCAACCGCCCTCGCCGAGACGCTCCCACCAGACGAGATGGCCGAACGCCTCAATCGCTTCTACTCCGAGCTCACGCAGGTGATCGTCCAGCACGGGATCGTCGACAAGCTCATCGGTGACGAAGTGATGGGCCTCTACTTTCCGCCCCTCACACGCAACGGCCGCTACGTCGACGCGATGGTGAGTGACGCTCTCGCCATTCTGCGCACGCAAGGTCGCGGCTCGCCCAAGGGCCCGCTGCTCGAGGTGGGGATCGGCTTGGACGTCGGCCCGGCGTACGTCGGGATCGTCGGCGAGGGCGAGATCCGCGACTTCACCGCAATTGGCGACGTCGTGAACACCGCGTCGCGGCTCCAAGCCGTTGCGGCGGGGGGCGAGATCGTCATGCCCGAGACTGTCGCGCGCATCGCTGCCGTCGACGGGGGCGAGGTCGTCACGCTCGACCTCAAGGGCAAAGCCGAACCCGTGACGGCACGCCGGATCACCGTCGCGAGCTAGCAGCGTCACGCTCCCGCCATTCATCGCCGAGACCGGGTCATCGCATCGACAGGCCTAACCCGCCGTCGACCCTGAGGACCGTTCCGTTGATGTACGCCGCCGCCGGCGAGAGCAGGAAGGCGGCGACGCCGGCGAGCTCCGCGGGCTCGCCGAAGCGGCCGAGCGGGATCTGGGTCATCGCGCCATCCCGCGCGGGGGCGGGCATCGCGCGCACCTTGGGGGTGGCGATCATGCCGGGCATCACCGCGTTGCAGCGAATGCCGCGCGGACCCCATTCGGCGGCCAGCGTGCGCGCCATCCCGACGATCCCCGCCTTCGACGCCCCGTAGGCGACCTGCCCCGGGAGCCCGACCTCGGCTGCGACCGAGGAGATCAGCACGATCCGCCCGTCGCCGGAGGCCAGCAGCGCCTCGAACGCCGCCTGCACCACCCAGAAGGCGCCGGACAGGTTCGTCTCGATGTCCTTGCGCCACTCCTCGGCGGAGAAGCGCTCCGCGCGGTGGATGGTGTCGACGATCCCGGCATTGGCGATCACCGCGTCGCAACCGCCGAGCGACTCGATCGCGTCGGCGACGCCACGGCGCACGGCCTCCGGGTCGCGAACGTCGAACGTCGCGGTGACCGCCGTGACGTCGCCGACCGGCGCGCCCGGCACGTCGCAGGCCGCCACCGCGCAGTCGCACGCCAGCAGTGTCTCGGCGAGCGCGCGGCCGATCCCCCCGGTCGCGCCGGTGACGATGACCCGCCGTCCCGACGGCGTCAGGCCGAGCATCAGGCGCCGCCCGCGGCGGCCGGCTTGCTCAGGCCGTAGCGGGCCCAGTGCCGCTCCGGGATGTCCGCCGGGTCCTTGTACCAGTACCAGGTACAGGGATCGCGGTCGTAGTCGTCGGGCGGGTCGGAGGGGTACATCGGGTGCCCGATCCACTCGATCGGCTGGATCTCATTCATGAACGAACAGTGCGTGCAGTACAGCGGGAAGCCCTTGCGCCCATAGCTCCAGTCGTGCGCCTCGTGCGTCACGCCCAGCGGGCGCTCACCGCGGTAGGCGCCATTTCGCCATAGGCGCTGGCCCGAGCCACACGGGTTCATCCGGAAGGTGAACTTCTCGTCGTCCTCCTCGATCTCGAACGCGCCCGGGTTCGGCCCGGTGCCCGAGCACGAGTGCGCCCGCCACGTGGCGGCGAGCGCGTACACGATCTGCCGCCGGTCTGCCGCCCTCGATCTTCTCGACGTCACCCCGCCAGCCGCGCTCATTCCCGTAGCGCCAGGCCTCGGCCACCCCGTCATCGCCCAGCCTCTCCTGCACGAAGCTGATCAGGCCCAGCAGACCGCCCGCCATCAGGTCGTGCAGGTAGCGCCACTCGTGCTTCATCTCCTCGCACAGCGCTCGTGCGCCGTCGGTGTCGCCGCGATCGAGCGCCTCGATCGCACGGTCCATAGTGGGCCGTGCCATCTCCGCGAGCTCTTGATCGGAGAACCATCGTTCGGCCATTGCCGCTCCTCCTCGAACCTCAAGGGCTTGCCGGTGATCAATTCTTATTGCTCACCGCACCCGGCTCAGGCTTCTTCCGCCGCAAAGAGGACATCGGGGTTGAGGATGCCCGCCGGGTCGAAGCTCTGTTTGATGCGGCGCATGAGGTCGACCTTGACGGGGTCTTCGAGCTTGAGGAAGTACGGGGTCTTGGCGCGGCCGAGGCCGTGTTCGCCGGAGATCGCGCCGCCCAATTCCATTGCCAACGCGAAGATGTCGGTCATCAGCTTCTTCTTTTTCTCCGGGTCCTTGCAGAAGATGGCCAGGTGCACGTTGCCGTCGCCCGCGTGTCCGCAGCCGGTCGCGACAGCGCCCGCGGTCGCCGCCAGATCGCGTGCGGCGGAAAGGAATTTCGACATCGCGGAGCGCGGCACCACGGTGTCGATGATGTCGTCTGCGCCGATCGCCTTTGCCGTCCAAAACGCTTTCTCGCGCGCCTCGATCAGCTTGCGCGCTGAGCCTCCTTCCAGCACATAGGCGTCGACGGCGCCCAGCTCGGCGACCAGCTCACCGGCCCGCTCGACATCCTCGTCCAGTCGGTCGGCAGTGCGGTTCTCAAGCGCCACAACGAGATACGCCTGGCAGCTGTCCCGGATCTTGTCGGGAATACCCAGCTCCAGATTCTGGGTGTGGACGAGTGCGGCCATCGTCATGTTGTCGATGTATTCCAGGATGTAGGGCACCAGCCCGCTGGCGAGGATCTTGGGTACCGCCTCCATGACTTGGTCGAAGTCGGCGAACGGGGCGAGCACGGTGGCGCTGTGGTCGAGCCGCGGATGAAGCTTGACGATCACCTCCGTGGCCAAGGCCAGGGTGCCTTCGGAGCCGACGATGAGCTGGGTCAGGTCGTAGCCGGTGGACACCTTGGCGATCTTGCCGCCGGTCCGGATGATCTCGCCGGTCGGCAGCACCGCCTGCAACCCGAGCACGTTCTGGCGGGCTATCCCGTACTTGACCGCGCGCATCCCGCCGGCGTTGGTTCCGACGTTGCCACCGACGCTGGAGGACAGCTCGCCCGGTTGAACCATGTAGCTCAGCCCGGCATCGACGGTCGCGGCGTCCAGCTCGGTCAGGGTCACACCGGGCTGCACGACGGCGACCTGGTTGGTTGTATCGACCTCCAGGACCGCGTTCATCCGCTCGAAGGAGATCACCAGCCCGCCTTCCCGCGGAATCGCCGCGCCCGACAAGCCGGTCCCGGACCCGCGGGCCGTCACCGGCACGCGGTGTTCCGAGGCGGCTCTCAGCAGCTGCGAAACCTCTTCTGCGGATGCGGGTTTGGCGACGTACGCGGGCTTCTGCGGCGCCGTCGTCAACACTTCGTCGTGGAAATAGTCCTCGGGGATTGCGTCGCCCGTCAGCAAGTTGTGGTCGCCGACGATTTCGGCAAGCCGCGTCGTGATGTCGCTCATCGAAGGCCTCACCTTCTTATCGCCGCATTGCGACTCACTTTATCGCCGCCGTGACCGACCATGCTCCCGACGTAGGCCAGAGACGGTGGCATGCTTTTTGCATGGTGGCAGTCCCCCAAACCGTCTATGCGCGAGACGGCGATGCTTACCTCGCTTATCAGATCGTCTCTGACCGCGGGCCAGACGTTCTTTTCGTCCCTACCGCGACGTTCCCGATCGACTTGCTGTGGGACGAGCCCACCGTCGCGGGCCACCTTCATCGGCTGGCCTCGTTCAGCCGTCTGATCATGACCGATCTGCTCGGGGTGGGAAGCTCTGATGCGGTGCCGATCCAAGACCGTCCGGCGATGCAGGCTTGGACGGACGGGCTCATCGCGGTGCTCGACGCCGTCGGGATCGAGTGTGTGTCACTGTTTGCGATGACGGAGTCGGCGCTTCCGGTCATGCTCTTGGCGGCAACCCATCCCCAGCGCGTGCGCTCGCTGGTGCTCTGGAGCCCGTTCGCGTGCTTTATCCGCACCCCCGACTACCCGTACGGGATGCCCGAGCCGGCCTTCACCCAGTATGTCGAGGCCTTCGGCGACAACGTCGGGACAGGTGCTCTCGCAGACGTCTTGGCGCCCAGCTGGGTCGGCGATGCCGGGAAGCGGCGTTGGTGGGCGCGCGGTGAGCGGCTGGCCGGCGGCCCCGGGTACTTCAAGGCCATCTTCGACCTGTATCTGCGCACCGACGTCCGGCCCGCGCTCGATAGCATCCAGGCGCCGACGCTGCTGTTGCACCGTCGCGGTGACCGCCACGTGCTCGGCGGCCACGTGCGTTATCTCGCCGAACGTATCGCGCACGCGCGATTGGTGGAGCTCGACGGAGACGACGATGTGTGGTTTGCCGGCGACTCCGACCGGGTGCTCGACGAGATTGAATCGTTCGTCACCGGCGCACGCGCCGCCACGCCGACGAACCGCGTGTTGTCGACCGTGTTGTTCACCGACATCGTCGGATCGACCGAACGCGCCGAGGCTCTCGGCGATAAGGCCTGGACGACGGCGCTCGACGCGCACAACCGCGTCGTCGATAAGCATGTGGCCAACGCGCGGGGCGAAGTCATCAAGTTCACCGGCGACGGCGCGCTCGCGACCTTCGACGGGCCGGCGCGTGCGATCAACTGCGCGTGCGCGATCCGCGACGCGGTGCAAGACCTCGGCCTCAACATCCGGGCCGGCCTACACACCGGCGAGGTGGAGATGATCGACCGCGACGTGCACGGGATCGCGGTCCATATCGCCGCGCGCATTATGGCGCTTGCGGGGCCCGGAGAGGTGCTCGTGTCGGGCGTGATCCCGCCGCTGGTCCTCGGATCGAGGATCGCATTCGACGACCGCGGCAGCCACGCACTCAAGGGTGTGCGCGATCCCTGGCCGGTCCTGGCGGTGCGCGACGCGCGCGGTTAAAGATCGGGATACCGTGCATGCCGGGCAGGCAAGCCCCTTGCCCTAGAGATGTCCCGCCCTAAGTTCCCCGAATCATCGCGATCGAGCCCCTACAGGCCATTACACAGTCTTGTGCGACTGTCGAAGAAATGTGACATTAGCGAACATGCCGCCTACGCATGTGGTCACCAGTCAGGTTCCGCCGCTGGCGGACCACAACCCCGCGACGTCCCCTGTGCTCGTCGAAGCACTGATCCGCGAAGGCGGGCACTGGGGCCTCGACGAGGTCACCGAACTGGGTGCGATCGCGGGCGGGGCGCAGGCCCAGCGCTGGGGCGAGCTGGCCGACCGTAACCGCCCGGTCCTGCACACGCACGACCGTTACGGCCACCGCATCGACGAGATCGAATTCGATCCGGCCTATCACGAGCTGATGCGCACGGCGATCGGGCACGGCCTGCACGCCGCCCCGTGGGCCGACGACCGGCCGGGCGCCCATGTCGTGCGCGCGGCGAAGATGTTGGTCTGGACCCCTGAGCCCGGTCACGTGTGCCCGATCTCGGCGACCTACGCCGTCGTTCCCTCGCTGCGTCACAACGCCGAGCTGGCCAAGGTCTACGAGCCGTTGCTGACCAGCCGCCACTACGACCCCGAACTCAAGCTCGCCACCACCAAGGTCGGCATCACCGCGACCATGTCGATGACCGAGAAGCAGGGTGGCTCGGATGTGCGCGCCGGCACCACCCAGGCCACACCCAACGCCGACGGCAGCTACACCCTGGTCGGGCACAAGTGGTTCACCTCGGCGACGATGAGCGACATCGTCTTGGTGTTGGCCCAGGCCCCGGGCGGGTTGTCGTGCTTCCTGTTGCCGCGAGTGCTGCCCGACGGCAGCCGCAACCGGATGTTCCTGCAGCGGCTGAAGAACAAGCTCGGCAATCACGCCAACGCGTCCAGTGAGATCGAATACGACGGCGCCACAGTGTGGCTCGTTGGCGAGGAGGGGCGCGGCGTGCCGACCATTATCGAGATGGTCAACCTCACCAGGCTGGACTGCACCCTGGTCAGCGCCGCCAGCATGCACACCGGGCTGACCCGGGCCATTCATCACGCCCAGCATCGAAAGGCGTTCGGCGCCTATCTGATTGACCAGCCGCTGATGCGCAACGTGCTGGCCGACCTGGCCGTGGAAGCCGAAGCCGCCACTATCGTCGCGATGCGCATGGCCGGCGCCACCGACGGTGTCGTCCGCGGCGACGAGCGGGAGACGCTACTGCGCCGGATCGGGCTGGCGGCCAGCAAGTACTGGGTGTGCAAGCGCGCCGTCCCGCACGCCGCCGAGGCCTTGGAATGCCTGGGCGGCAACGGCTACGTCGAGGATTCGGGCATGCCGAGGCTGTATCGCGAAGCCCCGCTGATGGGTATCTGGGAAGGGTCCGGCAACGTCAGTGCGCTGGATACCTTGCGCGCCATGGCAACCCGGCCAGCATGCGTCGAGGTGCTCTTCGACGAACTGGCTAGCACCGCCGGCCACGACCCACGGCTGGATGGTCATGTCGCAGCGCTGCAAGCCGCGCTGGCGGACATGGAGACCATCCAGTACCGAGCACGCAAGATCGCCGAGGACATCAGCCTCGCACTGCAGGGCTCGCTGCTGGTGCGCCACGGCCACCCCGCGGTCGCCGAGGCGTTTCTGGCCACCCGCATGGGCGGGCAGTGGGGAGGGGCGTTCGGCACGCTGCCGACGGGACTAGACCTGGCTCCCATCCTCGAGCGCGCCATGGTCAAGGGGTGACCGGGAGATGCTGGAATGGGCGCGGGCTCAGTCCTCTTCGTCTGGCATGCCTTCTCTGCCCAGTGTCAAACCGGACAGCGCTGCGGGTACCGGCTGCACAAGCTGCTGCTGGACCCCGTACGCGAAAGCGATCGACGGCGTATTTCGTTGGGTAGCGGCTCATCTCGTGTCTTCGATGAACAGCGCCATCGACGCGGTAAATGCGTGCAACGCGTTACGGCCCGCGATCGGGCCGATCTCCCCGGCCGCGAAGAAACCGGCGAGCGGAATCCCGCCGAGTAGTTCCTCGATCGTCGACGCGTCGTGGTCGGCGACCCCGAACATCCGCCGCCCACGCCCGTTGCAAGTGAACAACAGCGCGCCAACCGGACGCCCGGCCAGCGCCGCTCCCGCCCGCTCTACCGTCAGGCGCAGGTCCTTGTCGGCGCCCACCGCGTCACGGACCTGGAACTGCACGGTCGCGCCAACCTCGACGACGTCGGCGATCTCGATCGCCCCGGTCGGTTGGTCGGCGCCGAGCAGGCCGCGGATCAGGAAGTCGCCCTGACCGGGAGCCGCCAGGTGCTCGTCGACGACGATCCCGACTTGGAGGCCGTTGTTAACCAGTTCCTGCTCGTCGGGCGGCAGCCCCGCGACGATCTCACGCAGGCGCTGCAGCGGCGGTCGGCCGCCCAGCTCTGTGACTACTGCGCCGTCCGCGCCGGTGACGATGTAGGGATGGCCGATCGGCCGGCAGCCCTGCGACACGATCGGGACAACGTGTACGCCGGGCAGGCGCACGCCGACGAGCCCGGAGGTGAGCACGCCGTGGTCGAGGAACAGCCGGGTGTCGCCCGGTCCACGCCCACCGCTCACCACGCCGCCCACCACGGTCGTTCCCGGCAGGTCGGTGTTGAGGTGCTCGATGAGCAGGCTCGACGGGAACGTATACGGGTCGGGCAGCAGCAGGTGCAGATCGTGCCCGCTCGGGTCGAATCGGTAGCCGGTGAGCAGGCCACCCGAGCCGGTGCGGACGAAGTCCAGCTGGAACGTCTCGGCGGCCAGGCCGGACGCCAGCCACACCGCCACCGCGGGCTTGTCCTCGATCTCGTGGCGGCCGGCGACGATCGTCTGGGCGACGCACCCGATCAGCGCTGGCGGCTCGAGCATCTCCTGCACCGCGTTGAGGACGTCGACAGCCTGGTCGGTGTGTGATCGCGATCCAAGCAGCACCGCCAGCGACGGCGCCTCACTTGCGAGCTCGTCGCGCGCGTGCGCTGCAGCCTCCACCGCGGCCCGCCGTGCGTCGGGCGCGGTGGAAACCCCGACTCCGATCCGCACCCTTCCATGATGCGCCGCCCAGGACGGGACGGAATCGGCAAGGGCTGAATCGTCGCGCGGCCGGGGCTTCAGTGCGCAAAGCCGCGCAGAATCCCGGTCACCCCAACCTCCCAGCGCCGGTTCACCGACGCCTTCGACTTGCCCAGCCAGCGGCCACCCTCCTGAACGGCCAAACCTTGTGCCAGAGCGAGCAATACGTGTGCAATATCGACCGAGTCCCCGGTGAGCAGTCCGGCGTCGATGCACCGCTTGATCCTGCCGACGAAGATCTCCCGCACCGACCCCGAGGCCGCGAGTTCCTCGGGGCCGGGGTCGAAATCCTGCAAGGGGCGGGAGAACATCACCCGGGCCAGCGCCGGGTAGTCCAGGCAGAACCGGCGGAACACCGGGATGAGCCGCTGCACGTCGGCGACCGCGTCGTCGGTCTCGGGTACTTCGAGCAGCCGGCGGGCAAGCATCCGGAACCCCTCGAAGAAGACCGCGCGCACCAGCCCGGGCTTGTCGCCGAACAACTCGTACACCGCGGGCACCGAGGTGCCGGCCTGCTCGGCCACCCGCCGAGTGGTGAACCCTGACAGACCGTCCTGGTTCAATGTCGAGACCGCGACCTGCAGCACTCGATCGCGAAGCTCTGGGGTGCGCTGCTTCGGCCTCGGCATCCGGTTCTACTGGACGCCGAATTCGGCTGGCACTTGGTCTATTCCGGCACGAAGCTCCTTGAGAGCATCGGCGCGGGCACGCAGCTTGCTGGCCGCATGTGCGCCCAGATCGAGCTTGGTGAATTCCAGGGCAGCCTCCTCGGCGCGACCGCGGACCCTGTCCGGTAGGTCGATCTCGTCGATAAATCCCGCGGCCAGGGCGGTCTCGCCGAAGAACACCTTGGACAGCCCGACCGACTGCTGATAAGCCGACGGCGTGAGACGCAGCTTCATGATCGCCGAGGCCGCGTACGGTAGGACGATTCCGATGGCGACCTCATTGGCCTGAATGTTGTATCCCGGTGCCGCGATTCGGTGATCACCACTGCACAACAGGAATGACCCCATCGCGATGGCCGGGCCGGTGCACGCCATGACCACCGGCTTCGGGTAGGACAGCAGCCGGTAGGACAGTTCGAATCCGGCCCTGAACATGTCGATCGCCGGCTGCACCTCGCCGGCCGTCAAGATCTTCAGGTCAAACCCACCGCTGAACACCCGGTGATTGCCGGCGATTACCACCGCACCGACATCGTCGCGATCGGCGTTGTCGAGCGCCTCGTTGAGGGCCTGCTGCATGGTCGGCCCCAGTGCATTGGCCTTTCCGTCGTCCATCGTGATCACCGCGATGGACTCGTCGCGACGATAGCTGACTGGTCCGCTCATGATGCTCCTTTGCGGGCAACGTACCGTTGTTTTGTATCGACGTTACGGAACAAGGTTACGAAATGCAACAGGCGATCTCAGCCGGAGTGGTTGGCGCGGTGAGGCACCTGGTATGTGCTCAAGTGGAGTTCATCGGCGCCAGCGGCGCTAGCTGCCCAACTGCCCAGGTTTCATGAATTCCGGTATCGCGTCGTCCGGGTTCTGCGGGATCGATGATGCGGGCAGCCCCCACAGTTGTCGAATAGTCGCGCCGCCGTCGACGACGAGTGTCTGGCCGGTGATGCGGGCAGCCAGCTCAGAGGACAGGAACAACGCGGCGTTGGCGACGTCGTGGGCGCGGGGCGCGGCCAGCGGGTTAATTCCATTGACGGCGTACTCGTGTGGCGGCTGGTCCTCGTTGCCGGAACCCACATTCCCTGGCGCGACCGCGTTAGCGCGAATGCCGTAGCGCCCCAGTTCGTCTGCGAAGGTTTTGACGAGCGAGATGACGCCGGCCTTGGCGGCGCCGTAGGCGGCATGGTAGCTCGCCGCGGCAATGCCGTCGACCGAGGTGAGTGCGACCAACGATCCACCGCTGCCCTGGTCGATCATGTACCTTGCCACGGTCTGGAAAAGGTAGAAGACCTGGTTCAGGTTGTAGTGGATCGCCGCATCCCACAATTCGGTGGTGAAGTCCTCGACTTTCGACCAGGTCGCACCACCGATGATGTCGACGCAGACGTCGACACCGCCCAGTGCGGCGACGGTGTCGTCGATCGCCCGACCGACCTGCTCGGGGTCGGTCATATCGGCGACGATCGGGACGGCATTGCCTCCCCTGCCGACGATCTCGCCGGCAATGTGTTCCGCGCGCTGCTCGTCGATATCGATGCAGGCCACCGCGGCGCCCGCCTCGGCAAGGACCAACGACGTGAACCAGCCATGGCCCGCGCGCTCCGGGATGTAGCCCGCACCCGACACCACGGCGCGCTTACCGGATAGTCCAAAATCGATCACGGCCGACCTCCATTGCGGCGCTCTGGCCTTGCCTAAGGGACCCGCGTCCAGGGTTGACAGTTATGCGACTCGAAGGCTTTGACCGATGTGTTGATATTCGCGAACATCGGACCCATAGATATATTCGTCTGGAGCACATGGTCCTTGTTCGCATCGGGCGTGCTGTACGTGAACCACGCGCACATCGAGTCCTGAGTCGGAATATTGTTTATCCAAACCCCGAACGTCGACGCCGTCCCAGCCGTGCGGTAGAGGCCCGGCGCAATGTCAGGCCCGACGATAAAGACGCCGTTCCCGGGGATGGGGTCCATCGGGTCGGCGACGGCTGGTGGCGCGAGCGCGACCAGCGTCGCGCATGCAACGAATACGGCCGATGCGCGCGTCGTTGGGGGCACGTCTCTCTCCATCTCGCGGCCACCCCCGATGGCAGCGTATGTCGAAGCATGCGTGAGCAACAACAGTTCGCTAGGAATTGGCTCGGCTGCGAGCCTTCGACTAGCCCTGCCGCGTCGGCCTCGCTGAGATGCCGGACGGCTCACATCTGCAACCACGATTCATTCGTCGCGTCGACGGAAAGCCGTTGTGGCTCAGGGAATGCGAGTTAAAGAACTGTCAACTTTGGGCCGTCTGACGGGCCTGCTGGGCATTTTCTGCCCTCAGTTCGGCCGCCAATCTGGTTCGCGCCCTGTTGAATTTGGCGTCTTCATCGGCGGTGAACCGCCGCCAGGCTTCGGCCTGCTTCGGCGTCATCGCGGCGTTGTCAACGCCAGGATCGATCGTCGGGTCCTGCTTGACGAACTCACGGTGCAGTCGGTTGATCTCGCGGGCGTGACGGGCCCTCAACTCGGCCATTCGCCGGTCAAGTGCCATACTCGTACCCCTTCTCGCTTAATGGATAGATCCCGTACCAGCTGGAACCTCTCATCAGTTTACGCCCAAGCTGTGGATCGTCCCCGTGAAGGTTTGCCAACTCGTTCGGCGGGGCGCGCTGATGGAAAGCCGTTGTGAATCAGAGGTATTCGCGGATATGCTCAAGCACCTCGTCGATCATGGCGAAGCCGCCGAGGTGACTCTCTGAGCGCACGGTGAGCTCGGCGTCTTGCAAGCGCGACATGGCCGCTTCGACGCCGGCGAGCGGAACGACGTGGTCGGACTCGCCGTGCCACCACCGCACCGGCACCTTCACGTCGGCCAACCGGAAACCCCAGTCCCGCCCCAGTAGGCGGGCATCGTCGACCATCGCCAGGCAGCGGCCCCGGAACGCATTGACCATGTCGTCGACGAAAATCGCCTCGATTTCCGGGTCGTTGAGAACCCGACGGTCATCCTCGGGCCACATGCTGGCGTAAACCCCATAGGCGTAGTGCGCGAAGGGGATTAGAGGTGCCAGCAGCACGGTACTGAGCACTGCCAACGGCCGGCGCAGCTGGGTGAGGACGGGGTTGAACCGGCGGGCAGCGTCGGTGACGCCGCCATCGGTGGCCTCGGGACCGACCGCTGGGACGGTGCCGTCGAGGACGGCCACGGTGGCCACGCGATCCACCAGCGGGGGCAGCGCGCCGCAGGCCAGTGCATAGGCGCCTCCGCCGGACAGGCCCACGACGCCGAGCCGCTCGGCGTCGAGCGCGTCGGCCACCTGCGCCATGTCGGCGACCCAGTCGGTCACCGCGGAGTAGCGGTAAGAGTCGGACAGCCCGGTACCCGGCCGCTCCACGATGATGACCCGCAGCCCGAGGTTCTCGGCGGCACGCCGCCCAAGCACCGGAAATTGGCGCCGAGCGCCCAGTGTGCCGTGAAACCACAGCACCACCGGGCCGGTGGGGTCACCGAATTCGGCGTAGCCAAGCCCACGACCGTCCGACAGGGGGAAACGGCCTTCGGCGCGCGGCTTTTCGACGCGCGGTACTCCGGGGGGATGCCGCAGCGGATTGCTCAGTTTCATTGGACCTCAAAGTGTATGCGAGCAAGCTGCGAGCATCGGGAACCGGATCACCGGTTACCCACGGTGTTGGATCTACGTTTCCTTCTGATTCATCGGGGGTTTGTTGCGGTGATCAAAGCAGCTTACGACTCGACAAGCTGCCGAAGGTTTTTCAGGCTCTCGTCGAGTGAGCGGCCGACCCAGAACGCGGCGACGCGGTCGGCGATCAGGCCGAGCAGTCCGCCTTCTGAGCTGTAGGCAAGCCGGAAAGTCACGACGGTTCGGCCCGGCCCGGCGTCGCGCAACCGGAACCGGCCGCGCTGGGTCACACCGGTGATGTTGATCCAGGCCAAATCGCGCGCCTTGTCGAACTCCACCACCTCGGCGACACCCCCCACCGGGATGGAGCCAATCTTCCACAACACTGTGTAGCGCGCGCCCACCCGGACGGGACCTTCGGTCAGCGTCTCCCAGCGCTCCAGATGAGGCAGGAAAGAGGGGTAGCGATCCGGTTCGCTGAGCACCTTCCACACGGTGTCGCGATCCGCGTTGACGATGATCCGGCGTTCGACGCGCATCAGCCGATCACCGGGAATCGACGTTCGGCGGCCAGCCGAGAGACGCCGGCCTGCAGGCTCGCGATCACTTCGTCGTACACCGCCTGGTCGTCGTCGTGCATTTTGATGGGCTCCTGCACCTCGATGACGATCTTGGCGGGCAGCGGAATGTGGCCGAGCAGATCGCTGACGTTGAGCCCCCACGGCAACGCCAGGGAGATGGGCACACTCTTGAGTCGGATCACCTTGTCGAGCATCAGCAGTTTGGATAGCCACTGGGCGCGTCCGAGGAACAACGCCGTTTCCTGGCCGCCGACGGCGGCCACCGGCACGATCGGCACGCCGGTCTCGCGGGCGAGCCGCACGAAGCCTTTGCGGCCACCGAAATCGACGACGTGCCGCTGCCACGACGGGCGGAAAACTTCGTAGTCGCCGCCCGGATACACCAACACGGCGGCGCCGGATTCCAATGCGAGCCGGGCGTTTTCGGGGCTGGCCGCCACGGTACCGAACTTGCGCAGCCAGCGCAGCGGCGGATACAGGGTGACCAGGTTGTGCGCGAGTTGATAGAACGGGCGCTCGACGCCGAAATACGAGCAGAACGCCAGGGTGAAGACGAATGTGTCGGGCGGTACGTTGCCGCCGCTGTGGTTGCCGACCAGCAGCACCGGTCCTTCGGGCGGTATCCGGTCGAGTCTGCGGACGTCGGCCCGGAAATACAACGACGCCAGCAGCCAGGTGCCGGGCAGTTGATCGCGGATGAAGTCTGGGTCGCGCTGGTCGAGATCGGCCTGCGGCACCCGGTCCACAATCTGCTTACTGACCCATCCGATGGCATCCGCGACGCCGACCATGGTCCCAGCCTGGCACAGCCAACCTAAAGGAGGGAGGGCCTTTCGTCGCTATGGCTGGCCGTGCGTGAAACGCCTTTCTTAGGTGCTGGCGCTGTAGATGTCCACTAGTCGAACCCGGGTGGCATCGAGGCCCTTACCGAGAACCGGTGTCACGCGCTTGAGCAACTCGTAGCCCAGCTCATGGTCCGCTTCGCATTTGTCGCGCAGGCACTTGCCATCCAACAAGATTGCCCGGGTCGTCTCCGACCGCACGAGCGTCGAACATCCATCTGTATGGGGGTACCAACCACGACCATCCCAGGATGTCGCCGCCTCCCAACGTCTGAATGATCAGGCGGCCACGGCCGGGAACGAAGACTTCGAGTGAGACCTTTCCTTCGCGAATCAGATAGAAGTGGTTCGCTTCTTCGCCCTCGCGAAAGATCAACTCATCGGCGTTGAAGCGCAAGTTGGCAGCGCAGCCAACTGCCAGTTCGAGATAATGCGGGTCCAACCCGTCGAAAAACCGATGCTTGGCCAGAACACCTTCAAGCGTCCTCATCGCCTCTTCCTTTCCCAAGGCGCCGGTGAAAATCTCCAATCCTCTTGGTTCACCTTCAAATGAAGGTAGACCACTATTTCGGCGGCCAACGGCGTTTCACCCGGTCAACTGCTGCGGCCCCAAGGAAACGGGGCGCCCACGTCGAACAGTGCGGCTTCCACCCGATGTCACCACCAACGCGACGATTTCGTTGACCGCATCGCTGAGATGCCAGAGCTGCTGCGCTACGGTCGCGGCACCGTCGAAGCCGATCCTGTCGTGCTGCACATGCGAGTCGACGATCGGCTCATTCAAAGAATCAGCAAGCAGCTTCGAGCCGCCGCCAGAACCTGACTTTCCCGGCGGCACTCACCATCGCCCATGATGGACCACTTCGTCGAATGGCCGCCGGTTCGGGTTGCGGATGGGCTTGAGCGGACGGTCGGCGGGATACCCGACACCGAGCAGGTAGGCCACCTCGTAGCCCTCGGGCACGCCGAGGATGGCGCGGGCCTTGTCCTGATCCCCCACCGACGAATGGCCGGTGCCGACGCCGAGGTCGGTGGCCGCGAGCATCATGGCCATCGTGGCCTGACCGACGTCGTACTGGTCGGTGACTTTGCGGCGTTCAGTGGGCGGCACCGGGATCACGAAGGCGATCGCGGCAGCCGCCCCCGCGATGTGACCGGCGCCCTGCCAGACCGTCGAGAGTTCTTGCAGCTGAGCCTTATCGGTGACGACCACGAAGTCCCAGGCTTGCCGGTTCTTCGCCGACGGTGCCCGCCATCCCGCCTCGGCGATCCGGTTCAGGTCATCCTCGGACACCAGATCTGGCTTGTACTGCCGCACATTGCGTCGGGCACGGATCGCATCCCAGGTTTCCAATTCGTCACTCCCTCGTGTGTACCGGCCGAGCCTCGACCACCATGCTGCCGCTTGGCACCAATGCCACGCCAGCAACGGCGGCCGTATCGCACACGGCTTTCTTTGCTGATCGTCGTTCGGCGTCGTTACCCGCGAAGTACACTTGCCCCTTCCACGGGCGACTCGGTGCTGTCCGCTGGGGAGTGTGCCATGGCCGTTTTTATTAGCTACTCGAGCAGAGACAGGGATGCGGTCGAAAGTATCGTCCGCGCCCTGCAGCGGGCTCGCGAGTCGGTGTGGCTCGATCGGGAGATCGGACCCGGCGAGCAGTGGTGGCGCGAGATCCTCGGTCAGATCCGCGACTGCGAGATCTTCATTACGGCTTTATCAGAGAACTGGGAAGAGTCCAGGGCGTGCCGATCCGAGTTGGAGTACGCCCAGGCCCTCGGCGTGCCCATCATTCCCGTGCAAATCGGCCCGCTGAAAAGCATGGTGCTGAACCGGGTGGGCCATTTGCAGATCGTCGATTATCAGGTTCCGACCGCGGATACCGGCATCACGCTGACCACAGAGGTGCGCCTGAAGCGGGATCGGCGGCGGCCGCTGCCCTCGCCGTTGCCCCCGGAACCGCCGGTGCCATTCGAATACCTGATGCGGTTCAATAGCCAGCTCGACCAATCGTTGGGACCAAGAGAGCAAGAAGCGATCCTCAACGAGCTGCGGAAGGATCTATACGTCGACGGTCGCGACGAGGTCGCGCGAAAAGGCATCACACTGCTTCTGAGCCGGTTACGAGAGCACCACGACGTGACTGCGCTGATCCAGCAGCAAGTAGATGTACTCTTGGAATCGGCTGTCACACAGCCGATTACGCGCCCAGGAGCTGAAAGAGACGGACCGCGGCAGTCCTGTGACCGAGAAGACCGAACTTGCGCCCACACCATCGCGCTGGCAGCCGAGCCGGCGGCTGACATTGGCCGGCGCCGCCATGATGGTCGCCGTCATCGGCTGTGTTCTCGCCTACGCTTTCTGGCCCGACGGCGCGCAAGTCATTCCCCCACCTGGTTCCGAGACATCGGCATCGTGCCTGTTACCCGACGGCGGCACGGGGCAATATTCGCACTGGAGCATCGGCGCCAACACCAGCTGCGGTTTCGGCCTCAGCGTGGCACAAGCCGTGAATAACCTGCGTCAACAGACGGGTAACCTCACCGCGCACTTCGAGCTTGCAGACGTGCAGAGCAAGGCGACCGGCAAGAAGTACGACTTGGCATGTGTGCTTGACCGCAAGCTGGTCACCTGCACCGGGGGACACCCAACAGCCACGATCTACATCTGGTAGCCGCCACTCTGGCACACATGTACGACAAATCGATCGAACTGCTCATCGACGTCGGTATCCCGTTCTATGGTGGCCCGCGATGGGGCTACATCTGCACCGTGCCGAACGCACCGACCTGCTGGCCGACGGGCTGGGCGCCCTGCTGGCCAAGCCACTGCCCGACCCGTTCGCCGAGGAACTGGTGCTGGTGCCGGCGCGCGGCGTTGAGCGGTGGCTCAGCCAGCGGCTTTCACACATCCTGGGCGCCGGCCGCGGCGGTGACGGGGTGTGCGCGGGCGTCTCGTTCCGCAGCCCGGGCTCGCTGATCGCCGAGATCACCGGCACGGTCGACGACGACCTCTGGTCCCCCGACGCCATGACGTGGCCGCTGCTGGAAACGATCGACGCCTCCTTGGATCAGCCCTGGTGTCGCATCCTGGCGAGGCATTTGGGCCACTTCCACACCGGCGACGAAGCAGAGTTAAGGCAGGGCCGGCGGTATTCGGTGGCGCGACGGCTGGCCGGACTCTTCGCCTCCTACGCTCGGCAGCGCCCACAGCTGCTCATCGATTGGCTGGACGGCGACGCGGACGGCCTCGACATCGATCTCCAGTGGCAACCCGAACTCTGGCGGGCGCTGGTCGAGAGCATAGACGCCGACCCGCCGCACGTCCGCCACCAGAAGGCCCTCGCCCGGCTGCGCGAGGGACCGAGCGACCTGCCGCAGCGGCTGTCGTTGTTCGGGCACACCCGGCTGGCGTGCACCGACATCGAACTGCTGCAAGCGTTGTCGACCCATCACGAGTTGCATCTGTGGCTCCCGCACCCCAGCGATGTCTTGTGGCACAAGCTCATCGACAGCCATGGCGCAATCCCCCGTCGTGACGACACCAGTCATCGCGAGGTAGACAATCCGCTGCTGGCGACGCTCGGACGAGATCTACGCGAACTTCAACGCAGCCTGCCAACAGATCCGCAGACCGACGATTACCTGTCGGCCGAAGGCCGACCTGAACACCCTACTCGGTTGGCTGCAGTCCGACATTGCCGCCAATGCCGTTCGGCCACAAGGACGCACGCTCGCGGCGGATGATCGCTCGCTGCAGGTGCACAGCTGCCACGGCCCGGCCCGTCAGGTCGATGTGCTGCGTGAGGTGCTGCTCGGTCTGCTGCAAGACGACCCGTCGCTGGAGCCCCGCGACATTTTGGTGATGTGTCCGGACATCGAGTCCTATGCGCCGCTGATCGTCGCCGACTTCGGGCTCGGTGACGTGGTGCACGGCGCGCATCCCGCGCACCGGCTGCGGGTCAAGCTCGCCGACCGTTCGCTGATCCAGACCAACCCGCTGCTCGGTCTGGCCTCGCAGTTGCTGGCGTTGGCCGGCAGCAGAGTAACGGCCAGTGAGGTGCTCAACATCGCGGAGGCCGCGCCGGTGCGCGCCCGGTTCGGCTTCACCGATGACGACCTGGAGTCCATCACCCGCTGGGTCCGGCAGGCGAACATCCGGTGGGGCTTCGACCAGCAGCACCGCCGGCCGTATCACGTTGACTTCGTGCACAACACCTGGCGTTTCGGCATCGACCGGATACTGGCCGGCGTCGCCATGTCGGATGACGCGCATGCCTGGATCGACAACACCCTGCCCCTCGACGACGTCAGCAGCAACCGCGTCGAATTGGCCGGCCAGCTGGCCGAATTCGTCTGCCGGCTTGAACGTGTAGGCGACTCGCTCACCGGCGCACGACCCTTGCAAGACTGGTTGGCCGCGCTGGCCGACGGCATTACCATGCTGACACACATCAACGATTCCGATGCCTGGCAGACCAGCCAGATGCAGCGCGAGTTCGCAGAGGTGTTGCAGCAGGCTGGTTCTCGCGTCGACACCTCGCTGCGGCTGCCCGACATCCGGGCACTGCTTGACGGGCACCTGGCCGGGCGCCCGACTCGGGCGAACTTCCGCACCGGCACATTGACCGTGTGCACGATGGTGCCGATGCGCTCGGTGCCGCACCGGGTGGTCTGCCTGGTCGGCCTTGACGACGGCGTGTTCCCGCGCCTCGGTGTCGTCGACGGCGACGACGTGCTGGCCCGCGACCCGATGACTGGTGAACGCGATATCCGTTCCGAGGACCGGCAATTGCTGCTCGACGCCATCGGCGCGGCCACCGAGAAACTGGTGATCACCTACACCGGGGCCAACGAATACTCGGGCCAGCCGCGCCCGCCCGCGGTGCCGCTGGCCGAGTTGCTCGATACCCTCGACATGACCACACCAGACAAAATTCACGACCGCGTCGTGGTCGAGCATCCGTTGCAGCCGTTCGACATTCGCAACGTCATCCCCGGCGAGCTGGTGCCGAAAGTCCCGTTCAGCTTCGACCCGACCGTGCTGCGCGCGGCACAAGTCAGCAGCGGCCAGCGCAGCGAACACCCCAAGTTCATCTCCAGCCTGCTGCCGCCACCGCCTGCCGACGACGTCATCCTCGCCGACCTGGTCGCCTTCTTCAAAGACCCGGTGAAGGGCTTCTTTCGCGCGCTGGAATTCACGCTGCCGCGCGACGTCGACGGTGTGCAAGACGCGATGCCGGTCGACATCAACGCGCTCGAGGAGTGGACGGTCGGCGACCGGATGCTCAGCGACATCCTGCGCGGCATGACCGCCGATCAAGCGCGCCAGGCGGAATGGCGCCGCGGCACGCTGCCGCCCGGCCAGCTGGGTTGGCGCAAGGCGGCCGAGATTCGCGATCAGGCCGGCCTTTTGGCGACCGAAGCACGGCAACATCGCAGCGGCGGACGGGCGGGCCTACGATGTCGACATCCATCTCGGTGGCGGGCGGCGGCTCACCGGCACGGTATCCCCGGTGTTCGGCGAGCGCCTGGTGTCGGTGACCTATTCCAAGCTGGACGGCAAGCATCTGCTCGAGTCGTGGATTCCGTTGCTGGCGTTGTTCGCTCACGATTCCCGCCGTGACTGGTCGGCGGTCTGTATCGGACGGCCGAAGAGAGGCACCACTCCGCGGGTGGAGGGGCTGGGTCGGCCCGACGGTGACGCCGTTGAGGTGCTGCGTGAATTGGTGGCGATTTACGACGCGGGCCGCCGCGAGCCGCTTCCGTTGCCCGTCAAGACGTCCTACGCCTGGGCCGCCGCCCGGCACTCCGGCGACGACCCGATACGCGAGGCGGGGTATCGGTGGAAATGGGAGGACGCGGAGCCCGCTCACGTGCGGGCGTGGGGAAAGAACGCGCGGCTGGAAGACCTGATGCAACCGTTGCGGCCGGGCGAAGAGTGCGACAGCGAGGACAACCGGCTCGGCGCTTACGCCGCTCGGCTGTGGCTGCCGATGCTGCGCGCCGAGAGGATTCCGACGTGATGGAGCGCTTCGACCTGCTCGGTCCGCTGCCGGCCGAACGCTCCACCACGGTGCTGCAAGCCAGCGCGGGAACCGGCAAGACCTTCGCGTTGGCCGGGTTGGTGACTCGCTATCTCGCCGATGGTGCGGCAACGCTCGACAAGATGCTGCTCATCACGTTCAGTCGGGCGGCCAGTCAAGAGCTGCGCGAGCGGGTGCGCCGCCAAATCGTCGACGCGGTGGTCGCTTTCGATGACCCGTCGACGGTCGGTAACAACCAGCTGGTGAAGTATCTGCTGCAGGGTACTGCCGATGAATGCGAGGCCCGCAAGCGGCGTTTGCGTGATGCGCTAGCTGGTTTTGATGCGGCGACGATCGCCACCACGCATCAGTTCTGCCAGCTGGTGCTGAAGTCGCTCGGCGTGGCCGGTGACACCGCCGCCAATGTCACCCTGCTGGAAAGCCTGGACGACCTGGTGGCCGAGATCGTCGACGATCTGTATCTGGCCCACTTCGGTCAGCAGCGCGACGATCCGGTGCTGGAGTACGGCGCTGCGCTGCGGTTGGCCCGCGAGGTGGTCAACAATCCGGCGACCGAGCTGCGGCCGCGCGACCCGGTGCCCGGTTCGAGAGCCGCGGTCTGTGTCGACTTCGCGACAAGAAGTTCTGGCGGAGCTGGAAATCCGCAAGCGGCGTCTCGGCGTGCTCGGCTACGACGATCTGCTGAGCCGACTGGCCGCCGCGCTGGACGCCGACGACTCCCCCGCCCAACTGCGCATGTACCAGCGCTGGCCGATCGTCATGGTCGACGAGTTCCAGGACACCGACCAAGTGCAATGGCAGGTGATCGACCGCGCGTTCAGCGGACGCTCGACCGTCATCCTCATCGGCGACCCGAAACAGGCCATCTACGCGTTCCGCGGCGGCGACATCGTGACCTATCTGGAGGCGGCGAAGACGGCGGGCGAACAGAAGACGCTGCCCACCAACTGGCGCAGTGACGCGGCGCTGCTGCAGCGGCTGCAGGTGGTGCTGCGCGGCGCACAACTCGGTGACCCCGCGATCGTGGTGGACGATGTCGAGGCCCACCACCAAGGCCACCGGCTCGCGGGTGCGCCGCACAACGACCCGTTCCGGTTGCGGGTTGTGCAACGACCGACGTTGGGCCGCAGCGGTACCGCGAATCTTCCGATCGACGAACTGCGCGACCATATCGGCGCCGACCTGGCCGCCGATGTTCGAGCGCTGCTGGCCAGCGGCGCGACATTCGACGCTAAGCGGCTGCGGGCCCGCGATATCGCCGTGATCGTGGAAAGACACGTGGACGCGCGAGCATGCTTCAAGGCGCTGTGCGATGCGGGCATTCCGGCGGTGTACACCGGCGACTCCGACGTGTTCGCTTCCGAAGCCGCCGAGGATTGGCTATGCCTGTTGGAGGCGTTCGACCAACCGCATCGCCCGGGGATGGTGCGCGCCGCCGCGGCGACGATGTTCTTCGGCGAGACCGCGGAAACGCTTGCGGCCGGAGGTGACCCGCTGACCGATCGGGTCGCCGACACGCTGCGAGAGTGGGCCGCGCATGCGCGGGACCGCGGAGTGGCGGCCATCTACGAAGCCGCGCAGCTGCGGGGCATGGGTGATCGCGTGCTGTCCTGGCAGGACGGCGAGCGGCACATGACTGACCTCGCGCACGTCACGCAGTTGCTGCAGGACGTCGCGCATCGCGAACAGGCTGGGCTTGCCGGGACTGCGCGACTGGCTGCGCAAGCAACGCGACGAGCGCAGCGGCGCAACCGAACGCAACCGCCGGTTGGACAGCGACGCCAATGCCGTTCAGGTGATGACGGTGTTTGGGGCTAAGGGACTGCAGTTCCCCGTGGTCTATCTACCGTTCGCGTTCAACCGCAGTGCCTTTGACAGCGACATCGTGCTGTTTCACGAAGACGGAGTGCGCTGCCTGTACATCGGCGGTAAGGACGGTGCCGACTTCAGCGCCGTTCAAGAGGCGGGTCGCCAGGAGGACGCCAGCGACGACAGTCGGATGACGTACGTCGCGTTGACCCGCGCGCAGGCGCAGGTCGTGGCGTGGTGGTCGCCGGCCTACTACGAGCCCAACGGGGGCCTGTCCCGGCTGCTGCGTGGCCGCCGGCCAGGAGAACCGTTTGTGCCCAACCGTTGTGAGCCAGCGAAGATTTCCGACGACGATGCGACGGCCCTGCTGCGCGAGTGGGAAGCTGCCGGCGGACCGGTCATCGAGGCGTCGGTGGTGGCCGCGGTGCCACCGGTGCCGGCTAAGTCGGTGCCGTCGAACCTGGACAGCCGCCACTTCCACCGCATTATCGACACCGGCTGGCGGCGCACCTCTTACTCCAGCCTCATCCGGGTCGCCGAGGCCAGCGGGGTCACCAGCGAACCCGAGGTCACGCGAACTTGACGACGAGGCCGGCGAAATCTCGTTGACCGAGAACGTATCCGGGACCGGACGCGCCATCGCCGATGGCGGAGTTGCCCGCGGGTGCGACGTTCGGCTCGCTGGTGCACGCGGTGCTGGAGACGACCGATCCCGGCGCCGCGGACTTCGCTGCCGAGCTGGAGAGCCAGGTGCGACGGCAGCTGCGGTGGTGGTCGGTGGATGTGACGGCCGCCGAGTTGGCCGCAGCGCTGGTGCCGATGAACGAGACGTCGTTGGGCCCGCTGGCCGGTGACTTAACGTTGCGGCAGATCGGTCTGCGGGATCGGTTGCGGGAATTGGACTTCGAGATTCCTTTAGCGGGCGGCGATGTGCGTGGCGCTGTGCCGAATGTGTCGGTGTCCGATGTGGGTGAGCTGCTGCGTGCGCATCTGCCGGCCGATGATCCGGTGGCACCCTATTCCGATCGGCTGACGTCGGCTGCGCTGGGCAACCAGTCGCTGCGCGGATACCTGTCGGGCTCGATCGACGCGGTGCTGCGACTGCCCGACCAGCGTTACCTGGTGGTGGACTATAAGACCAACTACCTGGGCGACGACGCAGCCGACTACAGCCATGCGCGGTTGGCCGAGGCGATGCTGCACTCGGACTATCCGCTGCAAGCACTGTTGTACATCGTTGTGCTGCATCGGTTTCTGCGGTGGCGAGTGCCGGACTACGCCCCAGCGCGGCATCTCGGCGGAGTGTTGTATCTGTTTGTGCGCGGCATGTGTGGTGTCGACACACCGGTGGTTGACGGGCAGCCGTGCGGGGTGTTCAGCTGGCAGCCGCCGGCCGAGCTGGTGGTTGCGCTCTCGGATCTGCTCGACGAGGGAAGGCAGGCGGCGTGACAGTCACGGAGGTGGAACTGGCCGTCGGCGCGAGCGGCTTGCTGCAAACGTTCAATGCGGCTGGTGTGCTCGACGTCGCCGATGTGCGGGTGGCCGAGCGGATTTGCTTCCTGGTCAAGGAGACTGACGACCGGGTGGCGTTGGCGGTGGCGCTGCTGGTGCGCGGGCTGCGCGGCGGATCGGTGTGTATCGAGTTGGCTTCTGTTGCCTCGGCGGTCGGTGTCGAGGAGGTGCCGTGGCCCGAGCCGGCGGGGTGGCTGGCCGCGGTACGGGCCAGCCCGCTGCTTCGTGACCCGCCGGTGCTGCATCTCTACGACGACCGGCTGCTTTACCTCGACCGGTACTGGCGCGAGGAAAAGCAGGTGTGCGACGACCTGTTGGCGTTGCGGGTTTCCAAGCCGACCGGCGATGTGCCCGCCTTCGAGCGACTTTTTCCGGCGGGCTTCGAAGAGCAGCGCGAGGCCGCTGAAATCGCGCTGGCGCAGGCGGTTACGGTGCTGACGGGCGGCCCGGGCACCGGAAAGACCACCACGGTTGCGCGGCTGCTAGCCCTGCTGGCCGAACAGGCGGGGGCGTCGCGACTGAGGATCGCGTTGGCGGCGCCGACGGGCAAGGCGGCCGCGCGTCTGCAGGAAGCCGTGCAGCATGAGGTGGCCAAGCTGGACGCGGCCGATCGGTCCCGGCTCGGTGAGCTGCAGGCGATGACGCTGCATCGGCTGCTGGGCAGCCGGCCGGATTCGTCGTCGCGGTTTCGGCACAATCGCGGAAACCGGTTGCCGCACGACGTGATTGTGGTCGACGAGACGTCGATGGTGTCGCTGACGATGATGGCGCGGCTGCTGGAGGCGGTGCGCCCGGATGCTCGGCTGGTGCTGGTCGGCGATGCCGATCAGTTGGCGTCGGTGGAAGCCGGTGCGGTGCTGGCCGACTTGGTCGACGGCCTATCGGCGCGCGCCGACGTCCGGGTGGCGGCGCTGCGGACGTCGCACCGGTTCGGCGAGGCGATCGGCTTTTTGGCCGACGCGATCCGGGTCGGCGACGCGGATCGGGCGCTGCAGTTGTTGCGTTCCGGCGACGAGCACATCGAGTTCATCGAAGACGACGCTTCTGATGCGATGCGCCCGATCTTGTTGCCGCACGCGTTGCGGCTGCGCGAAGCGGCATTGTTCGGCGCCGACGACGTCGCGCTCGCGACGCTCGATGAGCATCGGCTGCTGTGCGCGCACCGGGAAGGCCCCTACGGTGTGCGGCGTTGGAATCGGCAGGTGGAGAAATGGCTTTCCGAAGAGACCGGCCAACCGCCATGGTCGGAGTGGTACCCGGGGCGCCCACTGCTAGTGACGGCCAACGACTACGGGCTGCGCGTCTACAACGGCGACACCGGCGTCGCGGTAGCCGGCCCGGAAGGTCTGCGGGCCGTGATCGCAGGGGCGACCGGGCCGCTCGATTTCGCAACGAGCCGGCTGGGCGATGTGGAGACGATGCACGCCATGACGATCCATAAATCCCAAGGCAGCCAAGCCGACGAAGTGACAGTGCTGATGCCGACCGAGGACTCGCGATTACTAACGCGCGAGCTGTTCTACACCGCGGTGACCCGGGCGAAGGCCAAGGTTCGGGTGGTTGGTTCTGAGGCCGCAGTGCGGGCCGCGATCGGACGTCGGGCGGTGCGGGCGACAGGGCTTCGGGAGAGGCTCCATTCTTCTGCGGCAGGTCTCGACCGGTGCGAAGCAAATCGATGACGACACCAGAACTCCCGCTCTCATAATCGGCACGTTGAAGAATGGCTCACAGGTCGCCGCGAGCTGTGCCATACAAGAACGTCTGGTGCCAAGTGAATTCGTCTGTGATCCAGGGCGGCAACGGCTTGGTCGGGCAGGCGCACTTGAAGTTCCCATAAGTCCGACCTCGAGGGGCGAACCCACCGACCGTGTTGGTCAGTGTCGCTTCGGGCCCGCCGGTCAAGTTCCTTGACGATGTCCTCACGTAACATGTTGTCTGTCAACGGGTTCGGCGGTTGGGAGCCGCGATCTCCGATCGCGCAACACACGACGCATATGACGGCCTTGCCCTTCAGCGGGAAGCCAAGGCTGAAGGCTTGCGCATCGTCACCACCGAGGGTGAGGCACGCGCGGCGAGCGTGTCATGCGATGCCCACGCGCAAAACGAGGGCAGCCGTGACCTCGATCGGGGATCCGAGCATGTCTCGAGTGATCGGTCCATACTGAAGAGGTGTCGAGGTTTCATCGGCTGTAAGTCGCCCGCACTCGCCGAGAAGTACCGAGGGGTCTTGCCCGGGCGGAAGTGGAGGACATAATGATCATCCTTTACGCACTGGCCGCAGCGTTCGGCCTTGGTGTGCTCTTGCTGGGCACCAACGTTCGGGTCGTCAAGCAATTCGAACGAGGCGTCGTCTTTCGTTTCGGACGTGTGCAAACCGGGGTCCGTGCACCGGGGCTCACGCTGCTCATTCCAATCGCCGATCGCCTCCAGAAGGTGAACATGCAGATCATCACGATGCCGGTGCCCGCCCAAGATGGCATCACCCGCGACAACGTGACCGTGCGTGTGGATGCTGTCATCTATTTCAACGTTGCGGATCCGGTGCGTGTGGTTGTCGACGTACAGGACTATGTGTCCGCTATTCGCCAGGTCGCGCAGACATCGCTGCGTTCGATCATCGGCAAAAGCGACCTGGACGACCTACTCTGCAACCGCGAGGGTCTCAATCAGGGCCTGGAGTTGATGATCGACAGCCCCGCGATGGGCTGGGGCGTGCACATCGACCGCGTGGAAATTAAGGACGTAGTACTGCCGGATTCGATGAAGCGGTCGATCGCGCGCCAAGCCGAGGCGGAGCGTGAGCGGCGGGCTCGGGTTATCACCGCCGACGGTGAACTGCAGGCGTCAGAAAAACTGGCCCGAGCGGCCGAGACGATGACCGTGCACCCGGCCGCGCTTCAGTTGCGGCTCTTGGAGACCGTGGTCGAGGTCGCCGCGGAGAAGAACTCCACCCTGGTGCTTCCCTTCCCCGTCGAACTGCTCCGGTTTTTGGAACGAGCAACACCGCAAGCACCCGGGAGCCGGGACGACGAAGCCGCTCTGCCCTCCGCCCCGGCCGTGGCTTCGAAGAGCGAGATGTCGAAGCTGGACCCACCACAGATCCCCGACGACGCCAGCGGTCTAGAAGTCGACACGCAACGCGGGTCGGTATTCCGGCTGAACGAGTAGCGGTTGGTGTCGGCGGTGTGAGAGCCCGCCGACTGGTGAACGCGGGGGCACAAGTCGATAACCCGGATGCACCTTTCAGGAAACGGCCTGTTTGACCGTCTGATGGGCGGTTACAGTCGTCCCGTGGTGGAGTTGCGGACCGAGTATCACCGTCAGCTGGGTGAGATCGATGCGGCGGTCATGCGCATGTTCACGGTGGTGGAGGAGGATATCGGGGCTACGGCTGCGGCGTTTTTGCATGGCGATGAAATGGCCGCCGCCACGGTCGAGGGGCATGACGAAGTGATCGAGGATCTGTACGCCAAGATCGAGGATCTGGTGCACGTCCAGCTGGTGCGCCAAGCCCCGGTCGCCGGGGAGCTGAGGTTTCTGCTGACGGTGTTCCGCATCCTGCCCGAGCTGACCCGCACCCATGTCCTCGCCGCGGACGTCAGCCGGCGTGGTGCAACCGGGCTTGCCGAGGAGCTCCCGCCGCGGGTCGTTGGCCTGATCGGACAGCACCTGGACGCCGCGGCAAAGATGTGGCATCAGGTGACAGAGGTTTATCTCGTGGGCTCCAGCGAGATCGCCGACGACACTGAGGACCACGACGACGCGCTCGATGAGCTGCACGCCAGTCTTAGCGCCGAGCTCGCTGCCGCCGACCTGCGCTCTCCGGTGCTGCTGGAGATGGGGCTGATCGCCCGGCTGCTGGAGCGACTCGGCGATCACGCAGTCGAGGTCGCCCGCCAGATCGAGGCTCTTGAGCGCCCTGGACACACGCCAAGTCAGCCCGCACCCGCAGAATGAACCAGCGAACGGAAACCGACGAGGCAGAACTAGCACCCTTGTCGCCATCGTCATCGCCGTGCGGTCGGAACGCACAGGGCCGCAACAGCATTCGGAATCGGATCGTCGAAGTTATCCGGCACGGTGAGCGTTCGGGAGCGACCGAACTTTCGCTGGTACCTTTCGTTGGGCTCGGGAACGTTGGCGTGCGCACGGACGCTTGGCGTTGAGTGTCATCGAGCACGATTCTGCCCGCCTACAACTTGTCGTCGGAATCGATGCCAAAGACTCGATCTCGGCGCAGTATGAAGACAATGAGCGAGTTCATGCAGAACACCGACGCTTTCCTGTGGGCGATGGAAAGCGATCCCGTTTTGCGGTCGACCATCGTCACGATCTCCCTGTTGGACAGCACCCCGGATTGGGGCGAATTGGTTGAGCGGTTCGACGGGCTCAGCCGACGACTGCCGACCTTCCGCCAGCGGATAGTGTCCTCGCCTCGGCCGGCCCCGCCCCGCTGGGCGGACTGCCCGGAATTCGATCTCGGCTTCCACATGCGTCGGGTGATCGCGCCGCAGCCGGGGACTCTCGACGCGGTACTGGAGATGGGCCGGCTGGCCGCGATGTCGGACTTCGACCGGGCCAGACCGCTGTGGGAGATCACCCTGATCGACGGACTTGCAGACGGCGGCAGCGCACTGATGACCAAGATGCACCACTCCCTGGCCGACGGCATCGGCGGCGTCCAGATCGCGATGACGCTATTCGATGTCACCGCCCGGCGGCGCGGCGCACTGCCCGTCGTGCCCCCACCACGTATGCCGTCGCCGCTGGACGGACTGCGCGACACACTCCGCTACGACGCCGGGCTGCTCGCCAATGCGGCAACGGCTTCGGTTACGGGAGTTCCCGGCGTGGTGCGAAGCGCCGTGCGGCGGCCGGTGCAGACAGCCACCTCCGCGGCGGCGGTCGCGTCGTCGGTCTACCGCATCATGCGGCCGATCACCGAGTCCGGCTCGTCGCTGATGAAAGACCGCACGATGGTCCGTCGCCTCGGGATCCATGAGGTGTCGAGGCTGCGGCTGCGCGACGCCGGACACGCGGGCGGCGGTTCGCTAAACGATGCGTTCCTCGCGGGCGTGACCGGCGCACTGCGCCGCTACCACGAAAAGCACAGCGTCGCGGTCGGGGACTTTCATGTGGGGATGCCGATCAGTCTCCGCACCGAAGGCGACGCGATTGCCGGAAACCGGGTCACGATGATGCGGTTCGACGTGCCGGTCGGCCTCGCCGACCCGGCGCGACGAATCGAAGAGATCCATCACCGGGCCACGAGGCAACGCGACGAGCGCTCGCTGCCTTACATGCAATTGATCGCCGGTGCGTTGAACCTGTTGCCACGCTGGTACATCGGAGCGGTGTTGCGCCGCGTCGATTTCGTGGCCAGCGACGTGCCCGGCATCCCGATCCCTGTGCGTCTCGGTGGAGCCGCGCTGCGGATGGCGTACGGTTTCGGCCCGACGATCGGTGCGGCGGTGAATGTCACGCTGCTCAGCTACGTCGACACCTGTGCACTGGGAATTAACGTCGATGCGGGCGCGATTCCGGACTTCGACGTGTTCCACGACTGCTTCGTCGACGGGTTCGACGAGGTGCTGGCGCTCGCCGACTAGGCGGTCAACGGCGGGACGTCGATGGCTCCCTGCCGGCTGGCCGCTCGCGCACCGAATTAGCCGCTCATCCTCGACAGCGGATGTCTGCTCAACGGCTCACGCGGAAATGTTTGAGCCGCGACGCCGCTCCGGATACCAATTCGACTTGGCTTCTTGGCAATTGAAGGTGGGCTGCCAGTAGCCGGGTGACCGCGTCGTTGGCCTTGCCATCAACCGCTGGCTCGCGGACGTAGACTGTCAGCTCACCGGTGGGACCGACCTCGACAAGGGATCCCTTGCGACTGCCGGGCTTGACCCTGACGACGACGGAGTCGGTCATGCCGCGTAAGGCTTCTCCCGGGCTTTACCTCATCGCCGTGCGCGATACATCGACCTGCCACTCCAGCAGCGTGGCTGGTCGAGCTTGATGCTGCCGAGGCGTTAATCGTTCGTAGGTGCGACACGGTTTAATTACCCGCTGTGCCCTACGTCCGGTTAATTACCCGCTGCGGAGGCGTACCCATCGCCTTCTGCAGCAGACGCAGGTCGGCACCAGCATAAGTGTGCAGAGAATCGTTCACTCGTTACTAGCCGCCTACTCGCCACGCCGTCTGGGCTCGCCGAGCACGAGCTGGTCGCCGATGCGCCCGAGGGTTCACCTCGCCCCAGACGCCGTCACCGCAAAGCCCGGAAATGCAGCCGATCTACACCGGCAACGACGTGTGGGCTACGGACCGCATCGTGTCGCTCAGGATCATTAGCGACCGCGAAACCTCAGGTAGCCAGTCGCTCCATTGGTTGCGCTGTGACACCGGCAATGACGTCGAAATCCTTATCGAGGTGCAGGACGATCAAGCCCGCGAGTTCGGCGGTCGCCGCAATGATCAAGTCAGGTATCGAGGGGCCACGGTGCATTCCCCTGTCGGCGAGCGATAACTGAACCTCGAACGCTCGGTCCTCGATCGCCGGTGTGAGGTACTCAACCGGCAGGACCACCAGCGGCGGTTCGCGAAACTCGCGCCGAGCAGCCTCACCGGTCCGCGCCGAGTACCCGACCTCTAGCCGCGTCAGGTTGCTGATACGCACCAGTCCACGCTCTACGCGGTTGCTCCACATTTCTGCATCGACACTCATAGCAAGACGAACCAGCGCAGACTTGTCGATGAGCCAGCCGCCGTTGCTCACTCCCACGCCCGAGTCATCAACTCTGGATCGCCGAGATCAACAAAGGTGTCAGCAAATCGCCGGAAATGCTCCACGGTTACCGGCGTGCGCGCTCTTCGCGCCTCTTGGGTGAGTCTTCGCCGGATGTACTCGCTCCGTGACAGCCCGACCCGGCCGGCCAGCACGTCCAGTCCTGCAAGCACATCGTCGGGGATGTCGCGGATCAGCACATCACTCATCGGCACCTCCTAGTGATATCTGATGATATCACCGCTGCTCGGCCCAACACCCCGTATCGCTGGTTGGCCGCCGGAGCATCGCCAGCAACTGCGTGGCAATCAGTGCCAGACTTTCCGTGCAGCCGGACGGCACGAACAACGGTTATGCCGAATCCAGAAGCCGTCGCACCGTTCAGATTGCGGATAGGTCGTCCAGCCCAACCGCAAATGCTGCCCTCGGAGCCTGCTGCTTACGTGGTTTCGGGCAATGCCATCTGGACGTGATGTCGTATGCGCCATCACCTTGACGGTTAGGTGCTTGATCTCGACGGGTGCTGGTGTGACTGATGCGACAGGCGGCTGTCGTCGGCCGATGTTGCCACCGGTCTGCCAGAATCCACACCGCGACCGTCGAGTTCCGATCACGCGTCACGTTGACCGGCTACGGGCATAGGCGAGCAGATGGGGTTTCACCTTCCGCCGATGACCATGGCAATGTCGTCAACGGCGGTGCAGGCAAGCGTGGCCAAGGCACCCGTGCCCAATCCAACTTCCTTCCGCGGCAGTCTGGTTCATCGTGACCACGCATCGGTGCCAGACGGCCATTTACCGGCTTCCGAGCGCGGCGTGGTTGCCGCTACCAGCCGGGGTCGATACCGGCGACGCCGTCCCACGCTCGATGCGTGCGTTGCTGCGGGGCTATGCTGCGACTCGTCCGAGTAAGGCAATTTAATGAACCTGTTAGCCAAGGCTGTCGACAAGATCGCCAATCCACCGCGAGTGTCGGATGTGAACCGGCTGCGAGCCGTGGTGTCCGGCAAGACGGTGCTGGTGACCGGTGCCTCCTACGGACTAGGTGAGGCCACCGCGCGCAAGCTCGGAGCGGCCGGGGCGACCGTGCTGCTGGTCGCCCGTTCTGCGGACAAGCTCGCAGCCCTCGCGGCGTCGATCAACGCGGGCGGCGGCCGCGCGGCCGCGTACCCGGCCGATCTCACCGACCTGACAGCGGTCGCCGCACTGGCGGAGAGGCTCACCGAAGACCACGGCCCGATGGACGTCGTCGTCAGCAACGCCGGCAAGTCCATCCGGCGGTCGCTGCATCTCCAGTACGACCGGCCGCAGGATTTCGAGTGCACGATCGGCGTCAACTACCTCGGCCCGGTCCGGTTGCTGCTAGGGCTGCTTCCCGCGATGAGGCGCCGCGGCAGCGGGCACATCGTGAGTGTTTCGACGGTCGGTGTGCTCACCGCACCAGGCCCGCGCTGGGGCGCCTACCTGGCGTCCAAGAGCGCATTTGACGTCTGGCTGCGCAGCGTGGAACCGGAACTGCGCGCCGACGGCGTGCATGTCACCTCGGTGTATATGACGTTGGTGCACACCCCCATGAGCGAACCCACGCCGATCCTGCGCAGAATGCCGGGCCTGTCTGCGGAGCAGGCCGCCGACATCGTCGCGAAGGCGATCATTGACCGGCCCGGCAGCGTGCAGCCGTTGTGGGTGTGGCCGATCGAAATCAGCTCGATGCTGCTACCCAGGGCGCTGGAGGTCGGGATGGGACTGATGTATCGGTTCACCACCGATTCCCCAAGCGCTCTGGGGATTCGGCGATGACAGCCGCGAACATCGTGACCAGCGCGGCCCGGGTGGTGCTGCGATCGGGATTGTTTGCGCCCGCTGGGCCGCTGACGATGTTCCGCATCGTGCGCGAGGTGGTTCGAGGCAGTGCGAACCTGGCTACCGTGCTGGCGATCGCGGCGGTTCGCTGGTCGGACCGGACCGCGGTGATCGACGATGACGGCGCGCTGAGCTACGGCGAGCTGCAGTCCCGCACCGAATCCGTGGCGGCCGCGCTGGTTTACCGCCACGGCGTCGGACCCGGGGTCCCGGTCGGCATCCTGTGCCGCAACGGGCGCGCCTTCATGCAGGCGATGTTCGCGGCGGCGTCGGTCGGTGCCGACGTGGTGTTGCTCAACACCGAGTTCCAAACCGACGCGCTGGCGACCGCGTTGGGCGCGCACCGGATCCAGACCGTGCTTTGTGACGACGAATTCGCCGATCGGGTGCGCGCGGCAGACGAGGCCGTCGCCGTCGTCGATCTCGCGGCGCTCGAGATCGATGGGCGCGAGCCACGGCCGAAGGCCGGGCCGCGCGGACGGATCGTGCTCCTGACGTCCGGCACGACGGGCACACCCAAGGGTGTGCCGCGCACACCCAGTATCACCCCGGCACTCGGTGTCGGAGCCGTGTTCCTCGATCGCATCGGGCTGCGCGCTGGAAGCCGAATTGTCGTACCGGTGCCCATGTTTCACGCGTTCGGGTTCGGGATGGTGTTGCTCACGGTGATACTCGGCGGCACGCTGCTGACAAGACGCCGGTTCGACGCCGAAGCAACGCTCGCCCAGGTGTCGTTGCATCGCGCGCACGTGCTCGCCGCGGTCCCGGTCATGCTCGCCCGGATTCTCGACCTTCCGGACGAGGTGCGGGCGCGAAACCCGGTTGCGTCGCTGCGCGTGGTGATCACCGCCGGGGCACGCCTGGACCCGAGCCTGGCGCGCCGGTTCATGGACGCCTACGGCGAGATCCTCTACAACGGCTACGGCTCCTCGGAGGTCGCCATCGGGTCGCTTGCGACGCCCGCCGATCTACGGGAGACACCGGAATCGGTTGGCTGGCCGGTTGCCGGCTGTCCGGTCGAGATTCTCGATGAGAACGACAGTCCCGTCGGGCCGCACGTCACCGGGCGGGTGTTCGTGGGTGGTGGCCTGACGTTCGACGGCTATACCGGCGGCGGTGGCAAGGATGTGGTCGCCAGGATGACGGACACCGGGGACATGGGCTACTTCGACGAGGCGGGGCGGCTGTTCATCGTCGGCCGCGAAGACGACATGATCGTTTCCGGCGGTGAGAACGTCTACCCCCGCGCGGTTGAGAACGCCCTTGGCGAACATCCCGACGTCGCCGACCACGCGGTGATCGGTGTTCCGGATGAGGACTTCGGCCAGCGGCTCGCTGCCTTCGTCGTTCCCCGCCCGGGTGCCGACATCGACGAAGCCAAACTGCGGAAGTACTTGAAAGACAAGGTGTCTCGCTTCGAACAACCACGGGACATCACCCTCGTCGCGGAGATCCCGCGCAACCCCTCCGGCAAGGTGCTGCGAAACGAACTGCCGACCTGAAACGGCGCGACACACTCCGCTACGACGCCGGGCTGCTCGCCAATGCGGCAACGGCTTCGGTTACGGGAGTTCCCGGCGTGGTGCGAAGCGCCGTGCGGCGGCCGGTGCAGACAGCCACCTCCGCGGCGGCGGTCGCGTCGTCGGTCTACCGCATCATGCGGCCGATCACCGAGTCCGGCTCGTCGCTGATGAAAGACCGCACGATGGTCCGTCGCCTCGGGATCCATGAGGTGTCGAGGCTGCGGCTGCGCGACGCCGGACACGCGGGCGGCGGTTCGCTAAACGATGCGTTCCTCGCGGGCGTGACCGGCGCACTGCGCCGCTACCACGAAAAGCACAGCGTCGCGGTCGGGGACTTTCATGTGGGGATGCCGATCAGTCTCCGCACCGAAGGCGACGCGATTGCCGGAAACCGGGTCACGATGATGCGGTTCGACGTGCCGGTCGGCCTCGCCGACCCGGCGCGACGAATCGAAGAGATCCATCACCGGGCCACGAGGCAACGCGACGAGCGCTCGCTGCCTTACATGCAATTGATCGCCGGTGCGTTGAACCTGTTGCCACGCTGGTACATCGGAGCGGTGTTGCGCCGCGTCGATTTCGTGGCCAGCGACGTGCCCGGCATCCCGATCCCTGTGCGTCTCGGTGGAGCCGCGCTGCGGATGGCGTACGGTTTCGGCCCGACGATCGGTGCGGCGGTGAATGTCACGCTGCTCAGCTACGTCGACACCTGTGCATTGGGAATTAACGTCGATGCGGGCGCGATTCCGGACTTCGAGGTGTTCCACGACTGCTTCGTCGACGGGTTCGACGAGGTGCTGGCGCTCGCCGACTAGGCGGTCAACGGCGGGACGTCGGGCGGGGGGGGGGGGTCGCCGCGCGTCGGGCTGGGCCCACTCGAAGGGCCGAAAGTCGTTGCTGTGGCCCCGGTCCGTGCGAAAATCGAAGCTGCTTTGCAGGTCTGGGCGCTCTGAGTTCGTAAGGAGGCGTGGTGCAGACACGAGAGATCAGGTCGGTCGCCGACCTTGGCGGCGAGGCCGCGGGCGTACTGACGATGCTGGTACGAGACATGCACGCGGGTATCGCAAGCCGCGTCTTTGGCGCGATAGGACCGGCGGCGAAGCCCACCCAAATCATCCACGACGCGGTGGCCCGCACTATCTATGGCGGTGTGGACGGCGGGATTCGGGGGGCAACCCGGGTAGCCGGCGCGCTGGCATCGAAGGCGTGGGGCCGCGACGGGGACGAGTCGCTCGAATCCCAACCCACCATCGCCGCAGCCATCGCCGCGATCAACGGGCTGTACGGGGATCAGCTGACGGCACACCGCAACGGATTCGCGCTGAGCATGCAGATCCGGCACCACGGGACGGCCGTCCCGCTCACCGCCGACGGGGTGGCGGCGGCGTTCCCGACAGCCACCGGTCGCCTTGCCGTATTCGTTCACGGGTTGTTTCTCACCGAACGCTCGTGGTGGCGTACGCCGCGCACCGGCGAGGATCTGCGGAGCTACGGGCAGCGGCTGCATCACGAGCACGGGTTCACCCCCATCTACCTGCGCTACAACACCGGGCTGCACATCTCTCACAACGGACAAACGCTGGCCGACATGCTGCACCGGCTCGAGACGCTCTGGCCGGTGCCCATCGATGAGATCGTGCTGGTGGGCCACTCGATGGGCGGGCTGGTGACGCGCAGTGCCTGCTACTACGGCGAGCAGCAGCAGCACCGCTGGACCGACGCGGTGCGCCACGTGGTCTGCCTGGGCTCCCCGCACCTGGGAACACACCTGGAACAAGGGGTGCACATCGCGTCTTGGGCGCTGGCCCGGCTGCCGGAAACGCGGGCCATGGCCGGCTTCCTCAACGCGCGCAGCGCGGGAATCAAGGACCTGCGCTTCGGCGCTTGCATCGAGGACGACTGGCGAGACTGCGATCCCGACGAATTCTTGCAGGATCGCTGCCAGGAGGTGCCGTTCCTGCCCCGGGCCGGCTACCACTTCGTCGCCACCACCGCCGCACCTCCGGCGGTCGGCCGCCTTGTCGGTGACCACCTCGTGCGCTCACACAGCGCCTGCGGCAGGGGCAACACGCGACGAATCCCGTTCCAACCCGAACACGGACTGACGCTGACGGGGCTACACCACTTCGACCTACTGAACCACCCGCACATCTATTCCAAGCTGCGCCAATGGGTTACCGATCACCGGCACATCGCCGCTGCGCATGCGTAAGTACAATCTTCCCGGGTTCCGGGTGGGCGCTTGGGATGACACCGAACGAAGGGTCGGCTGCCGAGACGTTCGGGCAGTGGCGACGGCGCTGGCCGGCGCTATCGTGCCGGCGATCATCCCGGGAAGCGCCCGATTAGATCAACCCGAATGGCCCGACCGCATTGGTCGCGATCGCCGACACCGGGTCGGGCAGCATCATCTCGACGATCTTCGGCCAGGTCACCCGGTCGACAAGCAGTGCAACTTCATGCCGACCATTGGTTCGACGGTGGTGCCGTAGCCTCCGCCCGCCGGACCGCAGGACTGCGCGGCTGCCGGGGGCGATACCCGGCCCGGGTAGCGGGGTGACACCGCTACGGTGGTCCCAATCACGTTGGAGAGGTATCGGGGTCTGAGCCGATGGACCTGCTGGAGCCGTTGGACGTGGCGATGATGACGGCAGAGCTGCTGTCCGACCCGATGCACGTCGCCGCGCTGCTGATCCTGTCGCCTCCCGCGAGGCGGGCCCGGGGTATGTCGACGAGCTGTACCGCGATGCGCTGACGAGCACCGCTGAGCTTGATCCGCGATTTCGTCGGCACCCGCACGTCGGCGTCGACACCGCAGGCATCTGGGTGTGGCGCAGCGACGACAACATCGACATGCGTGACCACATCCAGCGCCGCACGCTGCCTGCGGGCGCCGATCGCGAAGCGCTGTGGAAGCTGATCAGCGAGCTGCACAGCGAACGGCTCGACCGGTCGCGACCGATGTGGATTGCGTATCTGATCGACGGTCTCGAGGACGGTCGATTCGCGTTGTATATCAAGATGCACCACACCGTGGTCGACGGTGTCGCCGGATTCAAGATGATCGCCGATGCGCTGACCACCGACCCCGATCGCCGGTCGATGCCGCCGCTCTATGCCCTCGCGCCGAAGCAACCGGCCGAGCCTGCCGCAGCCGCCGCGGACTGTCCCCAACCCGTTCTCGCTGGTGCGCTCGGCGGTGAACGTCGCCACGTCGGGTCTGGGTTTCGCCAGACACGCCCTCGAGCGAGCTTTCGACATTGGCGCCAGCCTCGCGGCGGGATACGGCGTGCTCCCGTTCGGCGCCCCCTACACTAGGTTCAACGGCCGACTCGGCCGCGAGCACGCCTTCGCGGGGGCCAGCTGGCCGAAGTCGCGCATCCGGGCCGTGCAGAACGCGGCCGGGGTGACCGGCAACGATGTGCGTGACCGCGGTCGTGGCGGGGGTGTTGCGGGACTGGCTCACCGCGCACGACGAGCTGCCGAACAAGTCGCTGGTGGCCATCTGCCCGGTAACGGTGCGCGGCGCGCGAGCACGGCACCGACGAGGACCAGCACGGGAACTTGTTCGGACCGGAGTTGTGCCCGTTGGGCACCGACCCGGCCGACCCGGCCGAGCGGCTGGCCCACATCCACCGGGCGATGACGTGGGCGAAGCACCAGGTGGCCAGCCGCGGATCGAACGCGACGACGCTGTTGCTCGCGCCGAGTATCGGGCCCACGGTCCTGTTGCCGATGGTGCCGTTCGCGCCGCGGCTGCGCCGCGGCTACAACCTGTCGATCTCCAACGTTCCCGGGCCGCCGGCCGACTTGTATTGGAACGGCGCGCATCTGGAGGAGATCTATCCGGTGTCGACGGCCATCGACGGGCAGGCGCTGAATGTGACGATGTGCTCCTATGCCGACCGGGTGACGTTCGGCTATGTGTCCGGCAGAGAGTGATGCCAGACATCGAGTCGCTCATACCGCTGACCGAGCGCGCTCTGGATGATCTGGAGACCGCGGTAGGAGTAGCGCCCTGATGCAGGTGGATCTGCGGTTCCGGTCGGTCGCCGACCGATCCTTCACGATGTTCCAAAGCCCCGGACAGGGCGGCAGTGCCCTGGCCACCTACCTGCACGGCGAACGGGTCCTCGACATCTGGGCGCCGGATGGGTCGGCGCGGCGGCTGCATCAGC
>CAWKME010000033.1:0-13829 GCA_963850645.1 uncultured Actinomycetota bacterium | reverse complement strand
GTTGTCGGCAGCCAGTTCTCGGCGCGTACCTCTCCCCCGACGTAGAGCTCGAAACTGCCGTCGGCTTCGGTAGTGACGTGATGACCGAACATGTTGGTCTACGGAATGTCGCTGAAGGGCTCGTGCAGACTCGGCCAATCGGTGCCAGGGATGCGATCAGGTCGCGGGCCCTGCACCGTCACGTTGAGCCACCGTGCGGTGCCACGGTTATCGCTGATCCGGTAGGTGTGATCGCCGTCGATCCACGCTTGGCGATAGGTAAAGTCGGCGACGTCACCACCCAGCTTGCGCGTCGGTGTGCAGAAGGGATGGAGCTGCGGGAAGGCCGGATCCTTGGTCTCAGGCGCCAGATCGAACGCCTGCCCCAGGTTCTGGGTGAGGAACCGGAACGCATCGGCCCGCAGGATCGGACTACCGGGGTCGGCGTCCTTGAACACATCGTCGCCGGCGGACCTGAGCTGATCGCAGAAACGGTGCCACGCGTTGCGAAGCTTGTCGTCGACGGGCCCGTCGCCATAGACCATCGGTTCAGGCTCCCAGCGTGGTGAGGATTTCCGATACCCTTCGCGCCGCGCGTTCGGTAGCGGCGCGCGCCCCTTCTGCAGCGATGCGCGGACCGACCAACTCGATGTCGAAGACGCCTTCGTACCCGGCCTCGAGCGCGTCGCCCAGTATTCGGTCCAGCGGGATAACTCCGTCGCCGGGCACCGCGCGGCAGGGTGCGGTCCTGTCCCCAAGCACGTAGTCACTGACCTGCATGAGACCCGTCATCGGAATCGCTTGCTGCAGAAGCGCCTTCAAGCCAGCCTCCACCCAACAGGCGTGCCATTCGATGCACAGACCGATGCCGGCGAGTTTCGCGAGGGTGATGGTATCGGCGAGCGTGTGGGCAATGTGGATGTCGGCATTGAACGACGAGGCGTTCTCGACGAGCAAACTGACCCCCTGGGCTGCAGCTGCCACCTTGCACGGCGCGATGAGCGCGGCGAAGCGTTCGGCGGCTTGCTCCCACGTCAAACATCCGCGGCCGCCCGTTTGCAGATACACCGAGCTCGCCCCCAATGCCGCGGCGATGTCGATGGCCTGCAACAGTTTCTCGGTCGCCTCGCCACGGTCGTTATCCAGGTCGGGGTAGGCGGCGAATTGATGATTCACCGTTTCCACTCGCGGCCCGCCGCCCGCGAGTGCCTGCTGAGCCTCGTCCACCCCGCCCCGCCGCGTCAGCGAAGCAGTCACGAGCGTCATGTGGTGCACGCCGATCCGGCGACAGTGTTCGACGAACGCCGTGGTGCTTTCGTCGAGGAACGCAACCTGGTGCAGGCCCACGCGTGGATGCATGACCAGATCCTCGTCTCAATCTCGACGCCGAACCGTTCGCGGAACGGTCTGAACCCTCGTGTAGGGCGTCGAGGTCCTCACCGATGTCGGTGAGCAACGACGTCGAATAACGGAACTTGCCGTAGCGGTCACCCTGGGTCCATGCCGATGACGACGCCCGTGGTCATCGGGGGACCCGAAGTCCGATTGCGCTGAGCATTCGCTCAACGTAACCGTACGCTGTGCGCCGGAACCTGAAAATCATCGACACGATGTCGCTCTGACGATGCTTACCAGCGTTGTGCGAGACAAGGAGGTATGCGATGAACGATGACACCGTGCTCATGGAGATCGAGTCGATCAAGCAGTTGAAGGCGCGTTACTGCCGGTATCTCGACACCAAGGACTGGGATAGATGGCGGGATGTCTTCACCGACGACTTCGTCGGCGACACAACGGAAGCGGGAGGCAGCGTGATCGTCGGCGTGGACGAATTCATGGCCTACACCCGCAACACGATCGGCAAGCCGTCTCAAGCGACTGTCCATCAGGTGCACGCTCCCGAAATCGAACTGACATCAGCGACGACGGCTCGGGGCATCTGGGCCCTCAACGACGTCGTCCGCCTGGTGCCGGCCTTGACCCTGCACGGCTACGGCCACTACCACGAGACCTACGAGAAGATCGACGGCCGATGGCGAATCAAGACCTCCAAACTGACCCGGCTTCGCGAGGACGTGACGGTGCCAATGTTCGCCCCGCGCATCGCCGCACGATTGCGAGCCGCCGCAGCGAAGATGGCGCGCCGCTCTGCCGACTAAAGCGCCGAACTGTGTCCGTCGCGGCGAAATAGAAAGGCCCAGGCCAGAACTCATGCCCCTGACCTTGGACTTCTCCGGTGGAGCTGCCGGGAATCGAACCCGCCTCTCTACCTGGGCATATGCCTTCTGAGTTGCAGATTGGCTACGTTTCGTTCCGATTCAGTCCCACTCGTTACCTGCGGGTTTGTCTTCAGCTCTTGACGGCGTCAAGAGTCGTCATCACCCATCCCCTCTCCATCAGGAGTGTCACGATTCACATCTCCCGGCTAGTACAGCTAGCCGCAGTTGCCGCCGCGCGGAGGGTCGTCCGGCCTCCCGGGTCTTCGGCTGTGGAGGGCACGAGCGCGACGCAGTCGGCGCCGGCTTCGCGGTAGGCGCGTAGCCGTGCCGCGACTCGGTCGGCGGTGCCCAACGCACACACACGGTCGAGCAGCTCGACCGGGACGGCAGCCGCCAGTTCGCGACGAGTTGCGCCTGCACGGGCCGTACGGACGAGGTCGTCGAAACCCAGCGCGCTGAACATCTCGCCGTAGCCGGGCGGGCCGAGATACACGGCCAGTTGAGCAGCCAGTTGGGTGTGGGCGGCATCACCGGGGTTGAGGGCGATCGGCACCCACACCGTGAGGCGCGGCGGGGCACGGCCGGCCAGCGCGGCCGCGGCGTCGATTGCCGCACGCACCTCCGCGACGCGGGCGGGCGAAGCAAGATTGAGCACGACCTCATCGGCGTGCTGCGCCGCCACTCGAATCATGCCAGGGCCGAACGCCCCCAACGCAATTCGCGTATCGGGCTGCGCCCCGCGCAGTCGAAAACCATGGCTGCTGACGTGTTGGCCGACGTACTCGACGCGTGCGCCGGTCAATATCGATCGCAGGCATTCGATGGTTTCGCGCATGACCGGCACGTGGTGGGCCCATCGACGGTCATGCCAGCCGGTCACGATCGCCGGACTGGACGCTCCCAATGCGATGTCAACCCGGCTGCCGGTGAGCGAGGCGACCGAAGCTACACCCAGCGCCAGTGCCACCGGGCTGCGGACGCCGACGGCCAGCGGTCCGATCTTGAGGGGCATTTCGGGCGTGCGGAGCCCTATCGCGGTCGCGAGCGCGAACGCGTCGTAGGTGGCCATTTCGCCAATCCACACCGCATCGAAGCCCATGTCAGACGCCGCCAGCGCCACATCCACTGCCTCGAGGGCGGGCCGGTCAAGCCAGAACGGTAGGGCGACTTCGATACCGGTCACAGCATCGACACATCGGCAGGCTGGTCGAGCAGGACGCGGCCGGGCAGCTCGCGTGACGCCTCATTGACCTGGAAGTGGCCGGTGGCCGTGAATGCGTCGCGGAAACGGCGCTGCAGGGGTGCGCTGTCGTAGATGGCGCTGCCGCCCGCCAGGTCATACATGTTGCGCACAACGTCGGCCGAGGTCCGTACCGCGTGCGTGGCCGCCAGACGTAGCCGGTTACGCATCGCCAGCGGCACTGCATCAGCATCCTGGCTGGCCTGCCAGGCCGCGTCAATTGACTCGTAGTACAGCGCGCGAGCGGCGCCCAGCGCCGCCTCGGCCGTTGCCACCGCCGCTTGGGTCGCCGGACGTTCAGCCAGGGTGCGCGTGGACCCCAGCCCTTTCTTGCCACCGGCCAGCTCGACGAGGTCGTCAATCGCGGCGCGCGCATTGCCCAACGCGGCTGCGCCGATCGACAGCGCGAAGAATCCGAACACCGGAAAGCGATACAGCGGCCGGTCCACGGTCGGTCCGTCGAACACCGAGAACACGCGATCGGCGGGCACGAAAACCTCATCGGCAACGCTGTCGTGGCTGCCCGTGCCGCGCAGGCCCAGCGTGTGCCAGGTGTCGAGGACCTGCAGGTCGTCTTTGGGTAGCGCAACGACGGAGGGCACGCGGCGCTCGTCGACGAAGCAACCGGCGAACATCATGTCAGAGTGGGTGATCCCGCTGCAGAATGGCCAGCGCCCGGACACCACAACACCGCCATCGACTGACCTCGCCGTGCCGCGCGGCGCCCACACCCCCGCCGCGACACCCTGCCCACCGCCGAACATCTCGTCACGGCTGGACGATGGCAGGTAAGCGACCAGCAGGCTACTGGTAATCGCGATCGACACACACCATCCCGCCGATGCGTCGCCGCGCGCCACCGCTTCGGCGCACCGCAGTGCCAGTCCGGGCGCGAGCTCCGGTGCCTGAACCTCCCGCGGCATTCCGGCGCGCAGTAGCCCGGCCTCGCGCATACGGGCCACCAGCTCGTCTGGAAGTCGGCGATCGCGGTCGATCTCCGCCGACACCTCCCGGGCCGAAAACGCGATCTTTTCGGCGAGGATCTCGGTATGGCTCTCGGCTCCGCTGCGCGGCGTGGCGGTCAGGTCCGGCTGATTCATCGGGGCTCCTGGTAACGGTGACGGTTCAATTACGTTACCACCTATGGTTCAGCAATTGAACCGGGTACAGTTGGTGAACTATGGCCGCCGCCGATCTGTCCCACCGCTTCGAAGCGGAGTCGGTCGGCCGGGCACTTGAGCTGGTCGGTGAGCGGTGGACGCTCCTTATCCTGCGCGAGGCGTTCTTCGGAGTGCAGCGCTTCGGTCAACTCGCGCGTAACCTCAACATTCCGCGGCCCACGCTCTCGTCGCGGCTGCGAATGCTTGTCAATGTGGGCCTGCTTGAGCGGGTGCCATACTCCCGGGATCCCGAGCGCCACGAGTATCGGCTCACCGACGCAGGCCGCGATCTCTTCGGAGCGATCGTCGTCCTAATGCGGTGGGGGGACGAGCACTTGCCGCACCCAGACGGGCCACCGATTGTGCTGCGCCACAACACCTGCGGCGAGTTCGCCGATCCACGCCTGATCTGCGCCCACTGCGGCGAAGAGATCACCGCGCGAAATGTGATACCCGAAGCCGGACCGGGCTTCCGCACCAAGCTGGAATCGCGCGCTTGACCTTGTGATTCGCGGCCAACCGCTCAACGCGAAACTCTGGTGGAGCTGAGGGATTCCAATCCTTGGCCTACGCGAAGCGAACAAGACCACATCGGCGGTCGGGCCTTCGCGCGCTCGCTGTCTTGCCTACAATGCGCAGCTTAAGCGAAACAAACTTGCACGGTGGAGTGTCCGGCCTCGAGAACCTCTCACCTGATTTTTACGACCACCTTGCCCTTTGCGCGCCCCTTTTCGACGGAGGCCAGAGCTTCCGTGGTCGGCCACGGCGGCATATTCCAGTACCACGACGAGTTTGTTGACGAGGTTCTGAAATTCCTAGAGCCCTGATTCGGACTAGAGCCCTGATTCGGACTGCGGGCTTCTTTATGCCTCTCCTTCGAGGCAGCCGCTTCAGGTGCGTGCGCTTCTTGACAGCTCGCGCTCGTACTCGGTGAGCGACCCTGCACCGCAAGGTCATCCGACGGCGGGGTGGCGCCGATGTCGTGGAAATGAAAACAGGCCAGGAATTGCATCCTGACCTGCTCCCCGAAGCCGAGCGATGTGGCCGCCGCGCGTACCGCTCCCGGCGTCGTGCTGCTTACAAGTGGCTCGCGCTCAACGGGCTCCGGCCACGACGATAATGAGCCCAATGAACCCCCGCTTCGTCGTCGTCGGCGCCGGCATGGCCGGGCTGCTCAGCGCGATCAAGTTGCGCGAGGCCGGCTTCACCGACATCACGGTGTACGAGAAGGCCGACCGTCTCGGCGGCACCTGGCGCGAAAACACGTATCCGGGCATCGCCTGTGACGTGCCGTCGCACCTATACACCTACTCGTTCGCCCCCAACCCGGACTGGAACCACGCGTTCTCGCCCGGAGCGGAGATCCTAAGCTATCTCGAGACAGTCGCGAACCGCCACGGGGTGCCCGGATTGGTCCGCTACGGCACCGAGGTGCGCCGACTGGAATACGACGGCGCCCGCTGGCGGATCGAGCTTTCCACCGGCCAACGCGATGAGGCCGACGTCGTTATCGCCGCGACCGGTGTGCTGCACCACCCGCGTTATCCCGACATCGACGGGCTCGACGAATTCGCCGGGCCGCTGTTCCACAGCGCCCGATGGGATCACGACACGCCGCTGGCCGGGGCGCGGCTCGGGGTGATCGGCACCGGGTCGTCGGCCGTGCAGATCACCGGCGCGCTCGTCGACGTCGTCGGCGAACTGCATCTGTTCCAGCGCACCCCGCAGTGGGTCCTCGCCGTAGACAACCCGCCGATAAGCGACGAGGACCGCGCCCACTACCGCGCCGACCCAACCGTGTTGGTGCGGCTGCGTGACGAGCTGAACGTGAACTTCGTGCAGGGCTTCGCCAACGCCGTGGTGGACGCGGAATCGCCGGCGTTGACGATGCTGCAGGAACTGAGCCGCTCCAACCTCGAGGAGCACGTGGCCGACCCGGACCTGCGCGAGAAGTTGCGGCCCCACTACCGCGCGGGATGCAAGCGGCTGATCATCTCGCCGAACTTCTACGACGCCATCCAGCGGCCCAACGCCCGCTTGGTCACCGAGCGGATCCACCACGTCGAGGCTGGCGGTGTGCGCACCGTCGACGGCCAGCTCCATGAGCTCGACGTGCTCGTGCTGGCAACCGGGTTCCGGGTCGACCGCTTCCTGCGCCCGATCGAGGTGGTGGGTCGGGGCGGCGTGCGCATTGACGACGCGTGGACGCCGCGTCCGTATGCGTATCTGTCGGTCTCGGTGCCCGGGTTCCCGAACCTGTTCATGCTCAACGGCCCGAACGGCCCGGTCGGCAACTTCTCGCTGATTGACGTCGCAGAGGCGCAGTTCGGGTATCTGATCCAGCTCATCGACCTTCTGCGCCGGGACGTGTGCCGCTCGGTCTGCGCCAGCGCCGAGGCGACGCATCGCTTCGAGGTACAGCGGGTGGAGGCCGCGAAGAACACCGTCTGGGTGACCGGCTGCCGCAGCTGGTACCTCGACGACCGCGGCATACCCGTCGCCTGGCCGTGGAGTTTCAGTCGCTTCCAGGAGGCGATGGCGCGTCCAGAGCTCGCCGACTACGACCTCGCGTAGCGTGACCGCGTGTTGTACTCAGCTTGATGTTTCCCCGTTGCGATCGGTTCATTCTGGAGCCTTTCGGTGCCCCTTACCTGGAGTTCTGGCGGAGCTGCCGGGAATCGAACCTGCTGCAAAATATGCGCTGACCAGTGGAAACGCTGAATTCGGCAACGCGAAAACACGCGAAACAACGCCAAAAGGCCTGCGAATACGCGCGATGTGTTGATGACATCAACAGTGCTGAGGCGCTACCTCGAATTGTTCAGCGGCGACGCGGCATGCCTGACGGCGCTTTCGGGATGGTGCCCGGTCCCGAGTCTCATCGTATGAAGGACCGCGCGAGAGGAGACCTGCGGATACACCTGGTGGTGTTGACGCCGTCGACAACCTGCGGCCACCCGTGTGCTCTACTCGACCCTGACGCCAGGCGGAGGAGCAACTGTCAATACCTGTGGGTGGGGATCTTTAGAGGCTAGCTGGTCGAGGCCTGGGCCCTTTCGTTCGTCAGCCCCAAGACCGCCCGCATGGCGTCTACATCGTCGTGGTTGCCCTGAAAGCGGAGCCGACGCAGGGCAGCGAGACGCTGCGCTGCAGTGGAGCCCAGGCGAGCGGTCACCAGGTCGGATGCTGATGCGCTCAAGGTCACATCTGGCTCGTGCCGCGCCCCGGCGAGTCGTCCTGCGGTCACGGCGAAATCGAAATTTCGGCCGTCGATCTGCACGCGATACGTTGCCTCAACTCCCACGGCGCCGGCCGGGTCGAAACCCAGGAGCACGCCGACGAGAAAGCCGTTGAGTGGTGATCGAGATTCCTCGGTGCTGAACCGCATCGTGTGCAGACCGAACCGCGCAACCGCACCGAGGATGGGAAGCACCAGACGCCACCCGTCGTCGCTGAGGGTGTAGACGGTGCGTGCGATCGGTGCGGGCAACTCGGTGCGTTCGACGACGCCAGCCTGTTCGAGTTCGTCAAGGCGTTGGGCCAGAAGATTTGTCGCGATGCCGGGCAACTGCGCACGCAAGTCGCTGTAGCGGCGCGGGCCTCCGACGAGCTCGCGCACGATCAGCAGTGTCCAGCGCTCCCCGAGCACGTCGAGCCCACTAGCGATCGGACAGTCCTGGTTATAGTTACGCCGCCCAGCCACGCGATCACTCTACCACTTAGACAGATTTCAATTTCAGATGCTTGACTTATTTGTCTATTGGGTTTAGGTTTTTTGCAAGTGTAACACCGCCGGCCGGGGTTCACGGATCCACCGACGGGCGCGGTGATGACCCACGGTTGAACGTGCTGCTGGTGGCGTCTACGCGCGCCGGGATCGCCGACTCGGCCCCGCCACTTACCTGGACGGCCCGACTGGAAAGGACAACATCATGACTGTCGCGCCCGTTCTTGTCACTGGCGCCGCGGGAGGCATCCAAGGCTCGACAGGTTTCCATGTCACGCGCTTACTGCTGGATCGGGGCTACCCCGTGCGCGCCTTCGTCCACCGACTCGATGACCGATCCGATCGGCTTCGCGCGCTCGGCGCCGAAGTCGTCGACGGCGACCTGCGCAACTTCCGATCAGTCGCGGCCGCGATGGTCGGTATCCGCGGTGCCTACTTCGCGTATCCGGTGCAGCAGGGCCTGCTCGAAGCCGCCGCGACTTTCGCTGCCGCGGCACGCTCCGCCGGTGTCGAGCGGGTCGTGAACCTGTCGCAGTGGTTGCAGCCCGGCGGCGAGCAGCCCACCCCGCACCAAGCCCGCCACTGGCTGGCCGAGCAGATCTTCGACTGGGCCGACGTCGGCGCCGTCCATCTGGATGCCACCGTCTTCTATGAAAACCTCCGCACTTGGGCCCTGCTCAGCCTGGCCCGGGCTGGGATGATCGCCTTGCCGTGGGGACCGGAAACCACGGCGATCCCGATGGTGAGCGCCAAAGATGTCGCCCGGGTGGCCGCGGCGGTGCTGACCGCCCGGTGCTGTCGAGTGGCACGGTGGTTCGACTGATGGCCGGCGCGGTAACCAACAAAGAGATCGCAGCGGCGTTCGGCGACATCCTGGGTCGACCGGTGCAGTATGTCGAGGTCAGCGACGATCAATGGGCCAGCGCCGCTTCGGCTGTGGGGGTCAACGCTGTTGCGGTCGAACACCTCACCCACTTGTGGCGCTACTTGCGCACTCGCCCGCCCGAATATCAAGCCTTCTATCACGTCAGCGACGCGTTCGAACACTTCACCAGCCAGCCGCCACAGTCTCTGCTCCAGTTCCTGCGTGAGCACAAAAATCTGTTCGCAGAGGCCGCGGCGCCAACGCACGGGCCGGCGACCTCGTCCAGCCCTTAGGCGGCGGACTTCTTCCCAGTGTTGACGCGGAAAGACACCGGCCAGGCCTTGTGGTCCTGACCTACATGTTTCTGTGGAGCTGCCGGGAATCGAACCCGCCTCCCTACCAGGCAATATGCCTTCTGAGCAGCAGTTTCGTTCCGTCTCGTTCCCGTTCAGTCCCGCTCGTTACCTGCGGTTTCGTTCTCGGGTCTTGACGGCGTCAAGAACGGTCAAAGGCGTGACCTGATATGCCAAGCAACAAATCGGCCTTGCAGAGACCAGCCCCCCATGGAACGGTCGCCGGTGAGTCGCCCCGCGCTGGTTTGTGCTGAGCCGAAAGTGGTGGAGTCGCCACCCAGTCAAGCCGATCCCCTACAACTCGCTTAGAGTCCTCGGCGTCCATCAGCCTAAATCCCATGGTGGGATCAATCCGAGGTCTCTGGCCAGCGCGCCCGTCAGCGCCCGTGAGCAGCGACAAGCCCGTCACGCTGGATTGACCCAAGTTGAAGTTCAGGTCGGGACCCAACGCTGGCAGGTATGGGTAGGCGTTCGGCAGCATCGACTGCGGTAGCAATCCAAGATCCACCAACGCGCTCTGCTCCAACAGCGAGGCCGGGGTGGGGTTAGCCTGCCAAGTATGGTCATGTCGCCTGCCGCGCTCACCGCCCCGGAGCTGGAATTGCGGGAGCAGGTTCGCGCATTCCTGGTCGAGACGCTGCCCTGGGGGACATTCGAGCCCGGCCTCGGGATGGGCGCTGAGGTCAATCCGGCGTTCTCCGCCGCGTTGGCTGAGCGTGGATGGGTCGGCATGGCGGTCCCAGCGCGCTATGGCGGTCGCGACGCCACCGCGGTCGACCGCTTTGTCGTCGTCGAAGAGCTGCTGCGCTGGGGTGCCCCGGTTGGGCATCACTGGGTGGCCGACCGACAGATCGCCCCGGTGCTCTTGCGTTATGGCACCGAGGAACAGAAGCGGTGGCTGTTGCCTCGAATCTGCCGGGGGGAGTTGTGTTTTTGCATCGGCATGAGCGAGCCGGACGCCGGAAGCGACCTCGCGTCGGTGCGGACGCGAGGTGTGCGCGTCGCGGACGGCTGGCGGGTGTCGGGCGTCAAGGTATGGACGAGCAACGCTATGCGCGCCGACTTCATGATCGCGCTGTGTCGAACCGGGGAGGGCGCCCGCCATGAGGGACTGAGCCGATTCCTGATCGATATGCGCAGCCCTGGCGTGACGGTCAAGCCGATCCCCTACCTGAACGGCAGTACCGACCACTTCGCCGAGGTGGTCCTTGACGGCGTGCTGGTGTCGGACGAGATGGTAATCGGCGAAATCGGGCACGGTTGGGCGCAGAACGCCAACGAGTTGGCCTTTGAGCGCAGCGGCCCAGACCGGTGGATCTCGACATTCCTGCTCGTTCAGGAGTTCATCCGCGAGTGGCCAGACCTGGCCGCCAGTCCCGCCGGGAGTCGGCTGATCGGCGAACTCGCGGCCCAGTACTGGGTGCTGCGCCGGCTTTCGCTGGCCGTGGCCAGGGCGATCGACGCGGGCGGCACGCCCGCGGCCGAGGCCGCGCTCATCAAGGAGATGGGCACCCGGTTCGAACAGGATGTCGTGAGCGCGCTGCGGGAGTTGTTGGACCGCGAGCTCGTGTGCGGCCTGGAGCCGGCGCATACACCGTCGTTGTTCGAACGGTTGTTACGTCGCGCTGTGCTGGACGCGCCGTCGTTCACCATCCGAGGCGGTACCAATGAGGTGCTGCGCTCGGTCGCCGTCAAAGGTTTGTCATGAGTGACAACGAACTGTATAGCCTGGCCGCCAAGCTGTTTGCCGCGCACAGCCGGTGGCAGGATGTCGGCGAAGCCGAAGCTACCGGTTGGGCTCGACAACTATGGAAAGCGTTGCAGCAGAGCGGATTCAGTGACGTCCCCGTCCCCGAGGAGCTGGGCGGAGCCGGGGGCAGCGTTGCCGATGCGGTCCAGCTGCTCCGTGCCGCGGGAGCACACGCGGCGCCGGTCCCCCTGGCCGAGGCCGGACTGGTCGGCGGGTGGCTGCTGGCGTCTGCAGGTCTCGCGCTGCCCAAGGGTGTTCGCACGGTACTGCCGCCCGCTGCCACGCGGCGCTCCGTCTCGACGGTGACCGCCTGTTCGGTACGGTGCCTGCCGTGGCGTGGGGTCACCGCGCCGAGCATGTCATCGGACTCGTCGACGGCGTCGTCGTGCTCGCGCCCGGACCGGCCGCACAATCAGGCGGCCCGGCCGTCAGCCGCGGAGCCAACCTCGCCGATGAGCCCCGTGACACAGTGGTTTTCGATGGTGTGCCGGTAACCGCACGCGCCGACGCGCCGGACGAGGTCACCGAAGAAACGCTCTGGGAGCGCACCGCGCTGGGGCGCGCCGCGTTGATGGCCGGCGCGATAAGTGCCGTCGCGGCAATGACATTGCGCTACAGCCGCGAACGTGAGCAATTCGGGCGCCCCATCGGTCGTTTCCAGGCCGTGCAAGCCCATTTGGTCACCATCCACCAGCAGGCCGCCGTGGTCGCATCGGCTATCGACGGAGCGGTCGAAGCGGTCGAACTCGGCCGGGGTGGCTTCGAAATCGCTTGCGCCAAAATGCTTGCCGACCGGGCCGCGCAGCTGGTGACGGCGGCCGCCCATCAGACGCATGGCGCTATCGGTATGACCAAGGAGTACCCGTTGCATTATCTCACCCGTCGACTCTGGGCCTGGCGAGACGAAGCCGGAGGGCATCATCGCTGGGCGGACCGGCTCGGCGCGGCCCTGGTCGCCTGCGGTCCCGACGCCCTGTACCCAGCCATCCAGTCCGGGTCGGAGGTGATGCAGTGAACCGACTGCAGCGCCCAGACGGGGTCACGCTGGCTTTCCAGGTGCACAACCCGCAGGCGCCGGGTGTGCCGCTTTTGCTCACGCACGGTTTCGGCGCCACCGCGGGCATGTGGGACCCCAATTCGATGCCTTGAGCGTCGACCGGCCGGTGATCGTCTGGGACCAGCGCGGCCACGGCAGCAGCGACGCACCCGACGACATGGACCGCTACAGCGAGCAGATCAGCGTCGCCGACATGGCGGCCATTCTCGACGCCGCGGGTGCCGATCGGGCCGTGCTCGGCGGAATGTCCTTGGGCGGCTACCTATCCCTGGCCTTCCACCTCGTCCATCCGCAGCGGGTGGCCGCGCTGGTGCTGGTCGACACGGGGCCGGGCTACCGCAATGACGAAGCCCGCGACAAGTGGAACGCGTGGGTGGAACGACGCGCCCAACAACTTGAGCGGGGCGAAGCGCCGGCCGATATCTCGGCGGAACTCGCGCAGGCGGTGCATGAGCATCCCGAGGGGCTGCCTCGCGCCGCCCGCGGTGTCATGGCTCAAAAGGACGCTCGCGTGATCACATCGCTCGACAGCATCACGGTGCCCACGTTGGTGATCGTCGGCGCCCAGGACACCGACTTTCTGGCCGGGGCCGACTACATGCATCGCCACATCTCCACTTCCCGCAAGGTTGTCATCGACAACGCGGGGCATGCGGCGAATATGGACCAGCCCGAGACGTTCAATGCCGCAGTGCGCGAACTACTGGAACAGCTGTGACCACTCCGGATGTCACCGTCGAATCCACCGGCCACGTGGCCATGGTGGAGATCCATCGGCCCCCCAACAACTTCTTTGACACCGCCTTGATCAAGGGCATCGCCGACGCCTACGAGCGGCTGGACGACGACGTCGAATGCCGGGCGATCGTGTTGTGTGCGGAGGGAAAGCACTTCTGCGCCGGCGCCGACTTCTCCCGGCCCGCCGAGGATCGTTTGTCGCCCAGCGAGCTTTATGCTCAGGCCATCCGGTTGTTCCGCACCAGCAAGCCGGTTGTCGCCGCGGTGCACGGCGCCGCGATCGGCGGCGGACTCGGGCTTGCCCTTAGCGCAGACTTCCGGGTGGCGGCACCCTCCTCGAAATTTGCGGCCAACTTCAGCCGGCTCGGGTTTCATCCCGGCTTCGGGATCACCGCCACGTTGCCACGTGTCGTTGGCCAGCAAAAAGCACTCGAGTGGATGCTCACCGGTGAGCGTTTCGGTGGTGAAATCGGCCACGCAGCAGGGTTGGTCGACGAATTGGCCGCCGACGGTGATGTGCGCCCGGCGGCGATTCGGTTCGCCGAACGAATCGCCGCCTCGGCTCCCTTGGCACTGACAAGCATCCGTGCCACCACGCGCGCCGGACTCGCCGAGGCTGTCGCCGCGGCCACCGCCCGCGAGCTCGAAGAACAAACCCGACTACAGGCGACCGCCGACTTCCGCGAGGGCGTGGCAGCAGCGGCCCAGCGCCGCGCTCCGATGTTCACCGGCCGCTGAAGG
>CAWKME010000032.1:0-3713 GCA_963850645.1 uncultured Actinomycetota bacterium | reverse complement strand
GTCAATGGCCATCTAGAAGTATCCGCTGGTGGCCAAATAAAAGTCCCCACCCCGTGCGGTAATTCCTAGGTTGGTTGTGGCTGCTCCTTCCGGTGTTGGGCGTCCTTCATGCGGTAGGACTGGCCGTCGGTGATGACGACGGTGGCGTGGTGTAGGAGCCGATCGAGGATGCTGACCGCGGTGGTCTGCTCGGGCAGGAATCGTCCCCATTCCTGGAAGGGCCAATGCGAGCCGATGGCCAGGGATCGGCGTTCGTAAGCGCCGGCGACGAGCCGGAACAGCAGTTGTGTTGCGGTGTCATCCAGCGGGGCGAAGCCCAGTTCGTCGAGGATGATCAGATCGACCCGCAGCAGGGATTCGATGATCTTGCCGACGGTGTTGTCGGCCAGTCCGCGGTAGAGGGTTTCCATCAGGTCCGCGGCGGTGAAGTAGCGGACCTTGTGCCCGGCGTGGATCGCGGCGATCCGAGACCGATCAGGGTGTGGGACTTGCCTGTCCCGGCCGGTCCGATGATCGCCAGATTCTGTTGTGCGCGAACCCATTCCAGGCTGGACAGGTAGTCGAACACCTTCGGTTGGATCGAGGAGGCGGCCATGTCGAACGCGTCCAAGGTCTTGGTGACCGGGAACCCGGCGGCCTTGAGCCGGTTGACGACGTTGGAGGCATCCCGGGCCGCCAACTCGGTCTCGATTAGGGTCCGCAACATTTCCTCCGGGGTCCAGCGTTGGGTCTTGGCGGTGATGAGAACCTCGGGTGCGGTGCGGCGGATCGCAGCCAGTTTGAGCCGGCGTAACCCGGCGTCGAGATCGGCAGTCAGTGGAGGAATCGATGAGCGGTGCAACGGCTTTGGCTAGCTTCGCCGATGTTGTCGTCATGACGTTACGCCGCCGTCGACGGCCGGAGTGATCGTATAGGCCTCCAGGGAACGGGTCGGGGCGACCGGGAGGTCCAGGATCAACGCATCCCCAGCGGGGCGAGGTTGTGGGGTTCCGGCGCCGGCGGCCAGGATGGAACGGACGTCGGCGGCACGGAACCGCCGGAACGCCACCGCCCGCCGCAGCGCCGCCATCAGTGCGTCGGTCACCGTGCGCGGCGCCCAATGCCGAGCAGGACCTCCAGCTCAGAGCCCAGGCGGGTGTTGCCGATCGCGGCAGCCCCGATCAGGAACGCCTCGGCGTCAGCGCCCAGGGCGCAGAACTGCTGCTCGATCGTCGTTCTGCGGTCGAGGGCCCCGGTTCGGTGCCGGTCGTGGCCCGTCGTAGTGCGCGTCGAGGATCGAGGCGCTGCCGGGGGCGGCGAGTTCGTGTTCGGCCACGATCATCCCGGTGGCGGGTTCGACGAGGCAGACCGCGCCGTGATCGAGCACCACGGCCACGCTGGCTCCGATCAGCCGGGTGGGCACCGAGTAGCGGGCCGAGGCGTACCGGATACAGGACAGCCGGTCGACCTTGCGGATCACTGAGGGCGCCCCGATCTGCAGCCGCAGCGACGGCAGTGGTTGCAGCAGTTCACGTTCGACCAGAAGCCGCTCGTCGGGTACTGCGCAGATCTCCGAATGCACCGCGGCATTGACCTCGACGCACCACGCCCTGGCCGCGGTGTTGGCGGCCCGCAGTCGACCGGTAGCCCGGTGATGGCGGCGTCGGTGAGTAGTGGCACCGCCAGATCGCGTTGGGCGTAGCCGCACAAGTTCTCCACGATCCCCTTCGATTCGGGATCGGATGCATGGCAGAAATCGGGGGCGAACCCGTAATGACCTGCCAGCCGGACGTATTCGGCAGTGGGGATCACCACGTTGGCGACGACACCGCCCTTGAAGACACGCCATCCGGTCGGCCAGCACCCGGGCCGGGACACCACCGATCGCGCCCAGCGCTTCGGCGATCAACGCCAGCGTCGTCGACGCCCGCTGATCGGTAGCGAACGCGACGAAGCGCCACCGGGAGAACGCCAGCACCGCGCAGAACAGGAACAATCCCGGCGCGGCTTGGGCCCAGTCGATCACCAGATACTCACCCGGTGACCACACCGCGGGGCGGCGTCCACGGTGATGCTCGTTGCGCCACAACATCTTCGCCTCAGCAACCAGGCGGCGGAAGTTGCGCGCCGACCCCTCGTACCCGGCGGCACGGGCGATCGGCAGCATCCGCTTGGCCGACATCCGACCCTGGGATTTCTTCGACCCGCTCGGCGACAAGCTCGGCCACCGCATCGTAGTTGTGGGCCCGTTCGGCCCGCGGCGGTGCGGCCTCGCCGGCCTTCGAACTTCTCGACGACCCGTTTGACGGTCTTGTGGGTGGTGCCGCACAGCTCGGCGGCGGCTCGGTACGACCCGACTTGTTGATAGGCAGAAATGATGTCCATGCGGTCCTTCGCAGACTTCAATGGAACTCCCCGGTGGTGACGATGTGTGGTTGGCACCTTCACCGTCACCATCGGGGCCCGCAGTTCCTGATCGACACGACGAACACGGGGTGGGGACTTTTATCTGGCCACCAGTGGGGACCTCCACTTGGCCACCAGTGGGGACTTTTTCATGGCCACGGACACCCTGCGCGAGGAATTCGGGATCAGCTACTTCACCCTCAACATGTCACCAGGGACCACGTGGGATGAGTTCGAAAAACTGCTCGCGGCTGCCCGATAACGGCCGATGTGGCCCACGAAAGAAGGAACTGCGATGCCATTGATCGGTCTTGAAGAACACGTGCTTCCTGCTGACCTGGTGACCCAGGTGTGGCCGACGCCGATGGGGGCCGAGGCTTTGATCGCCAAGCTGGTCGATGCTGGTGAGCAGCGCCTGTGGGTGATGGATGCGCAGGCGGGCATTGACATGCAGGTGCTCTCGGTGACCGTGCCGGGACCCCAGCAGGTGCCGGCCGAACAGGCCTGGCCGCTCAGTCTCGCCCTCAACGACCGCGTCGCTGAAATGGTGGCGGCTCATCCGAATCGGTTTCAGGCGTTGGCCAGCCTGCCCACCCAGGACCCCGCCGCGGCGACGGTGGAGGTCAAGCGGGCCATCACCGAGTTGGGGTTCCGTGGGGTGATCATCAACGGGCACACCGGCGGACGGTTTTTGGACGCGCCCGAACTCGATGAACTGCTGGGCACCATCGCTGACCTGGCGGCCCCGATCTATTTGCACCCCACCTTCCCCCCGCCGCAGGTCGCCGAGGTGTACTTCGGGGGCCTGCCTCCCAGATCACGCAGGGCCCCGACACCGGGGCGTGGGGCTGGCACGCCGAGACCGGCCTGCACGTGCTGCGCCTGGCCGCCACCGGCGTGTTCGCCCGCCACCCCAAGCTGCAGATCATCGTGGGCCACATGGGCGAGAACCTGCCGTTTTCGCTGATGCGCGCGGACGCGGTTATCGGCGGCTTCGACCCCGCCGCACCGTCGGTGGCCCAAGTCGTGCGCGAGCACGTCCACATCACCATCTGCGGCTACACCACCATCCCGCCGCTGTTATGCGCGCTGCAAGTGTTCGGCGCCGACCGGATCCTGTTCTCCACTGACTACCCCTACGGCGACCCGGTGGAGCACGCCCGGTTTTTGGCCCAAGCCCCCATCAGTCCGGCCGACCGCGACAAAATCGCCCACCGCAACGCCCAACACCTGTTCCGGCTCTAAGCAAGGGTCCAGCGTCCGGCGGAGCTGGTCGGCCGGGTCGTAGTCGAGCCTTGAACAGGCAAGACACGGTTTAACCTGCCGGT
>CAWKME010000031.1:0-118171 GCA_963850645.1 uncultured Actinomycetota bacterium | reverse complement strand
GAATTCCGTGACGACAGCTATCTAGCACTGAGCTTCTGAGTAAATCGCACTTGGCCAACGGTGGCCGAAGCGCCGCCGGAGCAAGGGAACGCCATCATGCTCGGCAAAAGGCTAAAATCTAGCAACGAAGGTACAAGGCAGTTAACTAGTAAACCTAGCTAATGTGGCCAAATGCGTGGCCATCGGGCATGAAAACGGCCCCCGGAGGCGTCTCCGAGGGCCATTTCCGCTGGTGGCGGGGACAGGATTCGAACCTGCGACCTCTGGGTTATTAGCTAGCCGGTCGTCGTCTCCCCCACGTTCGGTCAGTCTCATAGCTGCAGGTCCCAATGGTGTGTCCGTCGAGGGCGGCACGCCGCGTTCCTCACCATCTCGGCCATTCCACCGGGTTTCGTTCACAAATTCGTTCACAAGCCTGGCGGGCCAAGTCAACCGCTTATGTGTAACGTCAGCGCGTGATCGGGCGGTTTGAGCTGTTGAAACGTAAGAGCCATGTGTAACTCGTTTAGCCGTGGGATGCCCCGCCGCACACATGTAACTGACAGGGTGACTCGTTACTGGCCGTCCATCCCCGCAGAGGCGTTGGTGACCAGCGCCTCGGTGCGCAGCGGCATAATTCCGCGACCGCGCAGACGAACGTCGTTTTGCCGGCTCCGAACCCGCCGGAGATGACGATCTTCGTCGAGGCGGCGCCCCACCCCTCAGAGTGCTCGTAGGCCACGCAGGGTCCTTCTTATCAGTTCACGTCGTTCGTCTATTGACATCGAGTCACCGAGGGGGGCGTGCACCCGCAAATAACCCTGTGTCACCAGGTCGTCGACCAGGAACCGCGTCGCACCGAGCGGCAAGGACAGACGAGCGGCGATCTCTGCGACCGAAGGGCTGTGCACGCACGAAGTCAGGATCTGGCGCCGCACATCATTTCTCCGCCAGCGCGGCGGCTTCGCTGTGGTGTTGAGCGCTTCGACCGGAGCCTCGAGTGCCAGTTCGACACCAGAGTTACGCCCCTCCTGTATGGCCGGACCAAGCTCGGCTCGTCCGCGGTCTCTGGTTCTGTGAACCAGTCGCCGATCGGTTCGCCCTTGCCCTCCGACTGCTGATGCGCGTCGGTGTGCTTCTCCCGGACATGTGGCGAACCATGCGGCACGTTGTGGTTCTCCAAGAACCACAAGGTCTGGTCGGCGTGCACCGATGCGCGCACCTCGCTGGAGACGACCTTGAGTATGGTGCGGTCGGTGTCGATGACGAATGTGGTCCGTCTGACCGGCAGCAGCCGGGCCAGCAGGCCACGGCGCCGAGTGTGCCGACCACGCCGGGCCGCCTCACGCGCCACGACGGATCTATGCAGCTTGGCGAGCCTGCCTCGGCGCACCCCGAACAGCTCGGACACCACGCCGTCCGCGTCGGAGAGCAGCGGATAGTCGAACGAGCGCTGTTCGGCGAAGTGGGCCTGCTTGTCGACGGTGTCGGTGCTGATGCCCACCCGCTGGGCGCCCACCCTGGCGAATTCGTCGCTCAGGTCCCGAAAATGACAAGCCTGGGCTGTACAGATCGGTGAGGACGCTATTGGGAAGAAGAACAGCACAACCGGCCCTTCGGAAAGGAGCGCGGACAGTGTCCGAGGCCGACCGGTGTGATCGTACAGAGTGAAGTCAGGCGCCTTATCGCCCGCGATCATCGGCAAAGAGTAACGCGGGGAAGCCCTACGCGACGCACGACTCGGATAATTCGGTCATCGCCGAACAGCTACCTGGTGGGAACTGTCACGGGATGCGATTGATTCGATACTCGGCGCTGAATCTACTGCGGACGGGCTGCGGACGGAAAGCCGTTCTACTAGCTGAACATGCAGGCTAGGGGCCTGGGGCGGGCGAGCTGGCCTGTAAGCCGGATTCTGTTCCGCGTTACGGGTAACGCGGCGGCGACCATCCATCTGGGCACACCGTCACCGGGTGCCTCGAGCGGCCTACCCGCAGGCTCGGGCGAGCAACCCTCTAACGCCTGCGCGACCGCACCGTAGTGCGGTCTTCTTGGCCTTGCTTCGGGTGGGGTTTGCCGAGCCATTCCGGTCACCCGGAATGCTGGTGCGCTCTTACCGCACCGTTTCACCCTTACCACCCCGAGGGTGGCGGTCTATTTTCTGTGGCACTTTCCCGCGAGTCACCTCGGATTGCCGTTAGCAATCACCCTGCTCTGTGAAGTCCGGACTTTCCTCGACTCACCACTGAACCAGCGCGAGCCGCGGCCGCCCAGCCAACTCGTCCGCGCTAATACCGTACGCGCCAAGCACAGCAAGGGCCAGTGACCTGCTACGCGGCGGCCGAGTCACCGCGCCGACGACGAGGATGGCCCTCACATCCGGGGCATCCCTATCGTCTACAGAAGAGCGGAGCGAAGGGAGAACCGATCTGATGCCGGCGACCCGATGGGAAAAGCGCGTCGACGCCGCCGACTGGGCGGCCGTCAGCGCTGCCGTCGACGATTACGGTGGCGCGCTGCTGCCCCGGCTCCTGACGCCCGCCGAGACCCATCGGCTCCGCGATCTGTACACCAGAGATGAACTGTTCCGCTCCACCATCGACATGGCGCCTCGTCGCTACGGCTCGGGCCAGTACCGGTATTTCCGCGCTCCCTATCCCGAACCGATCGAACACCTCAAACAGGCGCTCTATCCGCGGCTGTTGCCGATCGCGCGGGACTGGTGGGCCAGACTGGGCCGGGATGCACCGTGGCCGGACAGCCTCGACGAATGGCTGGATATGTGCCATGCCGCCGGCCAGACCAGATCGACTGCCCTAGTCCTTCGGTACGGCACTAACGATTGGAACGCTCTGCATAGAGACCTGTACGGCGACTTGGTGTTTCCGCTTCAAGTGGTGATCAACCTGAGCGACTCGGAAACCGAATACACCGGCGGGGAGTTCATCCTCGTCGAACAGCGGGCGCGAGCCCAATCACGCGGCACCACTACCCAATTGCCGCAGGGCCACGGTTATGTGTTCACTACCCGCGAGCGGCCGGTGCGGTCGGTTCGCGGCTGGTCGGCGGCACCGGTGCGCCATGGCCTGTCCGTCGTGCGTTCGGGCAAGCGTTACGCGCTGGGGCTGATTTTTCACGACGCCGCCTGAAAGGCGCGGCGACTTATGCCGTAGAGCTCACGCCTGAAGTCGAACCCGGAATCGACGTCGCAGCCTCAGCGATTTGCGCTGTGGCAGCACCCGATTCACGGCCGAGCGCGATCGTGGCGGCTGTCATCGCGGCGATGGCCACCGCGAGTATCAGGGCTCCGGCGCCGCGGACAACCAGATGCTCGCCGAGTATCACCACACCCAACAGCACCGCCACGAGAGGCTCGCCGACCAGCATGACCGGCACCGACGCTTGCAACGCGCCGGCATGGAATGCCGACTGCTGCAACACCGTCACCGCGATGGCCAGCACGATGAGCAGATACGGCGCAGGAACGGTCAACAACCCATGCCATCCGCCAACGGCGAATCGGTGGGTGCTGACTTTCGTCAGAACCGCGATCATGCCCACCAACACAGCGACGGCGGTGGCCAACAGCATGGCACGCGTTCGACCATGGGTTCGATGGGCCACCGCCACACAGAGGATCACCACCGGGATCGCGCCGGCCAGCGCCACACTCCACGCGGGTACGGGTGGACGATAGTGGCCTTCGCGCGGCTGTCCCACCAGAACGAACACGGCAAGCGCCGCGGTCAGCAGCAGCGCCCACCACCAATCAGCCGCAGTCACATGCTGTTTGGAGAACCTCGCACCGAGCGGCAACACGAATAACAGGGCGGACACCAGTAGCGGCTGCACAAGCAACAACGAGCCGTGCGCCAACGCGATCGCCTGAAACGCGTAGCCGAAGACCGCCACCATTGTTCCCGCCCACCATGCGGGTTGTCGAACCCACGACGTCACAATTGCGCTCGAGTCGTTGCGGTGGGCTGCCTCTTTTTGAATCGCGTGCTGCCGGATAACGATTCCCACCGCAGCAAAGAACGCGGCAAGCAACGCCGACCCGATCGCCACCGCGTGATGTGCCGCCCACTCCATGAACGCTTACCTACCCCGATGCTCGTGGTCTCTAACTGAGATATCCGGTTTGGTTGACCAGCCGCACCGACGAAGCACCGTCCGGGTAGAACTCGGCGATGCTCAGCGACGCCAGGTCCAGGTGCAGCCGGTAAAGGATGCCCGGCCCGGCGTCGAGGGCCTGACGCAGCAGCATTTTGATCGGAGTCACGTGCGACACCACCAGCACCGTGGTGCCGCCGAAGTCCGCCACGATCCGGTCCCGTACCTGGCAGACCCGCTGGTTCACGTGATCGAAGCTTTCCCCGCCCGGAGGCTCTGTGCTGGTGTCACGCAGCCACCGTCGATGCAATTCGGGATCGTGCTCGGCCGCCTCAGCGAACGTCAAGCCTTCCCATGCGCCGAAATCGGTCTCGATCAGGTCGTCGTCGACGGTCAAGTCCAGGCCCAGCGCCTTGGCGGCCGTCGTCGCGGTGTCATAGCAGCGTTGCAGTGGCGAGGCGACCACGGCTGAGATCCCGCCACGGGCAGCGAGGTACCGGGCCGCCGCATCGGCCTGCCACCAGCCGAGCTCGGTGAGCCCCGGGTTGCCGCGGCCCGAGTAACGCCGCTGCACCGACAGCTCGGTCTGGCCGTGGCGCAGCAACAACAGCCGGGTCGCAGTGCCGCGGGCGCCAGTCCAGCCCGGCGGCGACTGGGTTTCGGCCGCTTGGGCTGTCGTTGCTGAATTATCGCTCTGCGGCAGCTCTTCCGCCGCGGCGGCAGCATCCATCGCTTCGTTGGCCAACCGATCGGCGTGCGAGTTCTCTGCTCGCGGTATCCACGTGTAACTGATCCGTTCGAACCGCGACGCCAGCGCGCGGGCCTGGGCGTTGAGCTCGGCGAGGTCAGGGTGTTTGACCTTCCAGCGTCCGGACATCTGCTCGACCACCAGCTTGGAATCCATCGACACCGCGACGTCGGTGGCGTTCAGATTGGCCGCCTCCTCCAGACCGGCTATCAGGCCCCGATATTCGGCGACATTGTTGGTGGCGTGGCCGATCGCCTGTTTGCTCTCGGCCAGCACGGTTGACCGGTCCGCTGTCCAGACCACCGACCCGTAGCCTGCCGGCCCCGGGTTACCGCGCGACCCGCCATCGGCTTCGACGAGTACTTTCACTGGCCAACGCCTTTGACTCGCAACAAGATTGCGCCGCATTCGGGACACCGCAGCACGTCGTCTTCAGCGGCCGCCGAGATCCGCGACAACTCGCCGCGGTCGATCTCGATGCGGCAGGCCCCGCAACGACGCCCCAGCAGCGGCCCCGCACCTGGCCCGCCACCGGCACGCTGTCGCTCGTACAGCGCTATCAGCTCGGGATCCAATGCCGCGGTGAGTTCGTCGCGCCGCGTCGCGTATTGCCTTCGGGTTTGCTCGATTTCGTCGAGTTGGCCGTCAAGCGCTTGTTGCACAGCGGTCAAGTCGGCTTGCAGTGCCTCGACGGCAGCCGTCTCAGCGGCCTGTTGCGCCTGCAGCTGCTCGCGGCGTTCCATCACCTCCAGCAGCGAATCCTCCAAGCTGGACTGGCGGCGTTGCAGGGTGTCCAATTCGTGCTGCAATTCCGATAGTTGCTTGGCGTCGGCGATCGATCGCAGCAGCGTACGGTCCCGGTCCTCGCGCTGGCGCACCGCGTCGATCTCCGACTCGAAGCGTGATACCTGCGCGTCCAAGTCCTCCAACGCGATGTGCAGAGCCCCCAGCCGGTCATTGGCCGCGACCTGCTCGGTTTGTATTCGCTCGCAGTCTTGACGTTCGGGCAGGTGACTGGCGCGGTGTGCGATCTTCGACAGCTCGGCGTCCAGCTCGGCGACTTCCAGCAGCGAGCGCTGCTGCGCGACTGCGGCTTTCATCAGTGGTCACTCCCGCTGCCGTCGTCGACGTTCCATGGATCGGTGCGGATCGGGCACACCCGCACCGAGAGCTCGGTGCCGAAAGCCGACCGCAAGACATCGGCAGCCTGCTCGCACCATGGATATTCGCTGGCCCAATGCGCGACATCGATCAAGGCCACGTCAGAAGCGCGGCGGTGTTCGTCGGCTGGGTGATGGCGCAGGTCGGCGGTGACGTAGGCCTGCACTCCGGCGGCTGGCCGCGGCGTCCAGCAGCGAGTCGCCGGCGCCTCCGCACACCGCGACCCGGGACACGGTCGATGCCCGGATCGCCGGCGGCGCGAACTCCCCACGACGTCTGCGGCAGACCTGCCTTGACCCGGGAGACGAACGTGCTCAACGACTCTGGCTCCGCCAACGCGCCGATTCGCCCTAGTCCGACGTCGGCGGGCAGCGGCGCCAAGGCGAAGATGTCGAATGCGGGCTCCTCGTAGGGATGCGCGGCACGCATTGCCGACAGCACCTCGCGTCGTGCCCGCGCCGGCGCGATGACCTCGACGCGGTCCTCGACAACTCGCTCGACGGCGCCGACGCTGCCGATAGCCGGTGACGCTCCCTCCCCCGGCAGGAACTGGCCGGTGCCGGTGACGCTCCAACTGCAATGCGAGTAGTCGCCGATGTGACCCGCGCCGGCCGCAAAGACCGCCGCCCGCACCGCCTCCGCGTTCTCTGGCGGTACGAATATCACCCACTTGTCCAGATCAGGCACCACAAGCGAGGGTTCCAATACCGCCTCGACGGTCAGCCCGAGCGCTTGCGCCAACGCGTCCGACACGCCCGGCGATGCTGAGTCGGCGTTGGTGTGCGCGGTGAATAGCGAACGGCCGGAACGGATCAGGCGGTGCACCAGCGCGCCCTTGGCGGTACTGGCCGCCACCGTGTCCACGCCGCGCAACAGCAGCGGATGGTGGGCCAGCAGCAGACCACCGTCGGGAACCTCGTCGACCACCGCTGCCGTGGCGTCGACCGCGATCGTCACCGAACTCAGCACGTCGTCGGGGTCGCCGCAGACCAAGCCGACCGAATCCCACGACTGGGCAAGCCCGGGCGGGTAAGCCTCGTCCAGCACGTCGATGACTTCGGCCAGCCGCACGGTCATCGAAGCACCCCACTCTTCGCCAGGTCGGCGATCGCCTCAACGAGCACCGGCCATTCCGGGCCGGACCGCGGCCCGCAGATACCGTTCATCCAGGCCGACGAACGTGTCGCATCGCCGCACGGCAATTCCTCGGGTGTGCAGATGCTTTCGTACCAACTCCGCATCCGGCACGGTGAACAGGACGAATGGTGCGCTGCCATCGACGCATTCGGCACCCGCCGACTGTAGGCCGGCGACCATCTCGGCGCGTAACGCCGCCAGCCGCCGGGCACCCGCCTCGGCCTCGGCCACGGCCTCGGACGCACAGCACGCCGCGATGGCCGTCAGCTGCAGCGTGCCCACCGGCCAGTGGGCCCGTTCGGCGGTCAGCCGAGCCAACACGTCGGGCGCACCCAGTGCGTAGCCCACCCGCAGCCCCGCCAGCGACCACGTCTTGGTCAGGCTGCGCAGCACCAGCACGTCGGGCAGCGGCTCGTCGGCCAGCGATTCCGGCTCGCCGGGAATCGAATCGGCGAACGCCTCGTCCACCACCACGATCCGCCCAGGTCGGCGCAACGCGAGGATCTGCTCGCGGGTGTGCAGAACCGACGTCGGGTTGGTGGGGTTGCCGACCACGACGAGATCGGCGTCGTCGGGCACCTGGACGCCGGCCAGGCCGAACGGCCGCTCGAGCACGACGTGATGCACGCGGACGCCCGCCGACCTCAGCGCGACGGCCGGCTCGGTGAACGATGGCGCGATCACCGCCGCCAGCCTCGAGCGAAGGTTGGACAGTAATGCGAACCCCTCGGCGACTCCGGTCAACAGCGCGACTTCGTCGCGGGCACGGCCGTGACGGCCCGCGACGGCCTGGATCGCCGCGCACTCGTCGTCGGCGCCCGGGGTAGCGCGCCAGTTCGGGCAACCGTGCGGCCAGCCGCGCTATCAGCCAGGCCGGCGGCTGTGCCTGACGGACGTTGACGGCGAAATCGAGCATGCCGGGTTCGGCGGCCTGATCGCCGTGGTAGCGCGCCGCCGCGAGCGGAATCGATGCGCTCGAATCCAGACTCGCCACGTCTGAAACCCTAACGACCTCGCGACGAAGCCAGCTATCGGGACACCGTCCATGGCACTTCGCGCCATCTTGGACAATGGGTACGTGACAGGCACGGTCTCCGCCGCTGAATCAAATTGGCCGCAGCTGGTGATCTTCGATCTCGACGGCACCCTCACCGACTCCGCCGACGGCATCGTGTCCAGCTTTCGCCATGCGCTCGGCCAGATCGGCGCCGACGTGCCCGAAGGTGACCTGGCCAGCCGGATCGTCGGCCCGCCGATGCACCACACGCTGTCCGCGATGGGGCTGGGCGAGTACACCGATGCCGCGATCGCCGCCTACCGCGCCGACTACACCACCCGCGGCTGGGCGATGAACAGCCTTTTCGACGGGATCAGCCTCTTGCTGGCCGACCTGCGCGCGGCGGGCATCCGGCTCGCCGTGGCCACCTCCAAGGCGGAGCCGACCGCACGCCGGATACTGGCGCATTTCGGACTCGACGAGCACTTCGAGGTCGTCGCGGGCGCCAGCGTCGACGGCACCCGCGCCACCAAGGCCGATGTGCTGGCCCACGCGTTGGCGCAACTGCAGCCGCTGCCGGAACGCGTGCTGATGGTCGGCGACCGCCTGCACGACGTCGAAGGCGCGGCCGCACATGGCATCGACGCGGTGGTGGTCGGCTGGGGCTACGGCCAAGCCGACTTCGCCGACGCCACCGCGACGAGCGGCCCCGTGCATGTCGCGACCGTCGCCGAGCTGCGGGAGGCGTTAGGTGTCTGAGCCGCAGAGCTGCACATCACCTTCGTGTGCACCGGCAACATCTGCCGGTCGCCGATGGCCGAGAAGATGTTCGCCCACCAGATCTGCCAACGCGGCCTGCACGACGTCGTGCGGGTGACCAGTGCGGGAACCGCCGGCTGGCATGTCGGCAAGTGCGCCGACGAGCGGGCCAACCGGGTGCTGCGCGAGCACGGCTACCCCACCGACCACCGCGCCGCTCAGGTCGGCATCGACCACATCGAACGCCGACCTGGTGGTCGCGCTGGCGCCGCAACCACGTGTGGCTGCTCCAGCAACTGGGCGTCGACGCCGACCGGATCCGGATGCTGCGGTCCTTCGACCCCCGATCCGGCGCTTATGTCCTCGACGTCGACGACCCCTACTACGGCGACCACGACGACTTCGAAGCGGTCTTTGCCGCCATCGAAGCTTCGTTGCCCGGGTCTGCACAACTGGGTCGACGAGCGACTCGCGCCAGGACGGGCACGCCTGATGCGCCGCCTGGCCTTTCTGCTGCGACCGGGCTGGGTGGCGCTGGCTGTGGTGGTGATCGCGTTCACCTACCTGTGTTTCAGCGTGCTCGCGCCGTGGCAGCTGGGGAAGAACACCAAGACCTCGCGGGAGAACAACCAGATCCAGCAATCCCTGACGACCGCGCCGGTTCCGCTGAAAACCCTATTGCCGCAGCAGGATTCATCGGCTCCCGACGCGCAGTGGCGCCGAGTGACGGCGACCGGCCACTATCTGCCGGACAAACAGCTGCTGGCCCGGTTGCGGGTGGCCGACGGGAAGCCCGGCGCTGGAGGTGCTGATCCCGTTCGTCGTCGACGGCGGCCCAACCGTTTTGGTCGACCGCGGCTATGTGCGGCCCGAGCAGGGTTCGCGGCTACCGCCGATTCCCGCCGCCGCCGAGCGAGACGGTGACGATCACGGCGCGCCTGCGCGATTCCGAGCAGCCGGTGCGGGACAAGCAGTCATTCATCAGCGACGGTGTGCGGCAGGTGTATTCGATCGACGTCGGCCAGATCGCGATGCTCACCGGGGTTCCGCTGGCCGGGTCGTATCTGCAACTGGTCGACGACCAGCCCGGCGGGCTCGGCGTGATCGGCCTCCCCCACCTGGACGCCGGGCCGTTCCTGTCCTACGGCATCCAGTGGATCACCTTCGGCGTCGTCGCGCCGATTCTGCTGGGCTATTTCGTGTACGCCGAGATCCGGGCGCGTCGCGCCGAGAAAAGCTCAGAACATGCCGGCGAAGAAGCCGAAGCCGGCGACCGTCGAGGACAAACTCACCGACCGTTACGGACGGCGGCGCTGATGCCCAGGCAGACGCCAGCCAGTACGGCAGCCGCCGCTTGCACCGCCCGGGAGAGCCGCACCGCGCGGCGCAGATCGGCCACCGACGGCGGCGGTCCCGCACCGAGCACCGGGCGGATCTGCAGCTCGTAGCGGTACTGGCGTGGGCCCCCCGAGTCGCACGCCCAGCGCCCCGGCGAACGCCGCCTCGACCACGCCGGCGTTGGGGCTGGGATGACGGGCGGCGTCACGACGCCAGGCACGCACCGCGCTCCGACGGCGATCCGCCGACGATCGGCGCGCACACCACCACCAGCGCCGCGGTCACCCGCGCGGCGACATAGTTGGCCGCATCATCCAGACGTGCTGCGGCCCAACCGAATCGGGCATAGTGCGGCGAGCGGTGGCCGATCATCGCATCCAGCGTGTTGACCGCGCGGTATCCGAGAACGCCGGGCACGCCGCCCACCGCCGCCCACAACAGCGGCGCGACCTGCGCGTCGGAGGTGTTCTCGGCGACCGATTCGACGGCGGCGCGGGTCAATCCGGCGGCGTCGAGCAGCGCCGGGTCACGGCCGCACAGCGAGGGCAGCAGCCGTCTGGCGCCCTCGACATCGTCGCGGCTCAGCAGGTCGCCCATCGCCGATGCCGGTGCGCGCCAGCGACGTTCCGCCCAGCGCCATCCAGGTGGCCACTGCGGTCGACGGCGACCGACCACGAGCGGACCGCGCCGGCGAGCGTGCCGCTGCAGCGCGGCGCCGAGCAGGCTCACCGCCGCCGACCAGCACGCCGACGTGCACGGCGCCGCCGATCCGGTTGTCGCGATAGGTGAGCCGCTCCACCGCCGTTGCCGCGGCGCCGAATCCGGCCACCGGATGACCCGCCCGCGGGTCGGCCAGCACGAGGTCGGCCAGGTAGCCGGCCAGCACACCGACGACCCGGGTATGCCGCGTGGCGCCAAACACTCCGGCAGCGTCTCACACGTGGTCTACTCGGCTGATGGAGCCTTCTCGCGGGCGCAGCCGCCGGAAACAGAATGAAGCGGCACGCCACCCGGGTCGCCGACCTGCTGAATCCCGCCGCAGTGCTGCTGCCCGCCGCGAACGTGATCATGCAACTGTCGTTGCCGGGTGTCGGCTACGGCGTACTGGAAAGCCCAGTCGACAGCGGCAACGTCTACAAGCATCCGTTCAAACGGGCACGAACCACCGGCACGTATTTGGCCGTCGCGACCATCGGCACCGAGTCGGACCGCGAACTCATCCGCGCTGCCGTCGACACCGCACACCGGCAGGTGCGGTCGACGCCGTCGAGCCCGGTGTCCTACAACGCGTTCGATCCCGGCGCTGCAGCTGTGGGTGGCCGCCTGCCTGTATCGCTATTTCGTCGACCAGCACGAGTTTCTTGTACGGCCCGCTCGACGAGGCCACCGCGGATGCGGTCTATCAGGACGCCAAGCGACTGGGCACCACCCTTCAAGTGCGCGAAGGGATGTGGCCACCGGACCGCGTCGCGTTCGACGACTACTGGAAGCGGTCGCTGGAAGACCTGCGCATCGATCCCGCCGGTTCGCGAGCATCTGCACGGGGTGGCGACGATGGCGTTCCTGCCGTGGCCGCTGCACGCACTTGCCGGACCGTTCAACCTCTTCGCGACGACGGGTTTTCTGGCACCGGAGTTCCGCGCGATGATGCGCTTGGAGTGGGTCGAATCCCAGCAGCGCCGGTTCGAGTGGTTGCTCGCCGCGCTGCGGCTTGCCGATCGGTTGATTCCACATCAGGCGTGGATCTCTCGGCTACCGGCTTTACCTGTGGGACATGCGGTTTCGTGCCCGCACGCGGCTGGCGAATCGTTTAACGGCTAGCTGACGAGGACGAGCAACACGATGGCGACCATGCTCAGCAACGCCAGCACAAACCACGGCTGCAGCAGTAGCGGCCGCTGCGGGCTTCATGGTCTTCGCCGGAACGGAGGTCGTGCGCTCGGGCGTCAGCTGCGAAGTCATGTATCAAGCATGACTAATTAGTCAGACCGAAGTAAATGTGGCGCTCGCCTCATCGACCCGGCCGCTAGGTCACACTGGAGTCACACTGCGCCGGCGCGCAAGAGAGAGGAACAGACCATGACGTTTCCTGGGCTCAACCACGTCGCGATCACCGTGCGCGACATGACGGTCAGCGGCCCGTGGTACCGGACGGCTGTTCGGCGCCGACCCGATGCTCGACGAGCACACCGCCGCCGGATTCCGGCACCTGGTGTGGATGCTCGACGGCGGCACGGTGTTCGGAATCCACCAGCACGAGCATCCGGCACCCGACGAGCGATTCAGCGAGTTCCGGGTGGGCCTGGATCATGTCGGCTTCGGCTGCGCCGACCGCGCCGACGCTGGAGACCTGGATGGCCCGACTCAACGAGCTCGGCGTCCAGCACGGCGGGATCGTGGACGCCCGCTACGGCTCGGGTTTGAGCTTTCGCGACCCCGACGGCATCGCGCTCGAGTTGTTCGCACCACCGGGCTGAGCGGCCGACGGCGTGCGGGGAAGCAACCCCAGCGCCCGTCGCGATGTGTCAGCATTACGACGTGAGCGCCCGCCGATCCGCGCGTGTCCCGGCTGCCGCAGTGATGACCCCTGGGTGACGCTGCTGAGCTCACCGATCACCGGTTCCCACGCGTCCGCTGCTCCCTGCCCCGACGTCGAGGTGACGTTCGCCCGCGCCACCACCGAGCCGCCCGGCGTTGGCGTGGTCGGACAGGAATTTGTCGATGCGCTGCGCTCACAAGTTGGGGGCAGGTCCGTCGGGGTGTATCCGGTCAACTACCCCGCCAGCGACGATTTCGCCCCATCCGCCAACGCGGGCACCAGTGATGCGCAACGCTCACGTCCAGTCCATGATCGCGAATTGCCCCAACACCAAGATGGTGCTCGGCGGATACTCCCAGGGCGCGATGGTGATCGATCAGATCACCATCGCCCAATTCCCGATCGCGGGCTTTGTCCCCCAGGACCTATCGGCCGACCAGGCCGATCACGTTGCTGCGCTCGCCCTCTTCGGGAATCCGGCGGACAGATATCTGGGAGAGCCGGTAAGCACGGCCAGCCCGTGGTACGGGGCCAAGGCGATTGACATGTGTGCGCCCGGCGATCCGATCTGCACCCCGGGCGCAGGCCTGTCGTTGCCGACGCACGACGAGATCTTCTCCGCGGCACACCTTTCCTATCCGCATTCCGGAATGCCCGCTCAGGCAGCGACTTTCGTCGCAAGTCACCTGTAGCCGTCGTGCGCGCAGTCGTCATCACCAAGCACGGTCCGCCGTCGGTGCTCCAGGTCCAGGAGCGTCCCGACCCCCCGCCCCCGTCGGCCGGCCAAGTGCGAATTGCGGTGCGCGCGGCGGGCGTGAACTTCGCCGACCACCTCGCGCGTGTCGGGCTGTACCCCGATGCGCCGAAGGTGCCGAGTGTGGTCGGCTACGAGGTGGCCGGGACGATCGAGGCGGTCGGAGACGGCGTCGATACCGCACGCATCGGCGAGCGGGTCCTGGCCGGAACACGTTTCGGCGGTTACGCCGAAATCGTCAACGCTTCCGCGGACGACACTGTGGCGCTTCCGGAGTCGATGAGCTTCGAGCAGGGTGCCGCCGTCCCGGTCAACTACGCGACGGCTTGGGCGGCGCTGCAGGGTTACGGCTCGCTGCGGGCCGGCGAGCGGGTGCTGGTGCATGCCGCGGCCGGGGGCGTCGGCATCGCGGCGGTTCAGCTGGCCAAGGCCGCGGGCGCGATCGTGCACGGCACCGCATCGCCGGGCAAGCACGGCCGGCTCGCCGCCCTGGGTGTCGATCACGCCATCGACTACCACCGTGACGGTTGGTGGAAAGGCCTGGGACCGTACGACATCGTGCTGGATGCCTTGGGCGGCACCTCGTTGCGGCGGTCGTACGAGCTGTTGCGCCCGGGCGGACGGCTGGTGGCCTACGGCCTCTCGTCGTTGCAGCAGGGCGAAAAGCGGTCGCTGCTGCGAGCGGCGCCACAGGCCCTGGCGATGATGCGCGGGTTCAACCTGATCAACCAGCTCAACGACTCCAAGACCGTCATCGGCCTCAACATGCTGCGGCTCTGGGACGACCGCGGCACGCTCGAACCCTGGATCGAACCGCTGTCAACTGCGCTGGCCGACGGCACGGCAGCTCCGGTGGTGCACGCCGCCGTGCCGTTCGCCGACGCGCCGGAAGCACACCGGATCCTTGCCGCGCGAGAGAACGTCGGCAAGGTCGTGCTGGTGCCGTGATGAGTGGGCGCGGACGGTATCGAACCGCCGACCGCTGGTGTGTAAATCCGAGGCAGACTGTCTGCTACGTGTCATGCGGTGCCATGGCGTCTTGAAATCCCGGTAGCGGCATGCCTTTGCTGTCAAGGCTCGGCCGACGGGCCGACCACGCAGCGGCGTGGCCTTGGGACGTGTGTACCTCGTGCCGTCGCCGAGTGCCATCCCGAGCGGCGCGGCCACTAGGAAGCTATCGGTCAGGGTTGGCGAGATTGGCTGCGTCGCAAGAATACTGAGAGGTTTGCTGACACGAGGTGCTGGCACGAGCAGGAGCTGATCGTGCGGGTCGCGCCGCGGTTTGTGTACCGCCAGCGGCTCACTCGTGACCTGATCTGGCCGTACTTCAAGGACAATGAGCTGTCGCGCGACGCGGCCCAGCTGGCGATCCGCATAGTGGAGTTGACGTGTCCGGCCGACAAGGGCCGGCCGTCGGCTCTTGAGGTTCACCGTGGGCGACTTCATCACCCCCGGCGAAGCGACCGCGACTACGACACCTGGCTGCGTGGTGAGATTTCCGGACTGCTTCGGATGTTGCCGGATGTTGCCGCATAGCGTCGGACATACCGCCGAGGGCGACGATTTCACCGGATTTTACTTATCCGCCAGCCGCTTGCTCCCGCCGGTCGTTGCGCTCGTACCGGGGACAGGTTTTGAACCAGCGACCCTCTTGGTTATGAGCTACGCACCAGGAGTGTCCTACTGTTCGCAGAGTTTCAAATGCGCAGGTCGAAGCTATTCAAGAGTCCGGCCGGTTGCGGCAGATCCCACTGATTCTGGCCGGTTTCGCGGTGTTTTGTCCCCAAATCCGTTCCCAAACCAACACACCCGCCGGCCTGTACAAAGCCCGCCTCATCTGCGCGTGTGAACAGTTGACCAAACCCGCAACGTTAACTCGCTGCGACGCCGGGAGTGGCAACGCGAGGCCGGACTGGAGACCGCTTACCGCGCAGGGACAGTCGCCATCACCTACGAGGAGATGGGACTAATCGCCACCGACAAGCAGTCCAACTGCTTCGACCCTGGGTCGTTCTGGAGCGGTGACACACTGCCGCTGGTGTCCGGCTATCAGCTCAACCACGAAATCGCCATCACCGCAACCTGATCGGGGGCCGAAAAGTGGTCGCCTTGCCGATCCATTCGGCAAGGCGACCACTTTAATCGGTTGCGGCCGCATTCTCGCCCCGTTGCACCAGCCGGCTGCACTGATTGGTACCTAATATTTGTTGACCTACTACAGACAAACTCAAATGCATAGGCCTAGCACGCCGGGCGGAGGCGGGCCACCCCAGCCAGCACCAGGACCACGCCATCCCGGGCCACCCCCGCCAGGACCGCCCCACGATTCACTCAGACGGCACAGGCCGCCTGACCCTATGTCCACCAAACGGAGTCAAGTCCAATGTGTTTGGGGACGTGGCTAATGGCCAGCCGGACATGGCGCTGCTGTGGATCCCAAACGGCCGCACCGCGATATTTGCACCGAGCGATGTTCTCGGCCAAGGTGTTTCGACGCATCTCCCGACCTGATCGCGCATGCCGCTAAACTTGTGGACGGGCATCCCGGGGAGATCCACGAGCCGCTCAACTACGTCGAGCCCGGCCTGCCCTGCGAAAGCGAGGCGTAGGCCATGTCCGATAAAGGCCCTTCGGCTCTACGCGACCCATCGTGGAGCGGGCAGATTCTTACTACCAAGTTAGATCGGAGGTCGAGTCGTGGGGTCTATCGGTGACCTGCGAAAGCGGATGTGCTTGCCAATGCTGATCACCGGGTTTCGGGATATGCAGTGGCGTCTGCGACGCTTCATCATCGCGGCTGTCGGGACCGGGTTGGTATTCGCGCTGACCCTCATCCTCACCGGGCTGACGCATGGTTTTCGTGTCGAGGCGCAGCGTGTGGTCGACTCGCTTGGCATTGACGCCTACCTCATCGAGACAGGCGCAGTAGGTCCGTTCATGGGTTCATCGCGGTTCCCGGAGGCAGAAACACAGGCGATCGCCCGACTCCCGGGCGTCGAATCGGCGATCCCGGTGGTTTACGGCAACACGATCCTGCAAGATCGGCGCTCGCCGCAAAACGTGAACGTCTACGGCGTGCCCGAGCACGGGCTCGGGATGCCGCCGATGGCGGCGGGGCGGGCACCATCGAATCCCGGTGAGGTTGCCATGTCGAACACGTTGGGGCGACCCATCGGTGACAAGGTCGAGGTGGGTTCGGAGGTGCTGCGGATCGTAGGGCTGGTCGACAACTCGACCACGCTCGCAGGCCAACCCAATGCGTTTCTAACCGTTGCGGGGGCGCAGCAATTGATGTTTTCTAAGCAGCCGGTGGTTTCTGCCATCGGATTGCGCGGCACGCCCAAGCAAATACCCGCCGGCTATCGCATCGTGGATCGCCACGCTGCGGTCGATGACATGATCCGCCCGCTGCACGGAGCTCATCTGGCGATGTCGTACATGGCGATTCTGCTGTGGGCAGTGGCGGCGCTGATCGTGGGATCGCTGATCTATCTCTCTGCGCTGGAGCGCACCCGCGACTTTGCGGTGTTCAAAGCCCTCGGTGTCGCCAGTCACTCGGTGCTTGCCGGGCTCGCCCTACAGGCAGTGCTCGTCGCGTTGGTCGCCGCGGTGCTCGGTGGGCTGCTGGCGGTGGTGATCGGCCCGCTGTTTCCGATGCTCGTGGCGCTGACCACCTCGACCTACCTGTCGTTGGTGGCGACCGCGGTGGTCATCGGTCTGTTGGCGAGCTTGGCGGGCTTGCGACGCGCGGTAGCGGTCGATCCGGCGCTGGCCTTCGGGGGTTCATAGTCATGGGTGATCTGCGCATCAAAGATCTCGTCGTCGAGTACTCCAACGGTGGGGAGGCGCTCCGCGTCATCGACGGCCTGGATCTGGAGGTCACGGCCGGGTCGCTGGTGATTGTGTTGGGCCCCAGCGGGTGCGGGAAGACAACGCTGCTGTCGTGTATCGGCGGCATCCTCAGCCCGACCGGCGGGCGCATCCAGGTCGGTGACATCGACGTGGCGACGCTGGACCGGCGCAGCTTGACCACTTACCGGCGCCACACCGTGGGCTTCGTCTTTCAATCCTTCAACCTGGTGCCAAGCCTCACCGCGCTGGAGAACGTGATGGTGCCGCTGTGGGCAGCCGGGTGGTCGCGGCGGGCGGCGCGCGAACGCGCCAAGGAATTGCTGACCCGCGTCGGGCTGCAGGACCGCATGTCACATCGGCCCGGTGACCTCAGCGGCGGTCAGCGAGAGCGGGTAGCGGTGGCCCGCTCGATCGCGTTGGACCCACCGCTGATCTTGGCCGACGAACCCACGGCCCACCTGGATGAAGTCCAGGTGGAAGGGGTGCTGCAGCTGCTCCGGGAGTTGTCCAGCGACGAGCGCATCGTCGTGGTCGCCACCCACGACACGCGGATCCTGCCGTTCGCCGACCGCGTGGTCAGGCTGATGCCGGATTGCGCGGCGATGGACTGCGAGCCCGAAACAATACGTCTGGCAAGCGGTTCGGTGTTGTTTGAGCAGGGCAGCATCGGGGGCTCGATCTACCTCATCGCAGACGGCGAACTGGAAGTCGTGCACGAATCGGCGGACGGGACCGAGGAACTGCTTAACGTCGTCACCGCCGGCCAGTATGTTGGCGAGATCGGGCCGTTGTTCCGCATGGCACGCTCGGCGACAGTGCGTGCACGCACCGACGCGATCGTTGCCGCCTACACCGTCGAAGCATTCCGCAGACTATTCGAGATTCGCACCGAGGGTTGTTGCGTCGAACACCAAGAGATCGACACTGACCAAGGCAACACGGAGCAAGGCAACACCGAGCATGACCCCTGCGACCTCATGGATGCAGCGCAACCGAGGGAGCAAAGCTGATGTCATGTGTCGCGGTGATCACTGCAGCCTTGGAGTATCGGCAGCAACCCGGTTTTCACACCCGATAGATGTTGCAGCGGAAGCGGGTTGGGTCGACGTGGTTGACATCGCCACAGCGCCAGGAACCCCGGGCAGTCTGCGCCACAGGACAACTGGCCGGCGCCCGTATGTAGCGACCCACAGGCCATCCGGCGAGCGGTCGGGGCGCCACGAGGCCCGAGGAACTGCCGAACCCCCCGATGTAACGCCGACCAACCAGGAAAAAGTGACCACCCCAAGTCTGATAGAGGGAGCGAGATGAGCACCGCCGACCGCCACCATTTCGGGCGCGCAGTAGACCACGTCGAATCAGATCGCGAAATCCCTGACTTCGCAACGCTTAGCGCGCCGACGCTGCTTGGTCTGTTGCAGCAGCGAGCCGCACGCTATCAGGACAAGGTTGCGTTCAGCTTCTCCCGCGATGGCGAGGAAAACGAAGTCAGCCGGCTGACCTATCAGGAGCTGGGGATTAGGGCGCGGCGGATCGCGTCGAGCCTGCAGCAACAGGGCGCCGCGGGCGAGCGTGTCTTGGTCTTATGCCCGCCGGGCCTGGACTTTATCGCCGGCTTGTTCGGGTGTCTTTACGCGGGAGCCGTCGCCGTACCGGTGCATCCGCCGGTGCGCGATCACCTGGTCCCGCGAGTCGAGTCGATTGTCGCAGATGCGCAACCCGGCTTCGCGCTGTCCAACGCCGAGATGCAGGCGAGAATCAAGGCCACGGTGGACGGTCTGGTCGATGGGCGTCCGTTGCGGTGGTCTGTCACCGAGGCGGCGGGCAACGACCGGGAGTGGGTTCCACCAGACATCGACGCAGGCACAGTCGCCATGGTGCAGTACACATCGGGATCCACCAGCTCACCGAAAGGCGTTGTGCTGACGCACGGCAACCTGGTTCACAACCTGGAGGCCATTCGCCAGGCGTGGAAGTCGGGATTCCACACGCCCGCCAACGGGCGTGTTCTGGCTGCCGCCCTACCACGACATGGGTCTCATCGGCGGCATCTTCGAGACGCTTTATGTCGGGGGTACTTAGCGTCCTCATGCCGCCGAGCGCGTTCATCAAGCGCCCGATGCGCTGGCTGGAAGCGATCTCGCGGCATCAGGCGTTGATCACCGCCGCACCCAACTTCGCCTACGACCTGTGCGTCGAACTCAGCACCCCTGAGCAGCGTGCGGCGCTCGATCTATCCCACTGGTCGACGGCCATGTGCGGTGCCGAGCCGGTACGTAGCACGACGCTGCAGGGTTTCGCTGACGCTTTCGCCCCGGCTGGTTTTCGGCCGGAGGCGTTTTATCCGGTCTATGGGTTGGCGGAGGCGACACTGCTGGTCTCCGGGGGGTCGGACTCCCCAGTGCCGGTGGTTCGACACATAGATCGCGTCGCATTAGGTGACCGCCGGATCGTCGACGTTGCGCCCGAACATTCAAGCGCTACAACGTTGGTCGGTTGCGGTCGGCCGCGAGGTGGCCAACAGGTCAGCATTGTCGATCCGGAGACCCAGCGGCCGTGCGGGGCTGACGAGGTCGGCGAGATCTGGGTCGCCGGGCCGAGCGTCGCACAGGGTTACTTGCAACAGGCCGAACAGACCGAAGAGGCATTCTCGGCGCATCTTGCGGACACCGGGCGCGGCCCGTTCCTCCGCACCGGGGACCTGGGGTTCTTTCGTTCCGGCGAGTTGTTCGTCACGGGACGCCGCAAGGACCTCATCATCATCCGCGGCAGCAATCATTACCCCGAGGACATTGAGCTAACCGTGCAGGACTGCCATCCCGGCATTGCTGCGCGGCCGAGGTGCGGTCTTCTCGTTCGCTCCCGAGCCGGAAGTCGCCGAACAGCTCGTGGTCGTGCAGGAGGTGAACCACCAGCAGATCGGTGAGACCGAACTCAACGAAATCGTGGACGCAATCCGGACCGCGGTCACCGAGCACCATGAGATCCAGGTACGCGCCGTTGTTCTGTTGGAGCCGTTGCGGATTCCCACCACGTCCAGCGGCAAAATTCAGCGAAGCAGGTGCCGACAGCAGTTCCTTGACGGCGAACTCGAGGCAGTCATCGAATGGACATGCATCGCTGCCCGACATCCAGCCTGCGGCCGCCCGGCTGGCGTCGGCGGAACGTGGCGGGCGCAGTGCCGCAGAGATCGCGCACTGGTTCGTCTCCCAGCTCTCTCGTCAACTCGACGTCCCGGCAACGGATATCGACCCATCCCGTCCGTTCGCCTACTACGGCCTTGATTCCGTCCATGCCGTCCGGCTGACCGACGCATTGGAATCATGGCTCGGACGGGAACTTTCGCCCACCCTCGCGTACGAATACCCCACGATCGACCTTCTCTCCCGTCATCTGGCCGAGGAGGCCCTCCCCAGCGACCGCACCGCCGCACCGGCCGGGGACGGCGGCGGCGCGCGCGCCGCGGACGAGCCGATCGCCATCATCGGCATCGGCTGCCGTTTTCCGGGCGCCGACGGGCCGGCGGCATTCTGGCGGGAGCTGTCGGACGGCGTGGACGCGATCAGCGAGATACCGCCGGACCGCTGGGACGCCGATGCCTTCTACGACGCGGATCCGTCCGTGCCGGGCACCTCGGTCACCCGACGGGCCGGTTTCGTGCCCGGAATCGACCAGTTCGACTTCCGGTTCTTCGGTATCTCGCCGAGGGAGTCGGCGCAAATGGACCCCCAGCAGCGCCTGATCCAGGAGGTGGCTTGGGAGGCCTTGGAAGATGCCGGGCAGGTGCCCGAGCGGCTTGCCGGTAGCGACACCGGCGTCTTCGTCGGCATTTCCACCACCGACTACGCGAATCTCCGGGCCGGCCAGTTCCAGCTTGTCGACGCCTACACGGGCACCGGGAACGCGTTGAGCATCGCAGCCAACCGGCTCTCGTACTTCTACGACTTCCACGGACCGAGCATGGCAATCGACACGGCCTGCTCGTCGTCGTTGGTCGCCGTGCACCTGGCCTGTCGAAGCCTGCGGGACGGGGAGTGCTCGCTGGCCCTGGCCGGAGGCGTGAACGTCATCCTGTCGCCGGCGCTCATGATCAACTTCACCAAGGCCAAACTGATGGCGCCCGACGGCCGCTCGAAGACTTTCGACGCCGGCGCGGACGGCTACGTACGAGGTGAAGGCGCCGGGATCGTCGTCCTCAAACCACTCAGTCAGGCACTGGCCGACAACGACCCGGTCTATGCGGTGATCCGCGGCACCGCGATCAACCAGGATGGCCGGACGAACGGGCTGATCGCACCCAGCCGGCAATCGCAGGAAGCCGTGCTGGCCGCGGCCTACCGCCGGGCCGGTCTTTCGCCCGGCACCGCCCAGTACGTCGAAGCGCACGGCACCGGAACATTCCTCGGCGACGCGATCGAGGCGAACGCCCTGGGCACCGTCCTGGCGGACGGTCGTCCGCCGGGGAGCCCGTGTCTGATCGGCTCGGTCAAGACCAACATCGGCCACCTGGAGGCGGCCGCCGGAGTGGCCGGGCTCATCAAGGTAGCGCTGGCGTTGCAGCACAAGGTGATTCCGCCGAGTCTGAACTTCGTCGAGCCCAACCCCGAGATCCCCTTCGACAGCTTGCCGGTGCGAGTGGCGCAAACCCTCACCCCGTGGCCGGCGAACGGCGGGCGGGCGGTTGCGGGCGTCAGCTCGTTCGGCATGGGCGGCACCAACGCGCACGCCGTGCTTACGGAGGCCCCGCAGGTGCGGCCCACTGGTCGATCTGCGGCCGAGCCCGGCCCGGCACCAGATCGAGCGGAGTTGCTGCCGCTGTCCGCGCGCTCCCCCGAGGCCTTGGCCGCACTGGCCGACCGGTACGAGTCGGCTCTGGCATCCGGGGTAAGGCTGGTCGACCTGTGCTACACGGCCGGCGCCCATCGCGGCCATCTCGAGCATCGGTTGTCCGTGGTCGCAGACTCCCCCGCCGCGATGTCGGAGTCCCTGGCCGCCTATCGGCAAGGGCAGTCGCGACCCGGGATCTCCGTCGGACAGTGGCGTCCCGGCCAGCGACCCGACGTGGTCTTCGTCTTTCCGGGCCAGGGCTCACAGTGGCACGGGATGGGTCAGCGACTGCAGGCCGAGGAGCCGGCGTTCCGTGAAGCACTGGCAGCGTGCGACCGTGAGCTGAAGCCCTATCTGGGAAGCTCGGTGCTTGAGGCGCTGGCCAAGGACGAGGAACTCGCCGACATCGGCCTGATCCAACCTGCGATCTTCGCTATCCAGGTGGCGCTGGCCGCCCTATGGCGCTCATGGGGGGTCGAACCCACCGCAGTGGTGGGGCACAGCATGGGCGAAGTTGCGGCGGCGCACGTGGCCGGTGCGCTGAGCCTCGAAGACGCCGCCCGGGTGATCTGCACCCGAGCCCTGATCCTCCGCACGGTGCGTGGCCGCGGAACGATGATGGCGGCCGAGCTGAGCCTCGCCGAAGCGCAGGAGCTGATCGCCGGCCGGGAGCGCGAGGTCGCGATCGCCGCCAGCAACAGCCACCGATCGACGGTGTTATCCGGGGATCAAACGGTTTTGGCGGAGCTGATGGAGGTGTTGCAGCAACGCGACCGGTTCTGCCGGTGGGTCGACGTCGATGTGGCTGCCCACAGCCCGCAGATGGACGCGTTGGGTCCCGCTCTGCGCGCTGGGCTCGCCGGACTGCGGGCCGCCGCACCGGCGATACCCATCTACTCCACGGTCACGGGCGACCTGCTGACCGGCCGCTTACCCGACGCCGACTATTGGGCCGAGAACCTCCGCTCGCCGGTGCACTTCTCGCCTGTGCTGCGGAGGCTGCTGGACAGTGGTCACGACACAGTTGTTGAGATCAGTCCACACCCCGTCCTGCTGACCTCTGTCCGCGAGGACGCCGATGACATGCGGCGGAGTTGTACCGCGCTGCCATCCATGCGGCGTGACGATGGGGGACGAGCGACCGCGCTGGCGTCGCTCGGCACTCTCTACACCCTTGGTCACCCGGTCGCCTGGGAGCAGCTGTACCCCGCGGGCAGCCACTTCGTAGCCGCACCGACCTATCCGTGGCAGCGTGTCCATTCCTGGTTGGACGTCGGGGCGATTACCGCGCCAACCGGCACCGGCGCCGGCCTGCTCCAACAGGTCCCCGGTGACACGACGGAGGCGGCGGGTTTGTGCGACTGGATGTACCAGCTGCGGTGGCAGCCCGCGTCCCTATCGGAGCGGGACGGATCGAGCCCGCCAGTCGAAGCCGGAAGCTGGCTCGTGTTGAGTGACGGCGGGATCACCGCGGACGCCCTTCAGAGCCACCTCGAATCGCATTCTCAGACCTGCGTGTTGGTCGAGCCGGGCCTAGATCAGCAAGACTTCGAGCGCCTCACACCGAACAGTTACCGCCTTGACCCGACGCAGCCCGAACACTTTCGTCAGCTGCTCGAAGACGCGTTCACCGACGAGCGGCCACCGTGCCGTGGGGTGCTGCACCTGTGGGACCTGCTGGCCGCACCGTCGGCCGACACGTCGCCAGAGTCGCTGGAGTCGGCCATCACCCTTGGCCCGGTGAGCGTGCTGCATCTCGTGCAAGCGCTGGCGCAGGCGGGTTGGTCGGCCCCGCCGCGGCTGTGGCTGGTGACCGGCGGAGCGCAGGTGACAGCAACCTCAGAAACCGAAGCCGGACCCGTGTCGATCGCCCAGGCCCCGGTATGGGGGATGGCGCGCACCATCGAGCATGAGCACCCGGAATTGCGCTGCACCTGTGTCGACCTGTCTGCCGGTGGCGGTCCGGAAGAGGTCGGGGCGCTGTTCCAGGAGGTGTGGACGGATGGCCGCGACGGTGACGTGGCACTCCGGGGCAGCCGCCGGTATGTCGAGCGGCTGAAGCGTTACGACGCACCGGAACCCACCGAGACCGCGGCCTTCACGGAAGAAGCCAGCTATCTCATCACCGGTGGGCTCGGCGCGCTCGGACTCGTGGTGGCCAAATGGATGGCTGAGCACGGTGCCCGACATCTGGTCGTGATGGGGCGCGGCGACGCCTCGGCGTCGGCGCAGGAGGCGCTGGATGCGCTGCGAGCGGCCGGCACCGAGGTGATCGTCGCGCAGGGCGACGTCGCCAAAGCCGACCAGATTGCGGCTGTCCTCGAGTCGATCGGCGAGTCGATGCCACCGCTACGCGGGGTGGTGCACGCGGCCGGGATCGCCGACGACGCCATCCTGCAATGCCTCGACGAGCAGAAACTCCGCAAGGTCATGGCGCCGAAGGTTCAGGGCGCCTGGAACCTGCACACGCTGACCAGAGACGCGGAGCTGGACTTCTTCGTGCTGTTTTCATCGGCCGCGTCCTTGCTGGGCCCACCAGGGGCGGCGAACTACGCGGCAGCGAACGCTTTCCTGGACGCGTTGGCGTGGCATCGCCGTGCCGAAGGCCGGCCGGCGTTGAGCGTCAACTGGGGGCCGTGGGCTGAGCTGGGCTTCTTCACCCGGTCTGAGTTGCAAAGCTATTTCGCCCAATACGGCGTCGAGGCCATGTCGGCGGCTGACAGCCTCCGGGCACTGTCGTCCTTGCTGGCGAGATCGGTGACGCAGGCCGTGGTCTTGGACATCGACTGGGCGCGGTGGCAGCCCGACGTGCAGCCGCCGCTGCTCGCGGAGCTCGGCGTTGCGCCCCCGGCAGACAAGCCGCAAGGTGGGACCGCAACCGGGCCGGGAAGCGGTCTCTCCGACGAGCTGCAGGATGCGACACCGGAAGGGCGCCAACGGCTGCTCGAGTCGTACCTGTGCGATCTCGCTGCCGGCAAACTCGGTCTGGCCCCATCGAACCTGGACATCCAGGCGCCTCTCAGCAGCCTCGGCGTCGACTCGCTGATCACGTTGGAGCTGCGGATGCAGGTTGAACGCGACCTGGGCGTCGTCGTGCCAGTCACCCGGCTGCTGGAGGGGCCGAGCGTGGCCAGTCTCGCCGAATGGCTTCGCGACCACCTGCCTTTGCTAGCGGCCGGCACCCCCGCGACGCAGCCCGACCTGGCGGCGCCGAAGAAGGCCGCCCCGACGAAAACGGCAGCGCAGCAAACGGACGGCGCGCCGTCACGCGGGATCGACCTGCTCACCCGGGTGCCTGATCTTTCGGACGAGGCCGTGGAAGAAATGCTCCAGAAGGTGATCGCCGAAAGAGGGGGCGAGCGACCGCTTGCCGTGAAAGATGGTAGCGATGACCGATAAGTCCATCGACATCTCCGGTCTGTCTCCCGAGAAAAAGCGCGCGCTGCTGTCCCAGCTGCTCATGGAGGAAGCGGAGGAGTCGGCCGCGGTGTATCCGCTGTCTTACGGACAGCGATCCATGTGGTTCATCCATAAACTTGCACCGGCCAGCGCCGCCTACACCGTCACCTATGCCGGGCGGATCCGCGGCGAGCTCGACGCGCCGGCGCTGGAACGCGCGGCCCAGGCACTCGTCGACCGGCATCCGATGCTACGGACCACCTACGCCGAGCGCGACGGGCAACCGGTCCAACTCGTGCATCCGCACTGGCCGGTGCGGATCGCCCGGCAGCAGCTCGGAGCGGGTGAGCCCGAGCTCGACGAGTGGATCCGCCGGGAGACCGATCGCCCTTTCGACCTGTACACCGGTCCGGTGTTGCGCCTGACGCTGCTGGAGCGCACACCCGAGGAACATGTACTCCTCTTGGGTCTGCATCACATCGCCGTCGACTTCTGGTCCATCGACGTCATTCTGGACGAGCTGCGCCTGCTGTACGACGCCGGGCATGGTGCGGCCCCGCCGCCGCCGCTGCCCGCGACAAGCTTTGTCGACTACGCCGACCGGCAGACCCGGATGCTCGCAGGTGCCGAAGGCGAAGACCTCTGGGCCTATTGGAGTGAGCAGCTGGCCGGCGACCTGCCGGTCCTCCAATTGCCCACCGACCGGCCGCGACCGGCCGTCCAGACCTACCCGGGCGCCGTGCACCGCTTCACCGTCGATGACACGGTGACGGACGGGATCAAGCAGCTGGGCCGGAGCGTGGGGGCGACGCCTTACATGACACTGCTGGCGGCCTACGCCACGTTGCTGCACCGCTACAGCGGCCAGGGCGACCTGGTGATCGGCTCACCTTTCGCGTGCCGAGACCGGGTCGCGCTGGAGGGTCTGGTCGGTTACCTCACCAATCCGGTGGCGCTGCGCACCGACCTGCACGACGATCCGACGTTCACAGCCCTGCTCGGCCGCGTCAAAGAAACCGTGCAGGGCGCCCTCGCAAACCAGGACTATCCCTTCCCGCTGCTCGTTGAGCGGCTTCGGCCGGTGCGCGACCCGGGCCGCACGCCACTGTTTCAGGTCTCGTTCGCCTGGGAACAAGCGCGCCGTTTCTCCGACGAGCCCGACCCGGAGCGCGGGGGGCTGCGGCTGGAAACCCTCCATGTCGGGCAGGGCGGCGCGCCGTTCGATCTGATGATGGAGATAGGCGAACACGGCGGGAAGTTGTCTGGCGTGCTGCAGTACAACACCGACCTCTTCGATGCCACCACGATCGAGCGGATGGCCGGGCACTTCGCCACACTCCTTGGCGGGATCGTCGCCGATCCCGGCCGGCGGGTCTCTCAGCTGCCGCTGCTCACCGAGGAGGAGCGACGTCAGCGGGCCGCCTGGAACCAGACCGAGGTCGTCTATGACGGCCCGGCCTGCCTGCACGAGATGGTGGCCGCGACGGTCGCACGCGTCCCGGACGCCGTCGCGGTGACGTGTGATGACCGCGAGTTGACCTATGCGGAACTGGATCGCCGGGCCAACGGTCTGGCGCACCGGCTGCAGCGGCTCGGCGTGGGTCCCGAGGTCGTCGTGCCCGTCCTGCTGGAGCGCTCCGAGGATCTGGTGGTGGCGCTGCTGGGTGTCCTCAAAGCAGGTGGCGCCTTCATGCCGCTGGACTCGGCGCAGCCCGCGCAGCGCATGGCCGCGATGCTGGACGACGTAGCGGACGCGCCGGTCTGCGTCACCCACCAGCGCCAGCTGGAGCACCTGCCGCCCGGCTTCACCGGTCACCGGCTCTGCCTGGACGTTCCGTCCACACCGTCGGACGATCACGCCACCGCCGCCCCCATCGCCGAGACAGTCGCGCCTACAAGGTCGGCAAATCTCGCCTACGTCATTCACACGTCCGGTTCCACCGGTAAGCCGAAGGGAACGCTGAACACCCACGCCGGGATCCGTAATCGCCTGCGGTGGATGCAAGATGCCTACCGGCTGACCGCCGACGACCGGGTGCTGCACAAGACCCCGGTGAGCTTCGACCCGTCGGTCTGGGAGCTCTTCTGGCCGCTGATCGTCGGCGCCCGGGTGGTCATCGCAAAGCCCGAGGGCCATAAGGATGCCGCATACCTGGTTCGGACCATCGTCGAGCAGGGCGTCACCACAATGCATTTCGTGCCGTCGATGATGCGCCGCTTCCTCGCCGAGCCCGGCGTGGCCGCGTGCACCGCGCTGCGCCAGGTGTTCTGCAGCGGCGAGGCACTGCCGTATGACCTGCGGGACCACTTCCTGGCCACGCTGGACGCCGAGCTCTACAACCTCTACGGGCCCACCGAGGCCGCGATCGACGTCACCCACTTCCATTGCCAGCGCGGCGAATCCGGCACGCTGGTGCCGATCGGGCGACCGATCGCCAACATCCGCGCGCACATTCTGGACGCGCACCTACAACCGGTGCCGGTGGGCGTGCCCGGCGAGCTGTTCATCGGCGGTGTCGGGCTCGGGCGCGGCTACCTCAACCGGCCCGATCTGACGGCCAGCATCTTTGTCGCCGATCCGTTCGGCGGTGATCCCGCGGACCCCGGCCAGCGGCTCTACCGCACTGGCGACCTGACCAGATATCTGCCCGACGGCAACATCGATTACCTGGGACGCATCGACTTCCAGGTGAAGGTCCACGGATTCCGGATCGAGCCGGGCGAGGTGGAGGCGGCGCTGGCGAAACACCCCGCGGTGGCCGAGAACGCGGTGGTGACCAGAACCGACAGCCGCGGCAACACCATCCTTGTCGCACATGTGGTGGCGGCCGGCGATGCCGCGCCGTCGACGGCCGAGCTGCGCCGCTTCCTGCTGGATCTGCTTCCCGCCGCCATGGTGCCGGCCGTCTTCGAGGTGAGGGACGCGCTGCCGCTCACGTCGAGCGGAAAGGTCGACCGCCGCGCCTTCATGGCAGCCGGCAGCGGGCCCGGGCCGCAGGAGCCGGCATTCGTCGCTCCGCGCACGCGCACCGAACAGGTCCTGGCCGAGATCTGGTGTGCCGTAATGGGTCTGGAACGGGTCGGCGTCAACGACGACTTCTTCGCTCTCGGCGGTGCCTCGACCCAGAGCCTGGAGGTCGCGGTGCGGGCGAACGCGGCCGGGCTGCCATTGCGACCGGAGTCGATGTTTGTGTACGGCACGATCGCCGAGCTCGCCGCCGAATACGGGCCGGTCGCCGACGAGGGTCCGGATCACCACGAAAGCCTCGCCGAGGCGGTCGTCCCTGCACCAGCCCGCGGGAAACCGGTGCAAGCCAGACCCGACGAGAAACGAAACACGGTGATCGAAAGCCTCGGCGTGTACCTGCCGGCGCGGACGGTGTCGACCGAGACGGTCATGGCAGAGTGCGCCAACGAGATCCGCATACCGCTGGAACGCCTGACCGGCATCAAGAACCGACGGGTGGTCGGCGAGGACGAGTTCTCGATCGACCTTGCCAGGAAGGCCGCGGGCGACTGCCTGTCCCGGTCGAGCTATCGGCGCGAGGAGATCGACCTGGTCATCGCCTGCAACATCTCCCGCCGCGACGGACTCGGGCACAGGTTCACCTTCGAGCCCAGCACCGCCTCGCGGCTGCGCGATCAATGCGGCTTTGTCAATGCGCTGGCCTTCGACATCAGCAACGCATGCGCCGGGATGTTCACCGGCATCACCGTGGCAGACGCATTCCTGCAGACCGGACTGGTTCGGAACGCACTGGTGGTCAGCGGCGAATACATCAGTCACCTGACCGAGACCGCACAAAAGGAAATCGAGGGGCCGATGGACCCGCGGCTCGCCTGCTTGACCCTCGGTGACGCCGGCGCGGCGGTGATCCTGGAACGCGGGCCCAATGGCCGGGTCGGCTTCCACGACATCGATATCGCAACTTTCAGCCGCTACAGCAAACTGTGCATCGCCAAGGCGACGGAGGGCCCGCACGGCGGCGCCATCATGTTCACCGACTCCGTCACGCAGACCGCGATCGCGGTCAAGCATGCGGTGCCCTACGTCGCTGCGGTCATGCAACGGCACGGGTGGCGCCCGGAAACCTGCGACCACCTGGTTATGCACCAGACATCGGAGGCGTCGCTCAACGACGCGGTCGCCGCCATCAACCAGACGTTCGGACAAGGCGCAGCCAACCGGGACAACACCATCTACAACGTTGCAGAGCGGGGGAACACCGCGAGCACGACACACTTCGTCGCGCTGAACGACTACATCCTCAGCAACCGGATCAAGTCCGGAGACAACGTGGTCTTTTCCGTCACCGGCTCCGGACAGACCATCGGCGCCGCGCTGTACACCTTCGACGACCTGCCAGACCGGATGCGCCGAGGCGCCAGCGACCAGCACGGCCCCAGCATCGGGACCGACAGTTACCGCAAAGAGGCACCGGCTACGCCCCGCATGTGCATCGACAGCGTAGGCATCGCTCCCGCTGGGCAATCGACTTCTCCGAGCTCGATTCAGCTCGCGGTGCAAGCGGCCAAGGCGTGCCTGGACGCAAGCAACCTTGATCGGGCGGCGGTCGGTCTGATCATCCACGCCGGCGTCTACCGCGACGAGTTTCTCAGCGAACCGGCAGTTGCCTCGCTCGTCGCCGGCGAACTCGGAATCAACGATGATGTGCAGTCCCCGGACGGGCCCAAGACCCTCGCCTTCGACGTCCTCAACGGCGCGGTCGGCTTCCTCAACGCCTGCCACGTCGCCGCGGGAATGATCGGCGCCGGAAAGGCCGACCATGCGATGGTGGTGACCTCGGAGATAGAGAACAACACCCCCGAAAGCGGCTATCCGTCGAACGGCATCAGCCAGACAGGCTCGGCCATCCTGCTGAGCCGAAGCGACGGTACGGAAGGCTTCGGCCGATTCATCTTTCAGCAGCACCCGGAGTACAGCGGGGCGCTCGCCACCTACACTCAGCAGCGAGAGGGGCGGTGCCGGCTGCAGATTGACCGCGACCCTAACCTCGCCGCCATCTACCTGAGCTGCATGCCGTCGGCCGCCAAGGAACTCTTGACGCAGGAGGGACTCGACCCCTCCGACATCGCGGTGGTGCTCCCGCCGCAGCTGTCGGCGGCAGCGCTTGACGAGCTGGCCGCCCAGATCGGCATCCCGAGATCACGATTCGTCGAACTCGGCGCCGACGAGCGACCCCGTTCACCTCGTCCCTGCCGTACGGGCTGGAGCAAGCCCGGCAGCACGGGCTGGCACGGCCGGGCGACATCGCGCTGATAATGGCGGTCGGCTCAGGTGTCACCGTGGGCTGCACGACCTACCGGTTCTGATTAAGCGATGACCCGAACGATCGACGCGGTTCCCGGCTTCGCCGGCGACATAGTCCACCCCGACAGTGCCGACTACGACTCGACGCGGCAAATCTTCAACGGCCTGATCGACAGGCGGCCCGCCGTTGTGCTGCGCTGTCGCTCCCGCGCCGACATCGTCGCCGCCGTCCGCTACGCCGTCGGCTCCGGAGCCGAGATCGCGGTGCGTTGCAGTGGGCACAGCGTCGCAGGACACTCGTCGACCGATGGCGGTATCCTCATCGACCTCTCCCTCATGCGCCGCGTGCTCGTTGACCCCGAGCACCGAATCGCGGTCATCGAGCCCGGCGCGACCTGGCGCGACATCGACCAGGCCACCGCCCGACACGGTCTGGCCTGCCCCGGCGGGGTGGTGTCATCGACGGGCGTAGGCGGGTTCACGCTCGGCGGTGGAGTCGGCTGGTTGTCCCGGACATACGGGTTGACCTGCGACAACTTGACCGCCGCGGAGCTCGTGCTCGCCAACGGGGAGGTGCTGTACGTCAGCGAGTCGCAGAACCCGGAGGTCCTGTGGGGACTGCGCGGTGGCGGCGGCAACTTCGGGGTGGTCGCACACTTCGTGCTCGACCTGCATCCGGTCGATCACGTCATCGGGGGCGTGCGAGCCTACGACGACACCGACGCCGAGGCCGTGCTCGAACATTTCCGCACCCAGATGGACAACGCGGACGACCACCTCGCGTCCCTCGTCGACTTCGGCACCGATGAGAGCTCAGGACGCCGCATGGCCACCATCCTCGGCTGCTCGACGGCATCCGAACACGTCGGCCGGGCCGCTATCGGTGCGCTGCTGCAGGTCCGCGGGGCGACCACCGAAGCGGTGATGTCGCTGCAGCGCGAAATCGCTTATCCCACTTGGCAACAGGCTCTCGACCACACGGCCCCGTTCGGCCGGTTGAACTATTGGAAGTCGATCTTCCTCGCGGAGCTATCTGACGAGGCCATCCAATGCATCGCGCTGCTCGGGCGAACTCGCCCCGCGCCGCAAACACATCTGCACCTGATCCGGCTCGGGGGCTTTCCGAGCCGGGTGCCGCCGCAGGCGACAGCCTTTTCGACCCGCAACCACCCCTACATCGTCCACCTGATCACCACCTGGACCGACCCCGCTGACACCGAACGATGCAAGTCATGGACCGATGAGGCATACGACACTTTGCGTCCGCTCGGTCCGGCAAGCGGGTATCTCAACTTCGTCGGCGATGAAGGGCAGGACCGCATCCGTGCCAGCTTCGGTGAAGCCAACTACCAGCGCCTCGCCATGCTGAAGGCTCGCCTCGACCCGGACAACCGCTTTGCCCTCAATCACAACATCGAGCCCGCGACGTATACGTGAACCCGGACGCCGACGCCGGCACCGATGACCACTACCTCGCACTCTGCTGTGGCATCATGGAATCTCCCCTGATGGGATCATGCCTCGAGTGCGAAACCATATGACCGCGTTGCGGATTGCAGGCTCGATGGGCCCCACTACATAGCCCAGTTCTCGCGCCGCCTTATCGCACCGGTACCGGTAGCGATCGGTGAACGCGTATCCGACAGACATCGAGTTCACTGTGGTTTCCCGACCGGTGACGACCTCGAACAGGTCGCCGGCCTTACCCGCGATCCATGCGACTGGATAGGGCAGCCGTCTACGCGGCGGGTCGACCCCGACCACCCGTGCCACTAGCTCCAGGTAGTCGCGATACGTCAGCTCCTGGCCGCCCAGGATGTAGCGTTCGCCACGTTTCCCGTGCAACCAGGCGGCGATCATCCCACGCGCCACCTCGCAGACATCCGCGAAGTTGTTGTATCCCGGTGTCCAATAAGGAATTCTGCGGTTGGCGACCTCGACGATGAGACGGCCGGAACTGGGTCTGGCGTCGCGCGGGCCTACCAGATAGGTGGGGTTTACGATGACTGCATCCAACTTTTCGCAGGCCTGCTGCACGAGGATTTCGCCACGCCGTTTGGTGACTGGGTAGGCCGATGCCAGCCCGGCTCTGTCCCACGCCCATGGGGTCTGCTCGTCGGCGGGTGTGCCATCGGGTGTGGGTCCGATCGTGTTCGCGGTCGAGGTATGCACGACCCGCGGCGTACTGACGGCAATCGCGGCTTGGACGACAGCTCGCGTCACGTCAACATTGACGGCCGAGATCGCCGGTGTGATCCTTTTCCTGGTTGAAACGCTTGCGGCACAATGGAATACGACCTCGGCACCGGCGAAGACATCGCGGAGCTCAGCGACCGAACCGAGGTCGGCGCAGACCCAGTTGACCGGAAGGTCGGACAGCGAACTGGTATCGGTGCTCGGGCGCCGCGTCGCGGTCACGGTGTGCCCCTGAGCGATGAGTTCGGCGGCCAGGTTGGATCCCAGCAGCCCGCTTGCTCCGGTTACCACAGCGTGTGCCATCGAGTTTTCCGTCCACAAGAATTATGCAGCAGCTGATGCCCGGCGCATCCATCCGTCGCATGACCAATTACGGGTCACCCTAAGCCGGTGTGCGAGAACGCGCGGCCGGTGGCCGGTGGTGGGCCCACGGGCGCGCCGATTCCAGTTGCGCGGCAAGGGAAACGAGTGTGTATCCGTCGTGGGGGCGGCCAACCAGATGGACCGCTTCCGGCAGGCCGTCGGCCGAGACTCCGGCCGGAATCGACATGGCCGGTTGCCCGGTGTAGTTCTGCGGCGGGGTAAACGGCATAAAGGCCAATACCCGCGCCATGGCGCGGGTTGGCCCCAGCCCCTCAAGGTGTCCGACAGGCACGGGCGGCTTAGCCAGCACCGGCGTCATCAGCACGTCGTAATCGGCTATGGGCCGCAACCCCCGCTCGCTCATCCGGTCCCGCGCGGCCAGCGCGCGGTGAGCCAGCCAGTCGGGGATCAGCCGGGCGGTGCGACCCTCGGCCCGAATCCGCGGTTCCAGCAGCTCGGGTGTGGGCAGCCGCGCGATTTCATCGGCGAGACCATGCATCATCAGCGCGAACACGGAGAGGATCGCGGCCGGCGGATAAAGTGGGTCACGCTCAACGACCTCGTGGCCGAGTGAGCGCAGCAACTCGGCGGTCTCCAACACTGGGCGGCGGACCTCCTCGCTGACCGGCACGGGAATTACCGGCTTGAACGACATCGCGATCCGCAGACGACGCGGCGTTTGCGATACCGCCTCTATCAACGTCGGCGCCGACGACGCTGCGGTGATTTCGTCGTCGGACTCGGCGCCGGCCATCGCGTCGTGCAGCAGCGCCGCGTCGGCGACGCTGCGGGCCAGGGTCCCGATGTGATGCAGCCCGTGGAATCGGTAGGCGCGCTCGGGTGATTGCTTGGTGCTGATCCACCCGCGCTGACCCTTCAGGCCCACCAGTCCGCAGCATGCGGCCGGGATGCGAATCGACCCGCCCCCATCGGTGCCCAGCGCCCCGGGCACCATGCCGGCTGCCACCGCGGCCGCCGAACCACCGCTGGAACCCCCAGTCGTCCGGGACAGATCCCACGGATTGCGTGTCACACCCCAGGTCGGCGACTCGCACACCGGGTAGGCACCGAACTCGGGCAGATGCGTCTTGCCGATGATCACCGCCCCAGCCGCCCGAAGGCGCCGCACCGCGGCGCTGTCGCTGCTCACCGGGCCCGTATCGATCCCGGTACCGCACATCGACGAAATACCCGCCACATCGGTGTCGTCTTTGACCGCAATCGGCACGCCGGCCAGCGGCAGCACCTCCCCGGCGGCGAGCCGCCGTTCGACCTGCGCTGCTTCTGCCATCGCCTGCTCGGCCAGCACGACGCGAAATGCATTCAACACCGGGTCCAGTTGGGCGATGCGCTCCAGGTGGTGCGCCACCAGCTCTCGCGGCGAAACCTGACGATCGCGCACCAACTGCGCCTGCCGTGCCAGCCCGGCAAAGGCCAGACCCTGACCATCAACGGTGGTCATCCATGCCCTTTCGCGCCAGACCCCTGACCGAGCTTACGCACACGTTCACAGATGCCGCCACGGTCGAAAATCCCGTTGCCTGAGTCGAAGTGCTCATTGACCGGAACTGCCTGCCAGCCCCGACACCTTTTACCGGAGCGGTCATCGGTGCGGCGGCGACCGCCGCAGGCGCTGCTCCCGCTTATGCGCACCAGTCTCACGCAATTCCGCGTGAGTAGCGTGCCTTCGTCCTGTGCCGACAGAGGACTTCGGCCTCTACTGCCAAGCTTTGTGGGGTGGTCGGATCAAAGGGTGCATCTCATTACGATCTAGCAAACATAGGAGTATCCATGACCAAAGCTAAGCTTCCTGAGCGGCGTCGACATCGGTCGTTGCTGCCGGAATTCTCCGAGCTGTTCACCGGCTTCCCGGGGTGGGCGGATTTGCGCCCGACCCTCGAGAACCGTCTCATGCGGCTGGAAGACGAGATGGAGGACGGCCACTACGTAGTCCGCGCGGAAATCCCTGGAATCGACCCGGCCAAGGACGTCGATATCACGGTGCGCGACGGCCGGTTGACGATTAAGGCCGAGCGCAGCGAGAAGAAGGAAACCAAGGGCCGCTCGGAGTTTTCCTACGGCTCGTTCGTTCGCTCGGTTTCGTTGCCAGCCGGCGCTGATGAAAATGACATCAAAGCCACCTATGACAAGGGCATCCTGACCGTGTCGGTGGCCGTTCCCGAAGAGGCCGCGCCGGCGGAGAAACACATTGCTGTACAGGCCACAAGTTGAGTCATGCAGGACATAAATCGCCAGACATTGCTGGCATGAGGTGATAATGCTGGCACACTCTTGGCACAACGGGGGTTCGCCCGTCGAACCCGAGTAGATCGCCGTATCGCGCTGAACTGCATAAGTACTGGTGGGCGCGGACGGTATCGAACCGCCGACCGCTGGTGTGTAAAACCAGAGCTCTACCACTGAGCTACGCGCCCGTGCGGCGCAAAGATACCGCTCCGACTACGCGGCGCCCAAAACGCTGAGCACCATTCAGCTTTTCAGGGCCGCCAGCGCGTCGGTCCAAAGCCGCTGATCGCGGACTTCACCGGGCTGCTTCATCTCGGCGAACCGAATCACCCCGGACCGATCGATCACGAAAGTGCCGCGGTTGCAGACGCCGGCGTCGTCGTTGAACACACCGTAGGCCTGGCTGACCGCACCGTGCGGCCAGAAGTCGGAGAGCACCGGGAACAGGAAACCGCTCTCGGCTGCCCACACTTTGTGGGTGGGCGGCGGCCCCACCGAAATGGCCAGCGCCACACTGTCGTCGTTCTCGAAGTCGGGCAGATGATCGCGCAACTGGTCAAGCTCGCCTTGACAGATGCCGGTGAAGGCCAGCGGGAAGAACACCAGCAGCACGTTTTTGGCATCCCGGTAATCGCTCAGGGTGACCGGCTGTCGGTTCTGGTCGCGCAGCGTGAAGTCCGGTGCGGTAGAACCGACCGCCAGCATCAGCGGCGACCGGCGCGCGACTTGGGCTGGACCAGCCGGCTGGCGCTCCAGTCCCCCAGGTTGACCGACGACGTCGGCATGAGTCCTGCTGTGGGTGCTGACTCTGCGATCTCAGCAGGTAGCACGTGGCCAGGCCGCCCGGTCTTAGGCGTGAGCACCCAGATCACCCCGTCGTCGGCGAGCGCCGCGATCGCGTCCATCAAGGTGTCGACCAGGTCGCCGTCGCCGTCACGCCACCACAGCAGTACGACGTCGATAACTTCGTCGGTGTCTTCGTCGAGCAACTCGCCACCGCACGCGTCCTCCGCGTCGGCGCGGATATCGTCGTCGGTGTCCTCGTCCCAACCCCACTCTTGGACAACCTGCCCTCGTTGGATGCCCAGTTTGCGGGCATAGCTCGAGGCGTCATCCGCCGCCACCACCGTGCGACCTCCTATCGGTTCCAAGCCACTCGGGCGTCAGCGCGCCGCGCGACGGCATTTATCGTCGCATAGCACGTAGCCTCGCACATCAGCCGACTCATAACGACGCCCTGCATACCTTGACGGCTTCGGTCTTGGTGTCGTTGAACTGATTCACACGCCGATTGAACTCCGCCATCTCGCCGTGCGAGCGGATGGTGTTGGCCAGGTCGCGGGCAGCGTCGACATAGGCGTTGAGCGCCTGGTGCAGGTCCGCAGACACCGGGCCGCGGGTGTTGCCCTCGACCAGTTCGGCGCTGTGGTTGAGCGTGTCGACGGCAGGGCCTTCGGCGGCCGTGGTGTCGCGACCCTGGTTGTACGCGGCGACAAAGTCATTCACCTTGTCGACGGCGTCTTTGCTGGTGGTGGCGAACGACTCGCACGCGCGGACCACGGCCTGCGTGGTCAGCGACTGCTGGCGACGCGTCTCCTGCAGGCTCGACGTCGCGGCCGACGCCGAGATCGATGCTGATACCGACTCCCGGTACGCGGGGGCTATTGCGGTGTCGGCGGCCGGCGTGCCATCGGTGACGCTGGTACACCCGGCGACGACGTTCACCAAGATCATCGATACCGCCGCCAGGCAGCCGATCGCCCGCGCGCCGACCCGCAGTCGCCTCGAGGCCGGCGTCGCAATCGCGCGTATCAGCACAGCTCATGACGTTACCCAATCGCGGCGATGTCCGGCTTCGACGGGGACTACGCAGCGCGACCGAAGGTGCGGCACGATAAGGGTGGGCCAAACGGACCCAGGACCGATCGAAGACCGACCAGAACCGAGGACGTCAATCGGCGACGGCGAGATCAGCCACAAGCAGGCGAACCGTCCAACGAGGAGTAACGAGTTGACTACCGAGTTCGTACGCCACGATCTGGCGCAAAACCCAACCGGCGCAAGCGAACCCGACCGGGTGCGAGTGATCCGGGAAGGGGTGGCGTCCTACCTCCCCGACATCGACCCGGAGGAGACCTCCGAGTGGCTGGAGTCCTTCGACCAGCTGTTGGAGCGCTCGGGGCCGTCGCGCGCGCGCTACCTGATGTTGCGCCTGCTGGAACGCGCAGGCGAACAGCGGGTCGCGATCCCGGCACTGACGTCCACCGACTACGTCAACACCATCCCGACCGAACTGGAGCCGTGGTTCCCCGGCGACGAGGACGTCGAGCGCCGCTACCGGGCCTGGATCAGATGGAACGCCGCCATCATGGTGCACCGCGCCCAGCGTCCGGGAGTCGGCGTGGGCGGCCACATTTCGACCTACGCCTCGTCTGCGGCGCTCTACGAAGTCGGCTTCAACCACTTCTTCCGCGGGAGATCGCATCCGGGTGGCGGAGACCAGGTGTTCATCCAAGGCCACGCCTCTCCCGGCATTTATGCGCGCGCGTTTCTGGAAGGCCGGCTGACCGCAGACCAGCTCGACGGGTTCCGTCAGGAGCACAGCCATCCCGGCGGTGGCCTGCCGTCCTACCCGCATCCGCGGCTGATGCCCGACTTCTGGGAGTTCCCGACGGTGTCGATGGGCCTCGGCCCGATGAACGCGATCTATCAGGCCCGGTTCAACCACTATCTGCACGACCGGGGCATCAAGGACACCTCCGACCAGCACGTGTGGGCGTTCCTCGGCGACGGCGAGATGGACGAGCCGGAGAGCCGCGGTCTGGCCCACGTTGCCGCGCTGGAGGCGTTGGACAACTTGACCTTCGTCGTCAACTGCAACCTGCAGCGGCTCGACGGCCCGGTGCGCGGCAACGGCAAGATCATTCAGGAGCTGGAGTCGTTCTTCCGCGGTGCCGGCTGGAACGTCATCAAAGTGGTCTGGGGTCGCGAGTGGGACGCGCTGCTGCACGCCGACCGTGACGGCGCGCTGGTGAACCTGATGAACACCACGCCCGACGGGGACTACCAGACCTACAAGGCCAACGACGGGGCCTACGTGCGGGACCACTTCTTCGGCCGCGATCCGCGCACCAAGGCGCTCGTCGAGCACATGACCGATTCCGAGATCTGGAATCTCAAGCGCGGTGGCCACGATTACCGCAAGGTCTACGCCGCTTACCGCGCCGCCGTTGACCACAAAGGGCAGCCGACGGTGATTCTGGCCAAGACCATCAAGGGCTACTCGCTGGGCGCCCACTTCCAGGGCCGCAACGCGACACACCAGATGAAAAAGCTTGCGCTGCAAGATCTCAAGGATTTCCGCGACGCCATCCGGATCCCGATCAGCGACGCCCAGCTGGAGCAGGATCCCTACCTGCCCCCGTACTACCACCCCGGGCCGGAGGCCCCGGAGATCCGCTATCTGCTCGATCGGCGCCGCGCGCTCGGCGGCTTTCTGCCCGAGCGCCGGACCAAGACCAAGGCGCTGACCCTGCCGGGCCGCGACACCTACAAGGCGCTGAAGAAGGGATCGGGACACCCAGGAGGTCGCCACCACCATGGCGACGGTGCGTACCTTCAAGGAAGTATTGCGCGACAAGGAAATTGGGCACGCGCATCGTGCCGATCATCCCCGACGAGGCGCGCACGTTCGGGATGGACTCGTGGTTCCCCTCGTTGAAGATCTACAACCGCCTCGGCCAGCTGTACACCGCCGTCGACGCCGACCTGATGCTGGCGTACAAGGAAAGTGAGATCGGCCAGATCCTGCACGAGGGCATCAACGAGGCCGGATCCGTCGCCTCGTTCACCGCGGCCGGCACGTCGTATGCGACGCACAACGAGCCGATGATCCCGATCTACATCTTCTATTCCATGTTCGGGTTCCAGCGCACCGGCGACGGCCTGTGGGCCGCCGCCGACCAGATGACGCGCGGCTTCCTGCTCGGGGCCACCGCGGGACGCACCACGCTGACCGGCGAAGGCCTGCAGCACGCCGACGGCCACTCGCTGCTGCTGGCGGCCACCAACCCGGCGGTGGTCGCCTACGACCCCGCCTTCGCCTACGAGATCGCCTACATCATCGAAAGCGGGCTGTCGCGCATGTTCGGCGAAAACCCGGAGAACGTCTTCTTCTACCTCACCATCTACAACGAGCCGTACGTGCAGCCGCCGGAGCCGGAGAACTTCGACCCCGAAGGACTGCTGCGGGGCATCTACCGATATCGGGCGGCCAAGGAAAGCCGCGCCAACACCGCCCACATCCTGGCTTCCGGCGTGGCGATGCCCTCGGCGCTACAGGCCGCCGAGATGCTGGCCGCCGAATGGGACGTCGCCGCCGATGTGTGGTCGGTGACCAGCTGGAGCGAGCTGAACCGCGACGGCATTGCCGTCGAGAAGGAGAAGCTGCGCCACTGCGACCGCCCGGCGGGTCAGGCCTACGTCACACAGGCCCTCTCGGGATGCTCCGGCCCGATCGTCGCCGTGTCGGACTGGATGCGGGCGGTGCCCGAACAGATCCGGCCCTGGGTCCCGGGCACCTACGTCACGCTGGGCACCGACGGGTTCGGCTTCTCCGACACCCGGCCGGCCGCGCGCCGCTTCTTCAACACCGACGCCGAATCACAGGTGGTCGCCGTGCTGGAAGCGCTGGCGCGCGACGGCCAGATCGACCCGTCGGTACCGGTCGCGGCTGCGCGCCAATACCGCATCGACGACGTGCAGGCCGCGCCGGTGCAGACCTCCGATCCCGGTCCGGGCGCCTAACCTCACGCCGAGAGTGCGGCCAGCCGCACGTTGGGCGTCGACAGTGCGGCCAGCCGCAGCCTCGACCCCCCTCTCGCCGCGAACCGAGTGTCTTTAGCGGAACCATCCACAAAACTGGCGTAGGTTTTAGGGGTGACCGACAAGCAGTTTGCGGTGCCGCGATCAACGCTGGAGCTGCTGGACAAGGTTCCGGAGTCGCTGCTGCGGCGGTTGAAGCAGTATTCGGGCCGGCTGTCCACCGAGGCGGTGTCGGCCATGCAGGACCGGTTGCCGTTCTTCGCCGAGTTGGAAGCCTCCCAGCGGGCCAGCGTGGCGCTGGTGGTGCAGACCGCCGTGGTGAACTTCGTGGAGTGGATGACCGACCCACACAGCAACGTCAACTACACCGCTCGCGCCTTCGAGCTCATGCCACAGGATCTGACTCGGCAGATCGCGCTGCGCCACTCGGTGGACATGTTGCGGGTCACCATGGAGTTCTTCGAAGAAGTGGTTCCGCTGGTGGCCCGCTCCGACGAGCAGTTGACGGCGCTGACGGTGGGGATTCTCAAGTACAGCCGCGACCTGGCCTTCAGTGCCGCCACGGCCTACGCCGATGCGGCCGAGGCGCGCGGAACCTGGGACAGCCGTATGGAGGCCAGCGTCGTGGACGCGGTGGTGCGCGGCGACACCGGCCCCGAGCTGTTGTCCCGGGCGGCCGCCCTGAACTGGGACACCACCGCTCCGGCGACGGTGGTGGTGGGAACACCGGCGCCGGGCCGGGAAAACCATGCCAGCCAAGATGTTCGGGATATCGCCATGCACCATGGCCGCGCTGCGCTGACCGACGTGCACGGCACCTACCTGGTGGCGATCGTGTCCGGCCAGTTGACGCCGACCGAGAAGGTCCTTCGGGATCTGCTGGACGCCTTCTCCGACGGTCCGGTGGTGATCGGCCCGACGGCGCCGATGCTGACCGCGGCCTACCACAGCGCCAGCGAGGCCATCTCCGGGATGAACGCCGTGGCCGGCTGGCGCGGAGCGCCGCGCCCCGTGCTGGCGCGCGAACTGCTGCCCGAGCGGGCCCTGATGGGCGACGCTTCGGCCATTGCGGCGTTGCACACCGACGTGATGCGGCCGCTCGCGGACGCGGGTCCCACGCTCACCGAGACCCTGGACGCCTATCTCGACTGCGGCGGCGCGATCGAAGCCTGCGCCCGCAAGTTGTTCGTTCATCCAAACACCGTGCGCTACCGACTGCGGCGTATCGCCGACTTCACCGGCCGCGATCCCACCCAGCCGCGCGACGCCTACGTCCTGCGGGTGGCCGCCACCGTGGGCCACCTCGCGTACCAGGCCCAGCAGTCCAGCGTCGCCAGCCGACATTGTGACGCCCTGTCACGCCGACGGTGGAAAAGGACCTGGTCGCGCCATCGACGACGATGGCGACCGGCTGACAGATCGCGGCACGATATCGAACAAGTCGCATTAGGAGCGTTTTTGTGGAGTTTCCACAAAAACCTAAGACAAGGTTCATAATCTGTTACACGGCGCAAAACCGTCTTCACAGTGTTCTCTTAAGACATGTGATTGCGTTGCTTGCGCCCGGACAGGGGTCGCAGACCCCGGGCATGCTGTCGCCGTGGCTGGAACTGCCCGGCGCCGCGGACCAGATTGGCGGCTGGTCGGCGGTCAGCGGCCTGGATCTCGCACGCCTGGGCACCACCGCGTCGGCCGAGGAGATCACCGACACCGCGGTCACCCAGCCGCTGGTCGTCGCGGCCACCCTGCTTGCCCACCAGGAGCTGGCCAAGCGCGGACTGCTGGCCGACGCCGGCAAGACCTGGTCGTGGCCGGCCACTCGGTCGGTGAGATCGCCGCCTACGCGATCGCCGGCGTGATCTCCCCCGACGACGCCGTCGCGCTGGCCGCCACCCGCGGCGCGGAGATGGCCAAGGCCTGCGCCAACGAGCCGACCGGCATGTCCGCGGTTCTCGGCGGCGACGAGGCCGAGGTGCTGGCCCGCCTCGAAGCACTCGACCTGGTTCCCGCCAACCGCAACGCCGCCGGCCAGATCGTGGCCGCCGGCCGCCTGAGCGCGCTGGAGAAGCTTGCCGAAGACCCGCCGGCGAAGGCCCGGGTGCGCGCGCTGGCCGTCGCCGGAGCCTTCCACACCGACTTCATGGCCTCGGCTCTCGACGGCTACGCCGCGGCGGTACAGAACGTCGCGACCGCTGAACCGACCGCCGTGCTGTTGTCCAACCGCGACGGCCAGCCGGTGGCCTCGGCCGCCGACGCGATGGAGAAGCTCGTCGCGCAGTTGACCCGCCCGGTGCGCTGGGATTTGTGCACCGAGACCATGCGTCAGCGCAATGTCACGGCGATCGTCGAGTTCCCGCCTGCGGGCGCTCTGAGCGGCATCGCCAAACGTGAACTTCGCGGGACACCGACGCACGCCGTCAAGACCCCCGCAGACCTGGACGGTTTGGCAGAGCTGTGAACCCTCGGGTGCGCAGCCACCCAAAGCCAAATAACCAAACCCGTCCGTCCCTACAACCGCATACGTACGTCAAATCAGCAGTAACACAACCGATTACGAAGGGAACTGAACGTGGCCGCCAGTCAGGAAGAAATCATCGCCGGTATCGCCGAGATCATCGAAGAGGTCACCGGTATCGAGCCCTCGGAGATCACCCCGGAGAAGTCGTTCGTCGACGACCTCGACATCGACTCGCTGTCGATGGTGGAGATCGCGGTGCAGACCGAGGACAAGTACGGCGTGAAGATCCCCGACGAGGACCTCGCCGGCCTGCGCACCGTCGGTGACGTCGTCACCTACATCCAGAAGCTCGAGGAAGAGAACCCCGAGGCCGCCCAGGCGCTGCGCGCGAAGTTCGAGTCGAGAACCCCGAGGCCGTCGCGAAGTCAAGTCGAGGCTGGAAGCGGACCACAAGTGACCAAGCCTTCCACTGCTAACGGCGGTTTCCCCAATGTCGTGGTAACCGCCGTCGAGGCGACGACGTCGCTCGCGCCGGACATCGAGAGCACGTGGAAGGGTCTGCTTGCCGGCGAGAGCGGCATCCGCGTGCTCGAAGACGAGTTCGTGACCAAGTGGGACCTGCCGGTGAAGATCGGCGGACATCTCGACGATCCGGTCGACGACCACATGGGTCGACTGGACTTGCGCCGGATGTCCTACGTCCAGCGGATGGCGAAGTTGCTCGGCGGCCAGCTCTGGGAGGACGCCGGCACCCCCGAGGTCGACCCGGACCGCTTCGCGGTCGTCGTCGGCACCGGTCTGGGCGGCGGCGAGAAGATCGTCGAGACCTACGACCTGATGAACGAGGGCGGCCCCCGCAAGGTGTCGCCGCTGGCCGTGCAGATGATCATGCCCAACGGCGCCGCGGCGGTCGTCGGTCTGCAGCTCGGCGCCCGCGCCGGGGTCATCACCCCGGTGTCGGCCTGTTCGTCGGGCTCGGAGGCCATCGCCCACGCCTGGCGGCACATCGTCATGGGTGACGCCGACATCGCCGTCTGCGGTGGCGTCGAGGGCACGATCGAGGCGCTGCCGATCGCGGCGTTCTCGATGATGCGCGCCATGTCGACCCGCAACGACGACCCCGAGGGCGCGTCGCGTCCGTTCGACAAGGACCGTGACGGCTTCGTCTTCGGCGAGGCCGGCGCGATGATGATCATCGAGACCGAGGAGCACGCCAAGGCCCGCGGCGCCAAGCCGCTGGCCCGGCTGATGGGTGCCGGCATCACGTCGGACGCCTTCCACATGGTGGCGCCGGCATCGGACGGCCTGCGCGCCGGACGGGCGATGACGCGCTCGTTGGAGCTGGCGGGCCTGTCCCCCAAGGACATCGACCACGTCAACGCGCACGCCACCTCCACACCGATCGGCGACACGGCAGAGGCGAACGCCATCCGGGTCGCCGGTTGCGAGCACGCCCCGGTCTACGCGCCGAAGTCGGCGCTGGGCCACTCCATCGGCGCGGTCGGTGCGCTGGAATCGATCCTGACGGTGCTCACGCTGCGCGACGGCGTCATACCGCCGACGCTGAACTACGAGACCCCCGACCCGGAGATCGACCTGGACGTCGTCGCGGGCGAGCCACGTTATGGCGATTACCAGTACGCGATCAACAACTCGTTCGGATTCGGCGGACACAACGTCGCGCTCGCCTTCGGGCGGTACTGAGCCGGACCAGTAGGAAAGGAACGTTCGTAGTACACATGACCGCATCGTCAAAGCTGGCTACGGGGAACGGTCTCCCCAACGTCGTCGTCACCGGCATCGCCATGACGACCGCCCTGGCGACCGACGCTGAGACCACCTGGAAGTTGCTGCTGGACGGGCAAAGTGGGATCCGCACGCTCGACGACCCGTTCGTCGAGGAGTACGACCTGCCGGTTCGTATCGGCGGGCATCTGCTCGAGGAGTTCGACAGCCAGCTGAACCGCGTCGAGAACCGCCGGATGTCCTACCTGCAGAAGATGGCCACGGTGCTGGGCCGGCGGGTGTGGGAGAACGCCGGGTCGCCGGAGGTGGACACCCGGCGGTTGATGGTGTCGGTCGGCACCGGGATGGGCTCCAGTGAGGAGCTGATCTTCGCCTACGACGGCATGCGCGCACGTGGTTTGAAGGCGGTCTCTCCGCTGGTCGTGCAGATGTACATGCCCAACGGCGCGGCCGCGGCGATCGGGTTGGAACGGCACGCCAAAGCCGGGGTGATGACCGCGGTGTCGGCGTGCGCGTCCGGCTCGGAGGGCATCGCCCGCGCCTGGCAGCAGATCGTGCTAGGCGAGGCCGACATCGCGATCTGCGGTGGCGTCGAGACCAAGATCGAGGCGGTGCCGATCGCGGGCTTCGCCCAGATGCGCATCGTGTTGTCCACCACCAACGACGACCCCGCCGGCGCCTGCCGCCCGTTCGACAAGGACCGCAACGGCTTCGTCTTCGGCGAGGCCGCCGCGCTTGATGGTCATCGAGACCGAGGAGCACGCCAAAGCCCGCGGCGCCAACATCCTGGCCCGGATCATGGGCGCCAGCATCACCTCCGACGGCTTCCACATGGTGGCGCCGGACCCCAACGGCGAGCGGGCCGGGCACGCGATGACGCGGGCGATCCAGCTCGCCGGCCTCACCCCGGCCGACATCGACCACGTCAACGCCCACGCCACCGGCACCTCGGTCGGCGACGTCGCCGAGGGCAAGGCCATCAACAACGCGCTGGGCCCGCACGGCGGAAACGCGGCGGTCTACGCACCCAAGTCGGCGCTGGGCCACTCGGTCGGCGCGGTCGGCGCCGTGGAGTCGATCTTGACCGTGCTGGCACTGCGTGACCAGGTCGTTCCGCCGACCCTGAACCTGGTGCAACCTCGACCCGGAGATCGACCTCGACGTGGTGGCCGGCAAGCCGCGACCGGGCGACTACCAGTACGCCGATCAACAACTCGTTCGGATTCGGCGGGCACAACGTGGCAATCACGTTTGGCCGGTACTAAATCGAACCATGACCGAACAGGAGACCTGCGATGACGACCCTGGCCCCGGACGCGGTCGACGAGTCGCTCGACCCGCGCGATCCGCTGCTGCGCCTGCAGCAGGTTTTTCGACGACGGCAGCATCGAGCTGCTGCACGAGCGTGACCGCTCCGGTGTGCTCGCCGCCGCCGGAACCGTGAACGGCGTGCGCACCATCGCGTTTGCCACCGACGGCACCGTGATGGGCGGCGCCATGGGTCTCGAGGGCTGCACCGCACATCGTCAACGCCTACGACACCGCCATCGAGGAGCAGAGCCCGATCGTGGGCATCTGGCACTCCGGCGGCGCGCGGCTGGCCGAGGGCGTGCGGGCACTGCACGCGGTCGGGCTGGTGTTCGAGGCGATGATCCGCGCGTCCGGCTACGTCCCGCAGATCTCGGTGGTGGTCGGCTTCGCCGCCGGCGGCGCCGCCTACGGGCCCGGCGCTGACCGACGTCGTCATCATGGCGCCGGAGGGCCGGGTGTTCGTCACCGGGCCCGACGTCGTGCGCAGCGTCACCGGCGAAGACGTGGACATGGCCTCGCTCGGCGGCCCGGACACTCACCACAAGAAGTCCGGGGTGTGCCACATCGTCGCCGACGACGAAGCCGACGCCTACGAGCGTGGTCGCCGGCTGGTCGGATTGTTCTGCCAGCAAGGGCCATTTCGACCGCACCAAGGCCGAGGCCGCACGACACCGACCTGCACGCGCTGTTGCCGGAGTCGCCGCGGCGCGCCTACGACGTGCACCCGCTCGTCACCGCACTGCTCGACGACGACGCGCCGTTCGAGGAGTTCCAGGCCAAGTGGGCGCCGTCGATGGTGGTCGGCCTGGGCCGGTTGTCCGGGCGCTCGGTCGGCGTGCTGGCCAACAACCCGCTGCGGCTCGGCGGCTGCCTGAACTCCGAAAGCGCCGAGAAGGCAGCACGTTTCGTGCGGCTGTGCGACGCGTTCGGCATCCCGCTGATCGTGATCGTCGACGTGCCCGGCTACCTGCCCGGTGTGGACCAGGAGTGGGGCGGCGTGGTGCGCCGCGGGGCCAAGCTGCTGCACGCGTTCGGCGAGGCCACCGTTCCGCGCGTCACGCTGGTCACCCGCAAGATCTACGGCGGGGCCTACATCGCGATGAACTCGCGTTCGTTGGGCGCCACCAAGGTGTTCGCCTGGCCGGACGCCGAGGTCGCCGTGATGGGCGCCAAGGCCGCCGTCGGCATCCTGCACAAGAAGAAGCTGGCCGCCGCGGCCGACCACGAGCGCGAGGCGCTGCACGACGAGCTCGCCGCCGAGCACGAGCGGATCGCCGGCGGGGTGGACAACGCCATCGAGATCGGCGTGGTGGACGAGAAGATCGACCCGGCCCACACCCGCAGCAAGCTCACCGCAGGCGCTGGCCGAGGCGCCGGCACGGCGCGGGCGCCACAAGAACATCCCGCTGTAAGCCTCACCCGCTCGTCTACTTGACGAGGGCTGAGATCAGCGCCCTGCCGATTTTCGACTGTGGCGCGGCTGCGCAGTCGGTACCAGGTATCGCCGCAGGCCGCACGCGGCCACGCCACCTCACCGCCTGCTCCACCGTCGAGCTTCAGCAGTTTGTCCGCGGTGCGGTGCGCGAAGCGCTCCTTGTCCTGCGGCGAAAGGTCGCACCGTTCAAGGAATTCCATCGCGGCGAAGTTGTCCTGGAACGGGTGGTCGACGGAGAACATCAGGTTGTCCAGGCCCAACATCGCTCGGGCACAGTCGAACACCGGCACGTCGAAAACCCCACTGCTGGTGATGAAGACATTTTCCCGCAGGTAGTAGCCGACGCTGTTGCGCATCGGCGGGTCGTCCGCTTGGGCTGAGAGCAACCACCCGGCCATCGTCAGGCCGACGTTGAGCCGGGTGAAACAGAACGGAAGCAGTTCTCCCATGTGCCCGACGATGATCTTCAAATTCGGATGACGATCGAACACCCCGGCGCAGATCAGCCGCAGTAGATGGGTACCGGTTTCCACCGGCCAGCCCCAAGTCGGTACCAGCGCCGAATCGAAAGGCGCGTAGTAGCAATCCGTTACGGCCTGCGGCGGATCGGTGGGATGGATATAGATCGGAACGCCCAATGATTCGGCGCGGTCGAGCAGCGCATCGAACGCCGGCTCGTCGAGGTAACGCCCGTTGGTGTGCCCGTTGATCAGCGCGCCTTTGAAGCCGAGGTCGCGAACGGCGCGCTCCAGCTCATCGGCGGCGTGAGCCGGTGACTGGGTCGGCAGCATGGCGAAGCCCGCGAACCGGGCCGGGTGCGCGACGATCGCCTGGCCAGCCAATCGTTGACTTCGCGGCTGACCGCGATCGCCAACTCAGCCTGCTCGTCGGCGAGCATTTGGATACCGGGCTGGACGTGTGAGAGGACCTGCACGTCGATCCCCGCGGCGTCCATCAGGCGGATGCGCTCGGCTCCGACGTCACTGAGCCGGGCCCGGACGGGCTGGTATTTCCGTTGCAGCGGCTCGGGAAACAAATCCCACACCCGTGGGTGCAGAAATGCCTCTTCCAACGCCACCACCCGGGATACCGACTTCGTGCTCACCGCGCCGGCCTGGGCTTGGTCGCGGTGACGGCGTGGGTGCGGAAGAACGGCAATCCCCACCAGGCGCGCCAGCCGAGATCGCGGCGCCTGACCTCCGCCATGCCGCGTTGCCTGAAGCCGGGTCAGCATAGCGGCGGGTGAAGCCGAGGTCGGCGATCACGACGTGACCGCCGGGGCGCAGCACACGGACGGCTTCGTCGATCGCCGACCGCCGCGCGTCGTCACCCGGCAGATTGTGGATCGCGAGGTTACTCACGACGAGATCGAAAGATGTCGTCGGGAAACTCGAGATCGGTCATGTCGCGGGTGTGCAGTTCGACCCGGTCGGCGACCCCCTCGGCGTCCGCGTTCGCCAGCGTCGCCTGCGATGGAGTTGCCGGTCTGGTCGGCCCGCCAGATATCCACGCCCACAGCACTTCCCTGCGGCACCAGCTTGGCCGCGGTCAACAGCACCGCGCCACGTCCGCAGCCGAGGTCGAGCACCCGTTCGTCGCCCCGCAGTCCTAGCCCGGTCAGCAGACGCGCCCACACTTCGAACTTTCCTCGCCGGCTGAACCGCAGGACGCTGACGCCGGCGGTGATCAGAAGGACGGCAACGACGGCCGCCCCGAGTCCGGACAGCGTTCGTCCGATCACCAGCCACAGGCCGGCCAAAACCGCTGCGGCAAGGCACAACAGCAGATAGCCGGCCAGCATGACCGGCGCCGGAATCAGCCGGTAGTCCCCGTCCACGCCATAATGCCCGCGCGGGCGGGCGAGCTCAGTTGCCATGTCAGTCATCGTGATCGCCTCCGTAGGTCGCCGTCCGGTGGTCTCGGGCCAGCCGCTCCAAAATCGGAATAGCCTTGTTCGCAGCGCGTTTCACCGCGTCGCTGCTCGGCGCCTTGGCCGGCTCGAAAGCGCGGCTGGATCGTCTCGGCGAGTTGATCAGCCTTCTGCGCCAAGGTCAACCGGATAGTCGGCGGCAGAAACGGCTCCGCCGCAAAGAAACCGAAGACGATGGTGGGCAGGGTGTAGTCGAGATCGTTCAGGTGCAGGTCCGGCCGCAGCATGCCCTCCGCGGCGAGCACACCCAGATAGTCGCGGTTGACACCGAGCTGGCTTTCCTCCAGCCGCTGATGATGCGCCGCGGCGAGAAAAGTGCCGAGGGTGTCGGCATCGCGGGTGTAGAGCGCACGCAGCACGGGACGGTTCATCGCCTCGACGAACAGCCGCCGCAGGTAGCGGTTCAGTGCCACCTCCGCCGGATCATCGCGGACCGCGTCGACGATCGCGTCCGCCATCGCCGCCGCCTCGCGGGCGCTGACCGCGTGAAACACTTCCTCGCGAGAACGCCAGTGCAGGTAGATCGTGCCCTTGCCGACACCTGCACGCCGAGCCAATTCATCGATGCGTCACCCGCCGGTAGCCCCACGACAGCAGCAGGTCGCGGGCGGTATCAAGGATCCGATCGGCCCTATCACGGCGACCGAGGCGCGGACGTTCCGCCATCACCCCAATGACTTTATGACCAAAATACGATTTTGGTCAATAGTCACCGCTAGCTTCGGGCGAGGATGGTCGAAAGTGCTTGGCAAAGCTCGTGTTCGGGGTCGGCAGGAAGCCGGTCGGCGCGCCAGCCGATGAAGTCGTCCGGGCGCACCAGCACAGCTCCAGCCGGCGAAAGCCCGGCGGCCTGCGCCCATTCGCCATCGGGATCGAGGGCATCGCCGCTGTCGCCGATGTGGTGGACCGCGATCGGGACGCCCAGGGCCGCCGCCACCGCCGCGGCGGCCTTCGTCCATGGCGCGCCGTCGTCGCCGGTGAGCAGGGTGAAGTCGCGGCCGACCAGGTCGAGCGTCGACACCCGGCGGCCATCGTGTTGCACCCAGACGTGCGGGACGCGGGTGCCCGGTTGGCCACGCAACGCCTCGACCAAAGACGCGGCGTCCGGGTCCGCCGGAGCGGGCTCGCCGGTCACCACCGCGGCTGAGCGGTACTGGTAACCGATCAGCAGGGAGAACATCGATGCTTCCTCGTCCAGCGGCAGCCCCGGACCCTGGTCGTCCAAGTCGATCAACGCCACGGTGGGCCCGGTCAGCGACTGATGTGCGGCAAACCGTCCGACCGGGTGTCGTTCGGCGTGGAAGGTGGTCAGCAGTTCGGGCTGCGCCTTTCCCTGCAAGACCGCGGCCAGTTTCCAGGCCAGGTTGTGCGCGCTCTGAATGGCGGTATTGGCTCCCCCGGCCTTGAACGGCGGCATGGTGTGACCGGCGTCGCCGACGAGAAAGACTCGCCCGCAATGGAATTGGTCGGCCACTTGCTCGTACGGTTGCCACGCGGTCGCTTCGATGATCTCGAGTTCGATCTGCTCTCCGATAGCCTTGGTGAGCACTTCGGCGCAGTATTGCTTCGTGAATTGCGCCGCCGTCTCCCCTTTGTCGGGGAAATACGTGGTGATGAACATGCCGAGGTCGTCCTTGGCGACCAGGAAGATGCCGTCCACGTCGGCGTTCTTGACCTGGACGCCATCGCCATCGTTGAGGTGCGGCACGAACTTGCGCCATGGTGCGCGAAAGTAGAAGAACACCACGAAGATCGGCAGCGCCCCATATCCCGAGGTGGTCAGACCAAGCTGGTTACGGATCGGGCTGCGCACCCCGTCGGCGGCGACGAGGTAGTCGGCGCGGATCGTCTCGGACTCGCCGGAGTCCAGATCACGCAGCACCGCCGTGACGCCGGTGCCGTCCTGCTCGAACGAGGACAGTTCCGTCCCGTAGCGCACCTCGTTGCCACGCCCGCGAGTCGAGGCGAGCAGTATCGGCTCCAGCCTGCTCTGCGGACAGTACTGCAGCGAAGGCTCGGGGCTGAGCCCCTCCAGGCCAGCCACGAGCGCGCCGATGTCGATGGCCTCGTCTTCTTCGTCGCTGTTCAGCGTCGGCTTGACGACCATGTCCGAAACACGGTCGGCCACGGCATGGACCTCGTCGTCCAGGCCGAGACCGCGAAGTATCTCAAGGCTCCGAAAACTCAGGTTGCGAGCCTTCGGGTAAATGAAGATCTCGCGCCGCTTTTCGACCACCAGCGAGCGGACACCGTATTTGGCCAGCAGAGCCGAGGTGGCGAGGCCACCGGCGCCCGCCCCGACGATCAGAACCGGAACATGTGTGACGTTCATGCTGGTCACCGCCCTCCCACGGAACACTAAAACTGACAGTCACTACTGTATAGGAGTTACTATCACTTTTATCCCAGCAGCTCCGAGCATGTCCGACGCCGCGCCCACTACCCGTTGCCGATCAGCGGCCACCAAACCGATCCGGGTGCGGCGATCCACGATGTCGTCGACGGTCAGCGCACCCTCATGGGTGATCGCGTACTCGAACTCCGCCCGGGTCACGTCGATCCCCTCGGCCACCGGGTCGACCGGCCGCTCGCAGGTCGCGGCAGCGATGACGTTGGCCGCCTCGGCCCCGTAGCGCAGCACCAGCGATTCCGGCAAGCCGGCCATCGGCGCGACGTTCGAGCCCGGATTCGCCGCCGCACCGACCAACGGCAGGTTTCGGGTCCGGCATTCGCCGGCCGCAAGTTCCCGCAACGCGATGGCCCGGTCGACGACGTCCTGGGCCATGTGCCGGTACTCGGTCAGCTTGCCGCCGACCACGCTGATGACCCCGGCGGGCGATTCGACCACGGCGTGGTTGCGCGACACGTCCGCGGTGCGGCCGGCTCCGGTGTCGATCAGCGGCCGCAGCCCTGCGTATGCGCCGATCACATCAGCGCTTTCCAGCGTGATACCCAGCGCGGTGTTGAGCACGTCCAGCAGGAATCGCACCTCAGCCGAAGTCGGTTGTGGCACGTCAGGAATCGGACCCGGTGCTTCTTCGTCGGTCAGCCCAAGGTACACGCGCCCCAGCTGCTCGGGCATGGCGAACACGAAACGGTTGAGCTCGCCGGGTATCGGAATCGTCAGCGCCGCAGTGGGATTGCCCAGAGCCGCGGCATCGAAGACGAGATGGGTGCCCCGGCTGGGACGCAGCTTCAACGAAGGGTCGATCTCGCCTGCCCACACCCCGGTGGCGTTGATGACCGCGCGAGCCGACATGTCGAACGATTCGCCGGTGCGTTGGTCGGTCAGCCGTAACGACATCCCGGTGACCTCGGATGCGGCCGTATAGGTCAGGATTCGGGCACCCTGCTGCGCGGCGGTACGCGCGACGGCGGCGACCAGCCGGGCGTCGTCGATCAGTTGTCCGTCGTAGGCGAGCAAGCCACCATCGAGCCCGGCGCGCCGAACGGCCGGAGCCATTTCGACGACGCGCTGCGCGGGGATGCGGCCAGAGCCGGGCAGGATGGACGCCGGTGTGCCCGCCGTCTTGCGCAACACGTCGCCGGCCAGGAACCCGGCCCGCACCAATGCCCGCTCCATCCGGCCCATCGTCGGCAACAACGGGACGAGCTGCGGCATGGCCCGGACCAGATGAGGGGCGTTGCGCGTCATCAGGATTCCGCGCTCGACGGCACTGCGCCGAGCGATGCCCACGTTGCCGCTCGCCAGATAGCGCAACCCGCCGTGCACCAGCTTGGAGCTCCACCGGCTGGTGCCGAAGGCCAGATCGTGCTTTTCCACCAATGCAACTCGCAGCCCTCGAGACGCGGCGTCCAGCGCGATGCCGGTGCCGGTGATCCCGCCGCCGATCACGACGACGTCGGTCGGCTCGCCGTCGGCCAGCGCCATCACGTCGGCGGTGCGGCGCGCTGCGTTGAGGGCGGTCGATGTCATGACAGGTATCCGTTCAGCGAGTAGGCAAGTTCGGCAGCCAGCGCATCAGCGTCCAGGATCGGGCGGACGATCTCGGCGGACTGGATGGTCGACTGGGTGATCAGCAGCACCATCGCGGCGAGCCGGCGCGGGTCGCCGGGCCGTACGCTGCCGTCGCGTTGGGCCGCGCGCAGGTCGCCGGCGAGCGCGTCGATCAGCATCTGCTGGCTGCTGCCCAGCCGCTGGGCGATGTAGACGAGCGCCAACTCCGACCGCAGCACCGCCATGACCAGTTCGTCGCGCCGCAGTCGTTCGGACACCGCCACCACCCTGTCGACCAGCGCCTCGCGGCCGCGTCCGCGAGCCGGGACGTCATCCAACGCGGCGGTGATGTGGCCGGTCAGCAGCGCAGCCAGCACCGAGCGGGTGTCTGGCCAGCGGCGATAGACGGTCGGACGGCTTACCCCCGCCCGCCGTGCGATCTCGGCCAGGGTGACGCGCTCGACCCCGAAGTCGATCACACAGCTCGCGGCGGCAGCCAAAATTCGGTCCTCCACCGGCGCGTTACTGATTGACAGCATATGTAATACTGTAACGCATGCCTGAACAGTTGGTGCCGCCGATGAAGTGGAACGCCTGGGGTGATCCCGACCAAGCCAAGCCCCTGTCGGAGGGCATCCGCACACTGTTGAAGCAGGCGCTGGGGGTGACCGACTCGACGGCAGCCGAACTCGACGCCGATCAGGTGAAGCTGCGCCCGTCGCAGTTGGCGGACGGCCACCGCGAAGCGCTGGCCGCGATTGTCGGACCGGACCACTGCCGGGTCGCCGACCGCGACCGGTTGCTGCATGCCGGCGGCAAGTCGACGCTGGATCTGCTGCGGCGCAAAGAATCCGGCGTACAAGAGGCGCCCGACGCGGTGCTGTTGCCCGCCACCGAGGACGAGGTCGCCGCGATTCTGCGGTACTGCTCGCGGCACGGCATCGCCGTCGTCCCGTTCGGCGGCGGCACCAGCGTGGTCGGTGGGCTCGATCCCATCCGCGCCGAGTTCAGCGCGATAGTGTCGCTGGATCTGCGACGGTTCGACCAACTGCTCGCTTTCGACGCGGTGTCCGGCGAGGCCGAGTTCGGTGCCGGCGTCACCGGTCCGCGAGCCGAGCAACTCCTTGCCGAGCACGGGTTTTCGCTCGGCCATTTTCCGCAGAGCTTCGAATTCGCCAGCCTGGGCGGTTACGCCGCGACCCGATCGTCCGGCCAGGACTCGGCAGGATACGGCCGGTTCGACGACATGATCCGCGGGCTTACGGCGATCACGCCGGCGGGCGCCCTGAATCTGGGTCGGGCCCCGCAGTCAGCGGCCGGGCCGGATCTGCGGCAACTGCTGATCGGGTCGGAGGGCGTCTTCGGCATCATCACCCGAGTGCGGGTTCGCGTGCATCCGGTGCCCGACGTCACGCGCTACGAGGCGTGGTCGTTCCCCGACTTCGCCACTGGGACAGCCGCATTGCGTGCCGTCACGCAAACCGGCGCGGGCCCGACCGTGATCCGGCTCTCCGACGAAGCCGAGACCGGTGTCAACCTGGCCACCACCGAGGCCATCGGCGAAACCCAGATCACCGGCGGCTGCTTGGCGATCACCGTGTTCGAGGGAACGGCGGCGCACGCCGAGAGCAGGCACGCCGAAACCCGGGAGCTGATGGTAGCCGCGGGCGGCGAATCGTTGGGCGAAGCTCCGGCTCGGGCCTGGGAGCACGGCCGGTTCGGTGCGCCGTATCTGCGTGACGCGCTGCTGGCGGCGGGCGCGCTGTGCGAGACGCTGGAGACGGCCACCGACTGGTCCAATATCCCCGCGCTGAAGGCCGCTGTTACCGATGCGCTGACGGGCGCGCTGGCCGAATCCGGTACGCCGGCGCTGGTGCTGTGCCACATTTCGCATGTGTATGCCACCGGCGCCTCGCTGTATTTCACCGTCGTCGCGGGGCAACGCGGGCAATCCGATCGAGCAGTGGCGCGCCGCGAAGGCCGCCGCGTGCGATGCGATCGTGGCCACCGGCGCGACGATCACCCATCATCACGCGGTCGGCGCCGATCACCGGCCCTGGATGCGCGACGAGGTCGGCGATCTGGGCGTGCAGTTGTTGCGCGCGGTCAAAGCGACACTGGATCCCGCGGGAATTCTCAACCCCGGCAAGCTCATCCCGTGACCCGCGCCGCGACGATGCAGTGGGGGCACCCCCAGCCGCGCAGCGGCGAGGGGGACGAAGCGATGTGGGGGCACCTCCCGCTTGCGGGGGCAAGAAGCGGCGCCAGATGACCAAGCACGAGATCGGCCGGGTGACCGTGCTGACCAATCCGGCATCGGGACACGGAAACGCACCGCACGCCGCCGAAAAGGCGATCGCACGGCTGCAACAGCGCGGCGTCGATGTGGTGGCAATCGTCGGCCGCGACGCCGAGCACGCCCGCCGGCTGCTGCAGGCTGCGCTCGAGAAGGGCACCGACGCAGTGGTGGTCACCGGCGGTGACGGGGTGATCTCCGATGCGCTGCAAACCCTGGCCTGCACGGAAATTCCGCTGGGCATCATCCCGGCCGGTACCGGCAACGACCATGCCCGCGAATTCGGGCTGCCCACAAAGGATCCCGTCGCAGCCGCCGACGTCGTCGCCGACGGCTGGACCGACACCGTCGACCTGGGCAGGATTCGCGACCGCACGGGTGCGACCAAGTGGTTCGGCACCGTCGCGGCCGCCGGATTCGATTCGCTGGTCACCGACCGGGCCAACCGGATGCGCTGGCCGCACGGTCGGATGCGCTACAACCTGGCGATGCTTGCCGAGCTGTCGCAGCTGCGACTGCTGCCGTTCCGGCTGGTGCTCGACGGACGCGACGAGATCGTCACCGACCTCACCCTGGCGGCGTTCGGCAACGCCCGCAGCTACGGCGGCGGAATGCTGATCTGCCCCAACGCCGATCACACCGACGGCCAACTCGACATCACCATGGTGCACTCGGCGTCGCGCACCCGGCTGATCCGCCTGTTCCCCACCGTCTACAAAGGCCGCCATGTCGATCTCGACGAGGTGAGAACCGCGCGGGCGACGTCCGTGGACGTCGAATCGCCAGGCATTAATGCCTACGCCGACGGCGAATACGCCTGCGCGCTGCCCGCTGAGATCTCGGCGGTGGCCGGCGCGCTGAACGTCCTGCGCCGGCCTAGTCGACCCATCGGCGAGCAGCCATAAAAGCCCCTATGGCCCGGCGTGTCGCGGCGCGTTTGCGACTGCTCGCCTACCCGACGCCGCGGCTGAGCCAGGACACCTCGGCGCCGTCACCGCCGTCGCGATAAACCTCGAGCGCCTCATCCCACGCCGTGCCCAACGCCGAATCCAGCTCGGCGGCCAGCGCGTCGGCGCCGTCGGCCATCATCGCCCGCAGCCGCATCTCGCCGATCATCACGTCGCCGTTGGCGCTCATCGCGCCGCTCCACAGTCCCAGCTGGGGCGTGTGGCTGAACCGCTGCCCGTCGACGCCGGGACTGGGATCCTCGGTGACCTCAAACCGCAGCACCGTCCAGGACCGCAACGCATTGGCCAACCGGGCGCCGGTGCCCACCGGACCGACCCAGTTGGTCACCGCGCGCAACTGGCCGGGCATCGCCGGTTGCGGGGTCCACTTCAGGTTGGGGTTGGATGCCAGCGTCGACGACAACGCCCACTCGACATGCGGGCACACCGCGGCGGGCGAGGCGTGGATGTACACCACGCCGGTCGTCACGTCGGCGAACTGGTTCGACGCACGCATCTGCTGCTCCTTCGGCTCCACGAGGGACGTCTTCCCCAACGACCTGGTGAACCCGACGACAGATGCATTTTGTGTCTTGCGTGTCTATTGTGCCTCGTGAGGCCCCTGTTGCGCTAGTCCGAGTTGCACTCAGCTATCACCGCGTCGAGCCAGCGCCGGCCACAGCGGCAGCGCCCAGTCGCCGAAATCGCGGTCGGTGAGCACCACCAGCGCCAGCTTCGCCTCCGGATCTGCCCAGATGAACGTGCCTGATTGACCGAAATGGCCGTAGCTGCGCGGCCGAGTTTTTCGCGCCGGTCCAGTGCGGTGACTTGGCGTCTCTGATCTCGAAACCCAGCCCCCAGTCGTTGGGCCGCTGCTGACCGTATCCGGGCAACACCCCGTCCAGGCCGGGGAACTGCACGGTGGTCGCCTCGGCGTGCATCTGCGCCGATACCGTCGTCGGGCGTCAGCAGGTCACCGGCGAAGGCCGCCAAATCCGCCACCGTCGACGTCGCCCCGAAGCCGGCGGCCTGCGCGCCGCCGTCGAGCCGGGTGGCGGTCATGCCCAGCGGTTCGAACACCGCCTCGGCGAGGTAGCGACCGAACTCGATGCCGGTTGCCTGCTGCACCGTCTCGGCCAACACCGCGAAGCCGTAGTTGGAGTAGATCCGACGGGTGCCGGGCCTGGCCAGCGTCTCATCGGAGTGCATCGCCAACCCCGAGGCATGGGCCAGCAGATGCCGAACCGTCGATCCCGGCGGACCCGGCGGCGGTATCCAACTCCACGGCGCCTTCCTCGATCGCGATCTGGGCGGCCCGGGCCACCAGAAGCTTGGTCACCGACGCCAGCGCGAACTGCCGCCCGGTGTCGCCGTGGCCGGCCAGCAATCCCGCACGGTCCGACCACCGCGGCGGCCGCGGCCGTAACCGGCCAGTCGTCGAGTGCATCCAGTGCGACCATCGCGCAGGAGCCTACCGACCAAGCACTAGGTTGGTGAGCATGAGTCAGTTAGTGCGCGGCGTGATTTCACGAAAGAAGGGCGAGCCGGTCGAATTGGTCGACATCGTCATCCCCGATCCCGGCCCCGGCGAGGTGGTGGTCGACGTCATTGCGTGCGGGGTGTGCCACACCGACCTGACCTACCGGGAGGGCGGCATCAACGATGAGTATCCGTTCCTGCTCGGCCACGAAGCGGCGGGGACGGTGGAAGCGGTCGGCAACGGTGTGACCGCGGTGGAGCCCGGCGACTTCGTCGTCCTGAACTGGCGCGCGGTCTGCGGCCAGTGCCGCGCCTGCAAACGCGGCCGGCCGCACCTGTGCTTCGACACCTTCAACGCCGAGCAGAAGATGACGCTCACCGACGGCACCGAGCTGACACCGGCGCTGGGCATCGGAGCATTCGCCGACAAGACGCTGGTGGCCGAGGGCCAATGCACCAAGGTCAATCCCGCGGCCGACCCGGCGGTGGCCGGCCTGCTGGGCTGCGGGGTGATGGCCGGTCTGGGCGCGGCGATCAACACCGGCGCGGTGACCCGCGACGACACGGTCGCGGTGATCGGTTGCGGCGGAGTCGGAGACGCCGCGATCGCCGGGGCGGCGCTGGTCGGCGCCCGACGGATCATCGCCGTCGACACCGACAACACCAAACTGGAGTGGGCGCGTAAGTTCGGCGCCACCCACACCGTCAACGCGCGCGAACTCGACGTCGTCAAGACGATCCAGGATCTCACCGACGGGTTCGGCGCCAATGTGGTGATCGACGCCGTCGGCCGACCGGAAACCTGGAAGCAGGCGTTCTATGCTCGTGACCTTGCCGGAACCGTTGTGCTGGTGGGTGTTCCGACGCCGGATATGCGTCTCGACATGCCGCTGGTGGACTTCTTCTCGCACGGCGGCGCGCTGAAGTCGTCCTGGTACGGCGACTGCCTGCCCGAACGCGACTTCCCCACCCTGATCGAGCTCTACCTGCAGGGCCGCTTGCCGCTGGAGAAGTTCGTCTCGGAGCGCATCGGCCTCGGCGACATCGAGGAGGCGTTCCACAAAATGCATGACGGCAAGGTGCTGCGCTCGGTGGTGATGCTGTGATGCCGGCCATCGAGCGCGTTGTCACCCACGGCACCTTCGAACTCGACGGTGGCAGTTGGGAAGTCGACAACAACATCTGGATAGTCGGCGACGATTCCGACGTGGTGGTCTTCGACGCCGCGCACACCGCGCAGCCCATCGTGGCGGCCGTCGGCGGGCGCAATGTGGTGGCGGTGGTGTGCACACACGGTCACAACGACCATGTCACCGTGGCTCCCGAACTCGGCGAGACACTCGATGCGCCGGTGCTGCTGCATCCCGGCGATGACGTGCTGTGGCGGATGACCCACCCGGACAAAGACTTTCGCGCGGTATCCGACGGGGACACGCTGAGCGTGGCAGGCATCGAGCTGCGGGCACTGCACACTCCCGGGCACTCCCCGGGTTCGGTGTGCTGGTACGCCCCCGACCTGGGTGCGGTGTTCAGCGGAGACACCCTGTTTTCCGGCGGACCCGGTGCCACCGGTCGCTCGTTCTCGGACTTCCCGACGATTCTGGAGTCGATCTCGGGCCGCCTGGGCAAGCTGCCCCAAGACACCGTCGTCTACACCGGCCACGGCGACACCACCAGCATCGGCGACGAGATCGTGCACTACGACGAATGGGTGGCCCGCGGACACTGACGAGCCACTAGCGGCCGCCGCCCGGCGACGTGCGGCTGGCCGCACTCTGGTGGTCGAGCGTGCGGCCAGCCGCACGCTCGCGCTACTTGCCGTCGAGGATCCGGCGTTTCTCGGCCTCGAACTCCGCTTCGGTCAACGCTCCGGAATCCCGCAGCGACGCCAGTGTTTTGAGCTGCTCCAGTTTTATCGCCTCGTCGGTCGGAGCATGCGAAGGCAGCGCCTGCTCCGGCGCGCTCACCGAGAGATCCGTGTCGCTGAGGCCGGACAACTGGATGGGCTGCCCCGCAGTCGCGAACGGCCGCGTGACCGGCCGGGTTCGCGCCATCCACACCGCCGAGCCGATCGTTGCGGCCAGACCGACAACGAACAACCCGACAGCCGGCCATACCGACCACCCATAGGGGCTCTCCTTACCGAACGCCAGGCTCGGGCTGATGAATCCGTTGACCTGACCGTCGGCCTTGATCGTGTACGTGCCGTCGGCCGGAACCTGAACGACCCACACCCGCCGGTGTGCGTCGTTGTTGATTGTCGTTGTCCCACCGTAGCTTTCGGTGACCGCCGGATTCGCGACACCCGGCGGCGGATCGATATCCATCCCGAGTTGCGGCACCGGCAACCCACCGCCGTTAGGACCGGAGATGACCTCGGTGTGAAAGCTGACGGTGACTTTGCCGGCCGGCAGGTGCAGACTGGCTGATCCGGGGATGGGCACCTCACCGTAGGCGTTGTATTTGTCCAGCACGAACGCGTTGAGCATCGGCAAGACGATGAAGCCGATCGCCCCGACGATCATCGCCAGGATGGCCAGCGCCAGCGAAATCTTGGCGAGCCGTCTGCTATTCATTGGCGCAGTGTGTCACTGTGAACCGGGCCCTGCCAGGCAAACATCGCAAAGCCGATGACAGGTGTTTGGTCGGGGCCGCCCGGTTTCGTTGAGGCGAGGTAAAGAGGAGACTACGACTCATGGTCCGCAATCTCGTCGCCACCGTGCCCGATCTGTCCGGAAAACTCGCCGTAGTGACGGGATCCAACAGCGGCCTGGGATTCGGATTGGCCCGTCGGCTGTCCGCGGCCGGCGCCGACGTGGTGATGGCGATCCGCAACCGCGCCAAGGGTGAGGCCGCGATCGACGAGATCCGTGCGACGGTTCCGAACGCGAAGCTGACCATCAAGCAGCTCGACCTGTCGTCGCTGGCCGGTGTCGCCGCCTTGGGTGAGCAACTCAACGCCGACGGCCGCCCGATTGACATCCTGATCAACAACGCGGGCGTGATGACTCCGCCGAAGCGCGACACCACCTCCGATGGATTCGAATTGCAGTTCGGCAGCAATCATCTCGGGCACTTCGCGCTCACCGCGCACCTGCTGCCGTTGCTGCGTGCCGCGGACCACGCCCGGGTCGTTTCGCTGAGCAGTCTGGCTGCGCGCCAAGGCCGCATCCATTTCGACGATCCACAGTTCGAGCAGTCATACACCCCGATGCAGGCCTACGCGCAGTCGAAGCTGGCGGTGCTGATGTTCGCCCGTGAGTTGGACCGCCGTAGCAGAGCGGCCGGCTGGGGCGTCCTCTCCAATGCCGCGCATCCCGGCTTGACCAAGACAAACCTTCAGATCAGCGGCCCGTCGCACGGCCGGTCGACACCGTCGACGATGGAACGGCTCTACAAGCTGTCCTGGCGTCTGGCGCCGTTCCTGTGGCAGGAAATCGACGAGGGGATCCTTCCCGCGCTTTATGCGGCGACTTCCCCGCAGGCCGAAGGCGGTGCCTTCTACGGGCCCCACGGCATCTACGAGGCCGCCGGGGGCGGGGTGACCGCGGCCAAGGTGCCCGCGCGTGCCCGCGACGATGACGATTGCCGGCGACTGTGGGAGATCTCCGAGCGACTGACCGGCGTCAGCTACCCCAACGCGGACTGACTGCCGCGCGCCGCAGTTTGGACCCATCGCCACAGCGGGTAGTCGACGAGTCGAGTAGCGCCGTCGGCAGGCCGTGACCGTGATGAGGACGGGAGGGATATGAGTACCGAAGAAAGCGCCAAAGACGCCACGAAGACGCCAAAGACAAAGAAACCTCCGCCGAAACTCCTGAGCTCAGCGAGGAAGGCAAGGAGAAGGTCCGCCAGATGCAGGAGGCCTACAACGACGATCGGCCGACGGCCGTGCTGCCCGGTACCAACAACACGATCACCGGCGTCGCGGTCAACGAGTGGCTTGACGACGAGGGCAACCCGAAATTCGGCAAGGACAAGCCGCTAGACGACCAGCAAGATACCCAAAACGCTTGATCGTCGATTACCGATAGCCGGGTTCAGGCTGCGGGAGATACCGCGGACCCCGGGGGAATCTCGGAAATCCCGGCCGCTCTTGTGTCGTGGTCGGCGCTTCGCTGGTCGTCGGTGCTGAGCTGGTGGTGGTAGGCGGTTGCGTCGTCGTGGTGGTCGATGAAGTTGTCGTCGGCGCCTCGGTGGTGGTCGACGACGGTGTCCCGGTGTCCGACTCGGTTGATGACGGCGAATTGCTCGAAGGGGCCTGGGTGTCCGTTGGGTTTTGGTCAGACGTTCCAGGTGCGGTGCTGACGCTGGGTGCCGGTGTGATCGGTGCGCTGCCGGAGGTGTGACGCAGGGTGATCATGACTCCGGCGCCGACGGCCAGCACCGCGAGCGCGGTCCCGACCATGACCACTGCCGGACGGCGATACCAGGGGCCGGCCGCCGGGAGGGTCGCGACCGGTTGAGCGGCGCGGTCGATGCCGGCCGTTGGCCGCGCGGCGGCCAGGTCGGCGCCGCTGCCGGGTTCTGGGTATTCACCAGGGCGGATCGGCATGATGCCGGAGTCGTCGTCGGCCTCTGACCAGGCCAGCGCCGGTGCCGGGCCGGGTTCTACGGGGATATCCGCCCTCGTCGTGGCATCGGCGACCGTGCCGGCCGCCGTCGGCGCCAACGCTGTCTCGCTATCGGCCGGGCCGCGTGCGGCCCGTAGTGCCGCACCGATAGCGGCCGTCAGATGCGGTCGCGGCGCGGTGATGACAGGGACGCCGAGCTGTTCCGACAGGGTCGTGGTGACGGTCGGAATGCCGGCGCCCCCGCCGACCGAGGCGATCGCCACCAGGTCTGCCGCACGAATTCCGTTGCGCTGCAACGTCTCATGGACGACAGCGAGGAACCTGTCCAACGGCTGGCGGATCGCGTCGTCCAGTTCGTCCCGGGTAACCCGGACGTCGCCGCGATATCCGGGCACGTCGGCGGTCAGCGTCGTCGCAGTGGACGACGAGAGTTGTTCTTTTGCCCGGCGACAGGCGCTCCGCAGTGCAGCCAGCGAGCCGATCGCCGAGGTCGCCGACGTGTCGAACGATCCGGCTGACGACAGATCGGTGACGACGTGGGTCAGCAGCGCCTGGTCGAGCAGGTCGCCGGAGAATTCGCCGTGCCGCACGGCGGGAGCCACCGCCTGGTAGCCGTTGTCGGCGTCGAGCAGGGCGAGGGTGGTCCCGGTGCCGCCGAAATCGCAGACGGCGATGATGCCGCGGCTGGGTACCCCCGGGTTGGCCTGCAGCGCGATCAGCGCTGCCACGGAATCCGGTAGCAGCGTCAGTCGCCCACCCGACCACTCGGCTACCCGGCCCAACGCCACCCGCACCGCGTCGACCGCCTTCGGTCCCCAATGCGCGGGATGGGTGACCGCGACCGCGTCGGGCAGTGCCCGTCCATCTGTCACGGTGTAGGCCAGTGCCCGCAGCGCGTCGGCGACCAGCGTCTCGCTGCGGTGCGTCGTCCCGTCGGCCGCCACGATGGCCCCGGCCGGGTCGCCCACCCGGACGACGAAGTCGGTGATCACCAGCCCCGGCTCGTTGAGTTTCGGGTTCTCCGATGGCACACCGACTTCGGGTGAACGCTGCCGATACAAGGTCAACACCGACCGCCGGGTCACCGCCCGCTCGGCGGTCACCGCCGACAAGTTGGTGGCCCCGATCGAGAGCCCCAGCGCCGACCGTCCTACGTCAGCCATATCGTCCAATCCGCGAACATCGGCCACCAATTTATAGGTCGTCTCGGTTTCCCCGCACGCACCACCATCGACTCGGCCTGCTAGCGAATCGTGCCGACCCCCGCGATCAGCGGCAGATCGAGCGGGGTGACCCAGCCCGGCGGAAGTTCGTTGACGGCGGGCACCGCGTTGAGCGCGCGCATCCCGGTGGCCAGACAACCGGCCGCGGCCGCGTCGCGTCCCGAGCCGTCGGTGAACCGGAATGCGGTCTCCTGGAAGATGCTCGGCGTGCCCTCGATGTCGACCCGGTAGACGTCGTCTTTGGTGCCGGCCGGCCAGTCCGGTGCGGCGTCCAGGCCGATGCGGTTCACGTGCTCGAGCTGGATGCGGGTCTGGCCTTTGTAGACGCCGTTGATGGTGAACCGGACGGCGGCCACATGTCCCGGCGGGATGACGCCCTTGGCCGTCTTGCGCTCGTTGGGCGTCACCCACTTGTCCCAGGTGGTGGTGATCTCGTCGAGCACGATGCCGGCGGCGTGCGCGATCATCGGCACGGTGGCGCCCCACGCGAAGATCAGCACGTCTCGGTTTTCCAGCATGCGGCCGGAACTCGGGCTCGCGTCCGATGCCCATCTCGACTTCGTAGTCGCCCTCGTAGTTGGTGTAGTCCAGCAGCTCGGAGGCCCGCACCGAGCGCACCTCCGAGCACAGGCCCATCAGCGTCATCGGGAACAGGTCGTTGGCGAAGCCGGGGTCGATGCCGGTGGTGAAGCACGACGACTCGCCCAACTCGCACGCCTCGGTGATCGGCTGGATCCAGTTCGGCGGGTTGAGGTGCATCGTCGGCCACACCCACGGCGTCATCGCGGTCGAGCACACGTCGATCCCCGCGCGCAGGAACCGCGTGATCAAGCGCGATGTTGGCGTCGGCGTGCGCAGCGGTCGGGCCGTAATGCACCAGCGCGTCGGGCTTGAGCGCGATCAGCGCGTCGACGTCGTCGGTGGCGGCGACGCCGATCGGCTCGGCCAGCCCGCAGATTTCGCCGACGTCGCGGCCGACTTTCTGCGGGTTGCTGACGCCGACGCCGACCAATTCGAACTCCGGATGTTTGACGATCTCGGCGATCACCATCTTGCCGACGAAACCGGTACCCCACACCACAACCCGTTTAGCCATGCGCCACCTTCCGATCGACAACCCCCGGTTCACCCTAGGCGGCTGCGGTCGGCCTTCGGTCGAAACCGGAAAGTCATCCGCTCGATCATCCGGTCGCGCAACGTCAACGTGTGCAGCAGCACCGCCGAAATGTGCGCGGCGATAGCGGCCATCAACGCATAGGCGACAACCGAATGAGCTTGGCGCAGAAGCCAAAATAGCTGCGCATCGAACGGTGCGATGCGCGGTAGCCGAAGTGAGCCGAACACCACCACCGGTCCCCCGGCGGCCGACACCATGGCCCAGCCGAGCAGCGGCTGGGCCAGCAGCATCGCGTACAGCGACACTTCGGACAGCACGACGATCTTGCGTTCCAGCGCGCCGACGCGTGGACGGCAACGGTGGCGCGCGATGGGTCAGCCGGTTGACCACACGCACCAGCACCACCACCAGGATGGTGACGCCCAGCGTCCGGTGGATCGTGATCAGCGCGGCGTAGTCGTGCGACCGAGTTCACCATCACGAAACCGATGAACAGCGCGGTGAACACCAGCAGCGGCCGTCAACCAGTGCAGGATCCGGGTCACAGCCGTATACCGGCCGGGATCGGGCGCCCCGGTCACAGCGTGGTCTCCCCGGTGCGACGGCGGTACGACGCGGCGTAGACGGCCGATCGCGCGCTGAGCAGCGGATCGTCGGACGGCTCGATGCCGGTCGGCAGCACCAGCGGATCGAAGTTGATGTCTCGCGCATTACCCCGCGCATCGGTGCCGACCGAGTCGAGCGTGAGCAACCCGGCGTCGACGCTGCGGCGGTCGGCGGGCCAGGGCAGCGTCGCGTCGTGCGTCGGATCGGCCGCCGCACCGACGGCCAGCACCAGACGCCAGCGCAGCGGGCCGGTCCGTAACTGCCGGACCAGCGCGTCGAACAGCGCATTCGGCCCCGTGGACGCCGGCAGCGCCTGCTGCAGCGGAGTCAGCGACCACCGCACCGGCGTCCGCGCACCGGTTGCGTTGACGAAGTAGAAGGCGTTCAGCCCGCGATAGGTGCTGTCGGCGAAGCCGGCCGTCGGCGGATGCTGCTTGACGACGTCCATCGCTCGCGCCGTCTCCGGATGTGCGGCCAGGAACCCAGCCATGGCGGCCGGATCGGGTTTGCCGGTGCCGGGTACCACCGCCGAGGCGATCAGCCGGTCGTAAAAGCCTTGCGGTGAATTATCCAGGAAGACTGGCAGATTCAGTGTTGCCATCCGCCATTGCTGTCCGCCGGGGAATCCGAACACCAGGCCCAGCCCGCGGGCGGTCGACGCGGCGTCAGCGGCGTGCGGGTTGCCGCCGGCCAACGAAAAGCGCCCGATCACCGGTGTGCGACCGGGCGCGAACACCGCCGCCGTGGACAGCGTGTCGGCCGTTGCCGTTGCTGTCGAAGTAGCCGGTTACGGCGATGCCCTTGGCGTGGTTCTTGCGGAACCCGGGTTGTCGACCGAACACCTTGGCAAAGCCGTCGAGGAACACCCGCGGCGTCAGTCGAGCGGGACCGATCCAATTGTTCGCGTACGCCAGCGCACCCAGGTCCGCCGCGAGGAAGGCTCCCACCACGGCGGCACCCCGTAGCACGTCACGCCTGCCAGGGCGCCCGACGCCCCGGCGCGCGGCGTCCTGCGGCTGTTCAGTCATCACTAGCCTCTACGACGGTTATCTGACATGAGTTCAACGACAGTCCCACGTGGAGTTGACTTTTGGGAAAACGCGCGAAAACCGGCCCACGCCGTTGGTTGCAGTGACACCATGTCGCCGGGGAGATAACCATGACCAGCAAACCGTCGTCAATGCCACGCCGGGTCGGGGGCCGACTCGCTCTGTCGAGTCTGTGCGCGGTGCCGACCGCCCTCGCGACAGCCATGGCGATGTGCGGCGTCGCCGCCGCGGTAGATCCGCCGCCTCAGGTCACCTATCAGCTGAGTGGCAGCGCCCCTGTGGCGGACTACATCTCGTATCAGACCAACACCGGCCAGGCGGTCCAGGCACACGTGCCCTTGCCGTGGAAGACGCAGTTCACTTCGTTCGGACCTGAGGTCTTCGTCATCAGCGCGCAGAGCCCCGGCTCCATCACCTGCACGATCCTTCTCGACGGCAATGTCGTCAGCCAGGCGACCGCCAACGGTGCGCCCGCGCGCACGGTCTGCACGCACTGACGCTTCCACCGCGGGGCGAATCACCGGCCGGCGTCAACCGGTCTGCGAGGTTTGGGTGGCGGGTAAACCATGCGGCCGATGCTCGCCGACAGCCAACCGATCGCCCAGCCGCCGAAGAACACCGCAAACGTGTGCCGGGTGGTGTCACCGGCGTTCGTGAACACCGTCGCCAGGATGACGGCCCAGACGACGGCGCAGGCGATGCTGTAGCCGACGTAGGTACCAGAGTATTTGCGCAACAGGCGGATTCGCTCAATCAGGCCAGATCGAAGCAGTGACATTCTGGCACGGCGCGGAAGTTTGTCATCGCCGTAAGTGTCGTCGAGCATGGCGATCAACTCCTCGCCGTATCGGCGGCGCCAGGCTGGCGGATACCAGCCCAGGATGCGGCTGACGTCGCGGGGATTCATTGCGCCCAGCCCGGGTTCGATGCGGGCAACGAGATTCCGAGCCGACGGGCACCTTCGGCCGCAATTGCCCCCAGGCTGCGCACCGATGTGGTCAGTTCGGCGCGTCCCGCGGCGGTCAACCGATACGGGCGCCGCCGCTCCTCGTGGCCCGCCGGTTCGATCAGGCCGTGTTCCTCCAGTGTGGTGATCGCGCCGTAAAGCGTTCCCGGCCCCAGCGTCACGCCCGCGAATCGCTCGATATCGCGGGCCAGCGCGTAGCCGTGCTTAGCGCCCGAGGCCAGGCTGGTCATGATCAGCACCCCCGGGTCATTTCGTCTGACCGAGCCTCCGCGCCGGTCGGGAACCGCGTGCCATACCGGTGACTTTAGTACGTCTGACGTAATACTCCAAGCGTAATATGACGAGCGACGTCGATCATCAGATCGCTTTCAGGGCGCGGGTTTCCGATCTATTCGATAGTTCCCGTCACTTGATAGTGACTATCGCTAACAGCCCTCGTATGGTAGGTGATCGTGTCCACACCAGAAATCGTCGCCTGTCTGGGCTCGAGTACCACAGCCGCCAAGGGGACCTACAAGTGGATCGACGAACTGGCTTCGCGGCCGCAAAACAGCCGATTCCGATTCGTCAACTTCGGCGTTGGTGGTGATCTGTCCTTCAACACCACCAGGCGGCTTGATCCGGTACTGCGGGCGGCGCCTGATCGGGTCATCGTGCTGATCGGGACCAACGACATCCTGGCGAGCGTCTTTCCGAATTTCCGTCGATTCACGCTCGCTTGGAAACGAGTGCCTCGAGAACCCTCACCGGCAGAGTTCAAGGGCAACCTCGAACTGATCACCCACCGGCTGCAGCAGGCAACCCGCGCCACGATCGCGCTGAGTTCTGTAGCGCCCGTCGGAGAAGCTCTTCGATCGAACGTTGCCGTTCAGTCGCGGCTCAACGACCTGGTTGTCGCCTACAACGGCATCATCGCCGACGTCTCGCGCAGCAGCGGCACCTACTACATTCCGTTTTTCGAGTGCTTCCGTGAGCAACTCGCCCACTCAGCGATCGTCAAACCGTTTACCAGGTTCTCCTTTGCTGCGTTCTACCGCGACTACCTGTTCCGCGAACTGATTCTGCGCCGCAGTTTCGATCAGATCGCGCAGAGCAACGGCTGGGAATTCCACATCGACGGCATTCACCTCAACACCAAGGGGGGCCGCATTCTGACCGACGTTGTTCAGCAGTTCCTCGACTCGCCATCAAGATCGGCCGGGGGCGGTTTAGGCTCGCGCCTGTAGCCCGCTCAATGACGAGGACGGTCGACATGGGCATTGCGACACGAGTGAATGGCACGGCGCCGCCCGAGGTTCCGCTCGCCGAGATCGACCTGGGCACGTGGGACTTTTGGGCGCTCGACGACGACGTGCGCGACGGGTCGTTCGCCACGCTGCGGCGCGAAGCGCCGATCTCGTTCTGGCCGGAGCCCGTCCAGGAAGGCTTCCAAGCAGGCGGCGGGCATTGGGCACTGACCGGACTCGACGACGTGTTCTACGCCAGCCGTCATCCAGAGATCTTCAGCTCGAGCCCCAACATCACCATCAACGACCAGACGCCGGAAGTATCCGAGTACTTCGGCTCGATGATCGTGCTCGACGACCCGCGGCATCAGCGGCTGCGATCGATCGTGAGCAGGGCGTTCACCCCGAAGGTGGTGGCCCGCATCGAGCAATCGGTGCGCGAGCGGGCCCACCGGCTGGTCGCGTCGATGATCGCCGATCATCCGAACGGGCAAGCCGATCTGGTCACCGAGTTGGCCGGGCCGCTACCGCTGCAGGTCATCTGCGACATGATGGGGATCCCTGAGGAGGACCATCAACGGATATTCCACTGGACCAACGTGATCCTCGGCTTCGGCGACCCCGATCTGACTACCGATTTCGATGAGTTCGTTCGGGTTTCGATGGAGATCGGCGCCTACGCCAGTGCGTTGGCGGAGGATCGTCGGGTCAATCATCACGACGATCTGACCACCAGCCTGGTGCAAGCCGAGGTCAACGGCGAGCGGTTGACCTCGGCCGAGGTCGCGTCGTTCTTCATCCTGCTGGTCGTGGCCGGCAATGAGACGACGCGCAACGCGATCAGCCACGGCGTGCTGGCGCTGTCCCGCTTTCCCGAACAGCGGGACAAGTGGTGGTCGGACTTCGACGGCGTATCGCACTGCGCCGTCGAGGAGATTGTCCGGTGGGCGTCACCGGTGATCTACATGCGACGCACCCTGACCCGCGACTTCGAGTTGAGTGGGACGAAGCTGGCCGCCGGGGACAAGGCAACGCTGTGGTACTGCTCCGCCAACCGCGACGAGTCGAAGTTCGCCGACCCGTGGAAGTTCGACGTCACCCGCGACCCGAATCCGCATGTCGGCTTCGGCGGCGGCGGTGCCCATTTCTGTTTGGGGGCCAACCTGGCTCGTCGCGAGATCCGGGTCATGTTCGAAGAACTGCACCGCGAGATACCCGATGTCGTCGCTGCCGACGAGCCGGCACGGTTGCTGTCACCGTTCATCCACGGCATCAAGACGCTGCCGATCGCCTGGACGCCCCCGGGCTGATTCCCACCCATTGCGCAACGTCAGAACCGTATAGTCGGCGCAGGCCCGCGGGCGCCAACGAACGGAGGACACCCGTGCAGACCCCGAAGACCGTGGCAGTCGGCGCGGCAGTCACCGCAGCCGCGCTGGCTCTCGCGCCGAGTGCCGCAGCCGGCATGCTGATCGGCAACTACGAGGTGCACACCCCGCGCGATCCGGGACACTCCTGGCTCTGGGAGGTCAGGAACTGCGGCGGCGATCTGGACACGACCTACACCCCAGACTGTGTGCATGTGAATGCCACACCGAGGCCCAACGGGCAAGCGGTACCCTGGAAAGCCGATGCACACCTGGCCAATGGTCGCTACACGATGGTCGTCGACGTGCCCGACGGTGTGCGCTGCACCGTGTACTTCCTGCCGTCACACGACACCTATACATGGGACATGGTGTCACTCGTCGGTTCCGTCGATTCCACCTTCGACGCCGGCTGCGGCGGCGCACCGGGCGGGACTGTCAGCTATCCCTTCACGCTGGTGCGCTTCTAGCGCGACACCGGGTTGCGGTTCCCGCTCGCTGCCATCGTCGTATGGCATTATTCGACACGTGTGTGCACGATTTCTCGCTAGATTCCTCCCCGCTGTCGTTGTGAGCTCGGCCGTTCTTTGCGTATTCGTTCCGTCCGCGTCCGCGGAAGGCTGTCCCGACGTGGAGGCGGTGTTCGCCCGCGGTACCACTGAGGCGCCGGGTGTCGGCGGAATCGGGCAGGCGTTCATCGATTCGCTGCAGTCGAAGGTCGGGCCGAAGTCGTTCCGGGTGTACGCGGTCGATTACCCTGCCAGCACCGACTTTCCGACCGCCCTCGACGGTATCCGCGACGCGGGCGATCACGTTGAGTCCATGGCGGCCAGCTGCCCGAAAACCAAGATGGTGCTCGGCGGGTATTCCCAGGGCGCGGCGGTGATGGGTTTCGTCACCTCGGCCGCGATCCCGGATGGGGTCGACGCTGCCGGCGTACCGAAGCCGATGCCGGCCGACGTGGCCAATCACGTCGCCGCCGTCACGTTATTCGGAACACCGTCAAACCGGTTCATGGATACGGTCGGCGCGCCACCGGTCGTCATCGGCCCGCTGTATCAGCCCAAGACGCTGCAGTTGTGCGCCGCCGACGATCCGGTCTGTTCTGAAGGCGGCGACTGGGCCGCGCACGCCGCCTACGCCGACGACGGAATGGTCGACCAGGCAGCGAATTTCGCGGTGGGTCATCTGTAACCAGCGGCGGGAACCCGACGCCAGATGAAAGCGGGATTCGGCTTGGCCGCTTCGGCAGCTGCGCTGATCTTGCTGTCAGCCTGCGGCACACCTGATCTCAAGCCGAGCACATCGGCGAACCGGACAGCGACAATGGTGATCACGACAACGGTCAGCAGCACAACCATCCCCGCCGCACCGGCAACCCGAAATCCGCGCAGCGAGAAGTGGATCGACTTGCAGGTCGGTGATTGTCTTGCTGAGCTTCCGCCCACCGACCCCAGCGTGGTCACTGTCAACGTCGTCGACTGTGCGACCAGTCATGCCGCAGAGGTTTATCGTCGCGGGCCGCTGGCGGTCAACACCGCGATCGCCGACGTCGCCAACCGGGACTGCGCATCCGGATTACCCCCGTACACCGGGCAGTCCATCGACGGCAGCCCGTACGCGATGACCTATCTCATCGACTCCAATCAGGATCGAACTGCTGACAATCCCGTCCCGAGTACCGTCATCTGCGTGCTGCATGCAGCAAACGGTCAGCCTCTGGACGGGTCCGCGCGGCGCTGACCTCTCAGCCGACCGATACCGCCGAGCCGGCGAAGAGCTCACCCCATTCGTGACGAGCAGCCGACTGGGCGTCGAAAGAAGTGTGCGCTGACTCTTCGCCACCATTCGCGAGATGCACCAGCGCCCAAGCCATTGCGAACACCGGCATCTTGTGACGTCGTGCCGCACCGAGCAATTCGTGGAACGCGGTCTCCGAAGGGCACCGACGAAGGCCAATGAGAATGCCTTTCGCCGTGTCAAGGATGCGACCACCGTGCGCTTCCATTGTCATGCTGTGTACCTCCTGTCGAGCATGCGAATATCCGATCCCCCGATAGCGAGGGCGAATTTTGTACATATGTTGGATATTTCGCCGGCACGGTCCGCAATTGAGCCCTGTGCCATGATTTGCGCAAGCGGCCGGCGGCGCCAGACCACCGTCGTTATCGGTATGCACCTGTGATCATTTCGGTACAAAGCACTTCGAACCGGGGCGGACGATCTCTAAGGATTGACTCGCGGTTACGTCGCGGCGACCATAATGGCAATGACTCACCACGCCGACGCCGAGGCAGCTCTGAATATCGAGTTGTCCATCAACGAGCGTCATGCGCTCGAATCGGCGGCCTTGCGATTGCAGACCGAATTCGCCGACGCCTTCGATGCGGAGACCGTTGAACGGTTGGTCTACTCCTCGTACGAGAAGTTGGCCGCCCGTGCGACCATTCGTGACTTCTTGCCGCTGCTGGCAGAGCGGTTCGCTCGGCAGCGACTGCATGCCGTGGCCAAGGTCAATGGCAAATCGAGTGATTACCACCTGGTCGTGCTGTTTCTGTGCAACCACAACGCGGGCCGATCCCAAATGGCCATGGGGTTTTTAAACCATCTCGCCGGTGGCGGAGCCGTGGTGTGGTCCGGTGGCAGCGAGCCAACGGGCGAGATCAACCCGGCTGCCATCGCCGTCATGGCCGAGCGTGGCATCGACATCTCCGGCGAATACCCCAAACCATGGACCGGTGAGATCATCCAGGCCGCCGACGTGATCGTCAGCATGGGCTGCGGGGACGCCGGACCCGTCCTGCCCGGTCGCCGCTACGAAGACTGGGACCTTGACGACCCGGCCGGCAAAGACCTGGCGTCAGTGCGGGCAATACGCGACGAGATCGAACATCGCGTCCGCGGGCTGCTCGCCGACCTGCGGATCCCCTGCCGGCGCTGAACGCGGTGCCCGAGCCGACGATGTGAAAATTGGCGGTTCGTACAGGATGATGTGCTGATGTTTGGCCTCGTCGTGATCGTTGCGCTGTTTGCCACGGTGGTCGTGGGCACGGTAGTGGGCCGGCGTTATCGCGTGGGTCCCCCGGTTCTGCTGATCCTGCTCGGCGCATTGCTGGGTTTGATCCCTCAGTTCGGCGGCGTTCGGCTCGACGGGGAGATTGTCCTGCTGCTGTTCTTGCCCGCGATCCTCTACTGGGAGGGCCTGAACACCAGCTTTCGCGAGATACGCGCGAACTTGCGCGTCATCGTATTTCTCAGCGTCGGCCTGGTGATTTTGACTGCGGTCGCGGTGTCCTGGACGGCGCGCGCGCTCGGAATGGAGCCGCATGCGGCATCGGTCCTCGGCGCCGTGCTTTCCCCCACCGACGCCGCCGCCGTAGCCGGCCTGGCGAAACAGTTACCGCGCCGAACGCTCACCGTGTTGAAGGCGGAAAGCATCATCAACGACGGGACCGCGCTCGTCCTGTTCACCGTCAGCGTCTCCGTGGCGGTCGGCGGTCACCCGGTCAGCCCGGCCGCGTTGACCGCCCGTTTCATCGGTTCCTACCTCGGTGGCATCTGCGCCGGGTTGCTGGTCGGGCTCGCCGTAATACAAGTGCGCCGCCGAATCGACGAGCCGCAAGAGGAAGGCGCGCTGAGCCTGCTGACGCCGTTCGCGGCGTTTCTGCTGGCGCAGGCAATTCACTGCAGTGGGGTCGTCGCGGTGCTGGTGTCAGCGCTGGTGCTCGCCTACGCCACGCCGCGCGTGACCCGGGCTCGTTCCCGCCTGCAGACTTTCGCGTTCTGGGATCTCGCGACTTTCTTGATCAACGGCTCGCTATGGGTGTTCGTCGGCACCCAAATGCCGCACGCGGTGCGCGGTATTGCGCGCGTCGACGGTGGAATTCGCCATGCGGCATTACTGGCTCTTGCCGTCACCGGCGTCGTCGTCGCGACTCGGTTTGCGTTTTCCGAGCTTTTCACTTTTCTGCTTCGTGCTGTTGACCGGCGGGCGGTGCAGCGCACTCGTCGCATCAGCTGGCGCCAGCGCATGGTGTCCCGCTGGGCGGGCTTTCGTGGCGCGGTCTCGCTCGCCGCGGCGTTGGCCGTCCCGCTGACCACACACAGCGGTGCCCCATTTCCGGATCGCAGCCTCATCGTCTTCGTCGTCTGCGTCGTGATTCTGGTGACCGTCCTGGTCCAAGGCAGCACGCTGCCCGACGTTGTTCGGTGGGCCCGGATGCCCGAAGACGAAAGTCGCGCTGACGAATTGCTACTGGCCCGCTGTCGTGGTTCCCAGGCCGCTCTCGAAGCCCTGCCCGTGGTCGCCGCCGAATTCGGCTTGAGCGAGGATCTATTGAGGCGGCTGCGAAAGGAATACGAAGAACACGCCGCGCTCGTCGAAGCCGGCGGCGACGCCGAAGGTTCCAGTGAGGTAGCCGAGCGCAGCGATCTGCTTCGACGGGTGCGCCTTGGCGTGCTCGAACACAAGCGCCGGGCCGTTATCGAGCTGCGGGACCAAAATCGCATCGACGACATCGTGCTGCGCGAGTTGCAGTCGGTGATGGACCTCGAGGAGGTACGGCTTCTCGATCCTGCCGATACCGAGTGACGGCGCAAAGACCTTAGCGCAGCGGCACTTTGGCGGCGATCTGGTTGGCGATGTCGACCGCTGAGTTCTTCGGGTCGGGGCTGCAGGTGTTGACGTCGACGATGACATTGTTCTTGATCGCCAATGCCCGACCGCAGGCCCAACCGCCGGCCCGCGCATTTTGTTGTGTCGCAATCGTGCTCAGTGCGCCATCGTCATCCGATATCGGCCCGACGGTCCACTCCGTTCCGGACTGGATGTGGGTATACCCGTGGCAGGCCGGCCAACGCAGAGCCGATGCGATCAAGAAGTTGCCGGCAAGTTTGGCGGTAGGAAATAGCACCACCGCCTGCTCGGCATAGTGGGTGAAGTTATCGCCATCGTTGAGTGCCCGATCACGCACGGCGGTAAAGCCACTGTTGGCATAGACCTGCGCTTGCGCCGAGCCGTCGATGGCCAGGCATTCCGGGGGCCGCATGGTCGCGCTGTCGTCGGACATCGCGTCGTGCCTTCTGGTGACCGCCATCGCGGTCGCGCCGATCAGTGGGTTGATCTGCTCCGGGGTGAGCAGCAGATCATCGAGCTCACGCTCGACGACAGGACGCGGAATGAGCGACGTCGTCGTGGTCGTGGATTTGACACCGGCTTGGTTACCGCCGGCGCCGCAACCGGCGCTGAGAATGCAGATGCCGGCAGCGGCGAATGCGGCCGTCAATTGGCGCATCTCTCTTCATCCCCATTCCCGCCGAAACCCGAACCGGTCACCGCGGCGCGATAGCCTTGACGGCGTTGCCGGTCGGCTCGCGTGTGCTCAGCCTACCGCGCAATTACGCCGGTAATGCCGAGGAATTAAACGATTTTTAGACTCCGCTCAGTGAATCCAAAAACGCTGGAGATGGTTTGCGGAATACACCGGCGCCGCAGTACGTAACGGCAATGTCGGCATGATCGGCGACGAATCGTCAAACGGCTCATGGCGATAGCGCGTATTGGGTACCGTCGACGCGTGCCTCTTCGGCGGGAAAGCCCCATTCGCGGACGGCGGCTGCGGCTCGACGAGGCGCTGATGGGTTATGCCCTGATGAGTCCGGCCGGCTACCGGTTCCTGCTCCACGTGGCCCCGCGTATCGACAAGGTGCTGATTCCCCCGACACGTGGCCGGCTGAGCTCGATCGGAATCGACCGGGTGGGGCTCGTCACGACGACCGGCGCGAAGTCCGGGCTGCCGCGCACCCAACCGCTGGTATTGCTCGACGACTTCGACGGGCTGCTCGCGATCGGGTCGAACTATGGTCGGCCGCAACACCCGGCCTGGAGCGCCAACCTGCTGGCGCACCCTCAATGCACGGTCGAGTTCAAGGCTCCCCCCGCGCCGTACCGTGCCGAACCGCTGAGCGGCGACGCGCGCGCCTCGGCATGGGCGGTGGCCACCGACTTCTATGCCGGTTACGAGCGCTACCGCGCCAACTGCGCACCGCGCGAGATCAGGGTCTTCCGCCTGCGGTCCATCGCCGGCTGAGGACACGCCGCGGGCGGGTCTATCGGTTCCTCGGTTCTTGGAGTTCATGGCTTGTTCAGCCAACTGTCGATGTCAGATCGTTGACCGCACACAAGCAGCGGTTCTGCTGGCTATATGCGTGTCGTTCAGGTCGCCAATTTCTACGGACCCCGCTCCGGCGGCCTTCGCACCGCCGTGGACCGGCTGGGCGCGGAATACAGCGCCGCGGGCCACGAGGTGTTCCTGATCGTGCCCGGGTCGGCACGCCGAACAGACCCAGCTGCTCACCGGCGTGGTGCGAATTACAGTGCCCGCCAGGCTGATTCCATTCACCGGCGGCTATCGCGCAGTGTTGCCGGGACCAGTGCGGGCGCTGCTGGAAGCGCTCGGGCCGGACACCTTAGAGGTCTCTGACCGACTCACACTGAGATCACTGGGCCGCTGGGGCCGCGAACACGGCGCCACCACGGTGATGATCTCCCACGAGCGCCTTGATCGCCTTGCAGGCCAAGTACTTCCGCGTCGAACCGCGAGGGCGTTCGCTGACTTCGCCAACCGGCGCACCGCCGCCAACTACGACACCGTGGTGTGCACCACCGGGTTCGCGCGCGAAGAATTCGATCGCATCGGCGCAACGAATACCGTCACCGTCCCCCTGGGCGTGGACCTGGAGACCTTCCATCCGTGCCGGCGCTCCGCCCTGGTACGTCAGCGCTGGGCCGCGCCGTCGCAGATCCTGCTGGTGCATTGCGGCCGGCTGTCGGTGGAAAAGCGGGCCGACCGCAGCATCGACGCGGTCGCGGAATTGTGCGCAGCGGGTGTCGAGGCCCGCCTGGTCGTGGTGGGCGACGGCCCGTTGCGGGCCAGGTTGCAGCGGCAGGCGGCTCGCCTGCCGGTCGATTTCACCGGTTTCATTTCCGATCGCCACACCGTCGCCGCATTGCTGGCTTCGGCCGATGTCGCACTTGCACCGGGGCCGCACGAAACGTTCGGGCTGGCGGCGCTGGAATCGCTGGCATGCGGGACCCCGGCGGTGGTCTCCCGCACGTCGGCGCTGGGCGAAATCATCACCCCCGATAGCGGCGCGCTGGCCGACAACGACCCGGCGGCCATCGCGCAAGCGGTCAGCGCGATCGTCAGCCGACCCGAAGCCCACCGGCGCACCTGCGCGAGGCGCCGCGCCGAAATGTTCACCTGGCAGCGCGCGGCGGTCGGAATGCTCAGCACGCTCGGGGCGGCGTCGGGCAGCGACGACTTGGCGACTGACGAAAACACCGCGTAGCGCTACCCGCCGCGGTGTCTAGCCGGGGTTGGCCGGCCCCACCTGACCCGTGAGCGGATTCACTTGCACCGTCATCGGACCACGTTGTCCCGCCGCGTTGCCCTTCCCGCGCTGCTGCGCTTGGGCGAGCGCATTGATCACCGGATTGTCCTTGAGGAGCTGTTTGCGCTCTTCGTCGGACAGTTCGTAAAAGGCCCAGAGGCCCCACGCGGCGGGCCGGACATACAGCGTCACTTTCTGATGGCGACGCTTGTTCTGGGAGAGCACTGCAGGAATGGGCACCACGCGGTCCAGCGTCGCGGAGCTGACTAGCTCTTGCGCGATCTTGTCCACATCCACCGCGTCCTGAAGCTCGTAAACCAGTGACTGGTGGGGTGTGTGGGATGGGCCCTGGAGGGCCAGGAACCACGCCATCCGGCGTCTCCTTCGCTCGTCGTTATCAGCGCAACTGTAGAGGACGTGGTCGCGTCCAGCGACGAGAATTAGCTCGCGCTCAACACTTTCGCCGGTCCCGAGGTTCCGCTGCGACTAACTGGGATCCGGAAACGCGACCGGGCTGGCGGGCGCCCCTCGGGCAACCACGACCGGCATCGACGTCGACGCATTGGTACCCAAGATCGTGTGCACCACTTCGATGAGATCTTCGACCGGCATCAACTTGCCCGGCATGCAGCCACGCGACGACCACAGCGGAACGGCCTTCATCGCCAGGTCCATATCCCACCCGACGTTCATTCCCGTCGCCGCGTCGCCCTCGCCGCCCCCGCACTCCCCCACGATCAGACACGTGAAGCCGATGTCGGGATGTTCGGCCCGCCAGGCATCGACGAGTTGCTCGAGCGCAGCCTTGCTGACGCCATACGCGCCAAGACCCGGCCAGGGCGGTCCGAACGGACCGGCGTCGGAAGAAAGGTAGACCGCCTTGCCCGTCGAGGCCGTCAGGTGCGGCACCGCTGCCGCGGTCACCAACGCCGCGCCGATCACGTTGGTGTCAAAGACGCGCCGCCAGGTTTCCGCATCGGTGTCGACCATCCGGGCGAGCGGCCCGATCGCCGGTGTGTAGATCAGGTTGTCGATACCGCCGAGCGCGTCGGCGGCCTCGTTGATGGCCGATCGACACGATTTCTCGTCGGTGACATCGCATTCGATGGCGACCGCGTCAGGGCCCGCCTCCTTCGCGGCCGCCTCGATACGCTCGCGACGACGGGCGAGCAACGCGACCTGATCGCCACGCTGCGCGAGACCGACACCAATGCAACGCCCAAGGCCACTCGAGGCGCCGACCACCACTGTCCTTGACATATTTGCCCTCTCTTGTAACGAGCCCGCTGCAGGCACAGCGTATCGGCCGCCCAGTGCCGCGGTAACTGCCGGCCGTTGCCGCGGGTTCGGAATTGAAATCCAGGTGCCCAGACGTTGCATCCGGATAGTCGGTGACCTGCAGATTTGTGAGTTTAGACACATCGCTTAGCGGCTAATCCCGGCGGGCAAAGCGCGGGGCACGCCCCGCGCGCGAACTGAATTTCAGGAGTGTGATTCAGATGAGCATGACCTCCTTCGCCGTAGCGGAGATGGGTCCCGACGAGCGTGACTACGACAACTGGCTGATCACCCTGACCCAAGCGTCTGCGCGGCTGGACCTGTTGCAGACCGTCGTCACCGAGCTATCGCCGGCTATGCGAAGAAGAGGACGTCGTCCAGAGCCGACAGATTCTCGAGGTGCTGGAAAGGCACGGCGCGATCACCAAAGACGCTCACGCGTCCGACGCCGCCTAGCTGAAGTGGCATCCTGCTCACTACGGTGAGCAAGATGAAGTATCTAGACGTCGACGGAGTCGGCAGAGTCAGCCGGATCGGGCTGGGCACCTGGCAATTCGGGTCCCGCGAATGGGGCTACGGGGACAGTTACGCCTCAGGTCCCGCCCGAGACATTGTTCATCGCGCTCGCGCTCTGGGCGTCACGCTGTTCGACACCGCCGAGATCTACGGGCTGGGTAAAAGCGAACGGATCCTCGGTGAGGCACTCGGCGACGAGCGCGCCGAAGTAGCGGTGGCCAGCAAGATCTTCCCGGTCGCCCCTTTCCCTGCCGTCGTCAAACAACGGGAGCGGGCCAGCGCTCGACGGCTGCAGCTGGATCGCATCCCGCTCTACCAGATCCACCAGCCCAACCCGGTGGTCCCCGACTCGGTGATCATGCCGGGCATGCGCGACCTGCTCGACAGTGGCGCCATCGGCGCAGCCGGCGTCTCGAACTACTCGCTATCTCGTTGGCGGAAGGCCGATGCCGCGCTCGGACGACCGGTCATCAGCAACCAGGTGCATTTCTCGCTCGCCCACCCCGGTGCGCTCGACGACCTCGTGCCGTTCGCCGAGCGGGAGAACCGCGTCGTGATCGCCTACAGCCCACTGGCACAAGGACTTTTGGGCGGCAAGTACGGCGTCGACAACCGCCCTGGTGGGGTCCGCGCCATCAACGCACTTTTCGGCACCGAGAACCTGCGCCGGATCGAGCCGCTGCTGCAGACGCTGCGCGACGTCGCGACGCAGGTTGACGCCAAGCCGGCGCAGGTCGCGCTGGCCTGGCTGATCAGCCTGCCCAACGTGGTCGCCATTCCCGGGGCGTCCAGTGTCGAGCAGCTCGAGTTCAACGTCGCCGCCGCCGATATCGAGCTGAGTACGGACTCCCGCGACGCACTCACCGAGGCCGCCCGCAATTTCCGGCCGGTCTCGACGCGGCAATTCCTCACCGACGCCGTTCGAGAGAGGCTGCTTCGTCGCTGATTTCGGCTACCGCAAGGCCACCAGTTGGTCGACCGAATCCACTGGCAGCTCACCGTCAACGACGGCAGTGACCGTCATGCTGTTCAGCGTGATCGAGCCCTCGTGGTTGTCCAAGAAGGCGGTATCGGCGGCGTCGCGGCCGGTGGCGATCCGCACCATCGACTGCCGGGGCGCCAAGCAAGTCGCGTCCACGACACGCCATTCGTTGTTCTAGAGGATGTAGAGCATCTCCTGATAGGTGGGCAGCGGCCAAAGATCGTCGGCCACAATGCCTTCCAGCGTATCGGCGGCAGCCCGGACCGCGTCCATCGCCGGCAGCAGCGCGTGCTGCGCATGCTTGGCCTCGTCCAGCGCCGAGTCCGCCGAATGGTCGGACAGCGCCGCTTTCAGCGCTGCCAGTCCCGCCTCGAGCTCAGTGATCGGGGCCGAAACCGCTTCCAGCGCAGCGGTGCTCGCTTCCACGCCGGCGGCCTTCAGCGCGGCGACGTTCTGGGCGAGCTCGGTCTGGTAGCGGATCGCGGCCGGCAGGATGATCGTCGAGCCGATCTCCAGCGTCGAGCTTGGCCTCGACGTCGATGGTCAGCGCGTACTGCTCCAGGCGGACCTCGTAGCGGCTGTGCAGCTCGCGCTCGCTGAACACCCCGTACTTCTCGAACAGCTCGATCGACTTCCGGCTTGATCAGCTCCGGCAATGGCGTCGAGCGTGGTCTTGAGGTTCGGCAGGCCGCGCTCGGCCGCCTCGATCTGCCACTCCTCCGAGTAGCCGTCGCCGTTGAAGACCACGTCGCCGTGCTCGGTGATGATCTCGGTGAGCAGCTGTCTGCACTGCGTCGTCGAAGTCCGTCGCCGTCCGCGACGGCCTTCTCCAGCTTCGGTCGCCATGTAGTCGAGCGACTCGGCCATGATCGTGTTGAGGACGATCAGCGGGCACGGCGATCGACTGGCCGGAGCCGACCGCGCGGAACTCGAACTGGTTGCCGGTGAAGGCGAACGGGCTGGTGCGGTTGCGGTCGCCGGCGTCCTTCGGCAGCGGCGGCAGGGTGTCGACGCCGATGATCATGGTGCCCTTGCCCTTCGACGACGTGGCGCGCGCCCTTGTCGATCTGCTCGAAGACGTCGGCGAGCTGGTCGCCGAGGAAGATCGAGATGATGGCCGGCGGCGCCTCGTTGGCGCCCAGGCGGTGGTCGTTGCCGGCCGAGGCCACCGACGGCCCGCAGCAGGCCGGCGTACTTGTGCACGGCGCGGATCACCGCGGCGCAGAACACCAGGAACTGCGCGTTCTCGTGCGGGGTGTCGCCCGGGTCCAGCAGGTTGCCCTGCTCGGAGTTGCCCAGCGACCAGTTGACGTGCTTGCCCGAGCCGTTGATGCCGGCGAACGGCTTCTCGTGCAGCAGGCACGCCATGCCGTGCTTCTCGGCCACGCGTCTTGAAGCGTCGATCATGAGCAGCTGCTGGTGGTCGGCGGCGATGTTGGCCGCCTCGAACATCGGCGCGATCTCGAACTGGCCGGGCGCCACCTCGTTGTGGCGGGTCTTGGCCGGGATGCCCAGCTTGAACAGCTCGCGCTCGGCCTCCATCATGAAGGCCAGCACGCGCTCGGGAATCGCGCCGAAGTAGTGGTCCTCGAACTCCTGGCCCTTGGGCGGCTTGGCGCCGAACAGGGTGCGGCCGGCGTTGATGCAGGTCGGGGCGCGCGAGGAAGAAGTGCCGGTCGATCAGGAAGTACTCCTGCTCGGGGCCGGCAGTAACGACACGACGTGGTCGAGGTCCTTGTGCCCGAACAGCTTCAGGATGCGCTGGGCCTGCGCGTCCAGGGCCTGCATGCGAGCGCAGCAGCGGCGTCTTCTTGTCGAGCGCCTCGCCGGTCCAGCGAGACGAAGGCCGTCGGGATGCACAGCGTGGTGCCGTTGGGGTTCTCCAGGATGTAGGCCGGGCTGGTGACGTCCCAGCCGGTGTAGCCGCGGGCCTCGAAGGTGGCGCGCATGCCGCCGGAGGGGAAGCTGGAGGCGTCGGGCTCGCCCTGGATCAGCGTCTTGCCGGCGAACTCGGCCAGCGCCGCGCCGTCGCCGTCGGGCTCGAGGAAGCTGTCGTGCTTCTCGGCGGTGAGGCCGGTCAGCGGGTAGAAGACGTGGGCGTAGTGGGTGGCGCCCTTCTCGATGGCCCAGTCCTTCCGCTAGTTCCCCCAGCGCCCAGTCCTTCATGGCCGAGGCGACGGAGTCGGCGACCGCCGGGTCCAGCTTGGCGCCCTTCTCGATCGTGGCCACCACCGACTTGTAGACCGACTTGGGCAGCCGCGCCGCATCTCGGCCTTGGTGAAGACGTTCTGGCCGAAGATCTCGCCGGGCGCCTCGCCAGGGTCGAAGCTGATCGCCGGCGGCACGTACGCCTCGACGTTGGTGATCGCCTGAAGCCGGACTGTGTTTCCGCTCAACTCGATTCCTCCGCACCCATGACATCCGCATCTTCGCGGCGGACGTGTGAACGGGTTCAGGCTAGGAAGCTCCGATGGCGAACTTGTTACGTGCGCGTCACCGCCGAATGCCAGCATCGACGAGTGCTGAGATCAACGACACACTCGCCGGGTTCACGCAACGCCGGCTAGATGTACTGCTGAACGGCACGTATCCGCTCACGCCACCAGCGATGACCGCCGGGATCGGTGACGGCGAACCGTTCCAGTTGGCCGGGATCCGGTGCCGGCGGCATCGGGGCCACCGGCAACTGTCCGTCGACCGGGCGCAGCGACCGGCCCGCGCTGACCACATCGCCGGCCATCAGTGTCGCGGCGACTTCGCAGGCGTACCCGGTCTCGGGCAACACCGCCGCCAGTGCCAGCGCCCCGCACAGTCCGATGCTGCTCTGCGGCGCGGCCGCCACCACACCCGGCAGGCCGCACTCCTCCGCCACCCGCATCGCCCGGCGCACACCGCCCATCGCGCCGACCCGCAGGATGACGATGTCGGCCTTTCCGGCCAGGTCGAGTCCCAACGGATCCTCGGCGTCGCGCAGAGCCTGCTCGACCGCCACCGGAACGTCGATTCGCGTTCGCAGCGAGGCGATTTCGGCCGAGGGTCGCACAGGGTTGCACGATGAACTCCAGTCCCCCGGCAGCCCGGTTCGAGCGCGGCCACCGCCGCGGCGGCGACATCTTCGTCCCATGTCCCGGCTGCGACGGCACGGATGGCACCTGACGGCCCCAGGACATCGCGGACGGCTTCCAGCCTGGCGACGTCATCGCTCAGGTGACCCGGGGTACGCGCCGACCCGCACCGCGGCGGAGAGGCAACCGGAATCGGTGACGATCTGCCGGGCCCGCATCGGATCCACGGCCGGCACCGCAGTCGCGATCGGCACCCGACCGCGGATCGGGTCGGGCCAGCCGACCGTGCCGACCTCGATCGCCGCGGTCAGCCAGCGCGCGGCGCGGATGTCAGCGCAGCCACGCGGGCGCGCTGAACTCGCCCCAGCCCTGCGGCCCCTCGACCAGCATGCCCTCGTACACGCGCAGCCCGGCGAGCTCGTCGGTGAGCGGGAATCGCGACTATCGGCGCGTGGTCGAAGTCGATCCACGTCTTCACGCGCGCTCAACGCGCCTCACCGGGGCGACCAGTAGGCCAGCATCTCGGCGAAAGTGTCGAAGGCCGGAGCGGAATACCCGTAGGTGGCCTCGAAGTGAACGCTCAGCGGGAAGCCGAGGTCCGCCACCCCGTCGATCACCCGCTTGTACAGGTCGACGATCATCCGGCGCTTGTCGGCCGGTTCGGCGGCGGCCAGAGCCTTGACGAAATCCTGCTCCGCGGCGACCGCGGCGTTGCCGGGATCCTGGATAAGCCAATTGATCAGCCCCACACGGCTTTCCACCTTCGGAACGAATCCGAACGACAGCAGGATCTCCGGCCGGTGGTCGCTGGCCGCGGGCGAACGCGGTGAGGAAGTCGACGATCGCGTCGGAGTACAGCAGCTGAGTCATGCCGTAGGTGGCGCCACGGTCGCACTTGAAGCCGAACCGGCCGGCCTCGTCCGTCCCGGGTCGGGATCAGGATGGCCCCCCGATTGGGCACCAGGTCGCTGTAGAGCGCCAGCGCGTCGGTGGGCGCCACGCCGGAGCCCTCGCCGTCGGCCATCGTGCGCGGCACGCCGACGAAGGCGATGCCCTCCATGCCCGAGTCGATCAGATCGGTGAGCCGGCTGCCGCAATGCGGCCTCGTCGGAGAACGCGGTCACCTGGGTGCACAGTCCGCTGATGCCCGGCAGCTCCGGCGAGATCAGCCGCCAGTAGTCCAGAACGTCGAGCTTGGGCTTCATCTCCACGGGACGGCCGCTCGTCCTCGTCGATCATCCCCGGGATCATCATGTGGCTGATGCGGTCCGCGATCCCGGACTCGCCGGACAACCAGGCGACCTTGCGGGCCTCCTCGAGCTGTTCGGAGAGGCTGCGGTCGGTATTGGGGGGCACCAATTCGAGGGCGACCGTGGATAGTGACACGCTGCCCAACCCTACCGGTCGCGATATTCTTGACTCGTTCCAGAAAAGGGTCCAAGATCGCTGCATGACCTCGCCCGGACTTCGCCGCCGCCTTGCGGAGTGCCGATCTCCGGGTCACCAAACCGCGATTGGCCGTGCTCGATGCCGTGAGCGCTCACCCGCACGCCGACACCGACACGATTTTCGGCGCCGTGCGCAGCCCGGCCTCCCCGAGGTGTCCCGGCAGGCCGTCTACGACGTGCTGGCCGCACTGACCGAAGCCGGCCTGGTGCGGCGAATCCAGCCGTCCGGATCGGTGGCGCGCTACGAGGCGCGGGTCGCCGACAACCATCACCACCTCGGTCTGCCGGGGCTGCGGCGTCATCGCCGATGTTGACTGCGCCGTCAATTACACCCCGTGTTTGACCCCGTCCGACGACAATGGCTTCGTGCTCGATGAGGCCGAGGTCATCTACTGGGGCTACTGCCCCGGCTGCGCCGAAGTCATTCATCAACCCCATTGCCATCAACCACCATCGAGGGAGAACGAAGTGTCCGACAGTAAGTGCCCGGTGAGCCGGCCGATGACCAACCAGGACTGGTGGCCCAACCAAATCGATGTCTCGGCGCTGCACGGCGGGTCCAATAAGTCGAACCCGCTCGGGCGAGGACTTCGATTACCGCGCGGAGTTCGCCAAGCTCGACGTCGCGGCACTCAAGAGCGACCTCACCGCACTGATGACCGACTCCCAGGACTGGTGGCCCGCCGACTTCGGTCACTACGGCGGTCTCTTCATCCGGTTGAGCTGGCATGCCGCCGGCACCTACCGGATCTCCGACGGCCGCGGCGGCGCCGGACAGGGCATGCAGCGCTTCGCCCCGCTGAACTCCTGGCCGGACAACGTCAACCTGGACAAGGCCCGCCGGCTGCTGTGGCCGCTCAAGCAGAAGTACGGCCAGAAGCTCTCCTGGGCCGACCTGCTCGTGCTGGCCGGCAACGTGGCGCTGGAGTCCATGGGCTTCACGACCTTCGGCTTCGCTTTCGGCCGCGCGGATGTCTGGGAACCCGAAGACGTCAACTGGGGTCCCGAGGACGAGTGGCTCGCCGACAAGCGCTACACCGGCACGCGCGATCTGGAGAACCCGCTTGGTGCGGTGCAGATGGGCCTGATCTACGTCAATCCCGAAGGCCCCAACGGCAATCCGGACCCGGTGCTCGCCGCGCACGACATCCGCGAGACCTTCGCGCCGGATGGCGATGAACGATGAGGAGACCGCTGCGCTCATCGTCGGCGGGCACACCTTCGGCAAGACCCACGGTGCCGGCGACGCCGACCTGGTGGGCCCCGCGCCCGAGGCCGCCCCGATCGAGCAGCAGCAGTTCGGCTGGAAGAGCGCGTACGGCACGGGCGTGGGCAAGGACGCCATCTCCAGCGGCCTGGAGGTATCTGGACCCACACCCCGACCAAGTGGGACAACAGCTACCTGGAGATCCTCTACGGCAACGAGTGGGAGCTGACCAAGAGCCCCGCCGGCGCGCACCAGTGGAAGCCGCAAGGACGATGGCTGGGCCAACTCGGTGCCGGAGGCCTTCGGCGACGGCAAGACCCACCCGTCGATGCTCACCACCGATCTGTCGATGCGGTTCGACCCGGCCTACGGCAAGATCACCCGCCGCTGGCTGATCACCCGGAGGAGCTGTCCGAGGCGTTCGCCAAGGCCTGGTTCAAACTGCTGCACCGCGACATGGGCCCGGTCTCCCGTTACCTGGGACCGTCCATTCCGGAGCCGCAACTGTGGCAGGACCCGGTCCCGGCCGTCGATCACAAGCTGGTCGACGACAAGGACATCGCCGCACTCAAGGCCAAGGTTCTGGGTTCCGGCCTGTCGGTGTCGGATCTGGTCTCCACCGCATGGTCCTCGGCTGCCAGCTTCCGCAGCACCGACAAGCGCGGCGGTGCCAACGGTGCCGGATTCGCCTTGAGCCGCAGAAGGATTGGGAGGCCAACGAGCCCGCCGAGCTCGCCAAGGTGCTCCCGGTTCTCGAGAAGATCCAGCAGGATTCAACGGCGCGGGCGGCGCGAAGATCTCGCTGGCTGATCTGATCGTGCTCGCCGGTTCAGCGGCGGTGGAGAAGTCCGCCGCGGATGCCGGCTTCGACAGTGAGGTGCCGTTCCGCCCCGGTCGCACCGATGCGTCCCAGGCTCACACCGACGTCGAGTCCTTCGCAGTGCTCGACCGCGGGCCGACGGCTTCCGCAATTACTTCCGCCAGGGCGAGAAGCTGCCCCTGGAGCGGCTGTTGCTGGACAAGGCCTACATGCTGAACCTGACCGCTCCGGAGATGACGGCGCTGGTCGGCGGTCTGCGTGCGCTCGGCGCCAACTACGGCGGCCGGCATGCACGGTGTGTTCACCGACAAGCCGGGCGTGTTGACCAACGACTTCTTCGTCAACCTCCTCGACATGAGCACCGAGTGGAACGTGTCGAAGTCGACGAGAACGTCTACGAAGGCGTCGACCGCAAGACCGGCACGAACAAGTGGACCGCGACGTCATCGACCTGGTGTTCGGTTCGAACTCGCGCTGCGGGCCCTGGCCGAGGTCTACGCCGCGGACGATGCGAAGGAGAAGTTCGTCAAGGACTTCGTCTCGGCGTGGGTCAAGGTGATGGACAACGACCGGTTCGACCTGCACCGGTAGCGGTTCCGCAACGAATGCCCCCGCGGGAAACCGCGGGGGCACTTCGCTTTTGTCACAGCTGAGGTGACAGCCGGCGCCGGCGGCGCACCCATCCCCAGCCGGCGAACGCCAGCACTGCGCCGAGTGCCAGCAGCCACGGCCAGACACCGTGCTGATACACCCAGCCGGCCAACAACCGTTGCACCCGCCCGGCTGCGGTGATCACCGGATCATCGCCCGTTCCGCCCGCGCTGAACAGTCGCAACTCGTACCAGCCGTACCACGCGACATACAGGCCGACGATCACCATCACCGCTCCGCTGATCCGGTTCACGTACGGCAGCACCCGCCGCATCCCGTCGATCAGCGTCGAACTGGCGACCGCCACCCCGACCGCCAGTACGCCGACCACCAGGGTCAGGCCGGCCGCGTACGCGATGTACACGCTGACGCCGGCCAGCACATGACCCGGTTCGCAGACTGCTCGCGGTGACGGCGAGAAATGGGCCGACCGTGCAGGACAGCGAGGCGATCGCGTAACCGACCCCGTAGCCGAACATCGACCCCAGCCGGGCAGTCGGAGCCCACCGCGCCCCCCTGGCCGCCGCACTGATCAGCAGTTCGCGGCCCAGTAGCAGCCAAACACCAAGCACGACAAGGGAAATCCCCACCGCGAGCGTCACATACGGCAGATACTGCTGAACCGTCGATGCAAGCGACACGGTCAGCAGCCCGAACAGCCCCGAACACCGTCAGGAAGCCGAGTGCCATGGCAGCGGTGGCCGTCAGAGCGCGCCGCACTGCGTGTAGCCCGCCTGCATCGGTGGCCCCGTTGCCCTGCACCACCAGGGTGAGATACGCCGGCAGCATGGCGAATCCGCACGGGTTGAACGCCGCCACCATTCCGGCGGCGAACGCGAGCCCGATCAGTTCACCGTTGACAGCCACCCTTAAGTCAGCGCCCGCACCCGGTCGCTGAGCTCCTGCTGGGACATCGCCGAGATCGGGTTGTTGACGAACGTCGACGACCCGTCGGCGCGCAGGAACACATAGGCCGGCTGCCACGGCACGTTGAACTTCGCCCAGATCGACCCGTCGGCGTCATTGATGTTGGTGAAGTTCAGGCTGTACTTCGAGACGAAGTTCTGCATGGCCCCCACATCGGCGCGGGTGCGATGCCGACGAAGGTCACGCCGGGATTGGCCGCCGCGACGGCGCTGACGCTCGGCGCCTCCTGATTGCAGAACGGGCACCACGGCGTCCAGAACCACAGCACCGCCGGCTTGCCCTGCAGGCTGCTGCCGTTGAAGGTGGCGCCACTGAGCGTCGTGCCGCTGAAGTTCAGGTCCTCGGCCGATGCCGTCGCGGGCTTGCCCAGCCCGATCGTTAGCGCCAGTACCGCCACCAGCAGGGTCAGCGCCCTGATCACATGTGTCTTCATGGTTTCAGGCTAGGAGCGCCGGCCGTGGTCGGCCATGCAGGTTGCACTGTGGTCAGAAATGCGTAAGACGGTGCCCGTCGTGACTTAGCTGGCAAATCCCTAAGACTGATTTCTCACAGGAGTTTTAGGGGATCGCCATACACCTGCGTGGTTTGCCCGGCTAGCGTCGGATTCACAACGAGCAAGGGGGCATCATGACCAGTTTCACCTCCCGCTACGGGAATCCCGCCGATGACTACAAGGGCGCTCACATCTGGGCGCAGTGCCGGCACACTGCGACCGTGGTGGCCGTCACCGGCAAGGTCGATGCCCGCAATGTCGACCATGTGATCGCGCGGACTGTCCGGGTCATCCGCGAGGAGTCCCCGTTCGTGCTCGACCTCAGCGGCGTGACGGCCTTCACCCCGGCAGCGCTGCGGTTGCTGACCGCGGTCGATGACCACTGCGCGGCCATCGGCGCCCAGTGGGCGCTGGTCGCCGGCGAGGCCGTGATCCAGCGCATCCCGCGCCGTCTCGAGTTCCCGATGCTCGACACCGTGGCCGAGGCGGAGCACCGGTTCGACGACGGGATCCTGCGCCGCCGCGGCCTGCTGCTGCCGCTGCTGCGCCGCACTGCCTGATCAGTGCCCGCGTACCCTTGTCAGGTGCGCGTAATCGCTGGACTGACATCGGCCCTGGTGTGCGCCGCCGGTGTCATCGGCGCCGGCACCGCAGCGGCAGATCCGACCGTCACCATCACCAAGGACGGCACCTATACCGTCGGCACGGACATCGCCCCCGGGGTGTACGCATCGGCGGGCCCGTTGCCCGGTGCGGTCTGCTACTGGCGGCGCACCGGCGCTGACAACACCACCTTGAACAACGCCATGTCCAAGCAGCCGCAGATCGTCGAGATCGATGCAGGCGACGTCACGTTCAAGACCAAGGGGTGTCAGCCGTGGCAGCTGACCGACGCCGCCCCGCCAGGTCAGACCCCGCCCTGGCTTTCAGGATTGCAGCTGCGGCATGACCTCGACGTCCTCAACGGCTTGGCCGGCCAGTCCGGCAACGGAGGGCTTCCCCCGTCCTGATTCACCGGCACTGATTCACTTGGCGGTCGCGCCGGACGGTGGCAGCGGCGCCGGGCAGGCTTGGTGATCCTGCAGTTGCTCGCCGCCGGCGAAATCGCCGGTCTCACCGTTTGCGCGGTCCGCCAGAATCACGAATCCCGGTCTGCCGTCGCGCACTGCGCCGACGACCACCAGAGTCTGAATGCCCATCTCGAGTCCCGCATCGGTTAGGCCATCAGCTCGCAAGCGGAATGGATTGGCCGCCAATTGATCTCCGTCGACGGCGATCGCGTCGTAGGTGTGGCCGGCCAGCAGCGCCGGGAACGGCGCCCAAGTCGGTCCCACGTCACCGGCATGCCTGCGCAATTCCTCGTGCACGTCGGCCCGCAGACAGTCGATGTGAATATGCAACTGATTCTGTGACCGCGACACCGCGGAGTTGACCGCCAGGCTCATCCAGTCACGCGGCAATGCTCCGCCGGCGGCCGCCTCGGTGAACGACCTCGCTTGCCAGGCTGCCGCGAAGTAATTGGGCGCATCCGGCGCCAGCAGCTCCGGGCTTTCGACCCCGGTGACTTTGGCGGTCGGGATCAGCAGGTACTGCCGCGGGCCCTCACGATCTTTGAGCAGAGCCCAGCCGCCGTCGAGATCCACCGCCGCGCACGGCGCGGGATCGCGATGAGTCACCTCGTCGGCAACGCACTGACCGCTGACCAGATGCCACAGCGCATCGGAGTCGGCGTGGGCCGGAACCGGCGCCGCGACGAGAACCATCACACCTGCCAGCACCCAGCACCCACCGCGTCGCACCGGCCCACCCTACGATCGGTGGCGTGATCGTGCTGCTCCCCCCGTCGGAGACCAAGCGTTCCGGCGGGGACGGTCCGGGACTGCGGCTGCGCACGATCGGCAGCCCGGAGCTCACTCCGCTGCGCAAGGAGCTGGTCGGTGAACTCGTCGATCTCGCCGCCGACCCGGAGGCCTGCCGTCGGGCGCTGGGCATCTCGGCCGGCCAGGACGACGAGATCGTCCGCAACGCCACGCTGCTCAAATCGCCCACCATGCCGGCGATCCACCGCTACACCGGCGTGCTCTATGACGCGCTGGACGTGGAGTCGCTGACCGGGGCGGCCGCCAGCCGGGCCACCGCGCGGCTGGCGATCGGTTCGGCCTTGTTCGGCCTGCTGCGGGCCGACGACCTGATCCCCGCCTACCGGCTCTCCGCCGGCTCCAAGCTGCCCGGTCGTCCCGGCCTGGCGACGCGCTGGCGCCCCGCGCTCGAGCCGGTGCTTGCCGATCTGGCCCACCGCGAACTGGTGGTGGACCTGCGCTCGGGCGCCTACGTCGGGCTCGGGCGGCTGCCAGTCGGCGGTGCGCGTCGATGTGCTGGCCGAGCGCGATGACGGGCGACGCACGGTGATCACCCATTTCAACAAGGCGCACAAGGGGCGCCTGGCCAGGGTGCTGGCGAGTACAGCCTCGGAGCCCGGCGACGCCGCCGCGGTGGCCGCACTGGCCAGGCGCGCCGGGATGCGGGTGGAACGCGACGGCAACGAGTTGACCATCGTGGTTCCTGCCTGAGGCAGAATGCACTGATGACCTCCCGCTGGCAGGAGACCGGCGTCCCGCGCGGCGACGACTATGACGCCCGTTGGCGGACGCTGGCCGCGTCGGGGAGCAACATCCACGGCGAGGCGGATCTGGTGGAGGCGCTGCTGGCCGGTTGCCGGCCGCACGGTCCTCGACGCCGGGTGCGGCACCGGGCGGGTGGCGATCGAACTGGCTCGTCGCGGCTACCAGGTGACGGGTGCGGACTCCGACCCGCGGATGCTGACCACTGCACAGGCCAAGGCGCCCGAATTGTCCTGGGCCCAAGCCGATCTCGCGGAGTTGCCCGACACGGTGCCCGCCACGTTCGACCTCGTCCTGCTGGCCGGCAACGTGATGATCTTCCTGGAGCCAGGCACTGAGGAACAGGTGGTCAACGAAATGGCCCGGCGGCTGACTCCCGGCGGCCTGCTGGTCGCGGGGTTCAGCCTGCGTCCGGATCAGCTGTCCCTGGACCGCTATGACGAACTCGCCGCGGCCGCAGGCCTGCAGCCCGTGGATCGCTGGGCGACCTGGGACCGGCAGCCTTACGTGGGCGGCGACTACGCGGTATCGGTGCACCGCCGATGAGACAGCCACCGGGCGGCCTGGATCAGTACTACGCCTTCACCGCCAGGCTCGCCGCCGCCGGTCAGCAGGCGACCGCCATGCGGGTGGTGCGGGTCTGCCTGATCGGGCTCAGCATTGCTCCCCTGCTTGCGGCATTCAACCCGGCCTCCACGATCGGAGCCCGGGGCCAGTTATTGCTCGCGGCGATCTTCCTGGCCTGCGGTTTCCTGGCGGTGCCGTGGCTCCGGTACCGGTGGCCCACCCGGACCGAGTCGATGATGGTTGTCGTGATCGGCTCGATCATCATTGCGAGGCGGGTGCTCGATCGCAGCCGACCCGATGGCGGGACTGCTGATCGCCGTCGCCGTTCACTCTCGTTCTCTGCTACACCGCCCTGTTCCACAATTCCCTGCTCCTGGTGTTCGTGAGCACGATGGCCGCACTGACCATCGCGTCGCTGGCGTTCCGGATCGCCGCCGACGACGTGCCGACGGCGTTTGCGGTGGTCACTCCGACCGTGCTGCTCGACATCGTCCTCGTCTATATCTTCAGGATCGTCGCCAAGTTCGGCGGAGCCGAGGACACCCAGATCGATGTCGAACCGGTGACCGGCCTGCTCAGCCGGGAAGCGTTCTACGAACGCTGCTCGGCCCTGCTCGGTGCCAGCAACCGCAATGACGACCGGTACCTCGTCGTCGGCGTGATCACCATCGACAACCTGTCGGCCATCGCCGGGATCCACGGCGACCGCGGCAGCACCAAGGTTCGGGTGGCCGCCGGACAGGCGTTGCGCGAGACGGTTCGCCACAGTGCGGTGGTGGGACACCTCGATGAGGCCGAATTTCTCGTCGCCGACATCTTCACCACCCCGGACCCCACCCCGCTCATCGACCGGATTCTGGGAACGATCGCCGCAACACCGTCCGGGATCACGGCCAGTATCGGTGTGGTGAGCACCCCGTTGCGGCCGCTCACCGAACGGCCGCCCTACGAGGTGCTGGACCAGGTCATCACCCTGGCAACCGAAGCGATGGCGCAGGCCCGCCGCGGCGGTGGGAACCAGGCCCGCTATCGGCTCGAGCCCGACCTGCAGCCTCGATGAGGACATTTCCGGCTCCGGCTGAACCGATCGTGCGAGACTCGGTCCATGTCCGCCCGCCGACGGCAACTGGCCCACGCGTTCCTGGTCGCCATGGCTGCGTTCGCCGCGGCAGCGCCGGCTGCGGCCGACACCGCCGGGCCCGCCGATTTCGTCGACCTGCATGACCTCGCCCCCAGCATCCTCACCGACATCCGCTATTTCACCCCGCACAACTTCACCGGCGATCCGGTCGACGGCTATGAGGCGCCGATGTGCATCCTCACCAGGCCGGCCGCCGAGGCGCTGGGACGGGCGCAGCAGGATTTCCTGGAGCGCGGCTACACGCTCAAGGTCTATGACTGCTACCGCCCGCAGCGGGCGGTGGACGACTTCGTCAGCTGGGCGGACAACCTTCCCGATCAGCGAATGAAACCGGAGTTCTACCCCCGGGTGGACAAGTCCACGCTGTTCGCCGACGGCTATATCGCGCAGCAATCCGGCCACAGCCGCGGCAGCACCGTTGACCTCACCCTGGTGAAGCTGCCCGCCGCTGAGACCGCGCCATACATCGTCGGACAGCCACTCGTGGATTGCACTGCGCCTCAACAGCTTCGGTTCCCCGACGATTCGATCGACATGGGAACAGGCTTCGACTGTTTCGACACCCTGGCCAACACCTTCGATCCTCGCGTCGGCGGCGATCAGATGAAGAATCGCACCCTGCTACTCGAGGGTCTGCAGAGCCAAGGCTTCGTCAACTACGACAAGGAGTGGTGGCACTTCACCTACAAGCCGGCCGGCCCGGGTGAGCCCTATCCCGACACCTACTTCGACTTTCCGGTAGCGCCGCTACGTTAGCGCGCGCCGCAGCAGGTGCATGGCCACCGTCGTGGACCGTTCGCGGACATCAGCCCGCTCCCCCGGCACCTGCACGCAGCGGGTGATGGTCGGCCCGCCGGCGAGTTTGACGCAGAACCACACCGTGCCCACCGGTTTGTCCGCGGAACCTCCACCGGGCCCGGCCACTCCGGTGATCGCCACCGCGGTGTCGGCATCCAGGCGGCGCAGCGCACCGTCTGCCATCGCCTCGGCCACCTGCTCGGAGACCGCGCCGTGTTCGGCGATCAATTCGGGAGCGACGCCGAGCAGCTCGATCTTGGCCTCGTTGGCGTAGGAGACCACTCCGCCCACCACATAGGCCGACGACCCGGCCCGGTCGGTCAGCCGGGCCGCGAGCATGCCGGCGGTGCAGGATTCGGCGGTGGCGATCCGCCGGCCGGCCAGCAGTCCGGCCACCTGCTCGTCGATGGTTGAGCCGTCCTCGGAGAAGATCGCCGATGCGTGCCGCTGCCGCATCAGGTCCATCAGTCGGTGGTACGCACCGGCATTGTCCGGCTCGTACCGGGTGACGATCTCCAGTTCGCCACGCCGCAGACAGGTGGTGATCTCCAGATCGCCGAAGCCGGGGATGCTCTCGGCCTCGCGAAGAGTCTCGGCCAGACCTGACTCGGCCAGGCCGAACATCCGCACGGTCTCCTGACGGTAGATCGTGCGCGCCGAAATCGCTTGTTGCACAGCATCAGTGGCCACCGCGGCCGGCCACATACCCTGCAGTTCCTTGGGCGGGCCGGGCAGCACGATGATTGTCGGGCCACTGCCCTCGATCTGGCGGGGCACCACCACGCCCGGCGCGGTGCCGACCGGATCGAGGACCGTCGCCCCGACCGGAACCATCGCCTGCTTGCGATTGGCTTCACGGATCGCCTCGACGTCGACGTCGGAGAACCGGGACATCCACTTCTCGATGATCGCGGCGATCCGGGCCTCCATCGCCTCGTCGAGAACGAGGTCAAGGCCGCAGAACCGGGCAACGGTCGCCACCGTCATATCGTCGGCCGTCGGACCCAGGCCGCCGGTGGTGACGATCAGGTCCACGCCCTCGTCCCGCAGGAACCGCAGTTGGGCCTCGATGTCGGCCGAACGGTCAGCGCAGATGGTGATGTGCGCCAGTTCGACTCCGAGTTCGAGCAACCGGTCGGCTACCCATGGACCGTTCTGGTCGGCGACCCGTCCGGTCAGTACTTCGGTGCCGGTGACCAGGATCCCCGCGCGTGCGCTCATCGGCTCCGCACGCTTAGCGGCCGCCGCCCGGTGCGCGGATCACCAGTGGCACCGCGGGGAAGGCCGCGGCCAGTTCCGAACGTGACCGGCGCAGCGCGGCGGTGCCATAGCCCTTCTTGCGGTGTTCGGGATGAATCCAGATCCGGACGTTGACCTCGCCGCCGTCCAGTTCACCGAAGACCATGCCGACCTTGTCGTCGCCGTCGACGGCCACGAACCAGGCGGCCTCCTCGGCCTTGAGGCGGTTGTGCGCCGAGGCGATCTCCTCGTCGAGGCCACCGGCCGGGGAACCCGATCCGTCGCCGGCCGCGCCCACCTCGCTGGTGCGGGTGGCGAAGATGTCGCGGTCGGCATCGGCGGAGAACGGCCGCAGCCGCAGGGTCTCGTCAGCACTGGCCGGCCGCTCACCGACGGCGAAGCTGAGCTGACTGTTGAGATCGTCGAGCTCGGCCGCGATGTGGCGGCGAGAATCCTTGGTCAGCTGGTGGAACGACATGTTCATGACGGCCTCAGCACCGACGCGGGACTTGCCCAGCAGTTCGGTGATGGCGTCGATCGCAGACGCCCGATCGCTGGCATCGACGATCACGTCGAGAACTTCGTGGCGGCGTTCCAGTGCGGTCATGAGGGCATCGGCGATGGCACGTCGGGTGACGGTGCGGTCCTGATCGGTCATGGCATAAGCGTAGAGCCCCGTCCGGCCGTTCGGGCAGCCTGTGTGTCCAACTCGGCTCCCAGACTCCTCTGCCAAGATGGGTCCCGCACCCAACCAGACCTAGCCGGCCCGCACCGGCCATCAAGGAGTTCCCGACGTCGTGGCGAAGTTCCTGAAGATCTTCGCCGTTGCCCTGCTGCTGCTGTGCGCCGGCGACTACCGGGTGATCGCCGCACCGCAGTCGCCCGGCGCCCAGGACATCGAGCTGGCCGAGGGGTGGACGCTGAAGTCGGCCACCGGGCTGGCCGCCGACGGTGCCGCGCTGTCGGACAGCGGCTACGACGACGCGGGTTGGGTGCCGGTGCGCCGGATGCCGGCCACCGTGCTGCAGACGCTGCAGGACGCCGGGGTGTACCCGAACCTCTACTACGGCAAGAACCTGCTCACCGAGGTCCCGCAGGATCTCTACAAGCAGGACTGGTGGTACCGCACCACCTTCACCGCCCCGGCCGACTTCCGCAGCTACCGCCTGGACTTCCCCGGCATCAACTACCGCGCCGACATCTGGCTCAACGGTCACCTCGTCGCCGACAACCGTCAGATCGTGGGCATGTACACCGGCCACGAACTCGACGTCACACCGTGGATCGCCAAGGGAGCCGCCAACACGCTCGCGGTCAAGGTCACTCCCGAGCGTGCCATCCAGGACGTCGACGGCGTCGAACTGGCCGACAGCTGGTACGACTGGATCAACTGGCGCTATCTCGGCTACCAGGGCCCCGGGAAGAACCCCGCCAACGGCAATTCCTTCGTCCCGGACCGCAACGCCGGCATCTTCAAGCCGGTGCGACTGCGTGCGTTCGGCCCCGTCGACATCGGCCCGTCATCGGTCAATACCGAACTGCCGCTGCCGGACACCGACAACGCGCGGCTCACCGTCTACTCCAGTGTGCGCAACTACACCGATGCAGCCCGTTCAGCGGCGTGCTGCGCGCGACGATCAGCCAGAGCCGGCAAGGATACCGTCAAGTCGCTGCAAGCGGTGTCCCTGCAGCCCACGAGAGAGTCGCGAAATCACCTTCAGCCCTGAGTGATTTCGCCAAACTGACGGTGCATCATCCGGACCTGTGGTGGCCCTACACCATGGGCAGCCCCGACCTTTACGACCTGAGGCTGGACTTCGTCCAGAACCGCACTGCCACCAGCACCTCCTCGCTGAAGTTCGGCATCCGCACCGTCACCCAGGGCCGCGACTCCGATGACACCGCGAATCCCGCCGGACGGCGGCGGCAACTTCTACCTTCAGGTCAACGGACGCGATTTCCTGGTCCGCGGCGCCACCTACACCCCCGACCTGCTGTACCGCTACGACCCGGACCGCGACGCGGCGATCCTGCGGTACGCCAAGGATCTCGGCCTGAACATGCTGCGGCTGGAGTCGAAGATCTCCTCGGACGAGTTCGCCGCGATGGCCGACGAGTTGGGCATCCCGCTGATGTACGGCTGGATGTGCTGCAACCAGTGGGAGAAGTGGCCGCAGTGGGACGCCGAGGACCGCCGGGTCGCCAGGAGAGCCTGCGCTCGCAGATCGACATGCTGCGCTCGCACGCCTCGGCGTTCGTCTGGGCCAACGGCAGCGACGGCCGCCCGCCTGATGAGGTCCGGGCCGCCTACCACCAGATCCTCACCGACCTGCACTGGCAGAACGCCGTCGTCGACACCGTCTCGTCGTTCGCCCGCGACGCCTGGCGGGAAGCCGCTGTGGGACGGCATCCAGATGGCCGGGCCGTACAGCTGGCGGCCGCCGTCGTACTGGTTCAGCGGCCGCTACGGTGCCGCCCGCGGATCCTCGGCCGAGCAGGGCGACAACGAGCACATCCCCCCGTTCGCGAGCCTGCGGGAGTTCATCCCGCCGGACAAGCTGTGGCCGATCAACGACACCTGGTACTTCCACGCCGGTTCGGCCCCGCAGAACTCCACCCTGTCCAACGTCCGGCGGGTGATCGACCGCCGCTACGGCCCCTCCAACAGTGCGCAGATGTTCGCCGACAAGGCCCAGCTGGCGCATTACGAAGCCACCCGCGCGCAGTTCGAGTCGTTCGCCGCCAACGGCTGGGACGGCCACAAGATGACGATCTACTGGATGCTCAACAGCCACTGGCCGTCGTTCTTCGGCAACATCTTCGACTACTACCTGCGCCCCGGTGGCGCCTACTACGGCGCCAAGAAGGGCCTGCGCCCGCTGTCGGTGGTGTTCGACTCCTACGCCACCGGGCAACCACCGGCAGGGCAAGGTCAGCGTGGTCAACCAGAGCCCGGACGCGAAATCCGGTCTGCGGGTGCGGGTTCGCACCTACGACACCTGCCGGCAGGGTGCGCGACGTTCGATACGCCGACGGGATCGCGGTGGCATCCGGCGGTGCCGTCCAGGTCGATGACCGTGCCTGCCGGCCCGGCGGACTCACCGGTCTTCTTCGTCCGCGCCGAACTTCTCGACGCCGACGGCGCGGTGGTGGCCGAGAACGTGTACTGGCAATCGCAATCGGTCGATGACGTCGGGCCGCCGGCCAACGACGCGGCCTTCGACACCAAACAGATCAGCTGGGCCGACATGACCGCGCTGAATCGCCTGCCGAAGGTCGCCCTGGATGTCGATGCGCACGCCGACGGCGAGGGTGACGGGCGCGACGTCACCATGCGGCTGCACAACAGCTCAACCCTGGTCGCCTTCTTCGAGCGCGCCGAACTGCTCGCCGGAGTCCGGCCAGCCCGAGACCGCCGACGAGATCCTGCCCATCGAGTACGACGACAACTACGTCACGGTGTTCCCCGGCGAGACGGTCGAGATCCACGGCCGGGTGCCCGCCGGCGGCCCGGCCCCGGGTTGGGTGCGGGTAACCGGATACAACGGCACGCCGGTCGTCGTGCCGGTGCGCTGAGCGCCCACTCGCCTACATTCGGTGCTGACCGGATCGGGAAGGGACGACCTTGCTCGAGCACGCCCTTGTGGTGGCCGCTGCTCTGGCAGGCGCGGTGTTCACCGCCATCGGGATCGTGGTGCGCCAGCGCGCCACCATGGACGTCCCCGACCACCAGGGCGTCAGCGCGGTCATGCTGTCCACACTGGTGCGCCGGCCGCTGTGGTGGATCGGCACCGGGTCCGCGGTCGTCGGCTACGGATTCCAGGCGCTGGCGCTGGCCTACGGCTCGATCATTCTGGTCGCGCCCCTGCTGGTTTCTGCGCTGCTGTTCGCGCTGCCGCTGAGCGCGCAGGATGGCCGGACGCCGGGTCGGTCGCAGCGACTGGGGTTGGGCGTTGCTGCTGACCGTCGCGCTGGCGGTGTTCGTCGCACTGGCGCGCACCCGGCCCGGCGACTACGAGGGCAACAGAAGCGTGCGGCGATGCTCGCCGCGGCGTGCAGCGCGGTGGTCGTCGCCGGCTGTGTAGTGGCGGCCGCCCGGCGCACGGACTGGCGCCGCGCACTGCTGCTGGCGATCGGCGTCGGCGTGTTGTTCGGCGTCGTGGCGGTGCTGACCAAGATCGTCATGCACTCCGTCACCGCCGGCGACGCACGCGAAGCCTGCTCGGCTCGCCGCTGCCTACATGCTGGTCGCCGCGGCGGTGGTGGCCACGCTGCTGCAGCAGTCCGCCTTCCACGCCGGGTCGCTGCAGACCTCCGTCCCGGCGATGCTGGTGCTGGAGCCGATCGTCGCGGTGATGCTGGGCCAGTTCGTCCTCGGTGAGCACCTGATCGTCAGCGGACCTCAGCGCCATCGTGCTGGGGATCGCCGTGCTGGCGATGGCCGCGGCGACCATCGCGCTGGGCCGGGACGAAGGCGCCTACGAGGACGAGCTGGAAGCCGCCACGCGCCATCCCGCCCGCTGACGCGCATGATGGTGGGCGTGTCCACCGAGCCGGGATCCCCTAGCCCAGATCGCCGCGAGCCCGGCCGGGCCGCGGTTGGCGCCTTCTTCGACCTGGACGGAACACTGGTGGCCGGATTCACCGCGATGGCGCACGCCGAGTGACCGGCTCCGGCGCGGCCAGGCCCGGACCGGCGAGGTGCTGGGCGTCATCGAGGCGGCGCTGCGCTACAAGTTGGGCCGGATGCAGTTCGAGCGCCTGCTGGTTCGCGCCGCCGGCTATCTGCACGGCGAATCGCTGGCCGAACTCGAGCGCCGTCGGTGAGCGGATCTACACCGAGAATGTGGCGCACCGGGTCTATCCGCTGATGCGCCAGATCGTCGCCGCGCATCATGCGCGCGGCCACACCGTGGTGCTGAGTTCCTCGGCGATGACCATCCACGCCGAACCGGTGGCCCGCGCACTCGGGCATCCCGGACGTCGTCTGCAACACCTTCGAGCTCGACGAGACGGGGAACTGCTGACCGGCCAGGTCGCCACCCCGATCGTGTGGGGGCGGCAGAAAGCCGCTGCGGTGCAAGGGTTCTGCGCCGAGCGAGGCGTGGAGATCGAGCAGAGCTACTTCTACGCCGACGGCGACGAGGACGCCCATCTGATGGCCTTGGTCGGGCATCCGCGGCCGGTCAATCCGCGATCGGCGCCTGGCAGCGATGGCCGCAGCGCATAGTTGGCCGGTGCTGCAGGCCGCCCGCGCCGGGACCGCGAGGTCTCAGATGGCGCGGTGCGGGACGTCGGTGATCAGACCGCCGTCCACCACGTACTCCGACCCGGTCGAGAACGACGACTCGTCGCTGGCCAGGAACACCACGAAGGTCGCCACCTCCTCGGGTCTGCCGGCCCGGCCCATCGGCGCCGTGACGATGTCGTCGGGCAGGTGCTTGGTCATACCGGTCCGGATGAAGCCCGGGTGGATCGAGTTGACCCGGATGTTGTCCGGCGCCGAGTTCCAGCGCCGCCGACTTGGTCAGCCCGCGCAGACCCCATTTGGAGGCGGTGTAAGCGTGCGCCCAGATCGCGCCGCGCATGCCCTCGATGGAGGAGATGTTGATGATCGAACCGCCGCCGGCGGCGATCATCGGGTCGATCACCGCCTGGATGCCCGCGCATCGCGCCGGTGAGGTTGACGTCGATCACCTTCTGGAACCGGGTGATGTCAGCGGTCTTGAGCGGCGCGACCTGGACTATGCCGGCATTGTTGACCAGCACGTTGAGCTTGCCGAAAGCTGCACCGCGGTATCCACGGCCGCCTTCCAGTCCTCGGCGCTGGTGACGTCGAGGTGCACGTAGCGCACCGCGTCACCGAGTTCTTCGGCCAGCTTCGCGCCGTCCTCATCGAGGATGTCCCCGATCACCACCTTGGCGCCCTCGGCGACCAGCATCCGGGCGCTGGCGGCGCCCATCCCCTTCGCCCCGGCCCCGCCGGTGATCAGTGCAACTTTTCGTCAACGCGTCCCATGGGGCGTCACAGGTTACTAGAACCTGTTCCAGTTTTCCCTCCCGCTCCCCATACTGAATCCCATGGCCATTCGCGTCGCGCATATCGGAACAGGGAACGTCGGCCGGCTCGCACTGGCCGAACTGATCGCCAACCCGGCCTTCGAACTGACCGCCGTCTGCGTGTCCAGCGAGGACAAGTCGGCAAGGACGCCGGCGAACTCGCCGGACTGGGGACCGTCACCGGGATCACCGCCACCGACGAGTTGGACGCATTGCTGGCGACCGGACCGCAATGTGCCGTCTACTGCGCCATGGGAGACACCCGACTGCCGCAGGCGATGGACGATGTCCGGCGGATCATGGCCGCCGGCATCAACGTCGTCGGTTCGGCCCCGGGCGTGCTGCAGTTCCCCTGGCATGTGATGCCTGACAAGTACATCGAACCGCTGGAACTCGCAGGGCGGGAGGGCAATTCGAGCATCTACATCAACGGCGTCGATCCGGGCTTCGTCACCGACCTGATCCCGCTGGCCTTCGCCAGCACCTGCCGGAGCATCGAGTCAGGTCCGCTGCATGGAGATCGCCGACTACGCGACCTACGACGGCGCCATCGTGATGTTCGACGTGATGGGCTTCGGCAAGCCGCTGGGCGAAATTCCGCTGCTGTTCCAGCCGGGCGTGCTGTCGATCGCCTGGGGCTGCGCCATCCGCCAGTTGGCCGCGGGACTGAACATCGAGATCGACTCGATCACCGAGAGCTACGAACAGGAGCCGGCGCCGGAAGCCTTCGACATCGCCGCCGGCCACATCCCGCCGGTGGTGTGGCGGCGGTCCGGTTCGAGATCAACGGCATGATCGGCGACCGCCCGGCCATCGTCGTCGAGCACGTCACCCGGCTGCGCGGCGACCTGCGGCCGGACTGGGCGCAGCCTGCGCAGCCGGGCGGCTCCTACCGGGTCGAGATCACCGGCGAGCCGTCCTACACCGTCGACATCTGCCCCACCAGCCGCCTCGGCGACCACAACCATGCCGCCATCTCCGGCGCGGCCGGACGGATCGTCAACGCCATCCCGGCCGTCGTCGCCGCGCCGCCGGGCATCCGCACCACGCTGGATCTGCCGCTGGTCAGTTCGGTCAACCTCTTCGCCGCCGGCACGGCCGTTTGACTCCTGTCGGCCCCGGGTAGTTGGAACACATGACAGCACGACGAGTGGCGTTGCTGATCGCGGCAGCCCTGCTGGTGATCGGGTTGATCGGCCTGTTCGTTCCGGTCTCCACCTCGGATGGCAACGCCGGCAGCCTCGGTTGCGGCAGCGCGATATCCGCCGATTACGCCGCCGCCCACAATGCCAACGACCACAGTGTGGCCGGGATTCCGATCCTCAATCAGGTTGTGCCGCATACCGATTTCGTAGCCGCAGTGCCAGTCGGCACTGTCCGGCCGACGGGCCTGGGCGATTCCGTTGGCGGCTATCGGCCTATTGGCGACCGCCGGGTCGATGCTTCTCTCTGACCGTTCGGCAAGCCGCCAACGATGATTAACCGCCTAGGGCGATGCCCGCATAAGGTCCGCCGTTGACGAACTGCGACAGGCACACCGCCCGCCAGGCCTTGCCGCCGACACTGCAGTTGAGGATCGCGGTCTGATCCGGAGCCGACCCCATCACGCGAGGGGGACGATTCGGAATACGCGCAATTGTCGACGTACGGGTTGAACGGCGCGATGCCGTTGTAGCAGGGGGCCGCCGGCGCCGGACCGGGACAGCCTGCGCCACCGGGGCCGTGACCAGGACCACCGTTGCCACCAGGGCGACCCAAGGCCGTTGCGGCCATTGCGCGAAGACTGGCCATTCGCTGCAGCCTCCCCTCCCCGGCGCTCTACGTTGAGCGCACGTTCAACGTTACTCCGGTCAGTGAGGTGCAATGTCGGCCCAGATTGCGACGGCCTGTGCGGGATTCCTCCTCGCCGTCCTGTGGATGGACCTGATCTTCGACACCCAGATCCGCGGGGACGAACCCGATGACGCCGCCACTGAACTCGATCTCGGGGTACTACCGGCGCGCGACGACCACCTCGCGCCCGATGAGCATGCTGATCGTGTTGGTGATGGGAATCCTTCTCGCGACATTGGCGGTCGAGGCGGTGCGCAATGTCCGGCCGGCCTGGCTGATGGTGCTGTCGGCCGTGCTGGCAGGAGGCCCCATCGTGCTGGCCCTGACCCGGACCGTGCCCAACGCGGCCAAGCTGGGCAGCTCAAGTGGGACGCCGGCAGAGCAGACCAGGCTCGCCCGCGCGGTCTTCCGCGACCACCTCGTCTGCCTTTTCGGCATGCTCGCGTTTCTGGTGCTGTGGCTGACGCCCGGTATAAGGTAGAACTGAACTAGAACACGTTCCAGTTGGCCGCTCGCTTGCGCCAAGGCCCCAAGGAGTCCTTCATGCACACTCCCCTCTGCGACGAACTCGGCATCGAGTTCCCGATCTTCGCCTTCACCCACTGCCGCGACGTGGTCGTCGCCGTCAGCAAGGCCGGCGGCTTCGGCGTGCTCGGCGCCGTCGGGTTCACCCCCGAGCAGCTCGAGATCGAACTCGACTGGATCGACGAGCACATCGGCGACCACCCCTACGGCGTCGACATCGTGATCCCGAACAAGTACGAGGGCATGGACGCCGACATGTCCGGCGAAGAGCTCGCAGACGATGCTGAACAAGATGGTCCCGCAACGAGCACCGGACTTCGCGAAGAAGATCCTGGCCGATCACGGCGTGCCGACTGCCGACGCCGACTACAATGCCCTGCAGCTGCTCGGGCTGGACCGAGGCCACCGCCACCCCCAGGTCGAAGTGGCGCTGCAGCACCCGAAGGTCACGCTGATCGCCAACGCCCTGGGCACGCCGCCGGCCGAAATGATCAAGCACATCCACGCCACCGGCCGCAAGGTCGCCGCGCTGTGCGGCTCGCCCGAGCAGGCCCTCAAGCACGAGGACGCCGACGTCGACATCATCATCGCCCAGGGCAGCGAGGGCGGCGGCCACTGCGGCGAGGTCGGCTCGATCGTGCTGTGGCCCGAGGTCGTCAAGGCGGTCGCACCGCGTCCCGGTGCTCGCCGCCGGCGGCATCGGCAGCGGCCAGCAGATCGCGGCCGCGCTGGCGCTGGGCTGCCAGGGCGCGTGGACGGGCTCGCAGTGGCTGATGGTCGAGGAAGCCGACACACCCCGGTGCAGCAGGCCGCCTACATCAAGGCGACCAGCCGCGACACGGTGCGCAGCCGGTCGTTCACCGGCAAGCCCTGCCGCATGCTGCGCAACGACTGGACCGAAGCATGGGAGAACGCCGGGAACCCCGAACCGCTGGGCATGCCGCTGCAGTACATGGTGTCCGGCATGGCGGTGGCCGCGGCCAACACGTACCCGAACGAGACGGTCGACGTGGCGTTCAACCCGGTGGGCCAGATCGTCGGTCAGTTCACCAAGGTCGAGAAGAGCGCAGCGGTGATCGAGCGCTGGGTCAAGGAATATCTGGAGGCCACCGGTCGGCTCGAGGAGTTCAACGAGGCCGCCGCCACACGGTGAGTGCGGGTTCGCGCCCTACGGCGTCTGCGGCGGCGTGACGTAACGGCCGTTGGCGCCGTCACCCGACCGGAACACACCGGTCTGCCAGCCTTGCGCACCCATGCACACCATCGGCAGACCATCCGGCGACTGCGCAGCGGCCTGCGAACCGGGCACGGCGCACCAACGGTCTGAACGCCGTACAGCTTGGGCGAGATCACCCAGAAGCCGGTATAGGCGGGCGACGGTGAATCCCAGCCTGCGTAACCCTGGTTCGGGATCCAGTGGCAGGCGATCGCCTCTCCGCTGGGGCCCCGGCCGAAGATGAACGCTCCCACTGGAAGCACGGCGCGCTCAGTGCCGCCTCGTAATTGATGCCGGGCACATCACCGTTGTAGGTCGGCTGGTTGCTCCATCCGCTCCGGCCACCGGCGCGACCGCGAGTGCGCCGCCGGTCACGGCGGCTGCGATGACGAGTTCGCGGAGCATGTCCCACCTTTGCTTGAGCGCTTCTGGGCTTTGCGTGCCGGCAAGCCTAACCGCAAGGCCCACGGCCTCGGCCAAACGGCTCAGCCTCGCCGAAATTGCCGCCGCTGGTAGGCTCCGACGGAGAACGCTCGGGGAAGACGGTTGATCCGGTGGAACAAGGGCTTGAGCAGCTCCGACGGCGTCCGCGGCGAGCGGACTGCCGGGTTCACCACGCGCCAGGTCGGCGACGCCGCCGGCCTCTGGAAAGAATTCATCGAGTACCAGGACGGCCGGGTGGGCGTGGTGATCGGCAGCTGCCCCGACCCGTCGAAGCTGCAGCGGCTACGGGCCGGCGACGTCGCCCGACTGCGCGACGGAGCCGATCCACCGCGGTGTTCTGGACGGTTTCGACTCGCCCACAGCATCGGTTCTGGCCGCTGTGATCGATCGGTCGGACTCCCGGATGTCCTACGGCAGCCTCGGCGTGGCGGCCGCGGCCGGTGGTGGCCGCCCCCGACCAGTACCCCCATGCGCTGGAGCCCACCGGCGGCGGAACTTGCGGTTGTGGACCTTGCACCGGGGGTGACGGTGGTGTTTCCACCGACGGTCAGGCCGGCGCGGCCGTCGGGCCGGACGGCCGGTTGGCCGGCGAGCAGCGAGCAGGTCCTCGATCACTGGTTGCCGGCGTCCCCGGCCGCCGCAAACCACCGGGGTCGTGTTCGTGCTGTACCGCCACCCGCCGCTGCCACTTGATCTGATCGTTCCCGCCGAAGCCGGAAGTCTTGCGGTGGTTCGCGGAGCTGCGGTCCTGGCTCGCCATGACCGGCGCCGATGAGGAGGTGTGCGGTGACATTCTGCTCGCCGTCGGCGAGGCGGCGACCAACTCCGCCGAGCACGCACATGACGGGACGGGACGCCCGGTCCGGATCAGCCTGCAAGCCGATGCCGTCGGTGACGTTCTGCGATTCACGCTGTCGGACAACGGATCCTGGAAGACGCCGGTCGATTCCCAGGGCCATCGCGGTCACGGCATCCAGCTGATGAACGCTTTGGTCGACGGGGTCGAGGTGACCAGGACTGCGGAGGGAACAACAGTCAGATGGTCAAGGATATCGCTGGATGAGGGAGTTGGCGGAATGAATCAGGGACGGTTCGTTGTGACAGTTGCCGCGGCGGATCAGCCGCCGGTGGTGACAGTCGGCGGCGACGTCGATCTCGCCAACGTCAGCGAGTTCGAGGAAGCCATGTCGCGAGCGGCTGACGGCGCGACCGACCTCACCGTGGACCTCACCGGGGTCAGCTACTGCGACAGTTCGGCCGTGCGCGCCCTGTTCTCACTGGCGGCCACAACTAAACTCACGATGATCGTCAGGTCCACGGGACACATCAGGACGCTGCTCGGCATCTCCGGACTCGACCGGGTGGCAACCCTGGTCACCAAGGATTGAGGCGCACGACTCCATGCCGGCTCCGGCTTTCCACCCGCGCGAATACGCCGCGCGGCCCGAGTTGTTCGACCGGATCCTCGACCGCATCCACAATGACCTTCCTGACGCAGTCGGGCTGTCCGTCAGCCTGCACGAGAAGCAGGACGGCTACACCGTGCTGGCGGCCCAGGGAATCGGCCGGGAATTCCTCGCGGCCCAACTCGCCGGGCTCCGGGCGGGCCCGCGGTTGACGCTGTCGGACACCAAGTGCCGGTACTGAGCCCGCAACTGTGGGAGGACGACCGCTGGCCGCAGCTGTCCCGGCAATCACGTGCGGCATGGCCCCAGGTCTGCGGGACGGTCGCCGTGCCCGGCGTCTGGCAGGGCGACACCACGGTGGTGGTCTCCGCCGCACTCGGCACTGCCGCCACCGCCGCCACCGTCATCACACTGATCGGCTACGAGCAACTCATCACCTCCGCGATGATCACCGCGGAGGCCCACGACGGCGCCCGCATCGCCGACATGATGGCGGTGCTGCAATCCCGCGGGACGATCGAACAAGCCAAGGGCGCGATCATGGGCTTGCTGCGATGCGACGCCGACACCGCCTGGGCGACGCTGCGGCGGGCCAGCCACGAGTCGAACGTGAAATTGCGGGTGCTTGCCGTCGCCCTGGTGGAACACATGAGCGGCGCACCGGCCGAGCAGCCCGCCGTCGGCGCACCGATCGTCCCCGACGACGAAGCCCGGCGGGCCGCCCGAATGCTCTGGGCGGTCCTGACGCACGCCGCGAAAGCGGATTCCTAGCGATCCCCGCGGAAATAGGTCGCCGCACGAAGACGCCGCACGAAGACCAGATCAGCGGCGCGGCACCGTCCGCATTCAGCGGCGGGAGTGGTTCGCTTGTCCATGCCTGTTCAGCAACGCGTCATCGCCGCGGTGTCCGGCGCGATCGGGCTGGGCGCGATCTCATGGCCGCCTTCATCGGAACCTCCGCACTCCCGCAGGCGCACTCCGCCCCGGCCGCGCCGTCGACCGACGAGCACGGCTTCGTCGACTCATCAGCCCGCTGCTCGTCCAATCAGACCCTGATGGCCTACGGCCGCACATCGCGCGTCGCTGGTCGTCATCTGTGTTGAGCCCGACGGCGGACTGCAGTACCGGGGAGTCCGGCTCAGCGACGGCGCGGCCCTTCAGATGGCCGCCGGTCGCGGATCCGACGGCTCGATCGTCGCGCTGAACGACGGTGTGACGTACTCCGTCTCCCCCAGTACGTTGCTGGTCTCCGAGGGCGACACCGTGCTGTACCGCGATACGTGGACCGACTTCCACCAGCCCCGGTTCTCCGGCGGAGCGACACCGAGTTCCACAGCCGCCCCCGCATCAACGACGGCGCCGTCAACGACTGCGGCACCGGCGACTGCGGCCCCGGCGACTGCGGCACCGGCGACTGCGGCACCGGCGACTGCGGCACCGGCGACTGCCGACGGTGAGCACCACGACCGTGACGATGACTCCGACCACTTCCAAGCCGGCCGGCTGACTTCGCGGCGCCCAATGGTGCGCGCGAATCCGGTCCTCGCACAAGGCGATACCATCACCCCATGAGCGAATCCTGGTCATTGGACGCCTCGTCCGGCGAACTTCTCATCCTCACCGGAGTGGCCGGACCCGCCGCAAAGACCGGACATCGGCTGACCATCGCGATGCAGACCTGGCAGGCGACGGTGGACTGGAGTGGCAAGAAACCGACCGCCGTCGATCTGACCGTCGCGGTCGACTCCCTCGATGTCCTCAAGGGCGAGGGCGGTCTCACGCCACTGGCCGGCCCGGAGAAGGGCATCGCCCGCTCCAATGCGCTGAAATCCCTTGACGCCAAGAAGTTTCCGCAGATCCGTTTCACCGCCACGGATGTCGCTGCGAGCGCCGACGGATATCGGCTGTCCGGATCGGTGGAGATCCACGGCAAGTCACGGCCGCAGGTGGTCGACCTCAAGGTGGAGGACCGTGGCGACGCCTGGGCGATGTCGGCGCAGACCACGATCACCCAGACCGATTTCGGCGTGAAGCCTTATTCGCTGCTGATGGGCGCGATCAAGGTGGCCGACGAGGTCACGATCGCCTTCAGTGCGACCCACGCCAAGTAGCGCCGAAATACGGGACTCAGCCGGTGACGGACACCGGGTCGCCGATGCCGACCTGGTTGAAGTACCACGCCGCGTTGTCGGGGCTGAGGTTGATGCATCCGTGGCTGACATTGGCGTAGCCCTGTGACCCGACCGACCAGGGCGCGGAGTGCACGTAAACCCCGCCCCAGGTGATCCGGACGGCGTCGTTGACCGTGAGTTTGTAGCCTTCGGGATCGTTCAGCGGGATCCCGATGGTGCGCGAGTCCATCACCACGGACTTCTCCTTGGCCAGCACGCTGAAATCGCCGATCGGAGTCGGGTGCTTCGGCTTGCCCATCGAGGCCGGCATCTGGCGGATGATCTGGCCGTCGATGCTCACGGTGAAGGTGTGCGCGGAGATGCTCGCGACCCCGAGCACGGTGGAACCGGTCTCGAAACTGCGCGAGATTCCCCCGGCCAGCATGGTGATCGAGGAGTGCGCGGGCCAGAAGTGGTCCGGCACCCACTGCACGACGTCATTGCTGAGCCACTCGAACCGTCCGGTCGGGGCTCCGGGGGACGTCACGACGATGGATGCCTGCGCCGCGGCCCGGTCCCGGACCGGATTGGTGAACGTGACGATGATCGGATGGGCGACACCGACGGTCTGGCCGTTGACCGGTTGGACCGAAGCCACCGTTGCGAACGCCATCGACGGTGCCACCGCCGCCAGGCTGGTGGGCGCCGAGGCCGTCGCAGCGAGAACCGCTATCCCCGCGGAAGCGAGTGCCCGGCGAAACCCTTTGGCCATGTGGTCGTGTCCTCCGCAGTCGGATCAGCAAATCTAGTCGGGTCAGCAAATCGCAAGTGTAGATGTTCACAGAACCCCGCAGTGCACTCCGTACCCACCGGCGCGCCCCAGCGAAACACGGTCCTAGAGTCGACGTCATGACTGAACAAGGCCACAACCACGCAATCCTGGACACACTGCGCCCGCAGCACCGCGCTCTACGCCAGGCGATCCCCGGCGTCTACAAGGCGTTCAATGAGATGGGCGCCGCCGCGATGGCGGACGGCGAGTTGACCACCGCCGTCAAAGAACTCATGGCGATGGCCATCGGCGTCGTGCACGGCTGCGACGGGTGCATTGCTTCCCATGCCCACGGTGCCGTCAAGGCCGGCGCCTCGAAGCAGCAGGCTGCCGAGGCGATCGGCGTCGCGATCATGATGCACGGCGGCCCTGCCACCGTGTACGGGGCGCGGGCTTACGAGGCGTTCTGCGAGTTCGCCGACGAGGGGCGCACCAGGCCTGACGGCCCGGGGCGCTGAACCCCGGCCCCGCAGGCCGACCGTCAGCCTGGTTGTGCGGCAGGCCGGCGACCATCGGCGTGTCGACACCGACAGCGCCGAGTCCGGCCGATCCGCCCGGCGCTCCCAGCGGCGCGTCGCGACCGGGCAGCACCTCATTGAAGAAGGCGGCGTTGTCGGCGAGGAAGCGGCGCTCGGATTCAGGCAGATCGTCCTCGTAGAAGATCGCGTCAACCTCGCACAGCAGCCGGCAGGCGCCGCAATCGACGCACTCTTCGGCGTTGATGTACATGGTCCGATCGCCCTCGTAGATGCAATCCATCGGGCATTCCGCGGCGCAGGCCTTGTGCTTGACGTCAACGCAGGCGCTGGTGATCACATATGTCATGCCAGGCATTCTATCTGTGACGCCCCGTATCAGACACGCTCGAATCAGGGACCAAAGTCCCTAATTTCGCCGGACTCAGCGCCGTCCGGCATACAGCTCGCGGCTGACGTCCACGAACCCGCCGGGATCCATCCGGTGATCGGCGATGTCACGGCACTCCCCGTAGATCTGCAGGACACCCCGCTCCGGAACGTCGGGGTGGCGGTAGAAGACCGCGGCGATGCCGTCCTTGCTGAGCACCTTGCCGCCCGGGTGGTGCCCGGGCGGGATCCCCTCCTGCCAGCCGCCGGCGGACAGGTTTCGTGCGATCTCGCGGAAGTAGGCCGGCGTCTGCTGGATGGTCGGCAGATCGAAGTTGAGATACAGCGAGCCCTGGTACAGCGGGGCGTCACCCTCCCGGCAGGGCATCAGCAGATAACTTCCGTTGGCTCCCCGCATTCGGCCGGCTGCGACGAACTGCCGCGCGGTGTCAATCACCTGGACCTTGCTCTGATCATCGTCGAGCGGATTGGCCGGTGGGTCGATCGCCGCACCGTGCAGGTCCTTGGCGTGGTGCAGGGCAAGGAACACGGAACCGAACGCCAAGCTGATCGTCAGTGCTCCCGCGAGCAGCATCAGGACTGGGCGGCGAGCGCAAGAGCCGCACTGTCCATGTCAGCATTTCTACCCCGTATTGCGAAACTGCGAGGTCAAGGACTGTGACTGACGCGCGTCACAGAGGCGACTGCTGCGCGGCAGGTGCCAACCAAAACGGACCGGTCGCAGCAACGTTCCAAAAAAGCGTCGCGATGGGGTTTTCGGCGATTTTCAGGCACAGTTGATGCCATGGACGCAACGCATCCGACCATCAAGCGCGCCCGGTCGGGCCGGTTCCAGGGCGTGCTGACCGCACTCCTGCTGCTGGCCGGACTCCTGGCCGCCCCAGCAACGGCCGCGCCCGTCGCACCCGTCACTCCGATGGATCAGTCCGCCCTGCTGGGCCAGGTGGTTCCCGGTCTGGTGGACATCAACACCACCCTGAGCTACCAAGGTGCGATCGGCGCCGGCACCGGGATCGTGCTCGATCCGGACGGACTGGTCCTGACCAACAACCACGTCATCGAGGGCGCCACCGGCATCACCGCGACCAGCCTGGCCACCAGCCAGACCTACCCCGTCGACGTGATCGGCTTCGACCGCGACAACGACATCGCACTGGTCCGGATGCGGGGCGCCTCGGCCCTGCCGACGGCAGCGATCGGAACGTCATCGTCGCTGGTCGGTCGGTGATCCGATCGCGGCGATCGGCAACTCCAACGGCACCAACGGAGTGCCGAGCTACGCCCCGGGCAACGTGACCCAAATCGGCGCCTCGGTGCGCGCCACCGATGAATCGGGTGGCGGCGCCCGTCAGCTCGACGACCTGATCCGGGTCGCCGCCGATATCCGCCCCGGCGATTCCGGCGGTCCGTTGGTCAACAGTTCCGGCCAGGTGGTCGGTGTCACCGTCGCCGCGACACTGACCTACCGGATGGGCGGGGTCACCGGCGGCGAAGGGTTCGCCATCCCGATCGACCGCGCCATGGGCATCGCCAACCAGATCCGCGCCGGGGCCGCGTCGCGCTCCATCCACCTCGGCGACAACGCCTTCATCGGTGTCGGTATCGCCGACACCTCCGATGGGCCGCGGCGGCGCGGTGGTCCGGCAGGTCATCCCCGACACACCCGGCCCGGCAGATCGGGATCTTCGGCGGCGACCTGATCACCGCCGTGGACAACACGCCGATCAACTCCGCGGCCGACCTGTCCACCGCCATGGACGCCCATCGTCCCGGTGACACCGATCGTGCTCAGCTGGATCGACCGTGCGGGCAATCCGCACAGCGCCCCGCTGGTGCTGGCGAAGGGACCGGTCGGCTGACCGGGCTGACCCGCGTCTCTCGTGGTCGCCGCGCTGCTGACCGCAGTGCTGGCGAATCCGGCTGCAGCCCTTGCCGATTCAGTGAACGATCCGCTGTACCCGCTGGTCGACGCCGCGGCGCAACGGCTTGCAGACCGCCGATCCGGTGGCCGCCAGCAAGTGGCTCACCGGCGGGCGCGATCACCGATCCGGCCCGGGTGCAGCAGGTGCTGACCGCAGTGGCCGGGGATGCCGAGTCGGCCGGATGTGCCCGCCGACTACGTGACCACCGCCTTCACCGACCAGATCAACGCCACCGAGGCCATCCAGTACAGCCGGTTCTCCTGAGTGGAAGTTCGACCCGGCGGCGGCACCGGCACTCAGCTCCCGACCTGTCCGCGTCGCGGGCGCAGATCGACGAACTCAATCAGCGGATGGTCGGTCGAGATCGCCCGCCAGTGGCCGGTGCTGCAGTCACCGGAATGCCCGGCCGAACTCGACGCCGCCAAAGTCAGGCGTCGCCGCAGCGCGTCAGTTCGATCCGCTGTATCGGCAGGCGCTCGACGTGGCGACCCGCTCCTACTGCACGCCCTAAGGCCTACGGCAAGCCCTCCGCAAGCCGCGCCAGACGGTCCAGCCCGATCGCGCAGACCGGCAGGTACGCCGGCGCCCACCACGGCACCTCGAATCGAACCCGGCACCCTGCGTCGGCCGACATGACCTGATGCCCGGTGGCCGCCAGCCCCGCCACAGCCCAGGACCATCGGTGTTCCGCGTCGAACTCGGTGATCCGGAACGGCAGGCGGACGCCCCCGACCGTCCAGACCGTCCCACGGGCGCCCGCACTGAGCGTCGTCGCGCCGTCGTTGAGCGCCGCCCTGCGAACCGACGGCCCCCATGCGCGGCCACTCCCGCACGTCGGCCAGCAGGCGCCACACCACCGGCACCGGGGCGGCGATCAGCCGGTCGACGCCGGGTCGAAGTGCTGTACCCACCAGCGAGACGCTACGCCTGGTGACGGCACCGGCGCAGTGGAGGCGCGACGAATGGCGGGCGATACCACAGTGCTGACTCCTGACAGCGTGTATGACGTGTGACCGCCTAGGATCAGGGGATGGAAGGTTCCGTGACGGTGCACATGTCGGCTCCGGCTGAGAAGATCTGGAATCTGATCGCCGACGTCCGCAACACCGGGAAGTTCTCCCCGGAGGTTTTCGAAGCCGAATGGCTCGGCGGCGCGACCGGACCGGAACTCGGCGCGAAGTTCCGCGGCCACGTCCGGCGTAACGAGATCGGCCCGGTCTACTGGACCGTCTGCCGGGTCACCGCCTGCGAGCCCGGCCGGGAGTTCGGATTCGCGGTTCTCGGCCCCGGCGATCAGGCCATCAACAACTGGCACTACCGGTTCACCCCGAGTGGCGACGGCACCGACGTGACCGAGTCATTCCGGCTCAACAACTCGGCGCTGGTCCGGGTTTTCTGGATGTTCGCCGGTTATCTGCGTGGCCGGCGCAATGTCCGCGATATGCGCACCACGCTGGAACGGATCAAGAAGGTGGTCGAGGAATAGGCGCAGAAGAAGAGACCTCCTAGCCCCCGGTATGCCTACTCTGTGGGTCATGGGCATCTCGCGCGCGTCAACGGCCAGGCTCCGCCGTACGTTCCGCTCTCCGACATCAACCTGGGCACCGTCGAGTTCTGGGAACTGGATGACTCCATCCGCGACGGGGCTTTCGCCACCTTGCGTCGCGAGGCACCGATCAAGTTCTTCCACGAGATCGAATACGACGGTTTCACGGCGGGCGCCGGGCCACTGGGCGCTGACCAGATTCGACGACGTGCATTTCGCCAGCCGCCACCCGGAGATCTTCAGTTCGTACCCCAACATCACCATCGGCGACCAGTCCCCGGAGATCGCCGAATATTTCGGATCGATGATCTCCCTCGACGACCCCCGGCACGCCCGACTGCGCAATATCGTCAGCCGTGCATTCACCCCTAAGGTGGTGGCCCGCATCGAGGACTCGATCCGGGATCGGGCCCGCGGCCTGGTCTCGGATCTGATCGCCAATCATCCCGACGGCAACGCCGAACTCGTCACCGAACTCTCCGGGCCGCTGCCATTGCAGATCATCTGCGACATGATGGGCATCCCCGAGGCCGACCATCAGCAGATCTTCCGCTGGACCAACGTCATCCTCGGATTCGGCGACCCTGACCTGGCAACCGATTTCGCGGTCTTCATGAAGTCGGCCATCGACATCGGCGCCTACGCCACCGCGCTGGCCGAGGACCGCCGCATCAACCCGCGCGATGACTTGACCACCGCACTGGTGGCCGCAGAGGTCGACGGCGAACAGCTGAACTCCGCAGAGATCGCCAGCTTCTTCATCCTGCTCGCCATCGCCGGCAACGAGACCACCCGCAACGCCATCAGCCACGGCGTGCTGGCGTTGACCCGCTACCCCGAGCAGCGCGACATCTGGTGGAACGACTTCACCACCCACACCCCGACCGCGGTGGAGGAGATCGTGCGGTGGGCATCGCCGGTGGTCTACATGCGCCGCACCGCCAAACAGGACGTCGATGTCAGCGGGGTGAAGATCGCCGAAGGGCGACAAGGTCACCATGTGGTACGCCTCGGCCAATCGCGACGAGGCCAAGTTCGACAACCCGTGGATGTTCGACGTGACCCGCGAGACACAACCACCACGTCGGATTCGGCGGCGGCGGAGTGCATTTCTGCCTGGGCGCCAACCTGGCCCGCCGCGAGATCGCGGTCGTGTTCGAGGAACTGCGCACCCGGATTCCCGATATCGCGGCCACCGAAGAGCCGGCCATGCTGCTGTCGTCCTTCATTCACGGCATCAAGCGGCTGCCCGTCAGCTGGACCGTGTGAGCATGACGATGGTCCTGACATGACGGTGCGGGAACGGCTGAATTGGCTTGCGCTGCATGGCGTGGTCCGTGCGATCGCGGTCCGCGCGGCGCGCCGTGGCGACCCGCAGGCCCGGCTGATCGCCGACCCTGCGGTGCGCGCCGACCCGATCCCGTTCTACGAGGAGTTGCGCAGCCGCGGCCCGTTGATCCGCGGTCGGCTGAGTTACCTCACCGTCGACCACGCGGTCGCCCACGAACTTGCTTCGATCCGATGATTTCCGGGTGATCATGCTGGGCTCCAGCCTGCCGGCGCCGCTGCGCTGGCTCGAGCAGCGCACCCGCACCGATATGCTGCATCCGCTGCGGCCGCCGTCCCTGCTCGCCGTCGAACCTCCCGAACACACCCGCTACCGCAAGACGGTGTCGTCGGTCTTCACCGCACGCGCGGTGGCGGCTTTGCGGGACGGGGTGACCGACACCGCGGCGGCGCTGCTGGACGGCCTCTCCGAAGATGCGGGCGTCGTCGATGTGGTCGACCGGTACTGCTCTCAGCTGCCGGTCGTCGATCATCAGCGAGATTCTCGGTGTTCCGGAGTCGGAACGGCAGACGTGTCCTCGAGTTCGGCGAATTAGCCGCTCCCAGTTTGGATTTCGGTCTGACCTGGGAGCAGTATCCAACAGGTCCAGAGCGGCTTGGCGGGTTCAGCGACTGGCTGGGCGCACCTCGCCGCGCTGCGCGCCAATCCCGGCGACAACCTGATGAGTCAGCTGATCCAAGCGGCCGACGGAGGCGTGCGCCTGGACGACTCGCGAGTTGCGGGCCGTCGCCGGACTGGTGCTGGCCGCCGGGTTCGAGACCACGGTCAATCTGCTCGGCAACGGGATCCGGCTGCTGCTGAAGCACCCGACCAGCTCGCCGTCCTCAACGACGACCCGTCGCTGTGGCCCAACGCAGTCGAGGAGATCCTGCGACTGGACTCCCCCGTGCAATTGACCGCACGGGTCGCACGCACCGACACCGAGGTGGCCGGAACCCGCGTACAGGCCGGGGAGGTCGTGATCATCTGCCTTGCCGCCGCCAACCGGGATCCCGAAGGTATTCGACGACCCGCACCGCTTCGACGTGCGCCGCCCCAACGCCGGAAGGCATCTGGCGTTCTCCGGCGGCCGGCACTTCTGCCTGGGCGCCGCCCTGGCCAGGATCGAAGGCGAAGTGGGCCTGCGCAGTTTCTTCGAGCGGTTCCCGGACGCTCAACTGGCCGGCGAGGGCATCCGCCGTGATACCCGGGTGCTGCGCGGATGGTCGCAGCTGCCGGTCCGATTGGGTGCCCCGGCGACAGTTCGCGGTTAGAACCGATTCGAGGCTATGCCCGGGGTTCGGCGCTGCTCCAACTCCTCGCGAGATGAGGCGATCGCGTCACGATTCATCTCGGCGGCGATCGCTTCACGATGACGCACCGTGGCGTCCTCGTCGCGCAGCTGCTTGCGAAGCACCTCGGCGCGTTGGTGCCGCAGCGCCTCACTTCGCCGGCGAGCAACCCGGAGTGCCACGCCGACCACAACCAGCACGGCGATCACCGCAACGACTATCCCGACAACCGTGTTCGAAGGCATGCCCAACCTCATTCCCCATGTCGGGACGGGTCAAACCCTGCCGTGGCGGAGTACCAGCGCAACTTCGATGATGCGCTACGCCAGAAGGACGTCGAGAGCGATGGCGTCGTGGCGGAGGTTCTGTTTCCCAACACGATTCCGCCCTTCTACCCATCGGGCATAATCTTCAATCCGCCCGCGCCGAAAGACGCCGAGGAGTTACGGTTCCGCTGGGCCGGTATCCGCGCCCACAACCGGTGGCTGGCCGACTTCTGCTCCCAGTGCCCTGGTCGTCGGGCCGGGATCGCCCAGATCTTCCTCGACGACGTCGAGAGGGCGGTCGAGGAAGTTCGCTGGGCTGCCGAGCAGCCAGGCCTTTTCGGCGGAATTATGCTCCCGAATCCCCCGGTCGACGAGACGACCCCGCAGCTGCACTCCCCGGCGTACGAGCCGCTCTGGACTGTCTGCGAGGATCTAGGGGTCGTGGTCAACAGCCACGGCGGAGGTGGCGGCCCGACGACTTACGGCGACATCGACACGTCGCTTGTGATGATGTTCCTCGAGTTTGGCTGGTACTGCCAGAGGCCGCTCGTGCGGCTGATCTTCAGCGGCGTATTCGAACGACACCCTGAGCTCACGTTCGTGATGACCGAGACAGGTAACTCGTGGGTGCCAGGCACCCTCGCCGAACTGGACTTCATGTACGACCGCATTGTCAACGCCAGACCGGGTGCGGTCGAAGGTCTCTTTGGTGGAGTGATCCGTGACAGCATGAAGCTGCGACCCAGCGAATATTGGGCGCGCCAGTGCTACATCGGGGCCAGCTTCCTCAGCCGGAGAGACAGCAAGACACGGCATGCCACCGGGATAGATCGGCTCATGTGGGGATCCGACTACCCGCACGCGGAAGGAACCTTCCCGCACACCCGGTCCGTGCTCCGTCACGTCTTCCACGACGTCGAGCCCGATGAGGTCGGCCTCATGCTCGGCTTGAACGCGTCCCGGGCATACCGCTTCGACCTGGCGCAGCTTCAGCCGATCGCCGACCGCATCGGGCCGACCGTTTCGGACCTGTCGCACGACCTGCTTCCCGATGAACTTCCGGCTGACGCCACGACTATCGCCCTTCCCGTCTCGTGACGCGTAACGCCGTTGGCAAGTCGCAGTCTGAAAGGCGGTCACCCAGGCGCACAGCAGACCCGTCCCATACGGTTTTGTCGTTATTGAA
>CAWKME010000030.1:0-14542 GCA_963850645.1 uncultured Actinomycetota bacterium | reverse complement strand
ATCCCACCCGATTCACGCAAGTACCGCCGGATCCGCGGCAACGTCTCACCCAGCGTGCGCTCCATCTCCCGAATTGCATCACCCCGCCGCCACATCGCCCAAATCAGCGCTTGCTGCTCGACGTCAAACCCAACCGGACCCACACCCATCCCGACCTCCACCAGCACATCATCATCCTGCAGTGATGCGCTGACTGGTTGAACTCAAGACCGGTTTCGGTACAGGACTCCCGTGAGACACACACCGGTGGTCCGCCAAGCATGCCGAGCGTAGATGGCCTCTTAATGGTTGTCCCGGGTCCGGCTTGTCGGGCACCAGCGAACTCCCTGCCCGGAGTACCTCTTCGGCTCCAACGGAACGCGGCCGTGTCGCCGGACCCGTGGGCATTCTTCACGTGGCGAGCAGACGGTTCATCTCGTCGGTGAAGCGGACGTTCAAGTTGTGCCAGCGCGGCAATCTGTTGTCACCGGGCTCGAGCTGTTCCGGGAAGAGCACGGTGCCGAAGCTCCCCTGGATCAGCGGCACGACCGAGAAGCCGGCACTGCGATACCAGGGCGCCGCCCGAGACGCGACCTCCTCGGGCGTCCCCACATACATCAGGTGCTGAATGTCCTCGTCGCTCATCATGGCGCAGACACTGAGCAGCTCGTCGCGGGAAAACTTGGTCGAACGGTGGGTGAGGCTGAGCGCCCAGTCGTCGCCCAGTGGGTGTTTGCCGCCCCATTTGGACCAGTGGTGACCGACGGGGGTCAGATTGAGCACAAAACTCCGGACGAACGGACTTTCCAGGGCTTCGGAGATCTGGCGGTCGTTCTCACACAGGATCATGGTCATGCCCGGTGCGATGACCAACGACTTGGGGTCGCGGTCGCGGCGCTCGGCTTCGCTCCACATCTCCGCGAGGTCGGCTTCCCAACTCGTGACCTGGTCGGCGTATCCGCCGGGCAGATAGGTGAGGAGGCCGTCTGCGACGCGCCCAGCGATCCGCATCGGGCGCGGGCCGCCGCCCGCAAGCAAAACGAGCGGCGGGTGTTCGGGGTTGTAGGGCGGCAGCGCGACGAGTGCCTCGTCCAGTTTCCAGAACCGGTTGTCGAGTTCCGTCACGGGCCGCGTTGTGCGCATAAGGGTCTTGATGATTCGAATCGCCTCTTCGAGATGCGCGTTGCGCGGCTCAGTGCGTTCGAGTCCGTAGGGCAGGAACTGTTTGTTCTCCCCGGTACCGATGGCGATCATCACCCGACCGTGTGAGATGTGGTCGAGGGTCAATAGCTCCTGGGCGAGGATCGACGGACTGCGGCGATAGCAGTCCACGATGGTGCTGAGGAGGATCTTCTCCGTGTGTGACGCGACGGCGGCGAGCAGCGGGATGGTGTTATAGCACGCCTCGTAGTCCGGCACCTGTGCCGCCGTCGGGATGAGCTCGGGCGACCAGATCGAACGGAAGATCCACGACTGCATTTGGTCGGAGTAGCCGGTGGCGACGTAGCCGAGCTGTTCGTAGAGTCGCGCGGCACGGATCGCATCGCGAACCCCTCCTGGCCGGTGCATCTCCATCCCCGCAGTGCCGGCGAAGGGGATGTTCCAGTCGAGCTTGTCCGTCATTGGTCACCTCTCGGGTCAGTCGTTGTCATTCAGTTTTCCCGGCCAAGGAACACGAAGGCCCGTATCAGAAGGCCACCTGACTGCCACCGAAACGAGTCGTACTGAAGGTAGGCGTCCTGCGTCGCTGCGTACTCTGCGGCTACGTACTCGGGATACTGACCACCCGGAACCATCACACGGTCATTGTTTCAGACCACACCAATGATGAGGCGCGGTAATTGCAGCACGTCAAGGGCAACACGATCCCGCCACTCGCTCACCAGTAAAGCCTCTGAGAGAGCCTCCGGTAGTCGGATGCATTCGTTGTCTGAAGTGGGGTCCTGTTCCATCCGCGCCACCATTGTCGGTACAGGTCCGCACGCAAGCTCATGCTGGGTTGAGCAGGCTGGCCAACAGGCTGAAAACGTGTGCGGTTGTCTTGCCGTCTGGCACCTCGGCGAGGCTCTCGACACCTGGCGAAGGGTCGTGGCCCGCATCCCGCGGTTGTGCCTGCGGATCGAAGGCTTGTCGATGCTCGTCGAGCAGCGTCGCGGGAGTCTTCTTGTTGTCGGACACCGGCTTCTCCGCCTGCATGCATCACCAATGGCTACATCGACCAAGGTCATGCTAGCCAGCGTGCTTGATAAGCCCGTGGATTCCAGCGCCAGCGGTTCGTGATGCGCTGCCGTTCGCTTGACTCAGAACACCTTCAAGGTCCCAGCTGAGACGCCCGTTTCTGAGACGGACTTGTGAGACGTTGCGACTACGGCAACCGGCAGGTGCGCGTCAGGTCCTCTGTGTGTCACAGATGTGGTCTTTCGAGACGGCATTCTTGAGCAGTGGATCGAGGCTTGTGCAGGCCCCTGGCGCGCTGCGAGATGAAGCTCCTCGCCCCACGGCGCCGCCGGCGAGGAGGTCCACAACGCGCTGGCGAACGGACACCCTCTCGGACCGAACCAAGTCCTTGTTGGGCATGTGGCCTGCCTCGGCACGGCGGCGGTTTTCACACCAGCCGGCACTGCCGCCCTGTGCACTCCTGACTCTCAGAGTGAGGGCGGGCGCAGCGGCACTCCGCCGGCCCACACGTCGATCACGGGCACCGACCCGTCCCGAATGAACACGTTGACCACTTGCGAATCGCAGATTCGAGTGCTAGGTACATGACATTGCTACGCGGGAGCCGGCGATGAAGCACCTGGTTTTGACACAGTTCGGGACACCCTCGGAGTCGGTGGCGCTGCACGACGACGGCGACCCCGTTCCCGGGCCCGGCGATGTGCTGGTGCGCATGGAGGCCGCCGCGGTGAACCCGTCGGACCTGTTGCTGCTGCGCGGGCTGTATTTGGCCCGGCCCGAACCGCCGGCGCCGGTCGGCGGTGAAGGCGTCGGAATCGTCGTGGACGCCGGGGCGCAGGCCGACCAGGGCCTGCTGGGCAAGCGGGTGATCGTGCTGCCCACCTACACCTACGGCACCTGGGCGGAGAAAGTCGTTGTTCCGCAAGACAAAGTCGTCGAGGTCGCGCCGGACGCCGACCCGCTGCAGCTGGCCATGCTGTCGATTAATCCGGCGACCGCGCACGTGATGCTCAACCGGTTCGTCGACCTCAAGCCCGGCGACTGGGTCGCACAGCCGGGCGCGAACTCGGCCGTCGGACTCCTTGTGATCACGCTGGCGCACCTGCGCGGACTCAAGACGCTCAATGTGGTGCGGCGCGACGAGGCCGCCGACGAGGTGCGCGCCGCCGGTGGCGAGCATGTACTGGTCAGCGGGCCGGACCTGGCTGCCGACATCGCCCGCGAACTCGACGGCGAACAGCTCAGCCTGGTGCTCGACGGCCTCGGGGGCGACACCGCGACGGCGCTGGTCGGCGCGCTGCGCTTCGGCGGCACCATCGTGACCTACGGGTCGCTGGCGGGCGGACCGTCGCAGGTGCCGAATGCCGACCTGCTGGGGCGCGAGCTGCGGCACACGGGTTTTTGGCTGCTCACCTGGTTGAGCCACGCGCCGCGCTCCGAGATCGTTGACACCTACCGGTATCTGGGCTCGTTGGTCGCTGACGGCTCGCTGTCGGTGCCCGTCGAAGCCACCTACCGCCTTGACGACTACCGCCGGGCGTTAGAGCACGCCGGCGCGGCCAAGCGGGGCGGCAAGGTGCTGTTCGCCTTCGATCAACCGCAGTAGGTCGCGATTGACCCGCTCCGCATCAACCCGAGGAAAGTAGTCATGTCACACCATCTGGATTCGCCGTTGGCTCGCGCTGACGTGCGGCTCGACATCACCGATCTCTACGTGTTCGCCGGCCAGTCCGGCACCGTGTTCGTCATGAACGTCTGCACCTCACTCGCCGGTGACATTCCCACCCCGGCTTTCACCCTGAAGCGCTCTACGAGTTCAAGATCGACATCGACGACGACGCTGTGGAGGACCTCACGTTGAGGTTCCGCTTCGATGATCGCGACAGCGCTGGCCTGCAGCGCTACACGCTGACCCGACTGACCGGCGTCGACGCCGCCGATCCGCACGCGCCAGGCACGACCGTCGCCACCGGCGTGACCGAAACAGCGCTGACCACCAACGCCGGTGTGCGTGTGTGGATCGGCATGGCCGGTGACCCTTTCTGGATGGAACCCGACGTGCTGCACGCCGTCGAGCATGCCCTCCAAGACGGCACCGTCGTCGACCTCACCAGCTGGGACCCGGCCACCGCACACAACGAGTTCGCCGGCCACACGGTGTACTCCATCGTGCTGGAAGTTCCCGCCGCCGAACTGCCCACCCGTGCCGATCACCAACACCGCATCGGCGTGTGGGCCCTGTCCACGCTGGCCACCGACGCTGGCGGATGGCGCAGCATCAATCGGGCGGGCCTGCCGATGATCCACCCGCTGTTCACCCCATTCAACGAAGACCTGGGCGATCGCCTCAACGGCGGATCACCGGCCACCGACGTTGACACCTTCGCAGACACCGTCATATCCGCCGTCGCCGCGGCCGTCGCGGCGACCGGCACTGCAAGCGATCCCACGGCGTACGCCCACGCTGTCGCCGACCGCCTGTTGCCAAATGTGTTGCCCTACACGGTGGGAACATCCGCCGTGTTCGGGTTCGCATCGTGGAACGGTCGCAGCCTCATCGACAACGCACCCGATGTGATGTGCAGTCTCGCCACCAACACCCCGGTGAGTCTGGGCATCGGCAAAGAGACGGTATCCCCACGACCGTCGACGGTATTTCCCTACGTCCCACTGCTGCCACCGCGGGCATGATGGCCGACCAGTCTTGCGCCGGGCATGGCGGCGGTCACACCACCTGGACGTGCCGCACCTGCGACCAGACGGTGTACGGGCCGCCGCTCAACACGCATTGCTCGGCGCTGGAAGGTTCAGCGGCGGTGCGGATCTCGACTAGAGCCGCTCACGGGGCAACCAAGCTAGGCAGGAATTGCGACTGACTTTCGAGACTCTCGTATGTGGTGGCGATCTCAGCCGGTCAGTGCATCACTCCAGGTAATCGATGATGTGATGCGTGGAGGCCGGGATGGGCGCGGGTCCGATTGGGTTCAGTGTCGAGCAGCAGAACTTGTTGTGGGTGATGTGGCGCCGGGGTGATTCGATCCGAGAGATGGAGCGCACGCTGGGCGAGACGCTTCCTCGGATCCGGCGGTTCCTACGTCAGTCCGGTGGGATCCCTCCGGTTCCGCGACGGCGGAGGGCCGATCATCTGACCCTGGTCGAGCGCGAGGAGATCTCACGCGGGATCGCAGCGGGCCTGTCGGCACGCTCGATCGCCGGGCGTATCGATCGACCGTCGTCGACGGTTTCGCGAGAGATCGGCCGCAACGGTGGCCGCGATGCCTACCGGGCACTGGCCGCCGACGCTGCCGCGTTCGGCAGGGCGCGGCGCCCGAAAGTGAGCAAGCTGGCGGCGAATGCGGAGCTGGCTGGTGTGGTCGCCGCCAAACTGGATGACGATTGGTCGCCACAGCAGATCGCCCAGTGGCTGCGGCGGGAGCATCCCAATGAAGCGCTGATGCGGGTCTCGCACGAATCGATCTACCGTGATGTGTACATGCCGTCACGGAAGGTGTTCGACGCTAGCATGTTTCACCGTCTGCGTAGTGATCGTCCGATACGGCGACCGCGCGGCAAGCGGTCTTCATACGGCCGCGGCCAGCTCCGGAACACGGTCTCCATCCGGCAGCGTCCCGTCGAGGCCGACGATCGTGAGGTGCCCGGACATTGGGAGGGAGATCTCGTGTACGGAACGCGACCTTCAGCGGTGGCAACCCTGGTGGACCGCGCCACCCGTTACGCGATAGTCGTCGCGCTGCCCGATGGGCACAAAGCCGACGCTGTCGCCCGCGCATTGATCGACCAGATGGGTCAGCTGCCGGCGCACCTGCGGCGATCGTTGACATGGGACCGCGGCCTCGAGATGGCCCACCACGCCACGATCACCGCGACGCTGTCGATGCCGGTGTACTTCTGCGACCCACATCATCCCTGGCAGCGCGGCACCAACGAGAATACCAATCGGCTGTTGCGCCAATATCTCCACAAAAATGCTGACCTGGGCAGCTTCACCCAGGATCACCTCAACTCCGTGGCCGCGAAACTAAACCACCGTCCCCGGCGAGTGCTCAACTGGACCACCCCAGCCGAAGCGTTCGATACTGTCCAGCAGACGGCGTTGCTTGCGCCCGCATAGCCGGTGCGGCTGCGATCATGGCCACATGACCGGCGGGCTTCCGCAGTTTGACGTCGCCCGTGTCCAACGTTGGTGCGCCAACCAGGTTCCCGAACACATCCGCAGCGAGATCCGCGTCGAATGCGACGTCGCCCCAAGGCATCTGACCATTTGCGAATGCCGGCCGCCGTGGCGCGAGGACCTCGGACCCGACTGGACCCGCTTCCCGATCGCCCGCCTGCACTACACCAGGACCACCGGGCTGTGGACCCTGTACTGGCGCGACCAGAACCTCAAATACCACCGGTACCAACCACTCGACCCCAGCCCCCGAATCCAAGACCTACTCGACTACCTCGATAGCCGAGCCGATCCCATTTTCTGGGGATAACAACCGATTACTCTCGTCCCAGTGATGCGCTGACCGGTTGAACTCAAGGTCTATTTCGCGACAGTGTTCAGTTCCGCTCGGGCTTGGTCGATTTGGTCGAGGGCGTAGGTTGCCATCGCGGCGGTAGTCATGCTTTCGCCCTTGCGGGCGAGCGATTCGTAGGTCGCCTCGCCGAGGACCTCGCGCAGATGGGTGATCGCGGTGGTGATTTCGGGGACCGCCGACGCAGACAAAGGACTGAGCGCGAACCCGGCGATAGTGGCTGCCGGTTCGTAGCGTCCGAGCCGGTCGAAAAGAGCGGCGAGGACGGCCAGGGGGATGCGGATCGTCGTGGTGTCGCCCGCATTGTGGTAGTTGCGGATCGCCAGAGTGAGGTGATCGAATGCGGACGCGGTGTCGCCGTGTTCGGCCTCAAGTCGTGCCAGAACGGGCGCCAGGACTGACGCGTGGGCGCGGTTGCCGCTGTCTTGAGCGATCACCAGACCCCGGCCGGGGCGTTAAGCGCCGCGACGGGATCCGCGTCGCGGAAAGCGACACCGTAGGCAAGAGCGCCAACGAGAGGAACATTGGGTTGCCTGTTGCCTCGGCGGCCTCGATGAGGCCATCCGCGGAATCCGTCGCCTCCCCACCGGAACCGGCCACTGAAAGGGCGGCAACCAGCCATGCCCGGTCGTGGACGTGGGTGTCGCGGCGGCGTGCGAGCTGGGCGCGGCACCACTCGGCCAACCGCTCGGGCTGCCCGATGGCTAGGTAGACAAGTCCAAGCACGGCTTCGATGCCGTACGGCGGCGCATCGCGGCTCCTGCCGAGAACGATCTGCCCGGCCTCGCTGTAGCCGACAGCCGCCTCGATCCGTCCGGTCGTGAAGCACTGTGACGCAATCACATACAGGAACGCCAGCCGCAGGTGGTCGACCGCGCGGGCCGACTCGATCAGCTCTTCAGCCCAGGTGATCGGCTCAAGGGTTTGGACCACAGCGCCGAGCCACCCCGCGTAGGTGGCGATGGTGGCGGCGACATCCAGATCGCCGTGGTCGGCGGCCCAGCGGAATGCGGTGCGCAGATTGGCCAGCTCGAGAGTGAACCAGTCGTAGGCCTGTCGCTGGCGGGGGCTGTCCCACAGGGCCAGGATGTCGGCTTCCCGTCCGGCGAAGTACCGCGAGTGGGCGGCCCGAATCTCGGATGCTTCGCCGCGGGCGACGAGTTGTTCCTCGGCGAACTGGCGGATCGTCTCCAGCATTGAAAACCGGGTCCGCCCCGACGACCGATCAGCCACGAGCAGCGACTTGCGCACCAGGGCGTCCAGCAGGTCGAGAACGGCGTACTCATCGAGGTCATCGAATCCGGCCACCGCGCAGGCGCTTTGGAGGTCAAATCCCCCGGCGAACACCGAACACCGTTCCAGCAGCGCCTTTTCCGCGTTGTCGAGGTGGTCGTAGGACCACGCCACCGCGTGGCGCAGCGTTTGGTGGCGTGCCAGGCCGCGCCGGGAGCCGACCAGCAGCCGGAACCGCTGATCGAGACGATCACGCACCTCGCTGGCGGTCATGGCCGCCATCCGCGAGGCGGCCAACTCGATGGCTAACGGGATGCCGTCGAGTCGGCGGCAGATTTCTACTACAGCGTCCGCCTCGCCGGGCTGGGCCAGCGAGAAGTCCGACACGACACTGTGGGCACGGTCGACGAAAAGGTTCACGGCGGCGGATTCGGTTCCGGAGTTGACGTCGAGCGACGGGACACGCCATAACTGTTCGTCGCTGACCCCCACTCCTTCGCGGCTGGTCGCGAGAATCGTGACGGTCGCCGAGGCGGCGAGGATCGCCTCGACCAGATCCGCGATACTGTCGACAACGTGCTCGCAGTTGTCGAACACCAGCAGCCGGACTCTGCCCTCCAACGCGGCCGCGACACTGTCAGCCACGCTCTTGCCGGGCTGTTGGATGATGCCCAGCACCGCCGCGACGGCGTCGGGCACCGCGGCCGGATCGGCGACCGCGGCTAAGTCGAAAAACCAGACCCCGTCCGGGAATTCATCGGCCAGCCGCGCCGCGACCTCCACTGCCAGGCGGGTTTTGCCGACCCCGCCCACCCCGGTCAACGTCACCAACCGATGAGATTTCACCGCGGCTTGCAGCTCAGCGACCTCCGACTCACGCCCAATGAAACTGGTCGCCGCACGCCGCAAATTCCCTGGCGTTACATCCAGTGCCCGCAACCGTGGAAACTCGGCCCGGAGTCCGGGTGCTCGAACCTGAAACACGCCGACTGGCGTGGGTAGGTCCCGCAACCGTCGCGGCCCCAGATCCAGCAGATCCATTCCGCTGAGCAGACCCGCCGTCGAGTCGGCCACCAGGATTTGGCCGCCGTGCCCAGCGGCCATCACCCGTGCGACACGGTTGAGCACCGCGCCGAAGTAGTCACCCTCCCGCAGTTCGGCTTCGCCGGTTGCGATGCCCATCCGCACCGGCAACTCCAACGCCTGCTGGGCAGCCACCGCCGCATCCACCGCAGACGTTGGTGACGCGAATGCGGCACACACTCCGTCACCGGTGTGCTTGAACAACCAGCCCCCGTGCCCCTCAATCGCCGAGCGCAGCACCTTGTCATGGGCGGCGACCGCGTTCCGTATTCCATCCGCGTCTGCTTCCCACCGACGGGTCGAACCCTCAACGTCGCTGAACAGGAACGTCACAACCCCAGAAGGCGGGCCCCCTGCGGACACCCGCACAGGATGTCACACCGAGCCCATTACCACCCAGCAAACTGCGGCTGACTTTCGAGACTGGGTCCGGACCTTCGGCTTCTCGGCGATCTCCGACGATGTCAACGCCCACGGCCCCAGCACAGGTCCAACTCCCTGCTGCTGGGGTTTCTCGGAAGGCAACATAGTGTCCATGGTTAAGGGGGATGCAATGACTACACCAACAGGTTGGTATCTCGATCCGAGTCGCGCGTCCGGCACGGCCGCGGCCGAGCCAGAGCCCAAGGATGATCCGTTCTACAAATACGACGGGCCGCTAGAAATGGACCCGGGAACGGTACTGAGAACTCGCAGGACTACTTACCACATAGGGAGCTACCCGACGCCGCTCAAGGCCACGCAGCTGCTCTATCGGTCGACGGACCAGACCGGCAAACCGACCGTTAACGTCGCGTCGGTCATTCCGCCGCTGATCAAGCCAGACAAGACGAAGGTGCTCTCGTACCAGTCCGCCTACGACTCGCTCAACCAAAGCGACGAGCCGTCGTATGGGATTTCGGGCGGGAACCCTAATCTGAGCAGACTCGTCGCCGAAGTCGAGCTGGCGGTCTACGGTCAGTTCCTCGCCGACGGGTACACGGTCATCATTCCCGACACCGAGGGCCAGAGGGCGGACTTCGCCGCAGGCCCCGAGTACGGAATGAACACGCTCTACTCGATCCGCGCCGCGTTTTCAAAGGAGTCGACCCTCGACCTCCCGGACGAGGCAAACGTTGCGATGCTCGGATACTCCGGTGGTGCGATTGCCACCGAGTGGGCCGCCGAGCTCGCCCCGACCTACGCGGACGACGTCAACAAGCGCTTGATCGGCGCGGCCATGGGCGGCCTGCTCGTCCACCCGGCGCACAACCTGCACTACGTCGAGGGGAGCCTCGGCTGGGCCGGTGTCATGCTGATGGCGATCGTCGGCGTTGCGCGCGCGTTCGAGAAAAAGACAGAATTCAGGGAGTATCTCAGTACGTCGAGCCGTTTCCGCTGCCGGCCGAGGGCCAACGGCGCGAAGCTCTTCGACGACATGCAGACCAAGTCGATCATCCACGTCCTCGGCCAGTACCCGGGTCTGACGTGGAAAGAACTGGCCAAACCCGAATACCCAACTCCCGAGAGCATTCCGCTCTACGTCGAGTGCGTCAACAGGCTGATCATGGGTACCGGCGGGGTTCCTGACGGCGTTGCTACGCCGACAATCCCGCTCTTCATCGGCCAAGGCGCCAACGGTGAGCCCGAGGGCACGCCGGGCAACAAGGAGGGCATCGGCCCCGGCGACGGCGTGATGATCGCCGGCGACGTGCGCACGCTCGCCCGCAGCTACTGCGCGAGAGGCGCAACGGTCTGGTACGAGCAGTACGACGCGCTCAGTCACATCTCGAGTCTCTACTGCTGGCTGCCCCACTCGATCACCTGGATCAAGCAGCGCTTCGACGGCGAACCGGCACCGCAGAACGGTTCCTCGATCAGCCCGGGCAACCCCCTCGACCCGATTCCCGCTCCGTAAGAACCCCGACCCGCGCGGTGACAAAGACCGCGGGGACAGTGAACAACCCACTCGGCGTGGGTTACCAGTCCCTTACGTCGTTACCAGTGCGCTTGAACAATAAGCCCCCGTCCGCCTCAATCGCCCGCGCGCAACACCTTGTCATGGGCGGCCAGGGCTTTCCGCATGCCGTCGGCGTCGGCCTCCCACCGACGGGTCGAACCCTCGATATCGGTGAACAAAAACGTCACAACCCCAGAAGGCGGGCCCTCTGCGGACACCCGCACAGGATGTCACACGGAGCCCACTTCCACGCAGCAAACCGCGACTGACTTTCGAGACTCTCGTAAGTCGTCTATTTCGAGACCGCGACCCGAGGAGCTGGCCGACGGGCTCGACGTGCTTACCCTCATTCTGACGGCGGCCCCAGCGCGGGCCGCCACGGCCGCGGATCTCGTCGTCGACTGGGTCTCGTGCAACGCCGGCGAATCCTAAAACCACATGGTAGTGCTAAATAAGCCGTGCCCGTTAGCCTTGGTGCCTTATGGCGTAAGTCCCGTACGGAGGTCCTGAAGCTTTGCCTGATGAGCGGCTAGACGCGGCGAGTTGCCGATCCATGACGGTCGGGTGGCGGCCAAGGCATCTCCGATCTCGATGGAGGCGATGTGTAGAGGTGCTCGCAGGTATGGCTGTCCGTCGGCGGTGGCGAGGATGCGGTCAATACCGTCTGCAGCGGTCGCGAACCGACGAAGATGTAGATTGGCGATGACCTCGAAGTTGTCGAACATGATGCTCTGATGCACGGCGGGGCTGTTGTTTCGCGCCGAGTGGATCACTGTCAGCGCCTGAGTAAATTGGCCGATCTTCAGCAACTTTTCAATCGTATTGATTATGGCCGATTCTGGGATCTTCGAGAGTCTTTGTCGAGCAGCGATCGCGGCTAGTTGTTTCGCGAGCTCACGGGCTTCGGCAGCATCGAAGCTGTTGATTGACTGCGCTGCTTGAATCGCTAGGGGATAGATAACGTCGCCGCGCCTGGGCTGGTCCTCGAACTGCTCAAGCCTCGTTAGTTCTGTCATAGCGCGTCGCGCCATGCGGGCAGCCAGGTCAGAGCCCAGATTTCCTTGCATAGCATCGGATATCGCGTCGCAGGCGACCTTGGCGACCATACCTTGTGGGGCCACGGTCAGCGTTACGTTTGCAGACTCGTCGAGGACCTGTTCGAGCAGGTCGACGCCTCGTTGATGCTCTCCGCGCGATGCGTAAGAGTTCGCGATCTCGGCCCTCAGATAGATCTTGGCACAACGGAATACGTAGACATCGTGAGGATCAGCGTTCTCGGGAAGGGTGATCTCATCGACAAGTTTGAGTATCCATTCGCCATGTGTGAGTAGCTGTTCGACGGGGAAGAATGCACCTGTTCGGCGAAGGGCGATAATCCACCCATACAGGCATCCCATGAATACGCTGAGCAGGTTGATGAGGTCGGCCTTACGGGGCGCGGCTTGTTGATGGATGGTCCGCAGGATCTCGTGGACGAGGGGGTGAATGCTGATCGTGTCGCTCGCGGGATTGGATGATCCGGATGCATCAAAGTAGTTGCGTCGTCGTGCGATCGTCTGCGTCCTCAGATTCGTAAGAATGGCGTTTCGGCGATGCTGGCTAGCCACTACGGGTGACGGTGGATTGGTCAGATCGAGTGTGATCACGTCGTTTTCGACAGTCTGCAGGACCAAGTTCAGCGGGATAAGCTCCGGGGCGAAAAACGCCGAATGATAGACAAGAAGCTGAGCCTCACGCTTATAGGCACCCCCGGCACCTCCGGTGGCTCCGAGCCGGCTGACCGCGAACCGAATCGCCGCGAAAGCGGTCTTATCAAAGCCCTCCGGCTTCGCTGCGGAGTCGTCCAGGGCGTCCTCAAGGCTTTCGAAATACTTCTCTGAAAGTTGATTGATGTCCTCGTCGGCATTACGAAAGTACAATGCTGCCATGGCAATTGCGAGCGGAACTCGTTCGAGTCGATTAAAGACAGCCCTGACAACATCAGAATGGACCCCAGGTTCCAGGCCGGCGTAGGCCTCAAAGCACGTCGTTGCCTCGTCTTCGCTGAAAGAGCCGACATGCAGCTGGGTTGCCGTGTGCCACCAGCTCGTACTGTTGGCGGTAGTTACCACGACGAACCCACACCCGCTCGTCGGAATGAACGGCTCGACATCTTCTCGGCAGCGGGCACCGTCGAAGACAAGTATGAAAGGCCCGCCCTGTCGCGACATTTCGGTCCGGAAAGCGGCACCGAGGTCGCTCACCAAGTCGACGTCTACTCCCGTTGCCGTCACGATGTCTTTGATCCTGGCTTGCAACAGGTCGAGCGAACGGGAATCAATCCAACACACTTGCTCAAAGAAGTGTCTGTTGAGGTGGCAGAAGTCGGCTGCAATGGTGCTCTTCCCGAAACCAGTGACACCCGTGAGCACCACAACTTTGGGGTTGCGCGTCGTCACTGACTCAGTGAACAGCTCGGTGATCGAAGTCAGCTCGTCCGTGCGCGCAACAGCCGAGACCAGTCTCGGGACCTCAATGAGCGGCACACCCCAATCGAATTTCCTTAGGGCGTGAGCCATTTGAGTATCGGCCAGACATAGCAACGCCTTGAGCTCTTCTGCGGGCAACCGACGTGGCGAGAGATCGGCTGCTGATTCGAAGATCGAATCCATCATCATCGCGGCCAGCAGCCCAATCGACCGTTCGCCGGGCCCCAAGGCTTGGTCTTGGCGTAGCTCGCGGATGAGTGCCAGGACTGACCGTTTGATGTCCGCGGCACTTCGCTCGTCGTGAAGTACCAACCTGACAGGATTTGGCGCTCCAGCAGTAATCGCCGTCGCGACTACCGGATACACCTGCTGATCGTGTGGCGATCGAGTCGGCGGTCCGCACGCCCGGAGAAGCTTCTTCGCCAGGGGCTTATTCGTCAGAATCACGGCCTCGCCATCGCCGGTCCCGAATCGCTTAAAAATCGAGGCCGCCTCGGAGCACCTGAGCGGATTCATACCCGATGGAGCCTTAGAGGACTTGACCTGCACGCGCCGAACAACCGTGCCATCGACCTCTATGGCGAAGTCGACAATATCGTCATCAGCATCGCTGGCGGTTCCAAGGTCTGCGCGCGTCGGTTCGATGACCAGGGCGAGCGCGCTGAGATCGTCGACATGTGCCCTGACGGCGCGGAGAAACTCTTCAGCGGCTGCAAGATACTGTCGCCGAAACCCGAAAGCGGCAACCGCGCCTCCGTCAGTAGTCACCGTCGATCCCCGCAGCTAGAACCCGTATGTAGTTGCCGTACCCGGCCTTCCCACCCTAGAGGCGAGCAGCGGCAACTTTCCGACGACACGGCGGGGTATAGGGACAGCGCGGTGCCAGGTACCAGGGCGAACGCGGGCGTCGACCTGTTCTAGCCGCGAACCCGGGGACCACATGCAAGCCCGGCCGTGACCACGTCACCCAGTACCTAGCTACGCTATCCAGCTTCCAGTCTTTGTGGCGGATCCGCCATCTGCCCGCCACGAAGTTCGGAATTCCGCCACGTAAAACCGGAACCTACACGAATGCTGCTGATGAATTGCTGCTGCTGGGGTGGTTTGATGATGACCTC
>CAWKME010000029.1:0-18394 GCA_963850645.1 uncultured Actinomycetota bacterium | reverse complement strand
GAATTACCTGTCGGTGGGCCAGATCTATTTGTATGACAATCCGTTGTTGAAACGGCCGCTGGCGCTCTCGGATGTGAAACCGCTGGTGGTCGGCCATTGGGGAACGACGCCGGGGCAGAACTTCATTTACGCGCACCTGAACCGGGTCATCACGAAGTATGACCTGGACATGTTCTACGTCGCCGGCCCCGGCCATGGCGGCCCGGCGCTGGTCGCCAACACCTACCTCGAGGGTTCCTATAGCGAGGTCTATCCCGACGTCAGCCACGACGAGTCCGGACTGAAGAAGCTCTTTACCCAATTTTCTTTTCCCGGGGGCATTTCCAGCCATGTGGCACCGACGACTCCGGGATCGATCCATGAAGGCGGGGAGCTGGGCTACTCGCTGAGCCACGCGTTCGGCGCGGTGTTCGACAACCCGGGCCTGATCGTGGCGTGTGTCATCGGTGACGGTGAGGCCGAAACCGGCCCGCTGGCCACGGCCTGGCATTCCACCAAGTTCCTGACCCGGTCGGTGACGGGGCGGTGCTGCCGATCCTGCATCTGAACGGCTACAAGATCAGCAACCCCACGGCGCTGGCCCGCATCGAACACGAGGAGCTCGACCAGTTCCTGCGCGGCTGCGGCTGGGAACCGCGCTACGTCGAGGGTGAGGACCCCGAGGAGATGCACGAGCTGATGGCCTCCGCGGTCGACAACGTCATCGAGGGCATCCACACCATCCAACGCAAGGCGCGCACCAGCGGTGAGACCACCCGCCCGCGGTGGCCGATGATCGTGTTGCGTTCGCCGAAGGGCTGGACCGGGCCCAAGGTGGTCGACGGCCAGCAGATCGAGGCACGTTCCGGGCCCATCAGGTGCCGCTGCTCGTCGATGCCGCGCACCCCCATCACGTGGACCAACTAGACAGCTGGATGCGCAGCTACAAACCCGGCGAGCTCTTCGACGAGACCGGGCGGCTGCTGCCCGACCTGGCCGCACTGGCCCTCGCGGGCAGCGGCGGATGGGCGGGACCCCACACCAACGGCGGGGGACTACTGCGCGATCTGCGGATGCCCGACTTCCGTGTCCACGCGGTGACGGTGGGCTCACCTGGCGCGGTGGACGCCGAAGACACCCGGGTGCTGGGCGGTTTCCTGCGGGACGTCATCGCACTCAATGACGAGCAGCGCAACTCCCGGATCTTCGGCCCCGACGAAACCCTGTCGAACATGCTCGGCGCGGTTTTCGAGGTCACCGACCGGCAGTGGGAGGCCCGCAGTCGCCAACGACGAATCCCTCGCCCGCTCGGGCCGAGTGCTGGATTCGATGCTCAGTGAGCACCAAAGCCAAGGGTGGCTCGAGGGCTATTTGCTGACCGGACGGCACGGGCTGTTCAACTGCTACGAGGCGTTCATCCACATCGTTGACTCGATGTTTAACCAGCACGCCAAATGGCTCAAGGTGACCGCGCAACTGCCGTGGCGTCGCGACATCGCCTCGCTGAACTACCTGCTGGCCTCGCACGTGTGGCAGCAGGACCACAACGGCTTCACCCACCAAGACCCCGGCTTCCTCGACCACGTGGTGAACAAGAAAGCCGATATCGTCCGGGTCTACCTGCCGCCGGACGCCAACTGCCTGCTCTCGGTGGCCGACCACTGCCTGCGCAGCCGCCACTACGTCAACGTGATCGTCGCCGGCAAACGCGCGATGCCACAGTGGCTGAACATCGAGCAAGCAGAAGTGCACTGCACCGAAGGCATCGGCATCTGGGAATGGGCCGGCAACGACTCCGGCGCCGACCCCGACGTCGTGCTCGCCTGCTGCGGAGACACCCCCACCCTGGAGGTGCTGGCCGCGGTGCAGATCTTGCGGGAACACCTGCCCGCGTTGAAGATCCGCGTCGTCAACGTAGTCGACCTGATGAAGTTGCAGTCAGCCAGCGAGCACCCGCACGGTCTCAGCGACCGCGACTACGACGCCCTGTTCACCACCGACAAACACATCATCTTCGCCTTCCACGGACACCCGAGCCTGATCCACCGACTCACCTACCGCAGGACCAACCCCAACCTGCACGTGCGCGGCTACAACGAAGAAGGCACCATCACCACCGCCTTCGACATGCGGGTCCAGAACAAACTCGACCGCTACCACCTCGTCGCAGACGTCATCGACCGCCTCCCCCAACTCGGCGCCACCGGCGACTACCTGAAGCAGACAATGGCCGACAAACTCGTCGAACACAGCATCTACATCAACACCCACGGCCAAGACCACCCCGAAATCCGCAGTGGACCTGGAACCCCCCACAATGACCCGACCGCAACCGCCGCTGCGGGCCACCAAGGCAGCCGACGATCGATGCGTCCTTCCAACCTGCCACACGTGACACCCGACACTCGACCCCAAAGGCGGACACCCATCATGGCCACTGACGCCCCGCAGTCTGGGCCCGTCGCCCCGGCGGGGCAGCTCGACTTGAAGTCCGCACCTATGGCCGAGGTTGAGAAACAACTCGGGATGTCGCCGGAGGGGCTCAGTAGAGTTGAGGCGGCGAAGCGGTTGGCGAAGTACGGGCCCAATGAGATCGCCGAGCACAAGACCAACCCGCTGTTAAAGTTCCTCAGCTACTTTTGGGGCCCGATCCCGTGGATGATCGAGATCGCCATCATCCTGTCGGGCGCGCTCAGGCACTGGCCGGATTTCTTCATCATCCTGCTGCTGCTGCTGGCCAACGGTGTGGTCGGATACACCTCCGAACGGCAGGCCGGCAACGCCATTGACGCCCTGAAGGCGAAGCTGGCGATCAATGCCCGCGTCATCCGTGACGGCGCATGGGTCAACCCGCCAGCGCGGGAGCTGGTGCCCGGTGATGTCATCCGGCTGCGCCTGGGTGACATCGTCCCCGCCGACGCCCGGCTGCTCGACGGCGACGAGATCGAGGTCGATCAGTCCGCGCTGACCGGGGAGTCGCTGCCCGCCACCCGTGCAGCGGGTGAGGCCGTGTTCTCCGGGTCCATCATCCGGCAGGGCGAAATCGGCGCCTTGGTCTATGCCACCGGCACCCACACCTACTTCGGCAAGACCGCCGAGCTGGTGCAAGACGCGCACACCGTCAGCCATTTCCAACGCGCCGTGCTGAAGATCGGCAACTACCTGATCATCCTGGCCGTCGCGCTGGTCACCGTCATCGTCGTCGCCTCCCTGCTGCGCGGTAACGCGATCCTGACCACCTTGCAGTTCGCCCTGATCTTGACCGTGGCCGCGATCCCGGTGGCGATGCCGACCGTGCTGTCGGTGACGATGGCCGTCGGCTCACGGCTGCTGGCCAAGAAGCAGGCCATCGTGAGCCGGCTGGTCGCCATCGAGGAACTCGCCGGCGTGGATGTGCTGTGCGCGGACAAGACAGGCACCCTGACTCAGAACTCTTTGACGTTGGGCACCCCGTTCGCCATCGACACCGTCACCCCCGCGACGGTCGTCCTCGACGGCGCACTGGCCTCCCGCGCGGACAACGACGACCCTATCGACCGCGCGGTGCTCGGCGGACTCGACGACACCAAGATCCTGCAGGATTACACGATCACCCATTTCGCACCGTTCGACCCGGTGCACAAACGCACCGAGGCCACCGTCACCGGCCCCGACGCAACCACCTTCACGGTCACCAAGGGCGCCCCGCAGGTCATCCTGGCGCTGGCCGCGAACGCCGCGCAGATCAAACCCGCCGTCGACAAGGCAGTCAACAATTTCGCCGCCCGAGGCTTCCGGTCTTTGGGCGTGGCCCGCGCCGACGGGGACGGTGACTGGCAGTTCGTCGGTGTCCTGCCGTTATTCGATCCACCGCGTGACGACGCGGCAGCAACCATCTCCACCGCACGGGCAATGGGAGTCACCATCAAGATGGTCACCGGTGATGCGCTGGCCATCGCCAAGGAAACCGCCGCCAAGGTCGGTTTGGGCACCGACATCCTCGACGCCGCAGGCCTGGGTGAGGTGAAAAAGGACGAATCGGCGGCGGTGGCCAAGTCCATCGAAACCGCCGACGGTTTCGCCCAGGTCTTTCCCGAGCACAAATACCACATCATCGACGTGCTGCAGAAACGCGGCCACATTGTCGGAATGACCGGCGACGGGGTCAACGATGCCCCCGCGCTGAAAAAAGCGGACTGCGGCATCGCGGTATCCGGAGCCACCGACGCCGCCCGGGCGGCTGCCGACATCGTGCTGCTGACCCCGGGCCTGTCGGTGATCATCGAGGCGATCAAACAGAGCCGCAAGATCTTTCAGCGGATGAACAGCTACGCGATGTACCGCATCGCCGAAACACTGCGGGTGCTGCTATTCATCACTACCGCCATCCTCGTCTTCAACTTCTACCCGTTGACCGCCATCATGATCGTGATGCTGGCGCTGCTCAACGACGGCGCCATCCTGTCCATCTCCTACGACAACGTCCACTACGCCAACAAGCCCGAAGCCTGGAACATGCGCCTGGTACTCGGGATCGCCACGGTCCTGGGGGTGGTCGGACCAATCGCCGCGTTCGGCCTGTTCTACCTGGGTGACCGCGTCTTCGACCTCGGCCACCCGCGCGTCCAGACCCTGATGTACCTGATGCTGTCCGTCGCCGGTCACCTCACCATCTTCTTGACCCGAACCCGAGGACCCTTCTGGTCGATCCGCCCGGCCCGCATCCTGCTGATCGCCGTCTTCGGCACCCAGGCAATCGCGACGCTGATCGCGGTGTACGGGCTGTTCATGACCCCACTCGGCTGGAAGTGGGCAGCCGCAGTGTGGGCATACGCCCTCGCCTGGTTCCTCATCAGCGACCGCATCAAACTCCTCGCCTACCGCATCCTCGACCCGGTGAAAACCCGGGAGGACCAGGCCGAAAGGCACGCGGTCATCGGTCATGTGTGAAGTAGGTCGCCGGGCTGAGAGGCCTTGGTTAAGGAGACGGGCCGACACTGGTGGCAGAGTACGGTCCCCAACTCTGTGGGCCCGCCGGTAGCGTTCGTTCCCTGCGGTTGCCGCCGCCCCGAACAACGGACATACGACATCACCAGGAGGCGACGTTGTCGGTGCAGTGGAAAGTGTTGGTGGAGGCTACCCGGGTCACGCCGGGGTCCACGGTGGACCTGGCCAGGGATTTCGATCCCGGCCGTCACGACGAACAGCTGGGAAAAGACGCCGGCACCGCGGCCTTGGCGCAGGCGGAGGCGGCGCTGCTGGATTTGCAGGACCGCTTCTTCGCCCAGGCCGACCGGTCGCTGCTGATTGTTCTTCAGGGGATCGACACGGCCGGCAAGGACGGCACGATCAAGCACGTCATGAGCGGTCTCAACCCCGAGGGTGTCGATGTGCACAGCTTCAAGGCGCCCTCGGCGACCGAGCGGGCCCACGACTATCTGTGGCGCCACCAGACGGCGCTGCCGGAACTGGGGCGCATCGCGGTGTTCAACCGGTCCCACTACGAGAACGTGCTCATCACCCGTGTGCACCCGGAGTTGTTATGGCCGCGCACCGCGGTGCTCGACTCAGACGACATCTGGCAGCGGCGGTATCGCGACATCAACGACTGGGAACGCTACCTCACCGACAACGGGACCATCATCGTCAAGCTGTTCCTCAACCTCTCCAAGGATGAACAGGAGCGCCGGTTCCTTGCACGCATCGACGAACCCGAGAAGAACTGGAAGTTCTCGCCCGCCGATCTGCGGGAGCGCGCATTCTGGGACGACTACCAGGGGGCATTCCATGACATGCTCAGCCACACCAGCACCGACTGGGCGCCCTGGCATGTGATCCCCGCCGATCACAAATGGTTCAGCCACTTGTCGACCTCCGCGGTGCTGTTGGAGACCCTGCGGGATCTCAACCCGGACTATCCGCAGGTCGACGCCGCCGCCAAAGCCGAACTGGCGCAAGCAAAAAAGGAGCTGCTGGGCACCGACGCAGATGCGGCCGCACGGTCGTCGTGACCGACGCCGACCGGCAGGCGCCCCGCATCGACGGTCAGCACCACTGACGGGTACTGCCGAGCCCGCACCACGGCTGGATCGCCTCGGCGGGCGCCTTGGCCGCGGCATAGTTGACCGGGTTGTCGGCGGAACCCACCCACACGACGAACCATCGCTGCTGACCCGAACCGACCGACGCGGCGCTGTGGGACTGGTCAGCCAGACCAGTTCATGGGGTCCCATCAACCCTGCGGTGACTCTGGCTGGTTGATCCAGGTGGTGCGAGGTGCTTGATACCAGATGCTCCTATGTTGCGGCAATGGTTTTGGCGGTTCCCGATGGTCGGAGGACCACTTGGCCCCCAGGAAGTAGCGGAAACGCATTCCCGCAGGTCACTGTGCGTCTGCCGGGCGAGGGGCAGCGTGCATCACGTGTACAGACGTGCAGGTCGTTCACCATGACGTATGACGTGTGGTCCCAGACTGGTCCCCAAAGCGGCGGTTAGCTTCTCAATCTGTCGCGGTACGTGAAGGGGGGCCGGATGGTTGAGACACAGCCGAGTCTCATAGTGCCTTGCCTGTGAGCGGTCGCGACCGCATTAGGACGAATCCGGCGATCCAGGCCCATCGTTGCCCTGGGCCTCGGACTCTTGATCGTTGCCCTGGGTTTTTGGCTTTGACCATGGATCGAAAGAGCGCAGTGGCGAATCGGTCGCAAGAACGTTTTGGCCACAACTCAACGATCTCCCCGGCCACTTGCTGGTTGAACGGGTGACCCTCGAGGCGCTGCAAACCTTCCGAGATGAGGTCCCCTCGGAGGGCTCAGCGGTGTCACGGACAGCTGAAGTAAGGAAATTCGGCCGTGATCTGCGCTGGATCGGGCGCGACACCGGCGCCCAGCGGGGAGTTGGTCAACACCGACAGCACGTTGTCCAGCACGTTGTCCATCAGCCCGCGCCCGTTCATTCCGGTGTAGTCGAAAGATGCGGGCGTGCCCAGCTCGTAGGGCAGGGTCATCGATCCGAACAGGTCGGCCACGCGGCGCGCGTAGGCGGCCGGATCAGCGGAAGTGCCGGCGAGTGTGACGTATTTGGTGACGGTGTCGATGGTGCGCGCGACGAACCGCGAATTGTCTCCGGACGGGGCGGTCGAGTTGAACGCCTCGCTCAACTCGTCGTCGTTGAGGTGGAGGTGGGTGAACATCGGCAGGCCCCAGCGGGCGACCTGCTGCTCAGGCGCGTGGCCGCACAGCGACACCGTGGCCCAGGCCTGCACCTTGGTCGTGCTGCTGATCAACTCGTTGGGCGCCTCGACGACGATGCCGGCGACGGTCCGATCCCGGAAGACGTTGACCTGGTTGGTGAAAGCCTCGGGTTTGTAGACGCCGGCCGCGAAGGCGTGCCTGAAGTCATTGAGGCCCGCATTACCGGCGAACACATCATGCACCACTCCGGCGAAGACGCGCACCCCGCTCTCGCCGGCGGCTGTGACGCCGGTCGTTCCCGACGCGATCAACTCGCCAGATCCACCCTGAGCTGCGTCGGCGCCGGTGGCGAGGCGCAGCTCGAAGGTCTGTGCGTGTCCGCCCGCGGCGGCCGCGCTGTGCACCACCTCAGCGAACTTGAGTTTGAAGGACACCTCCTCACGGGTGTCATTGTCTGTGTCGAAGCGAAACACGTAGAGAGCCTCATCGCGAAAAGGGGCACACGTGTCCACGGTGGCCGCCGGGTTGACCGTCATCGCCATCACGGTCTTTCCGGGGTCGCCGGCGAAAAGATAGAAATCGCAGAGATTCAGACGGGGGTCTTCGCGACCCGTTGGGGTGTCGAAATGATGGGACATCGGTCTCGGCTCTCCTGAATCCGTCAGCGACGGGAATGGTGAGACGTCGGCGAGCTGCGATCGCATGAGTCGAAGGGCTCCCTGCGCGCACGGTACACCGGTTCGCCTGCCGTTGCTCGATCAGAGCTCGCGCGGTCTGGGCCTCGGGGTCGTGGTCGGAGTCGCGCTCGCCGCCCTAAGCGCGGGATACGCCGGCCATGTAGACCCGCCCAACGATGGCCACCTTTGGGTAGACGTCGTTGAAGTCATCATGGCGCCCTCGACACCAGATGCTCTCATGTTGCGGCAAGGGTTTGAGTAAGGATTTCTTGGCGCGTGGGCCGCACGGCGTGGTAGATCTCGCGGGCGATGTATCTCTTTATGCAGCGCATGATTTCGGGTTTTGTCCTGCCTTCTCCAATGCGGCGGGCGAGGTAGTCACGCGTGGGTTGGTGGCGGCGCAGTCGGACAACGCAGATGACGTGCAGGGCGCGGTTGGCGTCGCGGTTTCCGCCTCTGTTGAGTCGGTGCCGCACGGTTTTTCCGCTGGATGCTTCGATGGGCGAGACCCCGCAGAGTTTGGCGAACGCAGCGTCGGAACCGATGCGTTCGGGGTTGTCGCCCAGGGCGACGAGCAGGGTGGCGGCGGTATCGGGCCCGACGCCGTACACCTGGCACAGAGCGGGGCATGCGTAGTCGGTGAGGGCCTCGATCTGTGTGTCCAGTGTCTTGGTTTCGGCGTCGAGCTGTAGACAACGCTCGGCCAGCGATTTCAGCGCAACCGACACCGCTTCTGCTGGGGTAGAGGGGATTTCGGATGTAGCCAAGGCGGTACATGCCCCGACGAGGTGGAGTTTGTGCCGGCCGGCGAGCTGTTCACGCAGCTCGGCCGGTGCGGTCACGATGAGGTCCTTGAGAGCGTTGAATGCTTTCGCTCGGGCGCGTACGGCGCTGACCCGGGCGATGCGCAGCACCCGCAGCATCTCGGTGATCCCGTCGGCGGTCTTGGGGTCGCCGAGGTCTTCGCCGGCCAGCACCATGGCGGCCGCGCCGGCGGCATCAACACCGTCGGTCTTGCCGTGGCGGGCGCGGCGTTGCCGGTTGGGGCGGCCCACCTCGGTGACCCGTACCCCGGCAGCGCGCAGGGCCCGGCCCAGCCCTGCCCCATAGTGGCCGACACCCTCAATCCCCACCACCTCGAGCTCACCAAGGCCCTGCGCCCAAGCCAAGAAGCCGCCGTAACCGATGCTGGTGGTAGGCATGGTGTAGTTGCCCAGGGGCCGGCCGAGCTCATCGACCGCGTGCGCGACGTGAAAATGCTTGTGGGTATCGACCCCGATGGTGACCTGTGGGACACTGGCTGGCGCGGTGGATGTCATTGCGGCCCTTCCGATGTGCGGTTGTGGACATGTCATCGCGGGTCCGCCAGGGTGGGGACGGTACTGCTACGGGACTCTTGGTCGGGCTCCTATGAAGTCACTCCATCCTGGCGGGCCGCATCACGCCGCCACTGGTCGACGAATCTGCATTCAAGGCACGCCCCCGAAGGAGCGGCCGGTAAAGAAATGAGTCAGACCAGCAGCGACGTGACGCGGACCCTACCGACGAAGCCTTCGCCCGAAGCGGAAGGAAACGCCGGTGGTTCTTTAATCTCAGTAACGAAAATTCTCACCAAGTCGGCCTGACAGTCAAGGAAGAACTGGCACTGGGCACGGCCTGACAGTTCCGACTGCTCGCCATTCCACCATAGGGATCGGCGGCCGGCGCCGTCAGCGGCGCTCACGTTCGGCGCGGACCGCGCGGTGATCCTCCTGACAGAGACTTCTCATACCGCAGGCCAGAGCCGATTCTTAGGCTCCTTGGGTGGCGCTCGCCGGTCTGTTGGGCGGCGGCGGACGGGAGCGGCCAAGCGGACGGTAGCCGCCGCCCCTGGCTTGGTCGGCTATTGCGGTGCGGTGAGGATGTTCAGGAGGGTTTCGGCGCTGCGTCCAAGGTGGTCGAGGGTTTTTCTGCCCTTGGTGGCGGTGGCGCGGCTGGGGTAACCGATGACGCCGCTGTCGGTATAGGCGGCGATGCCGAGGGTGGTCAGGTAGCGGCGGTCGTCGGCGGTGTGGTCGGCGCCAGCCCAGCCGTCGCGCAGATATTCGGGGTAGGCCGCCAGCAGTATCGAAGTTTCGAGTTCACCGGCGTGCATGTCGTCATGGTTGCTGCTGGTGATGTAGGCGGCTTCGCGGGCTTCGGTCCAGTCGTCACGGCTGGGGTACAGGCCGAGTCGGATCGGTGCGCCGGGGTGGTTGGCTTGCTGGACAACGTTGGCCAGGACAGCGTTGCCACCATGGGCGTTGACGATCATTAGCCCGCGGACATGTTGCTCGGCCAGGGAGTGAGCAATGTCGCCGATAACAGCAGCCAGGGTGGTGGCGGTGATGCTGACAGTTCCGGCGAATGCGGCATGTTCGTGGGAGCAGCCGAAAGTGACGGGCGGAAGCTGAAAAATCCTGTGATGTCTGCTGATTGAGGTTGCAATGGCGACGGCAATAAGGGTGTCGGTGCCAAGTGGCAGGTAGGGGCCGTGTTGCTCGAACGCGCCGACCGGCAGGACCGCAAGATCGGCTCGGGGGTGGTCGCTGGCCGTGGTGATATTGGGGATGACGGTGTCGGTCATCGGGCGATTCCTTCGGTTGCGTCCTTGACCTGTCCGAAAAGCTGTTGCAGCAGTGGGCTTTTGTCGTGTCGGCGCCGATCACGCAGGACGGTTGCGCAACTGGCAAGGTGTCGCCGTGCGCGTTGGGACGGCGCGGCCAAGTAACCGCGCAGGGCTTCGCCGGCGTGGGCGCAGGCGAGTTGATACTCGCGGATCACAACGAGAGCGTGCAGTAGCCGGATGTCGGCGACGGCCCGGTCGCGATGCTGATGGGAGGTCCAGGACGGTCGGTGCCGGGTGAGCAGCTCGACGGCCTGCTGTGGGCGGCCCAGTTCCAGGTATCCCGCGGCGATATCGCTGGCGACGAATCCAGCGTGGGCGTAGGTGGCGCGATCATCGGCGACGGGGTCGATATCGCCGAGTTCGAGTGCATACGCTGCGTGACGCAAGAACCCGCGTTTGTCCTCGTTGGCGATCGCAGCGAGGGCCTGCTGACGGGCGATGCTGGCTTGCAGCCGTCCTACCTCGTGGCCGTCGATCAATCGTGCGGCATCGGCAGCGAGTTCGACGGCCAGGTCGGGGTCCTGGCTGGCGATGATGTTGGATTTGCGCATCCAGACCATGGCGCGCAGTTCAGGGGCGGCGGCCCGCAGGTGATCGGTGGCTCGATCGGTCAGTTCCCGCGCTTTGGGGTGGTCGCCGAGGTCTTGCGCTATCCAGCCGGCGACTTCGGCGATGGTTCCTGCTACCTCGCGTACCTGGGTGCGCAGCTCGGCGGGCGTCGACTTGATGAGCGCTTCCACGGTCTGCAAATCGCGTTCCACCAGCGGTTGGGCGTACTCCGGGCCGAAGGTATGTTCGGCCCGGATATGAACTTGGCGCTGGTCAGCGATCACGGTCAGGACATCACGGTCAACCGGAAGCTGCAGCAGAAGTGGGCGCGGCAAACTGGTTTCGACTGTCAGCCCGAACAGGTCGGCAGGATCGAGGCCTAACGCTTCGGCGAGGTCGCCTCGCCACATTGGCCCCGCACTGCCGCCGCCTTCGATCCGAACGATCTGCTGGCGCAACGTGGCCCGCTCCGGTGGTGTGTCGCCGCGCTGCTTGCGGACCGTCTCGACTCTGGCCGCCAGATCGCTCAGGCTCATCTTGGCGTCCTCGCGCGCTTGATTAACCCGTAGTCCGCTCTGGCGGCGAGCAGGGTCGGTCAAAGCCATACAACGATCATGCATGAACAACGCCGCATGCCCGGGCATATCTGCGCGTTCGCAGTGTTCCTTGCTGTTCCTAGCTGCCGCTATCGCCGCTTCACCCGATCGCGCTGTTCTAGATCCAGTCACCACACATCGGTGACAACGATCGGAAAGGACAGAACAGATGAAGCTCAAAATCGATACCGCTGCGGTGTCGTTCATGTGCACGAAAAACCCGGAGCCGCGAACCGATTTCGGCACCGGGCAGCCCAAGATCGATAAGGCCACCGGCGCGGCGCTGCATACGGTGCAGTTGATGGCGCTGGACGTCGATGGCGGGGACGTGTTGTCTGTGACCGTGCCTGGTGCACCGAAAGTCGCTGTGGGCCAGCAGGTATCGGTGACTGGTTTGGTGGCACTGCCGTGGTCGCAGGACGGCCGCAGCGGTATCGCGTTCCGCGCCGAGACGATCACCGCCGCCGAGGGCGGCAAGCCGGGTTCCACGCCGCGGCCGTAACCATCAGGGAACCATCCCGGCAGCCACCAATTGCTCACGTGGTTTTGAGCGCTGCCGGGGTGGTTTCCCCACTCCCAGATTCTTTTTCACGAAAGGCAGAAATAGTCGTGTCGAACACAAACAACAAGAACAGCACCCAATCCTCTGGTGAGGATTGGGTCGGTGAACTTATCTGGTCAATCCTGGTAGCGGCCGGGCGGGTGCTGTGGTGGGGTGCACGGTTCCCGCTGCTCGGCGCCCCGGTCGCTGTCGCCGTCGGCGTAGCGTGCTGGCAGGGCATGAACGCCGGATTCCTCACCCTCGTAGGTTTCATCGCCCTGTACGCGCTGTGGGGATTCGTCGACGAGAACAGTCTGCAGCGGTGGCTGATCGACCCGCCCACCCACTACGCGCAGACTTGGTGGCGCTACCGGCGCCGCTGGGAACACGTCTGCAGCCTGCACGGGTTGACCGCGAAACTCGGTGACCGCCAACTCATTCCAGCACTACTCGGGGTGCATATCGGCGACCACACCGACATACTTGCGGTGCGGGTGGTGACCGGCCAATCGATCAGCCACTGGCAGCGCCAAGCCGACGCATTGGCCGCCGCGTGGACGGCCGACCGGATCACCATCACCGCCACCGCACCAGGTGAAATCCGGATCACGATCATGCGCGGCGACGTGCTCGCCGAACCCGTCGCCCTGCCGGTGCCCGAACCCGGTGCGACGGTGAACTTGTTGGCCATCGGCGTCGGGGTAACCGAGAACGGGGGCGTGTGGCGGCTGCCGATCCTCGGGCATCACCTGCTGGTGGCTGGGGCCACCGGCGCGGGTAAGGGCAGTGTGTTGTGGTCAGTGATCGCCGGTCTAGCCCCGGACGTCAAGACCGGGCGGGTCCGATTGTGCGTGATCGACCCCAAGGGCGGCATGGAACTCGGTCCCGGTGCGTCGATGTTTTCGTTCTTCGCCCACGACGCCACCGGCCAAACCCTGGAACTGCTGCGAGCGTTGGTCACGCTGATGCATGAACGCGCCAACCGGCTACGCGGGCACGCCCGCCTACACACACCGACCACGGCCGATCCGTTGTTCGTGGTCGTCATCGATGAAATCGCGGCCCTGACCGCCTACGTCACCGACCGCAAGATCAAGGCCGAAATCGAACAACTGCTAGGGCTGCTGCTCTCGCAGGGCCGCGCGGTGGGTATCTCGGTGGTGGCGGCGGTGCAGGACCCGTCCAAAGACACCCTGCCCGTGCGGCAGCTGTTCACGGTGCGGATCGGGTTGCGGCTGACCGAGGCATCGCAAACCGCCATGGTCCTCGGCCAGGGTGCCCGCGATGCCGGGGCCGAATGTGATCTGATCCCCGACGGCACACGCGGGGTCGGCTACGTGATGATCGATGGCACCGCCCACCCGGTACGCGTGCGCGCCTTCTGGGTCACCGACGCCGATATCGCCTATCTGGTGCGTGCCTTCCCCGCGCAGCGCACACGCTCATCCCAGGCTAGGGAGGCCGACAGCGAGAACACCACCGGCACAGACGGCGACAGCGGCAACCGTGTGGGGCAGCAGTGAGCGCCGTCCTCGAAGCAGTGAGCCCGGCAATCACGCTGCCGGGTCTTCCCGCCGACATCGACCACCACCGCGTGATCACCGAAATGATGCGCCGCGCCTGCTCGCCGGGATTCGACACCTGGTGGCGGCGCGCCGGATCAGTCGGTTTCTGCGCCAACCCGATCCAACTCATCGGCACCGACGAGTTCGGCCGCGAAAGAATCGTGTGGGTGCGGTGCAACAACCGCCGCGCCACCGTCTGCCCCTCCTGCTCAGACCTGTACGCCCGCGACACTTGGCAACTCGTCGTCGCAGGAACCACCGGAGGACGCCACAACATCACCCCCGCCGTGGCCGACCGGCCCCAGGTATTCGCCACGTTGACCGCGCCCAGCTTCGGCCCCGTCCATGGCAGCACAGGCAGCGTCTGCCGTGACCACAGGACGATGGGTGACCACAAGCGATGCCCACACGGAAAACCCCTGTGGTGCAGCACCATCCACGACCGCACCGACCCCACGGTCGGGCAACCGCTGTGCGCCGCGTGCTACGACTACCTCGGGCACGTCATGTTCACCTGGCACCTGCCCGAACTATGGCGGCGTTTCACCATCGCCCTACGACGCAATCTCGCCAAACACCTCAAAGCTGCTGGCATTGCACCTGGTTCGGTTAAAGCCAGTTTCATCAAGGTCGTCGAAATGCAGGCCCGCGCCATCCCCCACATCCACGCTCTCATCCGGCTCGATCCACCCGACGATCCCACCGGTACCGCCAGCGCCGGCTCACGTGACCACAGCGATCACCGCCACGCCGCCACATGTGGTGGTGGGGAGCCCGGTTCGGCATCCGACCCTGTTTGGGAGTCGCCGGTGTCTGCCGCCGAACTCGCCGCCCTTATCCAGCAGGCCGCCCGCACCGTCACTCTCGATGTGCTGCACCCCGACACCAACCGCCAATCCGACAACCCCAACAAGTCTCACGACACTGCGCCACTGGTGGTCCGGTTCGGCACGCAGATCGATACCCAATCACTGGGAATCCAAAATCACGGGGTCCCAACAGAATCAGACACACACGTCGCCATGAGTCGGACGTCGCCGCGCCGAGTCGCCGGATACCTGGCCAAATACGTCACGAAATCCCTACAAGACTTCGGTGTCGCTGCTCGCCGCCTATCCGCTGAAGCCATCGGGGGCCTGGACGTCACCGACCACGTCCGGGCGATCCTGACCACGATCGCCCACCTGGCAGACCAAGCCCACACCCTCGGTATCGATGCCTTGGTGGGGATCGGGCGTTGGCTACACACCCTGGGCTACCGGGGACACGTCACCACCAAATCCCGCCGCTACTCGGTCACCATGGGAGCACTCCGTGCCATCCGCGCCACCTGGAGTCGACAACACGCCGCCAAAAACTATTCGCCACAACACTATTCGCCACTCGATCTAGCCGAGCAAAGCAACGAAGTGTGGTGGGAGTTCGACCGTGCCGGACACGCCACCCCCGGCGACCGCACCCTCGTCTACTCTGCCGCCCTCCAACACATCGACACCCGCCGCATCGGACTGGTAGAGGCCCGTCGCCAAGCCCGCGACGAACAATCGGATCCGCCAGGGGGACGCGATGACTGACAACTCCCGAACAGCGCATTCTCGCTCCGATTGGAGCGCTCGACTCGACGCGCCGACCCTGTCAGAGGAGGGTGTTGAAATTGTCGTGCCCGACCACTATCGACTTTCGCGCGAGGCCGACCGCGCGCTGGTACACGTCATAATGGCTGTGCGGGACCGGATGCTTGGATCAGGGAGGGGAGTGGCGTGAGCCTTAGGTTCGCCTTCTATGGCCGAGTGAGCACGGAAGACGCTCAAGACCCGGAGGCGAGCCGCAGTTGGCAGAAGCGGCGTGCCATGGACCTGATCACTCCGCACGGCGGAGTGATCGCCGCTGACTACTTCGATGTGGGACAGAGCCGTTCGCTGCCGTGGAAGCGCAGGCCAGAGGCGTCACGGCTCCTTGCAGATGTCGCTTGTAGTGACCGTAGCTTCGATGCCGTAGTGATCGGGGAACCCGCCCGTGCGTTCTACGGGCCGCAGTTCGCGCTTACTTTCCCGGTGCTCACGCACTACGGAGTCGGCTTGTGGGTGCCCGAGGTAGGCGGAGCGGTCGATCCCGGCTCCGAGGCACACGACCTAGTGATGACTCTTTTCGGCGGCATGAGCAAGGGCGAGCGCGCTCGAATCCAGATGCGCGTCCGTACGGCGATGTCGGCACTCGCGCAGGACACGGCCAGATATCTCGGCGGTCGACCGCCGTACGGTTACCGGCTCGTCGATGCCGGCCCGCACCCGAACCTTGCCAAGGCAAATCTTGGGCAGCGACTTCGCCGCCTTGAACCTGACCCCGCGACATCTTCGGTCGTCGAGCGGATCTACCGCATGTACGCCGACGGCGCGGGCCTGCGCTACATTGCGCAACGGCTCACTGATGATGGTGTGCCGTCACCGAGCCAGTATGACCCGGCGCGGAATCGTCACCGTGACCCGCGAGGTTGGTCTCATTCAGCGATCCGCGCCATACTCGACAACCCGACATATCTCGGTGTCCGCGTTTGGGGCAAGCAGGAGAAATACGAGGTCCTAGTCAACCCTCACGATGTCGCTGCCGGGTATGAGACACGTATGCGGTGGCGTGATCAGGCGGACTGGGTCGTACCAGGGCACCGCACCCATGAAGCTCTGGTCCCTGACGATTTGGCTCAGGCTGTTCGTCTTCGCACGCAGGCGCGGCGTGGTCCCCGTCTCGTCTGCAGCAGAGAATCGACGATGCCGTACGCGCTTCGCGGGATGCTGTTCTGTGCCGTATGTGGACGGCGGATGCAGGGCGCCGCTCGCGTCGGGAAGCGAACAACCCGCATCCTCTACCGTTGTGAGCTGGGTAGGTCGCGTTCTGTACCTGCGGAACTGACTGATCACCCGCGTACGGTCTACCTTCGTGAGGACGCGGTGACACCGCGACTCGACGAATGGATCGCCACTCTGGCCGATCCGGAAGACCTGGCGCGCGGCCAGGAGGTGGACCCGGTAGCGGGAGCTGGCTACGCCGCCTTGCAGCGCCAGCTCAGCGAGGCGAATGGCAAGGTTGCTGCTTTGGTTACTGCAGTGGAGTCTGGTGTGGCCGTTGAGGACTTGACCGCTGCATTGCGCCGCCGCACCGCCGAGCGCGACGAGCTAAAGGCCCTTCTTGAGCGAGCCGAGAGACCCTGCGCCATGTCTTCCGCACAGATCAGCGAGTTGGTCGAGGAGTTGGGCGGGCTGTCAGCGGTGCTTGGTGAGGCAACCGGGGCGGAACGCGCTCAGGTGTACGCAAGCCTGGGTCTCCGTCTTGATTACGATCCCCATCTGCGACGAGTCAAGGCGACGGCCGACTTGAGTCGTGTCGCCGGTTGTGTCCGAGGGGGTGTCTGAGTTCACGACATCGTTCACAGCTGTCTCGGGACATCGTTCACACCCGAAGACAAGGGTTGAGCGATGGGAATGCCGCAGCTGGTGGTCACGGCCGTGCTGGTCGAAGGGCGGAGTAAGAGCGAGGTTGCACGCGAGTACGGGGTCTGCCGACGGTGGGTGATCACCCTCGTCCAGCGTTACCTGGCCGAGGGTGACGCGGGCCTGCGACCACGCCCACGAAGACCGCTTCGCAGCCCCAACCGCACCGCCAAAGACATCGAAGACGAGGTCATCGCGTTACGGAAGGAACTTGAGCGCGATGGCCATGAGGCCGGCGCGGCGACGATAGCGTTTCACCTTCAGCGACGCCACGGAGTTAGCCCCGCGGTGTCCACGATCTGGCGGATCCTTTCGGCACGAGGCTTCGTCACCCCCCAACCGCACAAACGCCCGAAAAGCAGCTATATCCGCTTCCAGGCCGAGCAGCCCAACGAACGCTGGCAACTCGACATCACCCATTGGCAGCTAGCCGACCGCACCGACGTCGAGATCCTCAACATCCTCGACGACCACTCCCGGCTGTGCTTAGGTAGCGACACCTTAGCGGTGTTCAAGGCCCGCGACGTCAATAACAGCTTCGGCAAAGCCGTTGCCGCCTATGGCAACCCGGCCAGCCTGCTCAGCGACAACGGGGCCGTTTTCACCGGCCGCTACCGCGGCACCGGCCGAGTCGCCCTAGAAGTCACCCTGCACAGTCGCGGCATCAGCTTTCGCCACTGCCGCCCCTACCATCCGCAGACCTGCGGCAAGGTAGAACGCTTCCACCAAACCCTCAAAAAATGGCTCACCCACCAGACCCCCGCCCACACCGTCGCCCAACTACAAGCCCAGCTCGACACCTTCTGCACCTACTACAACACCATGCGCCCACACCGCGCACTTGGCCGTCGCACTCCACACCAGGCTTACCTCGCCCGCCCCAAAGCAACCCCGACCGGCACCCCACTGCACGCCGGCGCCTACCGCATCCGCCACGACCGCATCGACAGCAACGGCAAGCTCACCGTGCGCCACAACAGCCGCCTACACCACATAGGGATGGGCCGCAGACACGCCGGCACTAACGTCCTGGTCCTGATTCACGACCTACACATCCGGGTCGTGACCACCGACGGCCAACTACTGCGAGAACTCCACCTCGACCCGACGAAAAACTACCAACCACAAACAAAACCGTGAACGATGTCCCAAGACACATGTGCACGATGTCCCGAGACATCGC
>CAWKME010000028.1:0-180165 GCA_963850645.1 uncultured Actinomycetota bacterium | reverse complement strand
ATCAAATAGTGGGTGCCGAGAAGGAGAAGAAGAAACACCATGCTGATCTCACAGCGACCAACCCTGTCCGAAGAGGCCATCAACGACAACCGTTCGCAGTTCGTCATCGAGCCGCTGGAGCCGGGATTCGGCTACACGCTCGGTAACTCGCTGCGCCGCACGCTGCTGTCGTCGATCCCGGGCGCGGCCGTCACCAGCATTCGCATCGACGGTGTGCTGCACGAGTTCACCACCGTGCCGGGCGTCAAGGAAGACGTCACCGACATCATCTTGAACCTCAAGAGCCTGGTGGTGTCCTCGGAAGAAGACGAGCCGGTGACGATGTATCTGCGCAAGCAGGGCCCCGGCGAGGTCACCGCGGGTGACATCGTGCCGCCTGCCGGTGTCACCGTGCACAACCCCGAGATGCACATCGCGACGCTGAACGACAAGGGCAAGCTCGAGATCGAGCTCGTCGTCGAGCGTGGCCGCGGCTATGTCCCGGCCGTGCAGAACAAGGCGTCGGGTGCCGAAATCGGCCGTATCCCAGTCGATTCCATCTACTCGCCGGTGCTCAAAGTGACCTACAAGGTGGACGCCACCCGTGTCGAGCAGCGCACCGACTTCGACAAGTTGATCCTCGACGTCGAAACCAAGAGCTCGATCGGCCCGCGTGACGCGTTGGCGTCAGCGGGTAAGACGCTGGTCGAATTGTTCGGTCTGGCACGCGAACTCAACGTCGAGGCGGAGGGCATCGAGATCGGGCCGTCGCCGGCCGAGGCCGATCACATCGCGTCGTTCGCGCTGCCGATCGACGACCTGGACCTGACCGTCCGCTCGTACAACTGCCTCAAGCGCGAGGGTGTGCACACCGTCGGCGAGCTGGTGTCGCGCACCGAGTCCGACCTGCTCGACATCCGCAATTTCGGGCAGAAGTCGATCGACGAGGTGAAGGTCAAGCTGCACCAGCTGGGTCTGTCGCTCAAGGACAGCCCCGCCAGCTTCGACCCGTCGGAGGTCGCCGGGTACGACGTCGCCACCGGGACATGGTCCAGCGAGGGTGCCTACGACGACCAGGACTACGCGGAAACCGAACAGCTCTAAGTGTTGAGAATCTAGACAGGAGCGTCAGCAATGCCCAAGCCCACCAAGGGTCCTCGCCTCGGCGGGTCGTCTTCGCACCAGAAGGCGATTCTGGCCAACTTGGCGACGGCGCTGTTCGAGCACGGCCGGATCAAGACCACCGAGACCAAGGCTCGGGCATTGCGGCCCTACGCCGAGAAGCTGATCACCCACGCCAAGAAGGGCACGCTGCACAACCGGCGTGAGGTGCTCAAGAAGATCCGCGACAAGGACATCGTGCACAGCCTGTTCGCCGAGATCGGGCCGTTCTTCGCCGACCGGAACGGCGGCTACACCCGCATCATCAAAGTCGAGGCCCGCAAGGGCGATAACGCGCCGATGGCGGTGATCGAGCTGGTGCAGGAGAAGACCGTCACCTCCGAGGCCGAACGTGCGCGTCGGGCCGGCGCTTCCAAGGCCGCGGCAAAGAAGGCTGCCCCGAAGCCTGCACCTGAGGCAGCAGAGGCTGAGGCCGAAAACGCCGAAGAGACCGCCGAGGTCGCCGAGGCCGCTGAGGCCGCTGAGGCTGCTGAGGCTGACGCCACGACGCCAGAGCCGGAAGCCGAAGCCGCAGAGGTCGAGGCCTCTGAGCCCGAAGCCGCTGAGCCAAAAGCTGAGGACGGTGAGCCGGAAGCCAAGGACGCTGAAAAGTCCTAGCGATTCGGCGTTGAACGACGTGCCCGCCATCGACGCTGATGGTGGGCATGTTCGTCTTCGGTTCGATATCGCCTATGACGGTACGGATTTCGCCGGATGGGCCACACAGTCAGGCCAGCGAACGGTCGCCGGCATCCTCGAGGAGGCGCTCTCGACGGTGTTTCGGGCCGAGGTGAAGCTGCGTGCGGCCGGGCGTACCGACACCGGCGTGCATGCCACCGGTCAAGTAGCCCACGTCGACATTCCGGTCGATGCGTTGCCTAATGCCTATCCACGGTCGCCCCGACCAAATGAGCCGGAATTCCTGCCGCTGGTTCGGCGTCTGGGCCGGCTGCTGCCCGCCGACGTTCGGATCCGCCGGATCATCGCGTGCGCCAGCAGGTTTCGACGCGCGATTCTCGGCGCTGCGTCGCCACTACATCTACCGGCTCTCGACCGCGGCCTACGGGGTAGAGCCGCAGCAGGCCCGCTACATCACCGCCTGGCCACGACTGCTCGATGTGGACGCGATGGCCGCGGCGTCGCGAAACCTGCTGGGACTGCACGATTTCGCCGCGTTTTGTCGTCACCGCGAAGCGGCTACCACGATTCGCGACTTGCAGCGGCTGGACTGGTCGCGCGACGGAGATTTGATCACCGCACACGTCACCGCCGACGCGTTCTGCTGGTCGATGGTGCGGTCGTTGGTCGGCGCGCTTTTGGCCGTTGGCGAACACCGGCGCACCGCCGCGTGGTGTCACGGGTTACTCACTTCGACGCGGCGGTCCAGCGACTTCGCCGCGGCGCCTGCGCGGGGTTTGACGCTGGTCGGCGTGGACTACCCGCCGGAGAGCGAACTGCAGGCGCGGACCCTGATCACTCGCGAAATACGCACGCGCGACTGAGCTTTGGTTACAGCTTGCCGGCGACGAAGCTGGCGGCCTGATCCACCAGCCCGGAGCTGATGTACGAGGGCTGCAGATGCGACGACCAATGCAGATCGTGGACGCCTCGCGTGCAGATCGGGTCGCCGCCAGCGCACAGGTCGATGGTCTTACCGGCGAAGGCGGGGCTGAAGTTGGGGACTGGGCCGAGCACCCGCTGGGTGCCGTTGCCGAACAGAGCGACCGCCGCGATGTGCTGATCCATGTTGGGCGGCAAGGGATCGGTGTAACCGAACCCGGGTCGCTTCATTGCGACCACGACGTCGGCGGCTGCAGCACCCAGCGAATAGCCGCCGAGCACCAGCTTGGTGTTCGGGCAACTCGCCGCCATCTGTTGCACGTGGGCGCTCATGTCGTCGGAGCCGTCGGTGATGCTGACGTCGGCGGGATAGTTGACGCCGTAGGAGCCGACTGTCATGTGCGGCACCTTCGATTGCAGCGAGTTGATGAAGGCCTGGCCGACCTCGCCGACGCCGGGCGCTTCTTGTCGGCCGCGGGCGAAATCTACTTCGGCATCCGGGCATGCCGCCGACGCCGTCGGAATCGGGTCGGCCGTCGGGGAGGGCGCCAGCGCCGGGGCGATCAGCAGACCTGCGGCGAGCAACGCCGCAGCCGCGAAGCCCGCTACCGGCTTTGCCGCACCTGACCTGCTGCAAAGCCGCAGCCGCCCGTCGCCCAGAGCAAATTTCATGGGCGGATATTATCGAGCAAATCTAAATAACTGCTGAAGCAGCCTGCAGGGTTGTTTAAGCCTTTCGTTACCGCAAACGGTTACTGCAGCTTGCCGGCGACGAAGTCGGCGGCCTGATTGACCATGCCGGCCTGGATGTATTGCGACGCGGAGTGCTGCGACCAATTGTCCGACCAGGTGTGCGGGTCGGCCGGATTGCAGATGGGATCGGTCGCCGTGGCACAAGTCGATGGTCCGGTCGGTGTAGACCGGGTTGAAGTTCGTGATCGGCCCGACCCACTGGCTGCCGTTGCCGAACAGCGCGACCGCCGCGATGTGCTGGTCGGAGCCGGGCGGCAGCGGATTGGTGAAGCCGAATGCCGCGATGGGAGCCGCAACCACCACGTCGGTGACCGCCGCGCCCAGCGAGTAGCCGCCCAGCACAATCCGGGTGTCCGGGCAGCCGTTGATCGTGGACTGGACGTGTGCGCTCATGTCGTTGGCGCCGACGTCGACCTCGGTGTCGGCGGGGTAGCGCACCGCGTAGAGGCTGACGTTGCGATTGACCCTGGACCGCAGTGCGCTGACGAAGGAGTTGCCGATGACGCCGGCGCCGGGTGACTCCATCCGGCCGCGGGCGAACACCACCTCGACGGGCGAGCACGACGGCCGATGCCTTAGAGATCGAGGCGCTCAGCGCCGCGGGTGCAAGCATCAAACCTGCGGCGAGCAATACCGCGGCGGCGAACCTGCCCGGAACCGACTGTCGCGGTTGATTTATCGGCCAGAGCTTCATGGCCTGATATTAATGCGCCGACGGCAGATCAGCGCGGGGGAATTAATACTCAGCGATACAGCGCAGGCTGATCGACGACGACGTTCGCCGGTGGTTGGCCGTCGGGCCCCGGTCCGGGCGCAGGTCCAGGCCCAGGGCCAGGCAATGGCCCAGTTCCGGGTGGGACGCCCATCGGCGGTCCGGGCGCGGTGGGGGGACAGCACCCCCAACAGCCGGGTCTGGATGAAGCTGGCCGCCTGGCTGGTGTAGATAGGCACGTAGCCCTCGGTGTGCCCGCTCCACTGGTTGCCCGGGCCCGCGTGACAGATCGGGTCCTCGGGGTTGCAGAAGTCGATCGCCTTGGCGGCGAACAGCTGGCTCTGCTGCGATATCGGCCCGCCGCTGCGGTCGGCCGGATTACCGAAGGTGGTCACCGCGACGACGTTGTTGGCGTACTGCGGCGGAAGCGAACTACCCCAGCCGATGCCGCCGATGGGAACCCCGGTGACGATGTCGATCACCGACGCGCCCTGCGAGTAGCCGCCCAACACCTGCGGGGTGTTCGGGCACTTGTCGGCCACGTCTTTGATGTGCTTGATGGCGTCGTTGGCGCCGTCACCGCCGTGCAACTGCAGCAGGCTGGCCTTGTAGTTGACCGGGTAGGCATCGATGTTCTTGCCGGTGTTCTGGCGCAGGTCGTCGGCGAGGGCCTGGCCGACGCGGCCCAGACCGGGCGGCTCGTCGGTGCCGCGGGCGAAGGTCAGGGCAACGTCCGGGCAGTTGTCGGCGCCGGCCGACGGGACGGCGCTCCGAACGGCGGTCGGGGCGACCAGCAGAACGCCCGCAGCCAGCACCGCGGCGGCGCTCACGCCGACCCAGCGGAACCCACGTGACCAGCGAACGACGGGACACCGAACGGCTGAGGTGGTTGATGCTCACCAGGCGATTTTAACGAGAATCGGGCAATCGGTCACATCGGCGATGGGTCGGCCCTGGGGCTGTGGATGGACGGCGGAGCCGTGGTGGACCGCGGCATATCGTGATGTCGGCGGACCGGAGGACTGATGGCATGGCAACCGACCACGCGGCTGCACGTCAGCGGATACCGATTTCTGCTGCGCCGCATCGAATGCGCGCTGCTGGGCAGGGATATCCGCGGAGTTAACGAACCGATCCGCGCGTCGCTGCAGTCGCTGATGGCCGGCGCAGTACTGGCGATCATCGTGCTGGCCGGATGCGCGGTCCTGGCCGTGGTGCGGCCACAACCAGCGGTGACGAACGCGCCGATCGTGATGGGCAAGCAGTCGGGTGCGCTGTACGTCCGGATAGGTGAAACCCTGCATCCGGTGCTGAATTTGGCCTCGGCCAGGCTGATCGTGAGAGCAAACGCCGACCCTCAGCCGATACCGGAGTCGGAATTGGGCCATAGCAAGCGGGGGGCGCTGCTGGGCATACCCGGTGCTCCGCAATTTCTGGGAACGCCACTCGCTGAGGACGAATTGCGGTGGGCAGTCTGTGACGCCGACGCGGGTACGACGGTCGTCATCGGCCCGGCCGAGGGGCCGCTGTCGCACCTGCTCGCGAGCAAACAATCCATGCTGGTCAGACCCGTCTCCGGCGGGTCGACCTACTTGCTTTACGACGGTCGCCGAGCCGTGGTGAATCTGGATGAACCAGCGGTCGTGCGGGCGCTGGGGCTCGACAGTCAGATTCCATTGGCGGTTTCCCCGACGCTGCTGAATGCCGTCCCCGAGGCGCCGCCCGTCACGGCGCCGCGGATTCCGGACGTCGGCGGCCGCGGACCGGCCGGACTGCCGGGATTTCCGGTCGGCAGCGTGCTCCGCGTGGCCCGCGCCGACGGCGACGAGTATTACGTAGTACTCCGCCGCGGGGTTCAGCGCATCGGGCAGGTCGCCGCGGACGTGCTGCGCTTCACCGACTCGCGAGGCACCCGCACCGCGATCTCGGTCGCGCCCGACATCATCCGCGCGACACCCGCGGTGACCGACCTGCCGGTGGACACCTTTCCCGACCGGGCGCCATCGCCGTTCGGTGTCGGCGGTACCGCGCTGTGCGTCAGCTGGCGACCCCCGGCGTCGGACGGCAGAGATTTCTCGGAGATCTCGTTTTCGGCCGGCGGTCTACCGATCCCGGCGGGTCAGGAGCCGGTGAAGCTGCCCCACGCCGACGGAAAGGGCCCGGCGCTCGACGCCGTCTTTGTTTCGCCCGGCCGCAGTGCGTATGTGCGTGCCACCGGCCTGTCCGGAGGCAACCCCCGCGCCGGTACCCGATACCTGATAACCGACACCGGCGCGCGATTCGCCGTCCACGATGACGATGCGGCCCGCGACCTCGGTCTGCCTGACACGGCGATCGCGGCGCCGTGGCCGGTACTCGCCAAACTGCCTGCGGGTCCGGAATTGAGTCGGGCGAATGCCTCAGTCGCGTCGTAGTCGGGCCGTCAGTGCGCCGGTAGTAAGCATGACCGCCAGCACACCGCCGCAGATCGCTGCGCCGATGAAAGCGGTGTCTCGCGAATCGTGCTGCGCCGGCGCGGGAGGCGGAGGCGGCGCAATCGGTACCGGCCGGCGCGGTGGCAGTGCAGCCAGGCTCGCCGGGGGGTCGGTACTGACCGCGGCAAGGAAGTCGACAACACCCGCGCCGACCCGAGGATCCCGCCCGCCGGATGGATGATGCGCGGTGGCCTCGATGCGTTGCATCACCTGGCGAGCCGTCAGCTTCGGGAACCGGGATCGGATCAACGCCACCAGCCCGCTGACCACCGGAGCCGCGTAGCTGGTGCCCGTAAGTGGGCTCGAACCGTTCGGCCCGCCAAGGCTATTCACTAATCCGTCGCCCGATGAGCTCAGCGATAGCACCCCCTCGCCGGGGGCAGCCACATCCACCCAAGGTCCGGCCAGGGTGAACGACGACGGTTCGCCGCGCGCGTTGACCGAGCCGACGGTCAGGACGTAGTCGTCATACCAAGCCGGACTGACGACAACCGTCACCGTGTCCCACGTTACGTCCGCGGGCTGAGCGGGGCACTGTCCGGCGCCGGTGTTGCCGGCGGCGACCACCACGACGGCGTCCTTGACGTCAACCGCGTAGGACAGCGCGGCACCGAGTGCGCGGTCGTCGAGAGCCGACCCGGTGCGGATGCAGGCAACCGCGGAGATGTTGATCACCGAAGCGCCGAGATCTGCGGCGGTACGAACGGCTTTCGCCATCGTGCCGACATCACCGAAGCCGGAGCTGGACGGATCCGCCACCGCGCCGAACTTCGTGCTGGATTGGCGGATACTGATCAAACTGACACCCGGAGCGACTCCGCTGAAACCATCCGCCCGATGGGGATCCTTTGCGGCGGCGATGATCCCGGCGACGACTGTGCCGTGTCCGTCGCAATCCTGGGCGCCGTCGCCGGTGAATACATAGTCCCCGCCGGCCACAGTGTCGGGTAGTCGTGGATGCGGCGCAACCCCCGTGTCGATGACGGCGACCCGTTGGCCCGAGCCGCGTGACAGCTTCCAAACCTGCGGCAGGTCAAGCCCGGTGAGTTGGCCCGAGGCGTTCGCCCGGTCCACATCCGGAGTGATCGATGGCACTGCGCACATCTCTCGCTGAACGGTGGGCTGCGGCGGCTGTGCCGGCGCCGGCGCGGGTAACTGGCTGCTGTCGATCGACGGTGGCGAGACCGCACGCGCGGCCGAAATCCCATATTGGGGCAGTACGGCGATGAGCACCGCCGTCGCACACCGGAGCGCCCTGGAACGCGCCGCGCTCACAGCAGGTTCATGCCGCGCGCAGCGCTGTAAAGCCCGCATATCCAGCAGCCCAGCGGCACGACGACGGCCAAGGCGAGATACTCCAGCAGTTCCACGCTTCGTCGCCCGATAGGCGAGAACGTCATCGTGTGCGAGATGAGACCGAGGCACAGTGCGGCGGCCGCCAGCATCATCGACGCAGCGGCTACATACGGCGTGCCCAGCGGATAGGAAATTGCCGCGACGACGAGTGTGCCGCTGAGCGTGACTGTTCCAGCCACCGTCAACGGCACGGACCTCGCTGGGTCACGGTGAGCGCGGGCCCGCAACAACAGCACACCCCCGGTAATGGCGGCGAACGCAATGCCGACCGCGGGTGGGCCGCCGGCCAAGTACGATCCGGCCGCCGCGCCGATAGCGCCCAACGCCGCCGCGGCGGCGAATGCCGCGACCAGGCTGGTGAGCCATCCGTTGGCGCGGGTCACGCTGCAGCTAAGGCGATGGGGCGTCGGCTCCGACATCACCTGTGCGGACAGCCCGGCCAGCAAGATCGACACCGGCGCGGACGCTTCGACCAAGATCAACGAAATCGCCGCGGATGCCGCTCCGATCGCCGCTAGTGGCACACCGGTGACCGCGCCCACCACCGCTGCAGCCGTTTCGACCGCCGTGAAACACGCTAATGCTGTGAACACGGTTGCACCGCAGCCTATTACGCGGATAGCAACCGACGCTGTCGCCGTAGCAGCCGTCGCAAGCAGCACATGCGGCGCTCCCAGCTTCCCGGGAATCGCCAGTAAGCCCGCGAGTGCGGCGCATCCGCTGGCCGCCAGGCCCAAGGTGAGCGCGGCAGTGCTGTCGCGGAACACGCGATGGAAGACCACCGCCGCCGGCAGAGCAATCAAACCGGCCACCGCCGCTACCACGGCACCTCCGCTGCGGCGGCCATCGCCGGTATCGAAAGCCGTTCGAACCAAAACTGCTGCACCCGTGCCGGCCAGCCAACTGGCCGCCACGACGCTGACGACTCGGGCCGCTCGCCGGGTCCACGGTCGCTCCGTGACGGCGAGCGACACCGATACCGCCTCTGCTACGTCATCGAAACGCGGCGGTGTCAAAACGGTCGACGAACTGGTCAGCATCAATGTGGTGCCGTCACGGATTCCTAGCTGCGCCAACGTCATCGCTGGATCCAGTGCGGTCTTCCCCGGCAGCGAAAGCTGATGTCGAGCAGCCACGGGCTCAGCGTGGTGACCGCGCCGAGCTGCCAGCATGTCCACGATCGCTGGTATCAGCGACCCGACGGGCACTGCCGCCGACAACACCAAGTCGACATGGATCGAGTCGGCGTACACCAGCACCCGCCGCAATCCTGCGTCGGATGGACCGGACTCGCTACTTTGGTGTGCTCGCACTTCTTGGTGCACCGCGACCTCCGTTCGCCGATGCGGATGCTGATCCGGACGCTAACGGCCGGCGCGACGCCGCGTATGCGTCGATCCACAGCTGACTTGCCGCTGATCGCGTTCGCACTTACGGTGCCAATCGCGTTGGGCGCCGTGACGACGCGGGAGGGCTGGCTGATGCAGTTCGATGTATCTGCAACCGTGGCATTCGTGCCGCCGGCGCGACTGCCCACACCGGCATTCGAGACGGCCGACGTCGTCGTCGCGGCCCCACCGGAAGTGACGCGACCGGCAGTTACGAACGTGGTGACCCGTTTCCTGCCGGTCGTCATGGCCATCGCGACAGTGGGAATGATGGCTATGGTCGTATTTTCACGGTCGGCGGTGGCGCGCAATCCGGCGTTCATGATGTTTCCATTGATGATGCTGTTGTCGGCGGTGGCGACTGCGGTCTCGGGCGCGGACCGTCGGCGCGGCGAGATCAACGCCGAACGAGCCGAGTATCTGGGCTACCTTTCCGACCTGCGAGGCGCCGTCGTCAAAACCGCTGCGGCACAGTGCTCGTCGTTGGTGTGGCGCCATCCGGATCCCGATACGCTGTGGACTTTGGTAGGCAGCTGCCGGATGTGGGAGCGACGAGCGGCGGACTCCGACTTCTGCCAGGTCCGGATCGGTATTGGAACGCAGCGTCTTGCCACCCGTTTGGTGCCTCCGCCCACCGGGCCGGCACAGCGGCCGGACCTGGTAACGGCGACAGCGTTGCGTCGTTTCCTCCAAACGCATTCGGCTGTCCCGGACGCGCCCATCGCGATCGAGTTGCGCGGTCTGGAAGCCGTGACGCTCGACGGAGACGCCATGCATGCGCGTGCGTTGGTACGCGCGATGATTTGTCAACTTGCCGTTCTGCACAGTCCGGGACTGGTTTTGATTGCCGCCGCGGTCAGTGACCGCAACCAAGCCCACTGGGACTGGCTGAAATGGTTGCCGCACAATCAACATCCGCATGCCCGTGACCTGCTCGGCTCCGCCCGGATGGTCTACCCGTCGGTGGCCGCCGCCCGGCAGGCGCTCGCCGGTTTGTTGGCTGACCGCGCGCCCGCTCAGTTACTGGCAGTCGTCGACGACGAAGCCGGCATGGGCTTGCTGAAGATCGACACTGGCCATGCCGGCGTGCCGGCAGCAGCGGAGTTGCGTCTGTGGGTGAGCGACAACGAGCTGTCCGGCCACGATGAAGTGTCCGTGCGCCCGGACCAGATGAGTTACACCGCTGCGCTGGCGTGTGCGCAAAGGCTGGCCGGCTACCGGGCCGGCAGCCCGGACACCCTCGGCGCGGCGCCGGCCAGCGGCCTGGATTGGCGGGCTCTTCTTGGGATCGGCGACATCGCGTCCTTCACTCCGACTGAATGGTGGAACAGCAGAAGTCCCCGCGATCGCCTTCGTGTTCCGATCGGCACGACCGCCGCGGACGCAGCACTGGAGCTCGACATCAAGGAGGCCGCCGAGAAAGGCATGGGGCCGCACGGGCTTTGCGTCGGGGCGACCGGCTCGGGGAAGTCAGAGTTTCTACGCACGGTCGCGCTCGGGATGATGGCCCGCCATTCACCGGAAGAGCTCAACCTGGCCTTGATTGACTTCAAGGGTGGTGCGACCTTCGCTGGCCTGGAACCGGCGCCGCACGTCGCAGCTGTCATCACCAATTTGTCCGATAAGGCGGCGCTGGTCGCTCGGATGCGCGATGCCTTGACCGGTGAGATCAACCGCCGGCAGGAAGCGCTTCGCTTGGCCGGCAACCTCGACGGGATTGCCGCTTATCACCGAGTGCGGCGTGCAGGCGCTGAATTAGCGCCCCTTCCGGTGCTGTTCGTCATCGTCGACGAATTTTCCGAACTGCTCAGCCAGCATCCAGATTTCGCTGACGTCTTCGTAGCAATCGGCCGGCTCGGGCGATCGTTGGGCATGCATCTGCTGCTGGCCAGTCAACGTCTGGACGAGGGCAGGCTTCGCGGACTGGAGTCGCACCTGTCCTATCGGGTATGCCTGAAAACTCTCTCCGCCAACGAATCGCGACTTGTCCTCGGAACATCCGACGCTTACGAACTGCCCAGCACCCCGGGTGCAGCCTATCTGCGGGTCGGCACGGATGGATTGATCCGCTTCCAGACGGCGTACGTCTCCGGTTCATACCATGACGAAAGCTATTGTTCTGCAGAGATACCCGACCTGTCGGACGCCGGCGATGCCCCTGCGCTGGTCCGCTTGTTCACTGCCGGACCGACCGGGCTGGTTACCTCGACCGGCGGGGCCGGAACGCATGTCGTTGATCGGCGGACCATCCTGCAGGCAGTCGTGGATCGGCTGTCCGAGTGTGGGCCGCGTGCACATGAGGTGTGGTTGCCGCCGCTCGGAGCGGCGCCGGCACTGGATACCGTGCTGCGCGACACCGAATCCACCGGTAAATCGATGCCCTCGTTGACCGTCGCCATCGGTGTCGTCGATCGCCCGTTCGAGCAACGGCGAACGCCGCTCATCGTCGACTTATCCGGAGCGGCCGGCAATGTCGCTGTTGTCGGAGCGCCTCAATCGGGTAAATCGACAGCCTTGCGCACGCTGATCACTGCGCTGGCGGTCACCCATGATCCGAGCCTGGTGCAGTTCTATTGTCTCGACTTCGGCGGTGCGGTGCTGGCATCGCTGCAAGACTGGCCGCACGTCGGTTCGGTCGCCGGCAGAGCAGACCCGCAGCTGGCTCGACGCATGGTCGCCCGGCTCGAAGCCATCATCCGTTCCCGCGAAACCATGTTCCGCGACCACGGCATCCAGTCGATGGCACAGTATCGTCTGCTGAAAGCCAGGCGAGATCCAATGTGCGACGGGTTTGGTGACGTCTTCCTGGTCGTCGACGGATGGGCAACCCTGCGCCGTGAATTCGAAACGATCGAAACATCGATCACCAGCCTTGCCGCTCAGGGCCTTTCCTTCGGCGTGCACATTCTTGTGTCCGCGTCGCGATGGGCCGAGATTCGTCCGGCGCTGAAGGATCAGGTCGGGACCCGAATCGAGTTGCGGCTCGGCGACCCGGCGGATTCCGAACTGGACCGTCGGCGGGCTCAGCAAGTCCCGGAAGGTCGCCCGGGACGAGGGCTTTCAGACGACGGGCTGCACATGGTGATCGCGCTGCCCCGGCTGGACGGCGACGGTTCGAGCTCCGGCCTGGCCGAGGCCGGCGAGCGAGTGGGCGAGATGTTGCGGGACCGTCATCGCGGAATCACCGCGCCCCAGATACCGCTACTGCCCCCGTACGTCGATCATCACAGCATAGTTGCGCGGGCTGTCGAGGGGATAGACGCCGGTATCCTGATCGGCCTCGAGGAGAGTGAACTACTACCACTGGCAATCGATTTCGCGCATCACCCGCACCTACTTATCATCGGGGACGGCGAATGCGGGAAGACCGCCACACTGCGCACCATTTGCCGTGAACTCATGCGGACAACGACCGCCGCGCAGTCCCAGTTGTTCATCGTCGATTTCCGGCGGTCACTGCTCGGCGTCATGGAGCCCGACTCCGAACATCTTGGCGGATATTTTGCCTCGGCGGATGCTGTCGACGCCGTACTGCCGTGGCTGGCCGACCGGCTGCGCCGAAGGATGCCGCCTCTCAGCGCTACCCCCATGCAATTGCGCACCAGGTCCTGGTGGTCGGGGCCCGAGTTATATGTCGTGATCGACGATTACGACCTCGTCGCCACCGATCGGAGTAATCCGCTGTTGCCACTCTTGGCATTTCTGCCCCAGGCCAAAGACCTGGGTTTGCACCTCGTGGTGGCACGCCGCAGCGGCGGCGCTACCCGCGCGATGTTCGAACCACTGCTGGCGGGGTTGCGCGATGCCGGCTGTATGACCTTGCTCATGAGCGGAAACCCAGACGACGGCCTGATGATCGGGTCGGTGCGCCCGTCGCCGATGCCGCCCGGCCGCGGCACGCTGATCACGCGTCAAGGCAACTCACAGCTGCTGCAGGTCGGCTGGAGCCCGCCACCGTGAGCTCGCACGTTATTGAGGTCGGACCGCAGGTTGTCCGTCAATTGTGTTGCGGGCGGAAAACAGTCGCTGACGGTGAGCTGGTAAGCGTCGCCTTCGACAGCATCGACGACCCGGTAGCCTTGGTCGACCTGCGTCCGGTCACTGTCGACTCGGTATGGCGGATGGTGCTGGGGTCAGTGGACTGCGGAAGCCCTGAGCGTGTGAACGTCGTTCACCCGTCGTGGTGGGCGCCGACGCGCATCGACGTGATCAGTGCGGCAGCGCAGGGCGTCGCCGGTGAGGTCGTGATGCGCCCTCGGTCGTGGCTGCTGGCTCAGGCGTTGCCGGGCGAATCTCAGCACACGATGGTGGTGGTGGAAATTGCCGACAGCTTTGTGGCGATCACCGGTGCCGCAGTAGCCGCCGAGACCCGGCGCGGGGAACCCAAGTGTGTGGCGGCGGCGGTTGTCCGTTCCATTGGCGTGATGACGTCAGACGCGAGCGCGGCGGTGGTGATCGACGCGCCGAACACGGTCGGCGGGGCCGGCGCGCTCGCGGCGATGATCGCCGAAGCTTTGCCGGCTGGCGGCATGACCGGCGCGGTAGCGGTAGTCGACGACGCGCGGTTGAAAACATGGGCCGCACAGATCATTCGAGGCGAAGACAGCACCGGCGAGTCACACCATGCCGAGGCTGTCGGGCGTGATCATCGTCGTTACTGGGCGCCGGCGCTGGTCGTACTGTTCATCGCCGCGGTGCTCGGGGGGCTCGCGTCGGCCCATCGTGACGCGCCCGCGGACGGTGGCGTTCCGACGACGTTCCTGGTGGAAGGCCGCGTGGCTCTCGAGGTTCCGGCCCAATGGCCGACGCAGCGCGTAGTCGCCGGACCCGGTTCGGCGCGCGTGCAGGTCACGTCGCCGTCGGATCCCGAGATGGCGCTGCACGTGACGCAATCGCGGGTTGCCCTAGCGGCTCTCAGCGCCACCGCCGACGCTCTCAAACAAGCGATCGATGCCGAGCCGACCGGTGTATTCGTCGACTTCAATCCGGCGGGCAATAGTGCCGGCCGCCCGGCGGTGACCTATCGGGAGGTCCGGTCCGGCCACGACATCCGATGGACTGTGTTGGTCGACAAGGCCGTCCGGATCAGTATCGGATGTCAGAGCCGGCACGGACACGAGGACGCGATGCGGCAGGTATGCGAGCTCGCGGTGCGGTCGGCTCGGGCACTGAGCGGCGGTTAGACCGATTTGTTGGCGAACAGCAAAACCGAGTCTTGGCTGAGCATTTCCAAACGCGTCACGGCTGTTTCGATGCCGTTGGCCAGTTCTTCGACGTCGGCTCCGGAGTTGTAATCGGCGGTGATGCCGAACACCAGATCGTCGGCGTAGCTCAACACCGCTACCCCGGTGCGCAATCGCAGTGCGATCGGTGGAATCGGCAGCAGGCGCGCCACCTTGCTGCCCATCATCTGCAGTTGGCGGGTTGGTCCTGGGACATTGGTTGCCAGCGTGACGATTCCGCGTTGCGGTAGGCGGGTGAGGAATCGAATCGCCCACGCGGACCACATGAACGGCACATAGTTGCTCGCCGACACGGCCATGTTGCCTGCTTGCTTCTGCCCGCCTCGCTTGGCCCGGTTCATCCGGCTGTGCACGATGCGCAACTGCTGGATCGGGTCGTCCTGGTCGACGGGGAGATAGGGCAGCATGACCGAAAGACGGTTGCCCGGCTTGTCGAGCGTGTCGGGTGAGCGCACCGACACCGGCACCAGGGTGCGCAGCGAGTCCGGCCGCGGCTCCTCGCCGCGGCGCAGCAACACCGAGCGGAAGCCCTCGGTGATCGCGGTGAGCGCGACGTCGTTGACCGTCACATCGAACTTGCGGCAGACCTGTTCGATGTCGGCGAGCGGGACGCGCACCGCGCGGTAACGCCGCATCGCAGTGACCGGTCCCACCAGCGACGAGTCGGTGTTCGGCCGAAGCAAACCGGTGGCGATCTCGGCGGCGCCGGTCACCGTCCGGGTGGCCGCATCGGTGATGCTGGTCGCCGTCCGCCACAGGTCGGCCAACGGGTTGCTGCGCGGGTTGGTGTCCGGCACGGATTTCAGGTGTGGGTGTGCGACGTCGGTCCGCTTGGCCCCGGTGGGTCGAGCGGGTGTGTCCTCGTCGACGTCGTCGCACAGGCGGGTGAGCATGCGGGTCGCCGAGATTCCGTCGGCGATGCAGTGGTGGATTTTCATCAGGATCGCCCAGCGATTGCCCTTCAGGCCCTCGATGACCCAGCATTCCCAGAGCGGGCGATCCCGATCCAGCCGGCGCTCCAACACGTCGGCGACAACTCCGAACAATTCGGTGTCGCCGCCGGGCCGCGGCACCGCTACTCGGCGCACGTGACGGCCGAGGTCGAATTCCGGATCGTCGACCCACTGCGGCGCACTGACATCGAAGGGTTGGGTACGCAGCATCTGCATGCACCGCGGTATCGCGCGGATCCGTTCTGCCAGAATCTCTTTGAACTGGCCGTAATTGGGAGCGGAACCTTCGATTACCGCGATTCCGCCGATCGCCAGACTAACGTTTCGGTCCGAATCCTCCGCCATGAGGAAACCTGCATCGAGCGTCTTGAGCTGCTCCACGTATGGTCACCGCCGTTCACCCCTGGGACTTCGACCGAGTATCTATTGCCGGTTCGAGCAGGAGGTGGCGGCCAGATTAATTCGTGTAAACAACGGGAGTCGATTGTGTGGCAACGTGGTTCATGAGACTGCAGTGTAAAGAAACACCTGTTGTCTGAGAGTCTCTGAGAAGTTTCTCACCTACCGTCTAGGGGGAGCCGGCGCTTCGTGGGACGCGTGGCTGCCTTGCCACTTGCCAAGAGCGTCAAGCGAATTGAAGTATGCATGTGATGGCACGGATATGTGTAACGGCCAAAGTGAGGAAGCACGATGAAGACCCCTATTGTGAACCTGCAGGATTTCGCCGCGCTCGATCCTTTCTTCCGGATCATCGAACAGGGATTAGCGGGCTTCGTGCAGCCAGGGCACTTCTTCGACCTGATGGCTGAGGACGTAGTCACCGAGTATGTGATCACCGTGCCTGGCTACCCGCCGCGCGTCGAGGGCCGCCAAGCACTCGCCGAGCTCTACCGTCCCTACGGCAACGCACTCCAGCTGGACCGCTGCTTCGACCTGGCCGCCTACCACGACCCGGACAAGGGGGTGGTGGTTCTGGAATACGCGTCGGAGGGCCACACCGTCGACGGCAACCGTCCCTATTCCAACAGGTTCATTTCGGTGGTCACTGTGCGCGATCGGGAGGTCGTGCACTGGCGCGACTACCTCAACCCCGTCGCCGTGTTCAACGCACTCGGGTGGCCGGACAGCTAATCGAACATATATTCGATAGACTGACCGCGTGGGTTGGAGCAATGGCCCGCCGGGCTGGGCGGAAATGGAGCGGGTGCTCTCCGGCAAGCCGCGCCGTTCCGGCACGCCAACTGTGTGGGGACCGGCAGATGAAGCACCATGGTCGCGCAAGCGGGCGAGCTACCGGCCGCCGGACGATAACCGGACGGTTCGCTCCTCCGTCCCGTACTCCGAGTTGCACACGCATTCGGCGTTCAGCTTCCTCGACGGTGCCAGCACGCCGGAGGAGCTGGTGGAGGAGGCGGTGCGGCTGGATCTGCGGGCCATCGCGCTGACCGACCACAACGGCCTCTACGGCGCGGTGCGGTTCGCGGAAGCGGCCGCGGAATTGGACATACGTACCGTATTCGGCGCCGAACTCTCGTTAGGGCCCGGCGCCCGGACCGACGACCCGGACCCGGCGGGCCCGCATTTGCTGGTGCTGGCTCGCGGCCCGGAAGGCTATCGACGATTGTCGCGGCAGCTGGCCGCGGCCCACCTGGCCGGCGGCGAGAAAGGCAAACTGCGCTTCGACGTCGATGCGCTCGCCGACGCGGCGGGCGGGCACTGGCACATCTTGACCGGTTGTCGCAAAGGTCATGTCCGCGCCGCGCTGGCCACCGGCGGGCCGGATGCGGCCTCGGCGGCGTTGGCCGACCTGGTGGACCGGTTCGGGCAGCAGCAGGTCAGTGTCGAGCTGACCCGGCACGGCCATCCGCTCGACGACGAAATCAACGCCCAATTGGCCGAACTGGCCTTGCGATTCGGCCTCCCATGTGTCGCCACCACCGGCGCGCATTTCGCCGCGCCGTCGCGGCGTCGGCTGGCGATGGCCATGGGTGCGATAAGGGCCAGACAGTCGCTGGACGAGGCGGCCGGCTGGCTGGCCGCGCTGGGCGGTTCCCATCTGCGGTCAGGTGAGGAGATGGCGCGGCTGTTCGCGCAGCGGCCCGACGTGGTGACCGCCGCGGCCGAACTCGGCGAGCAGTGCGCGTTCGGCCTGGCGCTCATCGCCCCGCAGCTGCCGCCGTTCGACGTCCCGCCCGGCCATACCGAGGACAGCTGGCTGCGGGAACTGGCGATGACGGGCGCGGAGCGCCGCTACGGGCCGCGAGCACACGCACGGCAGGCCTACGCCCAGATCGAGCACGAGTTGAAAACCATTGCGCAGCTGAAGTTTCCAGGCTATTTCCTGGTGGTCTACGACATCACCCGATTCTGTCGGGAGAACAACATCCTGTGTCAGGGCAGGGGATCGGCGGCCAACTCGGCAGTCTGTTATGCCCTCGGTGTCACCGCGGTCGATCCGATTGCCAACGAGCTGTTGTTCGAGCGTTTCCTGTCGCCGGTGCGCGACGGTCCGCCCGATATCGACATCGACATCGAGTCGGATCAACGCGAAAAAGTCATCCAGTACGTCTACGACAAGTACGGCCGTGACTATGCCGCACAGGTCGCCAATGTGATCACCTATCGCGGGCGGATCGCCGTACGCGACATGGCCCGTGCTCTGGGTTTCTCGCAGGGACAGCAGGACGCGTGGAGCAAGCAGATCAGCGCACTGGAACGCGCGGCCGTCGGATATCGACGACATCCCCGAGCAGGTGATCGACCTGGCCACCCAGATCCAGAATCTGCCGCGGCACATGGGCATCCACTCCGGCGGCATGGTGATCTGCGACCGTCCGATCGCCGATGTCTGCCCGGTGGAATGGGCACGGATGGACAACCGCAGCGTGTTGCAGTGGGACAAAGACGACTGCGCGGCAATCGGTTTGGTGAAATTCGATCTGCTCGGTCTGGGCATGCTCTCGGCGTTGCACTATGCCATCGACCTGCTGGCCGAACACAAAGGCATCGAGGTCGACCTGGCCGAGTTGGACCTGTCCGAATCGGCGGTGTACGAAATGCTGGCCCGCGCCGATTCCGTCGGGGTCTTCCAGGTGGAGTCCCGCGCGCAGATGGCCACCCTGCCCCGGCTGCGGCCCAGGGTGTTCTACGACCTGGTGGTCGAGGTTGCGTTGATCCGCCCCGGGCCTATCCAGGGCGGTTCGGTGCACCCGTACATCCGGCGGCGCAACGGCCTCGACCCGGTCGTCTACGACCATCCGTCGATGGAGCCGGCGTTACGGAAAACGTTGGGAGTGCCGTTGTTTCAGGAACAGCTGATGCAACTTGCGGTGGACTGTGCCGGCTTTTCCGCCGCCGAGGCCGACCAGCTACGGCGCGCTATGGGCTCCAAGCGGTCAGCGGAACGCATGCGTCGGCTGCGCGGCCGGTTTTACGACGGCATGCGGCGAATGCACGGCGCCACCGACGAGTTGATTGATCGGGTATACGAAAAGCTGGAAGCCTTCGCTAATTTCGGCTTTCCGGAAAGCCACGCGCTGAGCTTCGCATCATTGGTGTTCTACTCGTCGTGGTTCAAGTTGCATCACCCGGCGGCGTTCTGCGCGGCGCTGCTGCGTGCGCAGCCGATGGGCTTCTACTCGCCGCAGTCGCTGGTGGCCGACGCGCGGCGGCACGGGGTGACGGTGCACGGCCCGGACGTCAACGCCAGCCTGGCATACGCCACTCTGGAGAACGCCGGAATGGAAGTCCGGCTGGGGCTGGGCGGTGTGCGTCATATCGGCGATGACCTGGCCGGAAAAATGGCTGAGGAACGAAAAGCCCATGGCCCCTTCGCTTCTCTGCTGGATTTGACGTCCCGGGTACAGCTTTCCGTGCCGCAGACCGAAGCACTGGCCACCGCAGGAGCGCTGAATTGCTTCGGGATATCGCGGCGCGAGGCGCTGTGGGCGGCCGGGGCGGCCGCCACCCAACGCCCGGACCGCTTGCCGGGGGTGGGCTCGTCGTCGCATATCCCGGCGTTACCGGGGATGAGCGAGTTGGAACTGGCCGCCGCCGATGTGTGGGCCACCGGCATCTCCCCGGACAGCTATCCGACCCAGTTCCTGCGGGGGGACCTGGACGCGATGGGTGTGCTGCCCGCCGAGGCCCTGCTGTCGGTGCCCGACGGTGACCGGGTGCTGATCGCCGGGGCGGTCACCCACCGGCAGCGACCGGGTACGGCCCAGGGCGTGACGTTTATCAACCTCGAGGACGAAACCGGGATGGTCAACGTGCTGTGCACACCGGGGGTGTGGGCACGACACCGCAAGCTGGCGCAGACAGCGTCGGCGCTGCTGATCCGGGGTCAGGTCCAAAATGCCAGCGGCGCAGTCACCGTCGTCGCTGAGCGGCTGGCCAAACTCACCCTGAAGATCGGATCGAAGTCACGGGATTTTCGCTGACCACAGCTTTAACTCAAGTCACTCGGCCAGGTATGGGTGCCTCATTCAGTACGAGGCCATATGCGATATCACTGGGCGTTGCATGGCGGTGATATCGCATGCGCATCGCTTTGCAAATTCATCCCACACCCAGTTGACGGTGCAGGTGGGGCTGGTGTGACTCCTCGTCGGGGGAAGGATCGCCGCGAAGCGACTGTTAGCTTCAGGCATGACCTTGAACCTGTCTGTCGACGAAGTCCTCTCCACCACCCGATCGGTTCGCAAGCGCCTCGATTTCGACAAGCCGGTATCCCGCGACGTGCTGATGGAATGCCTCGAATTGGCGCTGCAGGCACCCACCGGTTCCAACTCGCAGGGCTGGCAGTGGGTGTTCGTCGAGGATCCCGACAAGAAAAAGGCGATCGGCGAGATCTATCTGGCCCATGCCCGGGCCTATCTCAGCTCACCGGCAGCAGAGTATCCGGAGGGCGACACCCGCGGTGAGCGGATGGGCTGCGGTCAGAGGATTCCGCGATCTATCTCGCCGAGCACATGCACGAGGCGCCGGTCCTGATGATCCCCTGCATCGAGGGCCGAGAGGACAGCTCTCCGCTGGGCGGCGTCTCGTTCTGGGCGTCGCTGTTCCCGGCGGTCTGGAGTTTCTGTCTTGCGCTGCGCTCCCGCGGGTTGGGCTCCTGCTGGACGACGCTGCACCTGGTTCGCGACGGTGAGCAGAAAGTGGCTGAGGTGCTGGGCATTCCCTACGAGAAGTACAGCCAGGGCGGGCTGTTTCCGATCGCATACACCAAAGGCACGGATTTCCGGCCGGCCAAGCGCTTGCCCGCCGAGAGCCTCACGCACTGGAACACCTGGTAGTCGCTCAGGTCGCACCGCCGAACCGGTGCTGACGCCACGCCTCGTAGACGGCGACCGCGGCAGCGTTGGCCAAATTGAGTGAGCGTCGTCCGGTCAGCATCGGGATGCGGACGCGGTCGGTGATGTGACCGTCAGCCAGGGTCGCCGAGTCCAGTCCGGTGGGCTCGGGGCCGAACATCAACACGTCGCCGGCTTGATAGCTGACATCGGTGAACAACGACGTTGCATGCGCGGTGAAAGCGAACACCCGCTGCGGCGACAGCGCCTTCCAGGCGGCGTCCAGTGACGCGTGCACGGTGACCGAAGCCAGGTCGTGGTAGTCCAGCCCGGCTCGGCGCAGCTTGGGTTCGGACAGGTCGAAGCCGAGTGGCTCGACGAGATGCAGTTCGGTTCCGGTGGCCGCCGCGGTCCGGATTGCATTGCCGGTATTGGGCGCGATACGCGGCGAGTAAAACAACAGCCGGAACATCTGTCGATCATGACAGTTGTCGTCGAAGAATTTGCTCGGCTATGCTTCGCGGTGCGTGGCACGAGTCGGCGAACTCTGTCTGTTCAGTAAGAATTGTGGTTTCCATAGCCGCAGGCTGGCATACTCGCAGAATTGCCAGGCGTATATCGCCCGCTCGTCGCTCGGGGCGGGTGTCATCAGCAGGAAGTCTCATGAACGACGCGCCACCAACACTGCATATCAGCGGAGCGGTCTACCGCACGGACGTAGTCCGGTGACCATGTTTACCCGCGCGACGCGGGCTATTTTGCCGGCTAAAAATCACACCGCAAACGGCAACGGCGCTCAGTCCTCATCGGCTAAACGGCCGGCGTCATGGTCGCTGCGAAATTGGCCGGTGCGGTGGAAAGTCGTGGCCATTGTCGTAGTGCCTTTGGTGCTGGCGATGGTTTTCGGAGGATTTCGTATCTCCAGTGCGCTGACCGACGCGCGCGATCTCCGGTTGGCCGCTGACCGCGCCGAGGTGGTCCCGGCAATTACCAAATACATGTCGGCGCTCGACGTCGCATTGCTGGCGAGTTCGACCGGCGGCGACGTCGAGGGTGTGAAAAAGAATTACGACGCTCGCAAACATGAGCTGCAGGCCCGGCTGGCGGAAACAAACGTTGCCGCCGATGTCAGCCTCGGGGTCAACGCCATGCTGAACGGTGGCCAGGCGTTGCTGGACGCGGTCGCGACGAACGCCATTGGTTTGCGGGAGCGAGTGACTACCTACGCTCCGATCCTGTTGACCGCCGAGAATGCGATCGACGGATCGGTACGCGTCGACAGCGTGCAAATCCGGGCCGCGGCTCAGGGGCTGAGCCGCGCGATCGGGGCCCGCGGCCAGATGATGATGCAGCAGCTGCTGATCACCCGCGGCGCCGACCTGCCCGAGCCTGAGCTGCGCACGTCGATGACCACGTTGGCCGGTACCGAGCCGTCGACGCTGTTCGGCATGGCTGAGGTGCTCGGTGTCGGCTCGGCGGAAGCCAAGACGCTGCAGCAGCAGATGGTCACCCGGATGGCAATCATGTCCGATCCGACCAGCATGCTCGTCAACAACCCGGCGCTGCTTCGCTCGGTACAGACCACCGACGGGATCGCCGCCGAGGTGATCAAGAGCACCACCGCATTCGTCACGAAATCCGTGGAGGACCAGGCCCGCAACCGGCGCGATGCCGCGATCCGCGACACCGTCCTGGTGCTGGCGGCCATCATGGCCGCGCTGGCCATCGTGTTGCTGGTGGCGCGCTCGCTGATCCAGCCGCTGCGGGTGCTGCGGGACGGCGCTCTGAAGGTCGCTCACGAAGATCTCGAGCGTGAGATCACCCGGGTTCGGGCCGGTGACGAGCAGCCTGCCCGAGCCGCTGCCGGTGCACACCACCGAAGAAATCGGTCAGGTCGCGCACGCGGTCGACGAATTGCACACGCAGGCGCTGCTGTTGGCCGGTGACGAGGCCCGACTGCGGCTGCTGGTCAATGACATGTTCGAGACGATGTCCCGGCGGAACCGTTCGCTGGTCGACCAGCAGCTCTCGTTGATCGACCGGCTGGAACGCAACGAGGAGGATCCTGACCGCCTCGACAGCCTGTTCCGTCTCGATCACTTGGCCGCCCGGATGCGCCGCAACGGTGCCAACCTGCTGGTGCTGGCCGGCGCGCAGAGCTCGCGGGGAGACCAACGCGCGGCGGTGCCGTTGTCGTCGGCCATCAACGCTGCCACCTCCGAAGTGGAGGACTATCGCCGAGTCGAAACGTCGATGGTGCCCGACTGCATGATCAACGGTGCAGCCGCCGGCGATATCGTCCATCTCCTCGCGGAGTTGATCGACAATGCGTTGCGCTACTCGCCGCCCGCGTCGCCGGTCCGGGTTTCGGCCGCACAGCGCAGCGACGCCGCGGTGGTGCTCGAGATCCTCGATGCGGGCCTGGGCATGACCGACGGCGACCGTCGCATCGCCAATATGCGGCTGCGCGCCGGTGGAGAGGTCACTCCGGACAGCGCCCGCCACATGGGTCTTTTCGTGGTCGGCCGACTGGCCGACCGACACGGCATCCGGGTGCGGCTGCGCGGTTTGTCGACCGAGCAAGCACGCTCGGGTACGACGGCCGAGGTCTACCTGCCGTCGACGTTGTTGGCCGGTGCGAACGACGACTATGTTGCGCCGCGCGAGACGGTAACGGTGCGTCCGGAGGTTCCGGCTGTCTCGGCCGCGCCGGACTACGTCGATACCGCAGATACTCCACCTACTCCAGATCTTGCTGCGCTGGCGGATACGGCCGAGCGCAACGGCTCCCATTCGCCCGAGTCACCGATCACCTTGTTGCCGCGGCGCAGGCCCGGTTCCAGTGGCATCACCGGTGTTCCGGAAGACCAGCCGGAACGACCGTCTCGGCGAGAATCACTGCTGCGCCGCCGGAAAGACAAAGAGTCAAAAGAGAAAGAGGTCGTCGAGCCGACTTCGGACACCTCTGCGGCTCAACCGGTTTCGAACACATCGTCGTTCCTCGGCTCACGGGTGCGATTCACCCGGCAGCAAGCCCCCAAACCCGAGCCGGTCGAGCAGGAGCCAGTGGCTCAGGCCGAGTTGAACGAGGCCGATCTGCACGAGGTCGATGAAGCGTGGCCGAGCGAAGCCGCCGCACCATCGAGCGAGCCGCCGGAGACCGATCTGATTTACCAGCGGATGCTCTCGGAGTGGCTGGTCGACCCGCACGATTTGGCACGCAGCGCCGACCTGGATTGGCAATCGGTGTGGGACCGCGGTTGGTCAGCGGCCGCCGAGGTCGACAACGTGCCCGTGCAGGCCCACACCGACCAGGGTCTGCCGGTGCGTGACCCCGGTGCCCGGCTGGTGCCGGGTGGCGCCGGACCCGAACAAAACGGCATCGCGCAGCATCGGGCAGACGAGGACAACGGGGCAGCACCGAACGGCGGATCGCCTTCGAGCTGGGACCCTGAGAAAAAGCCGGCACACGCGGCGCCGGCGCGAGACCCGGAGGCGATCCGCGCCTCGATGAGTAGCCATTTCGGCGGCGTGCGCGCAGGACGGTCGCATGCCCGCGAGACAGATGAAGGAACCGACCACGAATGACTTCTGCTTTCGATGCCTACGATTCGGCCCGCTCGGACAACTCCCTGGATTGGCTGGTGTCGAATTTCGCGCGCGAGGTGCCCGGGGTGGCGCACGCGGTGCTGGTATCCGTCGACGGGCTGCTGATCGCGGCCAGCGAACACCTGCCGGAGGAGCGGGCGGATCAGCTCGCCGCGGTGTCGTCGGGTCTGGCGAGCTTGGCCACCGGCGCCGCCCAGCTGTTTGAAGGCGGCCAGGTGTTGCAGTCGGTGGTGGAGATGGAAAACGGCTACCTGTTGTTGATGCGGGTCGGCGACGGCTCGCATCTGGCGACGCTGGCCGCGACGTCCTGTGACATCGGTCAGATCGGTTACGAGATGGCTGTCCTCGTCGAACGGGTGGGCAACGTCGTGCAGTCGACCCGACGTGCTCCTTCCCACTCGTGAGCCGCGATGGACAGCCGCGAGTCACAGGGGTCGCTGGGGGCTCAGCCACCCGCAGCTGAGGCGAGCCTGGTTCGTCCTTATACGCTGACGGCCGGACGGACCAAAGCCAGCGTCGAGCTTCCGCTGGAAGCACCGGTGCAGACGTTGCAGTCGGCGCTGTTCCACCACTGGCCACCCAACGACGTGCGAGGCAGGATCGTCCAACTGTGTGTCAAGAGTCCATCGGTGGCGGAGATCTCGGCCCGGTTGGATTTACCGCTCGGTGTCACGCGCGTGTTGGTCGGCGATCTGGTGACTTCGGGCTACCTTCGAGTGAACCGGACGTTGACCGATCTCTCGACCCGCGATGAACGCCGCGAACTCATAGGAAGGACGCTCCGTGGCCTACGAGCCCTCTGAGCGAAGAAGCCAACCCCATCGGCAGAGGCGAGATACCGCATCGACCAAGATTGTCGTCGCGGGTGGGTTCGGTGCCGGAAAGACGACGTTCGTCGGCGCGGTGTCGGAAATCATGCCGCTGCGAACCGAGGCGATGGTCACCGACGCCTCCGCCGGCGTCGACATGGTGGAGGCCACCCCAGACAAACGGACCACCACGGTGGCGATGGACTTCGGCCGCATCACGTTGGACGAGGATTTGGTGCTGTACCTGTTCGGCACTCCGGGGCAGCGCCGATTCTGGTTCATGTGGGACGACCTGGTGCGCGGCGCGATCGGCGCGGTGGTCCTGGTGGACTGCCGGCGTTTACAGGACAGCTTCGCGGCAGTGGACTTCTTCGAACACCGCAACCTGCCATTCCTCATCGCGGTGAACGAATTCGACGGCGCTCCAAGGTATCCCGTTGCCGAGGTGCGAAAGGCGCTTACCCTCGCCGAACATGTCCCGGTCATCAACATCGATGCCCGCGACCGCAGGTCGGCGACCGATGCGCTGATCGCGGTCAGCGAATACGCGCTGGCAAGCTTGGCTAGCGCTTGAGCCGGATGTTCCAGCGCACATAGCCCGCGTAGAACAGCGACAGCGCCACGAGCATGGCCATATCGAAGAAATAGATGTGCTTGGAGTGCTGCCACAGCGGGTCATTCGTCGGAATCTGCTTGACTTTAACCAGGTCCGGGAAGTCGATCGACGACGCGCCTGCGGCGTAACCCCACCGTCCGGGCGTCACCCAGGACAGTTGGTTAAGACCCGCGCGACCGGTGACCGGGATCATCCCGCCGGCGAGCACCAGCTGCGACATGATCGACACCACCAGCAGCGGCATGATCTGCTCGTTGGACTGCGCCACCGCCGACAGCATCAGGCCCAGAATGGCCGACGCGACGCACGTCCCGGCGACGGTGACGAACAGTGAGAACGTCGAGTTGTCGAAGAACGGTGGATGCGCGGTGGGCGCGCCTTTGCCGAGCCTGACGATGATGGTCGCGATCGCTGCCTGGACGGTCGCGAAAACAAAGAAAACGAAGACCTTGGCCAGCAGGTAGGCCGTGGTCGACAGACCGACCGCCTGTTCCCTGCGGAAGATCGGCCGCTCGCCGATCAGGTCGCGGATGGTCAACGCCGTGCCCATGAAGACGGCGCCGATATTGAGCAGGACCATGATGTACTGCGGCTGGGTGGGTGCCAGGCCGAGCGGGTCGGCGGGACCGAGTCCCGGTTTGGGTCCTTTCACGGTCAGCGACAGCGCACCGATCAGGAACGGCAGTACCGCCAGGAACACCGAGTAGCCGCGGTCGGAGATGACCAGTCGGACCTGACGGCGCGCAATCGTGGAGAACTGGCGGACCAGGTCGGTGTGCACCGGTTCGCCCAGGTCTGCCGGCCTTTCGGAGGCCGGGGCCTCGGACTGTCTTCGGCCGTCGCGTTCCATGAAGCGCCGGTTGGCTTCGTCGGGGTCGGCGCCCACATTGGCGAAGATGTCCGCCCAGTTGGTAGTTCCCAACGCCGCGCCGACCTGGCTGGGCGGCCCGTTGAAAGCGGTCTTGCCACCGGGGGCCACCAGCAGAATCTGGTCGCAGACGTCGAGGTAGGACACCGAGTGCGTGACCACCAGCACGACGCGGCCGGCGTCGGCGAGCTGCCGCAACATCAGCATGACCTGACGGTCCAGCGCCGGGTCCAGACCAGACGTCGGCTCGTCGAGCAGCAGCAGCGACGGTTGGGTGAGCAGTTCCAGTGCGACCGAGGCGCGTTTGCGCTGGCCGCCGGAGAGCTTGTCGACCCGGGTGTCGGCGTGCTTGGTCAGGTCGAGTTCCTCGAGCACCTGCGCGACCACCTGGGCGCGCTCCTGCTTGCTGGTGTCGGGCGGTAGCCGCAGCTCGGCGGCGTAGCCGAGCGCCTGGTTCACCGTCAGCTGACGATGCACCACGTCATCCTGCGGGACCATCCCGATCCTGCTGCGCATGGTCGCGTACTCGGCGTGGATGTTGTGGCCCTCGAAGGTGACCGAGCCCGCGCTGGGGCGGGTGTATCCGGCGATCAGCCGCGACAGGGTGGTCTTGCCCGCGCCGGACCCTCCGATGATCGCGGTCAGCGTGCCTGGCCGGGCGGTCAGGGAGATGTTGTCCAGCAGTTCCTTGCCGTCGATCTTGAAGTGAACGTTATTGACCTCGAGGCCGCCGGAGCGGGTGGCGGCCTCGGTGCGGCGGATCAGGTTGCCGTCGGTGAAAACCAGGTCGATGTTGCCGATCGTGACCACGTCGCCGTCGTTCAGCACCGCCGAGCCGACGCGCACACCGTTGACGAACGTGCCGTTGACGCTGTGGGCGTCGCGGATTTCGGTCCCGAGCGGCGACTGGACCAGGAACGCGTGGTGGCGCGACGCGAGCACGTCCTGGATGACGATGTCGTTGTCGTTGGCGCGACCGATCGTGGCGGATCCCGGCGGCTTCTCCAGCCTGCCGGATCCGGGGAGAATCGCCTGGATCATCTTGGTGGCGAGGTTGCCCACCTCGGGCGGCTTGCTGGCCACCGGCGGAGCCATCTGAGTGTGCGGCTGGAGGGTCGGCGGCGCCATCGGGGGTTGCCGGTTGGGCGGCGGGGGTTGAGGCGGATACATCGGCGGTCGCTGGCCGCCGGCGCCCTGATACATCGGCTGCGGTGGTGGGGGCGCGGCGCCCGGATGTGGGCGCGGTGCAGCTGCCGGTGGCCGGAGTACGCCCGCCGGAGGCCCGGCTGCCGGGCGTGCCGGCTGCGGGGGCGCCGGCCGCGCAGCCGCTGACGGTTGCACGGCGCGCATCGACGCGGTTTGCGGCGGCCGGCCGGCCGCGCCGGCGTGATGACCCACCTCGAAAGTGAGCTGCGGCCCGTCGGGATTGCCGATGTTGATGGTCTGGCCGTCGTGGATGTCGACCACCGGGACCCGACGACCGTTGACGTACGTCCCGTTCAGCGAACCGTTGTCGATCGCCAGCCAACGCCCCTGATCGAAACGCAGCAGAAGATGCGCACGCGATATGAGCGGATGCGTGATGCGCATGTCGGCCCGCAGATCGCGTCCGACGACCACGTCATGACCTGCGGCGAAGGTGCGTTGAGATCCGTCGTATCGGACTGTCAGCACGGGCGGTGCTGCTTGACTCATCGCCCCAACCATAGCTGCTCGGCTGAGTGGGCCGACTGCGACACGGGTGGCGGGCCCGCTCCTCAGGCCGTTCCGGCCTGCATTGTCGGCGGGCGGTCGGGCGCGCCGGTTACCACGCAATGGGTGCGGGTGTAGATCGTCGGCATGCACCGGTTGCAGTGCGTGCAGGCCGAATGCACTGATGGCGGTCGCCGTCGGCCGCGATGCGGTTGATCAGATCGGGTTCGGCCAGCAACGCCCGGGCCATCGCCACGAAGTCGAATCCCTCGGCCATGGCCAGGTCCATCGTCTCCCGGTTGGTGATGCCGCCGAGCAGGATCAGCGGCATCGTCAGCTCGGCGCGGAACAGCTTGGCGTCGCGCAGCAGATAGGCCTCGCGGTAGGGATACTCGCGCAGAAACTTCTTGCCCGTCATGCGCATGCCCCAGCGCAGCGGCGGCTTGAAGGCGCCGGCGAACTCCTTGAGCGGGGCGTCACCGCGGAACAGATACATCGGGTTGACCAGTGAGCTGCCGGCGGTCAGTTCGATCGCGTCCAGCCCGCCGTCGTCCTGCAGCCACTTGGCGGTGATCAGCGACTCGTCGATGCTGATCCCGCCGCGAACACCGTCGGCCATGTTGAGCTTGGCGGTGACCGCGATCGGCGTTCCTGCTTGATCCACCTCGCGCCGCACGGCCATCACGATCCCGCGAGCCACCTTGGCCCGGTTCTCCAGCGATCCGCCGAACGCGTCGTCGCGCCGATTGATCAACGGGGACAGAAAGGAACTCGCCAAATAGTTGTGGCCCAAATGGATTTCGACGGCGTCGAAGCCTGCTTCGATGGCAAATCGGGCGGCGTCGGCGTGTGCGGCGATCACGTCGTCGATGTCGTCGCGGGTCGCCTTCTTGGCGAACCGCATGCCGATGGGGTTGAAGAACCGCACCGGCGCCAGCGCGGTGGCCTTGTTGGATTTGGCATTGGCCACCGGGCCGGCGTGGCCGATCTGAGCGCTGACTGCCGCGCCCTCGGCGTGGATCGCGTCGGTCAGCCGGCGCAACCCCGGAACCGCCTCCGGGCGCATCCAGAGTCCGCTGCCGTCGGTGCGGCCGCCGGGGGAGACCGCGCAATACGCGACGGTGGTCATGCCGACCCCGCCGGCCGCGGGCAGTCGGTGATATTCGATGAGGTCGTCGCTGACCAGTGCGCCGGGTGTGCGGGCCTCGAAGGTGGCGGACTTGATGACGCGGTTGCGCAGGGTGATCGGGCCCAGCTTGGCGGGGCTCAGCACGTCCGGAAGGCTAGACATAACGGGAGCGTGCCAGACTGTGAGACGTGGGCGCAATCATGCTGGACGGCAAGGTCACGCGCGACGAAATCTTCGTCGACCTGAAGCAACGGGTCGCGGCGCTGACCGCTTCAGGACGCACGCCCGGCCTGGGCACGATTCTGGTCGGCGACGACCCGGGATCGCAGGCCTACGTCCGCGGCAAGCACTCCGACTGCGCCAAGGTCGGCATCACCTCGCTGCGCCGCGACCTGCCCGCCGACATCAGCCAGGCGAAGCTCAACGAGACCATCGACGAACTCAACGCCAACCCCGAGTGCACCGGCTACATCGTGCAGTTGCCGTTGCCCAAGCGTCTGGACGAGAACGCCGCGCTGGAGCGGGTCGACCCGGGCAAGGATGCCGACGGCTTGCACCCGACCAACTTGGGTCGGCTGGTGCTGGGTACTCCGGCGCCGCTGCCGTGCACCGCGCGCGGCATCGTCCATCTGCTGCGGCGCTTCGACGTCGAGATCGCCGGCGCGCACGTCGTGGTGATCGGTCGTGGTGTGACGGTTGGTCGTCCGCTGGGGCTGATACTGACCCGCCGCTCAGAAAACGCCACTGTCACTCTGTGCCACACCGGGACTCGTGATCTTCCCGCGCTGACCAGACAGGCCGACATCATCGTGGCGGCGGTGGGTGTGCCGCATCTGCTCACCGCGGACATGGTGCGTCCCGGTGCCGCCGTCGTCGACGTCGGTGTCAGCCGCACCGACGACGGGCTGGTCGGCGACGTGCACCCGGGTGTGTGGGAGGTCGCCGGTCACGTGTCGCCGAATCCCGGTGGCGTCGGCCCGCTGACCCGCGCCTTCCTGTTGACGAACGTCGTCGAATTAGCCGAACAGCAATGAGTTTGCGTCAGCTGGTCCGGTCGCAGTGGCCGATCGTGACGGTGGTGTTGATCTTCGCCGTGGCGTTCGCACTGGCGGCGGCGAACTTCTGGCGCCGCGGCGCGCTGTTGATCGGGATCGGGGTAGGCGTCGCCGCTATCCTGCGGCTCGCGCTCACCGAAGACCGTGCCGGGCTTCTGGCGGTGCGCAGCAAGGGAATTGACTTCACGACGATGGCGCTCGTGGCGGCAAGCATGGTCTATATCGCCTGGACGATCGACCCGCTGGGGACGCGTTAGATTCCCGGGACCATCGCCGGCAGCTGCTGTAGGCCAGATACGTTGCCGCCCATTATGTTTGCCATCTCCTCCGGACAGTAGGTCTGTATCGCGATGGTGGTGAACATCTGAGCCATCTGCGGTGACATGCCGCGGTGGGCGACGCCGGACGCGACAGCGGCAAAGCTGCCGCCCGGCTGCGCGAGCATCGGGCAGATGGACTCGCCTACGGCCATCGCGTTTCCGGGTTCGCCGTACTCGATGCCGGCGTGGCTCAGCGCGTCGATGAAGTCGTCGTCGTGCGGGTCTGCCTCTACCGGAGCCGAAAACATCGCGGCCGCAGTGATCAGGCAGCCGGCGCCGAGCAGCAAACGAACACCGAGCGGCGGGTTGTTCAAGCGCCACATCACGTTGCGCGTGAGCTCGAGCGTCGGCATGTCCTGCTCCTCATGGTAGGAGTGCAACCGCGGCACTCAAGAGTTCCGGTTAGCAACACTCGTTTATCGCTGTCACGTTCACAACACGGAGATGTAAAGGTTCGCGCACGTTTCAGTGATCCCGCGACATGTCACACGGCACCGCGGTTCCGGTGGCTGACAATGCGGGACGTGACGCGATCGCGGGAGTCCGACCTTGGCGCATGAGATTTCGCGCCAGACGTTTCTGCGGGGCGCTGTCGGCGCGTTAGCCGCTGGCGCGTTCCTCGGCTCGGGCCGAGCCGGTGCCGAGCCGGTTGCCTCCGGCTGGGGGCCGCTTGCCGGCGCCATCGGCGGGCAGGTGATACAGCCCGACGGCCCGCAATTCGCGAGCGCCAAACAGGTTTTCAACACCAATTACAACGGCTCGACGCCTGCCGTCGTCGTCGTCCCGACATCGTCGTCGGACGTGCAAAAGGCGGTGGCATTCGCCGCCGCCCACAACCTCAAGGTGGCGCCGCGCGCTGGTGGGCACTCCTATGTGGGCGCATCGACGGCCAACGGAACCATGGTGCTCGACCTGCGTCAGCTGTCCGGGGGAATCAACTACGACGCCGGCACCGGGCTGGTCACGGTGACGCCGGCGACCAGTCTGTATGCGATGCACCAGGCGCTGGCCGCGGCCGGTCGGGGGATCCCGACCGGTACCTGCCCGTCGGTTGGTGCGTCTGGCCATGCGTTGGGCGGCGGGCTCGGCGCGCATTCGCGGCACGCGGGCCTGATGTGCGACGCGTTGAGGTCGGCGTCGGTGGTGCTGCCCAGCGGGCAGGCGGTCACCGCGTCGGCCGCCGAGAACCCCGATCTGTTCTGGGCGTTACGCGGTGGCGGTGGCGGGAACTTCGGGACGACCACCTCGCTGACCTTCGCCACCTTTCCCACCGGTGACGTCGACGTGGTGAACCTCAACTTCCCGCCGCAGTCGTTCGCCCAGGTCCTGGTCGGTTGGCAGAACTGGCTGCGGACCGCCGACCGAAGCAGCTGGGCGCTGGCCGACGCCACCGTCGACGCGATGGGCACGCACTGTCGCATCCTGGCGACCTGCCCGGCCGGGTCGGGTGGCAGCGTCTCGAACGCCGTTGTCTCGGCCGTCGGATTGCAGCCGACCGGGACCGAGAACCACACGTTCAACTACTTGGACCTGGTGAACTATCTGGCCGTCGGGAACCTCAACCCGTCACCGCTGGGATATGTCGGCGGATCCGATGTCTTTTCGATGATCACCCCGGCCGCCGCGCAGGGGATCGCCTCGGCGGTCGAGGCCTTTCCGCGCGGCGCCGGCCGCATGTTGGCGATCATGCACGCCCTCGACGGCGCTCTGGCCAGTGTGCCGCCGGGGGCCACCGCGTTCCCGTGGCGTCAGCAGTCCGCGCTGGTGCAGTGGTACGTCGAAACTTCCGATGTGTCGGCAGCGACCAACTGGCTTAACACGGCACACCAAGCGGTGCGACCATATTCGGTCGGCGGCTACGTGAACTATCTCGAAGTGAACCAGTCGCCGTCGCGGTACTTCGGCCCGAACATGTCGCGGCTGGCGGCCGTACGGCAAAAGTACGATCCCGGCCGAGTCATGTTCTCCGGGCTCAACTTCTGACGAAACCGACTTGATTTACCGGTCGTCCACATCCCGACTTTCATCCACAGCTGGGGCTTCCAGAGGACTCGCGTGTGGGTGGTTGGCAACACAATTTGAATATGTATTCGAGTAGTAGTGAGGAGATCGTCGAGCGGTTCAACGCATTTCGGGACGCGGTATCCGAACTGCCGGAGTTTTGACAAAAGCGAGGCGATCGGGCTCTGTCACACCAAGCGGCTCGCGTCGCCCGGGCAACGAATTGTCTTGTAAGCCAATCAATGTTTTGGTTGTGCACTCTAGACTGAACAACAGGCCATGTAAGAGGAGCGGCAACAGAAATGGTAGACGACACCAGCTCGCTGAGCTTCCTCAGGCGACACCCCTTGTGGTGGTTCCTGATAGGTCCCGCTGGCGCGGCGGGCTCGGTGTGGGGCAAGCGTCTAGGCGAGAACCGTCCTCTTCTGGGTCATATCGTTTTCATCCTCGGACTAGTGCTTATCGCGATTGGTCACGGCTGGGCCATTAACTGGGCGTACGTTCGTCTTACCGGTCATCCTCGGCAACATCAGCGAGGCGCGTAAACGCAAGCAGCACGGACACCAGCGCGTCGTGTTAGGCGCCTTCCTGGGAAGTTTCTGCCCAACGCGATAATTCGAGGGATGAGTAGTGTTTCCGTGTCCAGCGTGCTCAAGGTACAAGGCCTAACGGATCAAGGGCGCGAGCTCGATGCGATCCACGAGCACAACCGACGCTCGTGGGATGCGCTGATCGGCGTACATCGGCCACGCCACTGAGCGTTTGTAGACGCGGAGCTTCCTCGACTTCGCCGCGGCCCGCCTGCGCTCAGCGCTCGCCGCGCTGCCGACGGCCGACGCCGTCAGTCCTTCGTGACGGCGATACAGTCGACCTCGACGTCGAAGGGGCCCGTCCACTCCGGCACGCAGAAAAAGATGCGGGCAGGCGGGTTCTTCGGGAAAAAGCGCTTGTAGACCTCGTTGAAAGCCTTGAAGCGGTCGGCCGAGATGCACATCACGTTGCACTTCAGCACATGGTCGAGATCCGAGCCGGCGGCCTCGAGCGCCTTCTTCACCTGGGTGAGGATGAGCTCGACCTGGCGTTCGAACGGCGCGTTCGCGAGGATTTCCCCGGTGTCGGGGTCGAAAGGCGGCATGCCCGAGACGAACACCATGTTGCCGGCCCGGGTGCAGGTCGACACCGGCGCGCCCCACCTCTCGAAATTGCTGTCGATGGGTTCGACCCGGATGATTTCCCGTTCCATGCTGGTCACCTTTCTCTAGCGAGCAATGGGTTCCATATCTGATTGACCGACGGATGCGGCGCCACGACATGGCGAAGCACATCCACCGGTACCTTGGCGACAACGGCGAGGGTGGCCGCCTGGACTATTTCGGCGAACTGTGGCCCAACGAAGGTTGCGCCCAGCAGTGTGTCCGTATCGGCGTCTATTACAAGTTTCGCCCAAGCATCGAAGCCATCGCGTTGTAGGGCGAGAGTGCGAATCGCCTCCGAGAATCGGGCGGTGCGCGTAGTGACCGCGAAGCCGTCTGCACGGGCCTGGCTTTCCGTGCGCCCCACTTCGACCACCTGAGGGTCGGTGAATATCACCTGAGCAAGGTTGCCCGCGTCACGGGCGATCAACTCGTCGTCGCCGAGCTGGCGGCCCCGGGCACGGGCTGCGATCACGTCGGCAACGATCACCGCGTGGTACTGAGAGATATGGGACAGCATTGCGCGCCCGGTGGTATCACCCATTGCGTACAACCAGGCGCCGTCGACTCCGACCGCCTGCAGATGGTTGTCGACCTCCACGAAATCCCCGTCACGCAGCCCGACTGTCTCCAAGCCGAGGCCGCCGGTGTTGACCAACCGTCCAGTGGCAACCACGATTTCGTCGACTTCTATGCGCTGATCGCCGAATGTGGCTGTAACGGCTCCGTCGGCGACGGGGCGTGAAGCCGCCGACAACTGAGCCCCGAAATGAATCTTTACACCCTTGCGGCGCAGAGATTTAGCGACCATTTCGGCGGCGATGGGTTCAGAGTTCCGCAATAGGGCGCTTCCGCGCACCAATAGTGTGACGTCGGAGCCTAAGCCAGCCAGGATGGTCGCGAATTCCACGCCGACGGCACCGCCACCGACGACCAGCGCGCGTGGCGGCACGTGCGTCATGACCGATAGATCACGATTGGTCCACGGCTGCACGTCGGCCAGCCCCGGTATGTCGGGAATGGCGGGGCGGGTGCCGGTCACAAGAACGACCGCATGCCTCACACTGAGCGAGTCCTCATGGCCATCGGCGTGCGCCAGCGTGACCCGCCGTTCCCCCGATAGCCGCCCGTGAGCATGGATTACCTCGACACCGGCCGCCTTCAATCCGGCCACGGGCGCATCATCGGAGAGATGGTCGATGATTGCGTCCCGCTTAGCGAAAACCGCAGCTATGTCCGGCTGATCGCGTTTGATTATCTCGCGCACACCCGGAACGGCCTTCGCTAAGGCGAGCACCTCAATCGGACGAAGTAGCGCTTTCGTCGGGTTGCATGCCCAGTAGTGGCATTCGCCGCCAATGAGGCGATCCTCGACCAACGCTACCTTGAGCCCTTCGGCCGCAAGGTAGCCCGCGGCGTGCGCGCCACCCCAACCCCCGATGATGGCAACGTCGAATTCTGTAATCTCAGCCATGAATGCCTACGCTGACGCTGTCAAGCTGCCGTCGTTTGCTGAGGCTGTCGGTGGCTGGCATGCGAGGGCGCATAGCGATCATGTTTGGGCTGTCTCTTCAGGTGAAGAGATCGGAGGGTGCGGGCTCGCTGCCCGGCCGTTTCAGGGCTTACGCAAAGCGTCACAATTAACCAACAAACATGCCTCGTCAGACTACTACGATGCGGAAGGCTGTCAACGTCGGAGGTGGACTTATGAGCGTAAGGCTGAGGGTGCCGCAGCCGACGCAGGACATCAGAACAATCGAACCTAAGCCGCTGCCCGCCGGGTCAACATCCGGCGCGGTTCCTTTAGCGAAAAGTACTGTGCAGCATAATCATTCGGTATTGCTGGTCACGCGAGTACCGCAGCAATTCCGACGACGACATCGCGGCGGAGTGCTTGGCTGACAGTTAGGTGCATACCCAGCTCGGTGACCTGCCGTCGAGCGGATTCCAGGCGCGGTCGGGTCACTCGACCCGCTCCTGGGTCGTACCTACCGGCTTCGATGACTGGATTGCAAAGGTGCAGGCGCATACAGCGATGCCAAATCCGCGGATCTCTGTGACCGTTACAGTTTAGGTCTGAGGACCAACACATCGGGCCGCGACGAGGGCGACGACGCGCAGAAGTGAGCAACTACGACGACAGCGTCGCGCGCACGCACACCGTGACGTATGGCAGCGCAAGGCCGCCCGCGTTCGCCAATGCCGGATGGGTTGCCAGCAACTCGCGTACCTGGTCCAGCGTCTTGGTGCGCACTTCGGTCGGTGAGGTGATGCAGTAGCTGCGTGAAGCGACCAAGTCGATCAATGCTTGCGGCGTAAGGTAATTCGTCCACTCGACCTGATGGCGCTCGACTGCCGTGAACGGGACCGGCAGCGTCACCCTGTTGCGGACCGGGTCCCCGTCGCGGCCGATGATATGCCCGAGCTCCCGCACCCAGCCGAGCCGCTCGTCGCGGGTGTTCCACACCAAACCCAGTCGTCCGCCCGGCCGCAGCACCCGGGCGACTTCCGGAATCGCCCGCTCCGGGTTGAACCAATGCCATGCCTGCGCGACGAGCACCGCATCAACGCTGTTGTCCGCCAACGGAATTTCTTCCGCCGTACCGAGCAGCGCCGGTGTGTCCGGCAGCGACTTGCGCAGCATCTCCAGCATCTCGGCGATCGGGTCGACGGCGACGACGTCCAGCCCTCGTTCCACCAGCCGGGTGGTCAGCTTCCCGGTCCCGGCGCCGAGGTCCAGCACGTCGCGAGCCCCGGCCGGCAACAGCCAATCGATCGCCTCCGGCGGGTAGGACGGGCGGCCGCGCTCGTATGCGGCCGCTGCAGAGCCAAACGACAACGAGCGGGCCGGCGACGACTGAGTCACCGCCAACACGCGCCTTCAGCATTGGCCAAATCGAGGGTCTGGCGCACCAGTTCACCAACCGCCTCGGATTCCACCAGGAAGCCGTCGTGCCCGTAGATCGAGTCGACAACCTGCAGCTCGCGACATCCCGGCAGCAGTTCGGCGAGCTCCTCTTGCAGGCGCAGTGGGTAAAGCCGGTCGGAGGTGATCCCGCCGACCACCACCGGCACCGGGCAGTCGCGCAGCGCGGCGGCGACACCGCCGCGGCCCCGGCCGACGTCGTGACGTGGACAGCGCCTCGGTGAGCACCACGTAGCTGCCGGCGTCGAAGCGGGACACCAGCTTGCCGCCCTGGTGTTCCAGATAGCTCTGCACCGCGTAGCGGCCGCCCGCCTCCGGATTCGCGGGATCTTCCCCGCGCTGAGCGTCGTTGGCGAAGCGGGTGTCCAGCTCGACCTCGCCGCGGTAGGTCAGATGCGCGAAGCGGCGGGCGATGTGCAGGCCGGCCTCGGGGCTGCGCCCGGTGCGGTAGTAGTCACCGCCCTGCCAGTTCGGGATCGGCTTTGATGGCCGCGATCTGGGTGCACTGTGTGCCGATCTGGTCGGCCGTCGCACGCGCGCCCACCGCCAGCAGCAGACCCGCGCCCACCCGGTCGGGGTGGCCGACGATCCACTCCAGCGCCCGGGCTCCACCCATCGACCCGCCGACCACGGCGGCGACCTCGGTGATGCCCAGCGCCGCCAGCGCGGCGACGTCGGCCTCGACCTGGTCGCGCACCGAAATCAGCGGAAACCTTGAGCCCCAGGGCTTCCCATCAGGGGCAGTCGAGCCCGGTCCGGTCGAGCCGCGGCAGCCGCCCAGCACATTGGTGGCCACCGCGCACCAGCGGTCGGTGTCGATCGGCGCGCCCGGGCCCGCGATGCCGTCCCACCAGCCCGGCGTCGGATGCCCCGGCCCGGCGGGTCCGGTGATGTGCGAATCCCCGGTAAGCGCATGCAATACCACCACGACGTTGTCGCGGGTCGGCGACAGTTCGCCCCACCGCTGCACGGCGATGTCGACGTCGTCGATCACCGCGCCGCTTTCCAGCGTCAGCGAGCCGATGTCGACGACGCCGACCTCGCCTTCGGCGGGCAGCGTCTGGGTCGGCACGTCCGAGATTGTCACCTCCGGCCTCCTCAGAACGCCGCCACGGCGTGCGGGTCACCGCTGCCGGCCGACTTGGAGGCGCCGCCGTACCTTCGAGCAGCGGCGAAGCCGAGCTCGAGGTCGGCCAGGATGTCGTCGATGCCCTCGATGCCCACGGCCAGCCGCACCAATCCCGGGCTCACCCCGGTGGACAGCTGCTCGGCGGGGCTGAGCTGGGCGTGAGTGGTCGACGCCGGGTGGATCACCAGCGATCGCACGTCACCGATGTTGGCGACGTGGCTGTGCAGCTTCAGCGCGTTGACGAACGCCTTACCCGCCTCGACACCGCCGGCCAGCTCGAAGGACAGCACGGCTCCGGCTCCCTTGGGCGCCAGCTTCTTTGCCCGCTCGTACCACGGCGAGCTGGGCAGCCCGGCGTAGTTGACCGACAGCACGTCGTCGTGGCCGGCGAGGAATTCGGCGACTCGCTGCGCGTTGGCGACGTGGCGCTCGATGCGCAGGCTCAGGGTTTCCAGGCCTTGGGCGACCAGGAACGCGTTGAACGGCGACGCGGCCGACCCGTAGTCGCGCAGCAGCTGCACCCGTGCCTTGAGCGCGAACGCGGGCGGCCCCAGCTCGGCGTACACCACGCCGTGGTAGCTGGGGTCAGGGGTGGTGAAGCCGGGGAAGCGGTCCTGCGTCCAGTCGAAGGTGCCGCCGTCGACGATCACGCCGGCGATCGCGGCGCCGTGTCCGCCCAGGTACTTGGTGGCCGAGTGCACCACGATGTCGGCGCCCTGGCTTGATCGGCTGGATCAGGTAGGGGGTGGCGACGGTGTTGTCGACGATCAGCGGCACGCCATGCTCGTGAGCCACCCCGGAGACGCCGGGGGTGTCCAGCACGTCGATCTGCGGGTTGGAGATGGTCTCGGCGAAGAACGCCTTGGTGTTCGGGCGCACCGCGGCCCGCCACGAGTCCAGGTCGTCGGGATCCTCGACGAAGCTGACGTCGATGCCCAGCTTGGGCAGCGAATAGTGGAACAGGTTGTAGGTGCCGCCGTAGAGCCGCGGGCTGGACACGATGTGGTCGCCGGTGCCGGCCAGGTTCAGAATCGCGAACGTCTCGGCGGCCTGCCCGGAGGCCAGGAACAGCGCCGCCACGCCGCCTTCCAGCGCGGCGATGCGCTGTTCGACGACGTCCGTGGTCGGGTTGCCGATGCGGGTGTAGATGTTGCCCGGGACCTCCAGCCCGAACAGCGCCGCGGCGTGTGCGGTGTCGTCGAACACGTAGGACGTGGTCTGGTAGATCGGCAGTGCGCGGGCGTGGGTGGTCGGGTCCGGTTGCTGGCCGGCGTGGATCTGCTTGGTCTCGAACGACCAGTACGCGGTCGGATCGGTGTCGCTCTCAGCGTTGGTTTCGGAACTCACGTGGGTTGCTTTCTGGGAGGAAATGGGTGGTCGAGTGCTCGCAGCTGCGCGGGACGCCATCTCAAAACGACGTCAACCGGCAGCCACGCGTTTAGCAACTGCGACGCACGATGAGCCAGCCCAAATAGGTGCGCATCAGGTTTCCCTGTCTACTCGGGGGGCCCGTCACGGCGGACCCGCGCTTGCCGACGTAGCCGGTTTTGGCTACTCAACCTGGTCATCACCCGGGGCACCCCACCGCGGTTGGAGGGTTGCCGGCCAGCAAGCCGGGGCTTGACGCTGGCGCTCATGACCTGCCCGAAGCCTATCGCAAGTTGCCGACTTCGTGCCACTGGGTCTGCTGGTGGCGACCCGCTGCGCCCGGCTTCGCCGCGCTTGCGATCGCCACGGGGTGATCTGGTGGGCAGGGGACTACCTGCAGGACGCCATCACCAGCTAATTCCGCTCCTCGGCGCACGCCTGCCGTCGTACCCCTTGATGGCCGCCGATTCGCTCGTACGGGATACTGGCAGTCACCGTTACTACACGAAGCACCTGAAGCAATCCGACCGATAGCGACGCCGGGAGAGAGACCGTGTGCGCCGAACAGCCGACCATCATCTACACGCTGACCGACGAGGCGCCGCTGCTGGCGACCTACGCGTTTCTGCCGATCGTGCGCGCCTTCGCCGAGCCGGCGGGCATCAAGATCAAGACCAGTGACATCTCGGTGGCAGCGCGGATCCTGGCCGAGTTCCCCGATTACCTGACCGAAGAGCAGCGGGTGCCGGACAACCTGGGCGAACTGGGCCGGCTGACGAAGCTGGCCGACACCAACATCATCAAGCTGCCGAACATCAGCGCCTCGGTGCCCCAGCTGGTCGCCGCCGTCAAGGAACTGCAGGGCAAGGGATTCAAGATTCCGGACTTCCCGCAGAGCCCGAAGACCGACGAAGAAAAGGAAATCCGCGACCGCTACGCCAAATGCCTGGGCAGCGCGGTGAATCCGGTTCTGCGCCAGGGCAATTCGGACCGCCGCGCGCCGAAGGCGGTCAAGGAGTACGCCCGCAAGCACCCGCACAGCATGGCGCGAGTGGTCGCAGGCGTCGCGCACTCATGTCGCGACCATGCGGCACGGCGACTTCTACCACGGCGAGAAGTCGATGACGCTGGACCGCGCGCGCAACGTGAAGATGGAGCTGGAGACCAAGAGCGGCAAGACCATCGTGCTCAAGCCCAAGGTGTCGCTGCGCGACGGCGACATCATCGACAGCATGTTCATGAGCAAGAAGGCGCTGTGCGAGTTCTACGAGGAGCAGATGGAGGACGCCTACAAGACCGGCGTGATGTTCTCGCTGCACGTCAAGGCGACGATGATGAAGGTCTCGCACCCCATCGTCTTCGGCCACGCCGTCAAGATCTTCTACAAGGACGCCTTCGCCAAGCACCAGAAGCTGTTCGACGAGCTCGGCGTCAACGTCAACAACGGACTGGTCGATCTCTACAACAAGATCGAGTCGCTGCCCGCGTCGCAGCACGACGAGATCATCCGCGACCTGCACGCCTGCCACGAGCACCGGCCCGAGCTGGCCATGGTCGATTCGGCCAAGGGCATCACCAACTTCCATTCGCCCAGCGACGTGATCGTGGATGCGTCGATGCCGGCGATGATCCGCGCGGGCGGCAAGATGTACGGCGCCGACGGGCGGCAGAAGGACACCAAGGCCGTCAACCCCGAGTCCACCTTCTCCCGCATCTACCAGGAGATCATCAACTTCTGCAAGACGCACGGGGCATTCGACCCGACGACGATGGGCACCGTGCCCAACGTCGGCCTGATGGCGCAGCAGGCCGAGGAGTACGGCTCGCACGACAAGACGTTCGAGATTCCCGAGGACGGCGTCGCCAACATCGTCGACCTCGACACCGGGGAAGTCCTGCTGACGCAAAACGTCGAAGAGGGCGACATCTGGCGCATGCCCATCGTGCAGGGACGAACCGATCCGCGACTGGGTCAAGCTGGCCGTCAACCGGGCGCGCAACTCCGGCATGCCGGTGGTGTTCTGGCTGGACCAGGAGCGGCCGCACGAGGACGAGCTGCGCAAGAAGGTCAACGACCTACCTGAACGACCACGACACCGAGGGCCTCGACATCCAGATCATGTCGCAGGTGCGGGCCATGCGGTACACGCTCGAGCGCGCGATGCGCGGGCAGGACACCATCGCCGCCACCGGCAACATCCTGCGCGACTACCTCACCGACCTGTTCCCGATCCTGGAGCTGGGCACCAGCGCCAAGATGCTGTCCATCGTGCCGCTGATGGCCGGCGGCGGCATGTACGAAACCGGAGCGGGCGGTTCGGCGCCCAAGCACGTGCACCAACTGGTCGAGGAGAACCATCTGCGCTGGGATTCGCTCGGCGAGTTCCTTGCGCTGGGAGCGTGTTTCGAAGACATCGGCATCAAGACCGGCAACGAGCGGGCCAAGATCCTGGGCAAGACGCTGGATGCCGCGATCGGCAAGCTGCTGGACAACAACAAGAGTCCGTCGCGCAAGACCGGTGAGCTCGACAACCGCGGCAGCCAGTTCTACCTGGCGCTGTACTGGGCGCAGGAACTTGGCCGCGCAGACCGACGACGAAGAGTTGCGCAAGCACTTCGCCGCGCTGGCCGATACATTGACCAAGAACGAAGACGCCATCGTCGCCGAGCTCGCCGAAGCGCAGGGCGAGGCGGTGGACATCGGCGGCTACTACGCGCCCGACACCGCCAAGACGACCGCGGTGATGCGGCCGAGCAAGACCCTCAACGCGGCCCTAGAGGACGCGTAGCCGGCTCAGTCGAGCAGGTTGCGAAGCGTCTCGATGAGCTTGACCCGTTCGGCGGGCGTCGCACCGATGGGTACCACGTTCAAAGTGGTCACCCCGGCCTCGCGGAACGCCGCCAATCGTTCCTTGACGAACCCGGGTGTGCCGATCAGCGAGATGTCTCGGACGAGTTCGTCGGGTACCACCTTGACAGCACCATCCTTGTCGCCGGACAGGTAGAGCTCTTGGATGCGGTCGGCCTGCGGGCCGTAGCCGTAGCGGGTAGCGAGGGTGTGATAGAAATTCTTGCCCTTGGCGCCCATGCCGCCGATATAGAGTGCCAGCTGCGGTTTGACGAATTCCCTTAGCGAATTGACGTTTTCACCGATGGCCAGGGCCGGACCGGCATATACGTCCAGCTCACCCAAAGCCGGGTCGCGGTGGGCGCGTCCGGCGGCCAGCGCCTGTCCCCACACGTCCTGCGCCTTCTCCGGCAGATAGAAGATCGGTTGCCAGCCCTCCGCGATCTCGGCGGCCAGCTCGACGTTTTTGGGTCCCAATGCGGCCAGCAGTATCGGGATACGTTCCCGCACAGGCTTATTGATCAGTTTGAGCGGTTTGCCGAGTCCGGTGCCCTGCCCGGCGGGCAGCGGGATTGTGTAGTGAATGCCCTGGTGTTGCAGGGTCTCTCGACGCCACACCTGACGGCAGATCTCGACGACTTCGCGGGTGCGGGCGATCGGGGCGTCGTAGGGCACGCCGTGGAAGCCCTCGATGACCTGTGGACCGGATGCACCCAGGCCCAGAGTGAACCGGCCGTCGGAGACATAGTCCAGACCCGCCGCGGTCATCGCCGTCAAAGTGGGCGTTCGGGTGTAGAGCTGCAAAATGCCCGAGGCCAGCTCAACCCGTTCCGTGCTGGCCGCCAGGTAGCCCAGCGCGCTGACAGCGTCGAACGAATACGCCTCTGGGACAAAGACAATGTCCAACCCGGCGCGTTCCAGATCGGCCACTTCGGCGGCCACCTCTTTGAACCCGCCCGCATAATTGATGCCCAATCCGATCCGCATGTCCGATGCTCCTACGCGGTCGCGAACTGATCGGCCAGTGCCAGCGCCTCTTGTTGTATTCGTTCGAACTGGGCGCCCATCGCCTCGGATAAGGCCGTCGCACCCGACAGCGGCCGCACCATCACCATGAAGTCGTCGATCAGTCCATCATCGTTGAAGTGCAGGAAGTCGCAACCGTTGACCTTCTTGCCCGGCCACCGTCCCGTCTCGAACACAAACGCATGGTTGCGGCCCTCGCTGTCATGGATCTCGCGGACGTAATGGAAGTCCTCGAAGATCCTCAGCACGCCGCGCAGGATCGCCGCGGTAATCGGCTTGCCGACATAGGGCTTGAACGCCACCGGGCTGGTGAACATCACGTTGTTGGCCAGCATCGCCTGGATGGCCGCCTCGTCGCGCTCCTCGACCGCCTTGCGGAACGGATGCACAGAACTCACCAGACACCTCGCATAGTCAATTTGTTGAGTAGGCCTGACTGACGCTAGAGGCTGGAGCCGCGGAAGTCTAGATGTAATTAATCACTTTATTGACTAATCGGATGTTTTACTATCATGCTATGTCGCTGCGGGACGCGGTGTTGGCGGCTCTCCTCGAGGGCGAGTCTTCCGGCTATGACCTGGCCAAAGACTTCGATGCCTCGGTGGCCAACTTCTGGATGGCCACGCCGCAGCAGTTGTATCGCGAACTGGACCGGCTGGCCGAGCAAGGCCTGATCCAGGCGCGGCTCGTCCATCAGGAGCGCCGGCCCAACAAGCGGATGTTCTCGCTGACCGAGGCGGGCCGCGAGGCGATCCGGGAGTTCACCGGCCGGGCGCCGAAGCCGTCGGTGATCCGCGACGAGCTCATGGTCAAGGTTCAGGCCGTCGACGCCGGTAACGCGCAGGCCGTGCGCGACTTCATCGCCGAACAACTGCAATGGGCCACGGCGAAAGTGCAACGCTATGAGCGGCTGCGGGCTCGTATCCTCGACGGCCGCAGCGAAGACGAGTACCTGGAGCGGGCCCAGCGAGTCGGTCCGTACTTGACGCTGATGCGCGGAATCTCGTTCGAACAAGAGAACATTCGATGGGCCGAGCGGGCGCTGGCGATCATCGAACGGCGTCAAGGTGCTGGGTCTGCCAGGTAGTGCGCGAGCACCGGGCGCAGCCATTCGATCAGTTGGGCGTCGTCCATAGCGGTCAGCGGCGGGACGCCGAGGATGTAGCGAGCCACCGCAAGGCCCAGCAGTTGCGACCCCACCAGAGCGGCTCGCTGCGCGGCGTGATCGGGAGCGATTGCGGACAGCGCCGGGGCCACCTGGTCGACGAAAACCTCGAGTAGGGCGTCCGCGGCGACGCGATTCGTCGCGGCCGCCCGCAGCAGCGGGAGAAACGGCCCCTGCGGTCCCCAGACGGCGATGAACATCGGCAGCAGCACATCGGCGACCCGGTCGGGGGCAACATCCGAGAGATCGGGAAACGTGATGTCGAACCGGGACGCAGCGGCGAAGAGCTCCGCCTTGCTGCCGAAATAGTGCATGACGAGCGCCGGATCGACACCGGCCTCCGATGCGACAGAACGGATTGTTGTGCGTTCGAAGCCGTTGTTGCCGAACTGCGCTCGCGCGATGTCCAGGATCGCGGCCCGGGTGGCCTGTCCATCGCGTCCGTCACGCGCTTTCGATGGCATGCCGATAGTGTATTCAACAACTGTTGACACGGCTGGTGTAAAAGCCTACGCGTCGAGTTCAACAGTTGTTGAACTCATGACGAGAGGTCGCCGCCATGACCGTCACCGCCATCCAGATCGGACTCGACCCGGACGTGATCGACTACTCCTCGTCCGACTTCGCCCAATTCCCCGGCCTGTCGAAGGAGAAGCTGCGCGCCGCCAACGATGAGAACGTCGCCGCGTTGCGCGCCGCCGGCTATCACGTCGACAACTGCCTCATCGACTTCGGCGACGCGGGCGCCGACAAGGCCCGTCAGTGGTTGGCAGCCAAACGCTACGACGCGGTGCTCATCGGCGCCGGCGTGCGACTGGTCGCCGCCAACACGCTGCTGTTCGAGTCCATCGTCAACGCCGCGCACATCGCCCAACCCGGCTGCCGCTTCGTGTTCAACCGCGCCGCCGTGGCCACTCCCGACGACATTCGCCGTTGGTACCCGAACCCGGAGGCGGTGGCGTGATGACCGTTCGCAAGGTTGACGTTCTGATCGTCGGCGCCGGCCCGACCGGGCTGACCGCCGCCGGTGACCTGGCGCGAGCGGGCCGGTCGGTGACCGTGCTGGAGCGCTGGCCCGACGATCAACCCGTCCAGCCGCGCCTTCGCCACCATGGCGCGCACGCTGGAAGTTTTCGACGCGCGCGGGATCGCCGACGACCTGCTCGCGCGGGCGCACAAGGCGCCGGGCGTCACGATTTTCGGCGGCGCCCGGATCGATCTCACCCATCTCGACTCGCCCGTACCAATTCGCGATGATCACTCCCGCAGACCAACGTCGAGCAGGCGCTGGGCGGCTATGCCGTCAGCCAAGGGGCCGAGATCCTGCGCGGTATCGAGGTCGTCGGACTCGATCAGGACGCCGACGGCGTGACCGTCACCGCGCAGCCGCACGGTGATCACGCTGGGCAGCAAACCTTCTGGCGGGCAGAGTATTTGATCGGTGCCGACGGTGCGCACAGCACGGTTCGCACGCTCGTCGGCGCGGACTTCCCGGGCAAGACGATCCTGTCGTCGATCGTGCTCGCCGATGTCAAGCTGGCACACGGCCCTACCGGCGGCGGCCTGACACTCGGCAGCACCCGCGACGAGTTCGCTTTCCTGGCCCCCTACCACCGCCACGATGCAGACGGCTCCTGGTACCGCGCGATGGTGTGGGACCGCGACAATCAGGTTCCCGACACCGCAGCCAGTGGGTGTTGATGAAATCGCCGGCGTATTGGCGCGGGCGATGAAGGCCGATCTGGGCTTGCTCGCAGGTGAGCTGGAAGTCCCGATTCCATTGCGACGAAAGACAAGTCGCGCAATATCGACACGATCGGGTCTTCCTGGCCGGAGACGCGGCCCATGTCCATTCCCCGATGGGCGGTCAGGGCATGAACACCGGCATCCAGGATGCGGCGAACCTCGCCTGGAAGATCGACGCGGTGCTCGGCGGTGCCGACGACGCCGTACTGGACAGCTACCAGGACGAGCGGCACCCGATTGGCAAACGAGTTCTGCTGCAGTCCGGCCTGATGGCGCGCGGCGTCACCCTTCACCCGCGGATCGCACGCGGTTTGCGAAACCTGCTGTTGCCGAGACTTCTTCGAGTGCCCCGGGTGCGTGACGAGGTAGCAGGGAGCTTTGCGGGCACGACGTTGCGGTATCCGCACCGCGACGGGGAAAGCGCTTTGGTGGGCACCCGGGCGACGCAGATTCCGCTGTTGCAAGAGCGTCTCACCGAGCTGCAGCGCGAACCCGGCTTCGTGTTGATCCGTGAGAGCGGCAGGCCTCCGGTCGACGTGATCGACCTGCACCAAGCGGAACGGACCGATTCCGGCCCTGCGGTGCTGGTGCGACCTGACGGCTACATCGCCTGGGCCGGCGACTCGGCCATGCGATCCGAATGGCTTGAGGTACTTGCCCGCTGGACCGGGCATACCAGCACCGTTTCGTCCGCCGTGACCGGTGCAAAGGCGCCGCGCTTGTAGGCTGGGCAAATGTCCGGCGCACCGAAGATCAAAGTCAAAGGCACGGTCGTCGAGCTCGACGGCGACGAGATGACGCGAGTCATCTGGAAGTGGATCAAAGAGATGCTGATCCTGCCGCATCTCGACATCAAACTGGACTACTACGACCTTGGCATCGAGCACCGCGACGCCACCGACGACCAGGTGACGATCGACTCGGCGTATGCCATCAAGAAGCACGGCGTCGGAGTCAAGTGCGCCACGATCACCCCGGACGAGGCGCGAGTCAAAGAGTTCAACCTCAAGACTATGTGGGCGTCGCCGAACGGAACGATTCGAAACATTCTGGGCGGGACGATCTTTCGCGAGCCGATCATGATTTCGAATGTGCCGCGGCTGGTTCCGGGGTGGAAGAAGCCGATTATTATCGGCCGGCACGCTTTCGGCGACCAGTACCGTGCGACGAACTTCAAGGTCGACCGGCCCGGGACCGTCACGCTGACGTTCATTCCGGACGACGACAGCGAGCCGATCGTGCACAAGATGGTGTCGATCCCCGAGGATGGCGGCGTCGTGCTGGGGATGTACAACTTCAAGCATTCGATTCAGGATTTTGCCCGCACGTCGTTCGCCTACGGCCTGAAAGAGAACTACCCGGTGTATCTGTCGACGAAGAACACCATCCTCAAGGCCTACGACGGGATGTTCAAAGACGAGTTCCAGCGGATCTACGACGAGGAGTTCAAGGACGAGTTCGAGAAGGCCGGGCTGACCTACGAGCACCGACTGATCGACGACATGGTGGCCGCTTCCCTCAAGTGGGAAGGCGGCTATGTGTGGGCGTGCAAGAACTACGACGGCGACGTTCAGTCCGACGCGATCGCACAGGGTTACGGCTCGCTGGGCCTGATGACGTCAGTGCTGATGACCGCGGACGGCAAGACCGTGGAGGCCGAAGCCGCCCATGGCACGGTCACCCGGCATTTCCGGCAGTACCAGGAGGGCAAGCCCACGTCCACCAATCCGATCGCCTCGATCTTCGCCTGGACGCGCGGGCTCGAGCATCGCGGCAAGCTGGACAACACACCTGAGGTGAGCGAGTTCGCGGAGAAACTGGAAGGCGTCGTCGTCGCCACGGTCGAAGGCGGTCAGATGACCAAAGACCTGGCCCTGCTCATCGGCGCGGATCAGCACTGGCAGACCAGCGAGGAGTTCCTCGGCGCGATCGCCGACAACCTCGAAAAGGCGCTCGCGGACTAGCTCGCCGGCGTCTCGGTCACCCGGATCGGCGGGATGTGCTCGTCGAGGAAGCTGGCGATGACTTCGGCGACGCGTTCGGGCGCCTCGAACATCGGGATGTGACCCACACCGTCCAGCATGGTCACCTCGTTCGCGGGGGGCAGGTGGTTGGTGAAATGACTGCTGAAGCGGCGTGGTGGAACCACCCGGTCCTTCTCGCAGAGCACCAGATGGGTGGGGACGTTGGTGTGGGCCAGTTCCACCAGCCCGGGCATCAGCAGCGACTTCATCAGCAGCTGGAAGTAGGCCGGGCAATGCTTGAGGTCATCGACGACGCCGAGGAAATCCTGGTCGCTGACCCCGTCCGGCGATCCGCTGATCGGCAGGGTGCCGATCCGGCGGCTCATCGGCAGGCGCAACAGCCGGGGCCCGAGCAGGTGGGCCAGAAACCACACCGGCATGCCGCCGACGAACTTGGCGATCACCTCGAACTTGGTCGGGCTCCATCCGTGCCACCCGCCGGCCGGCGCGATGCCGGTGACGGTGCGGGCCCGGCCGCGGCGTTCCAGCTCGAAGGCCACCCAGCCACCCAGTGAGTTGCCGACGATGTGGCAGGTGTTCCAGCCCAGCGTGTCGAGTTGCCGTTCGACGTGGTCGGCCAGCACCGACGAGCTCAGCAACCAGGTGCCTGACCGGGGCCCGCCGTTGTGGCCGGCCATCGTCGGGGCGAACACCTCGTAACGGCCGGTGTCGGCCAATTGCGGGGCCACCTTCTGCCACACCAGCTGCGACATCAGGAATGGGTGCAACAGCAGGACCGGTTCGCCGGACCCGAGATGGATGGGCGCTCGAGACATGCAGCCGACAGTAAGGTGATACCGCCGGTACCGCAAGCACGGCGGAGGTGAGCCGGTGCCGCCGTGAAAAGATCGAGTCATCATGAGTACCGCCACCGGGACCCGCCGAGTCTTCTCCGGCGTGCAGCCCACCTCCGACTCTCTGCACCTCGGAAACGCGCTGGGCGCGATCACCCAGTGGGCCCAACTACAGGACGACCACGACGCGTTCTTCTGTATCGTCGACCTGCACGCCATCACGATCCCGCAGGACCCCGACGTGCTGCGGCGCCGAAGCCTGGTCACCGCTGCCCAGTACCTGGCGTTGGGTATCGACCCCGGCCGCAGCACGATCTTCGTGCAGAGCCACGTTCCCGCACACACCCAGCTGGCATGGGTGCTCGGCTGCTTCACCGGCTTCGGTCAGGCTCAGCGAATGACGCAGTTCAAGGACAAATCGACACGTCAGGGCAGCGACGCGACCACGGTCGGCCTGTTCACCTACCCGGTGCTGCAGGCCGCCGACGTGCTGGCCTACGACGCCGAACTGGTGCCGGTCGGCGAAGACCAGCGCCAGCATCTGGAGCTGGCCCGCGATATCGCGCAGCGGTTCAACAGCCGCTTCCCGGACACGTTCGTCGTTCCCGATCTGCTCATTCCCAAGGTCACCGCCAAGATCTACGACCTGCAAGACCCGTCGTCGAAGATGAGCAAGTCGGCAGCCACCGACGCTGGCCTAATCAGTCTCCTGGACGCTCCGGCCTTGTCCGCCAAGAAGATTCGCTCCGCAGTCACAGACAGCGAACGCGAGATCCGGTACGACCCGGACGCCAAAGCCGGCGTCTCGAACTTGCTGACCATCCAGTCCGCGGTTACCGGTGTCGACATCGATGCGTTGGTACAACGGTATACCGGACATGGCTACGGCGATCTGAAGAAGGACACCGCAGAGGCCGTCGTCGAATTCGTGACACCGATCAAGGCCCGGGTTGACGAGTTACTCGCAGACCCAGCCGAATTGGAGGCTATTCTGGCCGCCGGGGCGGCACGGGCCGAGGACGTGGCCGCAAAGACGGTCGACCGGGTCTACGACCGGCTAGGGTTCTTGCCAAAACGTCCCTAGCGGGTGGTGATGAGCGAACCGGCCAAACCAGGAATTCTGGATCGGCTGCGGGCGCGGTTCGAATGGTTCGACCACGCGATGCGGGCCAATGACCGGTTCGACGAATCCAAGGGCAATTTCTTCGCGGCCGGGCTGACCTACTACACGATTTTCGCGTTGTTCCCATTGCTGATGGTCGGTTTCAGCGTCGGCGGATTCCTGCTGTCGCGTCGGCCGGATGTGCTGACCGGGATCGACAACAAGGTAAGGGGCGCGGTGCCGGGCGCCCTGGGTCAGCAATTGGTGGACCTGATGAATTCGGCGATCGCTTCGCGGGCGTCGGTCGGTGTCATCGGTCTGGCGGTCGCGGCATGGGTCGGCCTGAACTGGATCGGCAATCTTCGGGTAGCGCTGAGCGAAATGTGGAAACAGGGCGCGGGGTCGCGCGGATACATCCGGACCAAGTTCTCCGACCTGGCGACGATGGTTTCGTCGTTCGTGGCGATCCTCGCAACGGTCGCGCTCAGTGCGCTCGCCGCCGCGGCGCCGATGGGCAAGGTGTTGGGGTGGCTGGGTATTCACAACGCACCCGTGCTGGACGCGATCTTGCGCGGTGGGTCGATGCTGATTTCATTGCTGCTGTCCTGGTTGGTTTTCAGCTGGATGATCGCCCGATTGCCCCGGCAGCCGGTCAGGTTTGCCAGCTCGATTCGGGCGGCTTTGATCGCGGCAATCGGCTTTGAGTTGTTCAAGTTGGTCGGGTCGATCTACCTGAAGTCCGTGCTGCACAGCCCGGCGGGTGCCACCTTCGGGCCGGTGCTGGGCCTCATGGTGTTCGCCTACATCACCGCACGACTGCTGCTGTTCGCCACCGCGTGGGCCGCGACGTCGACGGAAAACCTGGTTGCGGCCTCGGTGGAACCGCCTGAGCCCAAGGTCATCACGACCAGGGTTCATCTGAACGATGATCTCAATGTGCGACAGGCACTGACCGCGGCGGCAGTGGGCGCCATTGGGGCACTGAGCCTTTCCCGGCTGACTCGACGAAATAAAGAGTAGGACACGCATTCACCGTCCTAGCCGTCTCTATCCCGAAACGATTTGGCTACGACAGGGCGCTTCTGCGCTCAACTGTGTCACCCTCATGAGCACGAATAGATGCTCTACGCAAAGGCGGGTAGGCGATGTCGGAACCACATCTGTTCCACAAACTGGCAGCGGAAACGATCGGCACCTTCTGGCTGGTGCTCGGCGGCTGCGGTAGCGCGATTTTCTCGGCGAAGGCTCATTCCGGCCACTACCCGCTGGGTATTGGCTATCTCGGCGTGGCATTCGCGTTCGGTCTGACCGTCCTGGTCGGCGTGTACGCGTTCGGGACCCTCTCCGGCGGGCATTTCAACCCCGCGGTGACGCTCGGTGCCGCATTGGCCCGCCGGGTGGAATGGAAAGTCCTGCCCGCGTACTGGATTGTCCAGGTGATCGGTGGGCTGCTCGCGGCGGTGGTGATCTACTACATTGCCGAGGGCAAGCCAGGCTTTTCCGCGACCGGAAACATGGCGGCCAACGGCTACGGCGAACACTCACCCGGGTATTACTCACTCGGTGCGGTGATTCTCGCCGAGATCGTCCTGACCGCGATGTTCCTGTTCGTCATCCTCGGCTCAACCGATGCGCGGGCGCCAAAGGGATTTGCCGGCTTGGCGATTGGGCTGACACTGACGGGCATCCACCTAGTCGCCATCCCGATCTCGAACACGTCGGTCAACCCGGCAAGGTCCACCGCTGTCGCATTCTTCAACGGCAACGGCGCACCGCAGCAGCTCTGGGTGTTCTGGCTGGCACCGCTGATCGGCGGCGCGATCGCCGGCATTGCCTATCCCTTCCTGTTCGGCCGGGCTGAGGAGACCGCGGACCATTCGGCGTAGGCGTGACATGCTGACCGGCGACGGCGTCTCGTCGCCGGTCAGCATCGCTTCGCCGAAGGGAGGAGCTCGAGATGGTCGTGGACACGCGTGAACGAAAGCTTTGGTGGCGGCACCTGATCTCGATCCTGGTCTTCCCGGTGACGGTGACGCTCGTCGTGCCGGCGCTCATCGTGACCCCGGCTGGTGCGCGACCGAACCTCGGTTCTCCGCTGAACATCGGCCTTGTCATCGTCGGCGGCCTGCTCATCGCTGGCGGGTTGGGCCTATGGGCCTGGACGGTGTTCCTGTTCGATCGGATCGGCAAGGGAACGCTCGGGCTGGGCAAGCTGATGGGCGAGCCGGTCCACCTCGTCGTGGAGGGCCCGTACCGACATGTGCGGAATCCCATGATCAGCGGCGTGTTCGCGATCCTGCTTGGGGAGGCGGCCGTCGCCGCCTCGGGGTCGCTGCTGCTTTGGTTCGCGGTCTTTTTGACGTTGCAAGAGATCGCCATCCGATTCTGGGAAGAACCGCATCTCACTCAGCGGTATGGCAGCGAGTACGTCGACTACCGGCAGAATGTTCCACGTTGGATCCCCCGAATTTCGGCGTGGGCGCCGGCGAATCAGGGCTAGCGGTCTGTCTGCCAGTCGCCGTCGGCCATGACACGCATGACCTGTAGATCACCGTCCAACACAACAAGATCGGCGTCGGCACCGGCGCGCAGGCTACCGACGTTGTCGAAGCCGAGCGCCCGGGCCGGCGTCGTCGAGGTCATCTGTACCGCAGCGGCCAGCGCCGCGTCCCGGTCTGAGCCGAGGCCGGCCGCGGCGCGGAACAGCTGATCCATCGTCGCGGTGCTTCCGGCGATCGTCGAGGTGCCGCGCACCCGTGCCACCTGCGCGACCACCTCGATCTGCACTGTCCCGAGCCGAAATTCGCCGTCGCCCAGCCCTGCCGCCGCGGTGGCGTCGGTGACCAGCGCCACCCGGTCGGCTCCCGCCGCATTGATCACCGCGCGTTGCATTGCGGGGTGGACGTGCACGCCGTCGGCGATCAATTCCACGGTCACCCGGGCATCCTCCAACAACGCGATCGCAGGTCCGGGCTCACGGTGGTGCACTGGCCGCATTGCGTTGAACAGGTGGGTGGCGACCGTCGCGCCGAGTTCGACGGCGTGCCGGGTCTGCTCATAGCCGGCGTCGGTATGCCCAACGGCGACAACTACTCCGGCGTCGATAAAGCGGGAAATCGCATCGTCGCTTCCGGCGCGTTCGGGTGCCAGGGTGACCATCCGGATTGCGCCGCCGCCGGCAGTCAGCAGCCTGTCGATTTCGGCCGGCGCCGGGTTGCGTAACTGCGCGGGATCGTGTGCCCCGCAGTGCACCGCGCTGAGCCACGGCCCCTCCAGGTGGATACCGGCGACGGTGCCGGCGCGGGTCGCATCGGTGAGCGCGCGTACCGCGGTGAGCAGATCAGTGGGCGACGCGGTGACCAGGCTGGCCAACGTGGTGGTCGTGCCGCGGCTGCGGTGAAACGTCGCCGCGCGCAGAATATCTGCGTCGTTGCCGTCGGTGTAGGACGCGCCGCCGCCACCGTGCACATGGATGTCGACGAAACCGGGCACGACCAGTGCCCCGGGCAGGTCGACATCGGTCGGTCGCGGCGGAAGGCCGGATCCGCAGTCCACGATCTGTCCGCCCGAGGTTTCTATCCAACCGGGCCGGCAGAGGCCCTGCTCCAGTACGACAGTGTCGGCGGCGATCAGCGGCATGCCGCCACATCCGTTGCCGTGCTCGGTGATTCGTCAGGCCAGCGGCCGTCGTTCTCCCAGAAGTGGCGGATCTCTTCGAGTTGGCGGCCTTTGGTTTCGGGAGCATACCGGTACACGAAGGCGAACCCGGCGACGGCGAGAACGCCAAATGCCGCGAAAGTGCCTGCACCGCTGAGTGTTTGCAGCATTGTCAGAAATACGCCGGCAATAACGGCATTGGCCAGCAGGTTCGCGGTCAGCATCGCACTCGAGCCCATCGACCGTAACCGGGACGGGAAACTCTCACCGGCGTACACCCATACCAGCGCACCGAAGCCGAAGGTGAACCCCATGGTGAACAGCAGCACGCCAACGAACCCGAAGACCGCGGGGAAGTGCACGGCGAACACGATGACGAGCACCAGGTCGGCGGCGATCATCGCGCCGATCCCGGACAGCAGAACCGGGCGCCGACCCAGCCGGTCGACCAGTACCACCGACACCAGCACGGTGCCCAGCGCAGCAGCCTGCACCACCGCCGGAAGGACGAGCAACGCGAAGTTGCCGCGAAAGCCCATCGCGTCGAACAACCGCGGGCTGTAGTAGACGATCGCGTTGACGCCGGTGATTTGAATGAAGAAGCCCAGCGCGACGACGAAGACCGTGGCGCGCAGATAGGGGCGGCGCAGCATCTCGACCACCGTTTCCATTAACCGGCCGCCGCTTTCTTCGGCCAGCGCAGCGCTGATCTCGGCGAGCTCAGGTTCGACGTCACTGTCCGGCTCTACTTGTCGCAGCGCCCGCCGGGCTTCGTCGATCCGGCCTTTGAGCACGTACCACCGCGCGGTATCAGGCATCCGCAGCAACAGCAGCGCCACCACTGTGGCCGGTACGGCCGCCAGAGCCAGCATCCAGCGCCAGTCGCGCGAATCGGCCAATAGGTAGCAGGCCAGGTAGCCGACGATGATGCCGAACACGGTTGCAACCTGGTAGCCGACGAGCAGCGAACCACGCACGCCGGCCGGTGCGGATTCGGCGACGAACACCGGGACCACGACGACGGACACCCCGATGGTCACACCCAGCAGTAGCCGGGCCGCCAGCAGCGTGGGCACCGAGTACGACATCGCACTCAACAGCGCGAACACCGCGTAGCCGGCAGCCACCAACACCATCGACCACCGGCGCCCGATCAAGTTGGCCAGCACGCCGGCAGCCAGCGCTCCGGCGATTTCGCCGACTACCACCGCCGTCGTCACCAACTCCTGTTGGCGTGTCGTCAGACCGAATTCTTCGGTGATGAACAGCAGCGCACCCGCGATGTTGGACAGGTCGTACCCGTAGACGACGCCCAGGCTCGTCGCGGTGAGACCCAGCAGGAGTCCATGCCGCCGGGCTATGTGCAGCACTCGGGATCCAGTGCCGTGCACAGCGCCTGTAACGCCTCGGGGCGCACCCGGTGAAACACGTTCATTCCGCGACGATCTGAGACCACCAGGCCGGCCTTGCGCAGCTGGGTCAGGTGATGACTCACCGTGGACTCACTCAGGTCGAGCACGGCCGCCAGCTCGCCGGAAATCTCCTCACCGGCAGCAGAACTGAACAGGTACGAGACAATCTTGACCCGCACCGGATCGGCGAGGGCTTTCAAACGCAACGCGATATGCAACGCATCAGCGTCGCTCATCGGTCCAGCAGCCACCGGGGCGCAACACACCGGCGCGGTCGTATCGATCACCGGCAACGCTTTGGGCATCGCACCATCCTGCCACACTTATTGACATATATCGAAAAGGTCGGCATGCTGGGCCACGTCGCTAGTTCGATATATGTCTCACAAGTTGGAGGTTCGCCGCCATGGCACGGGTTCAACTGGCCCTTAATGTTGAGGATCTCGATCAGGCGATCGCGTTCTATACCAAGCTTTTTGACGCTGAGCCGGCCAAACGCAAGCCCGGCTACGCCAACTTCGCGATCGCCGACCCGCCGCTGAAGCTGGTGCTGCTGGAAAGCCCGGGTCACGGTGGCACGCTGAATCATCTCGGAGTCGAGGTCGAATCCAGCGAGGTCGTGCAGACCGAGATCGCGCGGCTGTCCGAGGCTGAGATGCTCACCACCGAGGAAATCGGTACTACCTGCTGCTTCGCCACTCAGGACAAGGTCTGGGTCACCGGTCCCGGCGGCGAGCGCTGGGAGGTCTACACCGTGCTGGCCGATTCCGAGACCTTCGCCGACAGCGCCGCGGAAACGTCATGCCGATGACAGACACCAGCACTGCCGCTACGGCTGAAACCATACCTGCGACAAGACTTTCCACGCTGGATCGCATGCTGCCGGTCTGGATCGCGGTGGCGATGGCCGCCGGTCTGCTGCTTGGACGTTGGGTGCCCACTTTCAACGTCGCGTTGCAAAAGGTGCAGATCGACGGGATATCGCTGCCCATCGCACTGGGGCTGCTGATCATGATGTATCCCGTGCTGGCCAAGGTCCGCTACGACCGGCTCGACACCGTCATCGGCGACCGCCGGCTGCTCGTCAGCTCGCTGCTGCTCAACTGGGTTCTCGGACCGGCGTTGATGTTCACCCTGGCCTGGCTGATGCTTGCCGACCTGCCCGAGTACCGCACCGGGCTGATCATCGTCGGCCTGGCCCGCTGCATCGCGATGGTCATCATCTGGAACGACTTGGCCTGCGGGGACCGCGAAGCCGCCGCCGTGCTGGTCGCGCTGAACTCGATCTTCCAGGTGCTCATGTTCGCCGCGCTGGGCTGGTTCTACCTCTCAGCGCTTCCCGGTTGGCTGCATCTGCCGCAAACCGCCATCTCCACCTCGCCTTGGCAGATCGCCAAATCCGTGCTCATCTTCCTGGGCATACCCCTGGCCGCCGGGTACCTGTCTCGTCAATGGGGCGAAAAAGCCAAGGGCCGCAGCTGGTATGAGACCCGCTATCTCGCCAAGATCGGGCCCTGGGCACTCTATGGGCTGCTGTTCACGATCGTGATCCTGTTCGCCCTCCAGGGCCACCAGATCACCTCCCGGCCATGGGATGTCGCCCGCATTGCGCTGCCACTGCTGGCCTACTTCGCCATCATGTGGGTGGGCGGCTACCTATTGGGGGCCGCACTGGGCTTGGGATACCAACGCACCACCACCCTGGCGTTCACCGCCGCCGGCAACAACTTCGAACTGGCCATCGCCGTAGCGATCGCCACCTACGGTGCTGCGTCCGGCCAAGCGCTGGCCGGCGTCGTCGGACCCCTGATCGAAGTACCGGTGCTCGTCGCCCTGGTCTACGTCTCGTTGGCCCTGCGGACACGCCTCTTCTCAGCCCAATCCGTCGTCGACTCTTCTGGAAAGGCGCACTGATGAGCGGCAAACCCAGCGTCGTGTTCGTCTGTGTGCACAACGCCGGGCGCTCCCAAATGGCTGCTGCGCTCATGACTCACCTCGCCGGTGATGCCATCGAAGTCCGCTCGGCGGGAACCGAACCCGCCGATCAGATCAACCCGGCCGCCGTCGCGGCGATGGCCGAGCTCGGTATCGATATCACCGCACAGGTCCCCAAAGTCTTGACTCCCGACGCAGTGGAAACCAGCGACGTCGTCATCACCATGGGCTGCGGCGACACGTGCCCTTACTTTCCCGGTGTGTCCTACCGGGATTGGAAACTCGATGACCCGGCCGACCAACCGCTCGACGCCGTCCGCGCGATCCGTGATGACATCGCCGACCGCGTCCGCACCCTCATCGCCGAACTCCTGCCGACCGCGAGCTAGTTCTGTGGTCGGCGATTCATCGAGCGGGCCGCCATGATCAACCCGAACACGATGATGGTGCCGATCACCGCCACCCCGACCCGTACCGGCAGCGCGTCGGCGGGCGGCACGATCGCGGCGGCGTTGGCCGACGCCCCGGGCGCGGCGTCACCGCCGTTCTTCAGCTTGAGCGCGGCCAGCAACGACGGGTCGGGCTCGATCAACGTTCCCACCCGGGTTCCCGGCGCGGTCGCGAAACCGTAATCCAGCAGATGGGCGGCCTGCTGCCACGGCGCGATCGGCTGACGGGTTCCGTGTAGCAGCACCGCCACCAGCCGGCGCCCGTCGCGGTTGGCCGCGCCCACGAACGTCTGGCCGGCGTCGTCGGTATAGCCGGTCTTTCCGCCCAGCGCCCCGGGATAGTGATAGAGCAGCTGGTTGTCGTTTTCCAGCTCGTAGCCGGGGTGGTCGGCGTGGCCGGGGAAATCGAACTTCTCCGTGTGCACGATGTCAGCGAAAGTCGGGTTCTCCCAGGCGTATCGGTAGAACAGCCCGATGTCGTAGGCCGACGTGCTCATGCCGGGCCCATCCAGGCCCGAGGGCGTTGCAGCGCGGGTGTCGCGGCCGCCGAGCTTGCCGGCCAGCGCATTGATCTTCTCCAGCGCGACCTGCATCCCGCCGAGCTGCATCGCAAGCGCGTGCGCCGCGTCGTTGCCGGAGTGCATCAGCAGCCCGTGCAGCAGTTGGTTGACGGTGTAGGTGCCACCCGGGGCAACGCCGACCCGGGTGCCCTCCGCGGCGGCATCCTCAGGTGTGCCGTCGACGGTCTTGTTGAGGTTGAGCTCGTTCAGCGATGCCATCGCGACGAGCACCTTGATGACGCTGGCCGGCCGGTGTCGGCCATGCGGGTCGCGGGCGGCGATGATCGCGCCGCTGTCCAGGTCGGCCACCACCCAGGCCTCGGCGGAGACGTCGCCGGGCACCGGCGGAGTGCCGGGCGCCGTGACCACTCCACAACCGCCCAGCGCGTTGCCGCCGATCGGCGACGCGGGCACCGGCAGCGGCAGCGGCGGATCGCCGGCCTGCGGGACTTCCGACGAGTCCACCGCCGGCGGGGTCGCCACCTTGTACGGGCAGGCGTCATGCCCTGCACCGGCTACCGCGGGCTCGGCGACCGCGATGGGCATGCCGAGCACGGCCGGAGCGGTCGGCCATGAAAGCCGCCGCTACCAGGCATGACGCAGTTCTTATACGGGGCCGTAAGAGCCGCATGTCTGTGCAGAGTAGGCGATCAGCGGCCCGATTCCCGGGAGCCGCGCTGTGACTGGTGTTGCAGAAGTTACAAATCTAGGTAACAGATGCCGGGTCCACCGATGCGGCCCAGCCACAGTCGTCCCGGCGTTTCCACCACTCCGGTGGCCAGGCCGAAGTGCGGATGCTGGGTGCGCAGCTGGGTCACCACGTGGCCGTCGTCGGGGTCGAAGGCGGCCACCCACACCGTCGGCTTCGGGTTAGGCAGCCAACGGTAGGGCAGCAGTCGCCACATCAGGCTGCGGATGATCGGCGCGCGGGGGCTCAGCCATTCGCTGAGCCGGTTGCGGTCGGAGACCAGCGCGACCCAGATCCGGCCATCTCGACCGGTGGAGATGTTGTCGGGGTATCCGGGCAGATCGGTGACCAACGGCGTGATCGAACCGGCCCGGCTTCCGGTGAGCCAGTACTTGGACAGCCGGCAGGCCGTCGTCTCGGCGAACACCAACGCTGATTCGTCCGCGGTCAGGGTGACTCCGTTGGCGAAGTACAGATCCGGTGCCAGCACGCTGACCGTACCGTCCGGATCGCGGCGGAACAACGAGCCGCGTGCGCGCCCCTCGACCACCGAGCCCTTGTAGTACTCGTAGTGGAAGCGGCTCGTCGATTCGGTGAAAAATATTGTGCCGTCCGATGATTCGACGACGTTGGAGCAGAACGTCAGCGCCCGCCCGGCTACCTCGGACGACCAACGTCTCCATCGTGTCGGTGGCAGGGTCGTATCGCAGCAGGCCGCGGTGGCTGTCGCAGATCAGCAGCCGGCCGTCACGGGCGACCGCCAAGCCGAGCGGTCGCCCGCCGGTGTTGGTGACGACCTGTGCGAAGCTGCCGTCGGGGGTGATCCGGATGATGCGCCCGTCCTCGACACCGGTCCAGATGTTGCCCTCGGCATCGGCGACGACGTCCTCCGGGGCGGTACCGGGTAGCTCGACCACGTGCAGCGTTGCCCTGAGGTCGGGTTCGGGAAGCGGCCGTGACGGCGGCGGCTGCCAGCGGATCGGGTCGATGCGGGGTTTAGTCATAACCGGCTCCCAACATCGGTCAGCACGCTGCGCAGAATCGCCTCGATGGTGTCGAACTCGGTTTGGCCGCTGATCAGCGGCGGCGCCAGCTGGATGACGGAATCGCCGCGGTCGTCGGTGCGGCAATACAGCCCGGCCTCGAACAGCCCCGACGACACCTGGCCGAGCAGCGCGCGGCGTTCGTCGTCGGTGAAGGTTTGCTTGGTCGCCTTGTCCTTGACCAGTTCCACGCCGTAGAAGTACCCCTCGCCGCGCACATCGCCGACGATCGGCAAGTCGTACAGCTTCTCCAGGGTGGCGCGAAAAGCCGGCGCGTAGGTTTTGACGTGATCGTTGAGGCCCTCACGCTCGAAGATGTCGAGGTTGGCCAGCCCGACGGCCGCCGACACCGGGTGGCCGCCGAAGGTATAGCCGTGCGGGAACATCGTGCTGCCGTCGTTGAACGGCTCGAACAACCGCTCGCTGGCGATCATCGCGCCGATCGGCGAGTAGCCCGACGTCATCCCCTTGGCGCAGGTGATCATGTCGGGCACGTAGCCGAAGTCGTCGCAGGCGAACATCGACCCGATCCGGCCGAACGCGCAGATCACCTCGTCGGAGACCAGCAGCACGTCGTACTCGTCGCAGATCTCGCGCACCCGTTCGAAATAGCCCGGGGGAGGCGGGATGCTGCCGCCGGCGTTCTGCACCGGTTCGAGGAATACCGCGGCGACGGTGTCGGGTCCTTCGAATTCGATCGCCTCGGCGATCCGGTCGGCGGCCCACTGCCCGAAGGCTTTCTGGTCGGTGTGGAACGGTTCGGGCGCGCGATAGAAGTTCGTGTTGGGCACCCGGAAGCCGCCCGGAGTCACCGGCTCGAACGGCGCCTTGAACCGCGGCAGGCCGGTGATCGCCAGCGCGCCCTGGGTGGTGCCGTGGTAGGCGACCGACCGCGAAATCACTTTGTGCTTACCGGGTTTGCCGGTCAGCTTGAAGTACTGCTTGGCCACTTTCCACGCGGTCTCGACGGCCTCGGTGCCGCCGCTGGTGAAGAACACCCGGTTCAGGTCGCCCGGGGCGTAACGTGCCAGCCGTTCGGCGAGCTCGATTGCTGGTGGGGTGGCGTATCCCCACAGCGGGAAGAAGGCCAGCGTGCTCGCTTGCCGGGCGGCGACCTCGGCGAGTTCGGTGCGGCCGTGGCCGACCTGCACAGTGAACAGCCCGGAGAGACCGTCGAGGTAGCTCTTGCCGCGGTCGTCGAAGATGGTGACACCCTCGCCGCGAGTGATGATCGGCGGCGTGATGTCCGGGCCGTGCCGGGCGAAGTGCAGCCAGAGGTTGTCGGTCATCTTGTTGGCGAGCGTAGCCTCGCGATATGACCGCAGCGCAGCAGGTCGGCGAGTTTGAAGCCCTGCGACCGCATCTCATGTCGGTCGCCTACCGGCTGACCGGCACGGTGGCCGATGCCGAGGACATCGTCCAGGATGCCTGGCTGCGCTGGGATAAACAGGACAGTGAGATCGTCGACCTACGGGCCTGGCTGACCACGGTGGTCAGCCGGCTCGGCCTGGACCGGTTGCGGTCGGCCGCGCATCGGCGCGAGACCTACACCGGCAATTGGCTGCCCGAGCCGGTCGTCACCGGTTTTGACGACGCCGATCCGCTGTCCGCCGTGGTGGCCAGCGAGGATGCCCGGTTCGCGGCGATGGTGGTGCTCGAGCGGCTGTCGCCCGATCAGCGCGTCGCGTTTGTGCTGCACGACGGATTCGCCGTGCCCTTCGCCGAAGTGGCCGAGGTGCTGGGCACCAACGAGGCCGCCGCCAGGCAGCTGGCGTCGCGGGCCCGCAAGGCTGTCACCGCGTCACCGCCACCCGACCCCTCGCACAACGAGGTGGTCGGCAAGCTGATGGCCGCGATGGCCGCCGGCGACCTGGAGGCCGTGGTGGCGCTGCTGCATCCCGACGTGACCTTCACCGGCGATTCAAATGGCAAGGCCCCCACGGCGATCCACGTCATCCAGGGCCCCGACAAGGTGGCCCGGTTCTTCTTCGGCCTAGCCCGCCGCTACGGCGATGCGTTCTTCACGGCGAATCAGCTGGGTCTGGTCAACGGCGAGCTGGGCGCCTACACCGCGGGCAGCCCCGGCGATGACGGGCACTGGGAAATGCTGCCGCGGATCCTCGCGATGACGGTGCGCGACGGAAAGGTCTGCGCCCTATGGGATATCGCCAATCCCGACAAGTTCACCGGCTCTCCGCTGGGTCGGCGATCCTGAACACACGGCGAGGCCGACTCGTAGTGCACCGGCCGCTTCGCTCGCCGCTTCGGCGAACCGGCCGCCCAGTCCGACGAAGTTGAGGAATCCGTGCGGCAGGTCGGCCTGACGGGTCAGCGCCACCGGGATCTCACCTGCTCGAAGTTTGTCCGCGTATGCCTCGCCGTCGTCGCGGATGGGATCGAACCCGGCGCTGGCGATGTAGGCCGGCGGTGAGCCGGTGACGTCGCCGTGCTGGGGTGACAGTCGCGGGTCTTGCACATCGGTTCCCGCAGGTATGTAGTTAGCCATCACCCACTGAAGATTGCGCTCGGTGAAGGTTGAACCTTCGGCGAACAGGTCGCGCGACGGCCGGCGGGTGCTCAGATCGGTGACTGGATACATCAGCAGCTGAAAAGCCGGGACCGCACCGCCTCGTCGCACCGCTTGCTGTGCAGTCACCGCGGCGAGATTGCCGCCGGCACTGTCGCCCCCGACGGCGATGCGGTCGGAATCAGCACCCAGATCGGCGGCATGGCCGTGGGCGTATTCGAATGCGGCGAGTGCGTCGTCCGCGGCGGCGGGGAATTGGTGCTCGGGCGCGCGTCGATATTCGACCGACAGCAGTCGGACACCCGCGTGACTTGCCAGATAGCGGGCGACGGGGTCGTGGCTTAGCCGTGAGCCGACCGAGAAGCCGCCGCCGTGGGTATACACCAGCAGCCCGGACGGCTCGGGCAGGTCTGCAGGGGTGTAGAGGGTGGCCAGGATGGCGCCGTGCTCGGCGGGGATGACGATCTCCCGCGTCGCGACAGGCACCGGTGACTTGTAGCCGATGATACTGGGAAGCGCGTCATATCGTGCGCGGGCACCGTCCACCGGGCCATCGAAAACATCGGAACCGGAACGGTTTTTGAGTCTTATGGCCAGTTGCGCGTCAAGCGCCATTTCCTGCCCGTCGATTCGCAACGGCGGCCCTGCCAAGAATCGGCGGACGGGTGTGGGCAACGCAAACAGGCCGCTGACCACTTTCGCTTTCGCACCAATACTCAACGATGACATCAGATTTCCTCCTTGCCTTGGTAAATGACGTGCTTGTGTGCGACGAATTGCACGACGTGCCCGAGGAGCCGCGGCCGCAGGCTGATGGCGAGCCCCTGTCGGGCGCACTCGGACCGGAAGTGGTCAGGCACGATCAGCCGATGCGGCGAGCCGTCCAAACGATGAAACAGACTTGCCAGCGGAGTGCGGACCAGGTCATAGCCAACGAAGGTGCCGCCTGGTCGCAACACCCGTGCTACCTCGGCGACAGCGCGTTCCCAGTCGATGATGTGATGCAGCATCAAGCAACTGACCACGGAGTCGAAGGAATCGTCGCGGAAGGGCATCACGGTGGCGTCGGCCGTTTGCACCGACGCGCCTGCGAATCCACGCAGGCGCATCGCGGCGGCCTGCGTCATCCGCGGATCGATATCTATTGCCGTCCAGGCAAGTTCGGGAGCATTTGAAAGGATCTGCTGGGCAACGGATCCGCTTCCAGCGCCAATTTCCAGCACGTTACGGCCCAGTCCTTGGGCGGACAGTTCGCGCGCGATCGCCGAACTGCTGGAACGCCACATCGAGCTGCAGCAGTAGGCACGTTCGAATCGAGACATAGCAGGCATATCCCAAGCGTGGGCCAACCACGACGGCAACGCTTGTATGGATCCGTCAGATCCCGGTGCGCCGCACCGCTTCAGCGAGTTCGCGTGGGGTTGCCCCGGTCATTTCCCAGCACACCTTGTTGGCATGCGATCCATCGGCAAACCCGGCCAGGTGGGCGGCGTCGGTGACCGAGTAACCATCAAGGAGGTAGCTCACGGCGGCAACCAGCCGCTCCCAGCGGATCGTGGCCGAAAACGAGATGCCGGTCTGCTGTTTGCACAACCGCCCGAGATAGTCGGGTGACAGCGCTACAGCGTTCGCGGCCGAAGACACATCGATGTGGTCGGGCACGCGACTCGACACGACTTCGATCGCCTGCCGCAGCTGAGGGTGAACGGGTCGTGGTCCGTCGGAGCGGCGGTCACCCGTCCCGCAGAGTTCCTCGATGAGAAGCTCAGCCGCGGCGTGCGCACCGTGTGCGTCCAGTGCAGCAGCTGTCGCCTCCGCCAGATCCTTTCCGCCGTCGACGATCCAGATACCGCGATGCTGACCGCGGTTGCGGCCCAATGTGTTCAACGCAATGCCTTGCGGTGTCTGTAGCCCGAGGTACAGCGTCAGCGCCCCGGATTGCGAATCCGATCGCACGGCATGGCGCGCTCCGCTGGCGATCACGACCAGTCGGCACGCGTCGTGCGTATCGCCGTCGCGGGTAACTGCTAACGGACCGCTCCCGCCGACGGTGATCTGAACCGCGGCGTGATGGTGCACGGCAAGGTCGGAAAACCCGCCGGCAACCATGAGCCGGCCTGGTTGCAGCTCCCAGACCTGCATGCCGCCACTCTAGCGCTGCGCTTTGGTTTCGCTCGGCTCGATCAGCCAGGGAACCCGGCACGCGTCACCGGAATTGAAGCCCTGCTCGGTGATGCCCAGAGCGGTGTTCATCCGCGCCCGCATGTTTTCCACGCCGATCTGATAGGTCAGCTCGATCACGCCATTCTCACCGAAGCGGTCCCGCAGGTCGGTAACCTGCTCGTCGGTGACGCGGTGTGGGTCGGTGGTCATCGCGTCGGCATAGGCGATAGCGGCCCGCTCGTCATCGGTGAAACGCGACGAGGTGGCGTAGTTGTCGATTTCTTTGAGGCGCTCGATGTCCAGTCCGTCAAGGCGCTGCAGCATCGACCCGAAGTCGACGCACCACGAGCAGCCGACGGTGCGTGCGGTCCAAAACACCGCCAGCTCGCGTACGTTGGCCGGAAGCTTGCGTGACCCCGACTGCAGCATGGCCTCGTGTACGGCGTTAGCGATCAGCAGCCGCGGGTGTTGCGCGGCGACCGCCAACGGCTCGGGGACTTCCCCGAAGCGCCGCTTGGCGTAGCGGTACATCGCGCGGATGAGCCAGTTCGCCTGTTTCGGGGGCAGGGGTTCGACGCGGGTTTTCTGTGTCATAACCGTTAGACGGTGCAGCCCACGATTGTGTGACCGCTCTCCGCGCGCTGGTCCGAATCGCCGCGCATGCCGGAGGACGCCCGTCGGCTGACGTTGGTCACGTACTCCCGCACCGGCCGCTCCGCAGCCTTGGTCGGCGGCTGACTCAGGCTCGCGTTGGTCTGGTAGCGGCGGGGCTCGATTTCCGCTGCCCAGCGACCCACGTCGGTGGTTGTGCTCATCGCGGGACCTCCCGTTTGTCGCTGGCCGGATACAACAAATTACGAAACGGCAACGTCTAGTATTTTTATTCCTGCCACGCGGTCAACATCCGCGGGGAGTGCCATTGGTGCCGTCCCGATATCGTCACCGATCCCGTTGCGCGAACTCCGCATCCATCACACCGGCGGTCGCCAACCGTTGCTCCCTACTCACGGCCGGTCGTATCGTAAGAGGGCATGCGCGAGTACCTATAGCAGGCACAATCGGGCCGAAACGGCGGTGAGAAAACGATGACCGAGACAATTCACAAAGAACACATCGATCACGCGCACGTCCATGGTGCGGGCTGCGGACATGTTGCAGTCCCGCACGGTGACCACGTCGACTATCTGCACGACGGACACCTTCATCGAAGGCACGACAACCACTACGACGAATGCGAGCCCTCCGGCGGGCATGAGGTGCATGCGGAGCACGAACATGTTCACGGCGATGGCTGTGGCCACGTCGCGGTTCCGCACGGCGACCACGTCGACTACATCCACGATGGCTGCCGACACGCAGCTCACGGCGACCACTACGACGAGCACTGACAGCTGCCGCGGCGTGGCTCAGCGGGTGAACATCAACGCCCGCTTGACCTCTTGGATCGCCTTGGTCACTTCGATGCCGCGCGGGCAGGCCTCGGTGCAGTTGAACGTGGTGCGGCAGCGCCACACCCCGTCGACCTCGTTGAGGATGTCGAGGCGCTCGGCAGCGGCCTCGTCGCGGCTGTCGAAGATGAAGCGGTGCGCGTTGACGATGGCCGCCGGACCGAAGTAGCTGCCCTCGTTCCAGAACACCGGGCAACTGGTGGTGCAGCAGGCGCACAGGATGCACTTGGTGGTGTCGTCGTAGCGGGCGCGATCGGTTTGGCTCTGGATCCGCTCCCGCGTCGGCGGGTTGCCGCTGGTGATCAGGTACGGCTTGACCGCGCGGTAGGCGTCGAAGAACGGCTCCATGTCGACGATGAGGTCCTTCTCCACCGGCAGCCCGCGGATCGGCTCGACCGTGACGGTCAGCTGCTTGCGGGGCTTCTTGGGCAGCAGATCGCGCATCAGCACCTTGCAGGCCAGCCGGTTGACGCCGTTGATCCGCATCGCGTCGGAGCCGCACACGCCGTGCGCGCAGGATCGGCGGAAAGTCAGCGTGCCGTCCAGGTAGCTCTTGATGTAGATCAGCAGATTGAGCAGCCGGTCGCTGGGCAGGCAGGGCACCCGGAAGCTCTGCCAGCCGCCGGAATCCGTGTATTGGTCCGGGTTTTCCGGATTGAAGCGCGCGATCTTGCACGTCACCATCACCGCGCCCGCGGGGATCGGGGGCAACGGCGGATCGGCGTCCGGCGCGGTCTCGACAACCGAACTCATCAGTACTTCCGTTCCTTTGGCTCGTAACGGGTCTGCACCACGGGCTTGAAATCCAGCCGGATGTCGCTGAGCAGATCGGTGCCCTGCTTGTACGCCATGGTGTGGCGCATGTAGTTGACGTCGTCGCGGTTGGGATAGTCCTCGCGGGCGTGCCCGCCGCGGGATTCCTTGCGGTTCAACGCGCCGACCACAGTGACTTCGGCCAGCTCCAGCAGGAAACCCAGCTCGATGGCTTCCAGCAAGTCGCTGTTGAAGCGTTTGCCCTTGTCGTGCACGGTGATTCGTGAGTAACGCTCCTTGAGCGCGTGGATGTCGGTGAGTGCCTGCTTGAGAGTCTCCTCGGTGCGGAACACCGCGGCGTTGTTGTCCATCGTCTGTTGCAACGTCGCGCGGATGTCGGCGACGCGTTCGTTGCCCTGCTCGGAGAGGATGTCGGCGACCCAGCCGACGACCATCGCCTCCGGTTCCGGCGGCATGTCGATGAATTCGTGTCCCCTCGCGTAATTGGCGGCGGCGATACCGGCCCGGCGCCCGAAGACGTTGATGTCCAGTAGCGAGTTGGTGCCCAGCCGGTTGGCGCCGTGCACCGACACGCACGCGCACTCGCCGGCCGCGTATAGGCCCGGGACAATCGAGGTGTTGTCCCGCAACACTTGTCCGGTGACGGTGGTCGGGATGCCGCCCATCACGTAGTGGCACGTCGGGTAGACCGGCACCAGCTCTTTGACCGGGTCCACGCCCAGGTAGGTGCGGGCGAACTCGGTGATGTCGGGCAGCTTGGCCTCCAGTACGTCCTCGCCGAGGTGGCGGACGTCGATGTAGACGTAGTCCTTGTGCGGACCCGCGCCGCGGCCCTGCAGTACTTCGAGCACCATCGACCGGGCGACGATGTCGCGCGGGGCGAGGTCGACGATCGTCGGCGCGTAGCGCTCCATGAACCGCTCGCCTTCGCCGTTGAGCAGCCGGCCACCCTCGCCGCGCACGGCTTCGGAGATCAAGATGCCCAGCCCGGCCAGCCCGGTCGGGTGGAACTGGTGAAACTCCATGTCCTCCAACGGAAGTCCCTTGCGGAAGACGATCCCGATGCCGTCGCCGGTCAGCGTGTGCGCGTTGGACGTCGTCTTGTACATCCGGCCCGACCCGCCGGTCGCGATCACCACGGCCTTGGCGTGAAAGACGTGGATCTGGCCGGTGGCCAGCTCGTAGGCGACCACGCCGGTGGCGACCGGGCCGCTAGGGGTCTCAGTGAGCACCAGGTCGAGTGCGTAGAACTCGTTGAAGAACTCGACGTCGTGCTTGACGCAGTTCTGGTACAGCGTCTGCAGGATCATGTGGCCGGTGCGGTCGGCGGCGTAACAGGCCCGCCGCACCGGGGCCTTGCCGTGATCGCGGGTGTGCCCGCCGAAGCGGCGCTGGTCGATGCGGCCCTCGGGGGTGCGGTTGAACGGCATCCCCATTTTCTCCAGATCCAGCACCGCGTCGATGGCTTCCTTGCACATGATCTCCACCGCGTCCTGGTCGGCGAGATAGTCGCCGCCCTTGACGGTGTCGAAGGTGTGCCATTCCCAGTTGTCGTCTTCGACGTTGGCCAGCGCCGCGCACATGCCGCCCTGGGCGGCGCCGGTGTGGCTGCGGGTGGGGTAGAGCTTGGTCAGCACTGCGGTACGGACGCGCGGACCCGCCTCCACCGCCGCCCGCATTCCGGCGCCGCCCGCGCCGACGATCACCACGTCGTATCGGTGTTGGGAGATCGTGCTCATGACGAGATGTTCGGGTCGAACGTCAGCAGCACGTAAGTGCCCAACACCAACGTGAAGGCCATCGACACCGCCAGCAGGGCGTTGAGCCAGAAGCGGGTGGAATCCTTGCGGCTGTAGTCGTCGATGATGGTGCGCAGGCCGTTGCCGCCGTGCAGCTGCGCCAGCCACAGCAGCAGCAGGTCCCAGGTCTGCCAGAACGGCGAGTGCCAGCGCTGCGCCACGTAATTGAAGTCGATGCGGTAGACACCGTCGTCCCACATCAGCATCACGAACAAGTGCCCGAGCGCCAGCACCACCAGCACGACGCCGGAAAACCGCATGAACAGCCAGGCGTATTTCTCGAAGTTGGGCATGCCGGCCCGCCGGCGCGATGCTCGCGGACTGTCCAGGCTGGCCGGCCGGTCATAACTGCGCTGCCGGATCGGCGCGACCTGGCCGCGCCCTAGTTGGAGGTCGGGGGAGCTCATCTGAAGTGCCCGATCATGTGGATGCCGATAACCACCGTCGCCGGCACCATCACCAGCAGCCACACCACGGCGATCGCCCACAGCATCAGTCGTTGGTAGCGGATGCCCTTGGCCCAGAAGTCGATCAGGATCACGCGGATGCCGTTGAGCGAGTGGTAAAGCACCGCGGCCACCAGCCCGAGCTCCATCAGGCCCACGATCGGGGTCTTGTAGGTCGCGATGACTTCGTCGTAGGTTTGCGGGCTGACCCGGACCAGTGCGGTGTCGAGCACGTGCACGAACAGGAAGAAGAAGATGGTCGCGCCGGTGATGCGGTGCAACACCCACGACCACATGCCGGGATCGCCGCGGTAGAGGGTCCGTCGTCGTCGCCGTGTGCGCGACGATCCATCTCCCGGCGTCGGCGCGGCCGGATTCGCAGACGTCATCGTCATCAGCGCCTCCCAAATCGCGGGACCGTCGGGTGGACTCTAAACCCATTCTGGCGGTCAAAAGACCGGCTTCGTGTCCACCAAAGCTTTCCAGCGCGAAGAATCTAGGGTGACGTTGTGAATTGGCCGACAGTGAACGAGGTGGCTGATGCGTTCCCGACCCGCGTGGTATCGCGACCGTGACCAACGCAATTGACTGGAAACTGCTGCGGGACAAGGCTATCCAAGCAGCACACGGGGCGTACGCGCCTTACTCACGCTTTCCGGTGGGCGCGGCGGCGTTGGTCGACGATGGGCGGATTATCGCCGGCTGCAATGTGGAGAATGTCTCATATGGCCTGGGTCTCTGTGCCGAGTGCGCAGTGGTGTGCGCCCTGCATTCGACCGGCGGCGGCCGGTTGCTCGCACTGGCCTGCGTCGACGGCAGCGGCTCGCCGCTGATGCCGTGTGGCCGGTGTCGTCAGCTGTTGCTCGAACACGGCGGACCGGATCTACTGATCGACCATCCCGATACGCCCCGACGGCTCGGCGACTTGTTGCCCGACGCATTCGGTCCCGGGGATCTGGCCCGCCGGGAGCGGGACGGCACATGAGATTCGACGCGCCGACGATCATCGCGACCAAACGCGACGGCGGTCGGCTGCCCGATGCCGCGATCGACTGGGTCATCGACGCCTACACCAACGGGCAGGTCGCCGATGAACAGATGTCAGCGCTGTTGATGGCGATCTTCCTGCGCGGGATGGATTACGGCGAGACCGCGCGCTGGACGGCGGCGATGGTGGCCTCCGGGGAGCGGCTGGATTTCACCGACTTACGGCGCGACGGCAATCCGCTGCCGACCGTGGACAAGCACTCCACCGGCGGGGTCGGCGACAAGATCACGCTGCCGCTGGTCTCGGTGATTGCGGCGTGCGGTGGCGCGGTGCCGCAGGCGTCCGGCCGTGGACTCGGCCATACCGGCGGCACCCTGGACAAGTTGGAATCCATCGCCGGCTTCACCGCGAATCTATCGAACGAGCAAGTGCGCCACCAGCTTTGTGAGGTAGGCGCGGCCATCTTCGCGGCCGGCCGGTTGGCGCCCGCCGACGCGAAGCTCTACGCGTTGCGCGACATCACCGCCACCGTCGAGTCGCTGCCGCTGATCGCGAGCTCGGTGATGAGCAAGAAGATCGCCGAAGGGGCGGGCGCGCTGGTGCTCGACGTCAAGGTCGGTTCCGGCGCGTTGCTGAGTTCGGAATCGCAGTGCCGTGAGCTGGCCGAAACGATGGTGGCGCTGGGCTCCGACCATGGGCTGCCGGTGTGTGCGGTGTTGACCGACATGAACGCTCCGCTGGGCGCGGCTGCCGGTAACGCGCTTGAAGTCGCCGAAGCGCTGGAGGTGCTGGCCGGCGGGGGCCCGCCCGACGTGGTGGAGCTGACGCTTCGGCTGGCCGGGGAGATGCTCCAGATCGCGGGCATCGACGGGCGAGAGCCCGCCCAGACGCTGCGCGACGGCACCGCGATGGACCGATTTCGCCGGCTGGTCGCCGCGCAGGGCGGTGACTTGTCCGTACCGTTGCCAGTTGGTAAGTACTCCGAAACCGTGACTGCCGGTCGGGGCGGCACAATGGGCGATATCGACGCGATGGCAGTGGGGCTTGCGGTGTGGCGGCTCGGCGCGGGCAGGTCCCGGCCGGGCGAGTCGGTGCAGTCCGGAGCCGGGATCCGCATCCACCGGCGTCCCGGAGAGCCGGTGGTCGCCGGCGAACCGCTGTTCACGCTGTACACCGACACCCCCGAACGCTTCGAGCCCGCGATGGCCGAGTTGGACGGCGGGCTGGAGCGTCGTCGACACCGCGCCCGTGCGGCGACCGCTGATCATCGATCGGATCACCTGATGACGACGCCACTGAGACTCGAGGCGATCAAACGGGCGCCCAAGGCGCTGTTGCACGATCACCTCGACGGCGGGTTGCGCCCGGCAACGGTGATCGACATCGCCGCTCACACCGGCTACGACGACCTGCCCGCCACCGAGGTCGACGAGCTGACGCGGTGGTTTCACACCCAGTCGCACAGCGGATCGCTGGAGCGCTACCTGGAGCCGTTTTCGCACACCGTCGCGGTGATGCAGACGCCCGGAGTCGCTGCACCGAGTCGCCTACGAATGCGTGGAAGACCTGTCCGCCGACTCGGTGGTGTACGCCGAGGTGCGGTTCGCCCCCGAACTGCACATCAACCGCGGGCTGTCATTCGACGCCGTCGTCGACGCGGTGCTGGCGGGTTTCGCCGACGGTGAGAAGGCGGCCGCGGCGGCGGGGCGGCCGATCGTCGTGCGCTGCCTGGTCACCGCGATGCGGCACGCCGCGCTGTCCCGCGAAATCGCCGAGCTGGCGATCCGATTCCGCGACAAGGGCGTGGTCGGATTCGATATCGCCGGTGCGGAGGCCGGCTACCCGCCAACCCGGCATCTGGACGCCTTCGACTACATGCGAGACAACAACGCCCGCTTCACGATTCATGCCGGTGAGGCGTTCGGGCTGCCGTCTATCCACGAGGCGATCGCATCGTGCGGTGCCGACCGGCTGGGCCACGGCGTGCGGATCGTCGACGACATCGACGTCGCCGAGGACGGCACGGTGCGGCTGGGCCGTTTGGCGTCGATTCTGCGGGACAAGCGGATTCCGTTGGAGCTGTGCCCCAGCTCCAACGTCCAGACCGGCGCGGTCAACAGCATCGCCGAGCATCCCTTCGATCTGTTGGCCCGCGCCCGGTTCCGGGTCACCGTCAACACCGACAACCGGTTGATGAGCGACACCACGATGAGCCATGAGATGCTGGCTCTCGTCGACGCATTCGGATATGGCTGGACGGACCTGGCGCGCTTCACCATCAATGCGATGAAGTCGGCGTTCATCCCCTTCGACGAGCGGCTCGCGATCATCGACGAAGTCATCAAACCGCGTTTCGCGGTGTTGATCGGCTAAGCCGCCGCTACATCACGACGTGGCCCGCGTCGACGGGCACCGTTATGCCCGTCACGTAGCGGGCCCGCGGGCTGACGAGCCACAGCACAGCTTCGGTGACGTCTTGCGACTCGACCAACGGCACGTCGGGGAGCAACATTTGCGAGACCGCCGGGTTCGGATTCTCCGTCATCCCCTTGATCACGAAGTCGTTGAGGATCATCGGGGTCGCAACGCCGCTGGGATTGACCGAGTTGACCCGGATCTTGTGTGGCGCATAGGCATTCGCCGCTGAGCGCATCAGGCCCACCACGCCGTGCTTGGACGCGGCGTAGGCGAACATCGCGGCGCTGCCGTCACCGCCGCGACCGGTCAGGCCTTGCGAGGAACTGACCAAAACCACCGACCCGCCGCGTCCCTTGCGGATGATCGACGGCACCGTCGCGAGCATCGTGTGCCATACGCCCTTGAGGTTGGTATCGACGATCGTGGTGAACACCGGTTCGGCGCGCGTCGCCGGGTCGCCGATCGCCACCACGCCGGCGTTGGCGATGACGATGTCGATCTCGCCGACCTCGTCGATCCCGGCCTGGACGCCGGCTTCCAGGCCGGCGAGGTCGCGGACGTCGGCGACGACGGGAACCGCGGTGCGGCCCGCGGCACCCACCAGCCGCGCGGTCTCCTCGAGATCGGACTTGGTGCCCAGCGGATAGGGAATCGCGTCGATGTCGGCGCAGATGTCGACCGCGATGATGTCGGCACCCTGTTCGGCCAGCGCGACAGCATGGCTGCGGCCCTGACCGCGCGCGGCGCCGGTGATGACGGCGACGGTGTTGTCGAGTTCACCCATGACGGGAAACGTACCCGGCGATTCGATCTAAAACGACCGAGACTCGGGGCAGTTCTGCCACGATCTCAGGGTGGTTCGACATGAGCGATAGTGCACGCGAAATCACCAACCTGATCTACCGGTACGCCGAACTCCTGGATGCCGGCGACTTGGACGCAGTGGCCGGGCTGTTCGCTAACGGTCGTATCTGCGGGGTCGAGAACGGTCCGCCCGAGACGGTGTTCGAGGGCACCGCCAGGGTGCGGCAGATGTATGACATGGCCACCCGCATCTATGAGGACGGCACCCCGAAGACCAAGCACAACACCAGCAACGTGCAGCTCGAGATCGACGAGGCCGAGGGCACCGCGTCCAGCCGGTCCTACTACTGCGTCACGCAGGCCACGCCGGAACTGCCGTTGCAGGTCATCGTGACCGGGCACTACAAGGACACCTTTCACCGGCTGGACGGCGCGTGGTGGTTCGACAGCCGCACCATGTTCGTCGACCAGGTTGGCGACGTCAGCCACCACCTGAAGTTTTGAACGCGTGACAAACTCGAGCGCCGCGGGGCCCTTCGACTTGGCCGCCGTGCTGGCCGATGCGCAGCGCAAGGAGTCACTGATCGATTGGGGTCCCGGGGAATTCGAGGGTCCGCTCGGCGTGTTGTTGGCCGACTACGCGGCCGCCGACCTCAACGTGGTCGGAGTGCACATCCTGCGTTCGGGCATCGTGCACAGCCTGCGCATGCGCTTGCGAGCCCAGGAGTGGATTCGCCGCCATCCGGACATCCTCGAGGAGCGCATCGCGGCGCCGATCATCGTCGTCGGGATGATGCGCAGCGGGACCACACTGCTGCAGCGACTGCTGGCCGCCGACCCGCGTTTCCACTGCGCCTATGGCTGGGAGGTGGTCGAGGTCGCACCCCGCCTCGACTACCAGTTCAATGGTGTCGACCCGCGCATAGCCATCAGCGAAGCACGCGAAGCCAAGTCCCGCGAACTAGCGCCGGACTTGTTCGTCATCCACCCGATGTATGCGCGCGAAGCCGAAGAGGAAATCGTCTTTCTGGCCGACGCTTTCTTGTCGCATGTCCCGGAATCCGGTGCGCACCTTCCGCATTACCGGTCCTGGCTCGACGAGCAGGATTTCGCTCCCGCCTACACCTACCTACACCGGATGCTGCAGTTCTTGCAGTGGCAGAAACGTGAACGTGGCGCGGTGGCGCGGCGCTGGGTGCTCAAGTCACCGGCCCACCTCGGCTATCTCGATCTACTGCGTGCCCAGTTTCCCGACTTGCATGTCGTGCACATGCATCGCGACCCCGGCACCACGATCGCGTCCGGGGCCAGCCTCAACGCGACCCTGCATGCGATGCATGCCGACGCCGTCGACTTGCACCGGGTGGGTGCGCAATGGTTGCAGCGGATGGGCTGGACCAATGACCGGGCCATGGCGGTCCGCGATGGTTGGGCTGACGACGGTGCCCGGGTCACCGATATCGCCTTCGATGACGCGGTGGCCGACCCGATCGGACAAGTGGCCCGGGTGTACGACGCCGTCGGCTTGCCGCTTACCGTCGAGGCGGAAAGCGCGATGCGACGCTGGCTTGACGAACGGCCCCGCGAGGCAGCCCGCCCGGCCTACGGCCTGGAAATCTACGGGTTGCGGCCGGCGCAGGTCGACGAACGGTTCGCGTTGTACAACAAACGTTTTCGACAGTACGTCGGGAAGTGAGGAGAGTTCATGACAGACGACCCCGTCGCGACATCATCTCAGCACGAACAGGAATTGGCCGCGCTCGAGCTGATCGAGCACCCGGTAGTGAAAGCGGCTTACCGCAGCGTCGCGGACACCTGGCTGGGCCGGGCGAAGGCCTCGCAGGCGATGCGCGAGCGGTTTGATGATGCGTTCGCCGAGGTGATGTTCTCGGCAGCGGTGTGGTCGTCCAATCAGGACAAGCTGCGGCCCAAGGTCAGTTGCATCACTCGGCTGGCACACCCGGTAGACGGTCGCCGTATTCCCGGATCACGTTGGGGCATCGACAATCCCGACAGCGTCTATCGGGTGATTCCGATATCTGGTGATGACCGATACGAGATCCACGGCCAGGTAGGCGAACACCGCATGACCGAGAACTACTTCACGCTGTGGGATGCGCACATGGGCACCGTCGATGTGCTCAACGGTCGCACCATGCAGGTGGACTCCGACGGCAGCTTCACCATCACGGTCGATGGCGAACCTGCCAACGGGCGGCCGAACCACGTGCGGACCACTCCCGAGGCGCACGAGTTCTACATCCGCGACGTGCTGCTGGACTGGGGCCGCGACGACCCCAATTATTTTGAGGTGCGACGGCTGGGTGGCCCGCCGGCAACCCCTGCGCGCACATTCGACGAGCAGGCCGAGGCGACCGCGGCGATGATGGCGTATTTCGCCGACTTCACCGGAAAACTCAGCCACGGCGTTTACAAGATGCCGCCCAACCATTTCAACCTGGCGTGGTCGGCCGACAAGGTCGGCGCGATGCGCAACCAGGTTTATGTGATGGGCCGCTTCGACCTCGCCGAGGATGAGGCATTCGTGGTCGACGTCAGCGACGGCGGCGCCGAATACTTCACGGTGCCGCTGAGCAACATCTGGGGCACCACGCTCGACATCGTCGATCGCACCGGCAGCCTCAACAAGGCACAGTCGGTCGCCAACGAGGACGGTGGCTACACCTACGTGATCTCACCCGACGATCCGGGCGTGACGAACTGGATCGACTCCAACGGTTTGCGCGAGGGCATCCTGACGCTTCGGATGGCTGAGTTCGGTGCGGCCGGTCCAACCGAAGACCTCGGCGCGCACGGAAGGGTTGTCAAGCTCGACCGGCTCGACGCCGAAGTGCCGCATCTGCCACGGGTCAGTCCCGAGCAGCGGGCGGCCCAGCTCGCGGACCGGCGAACAGCGTACTTGCGACGCCTCCCGGAAGGGACGGCCTGAGATGGCGCGCTGGCTGATCACCGGATGCTCGACCGGATTCGGCCGCGAGATCGCCCGCGCCGCTTTGGAAGACGGCCACAGCGTGGTGGTGACCGCGCGCCGGGCCGAGGCGGTGCAGGATCTCGTCGATGAGTTCGGTGAGCGGGCCGTCGCGGTCGCGCTCGACGTGACCGACGCGGGTCAGATCGCCGCCGCCGTCTCGGCGGCCGATAAGGCATTCGGCGGAATCGACGTGCTGGTCAACAACGCCGGCCATGGTTACCTGTCCGCGGTCGAGGAGGGGGAGGAGGCCGAGGTCCGAAAGCTGTTCGATGTCAACTATTTCGGCGCGGTGAACATGATCAAGGCGGTGCTTCCGGCGATGCGGGCACGCCGCTCCGGTCACATCGTCAACATCTCGTCGATGACCGGCCTGGTGGCCAACCCGCCCAACGCGTACTACTCGTCGACCAAGTTCGCGCTGGAGGCGGTGACTGAGGCCCTTGCCACCGAGGTGCGGCCGCTGGGTATCAAGGTCATCGCCATCGAGCCGGGCGCTTTCCGCACCGACTGGGCGACGCGATCGATGAAAGAGTCCGGCCAGCCGATAGCCGACTACGCCGACGTGGCGGCGCGAAAAGACCTCATCAAGCAGTTCGCCGACCATCTGCCGGGCGACCCGCGCAAGGTGGCCGAGGCGGTGCTGATGGTGACCAAGCTCGACGAGCCGCCGCTGCGGCTACTGCTGGGCCGCGACGTGCTCAAGGCGATGCGCGACAAAATCGCCGCGATGACGTCGTCGATCGAGGAGTGGAAGTCCGTCACCAAGGACGTGAACTTCCCCGCTTAGCCGCTTGATCACTGGGCGCGTGTTTCCGCGAACCTTCGTCGCGACTCACAACTGTCCCATTGGTCGCTGTTCGGGCCGATGCGCTTTGTGCCCGCCTACGAGCGATTACGCGCCGGTTGGGTCAGGAACTTCGTGAGCGCGGCGACTTTTCGCTCAGAGGCGGGCAATTCGCATGTCCGCCGACGGAGAGGCGGGTGTGCATCTGTGACCCGTTCAACGCGTCGTCGCCGGCTGCGGCGCTATTCGCGCCTAAGCCGCGACGCTGACGATGCGTCGCCGGCTTGCGGCGCTATTCGCGCCTAAGCCGCGACGCTGACGACAATGTCGTCGCCGGCTTGCGGCGCTATTCGCGCCTAAGCCGCGACTCGACGAAGCGCTCCAGCTCTTCCCACGCCTCAACCGCGTCGGTATACGGCGGCGCGGGCTTGCTCACCGAACCGGGTTCGAGGACATAGGCCGCCAGCTTGCCCAACGGGCGTTCCGTCGCGAACGCCTTGTCGGCGGTGTTGTCCTCGGCGTAGTCCCCGACATCGCGTAGCAACTCGACAGCCAGATCAAGCTGCTCACGGTCCATCGCGTCCGGCCCGGCGGCTAAATCGTCGGCCAGCCCGGTCAGCACGTAGACGTTGTCGTGGGTCACGTCGACCCGCAGCGAGCCGTCAGTTGCCGCGGTGCGGATGTCGTCGTAGGTGCTGAGGTCGGACAGGTCGTGGTCGTGCTCATCGGCGAGGTATCTGGCCAGCGCACGCTCCGAGGTGAACACGCTGATTCGACCGTTGCGTCCCAAAAAGATCGGACGATCGTCGAAATAGCAGCGCAGCGTGTAGAACGTGCCTCCGCCGGTCATGATCCGGATCGGGTCGATGCCGACTTTCCCCCAGAAGTCCTCGTCGCCGCCCAGCACAGCCTCGTCGCCGGTGACACGGGCCTGCTCGCCGTCCGCGGCATCGTCGGCGCTCTCGGCCGCGGGCTTGGTCTCTTGCTCCTCGGTGGTCTCCTCGTCGGCGTGCCCCGCGTCTTCCTCTTCGAGCGGCTCGGCCAGTTCGGCCGCAGCCGCGTCCGATACGGCGCTGCTCACCTCAGGGGTGCTGACGATCTCGTCCAACGCGCCGAGTACGTCGTCCCAGCTACGTCCGATGACGTCGGCGATCACATTCCAGCGCTTGAGACCGGCTTTGCCGGTGAAGTGATCGATTCCGCCGGCCAGCGTGCCCAGGGTCGGATTGCCGTTGAAGAACTTCATCACCGCCGGCAACTCGCAGACCGACCCGATGGACGAGACGATCGCCAGCGTGTTCGCCAGCGCAGTCACCGACTCCTCGGTCGGCTTCTCGGAGACCAGCTCCTCGACCGCGATCAGGTCGAATTGCTTGTCGTCGGCCGGCTCGAGCTTGTGGGCGTTGGCCTCGGTCAGGCCTTTCCACCCCGGATGGTCCACCAGGTCGTTGTCGGTATTGGTGCGCACGAACGCCACCAGATCAGCGGGCGTCGCGAATACGTAGAGATCCTCATCCTTGCCCAGAAACGCCTCCCACTCGTCGCCCGCGTCGCGCCAGCGGGGCGCCCACACGGTGTAGCGGTCACCGTCGGTCAGGCTCAAGCAGATAGGCACGAGGTCAGCAGCCATGCGGCACACAATAGCGACGAGCCGCGCGGCCGCTGGACGCCAGGCCGCGGTTAGGCGCCCCAAATGTCGGTGATGGCGGGCGCTCTGCCGGCGTAGCCGAGCTTCGGCAGCCCGTACATCTGCTCCAATGTGGACAACACGTTGTAGTGGCTGATCGGCTCGCTGTAGCTGCCGGGCCTGACATTCGCCCCGTAGATCACCGTAGGAATCTGATTCCGCGAGGTGTTGTCGTCCTCGTCCCAGGTCAGAATCAGCAAGCTGTTATTGGATTTCGCCCATGCGGCGTACTGCGACAAGTTCTGATACAGCCACGCGTCGCCTTGAGCGATCGAGCCGTCGTGCATGTCGTTGTCGAGGTTCGGGGTGACGAACGCGACGGTCGGCAGGCTGGCGTAATTGGACGGGCGCGGGAAACGCGGAAAACGGAACGCGAGTCGGAGCTTGGGATATTGCTGAAGCTCACCCAGGGCACATGCTTGCGCGCGTATTTCCCCGCCCTGCATTCCGTCGAGCCCACCGCGGGCAGGCTTTCCGCGTAACCCACGAACGTGTAACCAGCGCCGAGCAATTGCGAGCCGAGGTTGGGCGTGTTGCCGGCGTTGACCGGACATACGTTGTCGTTGACCAGTGTGTTGCCGGCGAATAACGCGTAATAGTTGGGTTCGCTGGGGTGCACTTCGGCGAAGGACTGCGCCATCATCGCGCCGTTTGCGGCCAGCTGGTTGATATAGGGCGCCGACTTGTTTCCGATGATGTTGTTTTGCGACCGATTCTCTTCCACCACGACGACGACGTGTGCGGGAGTCGGAACCGCGGCCGCCTTGAAGTCCACCGGACCGGTTTCGTGGGCGTGATGAGCCGACGGCCACGACATCAACACCGTGGAAATCGCCAGTACGCCGAATAGGCTGACCGCTCGATATCGTGTGCCATTTCGCCAAGGTCGGCGCCGCATGGCGGGAGTATATGAGTCTCCCTGCCGCGCACTGGTCTACCTGCATGCGTGTCGAGTTGTGAAGCGCGCCGGACAAAATTGCGAATTGCGCCATGACGGATGCCCGATCAGCGCATGATGTTTGCCAATCGCCGGGCCGGGGACGATCAAACCCGATCTACGGCTGCCTCTCGGCTGGCGGTTTACCGCTGGGAGGCCGCGATGTCAGAACAGAGGTTGCGTTCGCCGGGTCGTGTGGTGTTGGCGACCGTCTGCGCCGCGATCATCGGCGTGATGTCGATAGGACTGTGGGCCTTCCCTGCTGAGCTGAAAGCGATCATCGCGGAGGCCAGACTGCTCGCCGACGAGGGCTGGATCATGGGCGGCACCGGAGACCCGACTCCCGACCAGGATTACCTCAACAGCGTCGAATCGCTGTACCTCGGCCAGGACAGCGGCTACACCTTCGACGCTTTGACCACCCCGGAGCAGTTCTGCCCGATCGTCTGCTCTCCCAGTGAGCCTGATCTGGGTTTCGGCGACTCATTGAACGTCGGCGTCGGCGACCTGAACAGCGTGATCGTCCCGGCATTGCAGGGCGGAAATGACGTCGCGGTGCTGGGCTACTCGCAGAGCGCCGACGTCGCCACCATCGAGATGAACGACCTGCTCAACAACATGCCGGCCGGAGTCAACCTGAACGACTTGAATGTCACGCTGCTCGGTGACCCCCAAAGCCCGATCGGCGGCATCCTGGACCGCTTCCAATTCCCCGACGGCGTCGCCAACTTCAGCTTGACTCCCGAGCCCCAACACATTCCGTTCGTCGATATCCCGATGAGCCTGGCAACCACCCCGACCACCGGGATTGCGACCGACATATACACCGGCGAATACGACGGCTGGGCCGACTTTCCGTCGAACCCGGGCAACCTGTGGGCCGACCTCAACGCGCTCATCGGCATTGAGACGGTCCACCCCTATTACCCAGACCCGACCCCCGGGGTGAACCTGGACACCACCAACATCATCAGTCTCGGGTCCATCGGTGACGACAACTTCTACGCGATTCCCGCGCCGCTGCCGACGCTTGGCGTTCATGTACGACGGCGGGCCCGCCGGGCAGTTCTTCTACGACTCTCTTCGACCCCGTTTGCGACGCTTGTTCGACGACTGGGGCTACGGAAACCCGGGTGATCCGGGCGCCGGCATCGAAGTCAATGGCGTCGACCCGATCGGTGTCGCCGGCCCGTGGCAGGTCGACGCGACGGGCCAGCTGGTGGCCTCCGGTGCCGCCGGTTTCATCGACAAGATGGATCCACTGCAGATGCTGGCCGGTATCGAGTACGCCAGCGGTGCAGACGTTCGTCGGCCCGATCGACGACCTGCTGCAGGATGCCGGTCAGTCGCCGCTGTCGCAATCGCTCGTCGACTCGCTGCTTTCCCTTTCCGGCTACGACCTCACCAACGAACTGGACGCGTCGCTGCTCACCACGTGGACCGACTCTGACGGCCAGCATCCCGTCGCTGAGCCCGGACGCCATCTTGGACGGGTCGCCGTTGATCTCCGGGCAGCCGCTGGTCGACCTTGTCGGTTACGGCTTCGACATTTTCAACTTCTTCGGCGCCTGAGCCACAGGGGCGCGCTGTCACATCAGCCACTGCGGCAACGGCAATTGGGTATGCATTGCTTCTCCGGAAAGACGGCGCATGCGATATCACCCGTCGCTCGTCAGCAGGGTGGCGTCACATGCGCTATCAAGTCTGAGAAGGCGCTATCCCCTCGGCGAGGGACTTCTGAGACTGATGGGATGCGCGTTTTGCATCGTCAGCGGGCGTAGGGTCGACGGCCGTGCATGTGCATGTCGTTGACCACCCGCTGGCCGCGGCCCGGCTGACCATACTGCGCGATGAGCGCACCGATAATGCGGCGTTTCGCGTCGCGTTGCGCGATTTGACCGTGATGCTGGTCTACGAGGCCACTCGTGACGCACCCAGCCAGCCGGTCACCGTGCGCACGCCGCTGGCCGAGACGGCCGGCAGCCGGTTGGCCAAACCGCCTCTGCTGGTGGCGATTTTGCGGGCCGGCCTCGGCATGGTCGATCCGGCGCTGGTGCTGCTACCGGAAGCGCGGGTGGGGTTCGTCGGCGTCGCTCGCGATGAGGAGACTGCTTCGCCCACATCGTATATGGAGTCGTTGCCCGACGATCTGCATGGCCGGCCGGTGCTGGTCCTCGACCCGATGTTGGCTACCGGTGGCTCGATGATCTACACCATCGGGTTGCTGCATCGCCGCGGCGCCGACGACATCAGCGTGCTGTCTGTGCTGGTCGCCCCGGAAGGCATTGCGGCCCTGACAAAAGCAGCGCCTGACGTGCGGGTGTTCACCGCAGCCGTCGATGACCGTCTCAACGAGGCGTCGTACATCGTCCCGGGTCTCGGCGACGCCGGCGACCGCCAATTCGGCCCACGCTAAGTCGTCAGCGCCGCTACCAGTGCTGCACCGACGACGCCAGTTCGTCGCAGAGCGCGGTCGCCCGCCGGCGAACATCGGCCAGATCGTCGGCCGCTGTCGAGCGAACTTCGATGTAGCACTTGACTTTCGGCTCGGTACCCGACGGCCGGACCACGACCCGAGCCGACGTGACGGCGTCGCCGCCGGTGAAGATCAGCGCATCGGTGCGATCCAGACCTGGGCGCTGCAGCAAATCCGTTGTGGTCGAAGCGAATCCGGCCAGATGACTGGGCGGCGAAGCTCGCAACCGACGCATCAGTGCGGTTGCCTGAGCCGGGTCAGCCACCGCTCGTGATACCGCGGCGCCGACATGCACCCCGAACCGGCGGGCCAAATCGTCCAGCGCGTCGAGCACCGAGCGGCCCTGACTTTTCAGTGTCGCCACCAGGTCGCAGGCCAGTACCGCGGCGCTGATGCCGTCCTTGTCCCGGACCGCCGCCGGGTCGACGCAGTGCCCGATCGCCTCCTCGTAGGCGTAGATCAACGTGCTGCCGGGCAAGCCGGCATCGGCGCGGGCCAGCCATTTGAACCCGGTCAGAGTTTCGACGTGGCGTGCACCCCAGTGCGCGGCGATTGCCGCAAGCATCCGTGACGACACCACGGTGCTGGCTACCACGCTGGTGGCTAGCTCGCCCGGGTCGGTCCGAGACAAGATGAAATCCCCGAGCAGCCAACCGGTCTCGTCACCGGAAAGCATCCGCCAACCCGCCGGGGTGGGTATCCCGACCGCGCAGCGGTCCGCGTCAGGATCGAGCGCGATCGCGATCTCGGCGTCCACGTTCGCTGCCAAGCGCGAGCACGGCGTCGGTGGCACCGGGCTCTTCGGGATTGGGGAATCCGACGGTCGGAAAGTCGGGATCGGGCCTCGACTGGCTGGCGACGGTGTGCACGTCGGCGATGCCGGCGCGTCGCAGCGTTTCCACGGCCACCTTGCCGCCCACCCCGTGCAGGGGCGTCAGCGCCACCCGTACTGGGCCCGGCGAGCGCCGTACCCGGGCGGCCCGCTGGATGTAGAGTTCGACCAGGCCTGGGTCTGCCGGTTCGACGGGCGCGCGGGCGATCTCGTCGGCAAAGGGGGCGGCGGCCATCGCGGCTTCGATCTCGTGGTCGGTGGGGGAGATGATCTGGATGCCCCCGTCGAGATACACCTTGTAACCGTTGTCGGCCGGCGGGTTGTGTGATGCGGTGATCTGGATGCCTGCCGCCGCGCCGGTGTGCCGCACCGCAAACGCCAGCACCGGTGTGGGCACCGGATGCGGAAACAGCACAACCGAAAAGCCTTCGGCAGCAAGAACTTCGGCTGCTGCCGGGGCGAATTCGGCTGAGCCGTGGCGGGCGTCGCGCCCGACAATCACCGTCGACCGGCTCTGGCCGCGGTCGGTGAGCACCCGTGCCAGCGCCCAGGTGGCACGCAACACCACGGCGAGGTTCATCGCGTCCGGGCCACCCCGGACCGGGCCGCGCAGTCCCGCGGTGCCGAATGTCAGCGGCCGGGCGAACCGCGCGGCCAGTTCAGCGTGATCGCAGCGGGCGAGCTCGGCGGCCGTCACCGGATCGGGGTCGTGGGCGATCCAGTCCTCCGGCGTCACTTGATTCCTCAGCAGCCCGCTACAGCCGCGCGACCACGTCGGCCAGCAGCGCGCCCATCCGGGTCGCCGAGGCCGCACCGGCAGCGAGCACCTCGACGTGGCTGAGCGGCTCACCGGTGATCCCGGCCGCCATGTTCGTCACCAGTGAAACTCCCAAAACCTCGGCGCCCGCCGCCCGCGCCGCGATCGTCTCGTGCACGGTGGACATGCCCACCAGATCGGCGCCCAGGGTCCGCAACATCCGGATCTCGGCGGGCGTCTCGTAGTGTGGCCCGGGCAGCCCGGCGTACACGCCTTCGGTCAGCGCCGAGTCGACCGACCGCGCCAGCGACCGTAGCCGCGGCGAGTATGCGTCGACCATGTCGACGAACTGCGCTCCGATCAGCGGAGACCGCGCTGTCAGGTTCAGGTGGTCGCTGATCAGCACCGGCTGGCCCACCTCGAAGTCCTCGCGCACCGCACCGGCCGCGTTGGTGAGGACGACGACGCGTGCGCCGGCTGCGCATGCCGTCCGCACCGGGTGCGACGACATGCAGCAGGTCGTGGCCTTCATACGGCGTGGACACGACCGGCCAGCACCAGCACGCGGTGTGCACCGATACCCACCGACAGCACCCGGCCGGTGTGGCCGACAGCGGTCGGAGGGGTGAAGCCGGGCAGTTCGGCCATGGGCAGCACTGCGGTTGCCGAGCCCAGCGCGGCGACCGCCGGCGCCCACCCAGATCCCAGAACGATCGCGACATCATGTTCGGCGATCCCGGTGCCCTCGGCGATGAATTGCGCAGCCCGCCCGGCGAGCGTGTCAGGGTCGGGTCGAGCGTCATGCACAGCGGCACAGTCGGCGAGCTTAGTCGGTGAGATACTGCGGGAATGGCCTCAATCCCGGTGTTGGATCGCGTCGAGGACGCGGTACGGCGCCGTGGCACGGACCTGGTCGAGCTTTCTCACGCGATCCACGCCGAACCGGAGTTGGCGTTCGCCGAGCACCGCAGTTGCGCCAAGACCCAAACGCTGCTGGCTGAGCGAGGTTTCGACATCACCGCGGCGGCCGGTGGATTGGACACCGCTTTTCGGGCCGACTTCGGCAGCGGTCCGTTGACCGTCGGCGTGTGCGCTGAGTACGACGCGCTGCCCGGGATCGGTCATGCCTGCGGTCACAACATCATCGCCGCGTCGGCAGTGGGCGCCGCGCTGGCACTGGCCGATGTCGCCGAAGAGCTCGACCTGACGGTTGCGTTGCTGGGCACACCTGCCGAGGAGTTCGGCGGCGGAAAAGTCTTGATGCTCGACGCCGGAGTCTTCGACGACTTGGCGGTGGCCGTGATGATGCATCCCGGGCCGGTGGATATCGCGGCCGCCCGCTCGCTGACGTTGTCCGCGGTCCGGGTCGACTACCACGGGCGCGAAGCCCATGCCTCGGCCGCACCGTTTCTGGGTGTCAACGCCGCCGATGCGGCCACGGTGGCCCAGGTCGCCATCGGGCTGCTGCGTCAACAGCTGGCACCCGGGCAGCAGGTGCACGGCATTGTCTCCGAGGGCGGCCAGGTCGCCAATGTCATCCCCGAGCCGGACCGAAATGCAGTACACGATGCGCGCGACCGAGTCGTGGTCGCTTGCCGACCTGCAAGCGAAGGTGGGCGACTGCTTCTTGGCCGGCGCGGTGGCCACCGGCTGCGAGTACAGCGTCGAGCAGACCGAGCCGATGTACGACGCGCTCAAGCCCGACCGGTGGCTGTCCGATACCGTCCGCGCCGAGATGACGCGGCTCGGGCGCACCCCCATCGATGAGGGACTCGAGGCGGCGCTGCCGTTGGGCAGCACCGACATGGGCAACGTCACGCAACTTCTCCCGGGCATCCATCCGATGGTCGCCGTCGATGCCGGCGGCGCGTCGCTTGCACCAGCCCGAGTTCACCGCCGCGGCCGTCGGTCCCAGCGCCGACCGGGCAGTCGTCGACGGCGCAATCATGTTGGCGCGCAGCAGTCGTTCGCCTGGCCGAGTCAGCCGGTCGAACGCGACCGGGTGCTGGCGGCCCGTGACCAGCGGGCGGCGTCATGAGCCTCTCCGACATCGCTGAATCGTGGCTGGCCGCGCACTTCGACGACTTGGTCGCCTGGCGGCGACACATCCACCGCTATCCCGAGTTGGGCCGCCAGGAGTACGCCACCACACAGTTCGTCGCCGAACGGTTGGCCGACGCGGGGCTCAACCCGAAGGTGCTGCCCGGCGGGACCGGGCTGACCTGCGATTTCGGTCCCGACCACGAGCCGCGGATCGCGCTGCGGGCCGACATGGACGCGTTGCCGATGGCCGAGCGGACCGGTGCCCCGTACGAATCGACGATGCCCAACGCCGCGCACGCCTGCGGCCACGACGCGCACACCGCGATCCTGCTGGGCACCGCGCTGGCGTTGGCGGGGGTGCCGGAACTGCCGGTCGCGCTGCGGCTGATCTTCCAGCCCGCCGAAGAGCTGATGCCCGGCGGCGCGATCGACGCGATCGCCGCCGGCGCGCTGTCCGGAGTGAGCCGGATCTTCGCCTTGCACTGCGATCCCCGGCTGGCGGTCGGCAAGATCGCGGTGAAGGCGGGGCCGATCACGTCGGCGGCCGACATGATCGAGATCACCCTGCATTCGCCGGGCGGGCACACCTCGCGCCCACACTTGACCGCCGACCTGGTCTACGGGCTGGGCACGCTGATCACCGGGCTGCCCGGTGTGCTGTCCCGCCGCATCGACCCGCGCAACAGCACCGTGATGGTGTGGGGCGCGGTCAATGCGGGCGTGGTCGCCAACGCGATCCCGCAGACCGGCGTGCTGGCCGGCACCATCCGCACCGCCAGCCGCGAAACCTGGCTGGGCCTCGAAGACATCGTCCGTCAGGCGGTGGCGGCGTCTGCTGTCGCCGCTGGGTATCGAGCACACCCTGCAGTACAACCGCGGCGTCCCGCCGGTGGTCAACGAGGAGATCTCGACGCGCATCATCGCCCACGCCATCGAGGCGGTCGGCCCGGATGTGCTGACCGATACCAGGCAGTCCGGCGGCGGCGAGGACTTCTCCTGGTATCTGGAGGAAGTACCCGGCGCGATGGCGCGACTCGGGGTCTGGTCCGGCCACGGTCCGCAGCTGGACCTGCACCAGCCGACGTTCGACCTCGACGAGCGCGCGCTGGGATCGGGTGTGCGGCTGATGGCGAACATCGTCGAGCAGTCCGCCGCCCTGACTTAGCTTCCCGGGCCGATGTTCCGCGCCGCGCGGGTGCGTAGCTTGTGCACGTATTCGTCTGGCGCGCCGGCGATTTCCGCGGCATCGGCCATCACGCCGATGTAGCGCGCCGACGGCAGACCGCCCTCCCAGGCGTCCACCACATACAGCCACGCCAGAACCGGATCGGTGGTCGTGTCGGACGACAATCGTTCCACCCGGCAGCGGATCTTCTTGTGGATGCCGAGCTCGGACCCCTCCCACCGATCGAGGTTCATCTCGTCCGCGGGCGTCATGTCGTAGAGCACGACGAACACCTTCGAGGTCGGGTCCTCGACGACGGTGGCCAGCGCGCCCTCCCAGCCGATGTCCTCGCCACCGAACGTCAGTCGCCAGCCGTGCAACCAGCCGGTTCCGGCCATCGGCGAGTGGGGTGCGCGCTGCAGCATCTGCTCGGGATGCATGTTCGACCCGTAGGCAGCGTAGAGCGGCACGCAGAAAGCTTAGACGGCCGCCGCAGCAGCGGCGGTGATCCGGCAAGTTGGCTCTGGCTTGACTAGGTTAGACCCGTGGCGACCCGCATCGTGATCATCGGCGGAGGGCCGGCCGGCTACGAGGCAGCACTCGTCGCAGCGGCACGCGACGCCCAGGTCACCGTCATCGACTCGGACGGCATCGGCGGCGCGGCGTGCTGTTCGACTGTGTGCCGTCGAAGACCTTCATCGCCTCCACCGGTGTGCGCACCGAACTGCGCCGTGCGCCGCATCTGGGCTTCGACATCGACATCGACGACGCCAAGATCTCGCTGCCGGAGATCCACCAGCGCGTCAAGACCCTGGCCGCCGATCAGTCCGCCGACATCAACGCCCAACTGCTCAGCGCGGGCGTCGAGGTGATCGCCGGCAGAGGCGAGCTGATCGACGCGACGCCCGGTCTGGCGGCGCACCGCATCAAGGCCACCGCCGCCGGATGGCAGCACCAGCGCCTACGACGCCGACGTGGTGCTGATCGCCACCGGCGCCAGCCCCCGCGAGCTGCCGACCGCGCGGCCCGACGGCGAGCGCATCCTGACCTGGCGCCAGCTCTACGACCTGGACACACTGCCCGACCACCTGATCGTGGTGGGTTCCGGCGTCACCGGCGCCGAATTCGTGCACGCCTACACCGAATTGGGCGTCGACGTCACGGTGGTCGCCAGCCGCGACCAGATCCTGCCCTACGAGGACGCCGACGCGGCCCTGGTACTGGAACGGATCTTCGCCGAACGCGGTGTGCAGCTGGTCAAGAACGCCCGCGCCGACTCGGTGACCCGCACCGACTCCGGGGTGGTGGTGAACATGGCCGACGGGCGCATCGTGGAGGGCAGCCACGCGCTGATGACGATCGGCTCGGTGCCCAACACCAGCGGCCTGGGCCTGGAACGAGTCGGCATCGAACTGGGGCGCGGCAACTACCTGACCGTCGACCGGGTGTCGCGGACGTCGGTGAGCAACATCTACGCGGCCGGCGACTGCACCGGGCTGCTCCCGCTGGCGTCGGTCGCCGCGATGCAAGGCCGGATCGCCATGTGGCACGCGCTTGGCGAGGCCGTCACCCCGATCCGGCTGCGCACGGTGGCCGCCGCGGTGTTCACCCGCCCCGAGATCGCGGCGGTCGGTGTTCCGCAATCCGCCATCGACGACGGATCGGTGCTGGCCCGCACGATCATGCTGCCGCTGCGGACCAACGCGCGGGCCAAGATGTCGGGGCTGCGCCATGGCTTCGTCAAGATCTTCTGCCGGCCGGCCACCGGGGTGGTGATCGGCGGCGTGGTAGTCGCGCCGATCGCCTCCGAGTTGATCCTGCCGATCGCGCTGGCCGTGCAGAACCGCCTGACCGTCAACCATCTGGCGCAGACCCTGTCCGTCTACCCGTCGCTGTCGGGCTCGATCACCGAGGCAGCCCGGCGGCTGATGGCGCACGACGACCTGGACTGACCAGGCCAGGTAGCCTTGGGAGCCAGTGCCCTACTGACGAGTAACCGACAGGAGACCTGTTCCGTGAGCGACCCGATTCGCGTACCGGGCAGCGAGCAGACCCGGCCGGGTTCCTTCCTGGGACCCGAGCAGCGCGCCTCGGCCTGGGAGCGCCTCGGCAGCGAACAATTCGACGTCGTGGTCATCGGCGGCGGCGTGGTGGGTTCGGGTTCCGCGCTGGATGCCGCCACCCGCGGGCTGAAAGTGGCGATGGTCGAAGCCCGTGACTTCGCCTCCGGCACGTCGAGCCGGTCCTCGAAGATGTTCCACGGCGGGCTGCGCTACTTGGAGCAGCTGGAATTCGGGCTGGTGCGTGAGGCGCTCTTCGAGCGCGAGTTGTCGTTGACCACCTTGGCGCCGCATCTGGTCAAGCCGTTGCCGTTTTTGTACCCGCTGACCAAGCGGTGGTGGGAACGCCCGTACGTCGCTGCCGGCATCTTGCTGTACGACGAACTTGGTGGCGCGAAATCCGTTCCGGCGCAGAAGCATTTGACCCGCGCCGGTGCGCTGCGGCTGTGCCCGGGCCTGAAGCGCAGCGCGCTGATCGGCGGTATCCGCTACTACGACACCGTCGTCGACGACGCCCGGCACACCATGACCGTCGTGCGTACCGCGGCGCATTACGGCGCGGTGGTGCGGTCGTCTACTCAGGTGGTTTCGTTGCTGCGCGAAGGCGACCGGGTGACCGGCGTGCGGGTGCGCGACTCCGAGGACGGCGCCGATCACCGAGGTCCGCGGTCACGTCGTCGTCAACGCGACCGGGGTGTGGACCGACGAGATTCAGGCATTGTCCAAGCAGCGCGGACGGTTTCAGGTGCGGGCCTCCAAGGGCGTGCACATCGTCGTGCCGCGGGACCGGATCGTCAGCGACGTCGCGATCATCCTGCGCACCGAGAAGTCGGTGATGTTCGTCATCCCGTGGGGCACCCACTGGATCATCGGCACCACCGACACCGACTGGGGACTGGACCTGGCGCACCCGGCGGCCACCAAGGCCGACATCGACTACATCCTCGGCACCGTCAACACCGTGCTGGCCACCCCGTTGACCCACGCCGATATCGACGGGGTGTACGCCGGGTTGCGGCCACTGCTGGCCGGGGAGAGCGAGGAGACCTCCAAGTTGTCCCGCGAGCACGCGGTCGCCGTGCCCGCCCCGGGCCTGGTCGCCATCGCCGGCGGCAAGTACACCACCTACCGGGTGATGGCCGCCGACGCCATTGACGCTGCGGCGGAATATGTTCCGGCCCGGGTCGCGCCGTCGATCACCGAGAAGGTGCCGCTGCTCGGCGCCGACGGCTACTTCGCGCTGATCAACCAGACCGAGCACGTCGGTGCGCTGGAAGGCCTGCATCCGTACCGGGTGCGTCATCTGCTGGACCGTTACGGATCGCTGATCGGCGAGGTGCTGGCGCTGGCCGCCGACCGGCGCGACCTGCTCAACCCGATCGCCGCGGCACCGGGCTACCTGCGGGTGGAAGCGGCGTATGCCGCCGTCGCCGAGGGGGCGTTGCATCTCGAGGACATCCTGGCCCGCCGGATGCGGATCTCCATCGAATACCCGCATCGCGGTGTCGACTGCGCCCGTGAGGTGGCCGAGATCGTCGCGCCGATCTCTGGGCTGGACCGCGGCCGACGTCGACCGTGAGGTCGAGACCTACACGGCGCGGGTGGAGGCCGAGGTGCTCTCGCAGACCCAGCCCGACGACGCATCGGCGGATGCGCTGCGGGCCAGCGCTCCCGAGGCCCGCGCCGAGATCCTCGAGCCGGTGCCGCTTGACTTGAGCGCCCGCGCCGCTCCCGCCACGCGACGGATTGGGGCCGGCGCGGCTGCGGCTGCGCGGCGGAGCGCTGGGCGACGAGTTCTGACCGCGGTTCGGGCCCGACGTTGCCGCCAAGGCGATCGCCGGCGAGGTCGTCGACCAGCACGGTGCGGTGCTCGATCCCGCCACCGTGCTGCCGGCCGGCGCCAGCGTCTACCTCTACCGCGATCTGCGCGACGAGGTGGCGGTGCCGTTCGACATCCCCGTGCTGTATCGGGACGAGAACATCGTGGTCGTCGACAAGCCGCACTTCCTGGCCACCATGCCGCGCGGGCGCCACGTCGCGCAGACCGCGCTGGTGCGACTGCGCCGCGAACTCGAATTACCCGAGCTGAGCCCGGCCCACCGGCTGGATCGGCTGACCGCCGGGGTGCTGCTGTTCACCGCCCGCCGCGAGCTTCGTGGCGCCTACCAGACGCTGTTCGCCCGCGGCGAGGTCCACAAGACGTATCTGGCCAGGGCTGGCGGTCAACCCGGACGTCGCGTTGCCGCGCGTGGTGCGCAGCCGGATCATCAAGCGCCGCAGCCACTTGCAAGCCGTCGAAGAGCCCGGCGAGCCCAACGCCGAGACGCTGGTGGAGTTGCTGTCGCCGGACGGCCTGTACCGGCTGACGCCGCGCACCGGGCGCACCCACCAGCTGCGGGTGCACATGGCTTCGCTCGGGATAGCCGATCTGACGGAGACCCGTTGTATCCCAACGTGATTGACGTAGCGGCCGACGACTTCTCCACGCCGCTGCAGTTGCTGGCGCAGCGCATCGAGTTCGACGACCCGCTGACCGGGGCGCACCGTGATTTCGTGAGCCGGCGGCGGTTGCACCGCAGTGGGTTTTGCGGTGACCAGTGCCACCTAATTTAAGGACTCAGGTCCCTAGAAGTGGCACTTGACCTCTGGCAAGTATTGAGAGGTGACCAACGATATTCCCCCGAGTCGATCTTGATTTCCACCCTCACCGGCGACCCCGTCGTGCGCGTCGTCGCGGACGCCACTATCGCCGACGTCGCCAAGGCCCTGGTGGACGGAGACATCGGGGCCGTCGTGGTCGGTGACGACGAGCGGCCCGCCGCGCTGGTGAGCGAGCGCGACGTCGTTAGGGTGGTGGCCTCCGGAAAAGATCCGGCTACCGTCCCGGCCGCCGAAGTAGCCAGCACCAAGCTGGTGTGGTGTGACGCCGAGGACACCGTCGACCACGTGGCAACCCGGATGATGGACCGCTACATCCGTCATGTCCTGGTCGAGCGCGACGGCGCGCTGGCCGGCATCGTCTCAGCCCGCGACCTGCTGGGCGTTTACAGCTCCTACAGCACTGACGCCGACCTGGACTTCGAATCGGCATGAAGCGGCGATCCGTGGCCGCGTTCGTCGGAGGCGGGCTGGCCGGGCTGACTGGTTGGGATCTGTTGCAGCACCGGCACGCCATCTTGCGCAATTACCCGGTCATCGGCCACCTGCGGTTCCTTCTCGAAGCGATCGGCCCGGAGTTGCGGCAGTACATCGTCACCGACAACGACGCCGAACGGCCCTTCAGCCGCGACCAGCGGCGCTGGGTGTACACGTCGTCAAAGATGACGGACCGATACTTCGGCTTCGGAACCGACAACGACCTGGAACGGGTGCACAACTATCCGGTGATCAAGCACGCGGCGTTCCCCGTGCCGACCCCGGACAGCGAGCCCGGCCACCCCGACCCGGCCGTGCCGTTGCCCGCGGCGAAGGTGCTCGGCGGTGCGCGGGGACGGACCAAGGCTTTTCGGCCGGCGTCGTTGGTCAACGTCTCCGGGATGAGCTTCGGGGCGTTGTCCGCAGCGGCCGTCACCGCGCTCAACAAGGGCGCGGCCCTGGCCGGTGCCCTGCACACCACCGGCGAGGGCGGGGTGTCGCCGTATCACCTGCACGGCGGCGACCTGATCTGGCAGATCGGGACCGGCTACTTCGGTTGCCGCAACGACGACGGCACCTTCAGCCTTCCCCGTCTGATCGATCGAGTGGCGGCCACGCGAGAGATCAGGGCTATCGAGATCAAGCTCAGCCAGGGAGCCAAGCCCGGCCTGGGCGGCATGCTCCCCGGCGCCAAAGTCACTTCCGAAATCGCCGCGATCCGCGGTGTTCCAATCGGGGTCGACTGCAAGAGCCCGGCCGGACACTCAGCCTTCCGCGATGTCGACGGGCTGTTGGAACTGGTGGAGACCATCGCCGCGGCGACCGGCCTGCCCGTCGGCATCAAGTCGGCAGTCGGGGAAGAGCCGTTCTGGCTTGAGCTGGCAGCCCGGATGGCCCGCACCGGTCGGGGCGTTGACTTCGTGACCATCGACGGCGGCGAGGGTGGCACCGGCGCGGCTCCGCTGGTCTTCAGCGACCACGTCGCTCTGCCGTTCAAGTGGGCTTTCCCACGGGTCTACCGCGCCTTTGCCGACGAGGACCTACACCACGACGTGGTGTTCATCGGCTCAGGCAAGCTGGGCATTCCCGAGAACGCCCTGCTGGCGTTGGCCATGGGGTGCGACATGGTCAACGTTGGCCGAACCGCGATGTTCGCCATCGGCTGCATTCAGGCCCAGCGCTGCCACACCGGGCGCTGCCCCTCCGGCGTCGCCACCCAGTCGGCGTGGTTGCAGCACGGCCTCGATCCGGAGCTGAAGTCGGTGCGTTGCGCCAACTATCTGGCCACGCTGCGCTTCGAATTACTTACTTTGGCCCGTGCCTGCGGCTACGTGCACCCCGCACTCGTTCCGCTGGACGCGATCGAACTGCTCGACGTCGACCTGCACACCGTGCCGGTCGACGAGCTGTTCGGTTATAAGCCCGGCTGGGGCATGCCCGGGCCGGCCGATATCGAAGCAATCAAGACCGTGATGGACGGCGCTCGCCGATAGGGCGGTCAGCCGATCGACGAATTGTCAGCAGCGCTCGACGCCCGGACGGATCAGCGGCAGATCATGCCTGCGGACGAACGTCGCGGGTGGCGCGGTGCTACCTGCGCCGACGGCGTGGCGCTTCGCATCGACGCAGTTGCTGAACCTGCCGTGCGAAGCAGTTGACGTGCCCGAACGGTGAGGCGGCCAAAGGTCGTCAGCTCCGCGAATCGCGCGCTGACGAAGTCCTGCATGGGTACCACGGTTCTTTCCTTCGGTAGTCCGGCCTATTCATTGAACGCCCAGGGCGACGTCATCGGCTCAGTTCGTCCGTCAGTTGTGACGAGACCCTCGTCGCAGAGGAAATGCGACCCAGGTCACTGATCGTCAACAACCAGCCCGTTGGTGTTATTCCACGGTATGCGTCCTGCGGCCGGTGCTGTCGGCACGACACGTCAACATCGTGTGAACAAGATCAAGCAATCGTGTCAGCGTGCGCAGATTGCGAGAGTTCTTCGCCGCACGCGGTCGCCAGCGGTTGCGCCTGTCTGAACGTAAACAGCTCGCAAACTCCGGCTGAAATCGCGAATCCGGCGAAGAACGCGCCCAATTGCCAAGAGTCGAACCTTGTTACCATGCCTCATGGCTGCCAGGAGGACAGCAGTTTGGCGGGCTGCGGCTACGCCGGCGTCGATCTTCACATCGATTCAATTCGAAGGAATTAGATTGAAAGTCAACAGATTTGGCGCTGCACTGATCCTTCTGACCATTGGTGCATTGATCTTTTCGGCATGTGGAAGCAACAACAGCGCCACCGGAGGAAGCGGCACGACGGGCACGTTGCCGGTGAAGGTGGCCTGCGGCGGCAGCCAGACTCTGAAGGCCAGCGGTTCTACGGCCCAGGAAAATGCAATGAGCCGTTTCGTCAAGGCTTTCGAACAAGTTTGCCCCGGGCAGTCGGTGAACTACACGGCCAATGGTTCCGGTGCCGGGATCGGCGAATTCATCGGCAACCAAACCGATTTCGCCGGCTCGGACTCTCCGCTGAATAAGGGCGAGGAGGATCAGGCGAGCCAGCGGTGCGGCTCACAGGCGTTGGAACTGCCGATGGTTTTCGGTCCGATCGCCGTCGCCTACAACGTCAACGGCCTGACTTCGTTGAACCTCAACGGTCCGGTTACGGCTCAGATCTTCAACGGCCAGATCACGATGTGGAACGATGCCGCGATCGGGCTGCTGAACCTAGGGGTCACGCTGCCCAACGAGCCGATTCGGGTCGTGTTCCGTAGCGACGAGTCCGGGACCACCGACAACTTCCAGAAGTATCTCGATACCGCTTCTGCCGGCACGTGGGGTTTCCCCGCCGGCAAGAAGTTCAACGGCGGTGTCGGGCGAGGGCGCCCGCGGCAACGACGGCGCCGCCGCGGCCGTCAAAAGCACCGAAGGGGCGATCACCTACGTCGAATGGTCCTTCGCCCAGGCGCAGCAGTCTGAACACGGCCAAGATCATCACGACGGCCGGTCCGGAGCCGGTGGCGATCAGCCCGACAGGCGGTGGGGAAGACGATCTCTTCTGCCTGGTTCATGAGGAAGGGCAACGACCTCGCCCTCGACACGATCTCGTTCTACCGGCCAAACCAGCCCGGCGCCTACCCGATCGTGCTGGCGACGTATGAGATTGTGTGCTCGAAGTACCACGATCCGCAGGTCGGTGCGGCCGTGAAGGCGTTCCTGCAGACCGCGATCGGCCCTGGTCAGAACTGATCTGACCGACCACGGATATATGCCCATCCCGGGCGAGTTCAAGTCGCGATTGGTGTCCGCGGTCAACGCCATCTCAGTGACTGAGGTCGTTTCGGCCTTCGCGGGCGGTCGAAGCTGAATGTTTCAGGGCTTTTTTCACCCCCGTCAACCTGAAGTTCCAAAAGTTTTCCCACGGTAGTCGATCTTTGGTGTCATGGAGTTCACAACATTGCCGCCCGAAGTCACCTCGGCGCTGATCCACTCGGGACCAGGCGCCGAATCCTTGATCGCGGCTTCCGGGGCGTGGCAGCAGCTCGGCACCAGTCTCGAAGATTCTGCTGAAAACTATGCCGCCGCGTTGTCGTCACTGGCCGAGACCTGGCAGGGCCCGTCCTCCGTGGCGATGTTCCAGTCTGTCGAGCCCTACCTTGCCTGGCTGCAAACCACCGCGCAACAAGCTCAGCAGACAGCCACTTCGGCGATGGCTGCCGCCGCGGCGTTCAGCTCGGTCCGCGCTGCGGTGGTTCCCATCGTGCAAGTCACCGCCAACAGGATGCAGCTGGCGCAGCTGTTGGCCACCAATGTATTCGGGAAAGAATCTTCCGGCCATTGCCGAAACCGAAGGCCAGTACCAGAGTATGTGGGCGAACAACTCGGCCGCGATGAGTCGCTATCAGGCCGCCTCGGCACAAGCCACGCACGCTACCGCAGTTCACCTCGCCGGCCTCGACGACCAATCCGGCGGCCGCCCCAGCCAACTCGGCGAGCGGCCACCACAGGGGCCACTTCGGCCCAATCACTCTTGGACGATCTGGAACGCCCTCATCGCGGCGCTTTATAACGGTGACTATTCCACCGCCGCGGGCATCAACATACCCGGCTTCGGGAACAACTCCGTCAGCACGCCTGGGGTTCAACGCCAACCGTGGAACACCATCTTCTCATCCGGATTTCCCATCAACCTGCTCAGCTATTTGGCGCAGAACCAATCGGCCCAGGCGCTGCAGGGTGTGAACAGCGCAATTGGCCAGGGTGTCTCGGAGGGTGAGTCGGCGCTCGGAGGAGGACTCGGTGGGGGCGCGTCGGGCGCATTAAAAGGGTTGGGGGGTTTAGGGCAGCTGGGTCCGGGTGCGCTGGGTGCCGCTGGACTCGGCCAAGCATCCACGACGGCGGCCACGAGGGTTGGAGTGTCAATCGGCAAGCTGACCGCGCCGCCTTCCGTTGTGAACCTGCTGCCGACTTCCCATGCGCCAGTGCAGCTGGCGTCTGCGGCAACGCCGCTTGGCGCGGGCGAATCCGGGCTGCCGATGCTGCCGCCGTTAATGCCGCCGCCGATTTCGGCAGGCAACGGGTGGCGCAAACGCAAGGCGCAAAAGTACGAAGATATGGCTATCGGCGCCGAGCTCAAAGGGACGGTGATGCGCCCACCCCCGTCGGCGGGATGAGCGGGCGGCGGCTCAGTTGTCGTTAGGACGCGGCGGAACGCCGTGCAGATAGCCAAGACCATTCTGGATGCCTTGGTCCATCTGGTCGGTGGCAGGAGCCTTGCCATCCGGGGCCACGACCGGCGCCTTGCAGCTGCATCCGAGGGCGCCGAACGGGCTGGGGTCGGCGCCGGCCGGAGTTGCAATGCCCACCGCCACGCCGAGCGCGATCGCGGCGCCGATCAATGTTTTCGTGATCACCGATAGCTCTCTGTGAGACTCGTTACCCAAGTGTACAAGCGCCATCAGGCCCCGGCATGCCGCGGGCAGAACGCAGCGATGCTGACGCCGACGAAGAACCCGGCGTGGTAGCCGTCCAGACTACTTTGTTGCATCACATCATTCGCAACGTCGCTCGAGGCTCTACCGCTATCGAGTTCATCGCAGACCTCATGAGCGGCGATGATCGCGGCCTGCGGGGACGCGAAGGTGATGCCGCGAGAACTTAGAGCGTTCACGAAATTGCCGTCGACGGCGTCAGCGTGCGCGATCGGGGCTACGGCGCCCACGAGACCAAGAGGTGCGATCCATAGGACGAGGCCGGCCAATAGCGATCGCACACGGCGAAGCGAGCAACCTTGGGTGGTCGTCATTCCTGAACCCCTCTGCCGAGCAGAAGCGCGAGTGTTGGTGGACGGCAAGTCAAGCCGCTGACATGGCGATCATCGCATGCCACGGCCAGGCTGGTGCAGCGCCCGCCATCGTTTACCGAACAGACATGTCCTGGGCGTTCAGCGTTGGCAGGCCGGGCACCAATACGCCACCCGTTCGCTGCTGTCGTCGTAGTTGATGGGGGTGCCGCAGCGACGGCAACTCTGTCCTGCTCGCCCGTAGACCCACAGTTGCCGACCGGCCCGGGTGTCGCCGGTGGTGCAGCGGTTCCAGCGATGGCGGTTGGCCCACAGCATGTCGCGGGCGCGGGACACCAGCCGGTGGGGGTCGGTGACCGCGCTCACCGGCGCGGTAGGCAGGCGTCCACCGACGAAACACAGTTCATTGCAATAGACATTGCCGATCCCGGCCAGCACCCGCTGGTCCAGCAGCGCCTCGGCGATCGGTCGATCTGGGTTTGCCGTCAGGTTGGCCGCGGCGACCTGCGGGTCCCAGTCGGCGCCCAGCAGATCAGGTCCCAGGTGCGCGACCACGTCGCCGTCGTGGGCGCGGTCGAGGATTTGCAGCACGCCCAGGTCGATGCCGACCGCACGGATATCGTTGGCCTCTAAGATGATCCGGATCCGGTGGTCGTTGCGCACCGGCCGCGACATCACCCGCCAGCTGCCGTCCATCTTCAGATGCGAGTGGATACTGGCCGGCCCGACACGGATGAACAAATGCTTGCCGCGGCTGCACACCTCATCGACCGTCTGTCCGGTCAGGTTGGCGGCGGCAAAGCGCGGCACCCGCACATCGCACCGCGTCAGTGTGCGGCCGACCAACGCCCGCCGCAGTGTCTCTGCGGTGTGAAAGACCGTGTCCCCCTCAGGCATTCGCTAGCGCAGCCGCAGCCCGCGTGGAGTGCGGGCGAACCCGGCGTCAGACAGCGCGCTTACGGCCGGCGCCGATACATCGGGTCCCAGCACCGCAACGCCGTTGATCCGCTCAACCAGAATCGAGCTGACCCGCCCGGTCGTCACCAGCTCCGCCAGTGCCGCGCCCGCCGCGCGGTTTGCCTCGGGATCCTCGCGGAAGCTCAGCAGCGAACGCCCGCCGCGCTCGACGAACCACACCACGTCGCCGTCGACCAGCACAACCAGTGCTCCTGCTTTGCGACCCGGCCGGGCGCCGCCGTCTTCCTCCGGTGCGCGGGACGGCCAGGGGAGTGCGGCGCCGTACGGGTTGGCCGGGTCGGCGGCAGCCAGCACCACCGCCCGGTACTCGGGCCGCTCCGGGTCGATACCGTCGAGGTAGCTGCGCAGCCGGTCAACCGTCGATGCGACTGCGAACTGGGCGCCGCCCAACGACTCGACGAAATAGCCGCGCTGGCATCGGCCGGCCTCCTCGAAGGTGCTCAGCACCTTGTACAGCATCGCGAATCCGCCCGGTAGCCCTTCGGCCGCCACCGCGCCCTTGGTCAGCACGCCGTGGCGGTTCAGCATCAGCTCGGCCTGGTGGTGCGCCCGCAGCGTCGAGTCCGGCTCGGGCATCGGCAGCGCTGACCAACGGCCCGCCACCGTGGGATCGCTGGCGCGGGACTGCGCATGCGCGACGCTGTAGCGGCTGAGCCGGGGCGGGCGTGCTCCGCGGCCCGGCCGGTGCGCCGGGGCCGACCGTCTGCGGCTGCCCGGCCCGCCGCCGAGCATCGCGCGAACCGGTGCGAATGTGTCGCCGGTGACCAAGCCGGCCCAGATGAGCTGCCACAGTGCGGCTTTGAGTTCTTGCTCGCCGATGTCCGTCTGCGCGAGTTGCCGGAAGAAGAACGCCCCGCCGCCGGCCAGGGTGTCCAGGATCGCGTGGTGGGCCGCGGTCAGCTCGATCGTGGCGGGGTCAGCCAGCGTCAGCGGCGCCGTGTCGGCCGGATGGAACGCGACCCAGCCATCGCCGACCGAGATGGATCCGGCGCCCGACCAGACCACCTCGCCGGAAGCGAGCAGTTCGTCGAGCATGGCCGGGGAGTAGTCGCGTACCCGAGGGGGCAGCACCAGGGATTCGATCGCCGAGGCGGGCAGCGGAACACCGGCCAGCTGATCGACGACGGCGGCCAGCCCGTCCAGCCCAGAGTTGCTGGAGGTCCCAGCCGGGCCGACCTGATGCCAGCCGGGCAGGAAACGCGCGTAGGCGCTGGTGCTGACCGGCTCCACTTGCGCCCGCAACGCCGCCAGCGATCTGCGGCGAAGGATCCGCAGCACCTCGGCGTCACACCACTGGTCACCGACCGCCTCCGCGGAGAACTCACCGCGGACCAGCCGCCCGTCGGCGGCCAGCCGGCCCAGCACGTCGGCGGCCACCCGCAGCCCCAGGCCGAACCGTGCGGCGACGTCGGCGGTGGTGAACGGCGCATGCGTGCGCGCGTATCGGCTCAGCAGCTCACCCAGCGGATCGGTGACCGCCTCGGTGAAGCTCGCCGGCACGCCGACCGGCACGGCCACCCCGACGCCGTCGCGCAGTCGGCCGATGTCTTCGATCGCGACCCACCAACTCTGTCCGGCAAAAGAAACCGTCAGCGCGCGCTTGGCGGCCAACAGACCTTCCAGCCAGCCGCCGACATCCGCACCGCCGGCGCGGGCCGCGACTTCCTCGGTCGTCAGTGGGCCCAGCAGCCGCAGCAGATCGGCGACCGCCTCGGCGTCACGCGCCGCTCGGTCGGCCGACAGATGCTGCAATTGCCGGCCGGTGGCGGCGACGACGTCCGGGTCGAGCAGCTCGCGCAGCTCGACGCGGCCCAGTAGTTCGGCCAGCAGCGTGGCGTCCAACGACAGCGCCGCCGCGCGGCGCTCGGCCAGCGGGCTGTCGCCCTCGTACATGAACGCCCCGACGTAGCCGAACAGCAGCGACGCCGCGAACGGCGACGGCGTGGCGGTCTCGGTCTCCAGCACCCGCACTTTGCGCTGGGCGATCTCGGCCATCAGCCCGGTCAGCATCGGCACGTCATAGACGTCCTGCAGGCATTCCCGGACCGCTTCCAGCACGATCGGGAAGTCTGGATACTTGCGGGCCACGTCGAGCAGCTGCGCGGCACGCTGACGCTGATGCCACAGCGGCGACCGCCGGCCCGGATGCCGTCGCGGCAGCAGCAGGGCACGCGCCGCGCACTCCCGGAATCGCGAGGCGAACAGCGCCGAACCGCCCACCTCCGCGGTGACGATCGGGTCGATCTCGTCGGCGTCGAAGACGAACAGCTCAGCGCCCGGCGGCTTTTCGTCCAGGGTATCCGGCAACCGCACCACAATGCCGTCGTCCGAGGCGGTCGGCTTCTCGTCGATGCCGTAACGGTCGCGCAATCGCCGGCTCACCGCCAATGCCAGCGGGCCGTGCACCCGCAGTCCGTAGGGGGAGTGCAGGATCACCCGCCAGTCGCCTAGCTCGTCGCGGAACCGCTCGACCAGCAAGGTGGTGTCGGTGGGTACCACCGTGGTGGCGGTGCGCTGGTCGTCCAGTAGCCGCCACAGGTTGTCGGTAGCATAGCCGTTGAAACCTAGCTCGGCGCAACGCTTTTCGAATGAATCGCGGGCCTGGCCGGCCAGCTCCCCGGTGAACTTGCCGACCGCCCGCCCCAACTCGGCGGGACGTCCGGCGTCGTCGCCGCGCCAGAACGGCAACCGGGCCGGCTGACCCGGCGCCGGGATCACCAGCACCCGGTCGTGGGTGATTTCGGTGATCCGCCAACTGGTGGCCCCTAACGAGATGACATCGCCCGGCCGGGACTCGTAGACCATCTCCTCATCGAGTTCTCCTACGCGAGAAGGCTTTTCGGAGTCAGTGGCCAAGTAGACGGTGAACAGGCCGCGGTCCGGAATCGCACCGCCGGAGGTGACCGCCAGCCGCTGCGCACCCGGCCGTGCCGTCACGGTGCCGGTGTCGCGGTCGTACACCAGCCGCGGCCGCAGCTCGGCGAACTCGGTCGACGGGTACTTGCCGGACAGTAGATCCAGCGTGGCCTCGAAAGCGCTGTGCGGCAACGTCGCGAACGGGGCGCTGCGTCGCACGGTGTCGAACCACCGGTCGACGTCGAGCGGCTCCAGTGCCGCCGCGGCAACGGTGTGCTGGGCCAGGATGTCGAGTGGATTGGTGGGCACCCGCATGGTCTCGATCTGACCGGCGAGCATGCGCTGCACGGCCACCGCGCAGCCGATCAGGTCGGTGCGGTGTTTGGGGAACAGCACCCCTTGCGAGATCTCGCCGACCTGGTGTCCGGCGCGCCCGATGCGTTGCAGGCCGCTGGCCACCGACGGCGGCGCCTCCACCTGGATCACCAGATCGACTGCGCCCATGTCGATGCCCAGCTCCAGGCTGGAGGTCGCCACGACCGCTTTCAGTCGTCCGGTCTTGAGCTCCTCCTCGACCACGGCGCGCTGCTCCTTGCTGACCGAACCATGGTGGGCGCGGGCCAACAGCGTTGGCGCGCCGTAGGTCTGGCCGCTCCCCAACAGCTGGGCCGGGGCGCCGCCGGCAACCTTCGAGTTGGCGGCAGACATTAGGTCCACTCCCGACCGTTCGGCGTGGATCTCGTTGAGCCGCGCGGTCAATCGCTCGGCCAGCCGCCGTGAGTTGGCGAACACGATCGTCGAGTTGTGTTGTTCGACGAGGTCGACCAGACGCGCCTCCACATCGGGCCAGATGGAGGGGGTACCACCCGCTTGCGGGGGAGTGTCCGCCAGGTTGGTCATGTCCGGGACCGGCACCTGCACGGTCAGCTCGAAGGTTTTGACCGCGGCGGGGGCCACGATGGTGGTGGGTGATGCGCCGGACAGGAACCGGGCAACCTCCTCGGGTGGGCGCACGGTCGCCGACAGGCCGATGCGCTGCGCGGGTGCGGCCAACATCTCGTCGAGTCGCTCCAGCGAGAGCGCCAGGTGTGCGCCGCGCTTGGTGCCGGCGATGGCGTGGATCTCGTCGACGATCACGGTCTGCACGCCGGCCAGAGTCTGGCGGGCCGCCGAGGTCAGCATCAAAAACAGCGACTCGGGCGTGGTGATCAACACGTCGGGCGGTGAGCTGATGAGTTGTCGGCGCTGCGCGGGCGGGGTGTCGCCTGATCGCACCCCGACGGTGATCTGCGGCGGCGGCAGACCCCGCCGTTCGGCAACCCGGGTCATCCCCGCCAGCGGGGTGCGCAGGTTGCGCTCGACGTCGACGGCCAGGGCCTTCAGCGGCGACACGTACAGCACCCGGGTGCCTGACGATCGCTGCTCGCCTGGCGCGCCAGTGCGGCCGGCAAGTTGGTCGATCGCCCACAGAAACGCCGCCAGCGTCTTACCGGATCCGGTCGGAGCGATGACCAGGGTGTTGTGGCCGTCGGCGATCGCGGCCCAGGCGTCGGCCTGCGCGGGGGTGGGCTCGGCGAAGGTACCGGCGAACCAGTCGCGGGTGACGACGCTGAACCGCGCGAGTGGATCAGCTGGCGCGGTGGTCACCTAGCCAATGGTGCCAGCGGGGTCTGACAGAGCCGAGAGAACGGGGTCGAAGGGTGTTACCGCTGGTCGGGCCCGACCGCCTTGGCCAGTTGCTCGGGGATCCCGTTGACCCGGGTGATCCCGTCCAACAGCGCGTGCGCGCAGGCTTCGCTCAGATGGCCCGCGTCGGTGTCGGGGTGCATGATCCGCTGTCGGCACACCTCGAAGGTCAGCGCCAACCAGCCGTGGACGACGATCCGCAGGTCGCGTTCGACGTCGGGCGGGAGCTCATTGCCCGGGCCGTCGACTTCGACGATGCGGTTCATGATGTGTTCCATCTGACGATCCTTGGCCTCGTCGTCGATGCCGAGTAAGACCGGATCGGAGCGGCCGAGGCCGACATATGCGGCCCAGGCGGCGTGCGGGTGCTCCTGGTGGTACTGCATGTAGGCCAGGACGCCGTCCCGGGTTTCCTCAAATAGCGACTGGCCCGGTGACGGCAGCGCGTTGGTGGTCTCGAACAGCTGGTCAGCCTGTCCTTTGACGACGGCGGCGAAAAACGCCCGCTTGTCCGGAAAGTAGTGATACATCAATGCGCGGGACACGCCGGCTCGCTCGGCGATCTCGTCGATTCGGACTTCGTCGTAGGGCCGTTGGCCGAAGACTTCCGCGCCTAGAGCTAACAACTCGGCGCGACGGTCGTCCGGGGATAACCGGCGCCGGGGCGTTCGCATAGCCAGATCGTACTTGGCGAACCTTCGCCCAGGCCGTCAACGCTCAGGAAGCCTCTGCAAACGCGCAATTACCGACGCACCTGTCAATAAATCACCCTGGGGCGGTACGCCGTGCGAAGCCGCCACCGCCGCCCTACCAGCAGCGTCGTTAGCTCAGCGAATTGGCGGACTATCCCTACCTTTTTCTCAGGCCGCCGATCGGGCAACGCGAGAATAGAATCGCTCACCGATGGATGCCAAAAGCGATATCGAGCGTCCGAGGTTGAGCCATCGGGTCGGCGCGCTGGTCGACGGTTTCGAGACCGTGGTTTATGCGATCGCTTTCCTGCTGTTGGTGGCGGCTGCGGTCTTGGTCGTGATCGGCGGGGGACAAGCAGTCGTGCAAGCCGCCAGCCACAAGGTCCCCACGCTGCAGGGCGGTGTACTGGTCCTGGACCGTGTTCTGATGGTCCTGATCATCGCGGAGATAGCCGCTACGCTTCGCGCGGTACTGCTGTACCACGAAATCGCCGCCGAGCCTTTTCTTTTCATCGGGCTGATTGCCTGTGTCCGACGGATTCTGATCGTGACCGCGGCGACCGAGCAGGTGCATTCGGACAAGGACCTCAACCGTCTCCTGCTGGAGTTGGGTGCGCTGGGGCTGCTGGTGATAGGTATCGCTGTGGCGATTTTCCTGGTTCGTGTCAGCGGCCGCAGTGATCGCAGCGGCGCGCCGACGGAAGGTCACGACGGCTGACCTCCCGGGCAGCCTCAGCCGAAGTGCACGCCCTGGGCCAGCGGCAATTCGCTGGAGTAATTGACGGTGTTGGTGGCCCGCCGCATGTAGGCCTTCCAGGCATCGGACCCCGACTCACGCCCGCCGCCGGTCTGCTTCTCGCCACCGAACGCGCCGCCGATCTCGGCGCCCGAAGTGCCGATGTTGACGTTGGTGATGCCGCAGTCGGAGCCCGCGATGAAGCGTTCGGCCTCGCGGATATCGGTGGTGAAGATCGCCGACGACAGGCCCTGGGGTACCGCATTGTTCAGCGCAATGGCGTCCTCGAGGTCGTCGTAGGCCAAAACGTAGAGGATTGGCGCGAACGTCTCGGTGTGCACGATGTCGGTTTGCGACGGCATCCGCACCACCGCCGGCGCGACGTAGTAGGCGCTCGGGTGGCCCGCGTCGTAGCGCTCGCCGCCGACCACCTCGCCGCCGTCGGCACGCGCCTGCTCCAACGCGCCCACCATGTCGCGGTAGGCCGTCTCGTGAATGAGCGGGCCGATCAGCGTGCCCCCGGTCGACGGATCGCCGATCGGCAGCTGTCGATAGGCGGCGGCGATGCGCCCCGCCACATCGTCGGCCAGCGATCGGTGCACGATCAGCCGGCGCAGCGTGGTGCAGCGTTGACCCGCGGTGCCGGCGGCGGCGAACACGATGGCGCGCACCGCCAGATCCAGGTCGGCTGATGGCGTGACGACGGCGGCGTTGTTGCCGCCCAGTTCCAGCAGCGACCGGCCGAACCGCTGCGCGACCCGGGGTCCGATCTGCCGGCCCATGCGCACCGAGCCGGTCGCGGACACTAGCGCGACCCGCTCGTCGTCGACGAGCTGCTCACCGACCTCGCGGCCGCCGAGGATCAGGCCGCAAACATGAGCCGACGCCCCAACTTCACTGGCCGCGCGAATGATCAGCGCCTGGCAGGCCAGCGCCGTCAACGGCGTCAGCTCGGACGGTTTCCAAACCACGGTGTCCCCGCAGACCAACGCCACCGCGGCGTTCCAGGCCCACACCGCGACCGGGAAGTTGAACGCGGTGATCACGCCGACCACGCCGAGCGGATGCCACGTCTCCATCAGCCGATGCCCCGGCCGCTCGGAGGCGATCGTGCGCCCGTAGAGCTGACGCGACAGCCCCACGGCGAACTGGCAGACGTCGATCATCTCCTGCACTTCGCCCAGCGCCTCGGAGGTGATCTTGCCCGCCTCGATCGTCACCAGGGTGGCGAGGTCCTGCTTATGCTCGGTGAGTAGCTCGCCCAGCCGGCCCACCAGCGCGCCGCGTACCGGGGCGGGTGTGGCCCGCCACGTCGAAAACGCTTGCGCGGCAGCTGCGATGCCGCTATCGACCTGTTCGGGCGTGGTCTCTTCGACGGTGAACAGGACGTCGCCAGTGACCGGTGTGCTTGCCGACAGCCCGTGCTCGCCGGGCTCGCCGAGCGCCGCGTCGCAGCCGACCGCCTGCAGCGCACGGCGGGCGCGGCTGCGCAACTCGTCGACAGTGGGCAGGTGAGTGCTCACGTAGGTGCCTCCTTGCAAAGCGATTCGTAAAGCACGTATGGGTCGTGAATGTGGCGGTCGATCGCCCCCGCCATCCAGTCCACGCTGTACCCGGAGTCGTCGGCGACATCGGCAGCCTGGGTGTCGCGGTCCAGATTGGACCGAAAGATGCCCGCTGCGGAGGCAGGCAGAAAGTCCTCGTAGACAACGGGTTTGGCTGGATCTCCGCCGCAGTAGTAGGCCAGCCCCTGGGCGGCCATCTCGTCGTCGGTCGACGGAAAGTACTGGCCCCACACTGTAGCGGGGTAGGCGCTACCAGCAAGACGAGCCATCGCCGCGTCGTATCGCTCGCGGCCCTTGGGCGTCAGTGCCACACCGCGTGCCTCGACCTCGCCGAAGCGGACCCGCAGCGAGCCCTCGACGACCGTCCCGTCGTCGTTGCGAAACCGGCGTGGCTCGGCGAGTGCGCGAAAAGACGTCTGGCGCAAGAGCACCGCGGGTCCGTCCCACGCGCGGCGGGCCCTGGATGGCGTCGATCATCCTGACGCCACGCGCGGTCATTCGCCGGTACAGCTCGTCGATGTCGAGCACTCGCGGCGTCAGGTGATTGATGTGGGTGGACATGACTCCGGCGATGTCGGCGGCCACCGCCGATACCCTGGATAGCTCGTCATACCAAGACTTCTCGATCGGCTCGTCTGACAGCGCGAACGCCGCCACGGCTTGTGCGACGAAATCATCGGCCCGGTCGGCGTCGCAGCCGCCGTCGGCGGCGATCACCCGGGCCCGGGCGATCAACGCCGGATCGAAAAGCCGGCGGCGGGTCAGGAACGTCTGTACCCGAGCGCGCAAGTCGGCGTCGAAGAAACGCGGATCGTTGAGCGCCAGCATCGAGGTGAACACCCGAAACGGGTTGCGCGCCAACTCGTCAGCGTCGATGGGCCGGAACGCGGTCGAGACCACCGGAACCGGTGATACCGCGTCGCGCAGATCGTAGTAGCCGACCGGGACCATGCCGAACGCGGCAGAACAGGTCGGCGACAGCGGCCAGTTCGACCGGCGTGCCGACCCGGATCGCGCCGTGCCGCTCGGCGGTCACCCGGGACAACGTGCCCAGCTGCTGCGCGCCTGGATGCCGGCCTGCGTGATCGTGATTGACCTGGGTGCTCACTTCGACCAGCGTGGTGTAGGCGGGCACCTCGCTGCCGTACATGGCGGACAGCCCGGCGGCAAAGCGCTCTCGCAACCGCCAGGTCGGCAACCTCTTTGCGTGACTCACCGGCGATCACCGCTGCGATACTCTCCGGCCATGGCAGAGACGCTCGACGACATCGACCGGATCTTGGTGCGCTCGCTGGTCGCCGACGGCCGCGCGACATTGTCGGAGTTGGCGGCCAGCGCCGGATTGTCGGTTTCGGCGGTCCAGTCGCGGGTACGCAGGCTGGAATCTCGCGGCGTGGTGACCGGGTACTCGGCGCGGATCGATCCGGAAGCGATCGGACATTCGTTGTCGGCGTTCGTGGCCATCACTCCTCTCGATCCGTCTCAACCTGATGATGCGCCGGCTCGCCTGCAACACATCGAGGCGATCGAGTCGTGTCACTCGGTGGCCGGTGAAGAAAGCTACATCCTGCTGGTGCGTGTCGAGTCCCCGCGGGCGCTGGAAGAGCTGTTGCAGCAGATCCGGTCAGCCGCCGACGTTCGGACCCGCAGCACGATCATTTTACAAACATTTTACGAAGATCGACAGGTTGTACCGTAATAGATACGGCCAGAGGTCAAGATACCGTAAAAATTCCTGATACCGTCGATGCCATGACTAGCGTACTGGCACGCGGCCCCCTGACCGATCCGCAGTTCGCACCTGACCAGGTTCACGAGGTGCTGGCCCGCAGCATTCTGGCCGACGGCCTGGATTTCGTGCTCGACCTGGACCGCTCAGCCGGCTCGTATCTCGTCGACGCCCGCGACGGCCGGCGCTACCTGGATATGTTCACGTTCTTCGCGTCGTCGGCGCTGGGCATGAACCACCCGGCGCTGGCTTACGACGACGAGTTCCGTGCCGAGCTGACCGACGCCGCGGTCAACAAACCGAGTAACTCCGACGTCTACTCGGTGCCGATGGCGCGCTTCGTCGAGACCTTCGCCCGGGTGCTGGGCGATCCGGCGCTGCCGCATCTGTTCTTCGTCGACGGCGGCGCACTGGCCGTGGAGAACGCGCTGAAAGTGGCGTTCGACTGGAAAAGCCGGCACAACGAGGCACGCGGCATCGACCCACAACTCGGCACCCGAGTGCTGCACTTGAGCGGGGCGTTTCACGGCCGCAGCGGCTACACGCTGTCGCTGACCAACACCAACCCGGTCACGGTTGCTCGCTTCCCCAAATTCGACTGGCCCCGCATCGACGCACCGTACCTGCGTCCCGGTGTCGAGATCGACGCGTTGGAAGCCGAGTCGCTGCGCCAGGCCCGGGCGGCTTTCCAGGCCTATCCGCACGACATCGCCTGCTTTGTCGCCGAACCCATCCAGGGCGAGGGCGGTGACCGGCACTTCCGGCCGGAGTTCTTCGCGGCGATGCGCGCGCTGTGCGACGAATATGACGCGCTGATGATTTTCGACGAGGTGCAGACGGGCTGTGGTTTGACCGGAACCGCTTGGGCCTACCAGCAATTGGGCGTTACACCCGACGTGGTCGCGTTCGGTAAGAAGACGCAAGTGTGCGGGGTGATGGCGGGACGGCGGGTAGACGAAATCGCCGATAACGTCTTCGCGGTGGCGTCCCGGCTCAACTCGACCTGGGGCGGCAACCTCACCGACATGGTCCGCGCCCGGCGCATCTTGGAGGTCATCGAGGCCGACGGCCTGTTCGAGAATGCCATCGATCGGGGCCGCTATCTGCGGGCGCGACTCGACGAACTCGCCGCCGACTTCCCGGGCCTCATGTTCGACGTCCGCGGCCGCGGCTTGATGTGCGCGTTCAACATGCCGACCACCGCCGACCGCGACGAGTTGATCCGCCGGTTGTGGCACAACGGGGTGATCGTGCTGCCCAGCGGTCAGGTCAGCGTGCGTTTCCGGCCGGCCCTGACCGTTACGGCCGCCGAGATCGACGAGGCGATCGCGGCCCTCCGCGAGGTGTTTACCGGAAGCTGATGGCGGGGTATACGTATGTGGCACGTGTGACGGCGCATGACAACGGTGTCGCTTCCTATCGGGCGAAGAATTTCAGAGCAGCCGGACGCAAGATCGAGGTTCGAGATGCAGACACAACGTCAGCGCTACGAAGGCGACCGCCTGGGGCGTGACGATAAAGAGGTACAGGCCGCGGTGCGGTTTGCGATGCTGGCCGCGGTTGCCGGAGTGGCGTTCCTCGTCGTGGCCGCATCATGGGCCAGCACCTGCAAAGGCGCCATGGCCATCGACACCGTCGCGTGTGGTGCGCCCCAGCTGACGATCCTGGCGTTCGGTGCGCCGCTGATCCTGCTGGCCGCGGGGTCCCGGGCATTTTTGCGTACTTACCGCATCTGGAAAAGCCGCGGCACCTGGTGGGCGTGGCAGGGCGCCGGCTGGTTCCTGTTCATGTTGATGCTTGTCACGCTCACCATGGGCGTTCCCCCGATCGCCGGACACGTTCTGGCCGGCTGACCGGCGTGTAGACAGTTTGCTGCGGGTACTTCCGGCCTGTCCCAGGGCGTTCTACCGTGGTAGGTACGGCCCAACGGGCTGGGAAAGGGGACGCAGTCATGGGTGACACCTATCGTGACCCCGTCGACCATGTGCGGACGACCCGGTCGCACGCTGGTCAGTCGATGATCGATGTGCTGAGCTGGCCTGGCTACCTACTCGTCGTGGCGGGCGTCATCGCTGTGGTGGGTTGCCTGGCGGCGTTCGGTACCGGACACCAAAGCCAGGGCATGGCCATCGGCATTGCTGCGGTTGCGGCGATGACGTTCGGTCTGGTGTGGCTGGCGTTCGAGCACCGGCGAGTACGCCGGGTCGAAGACCGCTGGCACGACGCACATCCTGAAGTTCAGCGCCAACGACCGGCCAGCTGACGAGCCACGGCGCCCGCGCCGCTCAGTGGTTACGTAGCTTTTTGACCAGCTTGTCCTTAGACAAGCTCGAATAGCCAGACATGCCAAGCTCTTTGGCTCGCTTCTTGAGGTCGGCGACCGTCCAGTCGTCGTACGAACCGGACTTGCCGCCCGACTTGGCCACGTTGGAGCGGCCGCGGGCCGCTGCCGCGTTGGAGATTCGAGCGGCTTTCTCCTTAGAGTCTCCTTGTTTGCGGAGATCCTGATAAAGCTTCTCATCCTTGATTGACGACCTGGGCATCTCAACCTCCTCGGCGCACTTTCACGCCGTGCAGCATTTCCCGCCCGGATACCGCGCCAAACACTGGAAACGCCGCTAATCGCGGTATTCATCGCGATCGTCATCGGCGGCCAGATCTCCTGCGATCTCCTGGTGCTGCTCCTGCCAGTCGGCGGCGTCCGCCTCTACCGGTGGCATCTCCCGATCAAAGGCAGTGGGTTGGCGCGTGGTTTCCTGTTCTTGCTCGACGGCGTCGGCAACGGGAGTTTCATCGGAAAAGCTGTCGCGGTCGTGCATGAGCCTCACTTTTGCTATATCCAGCGGGTTTTATTCGCCGAGGCTAGTGGGTATCTGCTCTACACCATGATGCGCTTGCAGACCGCGGCTCACGACCGCGCCCACCGCCGCAACCAACAGGGGACGGCTATTTCCGACGTCTTGCCTGCGTCCATGGGCGTCGGAATACCCGGCGGCGATCATGACTAGCCGGCTTGAGCGCCAGGGTACTGTCAGTCAAATACTGCCGGGAGGCCCCATGACCGCCGCTGAAAAGCCAGCAAAGCATCCGCAACGCGGCGAGCGCGCGATCGAACTGCGCGTTGCCGCGCGGCTGGAGAACCTGGCGGTACTGCGCACGCTGGTCGGGGCGGTCGGCGCCTTCGAGGACCTCGACTTCGACGCAGTTGCCGACCTCCGGCTGGCAGTCGACGAGGTATGTACCCGGTTGATTCGCTCGGCCACCCCGGGAGCCACGCTGGCGGTCATCGTCGATCCGCGAGACGACGAATTGGTGGTCGAAGCGTCAGCGAGTTGCGACAACTACGACGTGGTGACTCCGGGCAGCTTCAGCTGGCACGTGCTGACGTCGCTGACCGACGACGTCCAGACTTTCCACGACGATGGCGCACCTGATCACGGGCACGGCGTTTTCGGCGTCACGCTCACGACCCGACGGGTGGGCTCTCACAGGTGACAGCGCGAGCTGTCGGCGGTTCTGCTTCTCGTCCCAACGAATACGCTGACGTCCCGGACATGTTCCGTGAGCTGGCCACTCTCGACGGCGACTCGCCGGAATTCCAGCGCCATCGGGACAAGATCGTCGAGCGCTGCCTGCCGTTAGCCGATCACATTGCCCGGCGATTCGAGGGTCGCGGGGAACCCCGCGACGATCTGGTTCAGGTGGCGCGCGTCGGACTGGTCAACGCCGTCGCACGCTTCGACGTCGACACCGGCTCCGACTTCGTCTCCTTCGCGGTGCCCACCATCATGGGAGAGGTCCGCCGGCATTTCCGGGACAACAGCTGGTCGGTCAAGGTTCCGCGGCGCCTGAAAGAGCTGCACCTGCGGCTGGGCACAGCGACCGCCGACCTCTCGCAACGGCTGGGCCGAGCACCGACTGCCTCTGAACTTGCCGAGGAACTCGACATGGATCGCACCGAGGTCATCGAGGGCTTAGTGGCCGGTAGCTCCTACAACACCCTGTCCATCGACAGCGGCGGCAGCAGCGGCGATGACGATGCCCGAGCCATCGCCGACACGCTCGGCGATGTGGACGCCGGCCTGGAACGGATCGAGAACCGCGAGGCGCTGCGACCGCTGCTCGACGGTCTGCCGGAGCGCGAGCGAACGGTGTTGGTACTCAGGTTCTTCGACTCGATGACACAGACGCAGATCGCCGAGCGAGTCGGCATTTCGCAGATGCACGTCTCGCGGTTGCTCGCGAAGTCGCTAGCGCGGCTGCGGGACCAGCTGGAATAGCCGGCGCGGCTGTTCGTTCTCGTCGACGCTGTCCGGCATCGACTCGGCCAGCGGAAGTGCGTGGTCCGGGTCGCAAATGCTCAGCAGGCGGGAAACTGCCTTACTTGGCACCACGGCCCAGCGCACATCGGCGCCCGCGCACCGGACGTTGATCGTGTGGAGGGCCGAAAAGCCTGCAGTTCCAAAGAATTCCAGGCCGCTCAGGTTGAGGATTATCGACTTGGAATGAGCCGCGCACTGCTGGACGTAGTCGGCGAGTTGGTTGGCGTTGGATGCGTCGAGCTCGCCGTGCGCCGTGATTACGACAAACGACGGACCCCACTCAGCGGTGAAACGGGCAGTGTGGTTTTCCCACGGCTCAGGCGGAACATCGGTATCGGTCCCGTGTACTGCGGAACCAGAATTGGGATCTCTCATGGCAAACATCAGGGTGACTCCATCAGTCGTCAAGCGGACTTGCTGAGGATCACGTCAAGCGGTTGCGCCGCGCGCGGAGAGAAGCCGGGAGACCTAGCCTCCCCCTACGTCAGTTAACGTTTTTAGGCGGCTGTGAACTCAACCTTCTTCGAACAGTACTCCGGCTGCACCGGTCCGACAACGCGAAACCGCGGGTGTTATTTAAGTGCGGATGTTATTTAAGTAAACGTGTCCAACGCTGCACCAGCGAATCGCCGCACGGACTCTTCGGCCGCGGTTGCTGCTTGCGCCTGACCGGCGCGCGCTCGGGTTGCGATCGCGCCGGTTCGTGGGTCGAGCGTTACCTCCGCCAGCAACTCACCCGTCGTCACCTCGCACACCGCCCAGGAGTAGCCGGTATCCGAAGACCATTCGGCGGCACAACGCGCGACATGATCCGGGTCGGTTATGCCCAGATCGGCGAGCGCAGGACGATCGTCGATACGGCCATCGGCGCGCAATGCGCGCAAATACCACTGGCCGGCGTTGATCTCGACGGGCTCCACCCTGGTAGTTACTTGATCTCGGCGAGGACTGTGCCCTGGGTGATGGCCGCGCCCGCCTCGACCGCGAGTCCGGTGATGGTGCCGTCTTTGTGAGCGGTGACCGGGTTTTCCATCTTCATCGCTTCCAGGACCACCACCAGATCACCGGCAGCGACCTCTTGACCCTCTTCGACAGCGACCTTCACCACGGTGCCCTGCATCGGTGCGGTCACCGCGTCACCGGATGCTGCTGCGCCGCCGTGCGAACCGCGCTTGCGCGGCTTGGGCTTCTTGCGGATGACACCGGCCGCGTCGGACCCGCCGCCGTTGGACAGCGCCAAGTCACCGGGCAGCGAAACCTCGAGCCGTCGGCCGCCGACCTCGACGACGACTGTTCTGCCGCGGTCGGGCGTCGTCCTCCTCGAGCGGCTCGCCACCGGTGAAGGGTTCGATGGTGTTGTTCCACTCGGTCTCGATCCAGCGGGTGTGCACGGAGAAGCCGTTGTCGTCGCCGATGAACGCCGGGTCGGACACCACTGCGCGGTGGAACGGGATGACGGTGGCCAGCCCTTCGACGTGGAATTCGTCGAGGGCCCGGCGGGAGCGTGCCAGCGCCTCCTCGCGGTTGGCGCCGTACACGATGAGCTTGGCCAGCATCGAGTCGAATTGGCCGCCGATCACCGAACCGGCCTCGACCCCGGAGTCCAGTCGCACACCGGGCCCGCTGGGGGTCTCGTATCTGGTGACCGGCCCGGGTGCGGGCAGGAAGCCACGCCCGGCGTCCTCGCCGTTGATCCGGAATTCGAAGCAATGACCTCGGGGCACGGGATCTTCCGTAATATCCAACTTCTCGCCGTTGGCGATCTTGAACTGCTGCAGCACCAGGTCGATGCCGGCCGTCTCCTCGGTGACCGGGTGCTCGACCTGAAGACGCGTGTTGACCTCGAGGAACGAGATCAGTCCGTCCTGGCCGACCAGGTATTCGACGGTCCCGGCGCCGTAGTAGTGGGCCTCTTTGCAGATTCGCTTGGCGGATTCGTGGATCTCTTTGCGCTGGGCGTCGGTGAGGAACGGCGCGGGTGCCTCTTCGACCAGCTTCTGGAAGCGGCGCTGCAGCGAGCAGTCGCGGGTTCCGGCGACGACGACGTTGCCGTGCTGGTCGGCGATCACCTGGGCCTCGACGTGGCGGGGCTTGTCCAGGTAGCGCTCGACGAAGCACTCGCCGCGGCCGAACGCCGCGACCGCCTCACGGGTCGCCGACTCGAACAGTTCGGGGATCTCCTCGAGGGTGCGGGCCACCTTCATGCCGCGGCCGCCGCCGCCGAAAGCCGCCTTGATCGCGATCGGCACGCCGTATTCCTTGGCGAAGGCGACCACCTCGTCGGCGTCCTTCACCGGGTCGGGGGTGCCGGGCACCAGCGGGGCTTGCGCGCGGGCGGCGATGTGGCGGGCGGTGACCTTGTCGCCGAGATCGCGGATCGACTGCGGGCTGGGCCCGATCCAGATCAGGCCGGCGTCGAGCACCGCCTGGGCGAAGTCGGCGTTCTCCGACAGGAATCCGTAACCAGGGTGGATCGCGTTGGCGCCGGACTTCTCGGCGGCCTCCAGGAGCTTGCCGAAGTCGAGGTAGGACTCCGCCGAGGTCTGGCCGCCGAGGGCGAAGGCCTCGTCGGCCAGCTTCACGTGCGGAGCGTCGGCGTCGGGCTCGGCGTACACCGCCACGCTGGGCAGCCCGGCGTCCTTGGCCGCGCGGATCACCCGCACCGCGATCTCACCGCGGTTAGCGACAAGAACCTTGGAGATCGTCGAGCTGGCGTGACTAGGCACTGCGCCTCCTGTATCGCTGAACACTTCTCACATGTCTAAGAGAAATTCTTACAAGTCGTGTGGGGGGAAGTTTAAGCGGCGCGCCGCAGGCGATCTGACCCGGTGCCCACTTCAGCCGGACTCGCGCAGCCGCCGCTTGATGCGGGCCAGCATCCCCGACATGCCGCGCAGCCGCAGCGGGCTGATCAGCGCGGCCAGGCCCAGCTCGGTGTAGAAATCCTCCGGCACGGCCAGGATGTCGGCGGCGGGCTGCTCGTCGAGGCCGGCGGCCAATATCGACGCGAAACCACGAGTGGTGGGTGCTTCGGGTGGCGCGCTGAAGTACAGCCGCACCCGGTTGACGTCAGTGGCGTCGACGTGCAGAAACAGCGGCGACTGGCATTCGGTCACCGGCTCCATCGCCGCCTCTTCCAAAAAGGACGGCAGGGCTGGAAGTTCATCGGCGAACTCCAGCAGCAGCTTGAGCTTGTCCTGACCCTGAACTTCGGCGAAGTCGGACACCACCTCGGCCAGCGGCGCGGGCATGCTCATCAGATCGGTACGGCTCCCGGGCTGTCGCCGGCGACGATCGGCACCCGCACGGTGTTGCCCCATTCGGTCCACGAGCCGTCGTAGTTGCGCACGCCCGGGATACCGAGCAGATGGGTCAGCACAAACCAGGTGTGGCTGGACCGCTCGCCGATGCGGCAATAGACGACGGTTTTGTCGTCCGGCCCGACGAACCCGTAGAGCTGCTCCAACTCCTCGCGGCTGCGGAACCGCCCACTGTCGTCGGCCGCCTTTCCCCACGGGATCGAACGCGCGGTGGGGATATGCCCGGCACGCAGCGCGCCTTCCTCGGGATAGTCGGGCATATGCGTGCGCTTGCCGGTGTACTCGTCGGGCGAGCGCACGTCGATCAGCGGCTCGGAGCCCAGGATGGCCAGCACATCGTCTTTGAAAGCCCGGATCGGCGCATCATTGCGCTGCACAACGGGATAGCCGCTGGACGTTCTCGTCGGGACATCCAACGTGGTGTCGCGTCCATCGGACATCCACAGGTCGCGTCCGCCGTTGAGCAGCCGCACGTCCGGGTGGCCGAAGAGCGTGAAGACCCACAGCGCATACGCGGCCCACCAGTTGCTCTTGTCCCCGTAGATCACCACGGTGTCGTCGCGGGAAATGCCTTTGCGATCCATCAATTCGGCGAACTGCTCGCCGTTGATGTAGTCGCGCACCCGGGGGTCGTTGAGGTCGGTATGCCAGTCGATCTTGACCGCTCCGGGGATATGGCCGACGTCGTAAAGCAGGACATCCTCGTCGGATTCGACGATGGCCAGCCCGGGCTGACCCAGGTTGCCGGCCAGCCAGTCGGCAGTCACCAGCCGTTCCGGGTGGGCGTAGGCGCTCAGCGTCGGGCTGGGATCTGCTGGTAAAGGCACACCGTGAGCCTACCCGCCGGGTTGAAATTAATGCTCCCGCAGTCGGTAGCCCGACTTCACGATTTCGTTCGTGGGCATCGCCAAAGTTACGACGTGAAGACGGACCCGTTCAGTGGCCGGCGCTTTGGCCGCCATCGATGTGCAGGAACTCGCCGGTGACAAAGGTCGCGGTCTCAAGGTAAAGAACTCCGTCGACGATGTCGTCGACGGTGCCCATCCGCCCGAGCGGATGCAGACTGGCGAGGGCGACGTGATCATCGGCGGCATGTAGCGGTGTGTCGATGACTCCCGGGGATATAGCGTTGACCCGTATTCCCCTGCGCGCGTACTCAATTGCCAGCGATTTGGTGACTGAGGCGAGGCCGCCTTTGGTAAGGGAGGCCAGTGCGGAGGGGACGCGGGCGTCAGCGCTTTCCACCAGGGTGGTGGTCACGTTAACCACATGGCCGCCGTCGCCTTGGGAAAGCATCTGCGCGATGACGCGTTGGGTGATGTGAAAGAAGCCGTCAAGGTTCACCGCCGTGACAAAGTCGTAGTCCGCAGCCGTGTACTCGGTGAACGGCTTTGCGACGAACACACCTGCGTTGTTGATGAGTGTGTCGATTCGTTTGAACTGTTCGACCGCCGTCCTCACAAGGCGTTCGGCAGTAGCAGGATCGGCGATGTCCCCGGCGACCGCGACCACGCGGGGGTCCTTGCCGGCGGTGATGGTGCGCGCGTTCGCCACCACCGAGTAGTTCAGCCTGCGGTAGGCATCAACCAACGCCGCGCCGATTCCATGCGATGCACCCGTGATGACCGCGACTCGTTGCAGGTGGGTGTCTGCGGTGATCGGTCGCCCCGAAATGTCTTGGGCGGTCATGGTTGAGCTCCCTCTGTTGTCGGATACTCCACCCTCGTGGATTCAGGGACAGCTAGTCGAGGTCTTCTTCACGCCCCGGCACGGAAGCGTCGAATGCGTTGAGCGTCACGGCGACCATAGAAAAGCAGCCGACCAGGAAGACGACCTCCGCGAGGCCCTCTTCTCCGAAGGTCGTGAGCGCTGCCTGGTAAGTCGACTCGGGAAGGGGAGCGCCTCGGTTCAGCGCGGCCGCCATGTCGTAGGCGGTGCCCTCCTCGCGGGTGAGATCGCTGGGGCGCTGGCCGGCGGCGATCGTGGCTATCTTGTCCTCGGCGAGGCCCGCCCGCCGGGCGAAGTACTCGTGTCCGTGTATTTCGTAGCGGGCACCGAACTTGGCCGCGGTCACCAGGATGACGAGTTGATGGATCGCGGCGGGCAGGACGCTGTGCTTCCACAGCGATTTGTTGAAAGCCCAGGCGGGCTTGCCGAATTGCGGAAAGTGCAGCCAGCCGTTGAACGGGCCAATCAGCGCGCCGTCGTCCCTGCGCGCGACAAGTTCACCGAAGTTTGTCTCGATCACAGCGACCATGTCGTCGTAAAGCGTTTTCTGCTCGGCGCTGAGAGTCGCTGGGGGCAGCAAGGGCAGGCGCATGACGGCTCCTTGGGCTTGTAATTTGGTTCGTTTGTCTTGTCATCAGCGCGATCCCCCGAACGGCGCCGCCTCGCGCCGATCGAACACTCTGGCCCGCTCGGCGGCAACGGAGGCCAGGGTGGGTGCTCACGATTCGGTGAGCGCGGGCGGCACTGGTGCATCAAGGTGCTCCAGCAACGCGGCAAGCTTGTGATCCAACTCGATTCCTACCCTGGTGATTTGGGGTGTGTTGAAGCTGCCGAACCGGGTGCTGGGTTGGTCCACGGTGAACCAAGTGGCATCGTCGGCGTCTTCCACAATGGCTGTCCGCAAGGGCGCATAGAGCAGAATAGCGGGGTTGTAGCGGTACATTTTTTGCGCAATGGTGTGATTGCCCATGAGGTACTCGACGCAGCGGCCACGGTCTCCGGCCAGACGCATCAGCGACGTGAAGTCTTGGGACCAGTAGAGGATAAAGTCGTGTGGCGCGTTTTCGGCTGTGGCCTCCAGAACGGTCTGCCAGTCGGCGCCCCTCTCGACGAGGGGTGCAAACCGCTCGCTCTGGAACACGGGCACTGCTTGCTCATAGCGATTCCTAAACCCATCGAATGAGTCGTCGATCTGGATCGTCAACCGGTCGACCTGATGCGAGATCGTTTCAATCGTTCCACTCAATGATCGGATCATGATGTCTCCTGGTTTTGCCTCTGATCTATCTGGTTTGCACGAAGCTCGCCAACCTGGTGGCTGAGCTTACGCTGCTGACTAGTATTCTGCAAGGTAGCTTTTCTCCCGGAGGTTCAAGGGCCGCGGCCGCTCGAAGCCGCGACCCGCAGACACGGGTAATCCCACTTGTCCGCGTTGCGCTGAGTTGGCGAAAACACCGCGCGGTCATGTGGACTCCCGAGGCTCTGGGCGGGATTGGTGCCCGGGCTGGGCCTAGGCGACGGCGGTCCGTGTCGCCTGGGTCGACGTTTGCAAAGGAGCGGTTGCAGCCTGCGCGATAGCTAGCTAGCAGAATGCTAGTCAGTGGCGTAGCCTATGGCCCGTACTACATGGCTAGCTTTGTGCAAGCCAGTTTGGAGAGGAAAATTCATGCCGACATACGTGTGCTACGCGCACCGAGGGCAGCTCACCGCAGAGCGCAAAGCCCACATTGCTGCTGGGATAGCGCAGATCCACAGTCGGTTCACCGGGGCGCCAGTCTTGGTTCACCCAGTGCGTGTTTCACGAACTGGACACCGGCGACCATTTCATCGGTGACCAGCCGGCACCCCCAAATGGCATGTGGGTGTACGGCCACATCCGCGCCGAGCGCAGCCCATCGGCAAGGACCCACATCCTGCTTGCCATCCGCGACCACCTCGTCCGGGTGCTGCACATTCCCGACTCAGCGGTGTGGGTGTATCTCAACGAACTCAGCCACACCGACATGGTCGAATTCGGCCACGTCTTGCCCCAACCGGGAGACGAGCAAAACTGGGTCAACGATCTGCCCGCAGACCTTCGTGATCACGTAGCTGCACTGGGTAATAGCTGACCCCGGATACTGCGGCCACCGTCCGATTATCCGGGGAGCACCAACTTGTCAGAACGCCACCGGATCAACCTGGCTGGCAACTGGATCGGCGAGCGTTGTCACGATCGGATCCCGCCACGGCCTGACCCAGGCCTCGTCTTCGCGCGGCACCGTGACATCACAGCTCGGGCAGTACTCGCCCTGCCCTATGGGGTTGCCGCACACGGTGTGGATGAATCGAATTGGCTCGGCCTGCGCACCGTTGACGGTTGTGTACTGATGCCCCCAGTCAGCGAAGCGGTGCAGGATCGGCAAGACGGCGGCCCCGGCTTCGGTGAGCTTGTATTCGTCGCGGGTTCGCCCGACACCGCGGTACGGGACGCGCGTCATCAAGCCGAGTTCCACCAGTCGACTCAGCCGAGCCGAAAGAATATTGTCAGCGATTCCCAAATCGGCGCTGAACTGGTCGAATCGCGTCATGCCAACGGTGGCGTTTTTCACAATCAACAACGTCCACTTGTCGGCGAGTACGTCAACGGCCCGTGTGATCGGGCACTGGGCCTCCGAGAGCGGTCGTCTGGTCAGCGCCATTGGTTTCCTCCGGTGAACTGCTGGCTTTCAAACCGCTAGCCTACTCTATTGTGGGTGGGTATCAAGCGCGGCCTCGACTTCATGCCACACAGTTCCACGTACCGAATCACCGAGATCCGGCCGGGAGCAAGCGTTTTGACCAACAGCGACATTCATGCCCACAGCTCGGCGACCGACAAGCCGACACGTTGCAGCAGCGAGCGGGTCAGCGGAAGGCTCAGCCCGATGACGTTGGACGGGTCGCCTTCGATCCGGTCGACGAACCAGCCGCCGAGCCCGTCCAGCGTGAATCCTCCGGCGACGGCGAGCGGCTCGCCGCTGTCGACGTACGCTTCCAGGTCCGCTGCCGTTGGTTTAGCGAAATGCACTGTGGTAGCTGATGATTCAGACGCACGGTGGCTGATGTTGCCGTCCAGCAGCCGCAGCAGGCAGTGCCCGGTGTACAGCTGGCCGCACCGACCGCCCATCGACTGCCACTGCCGTCGGGCCGCATCGGCTGATGCGGGCTTGCCGACCAGTCGGCCGTCGAGGTAGAGCATCGAATCACAGCCAATGACAACGCAATCCGCGACGAGTCGCGTCGTCCAGGCTGGTCGCCACCTGGTCGGCCTTGGCCTGGGCCAGGATGCGGACGACGTCACCGGGGGAGGCATTCGGTCCCAAAGCGGCGATCGACCGCGTCCTCGTCGACGCCGGAGACCACGACCAGCGGATCGATGCCGGCCTGCCGCAGCACCTTGAGCCGGCCCGGGGAGGCGGACCCGAGCACCAGGCGGGTCATCGCCGCTCCTCGATGCCGGCTGCACCGGCATCATCGTCGTCGGCGCGGCGGGTCATCGCCGCATGTGGATCCGTTCCAGCAGGGTGATCTCTGCCAGCTGAACACCGGGTAGCGCAGTTTGTCGACGGGCAGCCCCCACCGGCTGTGCTCCGGCGGTGCCGGCTCACCGCCGCCGCCGGCGGCGCTGCCCAGCACCGCGATCAGCGCGGCCAGCTCCTCGTCGGTCGGTTCGCCCTTGAGCACCTGGATGTGCGGCTCGTGGGGTTCGTGCGCAGGCGCAGCGCTCTGCGTCTCGTCACTCCCGTCGCTCACTGCGTCTGCTCCGCTCACAGTGGAATGTTCCCGTGCTTCTTCGGCGGCATCTGGGCGATCTTGCGCTCCAGCAGCCGCAGCGCGGTCCCGATGTAGCCGCGAGTGTGCGACGGCGGGATGACCGCGTCGACGTAGCCCCGCTCGGCGGCGATGTACGGGTTGACCAGGGTGTCCTCGTACTCCTGCTGCAGCTGCAAGCGCAGCGCGTCAACGTCCTCGCCGTTCTTGGCGGCGTCACCGAGCTGCTGGCGGTAGACGAATCCGACCGCGCCGGAAGCGCCCATCACCGCGATCTGCGCGGTCGGCCAGGCGACGTTGACGTCGCAGCCCATGTCCTTGGAACCCATGACGCAGTAGGCGCCGCCGTAGGCCTTGCGGGTGATGACGGTGATCTTGGGAACGGTGGCCTCGCCGTAGGCGTACAGCAGTTTGGCGCCGCGGCGGATGATGCCGTTGTATTCCTGGCCGGTGCCCGGCAGGAAGCCCGGCACGTCCACCAGCATGACGATCGGGATGTTGAAGCAGTCGCAGGTCCGCACGAAGCGGGCGGCCTTCTCCGAGGCGTCGATGTCCAGGCAGCCGGCGAAATGGGTGGGCTGGTTGGCGACGATGCCGACCGGGTGGCCGTCGATGCGGCCGAACCCGATCACGATGTTCTGGGCGTAACCGGACTGCACCTCGAGGAACTCGTCGTCGTCGAGGATGCGGGTGATCACCTCGTGCATGTCGTAAGGCTGGTTGGCCGAGTCCGGGATCAGCGTGTCCAGCTCGAGGTCCTCGTCGGTGAGGTTGTCCTCGATGGCGCCCTCGGGAACGCGGCACGGCGTAGCGCGGCGGATCGGTGAAGTTGTTGGGCGGCAAGTAACTCAGCAGGTCGCGGACGTAGTCGAAGGCGTCCTGCTCGCCGGACGCGACGTAGTGCGCCGTGCCGGACTTGGCCATGTGGGTGTGGGCACCGCCCAGCTCCTCCATCGTCACGTCCTCGCCGGTGACGGTCTTGATGACGTCAGGACCGGTGATGAACATCTGGCTGGTCTGATCGACCATCACGATGAAGTCGGTCAGCGCCGGCGAGTAGACATGCCCACCGGCGGCAGCGCCCATGATCAGCGAGATCTGCGGGATGACGCCGGAGGCCAGGATGTTGTTGCGGAAGATCTGGCTGTACAGGCCGAGCGAGACGACACCCTCCTGGATGCGGGCGCCCGCGCCGTCGTTGATGCCGATCAGCGGCCGGCCGGTCTTGATCGCCAGCTCCTGGACCTTGACGATCTTCTCGCCGTAGACCTCGCCGAGGCTGCCGCCGAACACCGTGACGTCCTGGCTGAAGATGCACACGTCGCGGCCGTCGATGGTGCCGTAACCGGTGACCACACCGTCGCCGAGCGGGCGCTTCTCGCCCAGCCCGAAGTTGGTGCTGCGGTGCCTGGCCAACGCGTCGAGCTCGACGAACGACCCCTCGTCCAGCAGGGCGTAGATGCGCTCGCGCGCGGTCAGCTTGCCCTTGGCGTGCACCTTGTCGACGGCGGCCTCGCCGACCGGATGCAGCGTCTCCTCGGACCGCTTGCGCAGTTCGGCGAGTTTGCCCGCGGTGGTGTGGATGTCGATGTGGTGCTCGGCTTTCGCTTCCACATGGCCTTCGGCATGAGTCTCGGAAGTGCTCGTCATGGAAGCCGATCTTAGCGGTCCCTTATATTGCGATCCCGTAGCCGCCTACTGTTGGCCGATGGACAATCCTGCACACCGCCCACCGCTGGATGCGGCGGCGATCGGCGACGGGCTGGTCGGGAAGGGTCTGCCGTGGCATCGCCTCGACGTCGTGGCCGAAACCGGTTCGACGAACGCCGACCTGCTGGCTCGGGCGGCTGCCGGCGAGGACATCGACGGATCGGTGCTGCTGGCGGAATTCCAGAACGCCGGCCACGGGCGGCACGGTCGCCAATGGTCCGCGCCGCCGGGTAGCGGGATCGCGTTGTCGGTCGGGGTGAGCGGGGCGTCGGTGCCCAGGTCGGGCTGGGGGTGGCTGCCGCTGCTCACCGGTGTCGCCGTCGTCGAAGCGCTGGCCGCGGTCGCCGGGCTGACCGCGGGCCTCAAGTGGCCCAACGACGTGCTGGTCGGTGACGGCAAGCTCGCCGGGATTCTCGCCGAAGTCGCGGCACCGGCGCCGGTGATCGTCGTCGGGCTGGGGCTCAACGTGACGTTGACCGCCGACGAAGCGCCCGATCCGGTGGCCACCTCGCTATCGATGCTGGGATGTTCAGTGACCGATCGAAACACGTTGGCGCACCGCATACTTCGCGAACTGGCCGGCCGTATCGACGATTGGCGCAGCGCCGGTGGCGGCGATCCGAAGCTGATTGCCCACTATTACCGGTACAGCGTGACGCTGAATACTCGGGTCAAGGCGACATTGCCCGGTGGCCGAGAGGTCGTCGGCGTCGCCCGCGACATCGACGAGACCGGCCGGCTGTGCGTCGACACCGGTGGTGAGACGGTGGCGATCTCGGCCGGGGACATCACGCACCTACGCCCCAGCGTTTAAGGTGCCAGCGTGGGCTACCCCGAGAACGTGCTGGCCGGCGACGAGCAGGTGGTCTTGCACCGGCACCCGCACTGGAAGCGGCTGTTCTGGCCGGTCGTCGTCGCTGATCGTGGCCAGCGCGGCGGCGTCGTTCGGCTCAGCCGTCGTCAACAGCACCAGTTGGGACCCGACCGCCAAACGAGTCATCTTCGCCGTCATCGGGGCGATCTGGCTGATCGTCATCGGCTGGCTGACGCTGTGGCCGTTCCTGAACTGGCTGACAACCCATTTCGTGATCACCGACCGGCGAGTGATGTTCCGGCACGGGGTGTTGAGCCGCAGCGGGCATCGACATCCCGCTGGCCCGGATCAACAGCGTGGAATTCCGGCATCGGCTGATCGATCGGATCTTGCGCACCGGCACGCTGATCGTCGAGTCGGCGTCACAAGATCCGTTGGAGTTCTACGACATTCCGCGCGTGGAGCAGGTCCACGCGCTGCTGTATCACGAGGTTTTCGACACCCTCGGATCGGAGGAATCGCCGAGCTGATCCATTCGGCTACGGCGCGACCGCCAAGCCCGCAGCAGCGTGACTGTGCCGCCCTCTTCGAGGTTGTCCTCGAGGACCTCGGCGAACCCGCCGGCGGTAAGGGTCGATTCCAGCGCCTTGTCCTGGCTGCGGCCGAATTCGTCGGGGAACACCCAGCGCCGGAACGCCCAGAACCGGAACGCCATCTGCAGCAGGTTGCCGATGATGTAGGCCGAGATGAAGTCGGCGATGTTCTCCACGGTCAGTGACACCGTCGGCACCCGCAGCTGCAGGACGTAGCTGGAGACCCACAACGGCGCCATGCTCAGCAGCACGCCCACGCCGCTGAACGCGAAGAACAGCAGCGCCTCGTGGTGACGCTCCCGACCGCCGCGGTCGCGGAAGCTCCACTCCCTGTTCAAGATGTAGGACGCGATGACCGCGACGATGCCGGCGATGACCTTGGCGGTCACCGGCTTGGGCTCCAGGATCGTCAGCTTGAGGGTGTAGAAGATCGCCGAGTCGATGACGAACGTGGTGCGCGCCGACGATCGCGAACTTGATCAGTTCGTGATGACGTTCGGCGTATGGACGGATCGGCCGCGGTAACCGCGCGATCGTGGCATCGGCGAAGGACACAATGTCGCAGTGTACGGATTAACCGCTCAACCGTGCCCAACGGTGGTGTCAACGCCGGTAAACAGCCCGTTCAGCGGCCATGACACCATAAACGCCGTGCCGAGTACCCCCACCGCAGCTCCAACGGTCGCGATGGTCGGCGGCGGCCAACTGGCCCGGATGACCCACCAGGCCGCGATCGCCCTGGGCCAGACCCTGCGGGTGCTGGCCGCCGACGCCCGACGATCCGGCCGCTCAGGTCAGCCCGGACGTGGTGATCGGCTCGCACACCGACCTCGACGATCTGCGTCGCGTCGCCGCCGGCGCCGACGCGCTGACCTTCGACCATGAGCACGTCCCGACCGAGCTGCTGGAGAAGCTGGTCGCCGAGGGCGTCAACGTGGCGCCGCCGCCGGAGGCTTTAGTTCACGCGCAGGACAAACTCGTCATGCGGCGACGCCTGGAGGCGCTGGGCGCCCCGGTGCCGCGCTACGCCGCCGTGAAGGGCCTGCACGACCTGGACAGCATTGATGCGTTCGCGGCGCATACCGGCGGCCGGATGGTGGTCAAGGCGGTCCGCGGCGGCTACGACGGTCGCGGGGTGCGGATGGCCGCCGACCTGGCGCAGGCCCGCGAGATCGCGGGTCAGTATCTGGATGCGCGGCGTGCCGGTGCTGGTCGAGGAGCGCGTCACGATGCGCCGGGAGCTCTCGGCGTTGGTGGCGCGGTCGCCGTTCGGGCAGGGTGCGGCGTGGCCGGTGGTGGAGACGGTGCAGCGCGACGGCATCTGCGTGCGGTGATCGCGCCGGCGCCGGCGCTGCCCGACGACGTCGGCGCCGCGGCCCAGCAGCTCGCGCTGCGGTTGGCGAGCGAACTCGGCGTCGTCGGCGTGCTGGCCGTCGAGCTGTTCGAAACCGGTCGACGGCGCAGCTGCTGGTCAACGAATTGGCGATGCGGCCGCACAACTCCGGGCACTGGACCATGGACGGGGCGCGGACCAGTCAGTTCGAGCAGCATCTGCGCGCGGTGCTCGACTACCCGCTCGGCGACACCGATGCCACCGTGCCGGTGACCGTGATGGCCAACGTGCTGGGCGCCGCCGCAAACGCCGACGATGACGGTCGACGAGCGACTGCACCACCTGTTCGCGCGGATGCCCGATGCGCGGGTTCACCTCTACGGCAAGGGCGAGCGGCCGGGCCGCAAGATCGGCCACGTCAACTTTCTCGGCGACGATGTCGCGGAGCTGGCGAATCTGCGCGAGCGCGCCGAGCTGGCGGCACACTGGTTGTCACACGGGCAGTGGACGGACGGATGGGACCGCGGCATGAGCTAAACCCAGCCCCCCGCGTCGGGGTGATCATGGGCAGCGACAGCGACTGGTCGGTGATGGCCGACGCCGCCGACGCGCTGGCCGAGTTCGACGTCACCTACGAGGTCGGTGTGGTCTCGGCGCATCGCACGCCGGGGCGGATGCTCGACTACGCGCGAAGTGCGGCCGACCGCGGCATCGAGGTGATCATCGCCGGTGCCGGCGGAGCGGCGCACCTGCCGGGCATGGTGGCCTCCGCGACGCCGCTGCCGGTGATCGGTGTCCCGGTGCCGCTGGCCCGGCTCGACGGTCTGGACTCGCTGCTGTCCATCGTGCAGATGCCGGCCGGGGTGCCGGTGGCCACCGTGTCGATCGGGGGAGCGCGCAACGCGGGCCTGTTGGCGGTTCGCATTTTGGCGGTGTCGGATCCGGCGCTGCGGGCCCGGATCGTCGCATTTCAAGAGCAGTTGGCGGAGTCGGTACTGGCCAAGGATGCGGCCCTGAAAGAGCGTCAGGGTAAAGTTACCGGCGAGTAACTACGAGGAGAGCAAGATGGTTCGGCGAGACCGGGATCTCATTCGATCTGTTCAAACTGCCTGAGGAGCACGACGAGCTGCGGGCCGCGATTCGCGCGCTGGCGGAAAAAGAGATCGCCCCGTACGCGGCGGAAGTCGACGAGACACCCCGGTTTCCCGAGGAGGCGCTGACGGCGCTGAACGCGTCCGGCTTCAACGCCGTCCACGTCCCCGAGGAGTACGGCGGTCAGGGTGCGGACTCGGTGGCGGCCTGCATCGTGATCGAGGAGGTGGCCCGCGTCGACGCCTCGGCGTCGCTGATCCCCGCGGTGAACAAGCTCGGCACCATGGGTCTGATCCTGCGTGGTTCCGACGAGCTGAAGAAGCAGGTGTTGCCGACGCTGGCGACCGACGGGGCGATGGCGTCGTATGCGCTCAGCGAGCGCGAAGCCGGCAGTGACGCGGCGTCGATGCGCACCCGGGCCAAGGCCGACGGCGACGACTGGATTCTCAACGGCGCCAAGTGCTGGATCACCAACGGCGGCAAGTCGACCTGGTACACGGTGATGGCGGTGACCGATCCGGACAAGGGCGCCAACGGCATCTCGGCGTTCATGGTGCACAAGGACGACGAGGGCTTCACCGTCGGTCCGAAGGAGAAGAAGCTCGGCATCAAGGGATCACCGACCACCGAGCTGTACTTCGAGAACTGCCGCATTCCGGGCGATCGGATCATCGGCGAGCCGGGCACCGGTTTCAAGACCGCGCTGGCCACGCTGGATCACACCCGCCCGACGATCGGCGCCCAGGCCGTGGGCATCGCCCAGGGCGCGCTGGACGCCGCGATCGCCTACACCAAGGACCGCAAGCAGTTCGGCGAGTCCGATCAGCACCTTCCAGGCCATGCAGTTCATGCTGGCCGACATGGCGATGAAGGTCGAAGCCGCGCGGTTGATGGTCTACAGCGCGGCCGCCCGGGCCGAGCGCGGCGAGTCGAATCTGGGCTTCATCTCGGCGGCGTCGAAATGCTTCGCCTCCGACGTGGCCATGGAGGTCACCACCGACGCCGTGCAGCTGTTCGGCGGCGCCGGCTACACCACCGACTTCCCGGTCGAGCGGATGATGCGCGACGCCAAGATCACCCAGATCTACGAGGGCACCAACCAGATTCAGCGCGTGGTGATGTCACGCGCGCTGCTGCGCTGATTGGCATTGCGCTCGACCACGATTCGGTGAAGCCGATCGAGGGGTTGTCTTGTCGAGTTGGCGTTGCGCACAGTGCGGGTCGGCGAATAAGGACATGTGGGCGCGCTATGGTGCCTTCGAGGCCGGTCGATGCTGGAGCGGAGCGGCTTTTTTGCCGGCCGCCGGTCCTGATCACGAGAAGCTACCGCTGGCTGAAGGTGCGCGGTGACGATCTCGGCGAGGGGAAAAGCGATTCGTCACCGGCTCGACGGGGACGCCCACCGCGGATCAATCGCAACCAGGTCTTTCTGCTGCGGATCACGTCGCCGGGCCCGTGACGATGAGGACCTGGCCGTCGCACTGGGCGTCGACCGCAAGGCCGTCAGCTACCACGTCGGCGATCGTGAATCATTGTTGGCGTTAATGGCATCGACGGTGTTCACGTCCGAATTTGCACGTGTTCCCGCGCCGACGCACGGCGATTGGCGCGACGTGCTGGGCTGGTACGCGCACACGATACGTCGAGCCCTGACTCAGCTCGGAATCCACGACGTGTTCCCGCTCCAAGGCGCTATCGGTTCCACGGCACTGAAACAAGCCGAGTTCGTGCTCGAATCGCTGGTTGAAGCTGGTTTTGACGCTCGAAGTAGGCCGGCCGCGCGGCCAATACCGTCGTCGAACTCGCCATATCTGCTGCACGCGATTCCTTGTTGCGCACCGGGCAAAGCAACCACCCGCAGTATGAAGAGGCCATCGGCGCCATGGGCAGCGCCGACGGTGCCGACTTCCCGGTGCTGAGTCGGGTCGTGGTGGCCATGTCTGCAGCACAGAACGTGGACGCGCAGTTTGAGTTCAATCTCAGCGTGGTCTTTGCCGGGCTGACAGCAAAGTTGCAATCCGTTACCCTTGGCCGCAACGTGATCCGCGCCGGTTCATCGACCTCAGCCAACCGGGCTGCAGGGGAGTCTGGCTGTCGACGCGGGCCCTGCGCTGGAGCTAACTGCCTGTTCGTCGATTGTGCGGTCACCGGGCAAGTCGGTCGTGAAATCATGTAAGAAATTACTGACACGCCGTTGACATTCAACTGGGCGCGGAGTACAGAGCTTCTCAGCTTGAATTTTTCCCGGCACGGTAAAAAATCTGCATCGCCGTCCTGGTGCCGTCACGGGACAGCAACTGCGATCAACAGGAAGGCAACAAGATGAGTCGTCGTCGCGGCGTCAAAGGTGGTCGCCGGGCTCTTTCGCGAGGTGGCCGTCTCGTCGGTATGGGCACCGCCGCCGGTGCGTTCCTGGCGCTCGGTCTGACACCGCTAACTGCGGCGCCGCGAGCCAACGCCGACGAACTTGAACCTGATCCTCGACCCGATCATCAACTCACTCTCGAGCCTTGACCCCACGCTCGGTGCCGACTTGGGCGCACTGGCGACCAGCTTTGATCCGTCGTTTGCTCTGGAAAACGCCGCGACGGTGGCTACGGTGGCCGACTCTTCACCAGACCAAGCAGCGACCAGTGCGACATCCGGCAGCCTCAGCGACTTGCTGAACCAATACATCTACACCCCGATGGAGACGGCCGAACAATCGTGGATCAGCAGTCCGACCGGGGAGCAGTTCGACAACCTGCTCAACACCACGTTCGGGGAAACCATCATCGGCAACGGCTTGCCGGGCACTGAAGCAGACCCCGAGGGCGGTGCGGGCGGGTTGCTGTTCGGCGATGGCGGCGCGGGGTGGAACAGTACCGAGGCCGGTGTTGCGGGCGGTAACGGTGGTGCTGCCGGGCTGTTCGGCGATGGCGGCGACGGTGGCACCGGTGGTGCCGGCGCCGCAGGCGGTGTCGGGGGCGATGGGGGATCGCTGATGGGCACCGGCGGTGATGGCGGGAACGGTGGTGACGGCGGAACACTCGGCGCCGGTGGTGTTGGCGGCGACGGCGGAAACGGATCGACGTTACTCGGTCAAGGCGGTAACGGTGGTAACGCCGGAGACAGCGCAGCAGGCGCCAACCCCGATATTGTGCCCGCCCTCGGCGGGGCTGGCGGCAACGGCGGCATACTCGGCAGCCACGGCATGGTCGGCGACTATGGCGCGCTGACCGGCGGGTCGGGTGAATCGACCGGCACGCTACTGCCCGCTACCACTGACGGCACCTACATCACCAACAGTGACGGCCAGGTCCTAATCCTGCACGGCGTCAACGTAATAGACAAAGCGTCACCCTACGAGCCCTCAGCCATCGGGTTCAGTGACCAAGACGCTGCGTTCTTGGCCCAGAACGGCGTCAACGTGGTACGGCTGGGCATCGACTTGGCCGCAGTGGAACCCGAGCCGGGTGACTTCAACGAGGCCTACCTGGCCTCAATCGAGCAAACCGTGCAGACTCTGGCCAACCACGGCATCTACACCATCCTCGATATGCACCAAGACGGCTACAGCAGCGTGTTCGCCGGCGATGGCGCACCGGCTTGGGCGACCGAAACCGGCGGGCTGCCCAACCTCGACCAATTCGGTTTCCCCCTCAACGAATTCCTCGACCCGGCCGAAAGTAACGCCTGGGGTGCGTTCTGGTCCAACACCGACGGGCTGGAAAACGATTACGCGCAGATGTGGGAATACGTCGCCAACTACTTCAACGGCAACTCCGACATCCTCGGCATGGAGATCATGAACAGCCCTACTCGCAAGGCACCCTAGACGGCCTGTTGGGCGGCACTCAAAGCTTCGATTCTGGTGTACTGACGCCGTTCTATGACCAAGTGGCCGACGCGATCCGGGCCGCCGACCCAACCACACCGATCCTCTACGAACCCAACGCGGACTTCAACTTCGACGATCCACCGCCGGCCTGCGGGCCGGTCAACGCCTCCAACACCATCCTGTCGTTTCACGCCTACTGCGAAGTCGCTACCGGGTCGGGGTGCTTCCCGGACGTCAACTCCCTCGTGGGCGACGCCCAAGCGTATTCGGAAGCCAACAACATACCGGCGCTCATGACCGAGTTCGGAGCCACCAGCGACCAGACGGAGATCGCTACTCCGATGGATGCCGCCAACCAGGACGGCATCGGGTGGACGGAGTGGGCCTTCACCGGTCAAGGCGACGTCACTGCAGGGTCGACATCATCGGCGAATGCCGAAGCGCTGGTCTACAACCCCGACCTGCCGCCCACCGGCGACAACGTCAACACCGCAACACTGGAGACACTGGCCGAGCCCTACCCGCAGGAGATTTCGGGCACGCCGGATTCCTGGTCGTTCACCAACGGCACCTTCCAGTTCAGCTACTCCACCCAGGAAGTCGACGGCCTTGGTAGCTTCCCCGCCGGGGCGCAAACCACCATCTCGGTCCCAAGCGTCGAATTCCCCGACGGCTACACCGTGAGCGTCACTGGCGGAGAGGCCGTTTCGGCTCCCAACGCCCCAGAACTGGTCATCGAGTCGAACGCCGGCGCAAGCACCATCAGCGTCACCGTGACGCCGTCATCGTAAGGTCCGCTCAATGGAGTTGGTCGTTGCCAGTAGCAGATCACACCGTTGAGGGGACCGGCTTCAACGGCCGGTCAAGAAGTCGTCGTTGTGTTGGCCGAGGGCCGGCGGGGGCTCGGTGGCGGCCGCAGAGAACGTGGAGTAGCGGGCCGGTGTGCGAACCACCGTGACGGCGTCATCGCCGTTGCCGACCTCGACGGCTAGATCGTTCTCGGCAAAAAGCGGGGTCTCGACCACCTGCTTCCAGGTATACGGCAGGCAGGCCATCAACCCGTTGCGGCGCAACAGTTCAACCCACTCTTCAGCGGGTTTGGTGGTCAGCGTCGACTCCAATTCGTCGGACAACTCGGCGTAGTTGATCGCCCGCGAACGCTGGTCGGCGAACCGCTCGTCGTCGAGAAGGTCCGGCCGGTCGATGGTCCGGCACAACAACTCCCAGTGCTTGGGGATGTAGGCGCTGATGACGACATACCCGTCGGCGGCGCGGAACGCGTCCGAGGGTTGCGTCGCAAAGCCAACTCGTTTGCGCTGCTTGGTAGTCGGAGCTGACTTAGACTCGCTCGGCCGGTTCAAGTGCATGGTGAGCTGGTTGGCCTGCAGCGACACGGCGACGTCGTACATCGCGACGCGGACGACGTCGGCGACCCCGTGCCGCTCGCGATTGAGCAGTGCCGCCAGAACCGCCTGGGCCAGTACGTGGCCGGTGGCATTGTCGACGAGCTGAAATGGGATGATCTGCGGCTTGCCGTCGGGAGTGCGCATCCCGGTGGTCATGCCGGCTTCGGCCGCCACCATCAGGTCGACACCAGGCCGGTCACCGTTCGGGCCGTTGCCGCCGAATGCCGAGATGCGGGCATAAATCAGTTTGGCGTTGCGTGACTGTAAGTCGTTGGGGCCCAGATCCAAGTTTCTCCATCACGCCGGGGCGGAACCCTTCGAGAATCACGTCGGCGGTGTCGGCGAGCCGCAGCACCTGTTGCTTGCCCGGCGCAGTTGTCAGATCCACCGCCACCGATTTCTTGCCCCGGTTGTTGGGCAGAAAGTACGGCGCGAGCGGCGGGCGCCCCGGCAGAATCGAGGTGATGTGCCGGGCGGCCTCTCCGTCGGGCGCCTCCACCTTGATGACCTCCGCGCCTAAATCGGCGAGCACCTGTCCGGCCAGCGGCCCGGCAACGTTCTGGGTGAAATCGAGCACCCGAAAACCGTCGAGAGGCTTGAGGCCGTCGGGCATCAGCGTGCGTCCAATGTTGCAGTGCAGTAATGGTTCTCGGTTCCATCGTCGTTGCGCCGCGGTACGGGTAAGCCAGCGTCGGCCAACAGTTGTCCGGCCAGGGTCCGCGTCGTCTGCCAGCCGCGCTCGCTCAGGTAGGTCGGGACGTCGTGGCGTTCGCCGCCGTACCACAGGTCGTCGATGTGAGCGGTCAGGCCATGCTCGTACCACTTCTGCGCCGCGGTGTGCATCACCTGCACGGATTCCGGAGAGGTCAGGAAGATTTCCGCGACCAGTCGGCTGCCATGGCCGCTGAGAGTGGTGATGTTGTCCAGCAACCGATCCTGTGCCTCAGGGGGAAGGAATGCCAGTAGGCCCTCGGCGATCCACGCGGTGGGGCGCTGGGTGTCCAAGCCCGCTTGCCGAAGCGCCGCCGGCCAATCGTCGCGCAGGTCGATCGGCACCGCCCGCAGGTCGACCGTCGGCTCGGCGCCCAGTGCGGCCAGCGTCGACGTCTTGAATTCGATGACCTGCGGCTGGTCGATCTCGAAGACCGCCATATCCGACGGCCAGGACAGCCGGTAGCCGCGGGCATCCAGGCCGGAAGCCAAGATCACCGTCTGGCGCACGCCGGCTGCGGCCGCGTCGGCGACGAACCGGTCGATGAAACGGGTGCGCACCGCCAGCAGATCGGTCATCGGCTGCATGCCCCATGGGTGATCGGCGATGTCGACGTCGGCCGGGTCGAGTTCCCCGGCCGCCCAGCGGGTGAAGAAGTCGACGCCGACCGCCTGCACCAGCGGGTAGGCGAATTGGTCTTCGATCACCGGATGATCGGTGATACTCGCACGGGCTCTGCCTGCGGCCACCATGGTGGCGGTCGCCCCTACGCTAGTCGCCAAGTCCCAGGTGTCGTTGTCGGTGCGCGGCATCGTTGTGACCTTCCGTGGCTGCGAGGAGTATTTGACGTCTACTCTACGGCGTTGTGGCGGCGGCGGTTTCGCGTAGGCCAGCCCGTTCGACGCTCAACAAACTCGCAGACTCATGTTCTTCTCGGTAAGCCTTGCCGCCGCCGTTCAGCCCGAACAGCCGCTTGCTCCACAACAGCCAGATGACCGCAACGATGTTGATTACCAGTGCGATAAGTCGAAAGGCGGTGATCTTCTCGGTTAGCTCGTAGATCTCCAGCGGAAGAAAGACGCTGGTCGCGATCACCGCGAAGTACTCGCCCCAGCGTTGCATCAACCACAACCCGACGGCTTCGACGAGCTCGATCGCCGCGTAGCCGGCAAGGCCGGCGGCAACCCACGTCAGCGTCGACGAGGACAGTGCGAAAACATGTGCGATGCGGTGAATGATCTTGGAATTGTCGGGATTCCAGCCGATCTGGTTCGCCAGCGGTTTGAGGTACGGCAGGTCTTGCTCGAAAGCGTGACGCAGCCGTTCACGTGAGCCGTTGACCTTGAACACGCCAGCTGCCACCAACGAGAAAATCAAGCAGCGGAACGCGCGTTCGATGGCGAGCGCTCGCATCAACGTCCGATCCCGCAGCATCCGCCCCCGTGGAATCTCCGGTGCCGTGTTGGCCGGGCCGCTGCGGCGGGGCGGGCCCACGACGAACGTCTCACAGCGCAAACATCGCCACGCCTCGCCGGCAGGAGTATCGGCCTTCAAGCGCTCTCGAAGCTCCGGCTCATCGGGAGCGAACGTCGCGTGCCCGCGCAATCCGCACGAGCGCAGAGCAAAATCCACCATGAGTGAACGGTAGTGTCACGGCCGTGCGACCGGCGGCGAGGGTACGGTGAGCCGGCGATCGCAGCTGCGGGTCAGGCCCGCGACCGAGGATGACCTGGCAGAGGCCTGCACAGATCGTCAACCACTACATCGAAACGACTCTTCTTCAATTTCCGGACCGAACCACAGACCGCCGACGAGTGGCGCGGCAGACTGGCAGACGACTGCACTCGCGGTTCCCGTGGCTGGTAGCGACCGACGATCGGGTCGTTGGCGTGGCGTACGCGGCGCCATGGAACGATCGGGCCGCCTATCAGTGGACCGTCGAGGTCACCGTGTATGTCGATCCCGCCAGTCAGCGTCGCGGGGTGGGCGACGCCTTGTACACCGAACTGCTCGACCGCCTGCGCCGGCAAGGTTTCCACAGCGCGGTGGCGGTGATCGCGCTGCCGAACGACCCGAGCGTCCGGCTGCACGAGCGACACGGGTTCGTCCGCGCCGGTCGACTGGTCGAGGCCGGTTACAAACTGGGTGCCTGGCACGACGTTGGTTTCTGGCAGCGCACGTTTAACATCGCATAATGACCAACTCCGACCCGGTCGGCACTGCAGCCGGACTCGTTGACCATGCCTGCTGCGCAGACTCCGGACCCGCGACGCCGCGGGATGCGCACTGGCATCGTCGTGCCCAGTGGGCATGGCGCTGGCGTGGGTCAGCATGGCCGCGATGCTCGCCGAGGGTGTGGTCGGGCTGTGGCAGGGCCTGGTGGTCGGATCGATCGCGCTGACCGGGTGGGCGTTGGGCAGCGTGCCCGAAGCTCTGGCGAGTGCGATGGTGGCCTGGCGGTTCTCCGGCTCGCGCAGATTATCCGAGACGGCCGAACGGCGCGCGCAGCACGGTGTCGCGTTGTCGTTCTGGCTGACGGCTCCCTATATCGCCGCGGAATCTCTCCATGACCTGTCTGACGCGCATCACGCTGAGACCTCGGTGATCGGTATGGCGCTGACGGCCGCCTCCCTGGTGCTGATGCCAATCCTGGGACGGGCCAAGCAGGTCCTCGCCCAGCGGCTGGGCTCGGCGGCGACCGCTGGTGAAGGCACCCAGAACTACCTGTGCGGTGCGCAGGCCGCCGCGGTCTTGGTCGGCCTTGCCGTCACCGCCAGCTGGCCGGGCTGCTGGTGGTTCGATCCGGTCATCGGCCTGGGCATCGCCGCGTGCGGCGATCTGGCAGGGCTTCAAGGCGTGGCGCGGCGAGGACTGCGGCTGCTGAAACCCCGATTCCGAAGGTGACCAAAGACCTTCGGGGGTGGTGGCGTTGCGCTCTAATCGTCGCCACGGGCCCGGCGGCAGCATCACGGTGATGACATTCGTGACAAATACGGTTCGGCGCCTCCGGTTGGAAACCTGGTCGCTGCTGCGGTACGCACGGTCCGGCGGGTTGCGGTTGATTCCGGCCGGTCAGATCTTGCCGGTGCTGCGCGCGGTTGACCGCTACGGCCTGTTAGGGGCCGCGACGGTGATCACCGCTGCCCGTGACCGCGATGGACTGGCGCTGATTGACGAACGTGGGGCGCTCAGTTTCGGCGAGCTGGACAGCCGGACAAATGCGTTGGCCAACGAGTGGCGCCGGCTCGGGCTCGGTCCGGGCGCCAATGTGGCCATCCTGGCCCGGAACCACCGCGGCTTTCTGGAAGCCGTGTACGCCGCGGGCAAGTGCGGCGCAGGTGTCGTCTTACTCAACACCGGCTTCGGCAGCGTGCAACTCGCCGAGATGGTTGCCCGCGAACGCGCTGACCTGCTTGTCCATGACGACGAGTTCAGCGCCGTTGTCGCAGACGTGCACCCAAGGCTGGGCCGGATCAGGGCCTGGACAGACACGCCGCGGACGTCCGGTGTCGACACTCTCGACGCGCTGATCGAGCTCGGCGACACCGCCCCGCCGCCCAGATCCGGTGGTCGGCCCAAGATTGTGATTTTGACCAGCGGGACGACGGGGACTCCGAAGGGCGCCGCTCGTTCGGAGCCTTACTCGCTGATACCGGTCGGCGGCCTGCTCGGCAAAGTGCCGTTTCGCGGCCGCGACGTCACCGAATGCTGTGTCCCGCTGTTTCATTCGCTGGGCTTCAGCCACGCGATATATGCGATGGTGCTGGGCTCGACCCTGGTGCTGCGGCGCGAGTTCGACCCCCTGAAGACCTTGAACAGCGTGGCAACACATCAGGCCGGCGCCATGATCGTCGTGCCGGTCATGCTGCGGCGCATCCTCGATCTGGGCTCGGCAGCGCTTGACGAGCACGATTTGTCGGTGCTGCGCATTGTGTTCGTCGGTGGGTCCCAGCTCGGTGCGGCCTTGGCCACCCGCGCGCTGGAAGCGCTGGGACCCGTTGTCTACAACATGTACGGGTCGACCGAAGTCGCCTACGCGACCATCGCGACGCCCGCCGATCTCGCCGTCGAGCCGGGATGCGTTGGGGGCGTGGTGCCCGGATCAGTCGTCAAGGTGTTCACCGACAAACAACACGAGGCTCCGCCAGGGACGCCCGGGCGGATCTTCGTGGGCAATGGGCTGGCCTTCGAGGGATACACCGGCGGCGGTACGAAGGAGTCGATCCAGGGCCTGATGGCCACCGGCGATGTCGGTCATTTCGACCGGGCCGGCCGGCTGTTCATCGACGGGCGCGACGACGAGATGATCGTCTCCGGGGGAGAGAACGTGTTCCCGGGCGAGGTCGAAGACGCTCTGGCGCACCATCCCGACATCATCGACGTCGCCGTCATCGGTGTCAGCGACGACGAGTTCGGGCAGCGTCTGCGTAGCTACATCGTGGTGCGGCCGGGTGCGTCGCTGACCGTACGTGACGTCAAAGAATTCGTCCGACAGCGATTGGCTCGCTTCAAGATTCCGCGCGACGTGGTGTTCGTCGAGGCCCTGCCCCGCAACGAGGGTGGCAAGATCCTCAAACGCGAGCTGAGCCGTCGATCGGTCGAAGACCAGGCTGGCGTGTGAGCGTGCCGCCGGGCCGCGTCGTCACAACCGCGTCGTGAGCATAAGCATGGCGCCCACAGACGCTGATGCTAATCCTGCATGGGAAATTCGGCGCCCCAGGTGCTCGGCATCATCGGCATGGGCGGGCTGTTGCCGAACTCGTCGTCGGCGAGCGTAGTCAATCCGGCTGCAGCAGTACCGGTTTCCTTGGCGGCAGTTCCGGAGAAACCCAGCGGTCCGGCCCCCCGGTCCGAAGGAGTCGCCCCCGGCTCGGGCTCCAGATCCATGTATTCATAGCCGCGCCCGAGCATTTGCACCTTGGAACGACGGCGTCGGCGTGCTTGGCCCAACGCTTCGGGTCCGGCAGCTGCGGCTAGGGCCGCGGCAGCGTCGGGCTCCGGCGCCTTCGCCTCGGCGCTGCTGCTTGCCGCCCTCCGGGCAGCCGCGGTCAGGCCGCCGACCATGTAGGCGAGACCCTGCGCGGTAACCACTCCCGGCGGTGCTGACGGTGTCGGCGGCGGCGTGCCGGGGGCGGCGGGCGCAGGCGCGGCGGCCGGCGCCGGGCTCGGGGCCGGCGCCGGGGCCGGGGTAGGGACTGGCGTCGGGGTCGGCGTGAGTGCGAACGCCACAGGCGGAGGAAATCGGCGCGATGGGCACCGCAGGGATGCCAGCCAGCCCGGCCAAACCCGCCAAGCCCGCTAAGCCGCTCGCGCCCAAGGGACGACGGCCAACGGAGCCAACGGGACGGTCAACAGCGGCAGGAACTCGGGATGAGCACCAAGCCCTGCTCGAGCAGAGTCTTCAGCAACGCGATGGTATCGGTGATGATGGTGCCGATCGCTTCGATGGTGTCGAACACCAGGGTCAAACCGACAGCAGCGGGGTTACCCGAAGCGAACGCCGCGGTGAGATCCGCCCCGATGTAGGCGAAGGTTTCGGACAGATAGGCGGCGTAGGAACCGATATCCATCGGGTAGCCGAGGGCGAACGCGATATTGAACGGATTAAGGAAGGCAAGCGGGTTGCCGACCGCGGTCAGGTAAGGATCAATCCCGGAAAAGAGGTTGATCAGGTAGGGGCTGTTGTCTAGGTCGTTGATCAACGGCTGCAGGACATTGTTGTAGAAGTTCGTGTACCCGATGTTCTGCATGAATTGCAGCCATTGGTTCTCCGTGTCGGAATCGGCGATGCTCGCTGCCGAGTTGGCTTTCACGATCTGTGGCGCTGGCGGAGTTCGCGGCGAAGCCGCGACGGCTGCGCCGGCAACGGCCTGATAACCGCTCATCACGGTGGCGGCCTGAACCCACATCCGCGCATAGTCGGCCTCGTTCAGCGCGATCGGAATCGTGTTGATGCCAAAGAAATTCGTCGCCAGCAACACCGCGTGGGTGGCGTGGTTGGCGGCCAGCTCGCTCAGTGTCGGCATGGCCGCCAGCGCGGTGGTGTAGGCGGTGGCCGCGGTTTCGTGCAGGGCTGCGGTCGCGGCGGCGTCGGCGCCGGCCTGAGACAGCCACGCCAGATACGGCACGTGGGCGGCCACATACTCCTCGGCCGAGGGACCCTGCCAGGCTCCGGCCTGCACGCCGCTCAACACTGCCGCCAGCTCGTCGGCGGTCTCGGTGTATTCGGTGCTCAACGAGCTCCACGCCCCGGCGGCCGCCAGCAGCGAGCCGGGGCCTGGGCCGCTGCCCAACAGCGCAGAGTGCACCTCTGGTGGTGCGGCCATCCACATCGGTGCGGTCATCGCTGGTCTCCGTCGGCCATGCTGCAGTCGCCGCACAGCCCGCCGCGGGGCGCGCGGTAGTAGAGGCAGCAGCTAGTCCGGCGATAGCCGGCATCACTGAAACAGATTGCCTCCGAGAGCCTTTCGTCACTGCACAAGCTGCGGGCCAGTTGCCATCCGCGACCGGATGTCGGCTTGTCGGTCGAAGACACGCGCGGCGCCGAGCAGCGCGGAGGCGGCATTGCCGCGCAACAGCTTGTCCGAGATCGGTCCGCGTGGCGCAGCGCCGCGCTGAGCGGCGCCAAGTGCTGCTCGAGCACCATGTCGGCCAGCAGTCGGCTCGAGATCGTCGCCGTCGCCAGGCGACCGGGATGTTCGATATGCAACTGGATTTGGCCGTCGCATTCCCGAAACAGCAGATGCTCGGCGTCCAGTTCGGGCAGCAGCCGATGGCCGGCCAGCGCGCCGAGGCCGATCGACCACAGCCGCGCCGCGAAGCCGAGGAAAAAGGTCGACGCCGCGACCCGTTGCTCCGCGGCGTCCATGCGGGCCTGGACGCGGCCGACGATCCCGCGCGAGCAGTGCGGTATCGGTGTAAAGCTGCTGTACCGGGCGCCAGCCGTCATCGACGGCTCCGGTCCCAACTGCGAAATATGGACTGATATCGGCGAGTTCGGCGAACAACCGCCACGCAAGAACGACGAGCCATGGACGTCGGCCAGCTCTCTCGGGGTCGACCGCCCCGGGTAGCAGGGTGCGACGACGCGAGTGTCCTGGCTCTCGGATCGCTGCTTGCCTCGCCTTCCAGCTCGCGGCCGTGGCGCGTGAGGTTCGCTCCCCGATGACAGTGGCGGGACCGCGCCGGATTTGCACCGGCTTCCTACATCGTCATCGCCTTACATGCGACATTGTCGCACGTGGCCTCAGTCCAAGCGGTAGCGAATCAACCGGGAACTGTTCGCGACGACGGCCACCGACGACGCGTTGTGCAGGATCGCCGCGAGCACCGGCGACAGCGCACCGCCCGCGCCGATCAGCAGCCCGGCGGCGTTGACCGCGATCGACATGCCGTAGTTCTGGCGGATGACCTCGACCGCGCGGGCGCCCAGGTCGCCGACGTCGAGCAGGCGGTTCAAATCGTCGTTGGCCAGGGCGACGTCGGCGGTTTCGACGGCGACGTCGGTGCCGGCCAGGCCCATCGCGATGCCGATATTCGCGGCGGCCAACGCGGGGGCGTCGTTGATGCCGTCGCCGACCATGCCGACGATGTAGCCGTCGTCCTGAAGTTGGCGCACCACTTCGAGTTTGTCGTCGGGCAGCACCTCGGCGCGCCACTCGTCGATGCCGAGTTCGCCGGCGACCACCGTCGCGATGTCGGGATGATCGCCGGTGAGCATCACGACCCGGCGGATTCCGTTGGCGCGCAGCTTCTTCAGTACCTCGGGCGCTTCGGGGCGGACTTCGTCGCGCAGGCTGATCAGCCCGACCAGCGTGCCGTCCACCGCGAGCAGCAACGGCGTCTCGGCTTGGCGGCGCAGCTTGTCGACCCAGTCGGCCGCCTTCTTGGATACCTTGACGTTTTCTGCGCGCAGCAGCGACGGGCTGCCCAGCAGCAGCGTCCGCCCGTCGGCCCAGGTCCGCATGCCCAGGCCGACCAGCACTTCGCATTCCTCGTGCGGCGGAATGATGATGCGCCGTTCCTCGGTCGAGCGGATCACCGCCTCGGCCAGCGGGTGACGGGAGTGCAGCTCCGAGCTGGCTGCATAGGCAAGCACCTGTTCTGGCTGCCAATCTTTATGTAGTGCAATGATATTCGTCACCACCGGGCGCCCGACGGTGAGTGTTCCGGTCTTGTCGAAGACGATCGCGTCCACCCGGCCGGCCTGCTCGAGGTGTGACCCGCCCTTGATCAGGATGCCGCGGCGCGCGCCGTTGCCGATCGCCGCGCTGATCGCGGTCGGCGTCGCCAGGCCCACCGCGCACGGGCAGGCGATCAGCAGCATCGTCATCGCGCGCCGGACGTCGCCGGTGATCGCCAGGGTGATCGCGGACACGATGAACGAGATGGGAACGAAGCGACGGGAGAAGTTTTCGCCGACGGTTTGGATCGGTGCCCGGTCGTGGTGCGCCTCTTCGACCCGGGCGATGATGCGGCCGATGGCGGTTTCGTTGCCGACGGCGCGGGCGCGAACCACCAGACCGCCCGCGCAGCACCACCGAACCGGCGTGCACCGTTGCGCCGGTGACGATGCTGACCGGCAGGGTTTCGCCGGTGATCGCGGACTGGTCGACGATGGCCTCGCCGTCAACCACCTCGCCGTCGACCGGGTATCGCCACGTGGTCGTGGATCACCACGTCGTCGCCGATCTGGATGGAGTCGATCGGGACCTGCACCTCGTCGTCGCTGTCAACGCGGATCCATGCCGTGTCGGCGGTACCGCGCAACAGATCCGAGATGGCCCGCCGGGTTCGTCGCAACGTCAAATCTTGAAGGTACTCACCGATATTCAGCAGCCACAGCACGGTCAGCGCGACCACGTTCTCGCGCAGCACCAGGCTGGCCACGGTCGCCGCGGTCACCAACGCATCGGTGCCGGCGCGTCCGGACCGCAGCGAGCGCAACGCGCCGCGCAGGAACGGGTAGCCCATGAACACCGTCGCGCCGGTCGCGACCAGCTGGCCGGACGGGCCGAGCAGCGGCGGTCGTTGGAAGACATAGCGGCGCACTCCGAGCAGGGCCAGCGCCGTGCCGCCGATCACCATGCGCAGCACCTCGGTGTTGCGCACGTCGGACGACCGCGGCGTGCGAGCCGGGATCAGCTCGGCGGCAACGTGTTCGGCTGACGTGATCGCGGCCAGCACCGCCTCACGGTCGCAGCGCCTCGGCGAATACCAGACGACGACGGAACCGGTGAGGGGATAGGCGTGCACGGCCCGCACCCCGTGTTGCCGGTCCACCGCCTCTTCCACCGCGACGGCGCGGCGCGAATTCGAACGCACCCACGGGACCTGCACCCGCATCCGCCCGGCCGCGTCCGAAACGACCTTTAGGTCGGGGCAGATCGCAGTCATCGCGAGCGATCAGTGCTCGTGGTCGTGGTCGCCGATGGCCGGAGGCTGCGCCTCCTCACCGATGCGTTCGCGGGCTTCGGCCACCACGTCGGCCAGCTTCAGCCGGGCTGACTCCGCTGCTCCCTCGGCGCGCCGGGTTCCGCGCAGTCCCCACTCCGTCGCGGTCACGGCGGCGTCGTGCAGCGGAGCCTTGGCCAGGGCCTTACGCATAACCTCGTAGGCGCTTACCCCGACCAGCCCGGTGACCACCGTTCCGGCCGCCTTCCCCAATAGCCCGTGCACCAACATCGCGAAACCTTCCTTACTCGCCGTGCCGCCAACCTAACATACATATATTGCGATACCAATATGTATTGAGGCGGGGTGAGTATCAGGAGCCTCAGTAACCTCGTCAGTCGCTGTCCGGAGGGATGACTGACTGTTCCAAAAGATGCCCACATGTGATAGCACTTGCCGGAGGTGCTATCACATACGCATCGCTTTCGGAAAAAGAGTCATGGTCCGGAGACGGTGCTGGTGTGACTATTGGGAGCTAAAGACCCGGGTGACCTTCTCGGTTTCCATCCTGCGTGGCAGCGCGGCCGGATCCGGGTTGGCCACCTGCACCAGTGACCCGCCGACCGCCAGAATCGCCAGCAGACCCTCGACCAGGTCGTCAGGCCCATCCCAGGATGCCGTCGAGAGCACCCGGTCGCCGGCCGTCAAACCCCTTGCCGACGCGGAGTTTTGGCAAGCAGCCAGCACCTCGCTCGACCGATCGGCCGGCCAACGCCGGCCCGGGATTGCGCTCGGCGACGATCTGGTCGCCGTGTACCCGCACCGCGGTCGCGTAGTCGGTGACCCCGATCGGCAGATCGGGGCCGGCCGGCCGAACGGGTCCAGCGACAGCACCGCCACCTCGTCGGCGCCGGTGGCATCCGCCTCGTCGAGTCGGTCGGCAGTGCACAACGCGACGTCGGCCGCTGCCGCCGCCGAGCAGCACCTCCGCGCCGATCCACCACACCCCGAACAGCACCGCCGCCGTCTGCCAATGGGCCGGCAGCAGCACCGCCACCCGGCTGGCCGGCCTGGCGCCCAACTCGTCGCGTAAAAGGTTGCCGGTCTTGGCCGCCCAGTTGGCCAGCGTCACCGCGGACAGCTCGATGCGCTCGCCGGTGGCGTCGTCGTAGTAGGTGATGCGCGGGCCGACCGGGTCGGCGCGCAGCATCGGGTCCAGCACTGCTCCGCTGAGCGTCGTCACAGCATCAGTTGACGCACTCGGGGTGCTCGGAGCCGGCGGTCAGGATCGGCGAGGGCGGGGGAGCGTTGTTGTTCTCGGCCTGGCCGGAGTTCGACGAGCGGCGCTCCGAGCGCGGTGGGCGCCGTCGCTCAAGCCTGACGCCGGGGCCGGTGTAGTCGTTGGCCAGCACCACCCGAACCGAGCCCGGTGGCAGCGAGGTATTGGCGACGACGGGCAGTCCGCCGAGTTCTTTGGCCACCGCTTGGGCGCCCAGGTCGTCGGCTTTGGCGGCCTGCACCTGGCTGGCGGACACGTGGGCGGCGTCGTTGTTGCCGACCTTGCCCGTGGCTGAATCCTTTGGAGTTCAACACTTCTGACACCGCGGCGGCGAGCCCGTTGATGTCGGTGTCGTTGAGCACGCTGGCGGTGGTCTTGTCTGGCGTGTAGGCCAGCTCCTCGGTCTTACCCTGCGCCTGATTCTGCAGCAGGCCCGCGACCCAGTCTTGCACCTGATGGGGATCGACCCGCACCACGCTGTGCATGCCGTCGTCGCTCCAGCCGGACTCGTCGAGCACCGGGATGGTGGCGAACGCGACCTTGCCGCCGGCCAGCTTCTGCAGCTGATTGACGAAATCCATGATGTCCCAACCCGATGACAGCACCACCGAGCGTTGGATGGCCTGCTGCAGCCGGTTCATCGTCGACGGGCTGGACAGCGTCTTGCCGGAGATCACCTGGTGGGCCAGCGAGGCCATCACCACCTGCTGGCGCACCACCCGGTCCAGGTCGCCGCGGGGCAGTTCGTGGCGCTGGCGGACGAAGCTCAGCGCTTGCGGGCCGTTGAGTTTCTGCCAGCCGGCCGGGAAGTCGGCGCCCGAAAGTGGTTCGTAGACAGGTTCTTTGAGGCATACGTTGACGCCGCCGAGGGCGTCGGTGATCAACGAGAAGCCCAGCAGTCCGATCTCGGCGTAGTGGTCGACGGTGACGCCGGTGAGGTCGGCGACCGTCTTGATCAGCGCCTCACGGCCGGCCTCGGTTCCCTCCCGCTCGGCCTCGTCGGGCGCAACGCCGGATTCGACCAGGCTGACTCGCTTCTCTTCCTTGGTCTGGCCGTAGACGCCGTTGATCTTGGTCTTGCCCAGCCCGGGCGCAGAAACGTAGGTGTCGCGCGGGATCGAGATCGCGGTCGCCGACTTCCCGTTGTTGGGGATGCGCACCAGGATGATGGTGTCGGTGTTGGTGGCGACTTCGTCGCCGGCGCGCAGCGTCGCCAACTCCTGGGCGCTCAACGGGTTGCCGTGGGCGTCGGTGCGGCTGTCCATGCCGACCAGCAGGATGTCGATCGCGCCGTCGTCGCCGCCTTGGCCCAGCGACGGCGCGAAGACGTGGAAGATGCCGTCCTCGAAAGAGCGGACCTTGCCCCACGCCACCCCGGTGCCGAGCACGACCATGACGGCCGCCACGGTAGCAATCACACGAACCACGCGTTGCTCAGGCATCACACAAGGCTACTTGCGTCACAGCAGTATCGTCGTTAGCGAAGGCATCGGCGTGCCTGACTCGTGCCGGCGCCGTGCCAGACTCGTGACGTGACCGTATTGGACAGGATTGTGATAGCCGGTGCCGGCGGGCAGGTCGGCAGCTGTTTGGCAGCCGAGGCGAACCGGCGGGGACGCGATGTGCTGGCGCTGACGTCGTCGCAGTGGGACATCACCGATCCGCAGGCCGCGGAGCAGATCGTGCAGACCGGCGATGTGGTGATCAACTGCGCGGCCTACACCAATGTCGACGCCGCCGAGGGCGACGAGGAGCGGGCATACGCGGTCAATGCCGCCGGCCCGGAGCACATCGCGCGGGCCTGCGCGCGCGTCGGCGCGCGGCTGATCGCACATCTCCACCGACTACGTGTTCAGCGGCGACTTCGGCGGATCGGCGCCGCATCCCTATGAGACGGACGACAAGACGTCGCCGCTGGGCGTATACGGGCGGACCAAGCTGGGCGGGCGAACAGGCGGTGCTGGCGGCGTCGCCGGACGCCGTGGTGGTACGCACCGCTTGGGTCTACACCGGCGGAACCGGCAAAGACTTCGTCGCTGTCATGCGCAGGCTGGCCGCCGGCGATGGCATCGTCGAGGTGGTCGACGACCAGACCGGCTCGCCGACCTACGTTGTCGACCTGGTCGCCGCGCTGCTCGAGGTGGCCGACGGGAAGGTCACGCGGCCGCCGAACGGAATTCTGCACGCCGCCAATCAGGGCGCGATCACGCCGCTTCGGGCAGGCCCGCGCGGTGTTCGAGGGCGTCGGCGCCGACCCCGAGCGGGTGGTGCCGGTCAGCAGCGCCCACAATCCGCGGCCGGCGCCGCGGCCGTCGTATTCGGTGCTGTCCGGTCGGCAGTCGGAGCAGGCGGGGTTGTCGCCGCTGCGGCCGTGGCACGACGCGCTCGTCGCGGCATTGCGCGCCGTAGGCCGTTACCCTCTACGGCGTGAGTGACGTCCTGCCGGTCGTGACGGTGACCTATTCGCCGGGCCCGCATCTAGACCGGTTCCTGGCGTCGCTGTCGCACGCGACCGAACGGCCGGTGCAGCGTGCTGATGGCCGACAACGGCTCCACCGACGGGGCGCCGCAGGCCGCACTCGATCGCTACCCGGGCGTGCGGCTGTTCTCGACCGGTTCGAACCTCGGCTACGGCAGCGCGGTGAACCGCGCGATAGCGGGGCTGGGAGATGCTTCAGAAGACGTCGGCGAATGGGTCGTGGTGGCCAACCCGGATGTGCAGTGGGGGCCCGGCAGCATCGACGCGCTGCTGGACGCTGCCGCGCGATGGCCCCGCGCGGCGACCCTGGGCCCGCTGATCCACGACCCGGACGGGTCGGTGTATCCCTCGGCGCGCCATTTGCCCAGCCTGATCCGCGGCGGCATGCACGCCGTCGTCGGACCGCTGTGGAAGAACAACCCGTGGTCGACGGCCTACCGCCAGGAGCGGCTGGAACCCAGCGAGCGACCGGTGGGCTGGCTGTCGGGCTCGTGCCTGCTGGTGCGCCGCGCGGCCTTCGAGCAGATCGGCGGCTTCGACGAGCGCTACTTCATGTACATGGAGGACGTCGACCTCGGCGACCGGTTGGGCAAGGCGGGCTGGCTGAACGTCTACGTGCCGTCGGCGGAGGTGCTGCATCACAAGGGCCACGCCACCGGCCGCGAGTCGGCGGCGCAACCTGGCCGCCCACCACAAAAGCACCTACCTCTATCTCGCCGACCGGCATGCCGGGTGGCGGCGTGCCCCGCTGCGCTGGGCCATGCGAGGCGGGTTGGCGGTGCGCGACGCGGCTGATGGTGCGCGGCTCGGCGGCAGGGCAGAAGGGCGGCGCTGATGACAAGAATGTCGATGCCGTCGTCCTGGTCGGCGGCAAAGGCACCCGGCTGCGGCCGCTGACGCTGTCGGCGCCCAAGCCGATGCTGCCCACCGCCGGGCTGCCGTTCCTCACCCATCTGCTCTCGCGGATCGCCGAGGCCGGCATCGAGCACGTGATCCTGGGCACGTCCTACAAGCCGGCGGTGTTCGAGGCGGAGTTCGGTGACGGGTCCAAGCTGGGTCTGCAGATCGAGTATGTGACCGAGGAACATCCGCTGGGCACCGGCGGCGGAATCGCCAACGTCGCTGCCCGTCTGCGCCACGACACCGTGATGGTGTTCAACGGCGACGTGCTCTCCGGAGCCGATCTGGGTCAGCTGCTCGACTATCACCGCGAGCAGCAGGCCGATGTCACCCTGCACCTGGTGCGGGTCGGCGACCCTCGGGCCTTCGGCTGCGTGCCGACCGAAGACGGCCGTGTCACAGCATTTTTGGAGAAGACCGAGGATCCGCCGACCGATCAGATCAACGCCGGCTGCTACGTGTTCTCCCGCGCAGCATCATCGACCGGATTCCGCGCGGGCGTGAGGTGTCGGTGGAGCGCGAGGTGTTCCCCGCCCTGCTGTGCCGACGGCGTCAAGGTGTGCGGCTACGTCGACTCCAGCTACTGGCGAGACATGGGCACGCCGGAGGACTTCGTTCGCGGATCGGCGGATCTGGTCCGCGGCATCGCTCCGTCGCCGGCTCTGGTGGCCACCGTGGCGAACAGCTGGTGCACGACGGCGCGGCGGTGTCGCCCGGCGCGTTGCTCGATCGGCGGCACGGTCGTAGGGCGGGGCGCCGAGATCGGCCCCGGCGCCCGGTTGGACGGCGCGGTGATCTTCGACGGCGTCGCGGATCGAGGCCGGGCAGCGTGATCGAGCGGTCGATCATCGGCTTCGGTGCCCGGATCGGTCCGCGGGCGCTGATCCGCGACGGCGTCATCGGCGACGGCGCCGATATCGGCGCGCGCTGCGAGCTGCTGCGCGGAGCGCGGGTGTGGCCCGGCGTGTTCATTCCGGACGGCGGCATCCGCTACTCGCAGCGACGTCTAGCCCGCCCAAGCGGGCTAGACGATTTCGAGCCGAGCGTGTCACAAGCCCAACGGCGCCCGGGACCAGTCGAGTGCCCGCGGAGCTGCAGGCGCCGTCGATCGGCCACCACCGCAGGTCCACCGACTCGTCGCTGATCGCGATCTGCGCCCCGGCCGGGCGCGTGCGCCACGAACTGCAGATCGAGGTGACGGGTCGGCACCCCCAGCGAGCAGGTCAGCGCGTGGACGTTGATCGCGGCCAAGTCGGGGTCGATCCGCAGGCCGTCGACACCGGATTCCTCGGTGGCCTCGCGCAGGGCCGCCGCGACGATGTCGGCGTCGTCCTCCTCGCAGTGCCCGCCCAACTGGACCCATCGGCCCAGCCGCGGATGCAGCGTCAGTAAGCACCTGGCCGCCGCGTGTCGTCGAGCACCAACGCCGAGGCGGTGATATGTCCGGGCACGCATTCGCGACGGCAGGCGTCGTCGCGCGCATCCAGAAACGCCAGCACGGCATGACGCAGCGAGTCCTGCGCCCGGTCCGGCGCCTGCCACTCGCGCAGCGACGCGATCGCCGACTGGTGAACGCTCACTTGCGCACCAGCAGATCAGTCACCGGCACCGGATCGCGAGGCTCTGTCGGCGGTTGCTCCGGGTAGCCGATCGCGATGGCGCCCAACGGTTCCCAATCGCCCGGCAGGCCCAGCTCATCGCGGACCAGATCCGCGGCGAAGATCGTCGAGCCGATCCAGCAGCTGCCCACCCCGCGCACGGCCAGCGCCACCAGCAGCGCCTGCACGGCGGCACCCGACCGCGACGGTGAACATGGTGTGCTCGGCGTCGTTGCGCGCGGCGTCGGGATAACTGTGCGCGCCTTCGGGAACCAGCATCGGGATCACGACTTCGGGTGCGTCATAGAGGATCTGGCCGCGTGCCACTCGTCGTTCGACCGCGTCGGCCGGCCTGCCGTCACCGGACAGGTCGGAGCGCCACTTGTCCCGCATGCGGTCCAGCAGCCGTATTCGAGTCGCGGGTGTCTGCAGCCAAACGAAGCGCACCGGCCGGGTGTGGTGCGGCGCCGGCGCGGTGAGCGCCTCGGCGACGGCGGCCTCGATGAGCTGCGGTGCCACCGGCTCGTCGGTGAATTGGCGCACCGAGCGGCGCACCAGCTGGGCCTGCCGGCGGCCCAGCTCCAGGGCTTCGGCGGTGCCCAGCCAGAACAGGTCGTCGGTGCCGGACCGCACCAGGTGGCGCGCCGTGCCGCCGGTGTCAGAGACGACGCCGTCGGGCAGCCCGCGCACGACGGCCACCGGTATCGCGGTCAGCTTGCCCTTGACCAGATCGGCCGCGGCGGCGATCTCGTCGGCAATCGCGATTTCGGTGACTATCAACTCGTTGCCATGCCGGTCGACGGCACCGGCGTAGCTGTGCAGCACGGCCAGCCCGGCCGCGCCGACGGCGGCGTCGGTCTGTCCGTTGCGCCATGCGCGGCCCATGGTGTCGGTGATGACGACGCCGACGGTGACGCCCAACCGTTCCCGCAGCCCTGCGCGCAGGGCCGCAGCGCTGGCGTCGGGATCGACGGGCAGCAGGGCCAATTCGTCCGCTCCGACGTTGGAGGCGTCCACGCCGGACGCGGCCTGGACCACGCCCAGCTTGTTCTCGGTGATCAGCGTGCGACCCTTGCGGGCCAGCACCCGAACAGCCTCCGCGTCGACAAGCTTGCGCCGCAGCGCATCTCGCGCCTCGGGGTCGTCCGGCGCGGCTACCAGCCGGCCCTCGCACTTGGACACCACCTTGCTGGTGACCACCAGGACGTCGCCGTCGCGCAGCCAGGGCGCGGCCGCGGCGATCCCCGCGCTCAGATCGTCGCCGGGCCGGAACTCGGGCAGCCCGGTAACCGGCAGGATCTCGACCGCTGACCCGGTGCCGTGCTCGCCACCGCCGGCGTGTCGAACCCCTCATGCGGCCACGCCCGCGAGTTCCAGGCCGGCGCTCACCATCGCCGCCGTGGCTGCCGGATCGGTCATCAGCAGCGGTACCGATCGCACTGTCACCCCGTCGATTTCGGCATGGTCGCCCTCGTGCACCAGCCAGCAGTCCAAGATGCCGGTGCCTGCTCGCGCGCCATAGTGCCGTCCCACCGCCTGTGCGGTGGGCGCCACGCCGATCACAGCCAGGCACGCATCGGCCATGCCGCGCAACGGCTTTCCCTCGATGATGGGGGAGTAGCCGACGATGGGCGCCTTGGTCGACCGCAGCGCGCCGCGGATGCCGGGAATGGCCAGGATCGCGCCAACGCTCACCACCGGATTCGACGGCGCCAGCAAGACGATGTCGGCATCAGCGATCGCGTCTGTGACTTCGGCTGTGGCGTGCGCCTTTTCAGCGCCGATGAACGCGAAACTGTGGGTCGGGACCTGCGCCCGGTAGCGCACCCACCATTCCTGGAAGTGGATCGCGCGTTGACTGTCGTCGACGGGATCGGTGACGACTACGTGGGTTTCGCAGCGGTCGTCACTGGCGGGCAGCAGCCTCGCCCCGGGCTGCCAGCGGTCGCACAGCGCGGCGGTGACCTGCGACAGCGGGTAGCCGGCCCGCAGCATCTGGCTGCGCACCAGATGGGTGGCCAAATCGCGGTCGCCGAGTTCGAACCAGTCGGGCTGCACGCCGTAGCGGGCCAGTTCCTCCTTGGCATGCCAGGTTTCGTCACGATGACCCCAGCCGCGCTGCGGGTCGACACCTCCACCTAGGGTGTACATGCAGGTGTCCAAGTCGGGGCAGATGCGCACGCCGTGCATCCAGGCGTCGTCGCCGATGTTGACGACCGCGGTCAGCTCGTGATCGCCGGGGAGCGCAGGCGCCGGAGGCGAACTGGCCAAGGCCGAGCAGCCGCTGGACCCCGAGCAGAAAGCGGGCGCCGCCAACCCCGCCGACCAGAACCGTGACCTTCACACCGCACGACAGTACGCCCGGCGATCATGCGCTCGAAGGGTCGCGGTCGGGGGTGTGACCGACACGCCGTGGCGCCAAAGGCATCAGTGTCGCAAAAAAATGATCACGAGATGATATGGAAATCCGCCGAATCGCTTGCAAAGCGCCCCTTACCCGTGTGTAATCACACCAGTGTCATTTCGGTTGGCCGGCCGGATTCGGTGTCGCAGACCGAGATTCGATCATTTGTTCGAATCGAGATGGCCGCACATCAAAACAGTGGTGACATTCACGATCAACGAAACCAGGTGAGGAGGCGGAGCATGTCCTATGAGCACCTTCGGGGCCTAATGGGAGGCACACCGCACACCACTACCGGCTCGCCAATCACAGGGGTAACAGCAAGGCCCCGTTTGAGTTTGGTTCCTGTTCCCGATGCGGTCGAAGTGCCGGCAGTCTTCGAGTCCGAACCGATGACCGCCGACCAGTGGCAAGACCGCGCGTTGTGCGCGCAAACTGACCCGGAGGCGTTCTTCCCCGAAAAGGGCGGCTCCACCCGTGAGGCCAAGAAGATCTGCCTGGGCTGCGAGGTCCGGGCCGAATGCCTCGATTACGCGTTAGCTCACGACGAGCGGTTCGGCATCTGGGGCGGACTTTCCGAGCGGGAACGCCGGCGCCTCAAGCGCGGCATCATCTGACGCGGTCGGCTCGGTTGGTCGGCGGGCGACCCGCTGCGCTTGCGATCGCCACCCGTAACGTCGCCGGGCGACCCGCTGCGCCCGGCTGCGCCGCGCTTGCGATCGCCCGGTCACTCGTCTTCGATCGTCGGGTCGATGACCGAGGGCTCGACGTCCAAATACGTGGCGACTTGGGCCACCAGGATTTCATGCAGCAATTCGGCAAGTTCGACCATATCCTTCGCGCGCCGCTCGATCGGCTTGCGGAACAACACAACTCGCGCTCGGGTCGCACTCCCGCGCACGTCGACGCCGGCGCCGATCAACCGGGCCAGCGCGATCGGGCCGTCGGCGACCACTTCCGGCGGCCACTGCACGCTGTCGGGATCCTTCGCCGAGATCCGCGGGATCTCATCGACCGCGACGTCGAGCCCCGACAATCGCTCCTGCCAGCGCCGCTCGATCGGCTCGTAGGCCTCGAGCACGGCCATGTCGAAGCGCTCTGCGCGGCTGCGCCAGCCGGGTACCGTCGGCGGCAGCAGCGGCCCGCGCATCTCGCGGCCACGGCGCGAGGGCCTTCTGCGCGCCGAACGCCCCTTTGGGCGGGAGCTGCGCGAATCGCTCACCCGGCGATGGTAACGGTTGGACATCGTGGCTCGGGCGAATGCGCGTGTCCGGCGCTGCGAGGACGTTTCCGCACGATAGCCTCTCGAACGTGAACGTTCCGCGTCGCTGTTGCCGACCCGGGTGTCCGCATTATGCGGTGGCGACGCTGACGTTCGTCTACTCGGACTCGACGGCGGTGATCGGCCCGCTGGCAACCTCACGCGACCCGCACTCCTGGGACCTGTGTGTCAGCCACGCCGGTCGGATCACCGCGCCGCGCGGCTGGGAGCTCGTCCGTCACTCCGGCCCGCTGGCCACCAACCCCGACGAGGACGATTTGATCGCACTGGCCGAGGCGGTGCGCGAAGGTCGAGATGCGGTCGCCGGCGGTCAGCCGGTCAACGGGTTTCACGATTTCGGTGGCCAGCAGGGCGGTGCGCCGGCGGCGGCACCCTCCAGCGGCGTGCTGGCCCAGGCCGGGCAGCGCCCCGCCGGCAGCGGACGCCGCCGTGGCCATCTTCGGGTGTTGCCCGACCCGACCGACTAGTCACCGTGGCGGACTAGGCTGACGACGACCAAGCGTCTCGATCGTCAGGAGCCCGTTTATGTCTCGGTCCGCCGCGGCTGTTCACCGCGTGATCAAGGCGTACGACGTGCGAGGTCTGGTTGGTGAGGAGATCAACGAGTCGTTCGTCACCGACGTCGGCGCCGCGTTCGCCAGGCTGATGCGTGAGCAGGATGCGCGGCAAGTCGTCATTGGCTACGACATGCGGGACAGTTCGCCGTCGCTGGCCGCCGCCTTCGCGGCCGGCGTCACCGCGCCAGGGTCTCGACGTGGTGCGCATCGGTTTGGCGTCGACCGATCAGCTCTACTTCGCCTCCGGGCTGCTGGACTGCCCGGGTGCGATGTTCACCGCGAGCCACAATCCGGCCGCCTACAACGGCATCAAGATGTGCCGGGCGGGCGCCAAACCCGTCGGCGCAGAGACCGGATTGACCGCCATCAGTGACGATCTGATCGCCGGCGTTCCCGCGTACGACGGACCCAGCGGAACCGTCGGCGACCAAGACGTGCTGGCCGACTACGGAGCCTTCCTGCGCTCGTTGGTCAACATCTCCGGGCTGCGCCAGCTGCGGGTGGCCGTCGACGCGGGCAACGGCATGGCCGGCCACACCGCACCCGCGGTACTTGGTCCGATCGGGTCGATCACGCTGTTGCCGTTGTACTTCGAGCTCGACGGAACGTTTCCCAACCACGAGGCCAACCCGTTGGATCCGGCGAATCTGGCCGACCTGCAGGCTTACGTCCTTGAGACCGGTGCCGATATCGGGCTGGCCTTCGACGGCGACGCCGACCGGTGCTTCGTGGTCGACGAGCGCGGCCGGCCGGTGTCGCCGTCGACGGTGACCGCGCTGGTCGCCGCCCGCGAACTGAGCCGGGAAATCGGTGCGACCGTGATTCACAACCTGATCACTTCCCGCGCGGTGCCGGAGTTGGTGGTCGAACGCGGCGGCACGCCGGTGCGCTCCCGAGTCGGGCACTCCTACATCAAGGCGCTGATGGCCGACACCGGTGCGATCTTCGGCGGTGAACACTCGGCGCACTACTACTTCCGCGATTTCTGGGGCGCCGACTCCGGGATGCTGGCCGCGCTGCACGTACTGGCCGCGCTCGGTGAGCAGCAGCGGCCGCTGTCCGAGCTGACCGCCGACTACCAGCGCTACGAGTCATCCGGCGAGATCAACTTCACCGTGGACGATGCGCCCTCCTGCGTCGACGCGGTGCTGAAATCCTTCGGCGCCCGGATTCAATCCATCGATCATCTCGACGGCGTGACGGTGGACCTCGGTGAGGGCAGCTGGTTCAACCTGCGGACCTCCAACACCGAGCCGCTGTTGCGGCTGAATGTGGAAGGGCGTTGCGTCGAGGATGTGGACGCCGTGGTCGAGCAGGTCGCCGGCGAAATCCGCCAGCAGGTCCGCGGGGAGGCCGTAGGCCAGACGAAGGCCTCGACGTGAACGCGACCCAGGCCGCGATCGACCTCGACGACACCGACGGCCTGCTGGCCGCGGATCGCGACGGGCTGCTGCGGGCGGCGTCGACGGCGGGTGCACAGGTGCGCGCGGTCGGGGCCGCGTTCGACGAGGGTGCGCTGGACGCATTGCGCGGCGACGACCGTCCGCGCACGGTGATCTGGGTTGCCGGGCGAGGCACCGCCGAGACCGCAGGCACCATGCTGGCCGCGACGCTGGCCAGTAGGGCTGGTGCGCCGATCGTGGTCGCCGCCGAGGCGCCGCCGTGGATCGGCCCGCTTGACGTGCTGATCCTGGCCGGCGACGACCCCGGTGATCCGGCGCTGGTCGGCGCCGCCGCTGGCGGAGTGCGCCGCGGTGCGCGGGTTGTCATCGCCGCGCCCTACGACGGCCCGCTGCGAGAAGCCACTGCCGGCCGGGCCGCGGTGTTGACGCCGCGGCTGCAGGTCGCCGACGAGTTCGGCCTGTGCCGGTACCTGGCTGCCGGGCTGGCTGCGCTGCAAAGCGTCGATCCCAAGCTGGGGATGGACCTGGCCGCCCTGGCCGACGGGCTGGACGCGGAAGCGTTGCGTAACAGCGCCGGCCGTGAAGTGTTCACCAATCCGGCCAAGGCGTTGGTCGAGCGGATGTCGCGGCGCCGCGTCGTGCTGGCCGGGGACTGTGCCGCGACGTTGGCGCTGGCCAGGCACGGCAGTTCTGTTCTGCTGCGGATCGCCAATCAGGTGGCCGCCGCCACCGGGCTCGCCGACGCCCTGGTGGCGCTGCGCGCGGCCACGGATTCGGGGTCCGTGGACCCGGTGGAAGCTTTGTTTCACGACGAGGAGATCGACGGCCCGGTCGCCGAGCGGCTGCGGGTGCTGGCGTTGGCGCTGGACGCCGAGCACTCGGTCGTGGCGTCTCGGGTCGCTCAGCTTGACGACGTCGACCTCGTCGGCGCCGAGGATGTGCCGGAGGGGCCGGGTGTCAGCACAGCGCCGGTCGGCGCCCAACGGGCCGAGCAGCAACTGGCTATATTGGCTGTTCGATTGGAGATGGCGGCGGTTTATTTGCGGTTGGTGCGGGGATAAATAGACAGTGCAGTTGCTACGCGGAGCGATACGGACGTACGCATGGGGATCGCGGACGGCCATCGCTGAATTCACCGGGAGGCCTGTTCCGGCGGCCCACCCGGAAGCAGAGCTCTGGCTCGGCGCTAACCCGGGTGATCCGGCCTGGTTGGAAAACCCCGACGGCGAAACCTCGCTGCTGCAGGCGCTGCTGGCTGATCCCGAAGGGCAACTCGGCTCGGTGGCCCGCGCCCGATTCGGCGATGCGCTTCCGTTCCTGGTCAAGGTGCTGGCTGCCGACGAGCCGCTCTCGCTGCAGGCACATCCGAGCGCCGAGCAAGCCGCCGAGGGTTATCTGCGCGAGGAACGGCTCGGCATCCCGGTGAACTCACCGGTGCGTAATTACCGCGACGCCAGCCACAAGCCCGAGTTGTTGGTGGCGTTGCAGCAATTCGAGGCGCTGGCCGGATTCCGCCCCGCGGCCCGAACCATCGAACTCTTGCGCGCCCTGGCAGTGTCCGACCTGGACCCCTACATCGATCTGTTGAACGATCAGTCCGATGCCGACGGCCTGCGTGCGTTGTTCACCACCTGGATCACTGCGCCACAGCCCGACATCGACGTTCTGGTGGCTGCTGTGCTGGATGGTGCCATCCACTATGTCACTTCTGGTGCAACGGAATTCGAAGCCGAAGCCAAAACGGTACTGGAGTTGGGCGAGCGCTATCCCGGCGACGCCGGTGTGCTGGCCGCGTTGCTGCTCAACCGGATAACCCTGAGTCCCGGCGAGGGTATCTTCTTGTCGGCCGGAAACCTGCACGCCTACCTGCGCGGTGTCGGGCTGGAGGTGATGGCTAACTCCGACAATGTGTTACGCGGCGGTTTGACTCCGAAGCACGTCGATGTTCCGGAGCTGCTGCGGGTGCTGGATTTCGCCCCCACCTCTGAGGCTCAACTGCGTGCGCCTACACACCGGGACGGACTCGGGCTGATCTATGACACGCCCGCCGACGAATTCGCGGCGTCGATGCTGACCCTCGGTGACGACCAGGTCGGCCACGAGGTGGACGCGCCGTCGCGCCACGACGGTCCGCAGATCCTGTTGTGCACCGAGGGTTCGACCACCGTGTGCGGGAAGTCCGGGGCAGTGCAGCTCACTCGCGGCGCCGCCGCCTGGGTGGCTGCCGACGACGGGCCTATCCGGCTGATCGCCCAGGAACCGACCAAGATCTTCCGCGCCACTGTCGGCTTGTGATCAGCCCAGCGCCGCGGATCGGCTGACCCGGTGACGGTCGCGGCGGGTTTTGCGACGCTCACCGACCCACAGCCGGAGGTTATGCCGAATTGTGCGGACGATCAGCGGTGGCGTCGGGATCATGTAGAGGCTGTCCAGCAGCGAAAACCTGCGTAAAAACCATTCGGCGAGAACAGGATCGGTCTCCGCGGCGCCGAGGAATTGCTCGAACAAGTCGCCTACCGGCTTGTACCACCGGGGCGCCGCCCCGGCTGCATGGTGGAAACCGAAATCGCCGATCGCCGTCATCATCCAGACCGGGAAGGTGGTCTTGGCGGTGGCCCGATTCACGTTGTGCGCCAAGTCGTGCGCGGATCCTTCGGTCAAAGCTCGGCGCAGATGACCGGCCTGCAGCGAGGTCATCGTCATGCCCTGCCCGAAGGTGGGGTCGAAGCTGGCCACCGCATCCCCGAGTGGCACGATCCCGGCCGGAAAGCGGTCCAGCTTGTGGTAGCGCCGCCATCGGCTGGCCGGAAACCGGTGGAAGGCCGCCTCGCCCACGGGTTCGGCATGCTCGAGCGCGGCGCTGAGCCTGTTGGGCAGCAGCTTTTCGGCGAGCCTGACCATCTCGGAAAAAGACTGTGGCGGTTCGACTTTGGCGACGCCAAAGGTCGTGATGGTCCACAGGCCGTCCTCGTAGCCCAGCATGCCCAGCCCGAGCGGCTGGGCACGCGACGCGCCTGCAACGATCACCCGCTCTCGGATCATGCCCTCGGGCAGCCGAAATTGATGCGACGCATAGCCGATGCCGACATCGACGATGTGTTCGGGGGGCCGTTGATAACCCCACTTCTCCAGCCACACCGGCAATCTGGTTCCGCGTCCGGCGGCGTCGACAACAAGATCGGCCGCGACGAACTCGGGGTCGGCACCATCGTCGGAATCCACCAACACCCCGCTCACTTGCTGCGCGCCGGCGTCAAAGTGCGGCTCGCGCACGGAACGCTGCTGAATCTCGACGTTGGCGATATCAAGGGTCCGACGCCGGATCTGCCACTCCAGGTGCGGGCGGCTCGGCACGTAAGCGGTGAACTCGTCACGCAGCGTGTGCCCGGTCCCCAGCAGATGACCGGCCGCGCCGAAGTAGATGCAGTCCGGCCGGTTCTCCAGCTTCGGCACCCCGGACGCCACCATGTCGTCGAGCAGACCGGGAAACAGCGCATCGAATTCGACCGCGCCGCGGGCCATCAGGAGGTGAACATGCCGGCCCTGGGGGACCGCCGTGCGGTTGACCGGTGTGCCCGGGAGCTCGTCGCGTTCGAACACCGTGACCCGGTCGTAGAAGTCCGACAACACCCGCGCCGCACACAGCCCCGCGATGCTGGCCCCGATGACGATGGCCCTTCCCCCACGCATGACCGCACACTACTCGGTACTGTCCGGGTGCATGGCCGGTCGCTGGCGCACCAAATCCGTAGAGCAGTCGATTGCCGACACCGACGAGCCCGGTACTCAGCTGCGTAAGGACCTGAGCTGGTGGCACCTGGCCGTGTTCGGGGTGTCGGTGGTGATCGGGGCCGGCATCTTCACCGTCACCGCATCAACTGCGGGAGACATCACCGGACCGGCGATCTGGATCTCGTTCCTCATCGCGGCGATCACCTGCGGGCTGGCGGCACTGTGCTACGCCGAATTCGCGTCGATGCTGCCGGTTGCCGGCAGCGCCTACACGTTCTCCTACGCCACCTTCGGTGAGTTTCTGGCCTGGACCATCGGTTGGAACCTGGTATTGGAGCTGGCCATCGGCGGCGCCGTCGTTGCCAAAGGGTGGTCGAGCTATCTTGACACGGTCTTCGGATTAACCAGCAGCACAATTGATTTCGGGTCTTTCAAGCTGGACTGGGGCGCGCTGTTCATCGTTGCGCTGGTGGCCGTCCTGCTGGCACTGGGCACTAAGTTGTCGTCGCATTTTTCCACCGTGGTCACCACGATCAAGGTGTCGGTGGTGGTGCTGGTGATCATCGTCGGCGCCTTCTACGTCAAGACGGCGAATTATTCGCCGTTCATCCCGCCACCCGAAGCCGACCACGCCGGCACCGGCATCGACCAGTCATTGCTGTCGGTGCTCACCGGCGCGCACAGCAGCCATTACGGCTGGTACGGGGTGCTCGCGGGAGCGTCGATCGTGTTCTTCGCGTTCATCGGTTTCGACATCGTGGCCACCATGGCCGAGGAGACCAAGAACCCGCAGCGCGACGTCCCCCGCGGCATCCTCTTCACGTTGGGCATCGTCACCGTGCTCTACGTGGCGGTGTCGGTGGTGCTGTCCGGGATGGTGCCCTACACCGTGCTGAAGACCACTCCGGATGGGCAGCACGCCAACCTGGCCACCGCCTTCGCGGCCAACGGGGTGCACTGGGCTTCTGGCATCATCTCCGTCGGCGCGCTCGCCGGGCTCACCACCGTGGTGATGGTGCTGTTGCTGGGCGGATGCCGGGTGCTGTTCGCGATGGCGCGCGACGGGTTGCTGCCTCGGCAACTGGCCAAGACCGGCTCGCGCGGCACCCCGGTGCGCATCACCGCGCTGGTCGCGTTGCTGGTCGCAGCCACTGCCTCGGCGTTCCCGACGGACAAACTCGAGGAGATGGTCAACGTCGGGACCTTGTTCGCGTTCTTGCTGGTGTCCGCCGGCGTCATCGTCTTGCGCCGCGCCCGCCCGGACCTGCCGCGCGGGTTCCGCACCCCGCTGGTGCCGTGGCTGCCGATCGCGTCGGTATGCGCCTGTCTTTGGCTGATGGTCAACCTGACGATCATCACCTGGGTCCGGTTCGGCGTGTGGATGGTCGCCGGTATCGGCATCTACCTGGGCTACGGCCGTCGGCACTCGGTGCTGGCCAACCGCGGGACCCTCGATATCCAGAAAGACCGGACGCTGGACCCTGCCTAACAAGTTTACAAAGATGTACTCTATGTCTAGACAGGAGACGCACAGCGCGATATTGTCCAATCTCAAGTGATCTAACTCATCGAGGAGGTTTGGCGATATGACCGCCGCAATAGGCCCGAACACGACGGTATGGCAGGACAAGAAGCGCCATCTGTGGCTGATGGGACTGATCGTCCCGACGCTGCTGCTCACGATCCTGCCGATCGTGTGGGCGATGAACCAACTTGGTTGGCGGACCGCCTCGCAGGTGTTGTTTTGGATCGGCCCGATCCTGCTTTACATCCTGCTGCCGGCGCTTGACCTGCGGTTCGGGGCCGACGGTCAGAACCCGCCCGACGAGGTGATGGATTGGCTGGAGAACGACAAGTACTACCGCTACTGCACCTACGCCTTCATTCCCTTCCAGTACCTCAGCTTGATTCTGGGTGCGTACCTGTTCACCGCGTCGAACCTGAGCTGGCTGGGCTACCACGGGCCGCTGAGCTGGGCGGCCAAGATCGGTCTGGCGCTGTCGGTCGGCACGCTCGGTGGGGTCGGCATCAACACCGCGCACGAGATGGGGCACAAGAAGGATTCGCTGGAGCGCTGGCTGTCCAAGATCACCCTGGCGCAGACCGGCTACGGGCACTTCTATATCGAGCACAACCGCGGCCACCACGTGCGGGTCGCCACACCGGAAGACCCCGCGTCGGCTCGCTTCGGTGAGACGTTCTGGGAATTCCTGCCCCGCAGCGTCTTTGGCAGTGTGCGCTCGGCCTGGCGGCTGGAGGCGCAGCGGCTGCGCCGGCAAGGCGCCAGCCCGTGGAACCCCAAGACCTATCTGTCCAACGACGTGCTCAACGCCTGGTTGATGTCGGTGGTGTTGTGGGGTGTGCTGATCGCGGTGTTCGGCCCGGCGCTGATCCCGTTCCTGATCATCCAAGCCGTCTTCGGTTTCAGCCTCTTAGAGGCCGTCAACTACCTCGAGCACTACGGGCTGCTGCGGCAGCAGAACGCCAACGGCCGTTATGAGCGCTGCACCCCCGAACACAGCTGGAACTCCGACCACATCGTCACCAACCTGTTCCTCTACCACCTGCAGCGGCACAGCGATCACCACGCCAACCCGACCCGCCGCTACCAGACGCTGCGCAGCATGGACGGGGCGCCGAATCTGCCCAGCGGCTACGCGGCGCTGATCGGGTTGACCTACTTCCCGCCGCTGTGGCGCAAGTTGATGGACCACCGGGTGCTCGCGCATTACGGCGGCGACATCACCCGGGTCAACGTGCAGCCGCGCCTGCGGGAGAAGATGCTGGCCCGCTACGGGGCGACGGCGTGATGACCGCCTACCGCTGTCCTGGCTGCGACTACGTCTACGACGAAGCCAAAGGCGCTGCACGAGAAGGCTTTCCAGCAGGAACGCGATGGGAGCAGATCCCCGCAGACTGGTGCTGCCCGGACTGCGCGGTACGCGAAAAGCTCGACTTCGAAATGATTTCCGTCCGATGACGATGCGTGCCGCAAGCGGCACGAGGTGGGGGCACCTCCCGCTTGCGGGGGCGAATCGGACAATCGAGAGAGGTTAAAAAATGAGTGACTACAAACTGTTCGTGTGTGTGCAGTGCGGCTTTGAATACGACGAGGCCAAGGGCTGGCCGGAAGACGGCATCGCGCCCGGTACTCGCTGGGACGACATCCCCGAAGATTGGAGCTGCCCGGACTGCGGTGCGGCGAAGTCCGACTTCGAGATGGTGGAAGTCGCTCGCTCGTGATGCCTAGCGCTAGTGTCGCGATTGTGAAGCAACGGGTCCCGTACGCCGAGGCGTCACGGGCCCTGCTGCGTGATTCGGTGCTCGACGCGATGCGCGATCTGCTGCTCAGCCGGGACTGGTCGGCGATCACGCTGGCCGACGTGGCCCGCGCCGCCGGCATCAGCAGGCAAACCATCTACAACGAGTTCGGGTCGCGGCACGGATTGGCCCAGGGGTATGCGCTGCGGCTGGGCGACCGGTTGGCGAGCCTGGTCGACGACGCCATCTACCAAAATGTCGGGGACATCTACGCCGCGTTCTTGCAAGGCTTCCGGGCGTTCTTTGCCGAGTCGGCGGCCGACCCGCTGGTCATCTCCCTGCTGAGCGGTGTGGCCAAACCCGATCTGCTGCAGATCATCACCACCGACAGCGCGCCGATCATCACGCACTGCTCGGCTCTGCTGACGTCGTCGTTCACGCACAGCTGGGTCAAGGCCAGCGAGGAGGATGCCGGAATGCTGGCGCGCGCCATCGTGCGGCTGGCGATGAGCTACGTGTCGATGCCGCCGGAGGCCGACCATGACGTCGCCGCGGATCTGGCACGGCTGATGACGCCGGCCGCCGAACGCTACGGTGTGCTCAGCGACGATGCGGGCCGGTAGGCCCGAGGTGGGGGCGGCACCTCCCGCTTGCGAGGAAAAGCGGAGCCATAGGGTGGGCAAGAGCCCGACTGACCCGCTATCGGGGCACCGCCGCGTCGGGACTAATGTATATGCAAGCTAATTAGTTGATGACCAAGGAATGGGCCTGCTCACTATGACGACAACCGAAAGCTCGCTGACCGCCGACGTTCGTAACGGCATCGATTTCAAGGTGGCCGACCTGTCGTTGGCGGATTACGGTCGCAAGGACATCGAACTGTCCGAACACGAGATGCCCGGCCTGATGTCGCTGCGCCGCGAGTACCACGACGTGCAGCCACTCAAAGGCGCCCGCATCTCCGGCTCGCTGCACATGACCGTGCAGACCGCGGTGTTGATCGAGACGTTGGTGGCACTGGGCGCCGAGGTGCGCTGGGCGTCCTGCAACATCTTCTCCACCCAGGACCACGCCGCCGCCGCGGTCGTCGTCGGCCCGCACGGCACCCCCGAGGAGCCCAAGGGCGTCCCGGTGTTCGCGTGGAAGGGCGAGACGCTCGAGGAGTACTGGTGGGCCGCCGAGCAGACCCTGACCTGGCCGGGTGAGCCGGCCAACATGATCCTCGACGACGGCGGCGACGCCACCATGCTGGTGCTGCGCGGTGCGCAGTACGAGAAGGCCGGCGTGGTACCGCCCGACGAAGAGGACGACTCGGCCGAACACCGGGTGTTCTTGAACCTGCTGCGCGAGCGCTTCGAGACCGACAAGGACAAGTGGACCAAGATCTCCGAGTCGATCAAGGGCGTCACCGAGGAGACCACCACCGGCGTGCTGCGGCTCTACCAGTTCGCCGCGGCCGGCGACCTGGCATTCCCGGCGATCAACGTCAACGACTCGGTGACCAAGTCGAAGTTCGACAACAAGTACGGCTGCCGGCACTCGCTGATCGACGGCATCAACCGCGGTACCGACGTGCTGATCGGCGGCAAGACCGTGCTGGTCTGCGGCTACGGCGACGTCGGCAAGGGCTGTGTCGAGTCGCTGGCCGGTCAGGGCGCCCGGGTGACCGTCACCGAGATCGACCCGATCAACGCGCTGCAGGCGCTGATGGAGGGCTACGACGTCAAGCGGGTGGAGGACGTGATCGGCGAGGCTGACATCGTCATCACCGACCACCGGCAACAAGGACATCATCACGCTCGAGCACATGAAGTCGATGAAGGAAAAGGCCATCCTGGGCAATATCGGGCACTTCGACAACGAGATCCAGATGGCCCGCCTGGAGAAGTACCGGCGACGATCCAACGACCAACATCCGCCCGCAGGTCGACCTGTGGACCTTCAAGGACACCGGCAAGTCGATCATCGTGCTATCCGAGGGCCGGCTGCTGAACCTTGGCAACGCCACCGGCCACCCGTCGTTCGTGATGAGCAACAGCTTCTCCAACCAGGTCATCGCCCAGATCGAGCTGTGGACCAAAAACGACGAGTACGACAACGAGGTCTACCGGCTGCCCAAGCACCTCGACGAGAAGGTCGCCCGCGTGCACGTCGACGCACTCGGCGGTGAGCTGACCAAGCTGACCAAGGAGCAGGCCGAGTACATCGGCGTCGACGTCGACGGGCCCTACAAGCCGGACCACTACCGCTACTGAGCTTCCTGCTCTGCAGGGTCCCGTTCCCTATCTAGGTGTTGATGGTCAGCGGCGTGCTGTTGGTCCGTGCAGGGCTGTTCGAGGAATTGAGGGGCTGGCGGGGACGGACGGACCCGGACCGCGATCAGACGGCTTTGGTGACGCCGACGTAGGACAGCACCACGTCGGATTAATCGGTCTGTCGGGTCAGCACCGGCGCTGACCAGAATCGGCCGCGACGGTGACGGACCGCGCGCCTTACGCCTTTTCCAACGTGAACGATATCGGGTTAGTCGGACCTGGGACCCCAAGAGGACATCCGATGTTGTCATAGCCAGTCGACTTGCCTCTGAGGCTGGTCGGGTCGAACGTAAGCGTCATGTCTCCATCGTGTCTCGATCCGTCTTTGCACCGGACCGAGTTCGGCACGTTCTGCTGTATCAGGGTCCATTCACCGTGGATGAGGTGGAAATCGCCCTGCCAACCATCGTCGCCGGTCGCATGGAGGCAGCCCTGTCCGCATGGTGTGAGGGTCCACTGATAGGTATCGTCAGCGTATCCGTCCCGGTGGTCGAACACGACGTTGTATGTTCCACTTGGGTCGGTGGCGTTCGCGGTCGCGGTTCCCACAGCGGCGAACATGGCTATCGCAAAAACTGCCGCTTTACCCAACCTTTTCATTGGCTTCTCCTCTCGTGAGCCGGATTTATTTGGCAAATGCGTCATTATCCACTTCAACGAACTGCGTCGCGTGAGTGTTGGCCTACTCGCACCTCGGCGCAAGTGAACGCGTGGGTAAGCCCCCGCCATCAGGAGCGAACCCGTGCCGCCGGGCAGGGGTTCGCGTGGCGCTACTGGTCTGTGGTCGACCCCCTTATGGTGCGGCTGCTCCTGGGCCACCCGTAGGACCGACCGAGGCAAATCGCTTAGGGTCCGCCTTCGGTTATTCGGGGGGCGGCGAAGGCGGTATCACGATTATGGTCGCCCCGGGGATCCCCGCGAGGGTCGCCGCGAGGTTGGCCGCTACGTCCGCCGGTATGCCCGCCGCTGAGATCGCGACCGGGACCGGCGAGGGGAACGCCGCTTTGGGCGCCACGCGTCGGCGTCGCTGCGGGCGCCGCTGCTGGGGCCGGTTTGTTCGCCGCCACCACGGTTGCCGCGGGCGCTTTGTTCCCCGCGGGGGTCATCGCCGCTCCGCTCGCGGCGGGAGCGCCCCGGGAAGCAAGACCCGCCATGGAGGTCCCGACCACACTCGCCAACGCCATGCCGGTGTAGGGGCTGTCTCCGGTGGTTTGGCTGTTTTGCATGATTATCGGGACGGCGGTGCTTGGCAACGCCGCGGCGACTTGACGCACTGCCAGCGGGGTGGCCCAGGACTGCGGCACCGAGAGCCCACCGATCGAGCTAGCCCGGCCGGTAAATGCGGACACCGCCGCGCCACTCCCAAACCTGGACATGAGCCCAGCCGTCGCCGGATTGGGCTCCCGTACAGTAACCAGTTCCACCGGCGGACCGGTTTCGCCGCGATGCTGATCCGTCAGCCCCACTGCCCCTTGGCCCAAGATGGCACTCGAGATTCCCAGAGATGCGAGGGAAATAAGGTTCAGACTAACGAGGACCCCATCACCTATTGAACCTATTATTTCAAGGGTGTGATTGCGGCCGGGTCGGCCGCGCGGCGGCTTGGGCGACCGTGGCGGCCTGGCCCGCGAGCCCGGCCAGGTTGGTGGTCTGCGGCGGCGAAGTGAACGGCCTTAACGTCGACGCGGCCGCCGATGAGCTGGCATAGCCTTGCATTGCGGCGCTATCCTGAGCCCACATTTCGGCGTACTGCGCTTCGCTGGCCGCGATCGCCGAGGTGTTTTGCCCCAGAATGTTGGTCGCGATGAGCACCATCGTCTGGCTGCGGTTGGCCGCGATCACTGGCGGGGGCACGGTCATCGCGAACGCTGCCTCATAGGCGCTCGCCGCGGCCATTGCCTGGGCGGCGGCCTGTTCAGCCTGTGCGGCGGTAGTGCTCATCCACGCCGCATAGGGCGCGGCCGCGGCCGCCATCGACGCCGACGAGGGACCCAGCCACTCCTCGCCGGTGAGCCCCGAAATCACCGACGAGTAAGAGGCCGCCGTTGAGTCCAATTCGGTGGCCAGCTCATCCCACGCCGTCGCCGCGGCCATCAACGGCCCCGAGCCGGGACCGGAATACATTCTGGCGGAGTTGATTTCCGGTGGTAATACGCTGAAATCCATTGCGATACTCATTAGCGGGCTGCCAATGCGTTGGCGGCCTCGGTGGCCGCATACGACGCCGCGCTGGATCCCAGCATGGCCACGAACTGGTCGTGAATCGCTGCGGCCTGGGCGCTGACCGCCTGATACATCTGGCCGTGCATCGCGAACTGCGCCGCCGTCACCGCCGACACCTCGTCGGCGGCGGCGGGAACCACCCCGGTGGTCGGGGCGACCGCTGCGGCGTTCTGGGCCGTAAATGCCGAGCCGATACTTGCCAAATCGCCGGCTGCAGTGCTCAACATTTCCGGCTGTGTGGTCACGAAAGACATGGACTTCTCCTTCAGGAAACTGTCCGACCGAGGAACGTTCTCGGACCGCCGCTGAATGCTGTCCGGGTGCGCCGATTACGCCTTCGCCCGTGAAGCCGGAGGCATAAGTGAGGCGACTGGGCGCCAACCGATTCAGGCAGCGAAAATGGTGCCAGGGCCGGATCGGAGCGAAACGATCATCGATTTCCGCTAGCTCGGATGTGACTATTCACTCAATAGTCCCCACCTCCTCACGGCCTAGGTGCAGACCGAGATGTCAACAGCAGAGTTGCACAAAAAGACACGAAATAAAAGAGCCGAGATACGGGAAACGGGTGTGTCCGCGCGCGAATTAAGGCACAACCTATTCCCAGTTGGGTAACGCCGTGTTACCAACCGGGGAGGAGAAACCACCGCCACGGTGGCGGCGGTTTTCTGAAACCGCTGACACCCCCCTCTGCGCTCGCCGTGCGTGCAGAGAATCAAGCGCCTTTGGCCCAGGCCCAGGCCGTGAGACGCCAGTCTGCGCCAACTTTACAAAGCGCACGGCCTCGGTCCGCAGGAAGTTCTTCTGCGTCGGCGAATGACGGTGCAAATGGGCAACTCGTCTGAGATTTCTGGGCCGATGTATCGGCTGGCTGCGGCTGGTCGAAGGTAGACGGTGAAAGCCCGCCTGCCGCGCAAGCCCGATGACAGGATGACACCATGACAATGGCGTCTCAGCCCAGCCTTCGCCTATTGACGACACCCCGTGCGGCCGCACTGGCCGGTGTGTTGTTCGCCCTGCTGTTTGGTGCCGTGCTGATCTTAATCCGAACTAAAATGCCCGAGGGCGTGCAGGGTTCGACTCAGTGGCTGACAAGTCGCCGCAGCGGGATCGCGACCGCAACGGTGCTGATGCCATTTGCCGGCATCAGCTTCCTTTGGTTCATCGGCGTGGTGCGCGACGGCTTGGGGCGTTACGAAGACCGCTTCTTCTCGACTGTCTTCCTGGGTAGCGGTTTGCTGTTTCTGGCGATGATGTTCGTTTCAATGTCGGTGGCCGCCGGTCTGGTGGCGACAAACACAGGCGTGACGGACCCGGCCGCCCATGCTGAGATGATCGATCTCGGGAAGATGGTTGTGTTGTCGTCCACCAAGACCTATGCGGTCCGGATGGCCGCGGTGTTCATGATGTCGCTCGCGACGATCTGGTTGAGGACGGGCTTGATGCCACGCTGGCTCGTTGGCCTCAGCTATTTTGCTGCAGTCGCCGTGCTTCTCGCAAGCGACCTCAGCATGTGGGTAACGATGACGTTTCCCGGATGGGTGCTGGTGGTTAGCGGCTTGTTATTGGTCCGCGCTGGGCTGTTCGAGGAACTCAGGGCTGGCGACCATTGACCGACTGGTGCCGGCAGATGAACAGCGACGAAATGATCGTTGGCTAGCCAATTTGTCGTCGGCGAAAGCGGCATCTGGGCCACGACCGGGGAGTAGTGTTCGCGCACACCGGAGCAAGTGGATGGGGAACGAACATGCCGGCGAGCGATCATGACTGGAGCAAGCCAGCGGCGATGGCCATTCCTAAGGAGGGGTACTTCGAGCTCGAGCGGGGCAGGTACGGTCCGATCTATCCGAGAACTCCTGCCTGCTATGGCTTTTCGATCATTGCGAAGGTCAAAGAGGGGCGCGAAGAGGCCGTCCGCGCGTACGGCAAGCAGATCGAGGAAGCGATTGCCGGGAGTCCCGACGTGCTCGCGCCGCTGCGCCTGCACTAGCTTGCGGTGGGTACTGTTCGATGTCGGTTCGGGGCTGCATTTTCAGTACCAGGGCATCTTCGACACCGACTTCGACAAGTACACCGAGGATGCGGTGGCGCTGTTCAGCGCGACCGGGATCACCACGGTGTTCACCAACCTCGAGGGATTCCCGGAGGACTGGAAAGAGAATCCAGACGCCTTCGTGAAGTTCGTTCGTGAGCACCAGTGCTCTAGTTTCCTGGAGTACGGGGAGTACCCCTACGTCACCGCCGACGAGATCAAAAAGGCCCTGCGGCTCAAAGCGGCGTTTTCCGACATGCTCGACCAAATGCAGTGATCCGCACCAGGCGATGCGCTGATGCTTGAGTTCGACGATATCCAGCACATTCTGCTGACCCGAACACCCGCGATGACCGGGCGCTACGAGTTCCTGTCATTCGACGACCCGGCGGGGGGCCGGGCGTGGCTGTCCGAGCTGATCGACAGGGTCGACTCGGCGGCGACGGCGCAAGCCTCGATGGACAGCACGAAGCGGTGGGTCACGCTGGCATTCACGTGGAGCGGCCTGCGGGCGCTCGGGGTTCCCGAGGAATCCCTGGCGACTTTCCCGGAGGCGTTTCGCCAGGGCATGGCGGCTCGGGCAGACATCTTGGGCGATACCGGGGCTAACCACCCTGACAACTGGGTCGGCGGTCTGGCAGGCGGTGACTTGCACGCGATCGCGATCCTGTTCGCGCGCGACGACGCCGAACATGCGCGGGCCACGGGAGAACACGACAAGCTTGTGGCCCGGTGCGATGGTGTGCGCAGTCTGTCGGTGCTGGATTTGAACGCGACGCCGCCGTTCAATTACGCACATGATCACTTCGGGTTCCGGGACAGGTTGTCGCAGCCGGTGATCGAGGGATCGGGTGAAGAGCCGACGCCGGGGTCGGGCGCGCCGCTGAAGCCGGGCGAGTTCATCCTCGGCTATCCCGACGAGCACGGGTCGCCCGATCTGCCGCAGCCAGAAGTCCTGTCCCGCAATGGAAGCTACATGGCCTACCGGCGGTTGCAGGAGCACGTTGGACTGTTCCGCGACTATATCCGGGAGCACGCCGACACGCCGGACGATCAGGAATTGCTCGCCGCGAAATTCATGGGCCGCTGGCGCAGCGGTGCCCCGCTAGTGCTGGCACCGGATAAGGACGATCCCGAGCTGGGCGCGGATCCCATGCGCAACAACGACTTCAACTACAAGGAGATGGATCCACTCGGGTATGCTTGCCCGCTGGGATCGCACGCGCGACGCCTCAACCCACGCGACACCGCGCCAACATGAACCGGCGCAGGATGATTCGCCGCGGTGCTACCTACGGTCCTGCATTGCCCGAGGGCGCGCCCGACGACGGTGTGGATCGCGGTATCGCCGCGTTCATCATCTGCGCCAGCCTGGTCCGTCAGTTCGAGTTCGCGCAGAACGTGTGGATCAACGACCGCACGTTCCACGAACTCGGCAACGAGCACGACCCCATCTGTGGAACGCAAGACGGGACACTGGACTTCAAGATTCCCAACCGACCGATCCGCAAAACCCTCAAAGGGTTGCCGGCGTTCACCACCCTGAAGGGTGGGGCTTACTTCTTCCTGCCCGGCATCAACGCCATGCGACACCTCGCGGCGCTCGACTGATCACGTTAAGGATTCACCATGGGCGCACTTTCCGCGGCGCGGACCTACAACCAAAGCCACATCCCGCGTCCGCACACCGGCGGACGGCGCATCAGCATCTACTGGACCTGGAGTTACCCGTGGGAATCCCAACGCGACCCCGCCGCGATGTACAACCGCTTCTCCACCATGACCGAAGTGCGCAACGCCTTGTGGCCGAGCTACGAGACACCGGAATACGACGAGGCGCACTTCCTTCAGGGCATCGCCGGCACCCTGGAACTGTTCCACCGCTCGGCGCTGGCTTTCCAGGACCTGGCTGGCGAAGCCACCGGCCACCCGGTCGCCGTCTTCCAGCGCATAGACCAGGCGGGCTACAAACTTCCTATTGACGAGCGGATCCTCGCCGATACCGACACCCTGATGGTGTTCGGGCTGGACCACATCTTGTCGGAACAAGAAGCTGCACCGGAGGAGATCAGCGCCATCCGGGAATGGCTGCAGCGCGAGGGCACATGCTTGTTATTGGCCCCGCATCACGACGTGGGCTTTACCGATGATTTCGCCCAGCGTCAGGTCGAATACCAGCACCACGGCGACCCGCTGGTGCCGCGCCAACAACGGTTCGGGCAGTACGCCCGCTCCCTGATGACGGCCCTCGAGGTCCCGGTGCACAACACCTGGGGGCTGCGTCCCGCGGTTGTCGAGGGCACCACGCAGATCGCACCCCTGACCGCGGTCCGTGACCTGGACGCCGCGAGGCTGCTCGACAACGTCACCACGTTCAACTTCCATCCCCACCTGCCGCACTACGAACTCACCGCGCCGGAGGGCGACTCGGTGCGGGTGCTGGGTCGTCAACGGATCGATCCCAAGAGGCCGCATCCCTTCACCGCGGCGGGCAACACCGAATTCAACGCGCTGATCTGGATGCCGCCGTCGGGCCGGCGTGCCGGCGACATCGTCCTCGTCGATTCCACGAACTTCACCACGCTTTTCGGCGGCACGGACAGCCTCAAGAATTTTTGGCACAACCTTGCCACGATGAAATGATGTTCCGGCAGTTTCGCGGGCGGTAACCAATCTGACCCAGCGGCACTGAACCGAAACGCCGATCGCGACGTCACTGTGGGGTCGATGCCCCGGATTGCGGAGCAAGAGGAAGGTGGGGTCACAATGCCCGGTATGGCAGCGATAGCCATGGGTGCGGCTCCCGTTGTCGGTGGTGCGCTGTTCGGCGCTGCGGTGGGGCAACTCAGGGGTCCCAACTTGCGCGAGGGGATCAAACAAGACCTGGAGCTGCTCGAGCAGATGCCCGAAATCGAGGCGGCCCGGCGGGAGGCGCTGGGGCGCAGCATTGACGACCGCATCGACGAATTGATCGTGGCGGAGGACACGGCACGCCGGCTGCGCACCGCCGCCAGCTCCTATGAAGGAAGCTGGCGTGACATCGTCCTATTTCTCTGCACGGTGCTCTTCTCGGTTGTCTGGTGGTCTGTCGACCACGACCGGGACAGCTGGCTGCCCGTGTTCATTACCACGATTGTGGCGTCGGTCGTGGCGGGCGGCTACGCAGTCCGGGGTCTGCGCCGAAGCGCGCGCAGGGTGCGTCGTCGTGCCGATCGCGGTCAGCAGTCGTAAGCGGCGCCGGCTACGGTCGCACGCGCGGGGCAGCACAGGTTGATATCACTCAGCAGACTCGATAGTCGGGGTGCATCCGGCGATAAGCTCGCGCCGTGCTGATCGCCATCGAGGGCGTCGACGGCGCCGGCAAGCGGACACTAACGCAGGCTCTGACCACGGCCTTCGAGGCCGCGGGGCGCTCGGTGGCCACGCTGGCGTTCCCGCGATACGGGCAGTCGGTGACCGCCGACGTGGCGGCCGAGGCGCTGCACGGCCAGCACGGTGACCTCGCCACGTCGGTGTATGCGATGGCGATGCTGTTCGCGCTGGATCGCGCCGGCGGCGCCGCGCAGATCCGTGCGCTGTGCGGCGACCACGACGTGGTGATCCTGGATCGCTACGTGGCCTCTAACGCCGCCTACAGCGCCGCCCGCCTGCACCAGCAGGCCGACGGTGAGGTGGTGGACTGGGTGCGCCAGATCGAATATCACCGGCTGCAGCTTCCTGTACCGGATTGGCAAGTGTTGCTTGGGGTTTCGACCGAGTTGGCTGGCCAGCGGGCCCGCGATCGGGCCCGCGCGGATGCCAGCCGGGCGCGGGATGCCTACGAACGCGACGACGAGCTCCAGCAACGCACCGGCGCGGTCTACGCCGGACTGGCTGCCGCGAGCTGGGGCGGGCGCTGGCTGGTGGTCGATGCGGACGTCGACGCAGGCAAACTGGCGGCCAGGTTGACGGCCTAACGTCGCGAACTGTGGTATTCGGGCACGAAACGCGCGTGTGGCAGCTCCGTTTTCTCAAGATCTGGTGACACCATGGACGCCATGAGGCAAAGGATTCTCGTGGTCGACGACGACGCTTCGCTGGCCGAGATGCTGACCATCGTGCTGCGGGGCGAAGGATTCGACACCGCGGTCATCGGTGATGGCACCCAGGCGCTCACCGCAGTGCGCGAGCTGCGCCCTGACCTGGTGCTGCTGGATTTGATGTTGCCCGGGATGAACGGCATCGATGTGTGCCGGGTGCTGCGCGCCGATTCCGGTGTTCCGATCGTGATGCTCACGGCCAAGACCGACACCGTCGACGTGGTGCTGGGCTTGGAGTCGGGCGCCGACGACTACATCATGAAGCCGTTCAAACCCAAAGAGCTGGTGGCCCGGGTGCGAGCACGGCTGCGGCGCAACGAGGACGAGCCGGCCGAGATGCTGTCCATCGCCGACGTGGACATCGATGTGCCCGCCCACAAGGTCACCCGCAACGGCGAGCAGATCTCCCTGACCCCACTGGAGTTCGACCTGCTGGTGGCGTTGGCGCGTAAACCCCGCCAGGTGTTTACTCGTGATGTGCTGCTCGAACAGGTGTGGGGATACCGTCACCCAGCGGACACCCGCTTGGTGAATGTGCACGTCCAGCGTCTGCGGGCCAAGGTCGAAAAAGACCCGGAGAACCCGACCGTAGTGCTGACCGTTCGAGGAGTGGGTTACAAGGCCGGACCGCCGTGACCGCAGCCCAGCGTCGCGATATTGAGCGGAGCGATGCTGAGGAGCGGCGCCGGTGATATTCGCCTCGAGGCCGCGCATTCGCGGTCGTTCGGGCCGTTCCGGCCCGGTGATGCGGGGCATAGGCACGTTGAGTCGAGCCTTCGGTGCGGCGTGGCGTCGCTCGCTGCAACTTCGGGTGCTTGCCCTGACGCTCGGGATGTCCCTCGCGGTGATTCTGGTGCTCGGCTTCGTGCTGACCAGTCAGGTCACCAACCGCGTCCTTGACATCAAAGTTCGCGCGGCCACCGAGCAGATCGACCGCGCCCGTAACACGGTCAGTGGGATTGTCAGCGGGGAAGAGGCGCGGTCGCTGGACAGCAGCCTGCAGCTCGCCCGCAACACGTTGACGTCCAAAACCGATCCGACCTCCGGCGCCGGCCTGGCGGGCGCGTTCGACGCGGTGCTGGTGGTGCCCGGCTACGGCCCGCGACCGGCGGCGGCGGCCGGGCCCGTTGACCAGTTGCCCGATGCGCTGCGCGATTTCGTCAAGGCCGGGCAGGTGGCATACCAGTACGCGACGGTGCACACCGACGGCTTCTCGGGTCCGGCGCTGATCATCGGCACCCCGACGTCCTCGCGGGTGACCAACCTCGAGCTCTACCTGATCTTCCCGCTGGGCAACGAGCAAAGCACGATCGCGCTGGTCCGCGGCACCATGGCCACCGGCGGCGTGGTGTTGATGGTGTTGCTGGCCGGTATCGCCTGGTTGGTCACCCGGCAGGTGGTGGTGCCGGTGCGGGCCGCGGCGCGGACCGCCGAACGGTTCGCCGAGGGGCATCTGTCCGAGCGGATGCCGATCCGCGGCGAAGACGACATGGCCCGGCTGGCGGTGTCGTTCAACGACATGGCCGAAAGCCTGTCGCGACAGATCGCCCAACTCGAGGAGTTCGGAAACCTGCAGCGCCGGTTCACTTCTGACGTCAGCCACGAGCTGCGCACCCCGCTGACCACCGTCCGGATGGCCGCGGACCTGATCTACGACCACAGCGAGGACCTCGAGCCGGCGCTGCGGCGGTCCACCGAGCTGATGGTCAGTGAGCTGGACCGGTTCGAATCGCTGCTCAACGATCTGCTGGAAATCTCCCGCCACGACGCGGGCGTGGCCGAGCTGTCGGTCGAGGCGGTCGATCTGCGGTCGACCGTCAACAGCGCGCTGGGCAACGTCGGTCACCTGGCCGAGGACGCCGGGGTCCAGCTCATTGTCGACATGCCGTCCGACGAGGTGATCGCCGAAGTCGACCCGCGCCGCGTCGAGCGGATCCTGCGCAACCTGATTGCCAACGCCATCGACCACGCCGAGCACAAGCCGGTGCGGATCCGGATGGCCGCCGACGAAGACACCGTCGCCGTCACCGTCCGCGACTACGGCGTCGGGCTGCGGCCGGGCGAGGAGAAGCTGGTGTTCAGCCGGTTCTGGCGCTCGGACCCGTCGCGGGTGCGCCGATCCGGCGGGACCGGGCTGGGGCTGGCGATCAGCGTCGAGGACGCACGGCTGCACCAGGGGCGGCTCGAGGCCTGGGGCGAACCGGGCAAGGGCGCCTGCTTCCGGCTGACGCTGCCGCTGGTGCGCGGCCACAAGGTCACCACCAGCCCGCTGCCGATGAAACCGATTGCCCCAGAACGCAAGGAGCGTCAGCTTCGCCCGCGGGAGCACGCCGAAAGGGGGCGTGTGATGCGCCGGCCAGCCGGGCTGCTGTTCGCCCTGGCCGTCGTGCTCGCGGGCTGCGCCGGCGTGCCGAGTGCGTCGGCGCCGCAAGCCATCGGCACCGTCGAGCGGCCGGCACCGTCGAATCTGCCCAAGCCGACGCCCGGCATGGATCCTGACATGCTGCTGCGCGAATTCCTCAAAGCCACAGCCGATCCGGCCAACCGGCACCTCGCTGCGCGCCAGTTCCTCACCCAGTCGGCATCCAACGCGTGGGACGATGCCGGCAGCGCGCTGCTGATCGACCATGTCGTCTTCGTCGAAACCCACAGCGCCGCAAAGGTTTCGGTGACGATGCGGGCAGACAAGCTCGGCTCGCTGTCGGACATGGGCGTGTTCGAGACGGCTGAGGGACAGCTGCCGGATCCCGGACCGATCGAGCTGATCAAGACGCCGGGCGGCTGGCGCATCGACCATCTGCCCAACGGGGTGTTCTTGGACTGGCAGCAATTCCAGGCCACCTATAAGCGCAACACGCTGTACTTCGCCGACCCGACCGGCAAGACGGTCGTTCCCGATCCGCGCTACGTCGCGGTGGCCGACCGCGACCAGCTGGCCACCGAACTGATTTCCAAGCTGATCGCCGGTCCGCGTCCGGAGATGGCCAAAAGCGTGCGCAACATGCTCGGCCCGCCGCTGCGGCTGCGCGGACCGGTGACCCGGGCCGACGGCGGCAAGAGCGGTGTCGGACGCGGTTACGCCGGAGCCCGCATCGATCTGGAGTTGCTGACTGTCGCCGACCCGCACAGCAAGCAATTGCTTGCCGCGCAGATCATCTGGACCCTGGCCCGCGCCGACATCAAGGGCCCGTACGTGATCAACGCCGACGGCGCCGCGCTGGACGAAAGGTTCGCCGCCGGGTGGAACCCCTCTGACGTCGCCGCCACCGATCCGGGTGTCGCCGAGGGTGCTGCGGCCGGGGTGCACGCGCTGGTGGGCGGGCGGCTGGTGTCGCTGAACGGGCAGACGTCCGACCCGGTGCCGGGCGCGTTCGGGCGGACGACGGACCAGACCGGAGCCGCGCTGTCGCGCAGCGGGCACCAGGTGGCGTCGGTGGTGACGCTTCGGCCCGGCGCTCCGGACATGGCGTCATCGCTGTGGATCGGCGACCTCGGCGGCGAGGCGGTGGAAGCCGCTGACGGGCACACCTTGTCGCGGCCCAGCTGGTCGCTGGACGACGCGGTGTGGGTGGTGGCCGACGGCAACACCGTGTTGCGTGCCATCGCCGGGACGGCCTCGGGTCAGCCTGCGCGTCTCCCGGTGGACTCCGCCGCGGTGTCCAGTCGCTTCCCGGGCGTGATCGCCGAGCTGCAGCTGTCCCGGGACGGCACACGGGTGGCGATGGTCATCGAAGGCCAGGTGATTCTGGCCAGCGTCGAGCAGACGCAGGCCGGCCAGTTCGCGTTGACCTATCCGCGGCGCCTGGGCTTCGGGCTGGGCTCCTCGGTGGTGTCGTTGTCGTGGCGCACCGACGACGACATCGCGGTGAGCCGCAACGACGCTGAGCACCCGGTGTCCTACGTCAACATCGACGGGGTGAACTCCGATGCGCCGAACGGCAATCTGCAGCTGCCGGTGTCCACGATCGCGGCCAATCCGTCGATGGTGTACGTCGCCGATCCGCGCGGGGTGATGCAGCTGTCGATCTCAGGCGCCGAAGGCCCGCAGGGCTGGTTGGACGTACCGCCGTTCATGGTGGGCGGGGCGATACCGGTGCTGCCCGGCTGAGTTGTCGGCCCTCGCCGCCACACTTCAGGTGTGCTGGATCTCGTCCTCCCCCTGGAATGCGGCGGCTGTGGAGCGCCGTCGACCCGCTGGTGTGAGGCCTGCGCCCGAGAGCTGGCCATCGGTCTGGACGCGCCGCGGGTGATGACGCCGCGCATCGACGCGGGAGTTCCGGTGTTGGCTCTCGGCCGCTACGCCGGTGCGCGGCGGCAAGCGATCGTCGCGATGAAGGACCGCGGCCGGGCCGATCTGATCGCACCGTTGGCCCGGTCGTTGGCGCTCGGTGTGCACCGGTTGCTCGAGTGGGGTCTGCTGGACGTGCCGCTGACGATCGTGCCCGCACCGACCCGCAGCTGGGCGGCGCGTCGCCGCGGCGGTGACCCGGTCACCCGCATGGCGACGCTGGCAACCGCCGGCCACCCCCACATCACCGTGGTCCGAGCATTGCGGATGAAGGCGCTGGCTCGCGACTCGGCCGGGCTGGGCAGCGCTGCCCGCGAGCGCAACGTCGCTGGACGGGTGCTGTTGAGCAGGCGGGGCGTGCAGGCCGATGGTGAAGTCCTGCTCGTGGACGACATCGTCACGACCGGCGCGACCGCGCGTGAGTCGGTGCGAGTCCTGCAAACCGCGGGAGCACGGGTGTCCGCTGTGCTGGCGCTAGCAGCAGCGTGAGCGTTCGTGAAGAACTCGCAACAGGTAGGTCAAAACACTGGAACTTCCGCCTGAACACGGTCTACCGTCGGGATCAAGCACCACGAACGCCTCAAGGTGGCGCAGCCCAGATATGGCGAGGCGCCACGGCACCGAAGACGGTAGGGGGTGAATTCTCGACACCTTGCACCGGCGGGCGGCCAGAGCACGACCTCACACCCCGTCGGCGCGTTCATCTGAAAGCCGGGCACGCCTCGTGCGTGCAACGCGAGAGAAACGAGTTGTCAAGTATGTCAAGGCAAACCGTGGAATCCGATCAGCTTGTCGCCGAACGACCGGCAGCACTCGACGAGCCTGACGAACCGACACTGCACGCCGAGGTCGTGGTCAAGGGCCGCAACGTCGAGATCCCCGACCACTTCCGCATCTACGTCTCGCAAAAACTCGCCCGCCTGGAGCGATTCGACCGAACCATTTACCTGTTCGACGTCGAGCTCGACCACGAACGCAACCGCCGCCAGCGCAAGTCCTGTCAGCACGTCGAGATCACCGCTCGCGGCCGTGGGCCGGTGGTCCGCGGCGAGGCGTGTGCGAACAGCTTCTATGCCGCGTTCGAATCCGCGGTCGCCAGGCTGGAAAGCCGGCTCCGTCGCGTCAAGGATCGCCGCAAAGTCCACTACGGCGACAAGACCCCGGTCTCCTTGGCCGCCGCGACCGCCGTCATGCCGCCCGAACCGGCTCTCGAGACCGAAACCAACGGCGCGGCCGAACACGAAGGTGCTGACGGGCACCACGAGCCGGGGCGGGTGGTGCGAACCAAGGAACACCCGGCCAAGCCGATGTCGGTGGACGACGCGCTCTACGAGATGGAGCTGGTCGGCCACGACTTCTTCCTGTTCTACGACAAGCAGACCGAGCGGCCTTCGGTGGTCTACCGTCGGCACGCCTATGACTACGGGCTGATCCGTCTGGCCTGACGATCGGCGGTGATCGCCGGCTCGTCACCTAGGATGGAGGACGCCCGAGACTCCGATCCCTAGGGGACAAAGCTGTGCTGGATAAGTTGCTGCGCCTTGGCGAAGGTCGCATGGTCAAGCGCCTCAAGCGAGTGGCCGACTATGTCAACGCTTTGTCCGACGACGTCGAGAAACTCACCGATGCCGAGCTGCGGGCCAAGACCGACGAGTTCAAGAAGCGGCACGCCGACGGGGAAAGCCTCGATGACCTGCTGCCCGAGGCATTCGCGATAGCCCGCGAAGCGGCCTGGCGGGTGCTGGACCAGCGCCCGTTCGATGTCCAGGTGATGGGCGCTGCGGCGCTGCACTTCGGCAACGTCGCGGAGATGAAGACCGGTGAGGGCAAGACCTTGACCTCGGTGTTGCCGGCCTACCTCAACGGCATCGGCGGCCAGGGCGTGCACATCGTCACCGTCAACGACTACCTGGCCAAACGCGACAGCGAGTGGATGGGCCGGGTGCACCGCTTCCTCGGTCTGGACGTCGGTGTGATCCTCGCGCAGATGACGCCCGACGAGCGGCGCGTCGCCTACGCCGCCGACATCACCTACGGCACCAACAACGAATTCGGCTTCGACTACCTGCGCGACAACATGGCCCACTCGCTCGACGACTGTGTTCAGCGCGGGCACAACTTCGCCATCGTCGACGAGGTCGACTCGATTCTGATCGACGAGGCCCGCACCCCGCTGATCATCTCCGGGCCCGCCGACGGGTCGTCGAACTGGTACAGCGAGTTCGCCCGGCTGGCGCCGCTGATGGAGAAGGACACCCACTACGAGGTCGACCTGCGCAAGCGCACCGTCGGCGTGCACGAGCTCGGCGTGGAGTTCGTCGAGGACCAGCTCGGCATCGACAACCTCTACGAGGCCGCCAACTCGCCGCTGGTCAGCTACCTCAACAACGCGCTGAAAGCCAAGGAGCTGTTCGCCCGCGACAAGGACTACATCGTGCGCGACGGCGAGGTGCTCATCGTCGACGAGTTCACCGGCCGGGTGCTGATCGGGCGGCGCTACAACGAGGGCATGCACCAGGCCATCGAGGCCAAGGAGCACGTCGAGATCAAGGCCGAGAACCAGACGTTGGCCACCATCACGCTGCAGAACTATTTCCGGCTCTACGACAAGCTCGCCGGCATGACCGGGACCGCGCAAACCGAGGCCGCCGAGCTGCACGAGATCTACAAGCTCGGCGTGGTGACGATTCCGACCAACAAGCCGATGGTCCGCACCGACCAGTCCGACCTCATCTACAAGACCGAGGAAGCCAAGTACATCGCGGTCGTCGACGATGTCAGCGAGCGGTACGAGAAGGGGCAGCCGGTGCTGATCGGTACGACCAGCGTGGAGCGCTCGGAGTACCTGTCCCGCCAGTTCCAGAAACGGCGCATCCCGCACAACGTGCTCAACGCCAAGTACCACGAGCAAGAGGCGGGCATCGTCGCCCAGGCCGGCCGGCGCGGCGCCATCACGGTCGCCACCAATATGGCCGGCCGCGGTACCGACATCGTCCTGGGCGGCAACGTCGACTTTCTCACCGACCTGCGGCTGCGCGAGCGAGGCCTCGACCCGGTGGAGACGGCTGACGAGTACGAACAGGCGTGGCACGAGGAGCTGCCGGTGGTCAAGGCCGAGGCCGCCGCGGAAGCCAAGGAAGTGATCGAGGCCGGCGGGCTCTACGTGCTGGGTACCGAGCGGCACGAGTCGCGGCGCATCGACAATCAGCTGCGCGGCCGCTCCGGTCGTCAGGGCGACCCCGGTGAGTCGCGCTTCTACCTGTCGCTGGGCGACGAGTTGATGCGCCGCTTCAACGGTGCGGCGCTGGAAACGCTGTTGACCCGGCTCAACCTGCCCGACGATGTGCCGATCGAGGCCAAGATGGTGACCCGGGCGATCAAGAGCGCGCAGACCCAGGTCGAGCAGCAGAACTTCGAGGTCCGCAAGAACGTCCTCAAATACGACGAGGTGATGAACCAGCAGCGCAAGGTCATCTACGCCGAGCGCCGCCGCATCCTTGAAGGGGAGAATCTGCAGCAGCAGGCGCACGACATGCTCGTCGACGTGATCACCGCTTACGTCAACGGGGCGACCACCGAGGGTTACGCCGAGGACTGGGATCTCGAACAGCTCTGGGAGGCGCTGAAAACGCTGTATCCGGTCGGGATCGACCACAAAAACCTGATCGACTCAGAAGCGATCGGCGAACCCGGTGAGCTGACCCGCGAGGAACTGATCGACGCGTTGGTCGAGGACGCTGAACATGCTTACGCCAGGCGCGAGGCTGAGCTCGAGGAGCTTGCCGGCGAGGGCGCGATGCGCCAGCTGGAACGCAATGTGCTGCTCAATGTCATCGACCGCAAGTGGCGTGAGCATCTCTACGAGATGGACTACCTCAAAGAGGGCATCGGCCTGCGCGCGATGGCGCAGCGCGATCCACTGGTGGAGTACCAGCGTGAGGGCTTCGACATGTTCACCGGCATGCTCGACGGCCTGAAGGAGGAGTCGGTCGGCTTCTTGTTCAACGTCTCGGTCGAGGCGGTACCGGCTGCGCAGGTGGGACCGGTCGAGGAGCCGGAGCACCTGGCGGAGTTCGCCACCGCCGCGGCGGCCGGCGCGCAGCAGCGGGCCAGTGGTGGGTCTGCCGGTTCCGACGGGCCACGCGAGCCGGCGACGGCGTTGCGCGCCAAGGGAATTGAGACCGATTCGCCCGAACTCACCTACTCCGGGCCCGCCGAGGACGGTTCGGCGCAGGTGCAGGGCAACGGCGGCGGGCAGACGGGCCGGCGCCCGGCGGCACCCGGCGCGAGCGACGCGAAGCCGCGCGCCGGCAAGGCCGCCACGCCAAGCCGCCGAAATCGGTGAAGAAGCGCTAGCCGTCCCGTCGCCGAACGTGCGGCTCGCCGCACATTCGGCAGCGAGCGTGCGGCTGGCCGCACATTCGTCGCTGCCTTGATTGAGGCGCCCGCCCCATGCGTCGGGATGGCGGATGCGCGGACCATCGACGCATGACTG
>CAWKME010000027.1:0-61672 GCA_963850645.1 uncultured Actinomycetota bacterium | reverse complement strand
ACCCCATCCGCCAGTAATGTGGCATAACATACTGTAAATACGCGGATATCTGAGGGGTTACCTCTTTCTACCCCCACGTCTACCCCCAACAGTGCGCCTGCTGGCGCCCGGACGTGGCACAGGAGGTCGACCCAGAAACTCTGTTCGAGCGGCGACACTGACAGGGCGCGGTCCGTGCGCCGTGTCGCCGATCGTGTTGGACTGGCTAGTTCCGCTGACCTTGACGTGAGTTGTGCGAGCCGGCACAATTATAATGGGTGCCGTCCGCGCGGAGGGCGCATTGGATTACAAGGTTGTCTACGTGACCGGAGCGCCAGCGTCGGGGAAGAGTTCGACCACGGCCCGTTTGCTCGCTATGCTACCCCAGGTTGCATTGTGGGAGTATGGGGCCAAGCTCACCGAATTCCTGAAGGCTCACGGGAACAATATCGCCGATCAGCGCGAACTCAGAGCGCGCTCGGCCGGCGCGGTTACGCCGGCGGACATCAACGCACTTGACGACCTGTTACGGGCATGGGTCGAGGAGCGACGCGAGACGCAGCACCTGCTGATCGACAGCCATCCAGTCACTAAGGAGCAGTATGGTTTCCGCGTTACTGCCTTCTCGTTGGAGCGCATCAAATCGCTACGGCCCACCGAAATCTGGTTATTCTACGCCCCGCCGGAAGTTACGGTAGCGCGAATTCGGCGCGATCCAGCCGGACGACCCGAGATCACGCTCGAAGAAGCACGGATGCACACCATGGCTCAGGCGTCATTGGCTATGATCTACGGCGTGGCGGCCGGTTGTCCGGTGTACATGTTCGACACCAATGTTGACCAGGCGGAGCTCGTGACCAGGCTTCGTGGTAGACTTGCCCGAGGACCCGACGGGTCGGAACCAACTGCGATACGTTCAGGCTGACGGCGGGGCAGAGGGAACAGATGAAGCAGGTCGATCTCCGGCAGGCGGTGAACGCGGTATCGGATGTGGTACAGAACAGACCCAGGCCGCTCCGCGAGTTCGACCAGATCTACATGAAGACCGGCGACATGGTCATGCAAAGCGAAATCGTGGCCGACTGGGCGAACGAGAAGCGGCTTGCATTCATCGGTGATGGGGATGCTGTGAGTGTTTGTGTGGCGTATCTGCAAGCGCGCAAGGTGCTTGATTTTGGTCCCAGCAAGATCACGGTATTCGACTTCGACGAGCGGATGGTACAGGCCGTCAAGCGATTCGCGGACCGGGAGCGGCTCGAACATCTCGATGCCGAGCTATATAATTGCCTTGACACCTTTCCCGATCGCTCCAAATTCGATTGCTTTTATACCAATCCACCATGGGGTGCATCAAATGAAGGCGCCAGCGTTAAGGTATTTGTTCAGAGAGGGATTGAAGCAATTGGATTTGATGGTCACGGCATGATCGTAATTGCCGATGATGATGAACTACCCTGGCCGAAGCAAGTGTTGGCAAGCGTGCAAGCCTATGTGGCCGAGCGTGGATTTTACGTTTCCAAGATGCAGCGTAAGCTACATGGATATCACCTGGATGACGCTCCGGAGCTGAAATCATGTAATCTGTTCGTCAGCGCATTACCCGGAAATACCTCCAAGGCGACGCCGAGCGAGCCCATCTCGGACCCAGCGATGTTGCGGAATTTCTATGGTCGATCACAGGCGCCACGCGTTAAGTACGTGCGTGAACGCAAGCGCCCGGACTACGGCAAAGCCTCAGAAGAGGAGTATTTGCTGGAACTGCTGGAGACAAAAGCGTGAATCAAATCATCCACCCAGGCGCTGGCGTGCTCTTCATGAAGGTGGGTAAGCACGCCCAGGAGAATCTGGCTGATATCATTGCGCGGAAGTCGAGGGAAATCGAGAAGGCTGGCCATACGTTGTGGGGCTATGGCGGGAACACCTGCCACCCGACCTCGATGGTTCAGCCGTTCGCGCGCAGCTTCGCAGAGCGCGGCGAGCCGATCCATCTGTGCATGGAGGAAATGAATTCCCAGCACTTTGGGGAGCGACTCTGTGCGGCTGAATTCTCGTCAGATGGGATGAGCTGGTCCCGAATCCCCAGCGAGATCGAGGTCTGGGGTTCCCGTTACGCACTCGTAATAAGAGACCTACGGACGGCGCGTCTAGCACTGCCGCTCGACCAGACGCGGGTAGCCGTGGGTCCGAGCAGCGGCAAGCTTGGTAGTCGGTACGTAGAGGGCCGCGTTGATAAAGCCTGCCTTGAGGTGGTGGACGCGCCAGAGCAGCGGAACGAGGAAGGTGTGCGTAACGAGCGCCCAATCGATTTGGTGGCCGAACTTCTGGAGCCATATGCGGTATTCCTACGCCACTATCGCTGACAGATCATCGCTGCTCAGCAGCAACCCACCAGTCGCATTACGCAAATAACTGGAGTAGCTGCGCAGGCCAACGAGTACATCTTCGACTTCTACCGACGACGCCGAACAGGCGAAACATGCGGTCAAAGCTTTGTCTGCTGCCGGCTCTGAACAGACGCGGTCGCGAACAATTTTGAAATCACGGTCGGCGAGTAGGCTAGCGATTAGTTGCTCAAGGCACGCGATCCTGCCCTCGGCAGTGACCATCCCGATGCCGTGCAGTGCTTGGATTGCGCGCTTATCGCCAGTGACAAGCAGCTTTCCCTCACGTGCCAATAGGACTGCGAGGAGTTGGCTCTCGCCGGTGTCGAATTCCAGTGAAAGGGCGGCGGCGCGTTCCTCGATCTCCGCGGCAAGCTCTATCTCCTGCTCAGTTGGATCCACCAGGCGAATTGTCGCGAGAAGCTCCTCGAAAGCAAGAGCCGACGCTGCCGCATCCGCCAGGATGCTGGTGCGCTTGAAACGGGAGCGCAGCGTGAAGCGCCCGATCGCCAGCATGCCTGGTTGCATTCCGCCGTTCGTAGTAAGCACAACCATCTCGTGATGGCAGCGGTAGGCGCAGACCTTTAGCACAACGTCGTTGTCGAGAAGAACGCCTTCAGCCATGCGCGCCCATCACGTTACGAATGTAATCCGCGCTTTCGTCGCCTATCCCGTCCCAATCGAGCTGAGACTCGGCGTACGCATTGATCTCACGCCACACAGGGGAACCGCGGCCGTAGATAAACTTAAGCGATGCCATGGCCACCGGCCACGCCCCTCGCCGGTAGGCCAAGCAGAGCGCGAGCATGCCTGGCTCGATCCGGTGCTCGCGTCCAGCATTCAGCACTGCATTTGCGAGTGTTGGCGCATTAAAGTGGGGAACGCTCGTCGTGATCTCCGGATCGGCCCTTCCGGTCAGCAACGTCAGCGCGAACCGGTCAGCTTCAGTTTCCTGTTCGTCCGAACCTCTCGACGTCGCTGGATCTTCGAGGTCTACCAGTGCCGGTGCACCAGCTAGATGTCCGAGCATGGCGTGGCCAAGTTCATGAGCGAGCGTGAACGCCACCGGCGCTGGGTAGCTCGCACCACGCGCTAACAGGATTGCGTGCCGGCCGCCGACCTCAACTACCATGGCATGCATGGACTTGGCCCTGAGTGGCAAGACCCGGAGATGGATGACCGGAATACCGATGCCCCAGCAGACCGCCAAAAGCCCATGCAGATCAACATACTGTCGGCTAGCGAGTATGGCATTTCTAATTTGGAGCGCATCGAGGCTCTGAAATGCCCCATCCGGAGACGTCGCGTGGATTAAGAGCCGTCCAACTGTCACACCGAAAGAAGCGAGGATGGCGCGTTGTGTAGCGTCCTCCGTCGAAAGGTGCTTAAATCGCGCTTCGTCATTCCAAATGAACTCGACTCGCTCGCCGAGTAGCCTGCGTGGGGAGAGCCCGAGCTTGCGCGCCAGGGCAAATCGCAATTCAGCGCGCCCTGAAGCGCTCGCGGCGAGATCATCGCTCCACCACGACGGCCATGCAGCTTTGACGACCTGCTCACTGAGCCCGGCATCCCTGAGCTCGCGTACCAGCCTGTCAGAGTCCGGGTCCACTCCCTGTGCGCAGCCTCTCGCCCACGAATTGCGCCATTACGTAGCACGGCCGGAGTTCCTGCGCGAAGTCCTTAACTCATATCAGGAGGACTTGCGTCTCTGCAACTGAGCAGGCAGGAACCGCGCTAGACCAAACCTCTCTCATGAGGCGAACCCAGCGTTGCTGATCGCCGTAGAAGTCCGCGACGGCCTTGACGGTGGCTGCATCGAGCTGGACAGGGTCAGTCAGCCGCACCCAGTAGCTTCCCGCCAGTTGCGCCACCATGTTTGTTTTCGTACGCTGCGTTGTCGTTTGGCTCTTCGACCCGGCGTAGCAGGGCAGTCACCTGGGATGCGCCGACACGAGCGCCCGTACCGCTTGCGTTGCGGTATGCAGCGGGGTCGAAGGGCACGCCACGCACCAAGCGGAGTGGTGCCTCGGAGCGGCACATCAGCGCATAATGGCGCTCCTTCGTAGCGCCCCGCGCGCTGTGGCCTCTGCTGGTCACGAGAGCGCCGGGCGGCAGTGGGCGCTCAGCACCATTTGCGTCGATATACCGTCTCCAGGCGAGCGTCCGAGTAGGCGCCGCGTCAATCGCCCTTGCCTTTACCTTCATTACGGAAAAGATCACAGGAACGGGTATGCCCATGCGCGCAAGAACGCGGATCTGGGCGGCAGGAGCGTTGCCGACGCCCCACAGGAATAGCCCGTTCCCAGCCTGACGCTCGCGTTCCTTGCGTTCGATGATGGCGCGAAGTTGCTGCCCGGCCTCTGCCTGCATCCTTGACCAGCAGACATAGTCTTCGCCCTGCCCGACCAGCCGCAGCAGCGGCCTCGGCGGCTGGGGCTGGATCAGCGTAAGGGCTTCCATATCTTTTCCCCCAGATCGGCCCAGACAATCCTACTTCGGAGGATCGATGGCAACCTCCTAGCATCGAAATTACCGCTTGTGCCAGTGGATAATCGCTGGGATAAGCCTGTGTGTAACGTGTAAGGTTTTTTCCCATTTCGTCCCATGACGCAGGGTAGACCTCCGAGCTGGAACCCTTTCGCGGAGCTTGCGCCAGGCATTTGGACCGAGGCGGTGGAGTTTGGGTCCAAGGGACGATTCATCATCCCCGTTGCTGCGCGACGCCGACTGCCTTGGCTTTCCGGCGCGGTGACTGAGGGGTTACTTGCAACGCTGGAGCCTGGGCGCTTCGCCCAACTCGAACCGTGGTCGGAAACTGGCGAGCGGGTGGTTAGGCAGGTCGAGGAACGGCTTGAGCTGGCTGCCGGACATAGCCGAAGCGAGATCGCGCTTGCGGCCATGGATCGCTACATGCGCATAGGTCTGGAAGCCACTGGTCGGCTTGCCGTGCCGGCGAACCTTCTCTCGCATATTGATCCACGCGCATCGGGCACAGCGAGGGTTGTCGTCCGTGACGGCACATTGTGGTTATGGGCCGAAGAGCGCTGGCAGGCGCAGAAGTCGAGCCGCCTTCAAGTCCTGGTGGGTTCCGTCTCCTGAGCCTCCCACCGACGCGGAACGAGCTGTGGGTGGAGCGGATTGTCGGGACGCCCGAGCGATCCCGCACGGGACAGGATCGCCTAGCCGTGTCGAGTGTCAGTGCCAGCTTGTCGGCTGCCGTGGCGGTCCGGGAGTTCCGTTTGGCCGCCTCGTCGTCTAATCCATCGAGGCACTTACCAGCGCCGGGTTGTGGCGGAGAAAGAGGGGGGAAGCTGCCTGGGGGACCCCGGGGTGCAGGCTAAGTACAGAAAAGCGCTCTTTCGGCAAAAAAAGAGATGAAGACGGGCGGTCCCTTCGTCGGCCGGGAAAAGCCGATGGAACGATTTCCCGTTCTCCGCTAAGGTAGGCTTCACCTATGGGGAGGGAATCGTGGCAAGAGGTCGGAAGCCAGGGGCGCAAAATTCAGCCGAGCAAGCGCCGAAGCCTGACCTCAGCCTTCGAGGCCACTCTCTGGGCCACCGCCGACAAGCTGCGTGGCAACATGGATGCCTCCGAGTACAAGCACGTCGCGCTCGGGCTGATCTTCCTCAAATACATCTCGGACCGATTCGAAGAGCGGCGAGCGCAAGCGCTTGCCGATCCGGAGGAGGCGGGACTGGTCGATGAACGAGACCTCTACGTCGGCGACAACGTCTTCTGGGTGCCCGAGAAGGCGCGATGGGACTTCCTGAAGGCGAACGCCACCGGTACCGATCCGACCATCGGCGCGCTGATCGACCAAGCCATGATCGATTTGGAGACCGAGAACCCGAGCCTCAAGGGTGTGCTGACCAAGAACTACGCCCGGCCGGAACTGGACCAGACCAGGCTCGGCGAGGTCGTCAAGCTCTTCTCCGACCTGACGTTCCAGGACGAGCATCACGGCCAGGATATGCTCGGGCGCGTTTACGAATACTTCCTTGGCCAGTTCGCCATCGCCGAGGGCAAGCGCGGCGGGCAATTCTACACCGCAGGCTGCGTCGTGCGCCTGTTGGTCGAGATGATCCAGCCATTCAAGGGCCGGGTCTACGACCCCTGCTGCGGATCCGGCGGAATGTTTGTGCAGTCGGAACGGTTCGTCGAGGCGCACAATGGTAGGCGCAATGACGTGTCGATCTTCGGCCAGGAGTTCGAACCCGACCACGTGGCGTCTCGCCAAGATGAATCTCGCCATCCGCGGCATCGAGGCGAACCTCGGCCCAAAATGGGCCGACAGCTTCCACGAAGACCTGCACCCCGGACTAATGGCTGACTTCGTACTGGCCAACCCGCCTTTCAACGACAGCGATTGGGGCGGCGACAAGCTGCGCTCGGGCAACCGTTGGCAATATGGCGTCCCGCCGGCAGGCAATGCCAACTTTGCCTGGGTACAGCACTTCATCCATCACCTCGCCCCGCACGGCGTCGCGGGGTTCGTGCTGGCCAATGGTTCGCTATCCAGCCAGCAGTCGGGCGAAGGCGAGATCAGGAAGAACATCATCGAAGCCGACCTTGTTGACTGCATCGTCAGCCTACCGGGCCAGCTCTTCTTCACTACGCAGATTGCCGTCTGTCTGTGGTTCCTGGCGCGAGACAAGTCGAACGGCCTTGTTCGTGACTTCAAGCTGCGCGATCGCCGGCGGGAGACGCTCTTCATCGATGCGCGCGGGCTCGGCACGATGGAAAGCCGCACGCTCAAGGTGCTGACCGAAGCGGACATAGCCAAGGTTGCCGACACCTATCACGCCTGGCGTGAGAGGGGCGGACGATACGTGGACGAACCGGGGTTCGCCAAATCTACCACAACCAACGAAATCGCGGCGCAGAGTTACGTGCTGACGCCGGGCCGCTATGTTGGGGCTGCAGGCAGCAACCGACGGGGACGAGCCATTCGAAGAACGAATGGCTCGGCTGACCGCGAAGCTACGAGAGCAAATAACCGAAGGAGCGTGCTTGGACGTGCGCATCCGGCAGGCACTAACCGGGGTTGGCCATGGCTGGTGAATGGCAGTGGGTTTCGCTTGGAGACGTCAGTGTCAACCATGATGCTAGGCGCATTCCCGTTAGGGAAGCGGATCGCAAGCCCGGCCCTTACCCCTACTACGGTGCATCCGGTGTTGTCGATCACGTCAACGGCTTTCTCTTCGATGGTGAATATCTACTGGTCGCCGAAGACGGCGAAAATCTACGTACACGACAAACACCTGTTGCCTTCATTGCTCGTGGGCAATTTTGGGTTAATAATCACGCCCACATCTTACAGGGCTCTGCAAGCGCCCTCACGCGGTTCCTTCATTACGCATTGACCGCCGCCGACATTCGGCCATTTCTGACCGGCGCGGTTATGCCGAAGCTGACGCAAGCTAACCTGCATCGGATCCCTATTTTGCTTCCTTCAAGGCGAGAGCAGGAGAACATTGTTCAGACCCTTGGCGCGCTCGATGACAAAATCGAGCTAAATCACCAAATGGCCAAGACACTGGAGGCGATGGCGCGGGCGTTGTTCAAAAGTTGGTTTGTTGATTTCGATCCGGTCAATGCGAAGGCCGAGGGACACCCTAGCGGTCTTCCCGCTGACCTCGCCGCCTTGTTCCCTGACAACTTCGCTGACGATGGGTTGCCGCGAGGGTGGCACATAGGAAAACTACTTGAACATGCCCGACTCATTTCGGGAGGCACCCCGAAGACAGACGTGGACGACTACTGGGGTGGAAGCATTCCGTGGGCAAGCGCTGCCGATGTAAGTCAGTGCAAAGACGTTTTCCTGATCCGGACGGAGCGAACGATAACTGAGCGTGGCCTCAATGAGAGCGCTACACAGATAATTCCGGAATTAGCGACGGTTATCGTCGCCCGCGGAGCTACCACAGGACGGTTTTGCATCTTCGGCCGCGACATGGCGATGAATCAGACCTGCTACGCGCTTGCAGCGGCCCGCAATGTTCCCTTTTGGTTGAATTGTTCGTTTGCGAGTGCGGTCAAAAATATTGTTCAGGCAGCTCACGGCTCTGTATTTGATACCATAACGACGCGGACTTTGGAGGCCGCCCGGATTGTTGTGCCGAGCGAGGCAATAATCGACAGTTTTGAGAGAGTGGTTAGCCCCATCTTCAAAAGAATTTTATGCGTGATCGAGGAAGCGCTCTCACTCGCTACTCTACGCGACACGCTTCTCCCGAGGCTGATCTCGGGCGAGTTACGAATAGCAGACGCCGAGAAGCGTATAGTGGCAGCCTGATAATGCCCTTCCAGCTCCAGATGCTTCGAGCATTGATGGAAGCGCACCCAGATCGGGCTGCATCACTGCGCCGCCATGTCGAGGCGCTGGAGGCGACAATTGTCGGCGAGCCGGATCGTTGCCTTGAACGCGTACGTGCCCTCTTCGAGGCCACACATTTGACGATCGGGCCTCAGCTTGGAATCGCCTTTGTCGAAACCGAGGAGTTTCAGACGCGCAACAGCCGGGTCTTCAAGGCGCTCGACTTCGCCCTTAATGGCCACCCTGAGGCAGAGAGGATCGATAGGGCAATCAAGCGGTTAGTTGGCAGCATCAACGGTACGATCGGTGCGCTGGCGGAGCTGAGCAACATTCCGGGCATGCGGCATGGCGGCTCGCTCGATTGGAGCACTCTTCAGCGTCAGCACGCAATGATGCTTGGCGGGCTGTGCGACACTCTTACCAGCTTCTTGTTCGATGTTGCTTGGACTCGAGCTTCTTCACAGAGAACCGAATCCGAATCCGATCAGTACGAAGATTTCGAGGAGTTCAACGCGTACCTGGATGATGAATACGGTGTCCTGGAGATCGCCGGTGCCACCTTTTTGCCCAGCAGGATTCTCTACTCTCTCGATCCAATCCAGTACGAAAACGCGCGCACTGAGTGGGTTGCGGAGAAGGCGGTCGCCGACAATCAGGAGGCACCGGCATGACGGCACCACCCCTCAGTCTGACATGGTCAATCTTTGAAGAACCCCCGGACAATATGGATGCGCGCACCGGCGCTCTGCTTATCAATTGGAGCGGCTCCACGGGCCGTGACATCTACGACATGGCCCGCGCTTACCGTGCCGCGGCATTCCGGCTTCTCAATGCAGCGTACGACCACAATGAGTCTCTGGGAGAGCATTGATCCTATTTTGTTCTGCTTCAGGCATGCCGTAGAACTGCATCTCAAGGCGTTGCAGCCTGGAGGTGCCCGTCGGGTCCATCCCCTCAAGGTCTTAGCTGAAGAACTGCATCATCGCCTGCAAGGCCAGTACCAAATCGGAACACATCGACTGGCTACGTGATCGGATTCTAGAGTTTGACCGTGTTGACTCGCGGTCAACGTCATTCCGTTACCACGACGTCGCCGAACCTGACCGCGAGCCGGAACTGTGGGTTGACTTCACCCGTCTGCGGGTAGTCATGGAAGCGATCTTCGATGGTCTGGCGAAAGTCCACTTAGATTCCTTTTCAGCTCCTGGGGCAATGGACCGCGGTGACTGATCTTTTCACTACAGCCGTTACACCAGATGCTTCGGGCTTTCGCGAAGAGGCCGTCGAACTCGCTGCTTTGTCATGGTTCGAACTGATCGGCTGGCGCACGGTGCCGGGGGAATATCTGGCCCCGGATGGGCAGATGGGAGCGCGCACCACATATAAGCAGGCTGTCCTTGAGCCCGAGTTGCGAAGCGCCTTGGCGACGCTGAACCCTGACGCAACGCCAGCGATGATCGATGCCGCGGTACGCACTGTAATGGCGACGCCTAGTCAGGACGTCCTCGACAACAACCGCGTGTTCCACCCTCTGCTCGCTTCTGGGGTGCCCGTCGAGATGACACGAGACGGCGAAACCCGAACGGTTGGCCTTCGCTTGCTGGATCGCGCCAACCCGACGCCAACAGGCTGCTCGTCGCTAACCAATTCATCGTCCAGGGCGAGCGCGACGCGGTGCGTGCCGATGTGATCGTGTTCGTCAATGGCCTGCCGCTAGCCCTGATGGAGCTGAAGAGCCCGACCGACACCCAGGCAACGCTGGAACGGGCACACACCCAACTGCAAAATTATCGAGCCAAAGTGCCGGAGCTGATGCGCTTCAATCAGGTGCTGATCATCAGCGATGGCCTGCAGGCGCGAATCGGTTCGCTGACGGCCGGGCTCGATCGTTTTGCGCCGTGGCGCACGATCGATGGTTCGAGCCTGGATGACACGGGACGTTCGGAACTGGAGGTGATGATCCGCGGTGTATTCGAGCCAGAACGGTTCCTGGACCTTGATCGTGGATTACATCGCCTTCGAGGTGATCGACGGAGTGGTCAAGTCGAAGAAGCTCGCTGGCTACCATCAGTTTCACGCGGTGCGGAAGGCGTTGGCATCCACGGTTGAAGCGGCAGTCACCGGTGGCCAGCACAAGGGGGGTATGATCTGGCACACGCAAGGGTCGGGCAAGTCGCTCACTATGCTCTTCTTCGTGCGCCAACTCCAACTCGCGAAGGCGTTGAAGAACCCAACGATCGTGATTATCACAGATCGGAACGACCTGGACGAACAGCTTTTCGGTACCTTCAACGCACACAGGTCAGCGCTGCGCGGACTACCGATTCAGGCGAACAGCGCAATCGAGATGCGTCAGCTACTGACCGTCGATATCGGTGGGCTCGTCTTCACCACGATTCAACTTTTCCGAGGCGATGAGGGTGAACACCCTCTCCTGACAGCCCGGAGCAACGTAGTCGTCATTGCCGACGAGGCGCACCGGACCCAATATGGCTTCAAGACGCGCTTCGTCGTCACTGAGGACGGTGTACGTAAGCAGGTCGGCTTTGCCGAACATCGGCGTCAGGCTCTCCCGAACGCCACCTTCGTCGGTTTCACCGGGACTCCAATCGAGATCAAGGACCGCGACACCCGTGCCGTCTTCGGTGATGTGATCGACACCTATGACATGACCCAGGCTGTCGCCGATCATGCAACCGTGCCGATCCATTATACGGCACGGTTGGCAAAGCTCCGGCTCGACCTTTCAGACGAAGAACGGGCGGAGCTGGATGCGCTCGCTGAGGAATTGACCGAGGGCGATGACGCCGCTGTCGAACGCAACAAGGGTAAATTGACCCGGTTCGAGGAGGTGGTGGGATCGCCCGACCGCATCGCCCAAGTGGCCGCGGATATCGTAGACCACTTTGAACTTCGGCGTGAAGCGATGGCCGGCGGCAAAGGCATGATCGTTACGATTAGCCGCCGTGTGGCCGTCGATCTTTACGACCAAATCTCCAAGCTTCGGCCTGATTGGGTTTCCGCTGATCCGCGTAGCGACACGTCAGGCATGCTCAAGGTGGTCATCACCGGCAATGGCAGCGCCGATCCTGCGCCGTTGCAACCTCACCTTCGTACCAAGAAGCGACTGAAGGATCTGGCCGAGCGGTTCAAGAATCCGAATTCCGGCTTTGATTTGGTCATCGTGCGCGACATGTGGTTGACCGGATTCGATGCCCCCTCGCTCCATACGCTATACATTGATAAGCCCATGAGCGGACATGGGCTGATGCAGGCCATCGCGCGAGTGAATCGCGTCTGGGGTGACAAGCCCGGCGGCCTCATCGTCGATTACCTCGGCATCGGCGCCGAGCTCCGGGCTGCTCTCGCTCAATATACCGCTGGAGATCGTGATCTGGTCCGGCTGGACCCGAACGAGGTTGTCCGCCAAACTCTCATGCGACTGGAGAGCGCCGAGGCGCTTTTGGAAGGTGCTCCTTGGCGCGAGTTTTTTGCCGGCAGCCCGGCCAAGCGGCTGACAGGTACCTGAAGCAGTGCCTCGAGCATGTGCTGGCGAGCAGCCACCGGGACGAATTTATCAAAACGGCGATCGAGCTTGAGACAGCCTATGCACTCAGCGCTGGTAACGAACGAGTCACGGCTCGTCGAGACGAGATCGCGCTGATCGCAGCTATTAGAGCCAATCTCGTCAAATACACCGCCGGTTCTGGCCGAGGGCGGGACAGCGTCGAGCGAGATATTCGTCAGCTTCTGTCCCGCGCTGTGATGGCCGATGGTATCCTGGATGTGTTCAAGTCCGCGGGCCTCGACCAGCCAGACCTTGCAGTGCTGTCAGACGAGTTTCTTGCCGAGGTTCGACAGACGAAGGAGAGGAATCTCGCCGTCGAGACCCTGCGCCGCCTATTGGCCGATGAGATCAAGGCTCGCTCCCGCTCCAACATCGTTCTGGCCAGCAAGCTCAGCGAGCGACTGGACGAGACGTTACGGCGCTACCATAACCGGGCCGTCGATAGCCTTCAGGTGATCGAGGAACTGATCGCCCTAGCCAGGGACATCCACGCTGAGAATGCACGCAGCAGCGAACTCGGACTTAATGCCGAAGAGTTAGCCTTCTATGACGCCCTGGCGGAGAATGGCTCGGCGAAGTCGCTGATGGCACATGAACAGCTTCGCTTGCTGGCTCAGATGCTTGTGCGCACGATCCAAAACTCTGCCACCATCGATTGGACGCAGAAAGCGAGCGTGCGAGCCAAGATGCGTATCGAAGTGCGTAAGCTGCTGGCGCGATATGGCTATCCTCCAGATCTTCAGAAGGCGGCCGTTGATCTAGTTGTGCGACAAGCCGAGGTGCTTGCCGCCGACTGGGCGTAGCCTGGGCCCGTTCCTGCCATGATAGGTAATCTGCGAGGCGCCGCCAACGGCCGCCTGTAGTGTACGGTGGCCGATTGGCATTAGCCGGTCCAAACGACCGCCGTGCCAAACCCTGCCGCCGGAAGCACTTGCGGCTGGTCCGTGACCAGCACGCTGCCGACCCGCAGCTTGAACAGGTAATCGCTCACCTTGCCGTCCGACCGCGTCGCGGTCAGTAGCAGCGTGTAGCAACGGGTCGGCTGCCCAGCCGCCGCCGTGAAGGTGACAATCCCGGCAGCGAACGCCAGAGCGGAGATCGTCAGCTCGCCGGTGCCCGAAGGCGCAGCGGCGAGCGACAACGAACTCAGCACCTGCGCATCGAGCGGGTCGATTTCGTGGCGATAGCCCTTGATGGCAGTTGGCAGTTTCGACGGGAGCCAGATCGGCTCGCGACTCACCGGAACGCCGCGAAGCGCGCCATACATGCTACCACCTCACGATGCACAGGCCGGCCGCACCGGCCGCGCCGTTCTGTGCCGTCGTGCCCGCTGCTCCGGTGCCCGGCGCCACATGCGCCGCCGCCCGGAAAATAGCCCGCTATCCCGACGCCATTCGCCGTGTCGTTGCACCCGCCAGACAGAGGCCCATTGCCGCCGAAGCCGCCCCAGACGCCGCCAACCACCCCGGAGTTGCCCTGTCCCGTGCCGCCGTTGCCGCCGTCGCCGCCATACAGGTTGACGTCTCCGCCGGAACCGACGCCGGCCTTATTTCCAAACACCGGAATGCTGGTCGTGCTTGAGACGCTGACGGCGCCGCCGGTCGCACTGACGGTGGTAAACCCGGCTCCAGCGAAGCTGGTGGCGCCGCCGGCGCCAGGCGCGGCCGGAGCGGTAGTCCCGGCAGTCCCGCCAGCCCCGATCGTCACCGTGATCGACGCACCAGACGTTAGGCCAGACAGGCGCTTTCTCGCGTAACCACCGCCCGATCCGCCGCCGCCGGGAATACCCGAGACGGATGCCCAGGAGCCGGAACCACCGCCCCACACCTCGACGTCGAGCGCGGTGACGCCGGTTGGCACGGTGAACGTTCCCGACGTGGTGATCGTCTGCACCCCATGCGGAACGGCCGCGATCAATGCCTTGATCGAAAGCAGAACCTGATTGAACACGGTGCCCGTGGTGTCGGCGGTGATGCTCGCCGCTGCCAGGATCGACATCAGCTCTTCCTGGAGCATGGTGACGAACCAGTAGCGGACGCGCGTTGCCGGCGAGATGCCCGGCACCGCAGGCCCGAAATACCCGGTCGTTCCGGTCAACGCCGGAGGCGACGGCAGCGTGGCAACCGCCGTCGGGTCAGTGATTCTTTGCATGAAGTGTTCCGATCAGGAGAAAACGAAAAGGACCAACGTCCCGGCCGGCGCGTCTTGCGTGATGCGGCACACCAGCTCGCCGGCGTCATAGGTTTCCAGCGGATCGTCCACGCTGGACTCTTCGACTGAGAAATAGAAAGTCGTGATCTGCGGCGCGTTCACCTGCCAGATGAACGCCCACTCCGGTTCGAGCAGCGGTTCGTCGCAAGGCATGTCCACGGTGAACGGCGAGAACTCGGTAATGGTAATCGTGAACCCGAGCGCCGCCGCCAGCGCGATGAAGTAAGCCGTGGTCAACGCTCCCCGCGCGCCGAACTTTGCCCGGACCGCGGCCTGGCGCTGCTCGATCGACGGGTTTGGCGCCGTGCACGGGTCGGGCAACCCGAGCGAGTTCTCCCACTCCACCAGCAGGTTCTGTGTCGTTGCCGGGCTGGCGTCGATCAGGACCTGTGCCGCCGCCGCCGTGCTGCGGGTATAGGTCGGTGCCAGCGCCAGCATGACCGCCGACAGCGTGGACGCCGGATCGCGCCGCCAGACGCGGCCCGTTGGCAAAAGCCGCAGCATCGCCTGCTGATAGTCGGCATCGCCAAATGCAGGAGGGGTCGGCATCAGGAATAGGTGACCGTTCCGAGGGTGAACAGGTAGCCGGCCGCCGACGTGATCGGCCACGACGATGGCGTGGTGATCGCGAACGATGGCAGACCGCCGATGGCGGTGATCGCCGCGGCGCAGTCGCTCTGCTCGATCGACGTGGTTGCGAGCGGGCTAGTCCTTTTGCAGGAACAGGGTGGTCAGCGCGGCCGACGACCTGCGCCTGCTGCGCCGCTCGAAATCCCGGACAGGCCGGCGAGCGTGAACGCCTGGGTCGAGGCCTGCGGCGCGACCGCATAGACCAGCATCGTCACCGCGCGCAGCGCATAGAGGAAATTCGCCACAGCGAGCTGGTCGCCCGTCGCCGCGGTGTCACGGGTTTCCAGCGCGGCGACGCCGTTCGTTCCCTGCGGAAAGCCGCCATACGCAGCCTCCGCCACGTCCATCATAAAGAACACCGTGACGGTGCCGGCTCCGGCGATCCACGGCGCGCACCATGCGCGGGTGACGCCGGTCACCTGCAACGCCCAGGTCACGAAGTCGGTCTGGTTGCCGCCATGCGGCGGCGCCGCGTAGCTCTCCAGCATGCGGGTCTGCATCGGGCCATCCGTCTCCAGGTCGGCGCCGCCGGTGATCGCGGCCGTCGCGGCGCCGGTCGCATTGATGCCGCCGATCGACACGCCCAGCTCCAGCGGCGTCCCGCTGTCCGTGTTGCCGTTCGAGCCCGCCACCAGGGCGACCACGGTCACCGCGACCGACCCGCCGCCGCCAACCGTCGCGTCCGACGCCGTGGCGTACTGGACGCCATCGCCCCGGCTGCAAACCGTCCCGCCCGGCAAAGGGGTGTTGACCACGCCCGGGCCAGGCCGCCGGGCCGGAGGCGAAGGTCGGCGCCTCGCGCAACACCGGGGTCGGCGCCATCGCCGCCCATCCCTCCAGGTATTCGCCGGTCGAGGTGAACGGCGTCGATTGCAGGGAGATCCAGTCGAGGTAGCCGTAATGCAGATAGGCCAGGCCGGCCTGCACCCAGGCCAGCACGCGCAGCACGGCCCTGCGCAGGAACCCGTCGGCGTTCGGCAGATCGGACGCGGTGATGTCCTGCATCGCCTGCGCGCGAAGTGCAGTGAGGGTCGGCCTTGGAAATGGCACGGATCAGGATTCCTGCGACCAGGCGTAGCTGTAGAGGTTCGGCACGCCGTTCGCCGTGATGGTGACGATCGCGCCGATGCCGCCCGGGCCGGTGAAAAACGGTTGCGCGTCCACCGCCGACGCGACGCCATCGGTAATCATCCAGGCGTGGCATTGGATGATCTGGTCGCGCAGCCAGTTCAGCGTGTCTTGCGTGCGCGGCCGGGCGAAAGCCTGGTAGATTTTCGAGCCGATACGATCGTCCGGGATCACGGCGAGGGCCGGGTCCTCCAGCGCCGCATAGGTGTCGATCCAGCAACCGTGCGGATCGTTGTCGAACACGATGTCGCCGGGATCGACCTGGGCATCGGTGAACATGCTGATCAGGGAAGCCGTCTCCAGGTCGTGCCCCAGCTCCAGCCCGGCGCCGAGCATGTTGAGGTCGCCCGTCCCCGTGGTCGGGTCCCAGACGATGCGAATGTCGCCCACCGTGCTAACCGCCTCTCGACGATGACGCATCGCGTTCGCTTCGCGACCGCCTGCAAGATGCGTCATCAGGTGCTGGCCGTTGGCGCGGTGGTGCCCGCGGCAGCGGTGCCCTCGCCGTGCTTGTGCGTCTGCAAGCCGACCTGGTCGGCGCCGCCATAGCCCGCGATGACCGCGCCGGTGACGTGCAGATCGCCGGCGATCGTCATGGGGTTGCCCGCGCAGGCAACCGAGGGACCGCCCGCGGTCAGCCAGACATAGGCGCCCCGGAGATCGTAGAGCGCGGAATCGCCCACGCCGAGGTTGCGCAGCCGATAGGTCTGGTGACCGCCGGCGATCGCCAGGGACTTCGCCCGGTCGCCGTCGAGGAAAGCCAGATGCAGGTCGGTGCCGATCGGCGGCGAGCCGGTGACACCGAACCCATAGAGCAGCGGTATGTTGTCGCGCGTGGACAGCGCATCGAGCTGCGCCTGCACCGTCTGCACCGGCCCGGTGTCGTTCACTGCCAGCGTCGTGCGGGCCAGCGCGAACGGTGCGCCACGGCGCAGCATCAGCGCACTCACCTGCCGCTCCAGCATGACAACCTGGCGCGCCAGCATGGCGACGGTTGCTTCGAGAGACGTGGACATTCAGCCTCCGGCCGCTAAGGCGGCGTGTTGGTGGACGGCGGCGCAGGGGCCTGCGAGGTCTGCGGCGCGTTCGTCAGCTCGGCGTCGAACAGGTTCAACGGGTTCGGCTCGGGGCTGAACGCATCGGGCGGCATCAGGATCAGGTCGGTGTGCGTGCCGCTCATGTCCTTGCGAAAAGTGAGCGAGCCGATGATCCACGTCGCGTTGGAGATGTCGGCCGCCGGCGCGTCGATCGTCGCCAGCCAGTTCGGCGTCCAGAGCGTTGCCCGCGCTGTCGCGCCAGCTATCGCAGGTGATGGAGGCGCCCTGGCTCCGGCCGATGCGCCGGGCCTTTTCCCAATTCGCTCGCTGCTTGGCGATCGCATCGTTGTCGATCGTCTGCTGCCCGGCCGGGGTCGGCGCGATCTGTTCCGAGACGATGATGCGCAGCCGGTATTCGCCCAGCGTGTCATCCAGGATGGTGGCCCGGCGATTGGCGAGGCCGCCCAGGTCGGCAGTTTGGTCGACGCCCGAGTAGACCACCACGTATGTCGAGAACCGGCCATCGACGGACCGCTCCCCGTTGATCGCCTCGACATTGCCCGGGAGGGTGAAGCCGGAGGCGTGCTGCGAGGTGCCGATGCGGTCCAGCACGAGTCTGCCGAACACGTCCTCGTAGACCAGGTAACCGGCGTAGCGCGCCACGCTCTCGATGATCTGGTAAGGCGTCTCGCCGAGCGGCACCTGAAACGACGGGATCGCGATGCCGAGGTCGGAGACGGCCGACCTGGCTGTGATGCCGTACGCCTTGCAGAGCTTGGCCGCTACGTCGAGGGCGTTCGCGCCGTTGATCTGGCCGCCGCGGATGCCCGGATCGTTCAGCAGATCGGCCGAGCAATCGACCAGGTTGCGGGTGATGCCGCGGCCCGAGAGGGTGACCTGGTGGTTGCGCGCGTCGATCGGGATGGAGCGGCGGTCGATTTTCCCGGTGATGACGAGGTCGGACCCGATATAGATCAGGCACGGCTGCCCCGGCCGCGTTCCTGCCAGCGCCGCGCCTTGCAGGAACTCGGCGCTCGCGGTCAGCGACCAGTTGTTCGGCATCGACTCGCACGACCGGCTGATGCTCACGTTCTGCCAGCCGACGAAGCGATTGGAGCCGACCTGGATGGTCACGTCATCCGGGCCGGACCCCAGCGATGGCGCCATAGTTTATCGCTCCGTCGCACGAGGGGTTTGTGCCGGCGCCGCGGTCGGCCCGGCCGCCGGGATGGCAAGGGCACAGCTCGGTTTCGCGGCCGTCGCCAGGACGATCGCGGTCTCGGCCATCACGGTCTGAGGCGCGATGCCGCCACCGCCGGTTGCAGCGCCAGCTACGATCGAGGTGGGTGGCTTTACGACGGTCCGCTCCCTGGCTGGGCCGCTCAGATACCGGTCAGTCGGCTCAAGTCCGGGGGGGGCCACCAGGGGACCGGCGTAGGTTCGTCGGTGCGAAGACGGTCTCCGCCGGTCTCTGGCGGCGGCCTTGGAAACCGCTTGGGTCGCTCCTAAGTGACCGGGTTCCGGCAGGCGTGGGCCTGCGCAAAGCCGAGGGCCACATGAAGACAAGAGACACGATTACGACCACGGACTTCGAGGAGTTTTATGACCGCAACGAGCCTGACAGCGCGGGCGAACTCGCCTCTCTCTACAGGTCCGTTCAGGACATTTCCGATGAAACCCTGTTCGAAACGAAGGAGATCACGAATCGGGGTAACGTTACGCATCACGTCATCGCATCATCTGGTGACGTGTTGATCCTCACGGCCAAGTCGTATCCAGCTTTCATTCGGTTCATCGAATCGAAAAACAGCGACCCCGAACTGGACATTGAGGAAGCGGCAGACTTTGAGTACACGATTAACAATCCGCACTCGTAGTATTTATTCCTCCTGGTCTTCGAGCTGAATTCGAACTGTCGGTTCCGCCGCTACCGGCCCCAGTTGGTAGAACGCGGGACCGCAAATCCCGGCGTCGGTGGTTCGATCGTGCCCCCCTAGCCGCGCGACTTTCGACGAGATCCTCGCGCGGTCGCCGGCTTCTTGGTTGGGGCCGGCTTTCGCTCGGCCACCTCCAGGCCCATCACCACCAGCTCGCGGAGAGCGGCGGACTCGCTCTCCAGGAAATTCGGTCGAAGCGATAGGCGGTGACACGCTCCCACAGCTCGTCGTCAAGGCCGACTTGTCTGCGGTTCGGTGCGGTTGCTGGTCTGCCCATGTGCCTCGCCTAGCACGGCCAATCCGTGTTTACAAGTAATTTACTTGTGGCATTGTCGTTGCAATTATGCAATACTAAGTCATTGAAAAGACGGGACACGCCTCAATGACCAGGTCCGCAGATATCGCCTTCTCCGCCAGCGAAAACAGGTTCACCAGCGAGGCCGTCGAATACCGGGTCGAGGCCTGGGGCGACACTCCGATCGGCCAACTCTTCGCCTCGATCCGCACCAAGCTGCGCCGCAGGAAGGCCGGCCGCGTTCGCCTCTCCGACCCGGAGATCGGCGAGCTGGTCTGGCTGCTCGACAACGTGATCCACCACGACTATCCGGCCGGCACCCTCCGCGCCTTCAAGCGGACGCTCGGCAAGCTGCGCAGCGCCGTGCTGACCGAGGACGCCCCGGTCAGGTGACGGTGTAGGGTCCGGTGACAAGCAACCCGATCACTGCGCCGCCTGAGTTCAACGCCTCGATCCACAGATAGGAATTGCCGGCCGTCGCGATCTCGTCCGGGTACCCGCCCCACAGATTGCCGCTGTAGTTCGACGCGTTGATCCAGCCAGAGGTCGGCGGCACGGTGGCCGAACTGCCGAACGCCTCCCGCAGGTTGGTCGGCGTTGGCGTCGCGGTGACATTGACACCCGGGCCGGAGCCAGGGGCATACGGCCCGCTCGGCGAGATGTAATTCAACGTCAGCGTCGTGGTGTAGGTTGTCCCGTTCGCCGTCGCCGTGAAGCTGCTCGCGCCCGCGGCGTTCACCGCCGCCACCTGGAAATCATATTCCGTGGCCGAGCTAAGCCCGGTGATCGTCGTCGTGGTGCCGCTAATCCCGGTCACCTGAGTCCAGGAACCGCCGACGCTCGTCACGCGATACTGCGCGGTGTAGCTGGTCGCCGCGTCATGCGTGCCGTCGATCGCCGCCGCCGACCAGGTGATGGCGACGCTCGACGTGGTGATCGCCAGCAGCGTGCCCGCCGCAAGGCCCGTGGGCACGTTCGGCGCGGCGGCCGAGGTGGTCGCGCTCGCGGAGGATGACGTTGCGGTGCCCGCGCTGTTGGTGGCGATCACCTGGAAATTGTAGGCCGTCGCGTGCGCCAGCCCGGTGACGCTGACCGAGGTTCCGGCGATCGGCGAACCGAACGTCGTCCAGCCTCCGCCCGACGCCAACTGGTATTGCGGCGTGTAGGTCGCTGCGGCGTTGTGCGTGCCGTCCGTGGCCGAAGCCGTCCACGACAGCGCGACCACGCTATAGGCCGGCGAGCCGGCAGAGGCCGCGAGGCTGGTCGGCGCGTTCGGCGGGTTGAGCGTCGTGGTGGCCGTCGCCAGGATCGACGGGGATCCAACGCCCGAGGCGTTGCTCGCAAGCACCTGGAAGTCGTACGCCGTGTTGCTCGACAGGCCGGTGACCGTGAAGCCGGTCGGCGAAGGCCCGACCGTGCCCGCGGTTGACCAGATGCCGGCGCCATGCGCGCTGACCTGGACGATGTAGCCCGACGCCAGACCGCCGGTTGTCGCCGGCGACCACGACAGCACCGCAGTGGTCGCCGTCGTGCTGACCACCGCCAGGCCCAGCGGCGCGTTCGGGTAGGGAAGCTGGTAGACGCCAACACTCGGCGCCGGCGCGATCAGCGGGACGCTCGCGCCCGCCGCCAGGTCATAGCTCGGGTTCACTGTCGGACCGGTGCCCGAGGCCAGCGCCTGAAACGTGGTCGGGCAAAACGCCGGATGGATCGCACCGGACTCGGCCGCGATCTGGTCCGACCGGCTGGCGTCGAGGTAGAGGCGGTGCGCGATCACCAGCGACGGAAGGGGAAGCTGCAGGTTGACCGTCACGATGCTCGGCAGGCTCGCGCCGCGCACCGTCAGGTCCTGCACCACGGCCGAGCGCAGCGCCTTCAAGGCGGTATAGCTGGCATCCTCCCCGGCATCGCCGGCAGCGGTGATCTCACTGTCCAGCGCGGCGGCGAGCGACACGCGCAGCGCGGCGGCGTCATCGTAGCTGCTGGGCTGGTAGGAGGCCGATGCGCGCGCCAGGCTGACCAGCGCGGCACGCCGGCACGCCGCCGCCATCGCATCCCGCATCGCCGCCATTGCCGCGCCGATGCCCACCGTCCCGCCGGCACTGTCCGCAGAAGGTGAAGCCGGCCAGCGCGAGCAGGACCTGCACCTGGTCGGCCGGATCGGTGATACCGGCCCGCATCGCCTCCACCAGCGCCGCCAGGGCGTCGGGCATGTCGGTGCTGGCAGAATACGAGCCAGCGGCTGCGGCGGCTCCAGACGCAGCCAGGGCCAGCGCGGCACGCTGATTCGCGAGTTGGGCCTGGAGCGTCGCAACCGTGGTGCCGATCGGCAGCATGGTCGAGGCCGAGCCCGCGCCATAGCGGCCGTAGGAGGTATTGGCATCGGGCGGCGGGAGCGCCGCCGCCATGCCGACGATCGCCGTTGGGTTGGCGCCCCCGGCGATCGTCGCCGCGGCGAAGCTGGTCACCACCGTCTGGCCCTCGCCAGTGACCGCCGGGCCGGCCGCGGCGGCGGGGATAGCCGTGCCGCCCAGGTCGCTGCCGGAGGCCGTCAACGCGCTGTCGGCCGCGGCAAGCACCGCGATGACCGTGGCGATGATGGTGGACGGGAAAACCGGGCTGCCGGCCTCGATGAATTGGAACGCGACCTCGATCACCCGCATCTTGTCGCGGTGGATCGGCGGTCGAGGCCGACCCGACCGCCACCTTCACGGCGCCGATCGTCGGGTGGATCAGCAGCCCCGGACCCTTTGTCTCGACCGCGTTGTCGAGCAGAAGCTGCATGACCGGCGCCAGGTCGCCGATCAGGTAGCCGGAAAACGAGTAGATCCGCAGCGCGCGGCCCATGTCCTCGGGCCAGCCGCCATCGACATAGGGGTATTCGTGGATCGCCTGCCGCCGGCCCTTCTTGGCCTGCGCGGCGATCACCTTGAACGGCACCCCGCGGAAGCTCGCCGTTTGCAGCAGGCCCATGAAGCCCGCGATGCTGGTCGGGGGCGCAAAGCCCGTGACACCCGTAAACCCGCTCACAGCTTTAGCTCCACGGACCGCCGACCATCGGCATGCTGTGCTCGATCCTCGGCGGCGACGTGCTGACCGCGCCCGTCCCGACCGCGCTTGCCGTGGTGCCCGGCGGTGCGCCGTGCAGATGCACGTCCACCTGGACATGACCGTTCGCGGCAGCGGCAGCAGTGTTCGCAGCAAGCGACGCGCCGAAGGTGGCCAGCGACTGATTCGACTGAGACCCGCCGGGAAGCGACGGCCAGATCGAACCGAGCGCGGACGCGATCTGCATCTGGTGATTGCCGGCCTTCAAATCGTCTTCAAGGTCGCGACCGGTCCTCGCGCGATACGCGGTCGTTGCGAGATACCACGCCCCCTTGTCCTGGCTGTCTGGGCTGAAATCGGTCAGCCCCGCAGCATTGGCGACGGACCGCCACGTGCCCGGAAATGAACTGATACTTGCCCGCTGCCGTGCTCGTGCCGCCCGGTGCGACGCCCTCCGGAAACTGCGAAAAATCACTGAACCGGGTTCTGCTGTTATCGTTGGTCGGCGACCATCCGTTCTTGATGTCATAGCGGCCGTGGGACTCCGGGCCGGCGAGAGTTTCCAGGAACCCGCGCTTCGTGGGGTCCATCGTCAGATCGACGTTCGACTTCCTCGACCCGCCGCCAAGCCAGTGCCACGCCCGCTCATACCAGGGCGGCCGGTAATCGTCCGACGACGGCGCCGGGTTGAACGGGGACCCGAGCGGCGCAAAAGGCAGGTGAACACCGCCCGGAGTGAAGATCGTCCTGGTATCGTCGAACGTCTTCGCGGGTGGGAGTTGGTTCGCCAGGTAGCCGATACCGCCTGCCACCGCCAACAGCTCAGTCGGTCCAAGCAGGCCGAGCGCGCGCAATATCCACACCGCCGGCTTGATCGCCGACAGCGCAGCGACGCGCCCCGATCACCGCGCCGGCATTGGTCCCGTAGGAGTCTGCGAGGGCTTGGTTGCGCTCGATCCAGTGCGACGTGGTGTCGAGAACCTTGGTCGCGGTGCCCGACCAGCTATCAACGATGCGGTTGCCGACGCCCTCGATCGCCAGGCCGAGTTCGGCCCAGGACGAATTCATTTTCTTCGCGTTGGCTGCCATCTCGGCAGTCATCACGCCGCCGGTCTCCCGCGCCCGGGCCACGAACGCATCGAGGCCCGCCTGCCCTTTCTCCAGCAGCGGCAGCAAATCCTTGTCCACGCCGACCGCCGCGAGCGCCCGGCCCGCCGTCGCCTTGTCGGTATAGGTGGACGCCTTGTTCGCCAGCTTGCCGAGCGCGTCCTCAGTCTTCGTGATGTTGCCTTGCTCGTCGCGCCAGTCGATGCCGAGCGCCTTCAAGTTCATCTGCGCCGTGGCGTCGCGATTATAGAACGCGGCATGCAACGTTTCGGACAGCCCTTTCAGGCTGCTGTCCATCGCGTCGGCCGAGCTGCCCGCCAGCCGCGCGGCACCGCGCAACGCGCTCAGCCGATCGACCGGCGTGTTCAACAGGTTCGCGGTCTTGCTGATCGAATTGCCGGCGTCGGCCCACCGCCGGCTCAGCTCGACCATCCCGCCGAGGCTCGCGGCCGAGGTAATCCCGACCATCGGGCCGGCCAGACGTTCCACCGCCCGCGCCGCGCCGAGCGCACGATCGCCGAGCGTCTGCATGCCCTCGGCGGCGCGGTTGATGCCGGTGACATCGCCGAATTTCGCCAGGCTCTTGTTGAACCGATCGGCCGGCGCGGTCAGCGCGGCGATGCGCTTGTTGATCGCATCGAGGCCCGCACTCGCGGCGTCGTTGATGCCGACGCCGATTGCGAACCCGGCTGACTTACCCGCCACGTTCGCGCTCCGTGATTCGAGGCATCAGGCTCGCCCAGCGCAGCAGCGCGGAAAGCGGCAGGGCCAACGCCCACCGCAGGCCGTCGCCATAGAAGCGACCGACCTTCGCCGCGTGGATCTCCAGCTCGCCCGACCGGGCGAGCAGGATCAGGAGGCCGGCGCCGCTGCTGCTGCCGCCAGCGCGGCGGCGGCCTTCGCCGCTTGCTCGGCCGCCAAAGCCTCGGCCGCGGCCTCGGCCAGCACGGCCTTGCGCCGCGCGGCCCGCCAGCTCTCCAAAGGGTCGGGGGCTGGCGCGCCCACGAACTCCTCCAGGTAATCCGCGATCTGCTGGTTGAACCAGTGCGGCTGCACTTTCAGCACGTCGTACGGCACATGCTCGGCCGAAGCCGACTCCAGCATGCGAAGGGTCACGTCGAGGCCGGTCGCGCCGTGAACGGCGGTCGCCTTCAACACGTCCTCCGAGGTCGGCGCGCCCACGGTCAGCTTCGTGTATTGCATGCCGCCGCTGCATCTGCGGCTTCGGCAGCGTCCAGACAATCGGCTCTGGCACCGGCACCCATTCGGTCATGATTTTGCTCCAATTTCCATGATGGTTCCGGCCACCCCTTCAAACCGGAAATCGAATCCCGCGTCGGCACCGTTCACACCGGGGCGGCCGACGTACCAAAGGTTGTGCCCGACGATCTGCTTGCCGTTCGCCAGCAGGAAGACGACGGTCGCATTGCTAAGCCCGGTGAACGACGTGACGCTGTTCGTTCCGGTGTCGCGGAACTTGCCCGAGATGTAGGGCGCGACCGGCTTCTGATCGTAACCGTCAACGCCCGACAGGCTGCTCATCGTCGAGTTCTCGACGTTGGCCGGGTCCCAGATGAATTCAATGACCGAGATCGCGCTGCCGTTGACGCTCGCTGCGGTGATGCCGGCGAGCCGACGATTGGTCGGCGTGCTCGGCGCCGGAGTTGTGCCTGACATGGATCAGCCCCTTCAAGTGCTCTGCTGGAATTGAATGAGCAGGCCGACGTTGATGACCTGATCGCTGAAATCGAGCGGCAGATACATCAGAACCTGACCCTTTGTTCCCGGGCCGGCCGTGGCATTTTGTGCGAAGGTCTGCACGTTCTGGACGATGAAGATGCTCGCCAGGTAGGCATAGACCGCGATCACCGCGCCCAGCATCGCGTTCGGCGTGGTGGCGGGCGAACCGGGCGGGATCAGGGTTCCATTGCTGACCAGGATCTTGCCCGGAACGATGAACTGGCTCGTGATCTGGGTCGCGATGTAGCGCGCCGCGTACATCGCCTGGAACATGATGTTCGTGTTCAGATACGAGTTGTCCGGCTGGCCGCTCGCATTGCTCTGATAGGTGGTGATCGAGCGGTCGATCCGGCAGACCCCGGCCGCGTCCACCGTGAAGGTGCTGATCCCGTCGAACAGCAGGGTGTTGCGCTCCCCCGGCGTGTCCTGCGAGGCGATCGGCGGCGGCAGCAGGTTGAGCGGCTGTGTCGCGAGGCCCTGCGCCGGAGTTGACCCGCAGCCGGATGACATGCGCGGCGCACCAGTCCGACGCCTCCAGCCACGCCGGCGTCGGGCTGTCATAGAAGCCGAGGATGGTGGCGTGCTGGTCGTTGCGCGCCGTGCCGAAGGTTGTCCGGGCGCTAAAGGTGCCGCGATAGGCCGAGAAGACGTGCCCGTACAGCATCGTCTCCGCCGCCCAGCGACCCGGACGAATCGGAGAGGAACGTCTCCAGCGCATTCAGGCTGGTCGTGTCGGTGTAGGGCAGGTCGATATAGTCGAAGAGCTGGACGCCCAGGTTCGACAGCAGCGTGGTCAAGGTCGGGTTGGTCGCGCCGCTCGCAAATGGCGTGATCGTGTAGCCCACGCCCGGCGGGATGACCTCGCCATTCTGTGCGCCGCGATAGGCGAACCGGATGTCGATGTCGTTGAGCGCGAGGCCCTTGTGCAGCGCGGTCAGATCGACCTGGTAGGCGTGCGTGCCGTCGACCGCCGCCGAGCATGCCACACCGACCGAGGCCGAGATCGCGGCAACTGTGTTGGTCGCGATGGTTGACGCGGTGTCGCCGCTGTTCACCGCAACCGGGATCGACACGCCCATCAAATACAGCGGCAGCGTGCCGGCGGCAGTCGCCGGGCCGGTGAAGCTGATGCTGCCGGTCGCCGCGGTGCCGCCGCTCGCGTCTGCCAGCGGCCCGAGCCAGACCTCCCCGAACGGGTCCATCAAGCGGTAGGCGGCATATTTCAGCGCCAGCATCGAGTTCAGACCGCACAGCCCGTTGACCTGGGTCTGGCTGTACGCCTGCACCGCGACGTTCGGGGTTGCGGTGCCCGAGCTGGTGATCTGGCCGATCAGCAGCGCGCGCGCATTCTGCGTCGCGGTGTTCGCCTGGCTGGGGTCAAACTCGGCGTTGACGCCGGACGGCCGCCAGTACTGCCACGGGAAATACTTGAATGCGAGGCTCTCGCTCACGGCTTGGACTCCGCCAAAGGTTCGTCATGGGTTGGAAGCGGCGCCGCAGCGTCATGCTCGGCCGCAGCCGGCGGGATCGGTTCGCCGGCGGCTGGCGGCGACGCGAAAGCGTCGGCCGCCGCGCGCGCCGCAGCTTGGTCGACCACCGGCGGAACCACGGCGACGGCCGCAGTCGGTCGAGGCGCGTGGCGGCGGCGGCGGCTCGGCCAGCACCACGTCGCCATCGCGGACGCGGCGGTGCCAGAAAGTTATCTCGGGCACATGCTCGCCCTGCGGCGACAACAGCCGCTTGTTTGGCCCGCGCACGATCAAGGGGAGGGCAGGATCATCCTGCCGGTGTCCCGGTTTGACGAACATTGTCACCTCGGAATGTAGGAACCGGCCGCTGGCGCTCAGGCCCCGCGGACTGATTCAGGGTTGCACCCGATCAGGGCGCGTGATGCAGCAGCAGGTTGATCAACATCGTAATGAGCGCGCCGGCCAAGCCCGCGCCGGCAGCGATCACGGCAGAGTCCAGTCTCGACGTGGCCTGGCTTTGGCCCCGCTCCTGATTCACCCGTTCGGATAGCGTTTCAACCGTGGTAACGAGTTTCTCCACCGAACGAACGACGGTTTGCAGCAACGTTTCGACCACCGCCACGCGCTCGCGCACCGTGGCCTCGGGGGGACAATCTCCGGGCATGGTGCCCTCCTGTTATGTCGGGCTGGTGCTCACCGCGACGCCATAGGTCTGTCGCGGCCAGCGGCAGGTTCATGCTCCACGACGAACCAAGCTGGTTGGCGATATCCCAGCCCGCCGGAGGCGTCAGTGCCGAGGCGTTGTCGGTGACGGCGTTGGTCGAGCCGGGCAGTCCACGCCCTATCGCGGTCGCGCCGCCGCTCACCCCCAGGTTCATTCCGCCGTACGGATAGAACAGCAGCAGCGATGCCGCCGTGTGCGTCGGCGCCGAGGCGAAAGTCACCCCGACCTGGGTCGGGCTGACATAGACGCACGCGGTCGCCGCGTTCAGCGTGCCCGGCGACGCCACCGAACCGCCGTCCATCAGCGACCAGCCGAACCCGTTCGCCGCCTGCAACGGCACGATCAGGTCGGTGCCGGCGTCATGCGTCACCGTCACGATGTAGACGGTCGGCGACTGCTGGTAGACGTGGCTGATCACCGGCCCGCCGATCGCCGGCACGCCGGACGGAATGGCCGAGATCGTGTCGCCGCTGGCCGAGGCCAGGATCGCGGTCGCGGCCCCGATCGCCGCGCGCTGCCCGAACCGCTGGTTGTCCGAGGCTGAACGGTGGATCGCGTCATTGTTCGCGTCGGTCCACGTGCCGTCGGCGTTCCCAGTCGCGCTACGCGAGATGCTGTCCGACGTCTGCGGCAGCGCGATCCAGGCGTTTTGTCCCGCGGTTTGCGTCAGGTCATAGTCGCATTCGCGGATCATTTGATTGCCGGGCTCCGGCGTGAAGTACCTGGAACGGGATCGGGTTCCACATCAAGAACGGGCACTGTGCCGCCGTCTTGCCGACCCAGCCGCGCATAATCGCGAGGTATCGTTTCATCGCCCCGAAGAAAGTTGCCTTCTCGGAATAGCTCTTGCCGCTGTCGCTCTCCGACCAGGGCCAGAAAATCGCAGCGACGTCGGCGAGTTCGGCCGCTGGCAGCGCCGTGACGTAAGCCGCGGCCGTGGTCCCGTCCTGGCCTAAAGCCCAGGTCGAGGGATCGGACCCGTCATTGGGATCGGTCAGAAACGAGCCGTTGAACGGATCGGACGCCGCCTTGTCACAGCCCCTCGCCGCCGATCAGGGTTGAGCCCGGCGGCCGGCGACGTATGCCGCCAGCGCGCCGATATACCAGGCCACCCCCTGCGCCATGAGATGCCACGCGCCGTCTTCGTAGCCGTTGACTGCGTTCGACTGGCCGTTCACCAGGATGTTGACCCCGCGCCGTGTGCCCCGGGTCCAGCGCGTCAGATAGCTCAGCAGCGTGGTGATGTCGGCGCCGGTCAGCGCCGAGGTCCACCACGCCGCCTCGTGAAACCAGCATTGCGCGCCGCCGCCCGAGGTCGTGTCGTGCAGCAAGGTCGCGACACCGCCAGCGCCCGCGCCGTTGGGCGCGTTGGCGGCCACCTGTGTCCCGTCCAGCCAGACGTTCACCCCGCCGCCCGCCGCGAAGGCGAGCACCAGCGAATGCGTGTGCCGCCGCGTCAGCGTAATGCCGGCGATGATCGTCTGTGACGTTCCGGAAAACAAGATTAGCCGACCGCTACCGGCCGAACTGTCCATCTGCACCACCGGCATGCTGCCGAACGTCAGCAACGTCACCGGCGCGGTCGAACCGCCCTGGCGCCAGTTCGGCCGCGACCACACCAGCATCCAGGTCCACGACAGCCCGTTGCCGAAGGTCTGGTCGGCAGCCCAGCCCCTGATCCGGGTCCATCACGGGCAGATACTGGCCCGACGACGGCAGCGCTCCGGGCGGGACCACGGTGTTGCGGCCGATGCCGCCGAGGATCCCGTTCAGCCGCGCCGTCGTCTGCGGCGGGGTGCCGCTCCCGGCGCCGAAGAACGGAACTAAGGTGCGCGTGTTGCCCGACCTGTCGGTGACGCCGCCGACCGCGGTGTTCCACCCTGGTGCCGTGACGCCGCCCGAGGTCACCGCCCCCGCGTAGCTGCTCGTATCCCACCATCCGGCCAGCCCGGCGATGTCGGCCGGCGTCGTTCCGCCGGGAGGGCGGCGCCACCACAGTCCCAACCGGCCGATACAGCAGGTGCTTTCCGTGCCGACATCGAGCGACCGGCCCGGCGCAATGAACAGGATCGTCACGTCAGGAAACCGTGATCGGCGGCCCGACGATGGTGAACAAGGTGTTTCCGGCCGCGTAGCCCATCGCCCAACCGTAATACGTCCCTGGCGTGCTCGGCGCGTTCATGTAGGTGCCCCACCAGGTGCCGTTGAAATTGCCCGCCCAACCATCCGCGGGCGCTGGCATCGGGCTCGGCGCGACCGTCTGGCTGGTCGAGAAACCGATCGCCACGCTCGTTGGCGTGGTGCCTCCGGTGATGTTGAGATTGTAGATGTTCCCGCCAGAACCATGGGCGATCGTCGTTCCGTAGGTGCCCCAGACCGCCGTCGTGCTCGGCGCCGTCGCCGTGTGCCGTGGACAGTCGCCGTGAACGCGCTGGTGCCGCCGGCGTTCACCGCCGCGACCTGGAAATCGTACTGCGTCGAGGCGGTAAGCCCGGTGATCGTCGCGCCAGTCCCGCTGATGCTCGGCACCTGGGTCCAGCCGCCGCCGAGGCTCGTCACCCGGTATTGCACCGTGTAGCTGGCCACCGCCCCGCCGGAGCCCGGCGCGGTCCAGGTTCAGCGTCGCCGTCGTGGTCGTGGTGGACCCGACGGCGAGGGCGGTCGGCGCGCCCGGCGCCGCGATCGACGGCGCGGCCGTGATGGCGTTGACCGTCGCGGAATAAGCACTCAGGCCGGCCGCGTTACCCGCCGCCACCTGGACGTTGGTACTGGGTGCTCGATGCCAGCCCGGCAGCGTCACGCTGGCCACGCCGGTGCCCGGCGCCTGCGTCCACGATCCTGCCCCGGTCACCCGGGACTGGACCTGGTAGTAGCTGACCGCGCCGCCGCTCGATGGCGCGGTCCAGGTGAACGCCAGCGTGGTTGACGTGACCGCCCCGGGCGTCAGGCCGCTTATCGTGCCGGGCAGCGAGACACCGCCGCCGGAGGCCGTTCCGACGCTCGCCAGCACGATATTCCCCGCGCTCGATGTGAACGTCATGAACTTCGCGTAGGCGCCGACCCCGAGGCCGGTCCCGCCGTTGGTCGCGGTCACGCCGGCGCCCCAGGTCACCGTGCCCGACCCCGACGTGACGATCTCGCACTCAAAGCCCGCGCCCATCAGCGCGTAGTTCGGGGAAATGGTAACGCCGGCCGAGGTCACCACCAGGATTTTGCCGCAATAGGTGGCGTCCACCGTCAGGTTCGCGGTGACCTCGAGGACCGGCTTTTTGAAGCCGGGAAGGTGCCCCGCGATCCACGTCCACAGCGCCGCGAGCGTTTGCCGTGTGAGAACATTGGTCCCTTGCCCGGTCAGGATTGTATCGGTGTCCGACGCCGCCCCGGAGGCCGAGCAGGACATCGATCGTCTCTGCCGCGAGCAGGGTATCGACCGTCACCGCGAGCGGTGCTGCCGGCCTGCTCGAGTCGGCACTGTGTCGGTCGAGCCGACCGAACCTGATGATGGTCAGGCCCGCCACATTGAACGCGTTCTCGGCGAGCGTCGTCGCGGCGCCGGCGGCGCTCAGCGCCGCGTTCGCCGTCGTCAGCGCCGAGGCCGCCGTCGTGCCGGCCGGGTCGCGGCCGTGCGCTGACGTGGCGAGCGTCAGGACGCCAGCGATGGAGGCGTTCACCGCGCCCTGAAAGGTTGTGACCGTGACGGCCACGGTGCTGCCGCTCTGCCCGATCGGCACGGTATCGCTCGAGTTCACCGAAGAGACCAGGTCCAGCGCCGGCACCGACAACGCGACGGCCGCCGCCGCCGCCGCGCTGCCGCCGAGGCCTGCGCCGCGACGGAGTTCGAAAGCGCGGTGGCGGAGTTCGCGAGCGCCGTTCCCGCCGCCGTGAGAGCCGAGGCCGCGTTCGCTCTGCACCGCCGCGACATCAGCCGCGAGCGCCTCGTCGCCGGTCGCGATCGTCATCGCGCTACCGCCTTTCGACGAATGACGCATCACGTTCGCTTCGCGAGTGCGGCGGACGCCAAACGGCACATCGAGGCGGTCCGCTTCGCGGCCCGATCGTTTGCAAGATTGCGTCATCCCCACACGTCTCCATCATCCCAAACGAACCCGCCCCAGACAGCGACCGTCCCGCCGACCGCTTCCTCGGCCATGATCGGCGTTGCGAGCTTGATCGGATCGTCAGGCTGAATTGTTTCGGTGACGTTGGTCAGCGGATCGCCACGCGGCACGAAGCCATCGGCATCGCTGATCGTCGCCTCGAAGCTCATCCGGAACATCCAGAACAGGCGGGCGCGATCGAAGGTCAGCAGCTCGCCGCCGGCATAAAACAGCCCGCGCGCGCCTCGCTCCGGGTCGATCACCCAGCTCAGCAGCGCGCGGAACAGCGCGTACTTCATCGCCTCGACCGGACTGACGCCGGCCTGGCCGCGCCGATCGGCCGAGGCGTCGAACTCGACAATGACGCCGATGGTCTCGGTGACGATCTGGAGGTTGCCGTCCAACAGGTCGTTGCTGCCGGCCTCATCCTCCAACGGGATCACCACGGCCGCCGGATAGACGAACTTGCCGGTCGCCGGATCGGTGATGGCGATGACGGACTCGACCCCGGTTTCAAAATCGGCTGCGCCGCCGACGCGCCCGCCCAGCTCCGGGCAGTAGCGCCGGAGCTGCTCGATCACCAGCGAAATGTCCATCAGCCGGACTTCCTGCCCCGCTGAAATTTGAGGCCGCTCATCACCGCGACGCGCACCCGGTCAGCCAGGCCGTTTGCGATAGCCTGGTCGAGCGCCGGCTCCAGGAACGGACGCGGCAGCAGGATGCGCTTCTTCGAAATCGCGCTGCGCTTCATGCGGCGAGGCCCGGCCAGTTCGGACGGGACGAAGTTCGACGCCTTGTGCGTGTCACCGCCGCCGCCCTTCGCGCCACGCGAAAGGAACAGGGCGTAGAACTCGGAGGCGCGGATCGTGACGCCCTCGCCATCCTTCCAGACCCGAGCGCGGATCGACCGCGCCAGCTTTCCCGAGACGCTGCGCGGCGGCTCGCCAGGGGCTGACGGGTGCTTTCTGCTGCCCGCCCGGATCAGGGCACGGGCGCGCGCCACCACCTCGGCACCGACGCCCCGCATGACCGCGCGCACCTGCTGCTTGCCGGCGACGATCGTCCAGCCGCCCGGCACCGTGATGTGCAGAAGGGCCATCAGACGCGCTTCTCCAGTTCGCAATCGAGCCGCAGGAACCGCTGGCGGCCGTCGATCGGCATCACGCGCCGCACCCGGAACCGTTCGACCATTTCGCTCTCATCCGGCCGCTTCGTGATGCGGAAAATGACGTGCGTCGTGTCAACCCAATCGAGCCACCGAATGATGATGCGATGCGTGACCGGGGTGTTGACCTGTTCCGCCGCATAGAAGGTCATCGTTCCGATCGGCTGCACATCGGCCCGCACGGTCTGCCGCTTCGCGATGGTTTCCAGGAATCCCGGGCTGTCCGGGTCCGCCGCCTGCTCGCGGGTCGCAATCACCACCCGCCAGCGCAGCGAGCCGATCCGGACCGCATTCGGGTCCGGCCCCAGCTCGGGTCCCGGCAAAGCCATCACGTCACCCGCCCAGGAACTGCAACCGCTGCCGGTCGAGCAACCAGGCGCCGCGTCAGGCATCGCAGCAGCGGAGTCACCACGATGCTCGTAGAGAAATGCCGTGGTCATCATAATCGCCTGGATCACCGTCGAGGGCACATCGTCTGCCTCGCCATAGCCAGCGACCATCGAGACTTGCAGGTGCTGCAGTTTGGTCCGGTAGGCCGCGAACCCGCCGCTCAGCACCGTTTCGGGGCCGATGAACAGCGTGGCCGGCTCCAGCGTCAGGTCGGCGACGTAGCCAAGGATCACCGCCGGCGGCGTCACCGGCAGCGAAGCCGGCGAGATCGTCGTGGCGTTGCCCCATTCATCGAGCGTCGTCACCGACAAGATCGACTGCACCGGAGCGCGCGGCAGCTCCAGGGTCCCGTGCAGCCGGAGACGATCACGGGGCAGCTCGGATGACGGCCGCATGGTCCACAGCAGCGTCTGCGTCAGCAGCGCGCGGCTAAGGTAGCCCTCCGCCATGACCCGAGCCGCGGTCAGGTAGCCCGTCAGCAGTTCGTCGTCCGCGTTGCTGTCGATCCGGCAATGCCTCTTGACCTGCTCGATCGACACCGGCTCCGCGGTCGGTTCCTCCGTCACCGTCAGCGTGGTTCGCACCGCTCGGCCCCCTGTCCTTGCGCACTGGCGCCACCAGGGCGCGGTTGCGATAGTCGCTGCGTTCCATCATCGCGTTGCATCCTTCACAGCATTTCCGATCGGGTGACGATGTTCACCACGGCGGCAGCGACCTGGTTCACCGGAGCTGCAAGCGTGCCGCTGCGAACCTGGACCATGTTGACCCCGCGCCAGAGATAGGAAGGATCGGCAGCGGAATGATGAACTGGCCCGCGGCGGCGGTGATCGTCACCTCGTTGCCCGCGCCGTCGTACAGCTCCTGCCAGGTGTTCCGCCGTCCGGGCTGACCTGAAACGTCAGGGGCGGCCGTGGTCCACGACCGCCGGCATCGAGATTCCGACCAGCGTCAACGCGCCGAGCGACACCGGCCCGGACAGCGAAGCGCCCGCCGCGATCGTCGCCGGGTTGAGGGTAATGCCGACTGACAACATGCCGCGCGCACTCCCTGGCTTACTGCCGGTTCATCCACGCGCGCACATAGTCGATCGTCAGGGTGGCAACGCCGGTGCCTGACGCCTTGTATGCCGCGAGGTATGGTTGCAGCACCGCCAGCGTGCCGGTCGCCGCGAAGTTGATCGAGTTGTCCGCGTTCACCCGGTTGCCATCGATGTAGAAGGCAACATCGGTCAGGTTGGTCGCGTCGATCCGGTAGATATGCCAGTCGGTCGTGCCGACCGTCACACCGCTCGCAACCGAGGTCGTCGTCACGCCGTCGAACGCAGTCACCAGCACAGCACCGTTCGCCTGCGCGCTGAACTCCAGGTAGCAGGTGTTATTCTGCGGACCGTCGATCCAGGCCGAGGCGACACCCCAAACCGCCTGCACGCCGGCCGCGCTCGGCAGCACCGACAGCAGCGAGCGGCTCTCGAAGATCAGGCCCTTGGTGCAATCCAGCGCGAGGTTGTCGCCCCAATACAGGACGCAATCCTCTTTCTCGCTGGTCGCCGCCAGCGTGCATGCGACCTGGCCGCCGATCGCGTTCGCCACGCCGGCAAGGGTCGGCGGCCCGGCCCCGACGATCTTCTTGACGAACGGACAGCCATCGACCGCCGAGCCGGCGGCCGGGACCGCGACATAGGACTGCCCGAGAAAGTCCTCGTAGAAGTGGATCGGCGCGACCGGCAGCATGTACTCAAACGTCGCGGTATCGAAGAACTCCAGCCGTCCGGCATGGAATTTCGAAGTCGTGGTCATGTCATTCTCCCGAACGGCCGCAAAGGAAGGCGCCGCCCGGGCGCATGGCCCGGGCGGGATGAAAGCGGATCAGAGGAACGTCGAAGGCTCCGACGCGCCCTGGTAGGACCCGTAGATGAACAGCTCCGCCTCGGTGATGTTTGCGGCGTTCGACGCGCTGGTTTGCACCGCGATGGTGTGGAACCCGTTGACCAGGTCCATGCACATCTCCGGCGTGATCTCGAAAATCACGATCTTGTCCGCGACGGTGGCCGAAGTCTGGAAGGTCGCCGCCGGGGGTCTGCACCGCGAGGCCGTCCGCGGTCGCGGTGGCTGCCATCAGCCAGATCGGCATGACACCAACTGCCTTCGCGCCGGTGCCGCTGATGTCCTGACCTTGCAGGATCGACAGCGTCACCTGCGCCGCGTTGCCCTGGTTCACATGCACCACGACCCACGCTTTCAGCGCGTTGGCCAGGTCGCGGTAGGCGCTGGTGCGCCCGGCCGCGTCGGCCGCCGGCGGCAGCAAGGCAACCGGCGGGAACTGATACGGCATCGAGATTTGGCGTGCCATCGTTCGAAATCTCCTGACCGCCCCCCAAAGCGGCGTAAATCGGCTGCGCGCGGACCGGAGGCCCGAGCGGCAGAGCGGTTGGGGAACCGCAGCGTCGTCGAGGGTCGGCGGAAGCTCGCCGATTAGCGAGACGCCAGCGCGATGAACGGGCTCTTGGTGTTGGTGCCCTTGAACGGGGTCAGCGGCACCGACCACATCGGCTTGCCGTCGACGCGATAGGTGATGCGGAACACCATCTCGTCGGTGAGGAAGGCGACGTGCATGGTGGTCGCCGCCTGCACGCCGCTCTTGTCCACCAGCATGTACTGGCTGCAGGTCCGCCAGCATGATGTCGCCGGTGGTGCCGAGGGTGGAGTTGTATTCCGTCCACGACCACCTCGCGGCCATAGAGGGTCGCAGAACGGCGTGGCGGACAGACCGCCGGGCGGCAGATAGACGAGCTGGCCGCCGGTGCCGACCGCCTGGTTCATCGCCATGAGCTGCGGCTGGCATGTCCTGGTTGATGAACCACACCGCGTTCTTCGCCGAGCGCGCCCACAGCCGCGCCCACATGTTGTCGATGTTTTCCTTGACGATCGTCGCCGCGGCCTGCCCGGTCTGCCTTCGGAACCGTGATCAGCGCACGGGCTATTTCATGATAGCCGAACGGCATGCCGGCGCCGGTGCCCTCGAAGATCGCGTCCTCGGTCATGAACATGACTTCTTCCGAGAACGCCTGCGCCGCGATCGAGGTCAGCGCCGTCGAGTCCTGCAACAGTTCGTCGGTGGTGTACATCACCGACATCAGCTTTTTCAGGTCGAACTCGATGGTGCGGAACTTCGGCTTCGACGGGGTGACCGCCGTCCCTTCGCCGACCCAGTTCGACGCCACGCCGCCCCAGCGGCTGCCGGTGGCGCGGCTGGTTTCGTCCACGCCCGGAATTTTGATGCCGTTCGCGTTGGCGCTGATCGGCATCTTGTTCACCCGGCTGAGGATCTCGCCCATGTCGTGCGCGAGCATGAAGATCGAGGCCGCGAAATCGACCTGGACCAGGAAGCCGCCGCCGGTCGGATCGACCTCGCCCGCGCCGGTCGGCGCGCGCACCAGGCGGCGGTCGGTGTCGCTGCCCTTGCGAGCTGTAGTGCTTGAAGATCGACTGGAGTTGCTCGCCGAAGGTGCGGTACTGCGTCGCCGGCGCGCGGGGTGAAATCCAGCCCCTTCCGGGCCAGGCTGAGATAGTCGTCAAAGCCTCGCAGCTTGCCCTGGCGCGGGTCCATGCCGCGGATTTGCGACAGGGTGCGCTGCGACGGGTTGATCTCCAGCACGTCGCCGGCCGGACCGGCAGCCGATCGGCCGCGCCAGCTTGGCGGCGAGTTTCTCCGCGCGTGTCCAGCTCGCCGATCGTGCGTTCCAGGTCGCAACCTCCGCCTCCTTGGCGGCGAAAGCCGGAGTGCCGGCCAGCGGCGCGAGTTCATCCACCGCCGTGCCCAGGGCGCGACGGAGCGACAGCAGTGTGCTCATTGTGTTGTAGGCTCCATTTCGAAGGAGCGGCGTTTCAGGTCGCCGCGATACCGTCGCCCGACAGCGTGCGGGCAGGCACGTCAGGTCCCGGCGAGGCGGGCTTTCAGCGCAGCCGCGCGGGCCAGTTGCGCCGCCTTCTCGCCGTCCGGCGCATCAGGGTCGGTGTCCGGCGCCGTCGTGCTGATCGGGTCCGCCGTGTCCAGCGCGTCAACCACGCCGCCCAGCAGGTCGATCGCCTTGGAGTGCTGCGAGACCGCTTCGGTGAGAAACGCCTTCGAGGTCCGCAGGCATTTGTGCGCCACGCGGATCGCGTCCTCATGCGCCACCGGCAAGTCGTCGGCCGGCTCGCCGCCTTCCTTCCGGCGCGGCAGCAGCCGGGCCAGCAGGCCAGCCAGGCGCTTTGCTTCCTCGGAGTCCAGGTCCAGCTCGGCGCCGGCGTGAACCGAACACTCGGACGGATCGGTCATCCCGCATTCGGCTCATCGAGCCTTGCGGCCGCAGTTGCCGACAATCGCGCCGCCGGCCGTGGGGTCGGTTTCCTCCGCTCCGCCGGAGCGATGCGCGTTCGTGGGCTTCCCCGCGGTTCGGCGAGGTGTCGGTCGCGTCATAGTCGGTTCCTTTGCTGCCCTGCGTAGGCGTTCCAATTCGGCGCGCGGCAGGCTCGCCTTGCCGTCGCCGTCGAGCGTTCGCTCTGCCCATTCCACCAACGGCCGCGTGTCGATGCCCTTGCGACGCGCCTCTTGCAGCGCGTTCGGGTTCGCCGGCACCGGGCAGACGCTGATTTCGAGGAGGCTCTGTTCCAGGAAGTCGATGCCCGAACCCGCGCTCCGGGTCGTTCTCGACAAAAGCGTAACGGGTCGGCATGAAGCCGACGCTGACCGCGCGCAGGAACTTGCCGAGCACCAGGCGATAGATCGTGTCGGCGAACGCATAGGTCTCCGGCGGCGCGAACTCGATGTCGCCCAGCAGACGGTCGCCCTCGACGCCGACGTTGCGCGCGCCGCCGATCGGCGGGGCGGAACTGTCGTGCGCCCACAGCGCCACCGGGTTTGCCGAGGAAGTCGGCGAGGTCCCAGCCGGCCGCAGCGATCGTATCGTTCATGCGATCGACGCTGCTGTCCGAGAAGCAGAACCGCAGCGTCCGCTCCGCGCCGTCCACCGGCAGCGGCTGCGCCACGCTGACCCTGTAGACGCCCCCAACGGGCTTGCGCTTCGCTCGCAGTTCCCCGCGGAATTGGTCGGCGCTCATCAGCACAGTCATGGAATCATTAGCCTCCGACAATCAACAGGCCGCGGCCATCGGCGTAGATGCCGGACTCCTCTGCCATCGAGCGGCCCACCGCCATGATCACCGCGACGATCGGATCGATGCGCTCGATCGAGCGTTCCTTGTCCGGCTTCACGTTGCCGGCCGGGTCGGTGCGAATCGAGACATTCGAGGCGCACCAGTCGGCCACCGGATCGGCGCCGTGCTGCAGTTCGCGCGCCAGCACCTTGCGCATGAATTCGGCTGCCGCCGGCCCCATGCTGAGAAAGCCCTGGCCGAACTCGACCAGGTTCATGCCCTCGTCCGCCAGGTTGCGGATGATCTCGCCGGCGAACGTGCGGTCGAACGCCAGCTCTTCGATGTTGTAGACCGATGACAGTTCGAGGATCTCCGCCTCGACAAACTTGAAGTCGGTCGTGTTGCCTTCGGTCGCGATCAAATTCCCCTGGTCGCGCCAGACCAGGTAGGGCGCGCGGTCCCGCCTCGATCGCTCTTCGATGTTGTCGGCCGGGCACCAGTGGCGCCACAGCACTTTCCAACGCTCGCCGTCGCTCACCGGCGGGAACAGCAGCGCCAGCGACGACAGGTCGTTGATCCGCGCCAGGTCAAGCCCGGCGAAGCACCTGCGGCCCCGCAGCGCCTCCGCGTCGATCGCCTCGGCCCCGTCCGCCCAGACCTCCATCGGGATCCAGCGCACGAGCTGCTGGGTCCACTGGTTGAGCCGCAGGCGCCGGATCGAGTTCTGCCGCGACGGCATCTCCCGGGCGAGCGCCACCTCGGCGCGCAGGTCCTCGATCTGGAGCACCGAACCGAGCGAGGGGTTCGCCTTGCGCCACGCCAGCTCATCCTGCCAGTCGTCGCCTTCGTCGACGGTCGCGATGAAGGCGAACCATCGGTCGGCGGTCACCTGGGGGATCACCCCGTCCAGGATTTTCACCGAAAAGTCCCAATGCAGATAGCAGACCGACGTCCGGCTCACGCCCGCCGTGGTCGTCTCGTACATCAGCGGCTGGAGCCGCGCGCCCATGCCGGTGTCGAGTTTCTCGATCACGCCGGCGTCGGGATGCTCGTGCAGTTCGTCCACCAGCGCGACGAAGACGTTCAACCCGTCCATCTTCGACGTGTCGGCCGAGAGCGGCCGGAACCACGATGCCGTCGCCAGCACCGCGAGGTTGTTCGTCGTCTTCACGATCCGCCGGCGCAGCGCCGGCGAGCCGGCCCGCATGCGCTCCGCCTCGGAGAACACGATCCGGGCCTGATCGCGCGTCGTCGCGGCGGAGTAGATTTCCGCGCCGGGCTCGTTTTCGTCGATCAGCGCCTTCAGGCCGATGCCGGCCTCGATGGTCGATTTGCCGTTCTTCCGCGCCGTGGACACGAACGCCGTGCGGAACCGCCTGACCTCGATCTTTTTGTCCGGCAGCAAGAGCTTCCAGCCGAAGATCGAGCCGACGACGAACTGTTCCCAATCGAGCAGATCGAACGGCTTCCCGGCATACTGCCCCTTGCTGTGGCGCAGGACGGCCGGGAAGAAGTCGATCGCGCGCTGGGCGGTGCCGCGGTCCCAGCGCAAGCCGCGCGCCGGGCCGTCAACCAGATCGCGCAGGTGGCGCTCGCAGGCGAGGCGAACCAGGCGCCCCGTGACGAGCTGGTTCCCGACAACCGCCCTGGCATACGCCTCTACCGGGTCCTGCGGCTCCGCCGGCCGCTTACGCCCTGCCACGCAAGAAGTCTTCAGCCGCGTCGGCGTCTCCCGGCGCGTCACCCGCCTTGATACGCGAGCGCGCTGAACCTGACAGGCCGATTTGCTCCGACATCTGGCGCACCTGGTCGAGCGCCTTGTTGGCGATCGAGAGATAGGGCGACTGCATCGGGAACCCGTTCGCTGCCTTGATGATGAGGCCGGTGGTCACGAGTTGCCGCTCCGCCTCGACATACCGCGCCCAGGCTTGGCAGTAGCCGGCGATGACGGCGCGATCGAGCTTGGCGATCAGGCCCACCTCGGCCAGCAGCAGCGTGATGCGGCGCCACTCCGCCAGCGCCTCGTCTTTCAGAATCTCAGGCGGGTCCGGGATCACCGTCCGCGGCTTGGCCTCGTGCTCGTTGAGCGGTCGGTGTCCGGGGTTGCCGGTGACCAGCTTCAAGACCGTGGCCTTCGGCTTAGCCCCGCGCATCGGCTTCCTCCGTGTCGGCAGCCCCGCGCGCTGCCTCTTCCTCGGCGAGCGCCTTCCCAGCCAGCTCGGCCATCATCCGCAGCGCGACGGCGGTGTTGTGGACGCCGGTCGAGTGCTTCACCGCGAGCAATCCCTGAAAAAACCGATCGAAGTCCGCATAGGCTCCGACCAGGCGGGTGATCGCGGCCTTGGATTTGGCGATCTTGTCCAGCCAGCCCGTGAAGATCGCCGCGTCGGCCGGCAGAAAGGAGATTTGCAGCTCCTCATAGAAGGGATTGCCGACGCGCAGCACAGAGGTATCGAGGTCCTCGACCTTGAACGCATCGTCGGTGAGGCCGGAATATTCCTTCCAGCCGAAGCTCAGCTCCGCATAGAGCGACTGCAAGATGTTCGGATCGTCCTCGCCGACGACCGCGTTATGCGCCAATTGCAGCGCGACGAATTGCTCCCGGGTCAGCGGCGTCAGGATTTCCATGACATCCGCTTCCTCAATGCCCGCCTTCATCGCCGCCGGCACCCGATGGTTGCCCGAGGCGACCAGCAGCTTGCCGTCCACATGACCGACCAGCGGAACACTCGTGAGACAACCGTCCGCCTTGATGTTCGCAACGAGCCGGGCGAACGTTGCCCCCCTCATAAACCGGGCGTTTTTTTCAAGCAGCGTCAGGTCGGCGAGCCGCATCCGTGTGACGCGCGTTTGCAACGAACCGTTGGAACCATTCGGTGTAGATTTCGGCTGGGGTTTGGCGTCTGATCTTGCTGCCATAGTTCAATATCCCAGGGCCACGGCCCAACAGTTCGAAAATGCCGCGGTACTTCATGGACACCGGCTTCGACGTGAAGGCGGTGGTCATCACCGAGTCGATCCGCTGCACGAGCCTGACCTGCATCCGGTCAGTGATCGTCGCCGAGGTCGCCAGCATCGCGATCAGCTTCGACACCCGGCTGCGCGGCGAAAGCGCGAAGTCCGAGAGCAGATAGAGCAAGTTCGCCGCCCCACTTGTCGCGGGAGTAGATGAAGCCGCCGGCCAGGTGGCCGTCGATCATCACCAGGAAGTTCGCGAGGCCAGCGGTGTGCGTGATCCCCTTTGCGAGATAGATGTCCTTCAGGAAGTTCATCTGTGCCGAAGTTGCGCCGACGATCTCGACGCGCGACGCGGGGGTCAGCGCAGCCGGGTCGAGCTTGGTGTAGCGGAACGGCTCCGACCGGTGCTGGGCGCGCCGCACCGAGCTGGCGGACCGGTCCGCGAAGGTGAAGACCGGCTTGTTCGACTCCCCGCGATAGACGGTCACCGGCTGGTGGTGTTCGAGCGTGTGGTCGGTCAGCACGCAATACCGCACCCGCATCGCGTCCAGCTCATCGAGCCACGCCTCCAGCGCGGCCGGGTCCCATACGCCGTAGGACGGCCGCGGCCAGTCGGTGCATTGGTCCACGAAGCGGTACAGCCGCTCATACCCGTTCTTGTAGGTAGGCGGGAAAGCCGCAACACCGCCTCCGACCTCAGCCGCGCGCTTCGCCTGCTCCCGAAAGTCGCCGGGGTAGAAGCTCGCGATGTGCAGCCCTTCAAGGAAGGCTTCGAGCCGCTTCCACACCGGCGCGAGGAACTCGACAAACCGTTCCTCGTAATGCGCAAAGTGCGCCTGGGCATAAGGGTTGGTGCCCTTGTACTTCGCCATCTCCAGCGCGACCTCGACCGCCGCGGCGCGCGCGACGAATGGCTGGCCGACGACCAGGCCCTCGATGAAAGCGAGCCGGCCCTTGAACGCGATCGGGAACTCCGCGCCGGTGGCGAGCGCACCCAGCGAGCAGGACAGCAGCGAGACATCGTTCGAATGCACGGCGACGGTCGGGTGAACGTCGCGCACCGCGCGATCGAAGCGGAATGACCCGGAGCATCCGACGAAGACCTGGCGCCAGTCGGTGAAGGGCACAGAGCGCGTGATCTGCTCTACAGCAGGGCGCGGGACAGCTCCGACGAACATGGACTAGATGCCCACTGCAACGTCAATGGAATCATGCGGGACTAGACTTGAAGATTCGCCAAAGACGTAGATAACATACTGCAACTTTCAGTGTCATTCGTCGACTGGCCTGTGCTAGGATAGCACCGTCTGAAACGGCTTTCGCAAAGGGACGATTTCCATGCCGGCGCTGCCTCTCATCAAAACTGCGTCGTGGGCAACCAAGCTCCCTGACGATCATCTGCGCGTCGGCATTTCGCGTGGCACGCCGCGCCGGCTGCCGGCCGGTTACCGCGTCTTCCGCTCGCTCGCACCAGGGCCTTGGTTCAACAGCGTCGGGATCGAGGAGTACTACCGCCTTTATCGAACCGAGATCCTCGGGCGTCTCGACCCCAGGCTCGTCGCCGACGCACTGCTTGGCCTCGCCGGCGGCCGGGTTCCGGTCCTGCTCTGCTACGAGCAGCCGATCCCCGGCCAGTGGTGTCACCGCGCGATGGCCGCGGAATGGCTCGCCGAGGCCCTTGGCGCCACGGTGCCGGAGTTCGGCTTTGAGTCGCTGCCGCAGCACGAGCATCCCCTGATGCCCCCGCAGCTTCGGCGCGTCATCGCCTCGACCGCCACGCCTGATGTCGAACCCTTCACCGGCCGCACAGCCACCATCGCGGGCGAGCTGCACCGCGTCGTCGGGCCTGACCCCGCAGAAGCCGGGCATGGCGATCATCGCCGCCGGCGATCGACGGTTCTCCACCGGCATCGAGACGCTGCGCCGCCAGTTCAGCAAGCCATGAGCCGAACCTCGCACCGCGCCATCTTCCGGCGACGTGCGACTGCGGCTGGAGCGGCTACGGGAACTGCACCCGCCCAGAGGTTGGAACCCCCGGTCAACTAATTGTCGCCGCAAATCGAAGTAACGAGTGCGACTATTCAAGTATAGTCTCGCTTTATAGTTGTATTGATTCCGTAACAGTGGTATAAGATACTTACTAAACCACTGCCACGGAGCTTCCCCCAAATGTCTGACATCACCAGGACCGCCGGCCGCACCCAAGCGGAACGGCGCGCCGATCGCCAGGACCGGATCGACGGCAGAGCCGATCGCCTCCGGGGCGAGGCCTCCGCGCAACTCCGGCGCGCGGACCAAATCTCCGAGCGGTTCGCCGGAGGCCAACCCATCCTGGTCGGCCATCACTCCGAGCGCGGCGCACGACGCGACCATGCGAGGATGGACACCGCGATGCGCAAAGGCGTCGCGCTCAGCCGCGAGGCCGCTGCGGTCGCATCCGTCACACCGTCAAGCGCCGTGCTGGCAACCGACTCAGACGGCCCCGAGATCATGCAGGCCCGCATCGAGAAGGCACTGACGCTCCAGGCCCGCATGAAGGCGGCGAACGTCGCCGCCCGCAAAGGCGACCGCGTTGCGCTCGCCGCGCAGGGCTTCGACCCTCCCCAGATCGAGGAACTGCTCACCCCGCAGTGGGGCAACGGCCGCGGCCCGATAGCCTTCCCCAGCTACGCGCTGTCGAACAACAGCGCCAACATCCGACGCATGCGCGAGCGACTGGCGGACCTGCGGCGTGCCCAGACGATGGCACCCACAGAACGCATCGTCGGCGATGTGCGGGTGGTCGAAGACCCCGAGGCGATGCGGATCAGACTGCACTTTCCCGGCAAGCCGACGCCGGCGGTGATCGCCACGCTCAAGTCCAACGGATTCCGCTGGGCACCATCCGAGCGTGCATGGCAGCGGCAACTGACCCCCGCCGGTCGTATGGGCACCGATTTGGTCCTCGGCTTCATCAAGCTGTCGGGAGGCTGACATGGCGAAGAAAGCGCAAATCCCCCTCACCGAGCGGCAGGCGACCGCACTGTCTCGCCTGCTCTACGACAGGCTCTACGGAAAGCCCCCCAAGGGGAAGCCACGAAACCAGCGCGGGAAGCCCCGTATCTATCGCGACATCCTCGACATGCTCGACCAAGCGGTTTTCCTGGAGGAATGAACCGTGGCACAGCCCGCCATCCCGGCCCGCGTCCTTGCCAACGTCGAGGCCGCTCTCACCACCCTCCGGGGCATCGCTGCCCAGGTCACCCGCGCCAGGACGGCGCTCGATGGCCGGCTCGGCGGCTGCGGCCGATATGAGGCCGACGTGCTGACCAATCGCGCCGCCGACATTGCGTGGTGCAACCAACGGCTCGCGCACTTTCGCGAGTTTGCTCCGCGCAACGGCGTGGACGCCGAGGCCGTGCTGGCTGGGCTCGGCGGCGTCCCTGACCTCACCCCAAGCCCGGCCGCGGCCGGCTGGCTTCGGGACAGCGCGGCTCCCGCGTAGCCAGGCGGCGCCAGCGCACGCAGCCGACAGTTATAGTATAGAACGAAGTAACTGGAGATAATATACTGTTGTTGTGGCGCTTTTTACTTGATGCAAAAGTGTAACTATGCTATAAGATACTCACTAACATCTTGCTCCGACCGAAAGTCACTCCGATGTCCGCACGGATCACCAAGAAAGCCAAGAAAACCGCAGCAGTGCACGCGGCCTACGCGGCCCGCACCGGCATGGACAAGCGGTCGGCGAAGATCCTCGTGGCCGCCCACATCGTTAAGCCCGAAACGTTTGAAGACGATCAGGGCAACGTGGTTCGGGTGTGGAAGTCGGCGGAAATGTCCTCCTACTCCAACGCCGACATCGCCTCGACCCTGCGCAACCGGGTTGCGGTCGAACCCAACGAAATGCTCGGCACCGTCCCTCCCTCCGCGATCAAGTACTGCGTCACGAAGGGCTGGCTGGTCCCGAACGCAAGCAAGACCCTCTACAGCGTTACGCTGCGCGGCGCTGTCGATCTCGACCTGCCGCTCCGCTTCAAGGGCGGCGCGTTTCACGGCCGCAAAATCCCGTTCGCGGCAACCCCATCCGGCCCTACCAAGGGGTAATTCCCGATGTTCACCGCGGAACTCGCTCGGCTGAAAACCGAGTATGTCCGGCTGCCCGAAAAGGATCAGACGTTCGCCCTGTCGCTGCTCCAGCAGCAAGCCCGCAACGGAACCCTGTCAGCCAAGCAATGGCCGTGGGTCAAGAAGCTGATCGATCGCATCGACCAACCGCCCGAGGCCATCGGCCCACGCAACCTGGGCGACCAGACCGAACTCCGGGCGATGTTCGCCACGGCCGGCGAGAAGATCAAATTCCCCCACCTGCTGCTTCGCCACGAAGGCGATGGCTACACCGAGACTCTCAAGGTCTGGATCGCCGGTGCGCGGTCGATACAGCCCGGCTCGTTTTCCGTCACGACAACGGCCGTCGCCCGCGAGTGGCTCGGCCGCATCATGCAGGACGGCACCTGGACACCAGGGCACACGCGCAGCGCGATCGAGTACGACAGCGTTGCCGACCTTCTCTCCGAGCTGATCGCCGCGCCGCACGCCTTCCTTGCGGCCAACGGCAAGTCGGCCGGCGCGTGCTGCTACTGCGGGACCGAACTCACCGACGCGCGCAGCGTCGAGGCCGGCTACGGCCCGACCTGCGCGAAGAAATGGGGCCTTCCCTGGGGCGGTGCGAAATGACCAGCAACCGCTACGTCACCCTCGGGACCGGCCGGCAGGTGACTCTCGGCGCCTACGTGGCCGCTTGGCGCCGCGTCAAGGCGATGAAGCCCGACACGGTGATCCGCAACGGCATCCAGTGGTTCGACCAGTCCGCGGCCGAAGTGCTGCGGCAGTTCCGGGACGGCATGCACGATCGTATCAACCGGCATCTGCCGGGCTACGGCAAAGGCCGGCGGTGGGCGCGCGAATATCAAGTCTCGCTGCTGCGCGACTGCACCGCCATCCGGGACTTTCGCCAGCGGCGCATCGTCCGGTCCGGCTCCGGCCTGGAACTGCCCGAAATGCAGCGCCGCTATCCCGACGTGCACGAGCGATTCCGCAGTCGGGAGTGGTGACCGATGCGCCCGACCAAGACCCAGCGGCTGATCGAATTCATGCAAGCCGGCGACTGGCCGCGCGCACTCAGCCTCGCCAACAGCTTCCGCCGGCTCGGCCCTCACCGCGACACGATCCGCCTCGCGCACGAATGCCGGGTCTATCCGCGTTTCTACCGCGGCCTCGGCCGCGATCCGAAAGCCGCCACCGCCGCCGGCATCGCGGCGCTGCAAGAACTCTATCCCCCGAACAGGAGTTGACCATGACAATGAATGTGCAACGACGCCAAGAGATCGAACGCCAGATCATTCTGCGCATCGTGAAGGATGCGCTGAAAGCTGGCTTTCAGATCACTGTCGATGACGGCGGCGACGAACCGAGCGTCAAGCGTTCCACCGACCAAGCCGCCATCATGGCGGCGGTGATGCTGACCGACGAGGACTTCCTCTACTACAGCAAGCCCGGTGAACCGCTCCAGGGTTGGGTCAGACTGATCTACGGCAACGACGGCTGGGACGTGGTCAACGATTACACCACGAATTTAGAGCCGTTGCTGGCCGGCGCCACAGAGGAAGCTGACAACTTGGAGGCCAAGCACGGCTGAACGTGCGGCCTATTTATGAGTAATTTACTTGCGCACGGCGGTCCGCCCGCCGGCGCGATGGAGCAAGCGAAAATGGCCCACCCGACGACGACAGCGGTCCGCTCACTGAAACCACGGACCTTCACCATGCAGCAGGTTGAAGAGGCGAGCGGCATGCAAGCCGGCTTCTGCATCGCCTGCGGCGCCATGCAGGAATGTTGCGAGCCGGACGCTCGGAAATACCGCTGCGACAACTGCGGGAAATCCGAGGTCTACGGCGCCGAAGAACTCTTGCTGATGGGCCGCGTCAACTGACGCCTGCCCGCCCTCCTGCCACAAGGAAATCCCCCATGTCCGCCACCAGAACGCGCGTGCCAGACGACGTAATCCCGATCCTCCGCCGCAGCACCTTCGCCGGGAACGTCCTCACCCTCCCCGAACAACTCGACCGTGAAACCTACCTGCGCGTCGCCAAGGTCCTGACCGCCGCGCGCGGCAAGTGGAACCGCAAGGCCAACGGCCACGTCTTCCCCTTCGACCCGCGCGAGCTGATCGGCGCGGTGGTCGAGGACGGGGTTGTCGTTGACGCCAAGCGGACCCTCCAGTTCTTCGAGACGCCCGACGATCTCGCGGAGCGCATGGTCGGCCTCTCCGGCATCGGCGAGGGCGAGATCGCCCTGGAGCCGAGCGCCGGCCAGGGCCGGATCGTCCGCCACCTGATGGCCAGGGGCGCGATGGTCGAGGCCGTCGAGATCGACCCGGAAAACTGCAAGGCGCTCCGCGCCATCCCCGACATCCGCTGCGTCTCCGAGCAGGATTTCCTCGAGTACGCCAAGGTGGACGCCGCCCAGTACGACGCGGTCGTGATGAACCCGCCGTTCGCGAACAATCAGGACATCAAGCACATTCACGCGGCATGGCAGTTCGTCAGGCCCGGCCGTCGCCTGATCGCCATCTGCTCGGAGGGTCCGTTCTTCCGACAGGACGGCACAGCAAAGGAGTTCCGCGCGTGGCTCGAAGAGATCGGCGCCGACGCGGTGAAGCTCCCCGACGACACGTTCCGCGAGAGCGGGACCGGGGTCGCCACCCGGATCATCTTCGCCACCAAGGCAGCCGGTCCGGCGCCCAGGGGACCCGAGGAAAACGAGGCCACCGCCTTCGACATTCCGATGAACCAAATCGAACGCGACCCCGACCAGCCCCGCAAGGTGTTCGAGCCTACCGCGCTGCGCGAACTCGCCGCCTCCATCCGGGCGGACGGCCTGCTACAGCCCATCGTCGTGCGGCCCTCGACCACGGGCCGCACCCGCTACATGATCTCAGTCGGCGAGCGACGCTGGCGCGCCCACCAGATCAACGGGGCCGCGACGATCCGGGCATTCGTGACGACACCGAAAGATACGACCACGGTCCGCGTCATGCAGATCATCGAGAACGATCAGCGGCAGGACGTCACCCCGCTTGAACAGGCGCGCTCCTATCAGGCGCTGATGGACTCGACCGGCTGGACCGTCGAGGAACTCGGCGCCCGGATCGGCAAGGCGCCGCACCGGATCACCGAGCGCACCGCCCTGCTCAATCTCCGGCCCGAGTACCAGGCCCTGCTGGCGAGCGGCAACCTGAAACCCTCCGAGGCAACCGAACTGGTGCGCCTGTCGCCGCGCGGGCAGGACACCCTGTTCAACGCCATCCGCACCGGCGGCTGCCGGAACTACAACGACCTCCGGGCCTCTTCCACCGCGCTGGTCAATGCGGAGGCCCAGCTTCTGCTGATGCCCGACGCGCCGCCGCCGCCGACCAAAGAGGACCGGGACCTGGCCAACGCCTTCGAGGCGCACGTCGAACGGGTCGCGGCGCTGCTGCGCTCCGGCATCCACGAGAACCAGATCGTCGCGGTGCGCAAGACCAGCCCGCACCGGGCCGGCACCCTGGCCGACCTGCTGGCCGTCATGCAGACCGACCTGCGCCGCATCGAGGTCGCGCTGCGCGAGGTCGCCATCCAGGCGAGTTTCCTCGACCAAGCCGCCTGACGCGGCGGCGATCGGCAGGCGCGCGCGGGCCATACCCCGCCGCGCCATACCCCCCCCTAATTCCGCGAGCGAGCAAACAAAACCCATGCACGGTCCCGGAGGGGGCGAGCGGGGGGCCGAAACCCCATACCCCTGGCGGGCCGGCCATCCCAGCCTGTCCCGTGCGGAGCGCCGACGACGGCTCCACAACCCCAACCACCGCACCGCGACGGCCGCAGCAGCCGACCGGCCGAGGCGCTGCACACTCGTCCTCGTCGTAGCGGTGGCCACGGAGGCGACGACATGAGCGAACTGCGCAGACAATATTTCGCCACGCTCGAACTCGGCCCGCCGCGGGAGCAGCAGATGAAGGCTGCCCTTGCCAGTGCTCACCGGCTTCGATCCTTTGAGATCGAGCATTACTGGAAGCGCGCCACCTACTTCTGGGCCTTTCAAGTTGCGATTTTTGCCGCCTTCGGCCTCCTTTGGAGGCAACCTGCCGCGAACGATTGAGATCCGATCACTGTCGCGCTTCCCGGCCTCGGCATTCTGACGGCGGTCGCAAATACTCTGTCAGCTCGCGGTTCCAATTCTGGCAGGAGAACTGGGAACACCACATTGATATGCTTGAGGACACCATCGAAGGCCGCCTATACAAGACGGTCTGGCTCGACAAGGGAACAGTCAGCTTCTCCGTTTCGAGGATTAACCTGTATCTCAGCTATTATTTCACCGCGTTCTGGGTTGTGGCTGGCTCCTATGTCGCGTGGAGGTTCGTAGGATCGCCGGGAGCGGAGTTTTTCCGCAGCCGCAGCCTGCTAGGACTGCCTCCTTTGCGCCTATCTTATGTGATCATCACAGCGATTATGATTGCGGTGGGGGTGGTTTTGCTTCGGGGCCAGACCACCGATCTTCATGGCTCAGTACCCAAACCAGACGGCTCGCATGGTGCGCCGATCACGCGGCGTTGCCGTTGGAGTAGACGTATTTGTGTCATAACCCCGCAACCTTTCATTAGCCGCTACGCACCAGACGAAAGACCACCACCATAATTCGTTCAGCGGGATCGCTAAGCCGTCTCCCTATCTTTGGCCTATTCATCGCCGGGCGACCACCTCTGGCGCTATACGGTTGTCTCCCGAAGCTCATAAAGAAACTGTAAAATCTCGGGATCGCATTCGCGATCGATGACTGCATCGACATCGGCGGTTTCGAGCGCTCCGGCTTCATCGAGCAAGACAACCGCATTGTATCGCGCGGCGTCGTCATAGTGCTCTCTTGCAGGGATTTTAGAACTCGGGCCGAGGACTCTGGAAAAAGAGATCGCCCGACCGCGATAACAGCGAGCCACTCTTCGTAGGGGATATCAGCGTCAATGAAGGGGTCGGCATTGCCATTCCGTAGGGCCTCAACAAGGTCGCCGGAGACGCTCCGAAATTCGCGGTCCACGGCGAATTTTTCTTCGACCAGCGGAATCCATCGCAGACCTTGCGCCTCTGTCAGCGTGATGGTCATCGTCCCAATTCCCTCGGCGCCGAGGTGGTTGTCCGCCGCTACGGAAAAGCCGGAGGTTGACACCATAACCGCAGGAATTCCACCCACGTCCTGGACAAGCGCTATCGCCGACCCGGCTTTGCCAACGTCGATAGGACGTTTGTGTCTCTTGGCCTCAACAATCATAAACGGCTTCGAGTGGCCAGCCTCGAAGACGCCGATATCGATTTGGCGTCTTGCCTTGCTCTTCTTTCCGGTGATCCGAATGTTGTGCCTGACTACAAATCGTGGCGGCGGCCAGTCCGTCCGAATTTGTTGGAGGACAGCCTTTTCGTAGTCCGTCGGCGTCATCGCGCTTCGCAATATACATTACCAAGGTGACGAGACCAATTGCACCCTGCCGAACATCGTCCTTCCTTCCAACCTCCCGAGCGTGTGGCCGTGAGCCGCTTGTCCCATCGTTGGGACGACCGCGAATATGGAGGGCCAAACGTGGGGTCGCAACCCTCATCGCCGCCATTCAAACTGAGGCGCTCCCGCACGACCGCCGACCTGGTTGTCTCAGACCCCCGGCGCCGGATCATCCGCCGGGTTGCGGTTCGGATCACCATTGCCTCCCTCACCCGGGACGCCCGTCTGGTTGCTCCCCTGATCGCCAGCGCCGCCCTTGGCAGACGGCACCCAGCCCAGCGGCGCCATGTTCACCGCCTGCTGCACCGTGTCGCCATCCGGCACGCTCGACAGACCTTCGGCGCGCCGCGCCTCGTTGACCTTCATCCACGGCCCACCGACCGCCTGCCGATAGGCGGTGAACCGCGAGAGCAGGTCCGCCTTGAGGAAATGCCCATAGTCCCAATCAAGGAACGTGTCGTCGCCGTCGAGTTCGTAGAACTGCTCGGCCTTCGCTTTCCACCGCTCGCAATACCCCGAGATCGGGCCATTGAGGTACTGCTGGCCCATCTGCACCATCGCCGGGCCTTCGGTCTCGCCCTCGATCGCCAGCTTGTAGGGCGGCACGTCGAAGGCGCGGGCGATGTCGCGAAGCTGGAAGTTGCGGGACTCGATGAACTGGCTATCGACCATCGAGAGGCCGAGCGCCTGCCATTTCAGCCCCTGCTCCAGGATCGCGGTCGCGCCCGAGTTGCGCGGACCCGGCTTGCAAGCGCTGCCACTCCTCGCGGAGCTGCTCGCGGATTTCCTTGCTGGCGAACTTCTGATCGGTGGACAGCACGCCACCGGTGCGGGCGCCCTGCCCGACAAACCGGGCCTGGTGCTCTTCCAGCCCGATCCCCAGGCCGAGCGACTCTCTCACCAGCGAGAGGCGCGACGATCCCAGCAGCGAGTTGTACATCGGCAGCCAGCGCAGGTGGAACATATCCGCCGATGGAATCAGCAGCGGATGCTCCCGCAGCATCGCCATCTCGTGCAGGCCGTTCCGCGTGACCGCATAGAAGTACTCGCCGCTCGGCGCTTCAAACAGTCCAACCCGGTCAGGGTGGACCGGCACCAGGTAGAGCGGATCGCCGCGGCCGTTCCGCACCACTGGCGCATAGCCATTGCCGCGCAGCACCAGCGAGGCTTGCAGCATCTCCTTGAACTCGAAGGCGGTCTGCCAGTTGTTCGGATGGCGCATCAGGCGGTGCAGCGGGTGATCCTTGAAGACCTCCTTCCCGCCGTCCGGCAGCCGCCGGTAAATGTCGAACGGGATCTTCGCCACGTCGCAGGCGAGGATCGAGACGCACGCCATGCAGGCGACATGCCGCATCGCTGTGATGGAGTTGACCGGCACGCCGGCGTTCGACTGCCCGCCGCCGGCCCACTCGCCCCACAGCCGATCGTCGCTCTCGCCGGAGCGGCGCCGCGCGAAGTCGGCAACCCGCGACCAGAAGCCCATCGTGTGTCAAACTCCGGTCGTTACAGGATCACACGGCGCCTCCCCTCACCGGACCACGAGGGCGCGCACCGCGCATGCCCCGATGGCCGGCCGCGACCTGGCGCGCAGTGTGCGCGTCGTGGCACGGCTTGCAGCCCGATCGGAGATTGCTCCAAACCAGCCGCAGATCGGGGCGATCGGTGATTGGCTCAATGTGGTCTACCGTGTTCGCCGCGGTCAGCACGCCCTTGCGCAAGCACCACCAGCACAGCGGGTCGGCTTGCAGCTTCGCGAGGCGCAACGGTCGCCAGGCTGCGTCATATCCGCGCGACGCGGCAGAGCCACGCCAGCGATCATGCGCCTGGCGCTGGGCGGCGGCGCCACCATGCGCGGGCTGATGGACCGGCGGTCGGAACGGCATTGTGGGGGCTGCCCGGCTCATGGCCTGCGCACAGGTACCGGCAGCCTGCCAATCTCAAATTCAAAGGCCGCCCGATTATGAAGCGCCGAGCCTGTGGGCGCGGTCTCTGGATTGTGGTTATATCAGCGCCTTAGCCCGTCCCGTTGTCAAATGCTTTCAATCGAAACAGGCCGTCAATGCAGGCTCACACACAGTCTCCGCTTCGCGTAACATAGTGCAGTATCGTCTATCCGCGTCCCACGGCGTCTCATCCAGGCTACGTGCCGATCGTGTGAAATCTTTGTGCCGTCGTCGCCTCGAAAGTCCCTCGCGCGCGTCGGCGACCGCGTGGATCAACGGTCCGATGCGACTGGCGCCAGCTCGAAGTGCCGAGCGAGCTTGTCCAGGCCACTCTGCAACAGGCCAGCGGCCGTTGTGTGCCGCATCCGCGCACCGGCCGCATAGCCACCGATCGTGCCACCGAGCAGTATCCACTCCACCACGGGCAGGTTTTCGCCCAACATCAGGGATGCTGACCGCACCGTCCGGCACGCCCGGAGTTGCCGGTCGCTGATGGTCCCGCGCAGGAACGGCGCGACGTGAACCTCGGAACGGGCAACGCCGGGCATCGGCGGCAACGATTCTTCCATCGCGGTTCGTAGTAGCTCGCCGGCATCCACCTGGAGCTGGTCGATCGTGCCGGCCCGGCAAAGCACCATCAGCGGATCGGTCCGGCGAGCGCGGCGCACCGTGACCCTCGGCATGTGAGGGTCCGGTGCGTCGGCCACTGTCACGTCGGCCTCGCGCAAGAGGGTGCCGTCGTGCGCAAAGATCGCCTCCAGCCGTATACCGGCGCCATAGTCATTCGAGTTGACCACGCCTCGGTCCCGCCCGACGCGTCTCGCGCGCGCGAGCTGCTCGGCTTCCGCTATCGCTGTCGCCCTGCTCTGACCGCTCGCCTCGATGGCGAGATCGAGCAGGGCCGATGCCGTCTCGCGAATGCGCGCGCGTCTGGCCCTGCCGGGCTCGCGCGGACCGGGCTTGGGAGTGAACCGCGCGCCATCGGCGCTCCGGCGGCGTTTTCTCACGGTCACCTCCCCAGCGCCGCGCCCGCGCGCGGCATCGTCATGAAGCCTAGAGTGTCAGGGTTGCCCACCGAGTCCGGCACGTCTGCCAGTTCGATCCCGGCGGCGGCGCCGTCCCAAGCTGCTCGCAGGCGGCCGTCGCAATCCCTGATCATGGCCGGTCCATAGTCGGCGGCAGGTGCGACCTCGATCACGCGACGCTTCTTGTGCTTTGGCATTTACTGCTTCCCTCGTGACAGGCGCGATCGGTGGCCTCGCGGACACCGCGATTTCGAATCTGTTTGCGATGCGAGACGTGGGGTATCGACCAGCAAGCTGCAACACACAGGGCGTCTCGACTTACGCTGCTACATGGTTTGCATGGTTTACATGGTTTGGTTGAGCGCTTGACGCGCGCGCGACTTATAGTTCCGGGGGCACTCGCCGCCCGCGAAATCTCATGCTCGGCGATCGAAGCGGCGTATGAAACCATGCAAACCATGGAAACCATGTGCCGGCTACTTAACCCCGGGATCACTGTTTTGGACGTAGTAAGACAGCGCAGCATTCGGGCCACCCTTTGGGTCACGCCACTCCTTCAGGATTAGCGTGCGGTCGCCTTGCCTGACCGGTTCGCTGATGTGGGGCTTCAACCGCTTGCCGACTGCTTTAGCGGTCACTGTCTGGCCTGGTGGCTCTTTCGGAAACAAGAACTCCCGTACCGTCGCAGCCCGCTCTTTGTCTTCGTCAAGGCGGTATTCGGATTGATCGTTCACAGCCTTCGCCACGTCGGCGGCCTGGAATAGTCCGCGCTTGTTGGGCTGATTGTCCGGCTGCGGCCACTTGGTAGCATCCAGCGCCACCAGCGCATCAGCCAGAGATGCGCTTTCCTCGTCGTCCTCTTCCTGAGACAGAAACAACTTCTGGAAGTCGAAAGAGCCGCCCGAGACAATGACCGCATGTTCGATGGCGGAACCGACGAGTTGCCACCACAGCTTGAAACGGGTTTTCGATACCGCCGTTGCTCCGACGCCCAGGTTCGGGTTACCAAGCAGGATCGTATAAAGCGCATGCAAAATCTCGCCCCGGTGCGCCTCGGTCCAGCCGATCGGATCGGGGTGCGCAAACTCACGGTTCTCCGGATCGGGTCGGTCTATCTCCAGCCGCGCTTTCAACGCCCGGGAGGCGAGGTCGCCACGGGGGGCTATGTTGTTGCCGGTGAAAAGGTGAACGACGGCAGCGGCGACGGCGACAAGTTCACTGACGCCGAGGCGACGGTCGGAATAGAATGCGGTGGTGCATGAGCGTTCGATGTGCGGGCAACTGATCTGCGCGCCGCGCGGGATGTTATCCCAGATGATCGAGGGCAACGCCTCCATCAGATAGGCCAGCAACGCCTTGCGCCGCTCCTCCTCATTCGGCGACCACGCAGCGGCAGCGGGCCGCACGCCGGTTATCGCCATCAGGAGCATTATCAGAGTGGTGGTCTTGCCGCCGCCGCGCCGCCCGGCCGTGACGAAGAACACCGGCCGATCAGGCAGCAAGGATCGCTCAATCAGGGTCAGCGCTGCGGCGATCAGAATGCACTTGCCGGTGAAGTCGGTGGCAACGTCGCACAGCCAGGTGTCGATGAGGAACGCGAGCGCCCGCGCAATGGCTTCATCGTCGCAGTCCTCGCGCGCGGGCAGTCGCGCCATCAGTTCGTTCGGGATGCGGAAAACGATGCCACGCTCCCGTACCAATCCGCGGCCTGCCAGGATCGTCCCGTCCGGCAGAACCATCGGTAGGGTTGCTATGGCGGCCACCACCGGCAGCGCATCGTCATTCCGTTCGACGTAGTGCCTGACGAATGGTGCGGCGAGGTGGACTGACTGGCCGGCGTTGCCCGTATAGTCGATGTACCTCTCGATCACCTCGGCCAGTTGGTCGAGGCTGAGGCGGGTCAAGAGGGGCTGTTCCGGTGCGGGCAGCCGGCTTTCCGCGGTGTCGCCTTCGTTCACCCCCTGTGCGGAGAGCGCGTGCATGTTCGGGATGCGTCGCACACGGACCTGGGCGAATACACCGTCGATATCCCGCATCGGCGGCTCTGCCGCACGCGACGCTCCCAGCACGTCATTTAGCACCTGCATCTGCGGCAGCCAGGGCGCATTCGGTTCGGGTGCCTCGATCTGTGGCCGCGGATCCCGCCGTTCGGCCGCTCGCCGATTGCGTTCCTCTTGCGCCCTCCGAGTGGCCAGTTCTTGCCGAGCGGCCTTGAGTTTGCGTTCAATAGCCCGCTTTCCCACGCCAGCGCGCTGACTGGCGAGGTCTCGCAGATGCTCTAGCTCATCAGCATCCAGTTCCGCAGCGAGGGCGAGGCGGACGAAGGCGGCAGCTACCTCGCTCGCCGGCGCCTTGTTCAACGCGGCTTCGACGCTGGCGACATCCAGCTTCAGCTCATAGATGGTACGACCATGTGCGAAGCTGTGTATCCAGGGCGTGCCGTCCGCCCGACGCATGACCTTTGCCTTGCACGGTCCGTAATCAGTCCCCTCAAGCGGATCAGCCATTGTCGCGCCCTCGAAGCGCGTCGGGTCCGCCAGCACGTCGGCAACCGTGATGCCGGCCAGCTCATGGTCGTCGAATGGCAACGCGACGTCGGGCAGCAGGATGCCAGCGCACAGGCGGGCGATTACTTGCGCGGCACTGTCGGCCGACATGCCGGTGCGCTGGGCGAGATGTTGCGACTGCTGCGAAATGAAGGCATCACGCGCCTTGGTCGCGTCGGGCGCGAGCCGATGCGCTTCCTTGGCGCGCATCTCTTTGAATTGGGCTTGTTCAACCATCGTCAGCGGCGGGCAGACCGCGATCGTGTCCAGCGCCGCACCTTCGGTCGCCACGGGCCGGCGGCTGTCCTGATCCTGCGCCAGCGGCGGATCGAGAACGGGCGCGCCCTCGAATACCAGCCGTTCTGGTGCGCCGACCATGCGATCGACAATCGCACGCTCCAGCAGTTGGCCACCAGCCCCGACCATCAGCCAGCCCAGCCCGGCGAGCCAGCAGCGGGCATGCAGCGTCTTAAGGAACCGCTCAATGTCCTGTCCGTCCTGCACCGCGACAAACAGGTGTGCACCGCCTGACCCCGGCAACTGCTCACCAGTGTCGGCCCGGTACAGCCCCGCGCTGGTGGAGCGCCGATACAGGCGACCAGTAGAGGTAAGTTCTGGCAGGACAGTCTGGAGCGCCGGTAAGAAACCGCCGAGATCCTGTAGCTGCTCCGCCACCGCGGCAGGCATGCCCTTCACATCAAAGTCCAGAAGCGCGAAAGCGGCTTGACCTGGCCGGTAGACAATATGCTCACCCGTTCGAGCGATGATACCGGGTTGCGCGGCGCCATTCATTTCGGCCAGGCGCCGTTTCGTGGTGATCTCCACGGTGTCGGGAAGGTCGGGACGCAATGTTCCGGTCGCTATGGCCTCGTTCGGTTGGAGCTGCCCAATCAGGTCGGCCAGATGCCGCACAGCGGCGAGATGCACGCGCTGCGCCGAACCGCGCGACATGACGCACGCGCTACCATCGCTCTTCACACTGCCGTCTGGCGTGAGGGCGACTTGCTTCGTAAGCGGGCCATCGGTTTTGACGAAGCGGGTGAACTGGAAGGCGGTCACCGACCTGCCTCGCACTGCAACACCCATCGCGGCCCGATCGATCCGATCTTAGGCGGCCGAATCCACTGCGCCTCATCGCAGACACCCGCCCGCTGGTCGATCGCGGCCCGGACCGCTGCCCGTTGCTCAACCAAGGCCGCTCGCCAACCGCAGCCACGCGGTGAGGGCGAGCAGCAACAGGAGTTCGGCCAGTGGGGGGTGGATGCGCGTCACGCGGCAACTTTCGCCGGGGCACGGCATGCCTCCAGGGCGGCGCGAATTTCCGAACGACGCCAACGAGGACAACGCGGGCTCACGTAGTAGGCCGGCGGCACACGGCCGGCCCGCACGTCGCGCCAGAACGTTGAAAGCGCTTGGCCGCGCTCGACTGCAGCTTCCGCTGCGGTCAGCAGTGGATCGTCGGGCACATACTCGGGCTTGCGGCGAGTGCGCCTATAGTGGGACGCGGATGGGGTAGAAAGCTCCATGTTGGCACCTCCGAACGCTTTGGGGTGCCGGGTCATCTACACCATTGCAGGTCGCATGGAACAAGCGGGCAGCGGGCACGGCACAGCGGGCAGCGGGCAACTCTGTGCCCGCTAGCCGGCCGGCGTTCGTGGTGGGTTCCGGAGCTCGGGATACGGTAGCGCCTCGTAGGCCGCTTCCGCTTGCCGAGTTGTGCAGCGCAGGTGGGTCGTTGCGGCCCTAACTGCATCATCCCGTTTTAGCGTGTTGCCCAGCAGCTTGTAGCCTTGCGCAAGTCCGCGCATCCAGGAGCCAACGTTGATGACGTCACGGCCGTCGGAACCGGGACGGTCCAAGGGAAGCGCCGGTTGCCAGCCCTCGGGAAGCTCCTCCGGGTCCGGGGGAATCTCTTTGGCTTGAAAGCTGCGGGCAAGGTCCGCGCGGGTGATAACCGGCAGACATAGCTCGCCATCCGGGCCGGCTAGAACGTCATGTCCGCCAATCGCCCAGATCGATTGTGGTGCGCCGCTCACCTCCATCCTCCAGACGGACGGTGGCAGCGATACGATTGCGCCCGTACGCTTGTTAATACCGAACGCGCGCAATGAGCCGGCCGCGAGAGCCTCAGTCATGGCGTCCGTGTCCGGCGGATCAAGCAGAAGCATCAGATCAGGGTCAATGTTCCCGCTTTTCGCCCAAACGCGGGCGAGATTGCTGATCCGGTCAAACGTCACATAGCCTGCGGGGACCGCGTGAACGCCATAAGATAGCCCCGGAACGCCGGGGGTGCCACCGGATTCGCTCGGTGAGGCAGCAGGTTGGCCTTCGCTCTGACCCTGGTGCCATGCGTCGAGCGCCGATTCCCGAATGATCGGAAAAAGAACAAGACCATCCTGATATAGCTGTTCCGTAGGTTTGGAGCCTACCAATGCGTTCCTGGTCCGGGTCGTGCGCCAGACTTCAGGTCGAATGGGAAGAATTTGGCCCATTTCCGGAGGTTCGCTGTCGCCCTCAGCGATGCCGACCACTATTCCATCGGCGACCAATTCCTCGCTCGCTAGTGCGGTGCCCAGCCGATCAACAATCATGTCGAAATTGTTATTGGGATCAGTATCGTCAGAATAAATGAGGGCCGCGACTCGAAAGCCGTGGTATCCTTTGGGCATGAACATGGACCAGAACACCTGCGCGCTCTCCGCTCAACGAGCCTGTATCAGTGGCTTTGTGGATCGGGGCTTTCGCTTTGCATCGGCAGGGAGCGCGTTCCATGCGGCAAGAGCCTCCCGGTAGCTACATTGAATTGCCGCTCGGCAAGCTGTAAGTGTATCGTCTCGCTTTGGAGGTACTCCTAACCTCGCGCGTTCTGAACGAACGTAGTCTAATATCCAGTCGAAAGCTGGATCATTCGCCGACGGTGCCGCCTCGGGTTTGCGGGCGTCGGGGCTGGTCTGTGGCTCAAAAAGCGAAGGGGGCCAAATCGACAGGATCTCCTCCGTGTCGAACGACAGCAACATCCAGCGAATGCCCCAATCCCAACCTTCCTTTTCGCGGACACACCCATCAAAGTTTATCTCGACTCCAGGCGGCCATTCGTCAGGGAGTAGTTTTTGCCGTGGTGGTCCATTGACGGGATCGTCCGCATCCTTGCTGCCCCACGCTATCAGTGAGCCTTTATAGAGTTCACGACGCAGCTTGCCAGCGGCAGAGCGAAGTTTCTCCAAGAACGGGTCGCGTCGCTGAATGTCGGCCTTCAGTCGTTGCCCAAGAAGCGCCCACCCGGCCGCATCGTTGATATCGAAGTGCGTCAGGTACTGCTCCGCAAGTTTCCGTCCCTCTTCCGTCTTTATGCGGGGGTATGGGGGCCAGATAGAACCGGAGGCCCGCGCCTTGAATGTAGACAGCAACTCATCGGCGCTGGAAAACCATCGATCCGCAAACAACGACACCCGCGGTGGGTCTTCGGTCTCTATGCCGATGCCGTCGTGAAATTCCCAATCCCTGGAAAGCCCGAAAAGGCGCTTACACCAATAGAACTTCCGAAGAGCCTTGCCGTATCCAATCCACGACATTGCCTCCGCCGCGTCCATGAAATCGCGCGGAGGCAACATAACTGCTTCGGAGGTGGAATCCTCTACCATCATCTTCCGCACCAGACTCCGCCAGGATGTACTTGGCGGGGCGACCCGGGTGCGGAGTGTTCGGGGTTTCGGGGGCCAGCCTAGCCCCGCCAAAGCGGAAGCCTACGCCTGCCGCCCGATTTGCACGAAATCCAAAATGTCGGCGGCCCGAAAACTATCCGCCTGATGCCTGCCGCGCCCGCCCAGCCAGCGCCACCAGCTCCGCCGGTAACCGCGCGCACTGCTCGGCCCACGCGTTCATCAACGGGCGGCGCTTCTCCAGCAGATCGGAGCGCGCGTACGCTGCCTCGGCCTTGTCCTTGACTGTGTGCGCCAGCGCCGCCTCGACCACCTCCCGGCCCTCGGGGCGTGTCTCCCCGGCCCAATCGCGGAAGGTCGAGCGGAAGCCGTGGGGCACCACTGCCCGGCCTTCCGCGTCTCGCCAGCGCGGCGGCGCACCTTCCTCGCCACCTTCATTCATCCGGCGCACCACCTCCGACAGCGCCATGTCGGACAGAGCTTTGCCCTGCCGCCCGCCAGGGAACACCAGATCGCCGGACTGCTTCATCAGGGGCCGGAATTCCGCCAGCACCGCCACCGCCGCGGGTGACAACGCAACTCGGTGCAACTTGCCGGCCTTCATCCGATCACCGGGCACGGTCCAGACCTTGGCGTCCAGGTCCACCTCCCGCCAGCGCATCCCCCGCACCTCACCCGTCCGCGCCGCGGTCAGGATTACGAAGCGAAGCGCCTGCCCCGCGGTGCCGTCGCGCTCGGCCAACGCCGCGATGAACGCACCCATGTCCTGCCAGGCGAGTGCGGGCCGGTGCTGCACACGCTTGACCTTCCTCGGCTGCGGCAGTTCCCCGGCGAGGTGCCCCTTCCAGCGGGCCGGGTTCTCTCCTGTTCGCCAGCCTTTCACCCGGGCCGCATCAAGCACCGCCTCGATGCGCTGGCGGACGCGCGATGCCGTCTCTGGCACCCGCTCCCAGATCGGGCGCAGCACCCGCAGCACATCGTCGGTCCCCACCTCGGCAACGGGCATGTCGCCGATGACCGGGTACGCGTAGCTTTCCAGGGTCGCGAGCCACTGCGCCCCATGCTTGCCATTGCGCCAGCCGGATTGCTTGCTCGCTACCAGCGCGGTTGCCGCCGCCTTGAATGTCCTTTCCGCGGCCTCGGTCTCAGCCCGCACCCGCGCAACCCGCTCAGTCTGCCGCGCCGCGATCGGATCGATTTCGGCCCGCAACTTCGCCCGCGCCTCGCTTGCCAGGATGCGGGCCTTCGCCAGCGGAACACCATCGGGCAACTCCCCGACCGCGCCCAGCCCCATTTCCCGCGCCTTCCCGTGCAGCGTATAGCGGAACAGCCAGGACTTCGTGTCACCCGGCGCGACCTGCAAATAAAGCCCATCCCCGTCGCCAAACCGCACCGGCCGCGTCTTGTCACCGGGAAACCGCAGCGCCTTGACCATCACCGCCGAGAGCTTACCCACGTCCTACCCCCAAGGTTCCTACCCCCAAGCCTACCCCCATGGGGGTCTGAGATGCAACTGGATTGGCATAGACGATGGTGGATTCGACGTAGTCAAAATCGTCATATTTTTCATGGCCCTCGGCATCAGGATAGACCATGTGGGGTCGACCTTGGCAG
>CAWKME010000026.1:0-7097 GCA_963850645.1 uncultured Actinomycetota bacterium | reverse complement strand
CCTCGGCTACTGCTGCGGCTGCGCTAGCGGCCGTCGCGTTGTCGGTGCCGGCGCTGGACGTGGTTTCGTCGGTGACGTCGACCGACACCGTGCCGATCGGGCAGAGCGGCAGCACCGTTGCAGTGACTCTCCAGACCCTGCTCAACCCGGAGACGATCGACTTGTTGGCCACGGCCAACCCCGCCGCCGACACCGACACCTTCCCGAGCGGCCAGGGGAGCAACGTGCTGCTGCGGCAGACCCTGGCGGCCGTCTGGTCGCTGATGGCGTCGCACCTGCCGGACTATCATCAGCCCGTGGTGGAGCTGACCGCGAACACCAACCTCGATGGATCGATGCACAACAATCGGCTGCTGATCTGTAGCCAAGGAATCACGATCACGCCGACGGGGACGATGGCCAGCGGCTTCGTTTGCGACGTGGTGAACGTGAGCGGGTCGAATGTGACCCTTGGGGCGGGGATCACCACCAGCAACGCCGGCAATGTCCTGCCGACCGGCGAATCCGCGCGGATCGTCGCGGCCACCTACAGCGGCGGCACGGTGAATTTCGCGACGCTGTCGGCCGGCAGCGGCGGCGCGGCACCAGCCACGCCGGGCCAGGTCACCGGGCTTACCGCTTCCGGCGCCACGGCCTCGACCATGACGCTGTCCTGGACGGCGCCGAGCAGCGGCGGAACGCCAACGGCCTACACGGTGAATTACCAGGTCACCGGCGCCGGTTCGTGGACTTCGGCGACCACCAGCGCCAGCGCGTCTCCCTTCACGGTGACCGGGCTTTCGGCCTCGACCTCCTATGAGTTTGAGGTTATCGCGACCAACAGCGGCGGCAGCGGCACGGCGTCATCGACGGTCACGGCCTCGACGGGTGCGGCCACTGCGGCGCCCGGCGCCCCGACGAACCTTGCGGCGAGCGAGGCGACCAGCAGCACGATGGGGCTGACCTGGAGTGCGCCGGGGAGCGGGGGCACCGTCTCGGGCTACTCGGCCTATTTCAAGCTGCACTCGGGCAGCACCTGGTCGCTGGCGACAGCGGGCCTGGCCGCGAGCGCGACCAGCTACATGGTGACCGGCCTCGCGTCCGGCACGTCCTACGATTTCTATGTGGCGGCGAACTCGGCCGGCAGCGGCAGCACGTCATCGAGCACGGTGACCGCATCCACCACGACGATCGCCGGCCCGAACGCGGTGACCGCGCTCGCCGCCGGCACGGTGACCAACTTCACCGTGCCGCTGTCGTGGACGGCGCCGGCGATCGACGGTTCGCACGGCGCTGCCGCAACCTACACGATCCAGTATCGTATCAACGGCTCTACGAATTGGGCGACCGCGGCGAGCGGGATTGCGACCGCCTACTACACCGTGACGGGCCTGATCGCCGGGCTGGAATACCAGTTCAACGTGTTCGGGGTGAACGCCGCTGGCAGCGGTTCCGGCACCACGACGACCGGCACGCCAGGGCCGGCGCTCGGCACCTTCACCTATTGGGGCACCGGCGGCTACCCGAACGCTCCGGTGACGCACGGCACGACGGGGGCGATCGCCACCTTCACCGTCAGTTCGTCGGTCGCCTCGGCGAGCTTCGGATGGTCGGCAACCCAGGTCGATCCGCCGGCGACGTTGCAGGTGATGACGTTGTACAACGGAAATCCCCTGGTCTACGGGTCCTACTCGGCAAACATGCCCGCGTCGGCCGGCACCTGGTACGGCTGGATGATCTTCTACGATAGCGGCGGCGACGCGGTGTTCGCCGTGATCGCGACGACCGGGCAGACGATGCAGAACGGCACGGCGATCACCGCGGCCGTCACCGCGACATGAGCGTTTTCCAGGCAAAGCCGGGCGCGTCACAGGGCCTCGGCGCGGGCCAGATTTTGTTGGCCGCGCCGCTGACCGGCACCGTCTCGCCACCGCCGCCTCCTCCGGTCACCTCGGCGACGCCGGGGAGCATCGCGGGCCTTTCCGGCTGGTGGGACGCGGGCGCCGCCGCGAACATGGTGAACGCTGGCGGCGTGCCGCTGGCGAGCCTGTCAGGCGGCTCTGTGGCCTCCCTGACCGACCTGTCGGGGTCGAGCCGTGCGATGGTGCCCAGCCTGCCCGTGCAGGCCGCGCCGCGCATCAACGTCCTGCTGGGCGGCGCGGGCCTCCCGACCGCGATGCCGAGCCGGCGCCGGGCTGGCGCCGCTGCTCGATCCGCGCGTCCGCTTCGCCGTGAACGGGCTTTCGATGGGGTCGGGCAGCTCGTGGACCCGGTATCTGGTCTGGACCCGCCCGAACTTGCGCACCGGCACGAGCTACAACGCCGATCCGGTCGCATTGCTGACCATCGCCTCGACTGTGGTGCTGGCGCTGGACAGCGTCGTCGCCGGGCGCCTGGTGCTGTTCCCTGGCGCGTCGCAGACCGTGCTGTCGGTCACGATGGAACGGCGGCACACGCACAACGTCATCCTGCGCTACACGCAAGGGACCGGGGTGGATGCGTGGCTCGATGGCGTGAAGGTGACGAGCACCGTCGCGAATCCTCTGCCCAGCAGCGACGCCGGAACGCTCACCTTCCTGTCCGACACGACCTCGACCGGATCGGCGCAATGCTGGTTCAACGAGGCGGCCACCTGGGAGCGGGCGTTGTCATCGGCGGAGGTGACCACGCTGATTACCGCCTCGGCGCGCTGGCTGTGCGGTGCGCGGCGCGGCGTGAATGTCCTGGTGATCGGGCAGAGCAACGCGGTGAACTCGCTGTCGGATGGCGCGTGGAACCTGTGTGCGCAGGGCCTCGCCTGGCACCTGGGCGCGGCGAGCTATGGCGTGATCGGGAATCAGGGCGGCTCGGCCTACACCGTGATCGGCGGGCATGGCATCTACAACGTGCGCCAGCCGCCCGGTACCGGCGGAATTTACATTGCAGGCGACTTCCTGGCGGACCCCGGCGACGGCTCCAACCCGGGCGGTTGGAGCCTCGGCACGGACGGAATCGCGGTCGAGGCGTATCTCGCTGAATGGTCCGCTGCTGACCTGGCGGACATCGCTGCGATCGTGTGGCCGTGGTTCGAAAGCGACAGCACGCGCGCATATAGCGAGGGCGCGTTATGGCAGGCCGGCGCACAGAATTTCCTCGCCTTGGTCCGCAACATGCTCGGCCGCACGGCCGCGTCGCTGCCGCTGGCCTGGTGGGACCCGATCGCGTTCTGGACGGACCCCGGCATCTTGATGATCCGCAACGAGATGCCGGCGACGTCGTTGCTTTCCGCGCAGAACGCGGTCCGCGCGATGCCTCTTACGGCCGACAGCAACCCGCGCGGCGCGACCTGGGATGCGAACACTGGCCTGATTACTGCGGCGGGCGACAACAATCACCTGGACGCGACTGACAACCTGCGGCTGGGCCAGGTCTCGGCCGGACCAATCGCGCGGGCGGTGCTGGCATCGAGCGGCGGCGACAGCATCACCGCGATACCGTCCGGCGTGCCGAGCGTGGGGCCGACGATCACGCACGCCTACCGGCAGAGCAACACGGTGATCATCGTCACCGTTGCGCACGATGCCGGCACCGACCTGATCGTGCCGCTGCAAGCCGTGAACGGGGTCGGCTGGGCGGTGATGGATGGCGGCAACGAGGCGAGCCCGGGAACCGTCCGAACCGCGACGGCGTGCGCGCGCGTCGATGCGACGCATCTCCAGGTGACGCTTGGCTCCGCGCTGACCTCGGCAAGCTCGGGGTGCCTGCTGTTCTACCCTTACGGCAACACCTGGATTTATCGCGGCAACGCGGTGACCGACAATTCCGCATCGGTGGAGCGGCCCGCCGGGTGGGACATCGGCGCGGACCTCGGCAGCGGCTGGGATTGGAACCTACCCTTGCAGGCGACCGACACGCCGATCCAGCTCAGCGATAGCCCAACATAACAGGAGGACCGCATGGCGGCTGACTGTCCGGTCGAGGCCGCGGTGCGCGAGCGCGTAGCGGTGGTGGAGACGCTTCTGCTGACTGTCACGCGGTCGGTGGAAAAGCTTGCGATCACGGTTGAAACGCTGTCCGAGCGGGTGAACCAGGAGAGGGGCCAGAATTCGGTCACGTCGCGGCTGGACTCGGCTGTGATCGCAGGCGGCGCGGGCCTGGCCGGTGCACTCATTATGATGTTGATCAACATGATTTTGCACCAGTAAAAATCGGCGGCAGGCGTCGGAATTGAATCAGAGTGCGGGCGGCCTTGCGCTGCGACGGGCAGGCTGGGTACACAAAGCCCTTTCTTTCTGCTTCCGGGCGGCGCCAGCGTCAGCCGCTCCGAATGTAGAGCGGACCTGCTCTGGCCGGAGTGCGCACTCGGAATTCAAGATTTTTGACTGTCCTGTAGGGCCGGCCGAACCGCATGGGCTTCCGCGGCCCTTTCCCTGCTGTCAGTCGCTGATAGGAAATTGGTTAGATCAATCGGGCTAGGTTGCAGGCCAGCCATGTGGAGGGCCATCTGCGCCTGCACAGCGCTCCGCACTCTTGTATCCTCTATGGCTGCGACCAGAGCCACAAACTCCCCGCTTTGCCTATCACGTCTAAGGCGATCGTATAGTTCCGTAGCCCTCTGGCGCGTTTCTGACGCCTGCTTAAAAAATAGAAATGCAACACCGTCCATAACCACGCCTGGTAGCGTTTTGACCGCTGAAATGAGATTCTCCGCTTTTATATCGGTACCAGCATATAATATCCAGACGAAACCAGCAGTCGCCGCAGCAACGCTGAACCAAAACTGCGCATTTGCTTGAGAAAGCGCCTGTTCATGATATCCGGAAACAAGACTCTCAACTGCAGGACTTTTCTTTTCGACGGCTAGTGGAATCGCGGCTCTTAGTCGGTCTAATGCCTCTGCTATCTCTTTCGAAGACTGGGATTGGGTTACCGAGAGTTTTTGTGTGAGAGCCAACAGAATGGCTTCCCGCTGTGTGGAGTCGTCTGCACGTGCAGCTTGGGCGATTGCTTCAATGTCCTCAGTGGCTTGTTGCTTTGACCGCCGGACGCGGCGTCCTAACCAAGTTGCAATAAAGCCAGCAACGATGGAAAGCAGGGCGGCCACGAGGCTCGCGCTGACTTGCCTGACAATCTCATCTGCCCAGAACAACGGCTAACCCTCCTTCATCACGCGGGGCGACTATCATTCGTCAAGGCGCCAGTCGGTCTGTCGGCGTCGCCGCTGCTGCACCCCGAACCAGTCCAGCCATCTACTCTTGGGCGAGGCCGCGGCCACGCGCTGCAACCGGCCTCCGCAGGCAACTCCTAGATCACGAGGTTACAATGTTCGTCAAACCGGGACGCCGGCAGGATGATCCTGCCCTCCCCCTGATCGTGCGCGGGCCGAACAAGCGGCTGTTGTCGTCGCAGGGCGAGAATGTGCCCGAGATCACTTTCTGGTACCGGCGCCTCCGCGATGGCGACGTGGTGCTGGCCGAGCCGCCGGCCCCGCCACCGCGGGCGCCTCGTCCGGCTGTGACGGCCACAGTGAATCCGCCGGTGGTCGACCAAGCTGCGGCGCGCGCAGCGGCCGACACCTTCGTGTTTCCCCCGCCGGCACCCGCCGGCGCGGCGCTCCTGCCGGCTGCGGCCGAGCATGACGCTGCGGCGCCGCTTCCAACCCATGACGAACCCTCGGGACAATCGCCCGAGGGCATGCCTTTGGCGGAGTCCAAGCCGTGAGCCAGAGCCTCGCCTTCAAGTATTTCCCGTGGCAGTACTGGCGCCCGTCCGGCGTCAACGCCGAGTTTGACCCCAGCCAGGCGAACACTGCGACGCAGAATGCGCGCGCGCTGCTGATCGGCCAGATCACCAGCTCGGGCACTGCAACCCCGAACATCGCGGTGCAGGCGTACAGCCAGACCCAGGTCAACGGGCTTTGCGGTCTGAACTCGATGCTGGCGCTGAAATATGCTGCCTACCGCTTGATGGACCCGTTCGGGGAGGTCTGGCTTGGGCCGTTGGCAGACGCGAGCGGCGGCACGGCGGCGACCGGCAGCATCAGCTTCACCGGCCCGGCGACCGCCGCGGGCACGCTGCCGCTGTATTTGATGGGTCTGTCGATCCCGGTCGCGGTGAACAGCGGCGACACCGCGTCAACCATCGCGACCAACACGGTTGCCGCGATCTCGGCCTCGGTTGGTGTCGCATGCTCGGCGGCGGTTGACGGCACGCACGCCTACCAGGTCGATCTGACCGCGCTGCACAAGGGCCTCGCGCTCAACGACATCGACATCCGGTTCGCCTATCGCGGCGCACAGAATGGCGAGGTCATCCCGCCGGGCGTGGGCTACACGATCACGCCGGTTGCGAGCGGCGCGACCAACCCGACCTTGACCACGCTGCTGTCGAACCTGGGCGTCCAGCTCTTCGACTACATCGACCTGCCCTACACCGACACGACCAGCCTGAATGCGCTGGAGACGTTCCTCTCCGATGCGTCGGGTCGCTGGGCGGCGGAGACGATGCTGTACGGGCATGTCTTCTCGGCCTATCGCGGAACCTTTAGCGCCCGAACGACCTTCGGGACCGGCCGCAACGACCAGCACGCCACCATCCTCGGCTTCTATGACAGCCCGACGCCGGCGTGGCTGGAGGCGTCGGACTGGTGCGCCGCGCATGTCATCCGGCTGCGGGTCAATCCGGCGCAGGGCCTCGCGACACAGGCGCTCAACCTGCTGCCGCCGCCGATCGCCTCGCAGGACCTGCCGGGGGAGCGCAACACCCTGCTGTTCGACGGGATGAGCACCTTCACGGTGGACGCGGCCGGGGTTTGCCGGATCGACCGCTCTATCACCACGTATCAGAGCAACGCGAGCGGCCAGCCGGACAATTCGTATCTGAACACGAACATCATGTTCCAGGCGATGTACGCGGCCCGCTACATCGCAACCCAGATCACGAGCCAGTTCATCGTTCCGGGCAAAATCCTGGTGAGCAACGAAACCCTGATCCCGCCTGGTTCGCCCGCCACCACGCCGAACGCGATGCTTGGCGCGGTGATCGCGGTCTATGCCTACCTGGCAAGCATCTTCATCGTCCAAAACGTCCAGACCTTCGCACAAAATGCCACGGCCGGCCCGGGCACGAAGGGTCAGGTT
>CAWKME010000025.1:0-103258 GCA_963850645.1 uncultured Actinomycetota bacterium | reverse complement strand
AGACTGACAGGAAGTTCTCAAGAGTACTCGCCGCTGAGCAAGGATTTGTTCGCGCTGAAGCGGGGAATACTTCCGGTATGAAAAACATCGCACGTGCCGCAGCATCAACGGTCGTATTGACCGCCGGTTTAGGGCTCGCGGGTTTGGGGGCGGCTGCCGTCGCCCAGGCCCAACCTGCGCCGTTCCCGGATTATCACTGGTGCCCCGGCCAGTGGTGGGATCCAGGGTGGGGCGGCAACTGGGACGGGGGCCGCTGCCACGACGACCACTGGTACGACGGCGAAGCCCGCGACCAGGGCCACTGGCACAATGGTCCCTGGGACCAAAACTGGCAAGGCGACCAACACTGGCAAGGTGGGAACCCCGGCGACCATTGGCAAGGTGGGAACCCCGGCGACCATTGGCAAGGTGGGAACCCTGGCGACCACTGGCAAGGCGGGAACCCCGGCGACCAAGATCACCGGCACTGACGTGATGTAAGCGCGGGCCCGGCCCCGATCGGACCAGCGCTGGCCGCCGTACGCTTATCAGCATGAAGCGCACCCCGGAGGGTCAGCGGCTCGTCGACGAACTCGATGCGGATCTGGCCGCCAACGCGACGGCCGCCGGCCGCACCCTGGCGTGGTCGGCGGCCGAGAGGGCCGTCATCGGCATGGCAGCCGACGCCACCGACAGGCGCGCGGATTTGGCCGCCGCGTACTCGAGGACCGACGACATCAAAGACCGGATCAAGCTCTCCCGGGAGATCCGATTGCAGGAGAACGCGGTGGCCCGGTTGCTGGGCAAGATCAGCACCGCCGCGCCGGCCGCCGAGAGCTTACGCAGCGTCAAGGCCCGCCGCGCCGCTAACGCCAGGTGGCATCCAAGTGCCGATTGATCAAGTTGGGGCCGGCTACCGGCGCCTCGCCGGCATCTACGAGTGGTTGATCGAGCAGCAGTCGGCCGCCGTGGTCAAGCCGGATCTGCGGCTGTGGGACTGGTCCCTGGAAAATCCGGACGCCATCGCCGCTGACCGGGCCGCCGTGGAGGCCGAAGCTCGGGCCCATCCGCAGCGATCGAAGCTGCTGGACCAGTTGCTGCTCGGTGAACCGATGATCGTCGGGCGGACAGATCTGATCGGCCGATTGCCGGCGGACGGGCCGCCGTGGCTGCTCGACGGCTGCGGCCACGTCAAGGTCTATCCGGACGATCTGGTCGAACCATGCGACGGACCCGCCGATCAGCGCCAGTACTAAAGGGAATCCGCGTTAGCTCGACGTTTGCTTGGGCGCGCCGAGCTGGCCCTGGCAGGGACTTCTGACCTTTCACGACGTGTACCTAGGTCTCTAGCTGCCATGCACCAACATGCTTAAAGCTGCGAATCATGAAACGCCCCCTGGCGGGCAGGGTTGGGGGATTGCTCGCCGTCAGTTTCGTCGGCGTCGTGGTAGCGGTCACCACGGCTGTCTTGGTTGGTACTGCGTCGGCTCACGCTGATAACAACAGCTACCTTCAGTATCTGCGGGATCATGGCCAGGTTGTGCTGCCGTGGATGGAGGGTAGCTGGCTGACATCGGGCCGCATGGTGTACTCGGAACTGCGGGATGGGCTATCGCCGCAGCAAATCTATCCGCAGTTCACGTTCGGGTCCGATCCGGTGATCGGTGTCGAGGCGGCCCAGCACGAGCTGTGTCCGGACAAGCTGCGCTGAGACGCCTAAATCGGTTTGCGGATAGTAGACCTCGATAGCGGTGTCAACTGCAAGAAAGTCGAACCGCGATCTTGATTCTGGGGGGCATCTGGGCCCAGGCCCATCGGGTCGCTCCGGCCGGTGTGATCGGTTAGGTGGCCGTCCTGGGGAATACCGCTGTGATCGCCGTCACCACCGCGGCCGAGAGCCAGGCCGGTCCGAGCGCCAACCGCTCGGTCTTCTGGACGGCGCGAGGGACGTTGAACCGTTGGTTCGCCGCTTGGACGTGGTCTCCCAGGAGATCGACGACATCCTCGGGCTGGTGCCGTCGAATTCGCCGGCCGATGTGATCGCGGCGCGGCGTGAGGCGCGGCGTGAGGCGCGGCGGCGCAACGGCCAGACCGTCGCGTATAGCCATGCGGAGGTGCGGGGCGGGCAGGCGCACGGCTGATTCGGTTAGGAACCCGTCAGTTTTAGGCCGCGTCTGAAATGAATGTCGGCCCGCCCCGGCTGGTTGCTCTCCTCGGCCGGCCCCGGGGGGTGGGACCGATCTTGTGGTTGGTAGGGCTGATCATCCGATTCGGCTAAGCCAAATGCCAAGAGAGTGTTATGCCGCGACGCTGGCGGCCCAGGCGTGAACTTGAGCATCACTACCGACGATTTGCGTCTTGATCGTTAGGGACGGCGCGTAGAGCGTGCCGACCCAACGCCCTCTCTCAAAGTCCACCCGCACCACCGAACCGTCGGGCAACCTGTAATGCCCAGTGCGCATCGCTGTGCCCATTGGACCGCTCCCATCGGTGTCGCCGCGGCCACGGTGAGCCGCTCTTATAGAGATAGACGGCCGAGCACGCGAAAATGGGTCACTTTTGGGCAGCTCCGTTTGGTGATTTGCGACACACTGCGGCGGTTGTTTTTTTCGGCGCCTGGTGCCCTGCGCCGCCCAATTGGTGATGCTGGAAGCAATACCGGCCCCTGCTGCTCGCCGGCCAGATCCGTGGAATGGATACGGGCGATCTCCCCGCGGCGCAACCCGGCCTCGGCGGCCAGCCGCAACATCAACACCACCCGCGGCGGGGCAACCGCCACCGCCCCCACGGCCGTCGGATCCTGGTTAAACCGCGCCGCCAAACCCGCCATCGATCTGGCCCTTCTCGCGCCCGGTGCTCGGTGGGATTGATGCGGTCCAGTTCGTCGTCACTGACCAACGTCGAGTGCGCCGCCCGAGTCCGAGTCGTGTGCCTCTCTGGACGGTTCGCGCGGATTGTCCGGAATCTCCGCCGCCAGATTCTCGTCGAGCGACTCGTTGTCGTGGACGTCGATGGGCTCGTCGTGTGCGTCGCCGAGTGGGGGTGGCGGCCCGGTGATCGGCGGCAGGTCGACCGGGACGACGCCAGTGGTGTATGCCGCGGCCCAGCCCAGGACGTTCTGGGCGTAGGGCATGGAGTTGTTGTAGCGCAGGATCGCGGCCATCACCTGCTCCGGGTCGCCCAGGTTGAGCCCGCCGCTGCACAGGTACCGGGCAGCCGCGAGCGTGGCGTCGAACAGGTTTTGCGGGTCGGCTGTGCCGTCGCCCTTGCCGTCGGAGGCGTATCGCGCCCAGGTACCGGGCAAGAACTGCATGGGCCCCATCGCACGGGCGTAAGTGACGCGATTGCCGACACTGCTCTGGATGATGACCTCGTTGCCGGGCAGCGTGCCATCCAGCGCGGGACCGTAGATTGGGATGACCGCGGTGCCGCGCGCATCGACGGCGCCGCCGCCGGCGTGGCCCGACTCGATGCGCCCGATCCCGGCCAGCAAGTTCCAGCTGACGCCGCAGCCTGGGGCCTCGACGGCCATCTTCTGCTCGGCGTTGCGGTAGGCGGCCAATGCTATTTCCGGAATGTCCAGCACGCCAGGTGAATTCACGATCATCGGTGGAGGGGGTGCGGATAGGGCTGGCGCGACGACGTGCAAGGTGGTCGGCGCATGCTCGCTGGCGATGACAACGGGGCCGGAGAGGTTAGGGACGGTGGGGGAAACTGCGGCTACCGGGGTGACGACGGCATGCACAGACGGGATTGGGCTCTTTCCGTGGAATGGCGGAGCCGCGCCCCCGACTGCTCCGGCCACTACCAACGAAGTAATCGCAGCTACTCCGAATGCCGGTGTCCGCGAAACGCCGAGTGCCCGCTTCCGGACCGCCTCGACGGCCGGGCGTGCACACCAGTGTCCCCCTATGCGCACTCGGCCGTCCTAAGTGTGTGAGCCGCCCCAGCGATCCCGCTGCCAAACCCAATTGCGCCAATTGCGGCCAGCGCGAGCGCCATACCCAGCGTCGCTCGGGGGGTCAGTGGCCCGCGAGCATTCGAAATCGCAAACAGGTTCCGGAACAACGGGATACTCCTCAGACTCCGCTGAAGCAGCGAGTGCTTCAGACACTCAAGTCACTCCGGTAACACTGCCCGTCAAGAATCACAATTGAAACACGACACGATCGCAGATCGAACTCTATAGATTTTGCTTACTAACCTTGAAATTTGTTTACTCTGGGTGACCTTCGGCCGGGAAGTCGGTGCGTGCGATCGCGGCGGAAGTCGGTTGCTTCGTGGGCAGTGTTCGCGGCGCCGTTGGTGGCGGTGACGTTGGCGCGGTTTGGTGCGGTGACCGCGGGGCGGCCCTGGTCCGGCCAGGCGGTGTTCGTGTGAAGGACCCCACGTACCGGGAACCCCCGTGGTACAAGGAATTGTCAGAGTTCTGTCGGTGAGACTCGCCAAGATGGACGCTGAGGTGACGCAAATATGTGACCACTCAGGTGTCCACGGTCACGTAATTCCCCAGGGGTAGCCGTCACGTAATTCCCCAGGTTCGGGCGCTGCTGTGGTGAGCGTATCGAAGGTCTGGGTGGGTGTCAGGTGGTGGCTGTCCCGGGTCGTTTCCGGGGTCGGTAAGAAGGGCCGTCCATGAGCACCGACGGAACGCAAACCGTCTTGGGTTGACACTGGGCGGGGTTGTGGTGGTGGTTTGCCTGTTGGGCCTGTTGGGCCTGTCGGGTGGGGTGGTTCGGGTGGTGGCGGGTCGAGGGCGATACGAAGCCGGATTTGGACGTGCCAGCCGGTGACGCGGACGTCTTCGACGAGCAGGCGCAGTAGCTGTTGTTTCTGGGTGTCGTCGAGGGTGTCGATGACGGCGTGGATGCGGGCGGCGAAGTCGTGCACGCGGCGGCGTAGCTGGTTGTCGCGGGCGAGTGCGGTTCGTTCGTCGGCGAGGCTGGTTCGCTTGTGCTGCAGTTCTTTTCGGCGGGAAGCCACTTCGGTGGAGCGGCGCTGCATTTCGGGGAGTTCGATGAACCCGCCCTGGTAGAGGTCGATGAGGCGGCGCCGTTCGGTGTCGGTGGCCTCGATTTTGCGGTCCAGTCGGGCCAGTTCGGCGGTGAGCAGTTCGTCGTCGGGGATCGGGGTGTGCAGGGTGACGGCTTGTTCGCCGGCGAGCAGCTGGTCGGGGTGGGTGATCGCGGCGCGGATGTGGTCGAACACGAAGGTGTCGAGGGCGTCGGCGCGGATGTTGCGTTCGGGGCAGCGGTGTTGTTCGCCGCCGGCGCGTAGGGGGTCGTGGTTGCGGCAGTAGTAGTAGCGGTGCCAGGTGCCGTTGCGGCCGCGCATTTTGTGGCAGTTGGTGCCGACGCCGCAGACGCCGCATTTGACGAGTCCTTTGAGCAGCCATTGGCCGGGTACGGCGCGGCGCGGGCTCCATTTGGTGTTGTCGGTGGCGACTCGACTGGCAGTCTGGAACAGCTCGTCGGAGATGATCCGGGGGCATTCGATCGGGATCCATTCGTCCCGGTCGCGCGGGATGACGCGGTTGCGGTGGGTGGGGCGCCGGTCGGGCACCGACTCGGTGCGGTTGAAGTAGACCCGCCCGATGTAGGCCTCGTTGCGCAGCAGTCGGCAGATCGTGGAGTGTCCCCAGGTGGGGTTGCCGGTCGGCGACGGTATCGCGTCGGCGTTGAGCCGGCGGCAGATCTCGCGCATGGTGATGCCGGCGGCGCGGTCCGTGAAGATCCGCCGCACCACGGCGGCCTCGGGCTCGTAGATCTCATGGTGGGCTGCGCCGGTGGCGGCGCTGCGCGGGATGCGGCGGTAGCCGTACGGACGCTTTCCAGGTGACGACCTCCCCGCGCGGGCCCTAAACAGTTTGCCGCGCCGGTAGCGTTCGGCGATCTTGGCTTTCTCGTATTCGGCGATCACGCCCTGGACCTGGGTGAGCAGGGTGGCCTGGGGGTCGTCGGCGGCCAGCCCCGGGGAGTCGGTGAAGGCGACGGTGACCCCGAGGCGGTCCAGCTCGTCGAGGACCAGCACCTGGTAGGCATACGCGCGGGCAAGCCGGTCCGGCGAGAGGACCCAGACCCGTTCGACGAGCCCGGCCTCGGCGGCATCGCGTAATGCGTCCAGGCCGGGCCGGGCCAGTCGGGCGCCGGACTGCCCGTCGTCGACGTACTCGCCGACCAACTCATCACGGGCGGTCGCGATGTGTTCGCGCAGCAGGGCCAGCTGCGAGCCGATGGTGCCACGGTCGGCCTGTCGCTCGGTCGATACCCGCGCATACAGCGCCGCCCTCACGGCAGCCCCCGCACCGAGAGCGCAGCGCGAGGATCCCGGCTGGCGGCGAGGTCGAGCAGGAACTCATAACCGGCGGCCAGCGCCGCCACCCGCGGATCCTCATATGGCGTCCAGGCCGCACGGGCGGAGGGAAGGAGTTCGGCGACGAACACCGGCTCGGCACTGGGCCAGGCGATCAACCCGGCCAGGCCGCGACGGGCGAAGCGGGCCGCGGCCAGACTCGTCGGCAACCCGCCGTGCTCAAGGGTGTGTGCGCGCAGTGTTTCGTAGTCGACCTGCGCCGCCTGCAGCGGCGGCCAGAACGACCTGGTGCTCACCGGCCGCGCACCCGCTCGATGGTGCGTCGGTGCAGCCGCACCGCGAACCGGTCGGCGACCTGCTCGGCGATCTGTGCCCCCGACCCGCCCTCGGCGCGGATGAAGTCCACGATCTCCGGGCGCAATTTGACCGGGCCGCGACGGCCGCGCCGCTCGTCGAGGAGCCCCGCCATCCCCGACTGATCGAACGCCGCCGCCACCAGATAGAACGCAGCCCTCGAATAGCCATGTGCCGCAGCCGCTTCGGCCACAGGAACGCCCTCGACCACACGCGCCCGCAACATCTCGTACTTCACCTGCACCTTGTCGGAGGCCAGAAAGAAGCCCGACCCGTCGGTGAACAACGACGCCAACACCCCATCGGGATTCGGATGCAACAACCCCGCCTCGGTCAACGCCGTAAGTCGTGTCGTGTCGCTCACCGGCCTCACCTCCCGCGCCCGAGCCTAAACCCACGACTTGCGAACGTCCATTATTTACTGCCGCGTGTCGTCCTGATGCCATTGAAAGAACCACATAACCAGCTTTATGACAGGATAACTGGCGAGCAACGCGGCATTCGACACTAGATATGCGGTGATAATTACTAGACACCCAGCGCACTCCGAACCACCGGTCGCCGTCGGCGTCGACGGTGATCAGGATGCACATACAACCCGGGGACGGGCTCCACCGGAGCCAGCACGACGGTCAACTGCAGCTTTGCGTTCCGTTGGTGATGACTTGGTGGCTGGTGTTGATCAATCGGTCGAGCAGTGACTCGGCGACGACGGGGTTGGGGAACAGGTTGTACCAGTCCTTGGGCGATCTGTTGGTGGTCAGGATGAGCGGTTTGCCGGTGATGGCGCGGTCGGAGACCAGTTCGTAGAGGTCGTCGGCTTGCGTGGCGGTGTGCTCGCGCATGGCGAAGTCGTCGAGGATCAGGACCAGTGGTCGGGTGTATTCGCGGATCCGTTGGCCCCATGTGCGATCGGCGTGTCCGCCGGCCAGATCGGCGAGCACTCGGGAGCTCTTGGCGAACCGGACGTCGCCGCCACGGCGAGCTACTGTGTGGCCAAGTGCTTGTGCCATATGGGTTTTCCCGACTCCGACGGGCCCGTAGAGGATGACTGATTCGCCGGCGTCGAGCCAGCGCAGTGCGGCCAGGTCGCGCAGCATCGCGGCGGGCAGTTTGGTGTTGGCGGTGAAGTCGAAGGATTCGAAGGTGTTGTTCTTCGAAGCGGGCTCGGCGGACGCGCCGGGTCAGGGCGGCGGATTCGCGGCGGGCGATCTCGTCTTCGCAGAGCACCTGCAGGAAGTCCAGGTGCCCGAGGTTGCCGTCGCGGGTTTGGGCCAGCCGGGCATCGAGGGTGTCGAGCATGCCGGTGAGTTTGAGGGTCGCAGCGCATTGCCCGCAGGCTGGGTCGAGGATGCTCATGACTGTGATCTCCTGACGAGTATCGAATAGTGTTGGTATGCAGAGGGATACGGTGGTGGATTCACGCGGTCTGGTCGGTGGAGTCGTTGTCGAATGCAGCGGGCCCGCGCAGATCGGCCGGCGGCCCGCGGTGGGGCCGGTTCGGTGATGCCGTCGAGTTCGGTGCCGGCGGCCAGGATGCCCTTTACGGTGCGGTAGCCCGGATCGCCCGACGGCGATTGCCCGCGCGCACGCCGCCTCCAGTCGCGGATCGCCGACGGTCTTGCGGAACGCCGGAGCATCCCCTGGGTGCCGCGCAGTCGGTGGATGGCGTTGACTTGCCATGAATCGGCGATCACCTCGACACACGCCGGCCCGACCTCGGCGGCCGTCCGGCGACACCAGGTCGGGTTGCGCAGGGTGAAGGCGATCTTCTCCGGCGGGTAATGCTCGAAGTTCGGTGGCCCGCCCCCACGGATGGGCGACATGGGTGGCCACGACGTCCCCGTTGTGCACGATCTGCACGATGTCGCCGCAGGTGCGGGCGTGGACTTGTTGGCCCATCAGCCGCCACGGCACTGAGTAGAGCGCCTTGCCGACCTTGACATGGCAGTCCGGGGCCAGGGTTCCGATCGTGTAAACCACGGATTCAAAGCCTCTGGGCGGCAGTGGTATCAGCGCGTCGCGCTCAACGGCGGCGAACACCGAGGCCGGTGTAGCGCCGTCGAGGCCGCGGTGCTTGTGAACTCCGTACACGTCGGTGGCCCACCGAAGCGCCTCACCCTGCATCTGCGGCAGCGACGTGAAGTCGCGGCCGGCGAAGAATGAATCCCGAATGTAGGGCATCGGCCGCTCTACTCGCGGTTTATCCCGCGTCGTCAACTGCGCTTGATCCGGTAGGTGATCAGCGAATTGTTCGGGTGACACACCCGTTTCATCCGTGGTTTGGCCGCGAGTTCGTGTTCCTTGCGGTTCGGCATACGTGGTCGGAGGATCGGGTGTTTTTCCTCGAAGGGGACGGCCGGCAGTTCTCGCTGCCAGTGGGCTGGACGGATGCGGCCGAGCCGGACGCGTTCGTCACGATGGCGACTGGTCGGTGCCCGTTTCGGTTCGTCGATCTGGTCGAACTGCGGCGGTTGATCGACGGCCTGTCCGACTGAATGTCTGTAAAGAGGATTATGCCATCATTGTTAGCACGATTATGCCGCTGGAGTTATCGGCTCTCCGCTCAGTCTTGCTGTACTAACCGTCACTGCAGGTTGTATAACAGCGATTTCGCAATACATCGGGCGTGTCGAGCAACGAGTCATCCGGGTGAGACGGCATAATCAGTCTTACATCAAAGTTAGGGAGGTGGTTGTGGCGCGGAAGCGGGAGCCGGATGCGAAGGTGGCGGCGCTGGCCGAGACGCGGACGTTGAATCCTCGCCCGGAGGCGGTGGATGATGAACAGTTCGGGTCCTCGGAGTTCTTCGATGCCCGCGATGTGGTGCAGGTCAAATACGAGATGGTGCGGCGGGTGCGGGTCGACGGCGCGCCGGTCACGGCCGCGGCGGCTGCGTTCGGGTTCTCTCGGCCGTCGTACTACGAGGCCGCCGCGGCGGTGGACCGCGAGGGGCTGGGGGGGCTGGTGCCGGCCAAGCCCGGCCCGCGGCGCGCGCACAAGCTCACCGACGAGGTCATCGCGTATGTGCAGCAGCTACGCGAGCAGGATCCCGGCATGGTTTCGGCGCAGCTGGCCGCCGCGATCGCCGCGAAGTTTGCGATCAGGGTGCACCCGCGATCGGTGGAGCGAGCGCTGGCCCGCGCTGAGAGTTCCAAAAGTGGAGACGGGCAATGACATCGACGATACCGGCGGTGATGGATCCGACGTCGTGGACGGGTATGAGCAGCTGCGCCGCCGAGCGCTTACCGGCGACACCGACGGATGGCGGCTGGGGCTGGCGGTGCTGCAGCAGCGCGGGGTCGCCGCATGGCTGCGGGTGCGGCAGGCCAGCGTCGCGACGGTCTCGCCGCCCACGCCGGCCCGGGCTGGGTCGCCCATCGCCGGAAACGCCGACGCCGAACTGGTCGGGCTGCTGGCGTCGATGGCACTGGCCGTCGCGACGCGGGGATAACCGGCGGTGAGCCAGCAGACCGCGGCGAAGGTGACCGGTGCGCACCTGGCCCGCACCGCCTACCTGTATGTGCGCCAGTCCACGCTGCGTCAGGTGCTGACCAACACCGAATCCGCCGCCCGCCAGTATGCGTTGCGGCAGAAGGCGATCGCGCTGGGCTGGGACGCCGAGCGGATCGTCACCATCGACACCGACCAGGGCCAGTCCGGCGCCTCGGCAGCCGACCGGGAAGGATTCCAGCGCCTGGTCGCTGAGGTCGGCATGGGCCGAGCCGGGATCGTGTTGGGCCTGGAGGTGTCGCGGCTGGCCCGCAACAACGCCGACTGGCACCGACTGCTGGAGATCTGCGCCATGTCGGCCACGCTGATCTGCGACGAGGACGGGCTCTATGACCCGACCGACTTCAACGACCGGCTGCTGCTGGGCCTGAAGGGCACCATGAGCGAGGCCGAACTGCACTTCATCCGGGCCCGCCTCATCGGCGGGCAGCTGTCCAAGGCCCGCCGCGGCGAACTGCGCATGCCCCTGCCGGTCGGGCTGCTCTACGACCCTGCCGGGCGCATCGTGCTCGACCCCGATACCGGTGTGCAACAAGCTATCCGGCACGTGTTCACCCTGTTCGCCCGCACCGGCTCCGCACGCGCGATCGTGCAGCAGTTCAACGCCGACGGGCTGCTGTTCCCGGTGCGGGTACGCACCGGGGCCCACAAGGGCGAGCTGGCCTGGATGCCGCTGCAGCACTGGCGGGTGCTGCGCACCCTGCACAATCCCCGCTACGCCGGCGCCTTCGCCTACGGCCGCCGCCGCGAACGCATCGGCACCAACGGCAAGAAAACCTTCCACACCCTGCCGCGCGAGCAGTGGATCGCGCTGTTCCCCGACGCCCACCCCGGCTACATCAGCTGGGACCAGTACGAAACCAACCAGCGGCTGCTGCTGGCCAACGCCACCGCACACGGCCAAGACCGCGCCGCCGGCCCCGCCCGAGAAGGCACCGCCCTGCTGCAGGGGCTGGCGATCTGCGGGCGCTGCGGACGGCGCATGACGGTGCGCTACCACACCCGCCGCGGCACCGAGGTCCCCGACTACCAATGCCAGAACCGCTGCATCCAAGACGGCACCACCCGCTGCCAAGCCGTTCCTGGCGGAGTCGTTGACGAAGCCGTCGGCACCCTGCTGCTGGACACCCTCACCCCGCACGCGCTCGAGGTCGCCCTCACCGTGCAGGCCGAACTGGACACCCGCGCCGCCGAAGCCGACGCGCTGCGCCGGCAAGCCGTCGAACGCGCCCGCCACCGCGCCGACCTGGCCCGCCGCCGCTACCTAGCCGTCGACCCCGACAACCGGCTCGTCGCCGACAGCCTCGAAGCCGATTGGAACGACGCGCTGCGCGCCCTGCAGGCCGCCCGCGAGGACTACGAACGCGCCACCGCCACCGCAACAGCCACCCTCACCGATCAACATAAACACCGAATCCGTTCACTGGCAACAGATTTCCCCGCCCTCTGGGCCAACCCGCACACCCCCCAGCGCGACCGCAAACGCATGGTCCGTCTGCTCGTCAACGACGTCACCCTGCACAAGACCGACCGCATCCACCTGCACGTCCGGTTCCGCGGCGGACAGACTCACAGCCTCGCCATTGCGATACCACCGACATCTTGGCAGGCCCGCCAGACCCGCCCCGACACCGTCGCAGCACTCGACCGGCTCCTGCACACCCACACCGACGCCGAGGCCGCCGAAGCGCTCAACGCCGCCGGACACCGCTCCGGCGAGAACAAGCCGTTCACCGCCGGCATCGTCGTTCACGTGCGCCACAAGTACCATTTGCCCAGCCACGCCGACCGGCTCCGCGCCCAAGGCCTGCTTACCGCAACCCAACTCGCCCAACGCCTCGAAGTGCACCGCAGCACCATCAAGAGCTGGACCAAGGCCGGGATCCTCAACTCCCACAAGGCAAACGACAAGAACGAACGGCTCTACGAACCACCCATCCCCGGACACCCCAGCCTCACCGCCCGACAAGGCAGCCCGCTGAAAAAACGAGTTCCCACCCAACCCATAACAAGAGGTGCACTATGAAGCCAAGCCCTTGTCCTTGGGCTTTTGCGCCCTGGCGGGGTCGACCAAGGTGCCGTAGAACTCGGCCAGCTCACGATAGGCCAGATTGATCTGCGGGTCATATAAGTCTTGGCGCACCACCCCGGTCTTGAGGTTGTCGCAGACCAGCCGCGCCGGCACCCCGCCGAAGAACTCGAACGCCGCCACATGCGAGGCGTTCCAGGACGTCTGATCCATCTTGCAGCACCGGTTGGATGAACAGCGCCCGTGAGCACGACAGGATCATCGCGAACACCCAGACCGCCACCCGGCGGCCCGAGGTGGGGTCGACCACATGCCCAGCCGGCCGTAGTCGATCTGGGCTTCGCTGCCCGGCTCGACCGCACCGCGGGGCACCGTCACCTGTTCTTCGAGACGTGACTCAGTAAAAGTCGTTGTGATGTAACGTCGTACCGTCGACTCCGACACCGCCACCCGGTGGTCGTCACGCAACCGTTGAGCGATCGTGGCCACCGTCACTGGCACCTTCAGTTGCTCGGTGATCCACTGCTGATGCTCGGCGATCTGCGGCCAGGTCAGCGCCCGCGCCGCCGGGTCGACCAACTCAGGAAACCATCGGCCGATCCGCGCCCGCCACAATTGCTTCGTCGAAGGCTCAGGGACCGGGTCGCCAGCCCCTCGGCCAGCGCCGGGGCCAGATATTTGCGGATCGTTTTCCGGTCGACATTCAGCGCCTGATGGATCTGCACCTGCGATCGGCCGGCGTTCCAATGCCGGAACATCTCCACGAAGTCGGTCACGTTCCACGATCTCCTCGCCACCTCAGGCCCCTTCCAGGACCCCGTGCTGGGGCACCTGAACGGAGCGAACCTGAGCAGCACCCCACCCCTGCCGGACACGCCCCAAGGGGTGGGGAATTACGTGACGGCGGGTGAGGAATTGGTTGCGTCCACCAAGGTGGTGTACGAGTCGGGCCGTGAGTTGAGGTCCGGCGTGTCGTAGCCGGATAGATAAGGGTCATCGCGTGATTCTTCGAGGGACCGTCCAAAGTCACTCGAGCAAAGGAATCGACGCGATGACCACTGCCCACGATATCGACTGGCCGCAGGTGCTGGCCGAACGACTCACCACCACCGATCCCGATGTGCTGCGCGAATTGTTGGCCACGTTCATCCATACGCTGATGGGTGTTGAGGCCGACGCGCTGTGCGGTGCCGGGTATGGCCAACGCAGTAGCGAGCGCACCAACTCCCGCAACGGCTATCGGCATCGCCAATTCGACACCCGGACAGGTTCATTGGATCTGGCGATCCCCAAGCTGCGGCAGGGCTCCTATTTCCCGGACTGGCTGCTGGAGCGCCGCAAACGCGCCGAGCGGGCGCTGACCACGGTGGTGGCCACCTGCTACCTGCTCGGGGTGTCTACGCGGCGGATGGACAAGCTTGTCGAGACGCTGGGGATCACCAGCTTGTCCAAGTCGCAAGTCAGCGTGATGGCCAAGGAACTCGATACCGCCGTGGAAGCCTTCCGCACCCGACCCTTGGACGCCGGCCCGTACACGTTCATGGCCGCTGACGCCCTGGTCCTCAAGGTGCGCGAGGCCGGCCGGGTGGTCAACGTGCACGCGCTGATCGCCGTCGCGGTCAACGCCGAGGGCTACCGCGAAATCCTCGGTATCGACGTCACGACCGCCGAGGACGGGGCCGGCTGGTTGACGTTTTTGCGGTCGCTGACCGCCCGCGGGCTCTCAGGGGTGGGACTGGTCACCAGCGATGCGCACGCCGGGCTGCTGGCCGCGATCGGGGCCACGCTGCCCGGAGCATCCTGGCAGCGCTGCCGCACCCACTACGCGACCAACCTGATGGCCATCACCCCGAAGTCTTCCTGGCCATGGGTGCGCACCCTGTTGCACTCGGTGTTCGACCAACCCGACGCACAATCGGTTGCAGCGCAATATGACCGCATCATTGACGCCCTGTCCGACAAGCTCCCCAGAGTCGCTGCCCACCTCGACGCCGCAAGGGCCGACCTGCTGGCGTTCACCGCGTTCCCCAAGCAGATCTGGCGCCAGATCTGGTCGAACAACCCCCAAGAGAGGCTCAACAAGGAGATCCGGCGTCGCACCGACGTCGTCGGCATCTTCCCCGACCGCGACGCCCTGATCCGCCTCGTCGGCGCCGTGCTGGCCGAACAACACGACGAATGGGCCGAATCACGCCGCTACTTCGGCTTCGATGTCCTCAGCAAATCGCGGCTTACCAACAACACCACAACAGAACAGGAGACAACACCGGCGGCACTGACCGCCTAAAATCACGAAGTCGAAGAATCACACGACGACGTCATACACCACGTCCGTGGACTTGACCGAGGAATTACGTGACGGACAACCCCTTACACCTGGGGAATTACATGACCGCTGACACTCAGGCTCACCGATACCGAACAGGACAACCTCCCTGGACATCACAACTGATATGTAGGGAATTTTGTCAAGAGGGCAAGGGGAGGCGCCGCCGGGGAGCTACCCCGACGGCGCCTCTGTGCTTCCCTGAGGAGTCTGTGTGGTGAGCGTGTCGTTGGCGACGCGCGGTCAGACTGATATGCGCGGGTTGGCTACCGCAGGACGGTGTTTCGGCTGGATCGTGTCCGCGTGTCTAGGGTCGAGCGTCGACCGAAGAGGCCTGCTCATAGTTGAGTCGCGGGTCGATCCACGCGCTGCCACCACCGGCCTCGACGAGGAAGCAGATCAGGTGGCGGTCAGTCGTCCATGACCGCCAGGGACCAGCACCAGCCGGCAAGCTCGCGGGCGATCGCCACGTTGGCCACCGTGGGCCGCTTGCGTCGTTCGAGGAAGCCGACCCACCTGCTGTGCAGGCGGCGGTTGCCCTCGTCTCCACGGGCCCGGGCAGCTGCCGAGGCCAGGTCCCACCGCGAACGCATCACCGCACCCACGTGATATCGGGGGCGGTGATGCCAGGCCGCCTCGACCAGCAGCCGGCGGACATGAGTGTTCCCGGTCTTGGTGATCGCCCCCTGCACCCGCGAGGAACCCGATGAGTATTCCGATGGCACCAATCCAACGAACGAACCAATAGTGTTGCCGGTGAAACGATTCCAGTCGCCAATCTCCACCGCCAATGCGAACCCGGTCAAAGTACTCACACCGCGTAGGCACGACACCCTGCGCACGATCGGGGTGAACTCACCATCGGCGGCCATGTCCTCGATCGCTGAGTCGAGGCGCCCTCGCCTGGCCTGCATCGTCAGCACGTGGTCGTAGTCGGCATCAAAGGCCATCCGTGTCGCTGGTGACCTCAACTGTGGCGCCGCTTCGGCACGCAGCCACCGATCGTGTGAGCCGGTCCACGCAGCCCCGCCGTAGTAGACGATGCCGTGGCGCAGCAGCAGCTTGGAGAGTCGGTGCCGCGCCCTCATCAGATCTCCGCGGCAGTCCTCACGGGCCCGCACTAGATCGCGGGCCGCTTCCTGATCCACGCTCGGGATCGCCACCGAAGTGATCTCATCGAGCCGCAACAACCGGGAAAGATGCAGCGCATCTCGGGAATCGGTCTTCACCCGGTCGCCGCAGGGCTTCTGCAACTTCGACGGTGCGACGACCTCGCATCGGACCCCTGTATCGGTCAACGCCCGATACAACCCGAAACCGGTTGGCCCAGCCTCATAGGCCACCGCCACCGGGCCCGGCAACTCCGATAACCAGGACCGGATGTGCTCGTAGGACGGGGTCAACCGGGTCTGAACTACCTCACCGGTCACGCCGTCAATTGCGGCTGCCGCGACCGAACGTGCGTGCACGTCCAGCCCAACACTCGTACGCTCTGTAAACACCGGGGCCTCCCACCACTGTCGGATAGACCGGGCAGGCGAATCCCTACTCGGTAACCCACGAACATGGGTGAGTGGGGCCCCGGCCCGCAACCCCAGCTCAACGCCGACGGTCACCCATACCGCGGGCGGCCGCCCGCCGTCCTAATGTGAAACGAGCGACACCGGTTGGCCCGGGAACATTACCTTAGCTAAACTTTTAAAGACGCGACCATATCGAAGAGGGATTCGCAATGAGCACTGTTTCCGCATATGCCGCCACCTCGGCGACCGAGCCGCTGACCAAGACCACCATCACCCGCCGCGACCCCGGCCCGCACGACGTGGCGATCGACATCAAGTTCGCCGGCATCTGCCACTCCGACATCCACACCGTCAAAGCCGAATGGGGCACGCCGAACTACCCGGTGGTGCCCGGCCACGAGATCGCCGGCGTGGTGACCGCGGTCGGCTCCGAGGTCACCAAATACAAGGTCGGGCGACCACGTCGGCGTCGGCTGCATGGTCAACTCCTGCGGCGCAGTGCAGCAGCTGCAAGGCCGGACTCGAGCAGTACTGCAAGCCGGGCGCGACCTTCACCTACAACTCCATCGACAAAGACGGCACGCCGACCCAGGGCGGCTACAGCCAGGCGATCGTCGTCGACGAGAACTTCGTCGTGCGCATCCCCGACTCGATGCCGCTGGACAAGGCGGCGCCGCTGCTGTGCGCCGGCATCACGCTGTTCTCGCCGCTGCGGCACTGGAAGGCCGGGACGGCACCCGGCTCGCGATCATCGGCCTGGGCGGGCTGGGCCACATGGGCGTCAAGCTGGGCGCGGCGATGGGCGCCGAGGTGACGGTGCTGTCGCAGTCGCTGAAGAAGATGGAAGACGGCCTGCGCCTGGGCGCCAACCACTACTACGCCACCGCCGACCCCGACACCTTCAAGAAGCTGCGCGGCAGCTTCGACCTGATCCTGAACACCGTCTCGGCCAACCTCAACCTCGACGACTACCTGAACCTGCTCGACGTCGACGGCACGCTCGTCGAGCTGGGCATCCCCGAGCACCCCATGGAGGTGCCGGCGTTCCCGCTGGCGTTGGCGCGGCGCAGCCTGTCCGGGTCGAACATCGGCGGCATCGCCGAAACCCAGGAGATGCTGGACTTCTGCGCCGAGCACGACGTGACGCCCGAAATCGAGCTGATCGAGCCGGACTACATCAACGAGGCCTACGAGCGCGTGCTGGCCAGCGACGTGCGCTACCGCTTCGTCATCGACATCTCGAACTATGAGGCAATCTCCGAGAGCGCTTCGCTCGGACGTCGTCCGATTTCGACGCGTCCGGGAATGACCTCGCAGACAGCCGATGCCGGCCAGCGGCCACCCGGCGGCGGCCAGCGTGGCGGCCACCCGCATGATGTTCTCCGGGCCGGCGTCGAACTGCGTCATGTCGGAGATGAACTCGGCGATCTCGTCGCGATCGATCGGGTGATCGATCGCCTCCGGGGACCCTTCCTTCGCGGTGATCTGGCGCACCACCTCCCTGATCTGGTCTTCGGTCAGCGGTGTGCTGCGGAGCAAGGCGAGCAACGGCACGCGGTCCGGGCCGGGAACGCCTTCCGGGTAGCCGACCTGCAGCCACTGAATCACTGAACGGAAGAAAGTGGCGGTGACCTTCAGAGGAGGCGGTGTTCGTCACCCCATCAGTGTCATGGCAGTGGCATCACCGCGCCAGCGAGCCTTCGCTCCGTCCCCACAATTCATATGCCGTTCATCGCCCGATACACGTCACACCCCTGTCGTGACCCCTCCTTACCATCGAAGCGTGCACCGGGTGTCTCGGCAATCCGCACGGTCGACAGGGGCTGCCCGGGCTCGCGAGACGTGCCTCCCGCATGAGCAAGACGCTCGTCGTCATCCCACTGGCCTTCGGGCTGCTCGTCGGCGTCGTCGGCACAGCCCCGGGACGGGGTTTGTGGCGTTCTACCTGGTGCTGCTGTTCGGAGGTGCTCCTCGGGTGGTCGACGAAGCGTCAGTGGCCGCGCGGGGGACGAGCCAACGCCACGATGAGGGCGATCGACGCCATGGACGGGGTCGAGTTCGAGCGCTATGTGGCCGCCCGCCTGGGCCGGGCGGGCTGGCGGGTCCAGTTCACCCCGCCGGTCGGGGATTACGGCGTCGACCTGATCGCCGAAAAGGACGGCCACTGGGTGGCGGTTCAGTGCAAGCGCTACGGCAAATCGGTTGGCGTCGCGGCCGTTCAGCAGGTGGTCTCCGGCGCACGCCACCACGGATGCACGAGGAGCATTGTGGTGAGCAACCAGGAATTCACAGGGCCGCAAAGCTATTGGCGCACACTCACGGGTGCCAATTGATCGGCCGCAAAGTCTTGCAGGCCTGGGTGCCGCCGCCCGCGGCGGCGGGTACAAGTCCCGCGGGAAGAAATTCGCCCCTGCCGGTGTCTGAATAGGAGATCGGGCCGGCCCCAGTCCCTCCCCGACCGTGCGGCCGGCCCGATTCTCAACGGCGCTAGAAGTCCCAGTCCTCGTCTTCGGTGACGACGGCCTTGCCGATCACGTACGACGACCCCGAACCGGAGAAGAAGTCGTGGTTCTCGTCGGCATTGGGTGACAAGGCCGACAGGATCGCCGGGTTGACGTCGGTCTCGTCGCGCGGGAACAACGCCTCGTAGCCGAGGTTCATCAGCGCCTTGTTGGCGTTGTAGCGCAGGAACTTCTTGACGTCCTCGGTCAGCCCGACCTCGTCGTAGAGGTCCTGGGTGTACTCCACCTCGTTGTCGTAGAGCTCGAAGAGCAGCTCGTAGGTGTAGTCCTTGAGCTCGGCGCGCTCGGCCTCGCTCGACCAGCGCCAGCCCGCGCTGGAACTTGTAGCCGATGTAGTAGCCGTGCACGGCCTCGTCGCGGATGATCAGCCGGATCATGTCGGCGGTGTTGGTCAGCTTGGCCCGGCTCGACCAGTACATCGGCAGGTAGAAGCCGGAGTAGAACAGGAAGCTCTCCAGCAGCGTGGAGGCCACCTTGCGCTTGAGCGGCTCGTCGCCCCGGTAGTAGTCCATCACGATCTCGGCCTTGCGCTGCAGGTTGGGGTTCTCCTCCGACCAGCGGAAGGCGTCGTCGATCTCGGCGGTCGAGCACAGCGTGGAGAAGATCGAGCTGTAGCTCTTGGCGTGCACCGACTCCATGAACGCGATGTTGGTGTAGACGGCCTCCTCGTGCGGGGTCAGCGCGTCGGGAATCAGGCTGACCGCCCCGACCGTGCCCTGGATGGTGTCCAGCAGCGTCAGCCCGGTGAACACCCGCATGGTCAGCTGCTTCTCGGTGGCGGTCAGCGTTCCCCACGACGGGATGTCGTTGGACACCGGCACCTTCTCGGGCAGCCAGAAATTTCCGGTCAGCCGCTCCCAGACCTCGGCGTCCTTCTCGTCTTGCAGACGGTTCCAGTTGATCGCCGAAACCCGGTCGATCAGCTTCATTTTTCGGTCACCAGAACCCCACTTCACCAGGACGGATAGTCGAGCTTACGCACGCCTCCGACACTACCCCTGGGGTGCGACAAGACGAGGGAACACAAGAGCTTGTGTTTGCGTGTCGCCGTGAGTCAGTCCAATCCGGCGGCGCGCAGCGTGTGCGTGAGGCCGTCTTCCAGCGCGCTCAGCGCGATGTCGGTGAGGCGGCTGAGTTCGTCGATGTCCTCGCCGCCCTTGCTCATCCACGCTTCCAGTGAGACGAACACCGCGGTCGCCAGGCTGTGCGCTGCGATGTCGGCGATCATCGCTCCGTCGGCGGTGGGTGCCGATCGTTCGTGGATGAAGCGGGCGATCTCGTCGGCGACCTGATCGCGCATCCGCCGGATGTGGGTGGTGATGATCTCCTGGTCCAGGTCGCGCGACCGGATGGTGGCGGCTTCGCGGACCATCCGGAAGTCAAATGGGAACGCGTCCACGGCTTTTCGCACCGACGCGGTGATCGGTTCCCCGTGCGGCCGCAGCGCCAACGCGCGGGCGAACCACTCGAAGCCGATGTCGTAGTCGGCGAAGATCACCGCGTGCTTCGACGGGAAGTGCCGATAGAAGGTCCGCTCGGTGACCCCGACGTCGGCGGCGATCTCGGCGACGCTGGTTTGATGCACGCCGTCGGCGACAAAGCGCCGCATCGCCGCCTGTTGCAGCGCCCGCCGTGTGCGTGCGCTACGAGATTCACCGCGAGCATGCAGTTTCACCTTTAAATGTCACTATTGACGCAAATATGTCAGGTGTGACATTGTGCGGTCAAGCGAAGCCCGGATCACACGGAGGACGATCAGCATGGCCGACTACGACGCGATCATCATCGGGGCAGGCCACAACGGTCTGGTCGCCGCCAACGTGCTGGCCAAGGGCGGCGCGAAAGTGCTTGTCCTGGAACGGGCGCACTTCCTCGGCGGGATGGCCGCGACCCGTGAACTCTTCGACGGGTACAAGCACAGCGTCGGCGCCTGGGCGGTGCTGATCTGGCGCCAGGAGATGACCGACCGCCTGGAGCTGACCAAGTGGGGCTTCGAGCTGATGGATCAGTGGACGTCGACCTGCACGTTCGGCGACGCCGCAGGACACCCCGTTCGTGATGTACAACGACCTCGAACGCATGGGCCGCCACCTGCATCGAGGACCACGGCCCCGACGTCGCGACCGGCCTGGGTGGCTTGTTCGCCCACATCGGCCGGTTCGCACCGTATTTCGTCGACTCGGCGTTCGGCCCGCCGCTGGACATCATCGAGGTGATCGCCGCCCAGCCCACCCCTGAGGACCGCCACGACTTCGCCCAGATGTGGTACGGCAGCACGATGGACACGGTCCGCCGCTTCCTGGCACCCGACCAGGGTCGCTGCATCCAGGGCTCATTGGCGGCGATGTCGATTGACGCCTTCGACGGTGGTCCCTGGACCCCGGGCTCGAATGCGTCGACGCTCTACCACTACCTGATCGGCGGCGGCAACGTCGAATACATCATGCCGCGCGGTGGCATCGGCTCACTGAGCACAGCGCTGTGCCGGCGCGCCGAGTCGATGGGCGCCGAGGTGCAGATGAAGGCGCATGTCAAGCAAATCCTGGTGACCGACGGACGGGCCACCGGAGTCGAACTGCGCGACGGCACAACGATTTCGGCCGACGCAGTGCTGTCGTCGCTCGACCCTTACACCACCTTCGTGAATCTGGCCGGCGCGCAGAACTTCCCGCCCGACTACATCCGCAAGATCAAGGAGATCAACTTCAACCTCGGATACATCCAGGCCCATCTGACGATTGACCAGGCGCCGCAGTGGATCGAGCGACTGCAGCCCTTCATGCAGGACAACGGACAGTGGTGTCCCACCGTCGCCTATGCGCCGTCGCCGGAGTACATCAGCGACGCCTGGGAGCAATACCGCAAGGGCCAACTTCCCGACGCGCCGCCGACCTATCTGTACATCCCGAGCATGGTCGACTCGTCGCTGGCGCCCGAAGGTAAGCACAGCGCAACGATTTTCACGCCGTACTTCCCCACCGGGTTGGACGCCGACGAAAACCGAAGCTGGAAAGAACAATACGCCGACACCTGCGTCCAGATCTTCGACAAGTACGCACCCGGTTTCGCCGAGTCCGTCACCAACCGCGTGGTGTTCTCCAACCGCTACTTCGGCAGCACCTTCAGTGCGCACGCCGGCGACTACTCGCACGGCCTGCTGCAGCCCAACCAGCTGTGGACCGGCCGCGTCGTCGAGGGCGCCGACAAGTTCGCCACGCCGGTCGAGGGGCTCTACCTGTGCGGCCAGTGCACTCACCCCGGCCCCGGGGTGACCGGCATTCCGGGATGGAACGGCGCCGAAGCCGCCCTCAAGCATCTCAACGCGCGGGTGTCATGAATCTGCGAATGGCTCGGCCGGTCCCGCATCGTCTCGCCAGCGGACCACGGTTACGTATGCGATCAGAGAAATGACCGCCCACGCGAGCGTAAGCCAGCCCATCGTCCCACCAAGGTGCGCAACCAGCACGCCAATTCTCGACTGTGGGTATCCCTGCTCAATTGCTTGGGATGCGAACTGCCTCAGCGCTGCCCACACGACCAGGAGGGTAACCATCACGGCAAAGCTCATGAACGTCGTCACCCGCGCGACGATCATTTGCAACTCAGCTTTCGTCAGCGGTGAGCCCACGAGATAGTGACGTTACCCGACACCCCTGTGCACCACGTCGTTTAAACGTGTACCATTTGGTACATGATTACCGAAGACAGTGTGGAGATCGACGCCCCGGCGCAGTTGGTGTGGGAGGTCTTCAGCGACGTCCAGCGCTGGCCCGAGTGGACCGCGTCGGTGACGTCGCTGGTCGGGCGGGACGGCGCCAATCTGGCCGTCGGCAAACGGTTCGCGATCAAGCAGCCCGGCATGTCGAAGCTGGTCTGGAAGGTCACCGAGATCGACCCCGGCCTGTCCTGGACGTGGGTGCAGCGCTCCCCCGGCGTGCGGGTGAGCGCTCGCCACTGGGTCACCGCCCAACCCGGCGGCCGCACCCTGGTGCGCCAGCAACTCGAACAGCGCGGCGTGCTCGGTGCCCTCGTCGGGCGGCTGATGCTCAAGAAGACCAAGCGCTTCCTCGAACTCGAGGCCCAGGGGCTCAAGGCCCGGTCTGAGGAACTCAGCCGCGGCAATGGTTCGCACGCCTGACCTGGAGCGGCGCCGGCAGTTGCTCGACGCGCTCGTCGAGGAGTTCGCCGCGGGCGGCGTCGGCGACCGCTCGCTGCGCGACGTCGCCGCGGCGGTTGGTACCAGCCACCGAATGCTGTTACACCACTTCGGGTCTCGAGAAGATCTTCTGCTGGCTATCGTCGAGGAGGTCGAGCACCGCCAGATGGGGCTGCTGCCGGAATTGCCCACGAGTCCGGCCGAGGGCTTCGCCGCCATGTGGGCAGATCTGCATCGACCCGAGCTACGCCATCTCGAACGCCTCTTCTTCGAGTGCTACGCCCGCGCCGCTCAGGGCGAGAAGCCTTTTGCCCGAATGCTTCCCGGCGCTGTCGACGGTTGGCTTGCCGCGGTCGCGGCCGTCGCCGGCGACGCGTTCGATCCTGCGATGGCACGGCTTGGACTGGCCGTCGGCCGGGGCCTGCTACTGGACCTGGTTGCCACCGAGGATGAGGCCGGCGTTGATGCCGCCGCGAAGGCCTTCGCCGAACTCCTCAGACGCTGACTTTGCGCCGTTTTACCGGCGCGCCGGTGCCCACCCCGAAGAACCGGTATTCAGCGGGTTTGAGCGACCGGGTGGACCGCCAGTACTGCCAGGTCATGCCGCTCCACAGCGTCCGGTTGACGCCATGCTCGTCGAGATACCAGCTGCTGCAACCGCCGGTGTTCCACACCGAGCCGGCCAACTTGTCCTGCAACTCGGCGTTGGACCGGTCCTGAGCAGAGCGGCTGGGCGCCAGCGCCTGCGCCCCGAACTTGTCGACGGTCGCGATCGCCTCGGCGACGTAATGGATCTGCGACTCGATCATGAAGACCACCGAGGTGTGGCCCAACCCGGTGTTGGGTCCGAGCAGGAAGAACAGGTTGGGCATGTCGGCGACGGCGATGCCGCGATGGGCAACCACGCCTTCCCGGTTCCAGCGATCCACCAGATCCTCGCCGCGCGGGCCCTTGATATCGACATAGGTGTAGGAGTCGGTGGTGTGAAACCCGGTGGCGTACACGATGACGTCCACTGGATGCTCGACGCCGTCGCCCGTGACGATGCCGTCGGGGGTGATGCGGGTGATCCGCTCGGTGATCAACGTCGTCTTCGGGTCGGCGACCGCCTGGTAGTAGTTGGGGGCGTAGAGGATTCGCTTGCAGCCGGCCCGATAGCTCGGAGTGAGCCTGCGGCGCAGCTCCTTGTCGCGAACGCTGCGCCGGATGTTCCACTTGCCGACCAATTCCACGGCGCGCAGCAGACTCGGGCGTTGCGTCATCGCGTAGCCCAGACCCTCGAGCCCCCAATAGATTCCCGACCGGACCGCCAGCCGCAGACCGGGCACATTCGCAAACGCGTTGCGCACGGCGTCGGGCAGCAGACTGTTCGGCCGCGGCACCACCCACGGCGGGGTGCGCTGATACAGCTGCACCTCGGCCACGCCTGCCTTGTCGCGCACCAACTCCGGCACGATCTGGATGGCACTGGCCCCGGTGCCGATCACCGCCACCCGCTTACCGGTCAGGTCGACGTTGTGGTCCCATTGTGCGGAATGGAAAGCCGCGCCGCGGAATTCGTCCATGCCCTCGATTGCCGGTAGCCGCGGAATGTGCAGCGCGCCGGCACCCGAGATCACATACTGCGCGACGTACTCCTGCCCTGACGCGGTGAACACGTGCCAGCGGTATTCGCTGTCGTCCCAGTGCGCGCGGTCGACCAGAGAGCCGAACCTGATGTAGCGGCGCAGCCCGTACTTGTCGGTGACGCCCTTGAGGTAGTCCAGGATCTCGGGCTGCGGTGAGAACAGCTTGCTCCAGGTGGCTTTCGGCTCGAACGAGAACGAGTACAGGTGTGACGGTACGTCGCAGGCGCAACCCGGGTAGCTGTTATCCCGCCAAGTGCCGCCGATTTCGTCGGCCTTCTCCAGGATGACGAAGTCCACACCCTGGCGCTGCAGCGCGATCGCCATCCCCAATCCGGAAAACCCCGTCCCGATGATGACGGCGCGGGTGTGTACGGGCGGAGCCTGTGCCTCGGGCTGGGTCGTCGACTCGGCGATTGTCATGTGCGCCGCTCCTCCTCATCACTTCGTCCCCCTCGCCGCTGCGCGGCTGGGGGTGCCCCCACTGCATCGTCGCCGGCGCGAGTCATGCGCCACTCCTCCTCATCGCAAGTACCCGGTACCGACGGTACCGGAAAGTCTCCTCGACGGCCGCGGCGATGTCAACGCCGGCGGTGCTCAGCTGGCAGCAGAGTCGCTGGGCACCGCATTGTGGATGGGCTGATCGGGGTCCAGCTTGATGCCGAGCAACTCGGCGGTTCCGACGATGACGCCCATCATGATCGTGGTCAGGTGCTCGACGAACTTGTCCCGAGCCATTCGCCGCGGGCTGTCGAGGTCGGATCCCAGCCACCAATCGGTAGCCGAGGCAGCCGAACCGAATGCGGCGAAGGCGGTCAGTTCGAACGCGGCGGGATCGAGTTCCATCTCGCGCAGCTCATTGTTGAACATCTCGGCCATCGCCAGCGTGATCTCGCGGCCTTCGTTCAGGGTCCGCATCGTCGACTCGGACTGCTCCGGGAATCGACCCTGGATGAAGAACCGCAGTACGTTGGGATGCTCGTCGACCAGGTTGACGTACTCCTCCACGCTGCGGTGGATGATCTCGCGAACCGAGTTGGTGGCGAAGTCGATCGACGGGAAGACCGCCGCCCACAGCATGTCGCGCAGCCGCTCCCCGATCGCCTGAAACAGATCGGATTTGTCGGCGAAATGCCGGTAGATCTTGGGTTTGGCGGTGCCGGCCTCTTCGGCGATCTCCCGGACGCTGAGGTTGGGCCCCAACCGGTCGATGGCACGGAACGCCGCCTCGACGATCTCACCGCGCACCTTCTTACGGTGTTCGCGCCACCGTTCGCTGCGCGCGTCGACCTTGACCCCCGGCTTGGCGCTGGGGTGCGGTCGCGCAGGTCTAGGAGGTCGAGGCATTCGGACCACGTCAAGCACCATACCCCTCTGCCGTAGCTGACCTGGGCAGACTGGCTGCACACGCCGTCACAGCATGCAGGACACGCAGCCCTCGACCTCGGTTCCTTCCAGCGCCATTTGCCGCAGCCGGATGTAGTACAGCGTCTTGATGCCCTTGCGCCAGGCGTAGATCTGCGCCTTGTTCACGTCGCGGGTGGTCGCGGTGTCCATGAAGAACAGCGTCAGCGAAAGCCCCTGATCCACATGCTGGGTGGCCGCTGCGTAGGTGTCGATGATCTTCTCGTAGCCGATCTCGTAGGCGTCCTGGTAGTAGTCCAGGTTGTCGTTGGTCATGTACGGCGCCGGGTAGTAGACGCGGCCGATCTTGCCTTCCTTACGGATCTCGACCTTGGACACGATCGGGTGGATCGACGATGTCGAGTGGTTGATGTAGGAGATCGACCCGGTCGGCGGCACCGCCTGTAGGTTCTGGTTGTAGATGCCGTGCGCCTGCACCGACTCTTTCAGCCGTCGCCAATCGTCTTGGTCCGGAATGCGAATCTCCGCGTCGGCGAAGAGCTGCCGCACCTTGTCGGTCTTGGGTTCCCAGACCTGGTCGGTGTACTTGTCGAAGAACTCTCCCGACGCGTACTTGGACTGCTTGAAGCCCTTGAAACTCGAACCACGTTCGATCGCAATACGATTCGATGCGCGCAGCGCGTGGTAGAGCACCGTGTAGAAGTAGATGTTGGTGAAGTCGATGCCCTCTTCAGAGCCGTAGAAGATGTGTTCGCGAGCCAGATAGCCGTGCAGGTTCATCTGGCCGAGCCCGATCGCGTGCGAGTCGTTGTTGCCCTGCTCGATCGAGGGCACCGACCAGATGTGGGTCTGGTCGCTCACCGCGGTCAACGCCCGGATGGACACCTCGATGGTCTGCGCGAAGTCCGGCGAGTCCATCGTCTTGGCGATGTTCAGCGAACCCAGGTTGCACGAAATGTCTTTGCCCACTTTGGCGTACGACAAGTCTTCGTTGAACAACGACGGCGTCGAGACCTGCAGGATCTCCGAGCACAGGTTGGAGTGGGTGATCTTGCCTTCGATCGGGTTGGCCCGGTTCACCGTGTCCTCGTACATGATGTAGGGGTAACCGGACTCGAATTGCAGCTCTGCCAACGTCTGGAAGAACTCCCGCGCTTTGATCTTGGTCTTGCGGATGCGGGCGTCGTCGACCATCTCGTAGTACTTCTCGGTGACCGAGATGTCGGCGAACGGCACACCGTAGATGCGCTCGACGTCGTAGGGCGAGAACAGGTACATGTCGTCGTTGTTCTTGGCCAGCTCGAAGGTGATGTCGGGAATCACCACGCCCAGGCTCAGCGTCTTGATCCGGATCTTCTCGTCGGCGTTTTCCCGCTTGGTGTCCAGGAAGCGGTAGATGTCGGGGTGGTGGGCGTGCAGGTACACCGCGCCGGCACCCTGACGCGCACCGAGCTGGTTGGCGTAGGAGAACGAGTCCTCCAGCAGCTTCATGATCGGGATGACCCCGGACGACTGGTTCTCGATGTTCTTGATCGGCGCGCCGTGCTCGCGAATGTTGCTCAGCAGCAACGCGACTCCCCCGCCCCGCTTGGACAGCTGCAGTGCGGAGTTGATCGAGCGCCCGATCGATTCCATGTTGTCTTCGATGCGCAGCAAAAAGCAGCTCACCGGCTCGCCGCGCTGCTTCTTGCCCGAGTTGAGGAAGGTCGGGGTGGCCGGCTGGAACCGGCCGTCGATGATCTCGTCGACGAGCTTCTCGGCCAATGCGGTGTCTCCGGCGGCCAGCGTCAGCGACACCATCACGACCCGGTCCTCGAAGCGCTCCAGATACCGCTTGCCGTCGAACGTCTTCAGCGTGTACGAGGTGTAGTACTTGAACGCGCCCAGGAACGTCGGGAACCGGAACTTCTTGGCGTACGCGCGATCCAGCAGCGTCTTGACGAAGTTGCGTGAGTACTGGTCGAGAACCTCACGCTCGTAATAGTTCTCGCGGATCAGATAGTCGAGCTTCTCGTCCTGGTTGTGGAAGAAGACGGTGTTCTGGTTGACGTGCTGCAGGAAGTACTGGTGCGCGGCTTCCCGGTCCTTGTCGAACTGAATCTTGCCGTCGGCGTCATACAGATTCAGCATCGCATTCAGGGCGTGATAATCCGTCTCGCCCGGCAATGCTCCGTGCCCGGTTGGCGTTACACGCTCTGTAGTTGCAGCGGTTGGTGGCACGTGTCGTCCTTCCAGAAGTCAGCTAGGCCCGCGCGGACGGCTTGCACGTCGTCCGCGGTTCCCATCAGTTCGAAGCGGTAGAGATAGGGAACGCCGCACTTGCGGGACACCGCGTTGCCCGCATAGGCGAATTCTGCACCGAAGTTGTTGTCGCCCGCGGCGATGACGCCGCGGATCAACGCCCGGTTGTGCTCGTTGTTCAAAAATGCGATGACCTGCTTGGGGACATAGCCACCGTCGTTGACATTCGGGATCGCCCGGCAGCCGCCGTAGGTCGGCAGCACCAACACATACGGCCGGTCCACCTCGATACGGCCATGCAGCGGTATCCGCGTCGCCGGAATACCCAGCTTTTGCACGAAGCGGTGGGTGTTCTCCGAGACGCTGGAGAAATACACCAGGCTGCGCGACGGCACGGCGACCCCCTGTACTACTGCGCTTGCTGCCGGCTACGCGCTCAGCACGGCACCGGCGAGCGCCTTGATCCGATCCGGCCGGAAGCCCGACCAGTGGTCGTTCCCGGCTACCACGACAGGAGCCTGCAGGTATCCCAGCGCCATCACGTAGTCGCGGGCCTCGGAATCCAGGCTGATGTCGACCTTGTCGTAGGCGATGCCCTGCTTGTCCAGCGCCTTGTAAGTGGCGTTGCACTGCACACATGCCGGCTTGGTGTAAACGGTGACACTCATCTGCGGTACGACTCCTCTGTCGAAGGCGGGACTGGACACGACTGGCAACTACTCGGGTCTTGCATGTGTACTGCTATTCAGCAGACCGCCGCGCCACAGAATTCCCACTTTGCCGATCCGCTTCAGCCTGCATGCGATGCCGGCTGACGCGGCCCGGCCGACCTGGGTGAACCTGGGTCTGTCGGTGTCGGAAACACTACACCTAGTGGGTGACAATCAGAAGAGATACAAGATGTTCGGAAAAACATTCATGAAATTCCCTGGTCGTAAGCGCTTACTTCGGAGCGGCTTCGGCGTGTCGTAGATCACAAAATGATCTCGTGGCGGTATACACCAAGACTTACCACGCGGCACCGACACGACACGCCGTCGCCGTCCGTTCAGCAAAGGAATCGGGGCGGGCATCAACCGCGCAACGAACGCGTCGCGCTCCTCGGTCAACTGCGTGATGGACGTGCTGAATATTGGACTGGACCGCGACCAAGTTGTTGCGATGGACTAGTGACCTACCCCACGCTGACCCGCCGACGACACCCCACAGGAAAGGCTAGAACGATGTCAGAAACCGTGATCGGATACGTGCTGCGCCGTCTCAAGGACATCGGGATTGATGCGATCTTCGGCGTGCCGGGGGATTTCGCTTTTCCGGTGCAAGACGCGATCGTCAACGACGCCGACATCGACTGGATCGGATGCTGCAACGAGCTCAACGCCGGCTATGCCGCCGACGGGTATGCGCGCCTGCGCGGCGCCGCGGCGCTCAGCACCACCTACGGCGTGGGTGAGCTCAGCGCGATCAACGCGATCGCCGGGTGCCACGCGGAGAACCTGCCGGTGTTCCACCTGACGGGAATGCCGGCGATGCCGGTACAGGCGGCGCACTCGCTGGTGCACCACACCCTGGGCAACGGCGAGTTCGACCTGTTCTACAACATGGCCGAACCGGTGGTCTGCGGCCGCGCGATCATGACCCCGCAGAACGTCGCCTATGAAACCGAGCGGCTCATCGCCACCGCCCTTTACCGACGCAAACCCGTCTACATGGCGTTTCCGTCCGACCTGGCCACCCGGCCCGTCGTCGGGCATGCAACCGCGCTGGACCCGCCGTCCAGCGACCCGGCCAGCCTTGAGGCCGCCGTCGATGCAATCACCATCGCGCTGGCGGACGCGGAGACCGCCTGCATCCTGCCCGGCATGCTGGCCGCGCGCATGCAACTGCGTGATGAACTGGCCGATTTCGTCGATGCCAGCGGGTTACCGTTCGCCACGATGTTCGCCGATAAGTCCGTCCTCGACGAACAACACCCTGGTTATCTCGGCATGTATGACGGCAAGCTGATGGACGAGGATATCCGTGAATTCGTCGAATCCTGCGATCAGGTCGTGTGCGTGGGCACCATGATGACGGACTTCAACTCGGGTGCATTCACTGCCAACCTCGACCCCGGGCGCACCATCGACATCGGCCCCAACTGCACCCGGGTAGGCGCGAAAACGTTTACCAGCGTCGAGTTGCGCGACGTCCTGCCTGAATTGACCCGGCGCGTCGTCGTCCGCACGCCCGCCTCGGCGCCGTGCACATCGGGCTTGGGCGACGTCGTCGGCGCCGGCGACGACCCGATCAGCGCCGAGGCGCTTTACCCGCGCTGGGAGAAGTTCTTTGCTCCCGGCGACACGATTATCGCCGAAACCGGCACGGCATCAATGGGATTGGCTTTCGCACGGTTGCCGGCCGGGGCGAGCTTTCACAATCAGACCTTGTGGGGGTCGATCGGATGGGCCACCCCCGCAGCGTTCGGGGCCGCTGCCGCGCACCCGGCCGGACGCGTGGTGCTGGTCACCGGCGAGGGTTCACACCAGCTCACCGCGCAGGAGATCACCCAGTTCGGCCGACGCAGCTTGAACCCGATTATCTTCGTGCTCAACAACAATGGCTATCTCATCGAACGGCTGCTCTGCGCGGATCCCGATATCGCCTACAACGATGTCGCGTCCTGGAACTACGCGGACCTACCCCGCGCATTGGGCTGTACCGGCTGGTACACCACGCGTGTGACCACTTGCGGCGAACTCGACGAAGCGATGGTGCGCGCCCGAAACCACGACGGCGCAGCCTATATCGAGGTCATCACAGATAAGTATGCCGCTTCGCCGCTGGCTCAGCGCCTGCACGACAGCATCGAGACCCTCTATGGCGCCTGAGAACCGGCGCTGATCGACGCCGGGCAGTCGCGCTGCACCCGGGGCCAGGCGATGTCAACTCACCTCGGCGACCAGCTTGCCCACCGCATCGCGCACGTTGGATACCAGCTCGGCGTGCTCTCGCGGCTGCTTGGCCATTCAGCGAGCCGAACGGCACCGACAGCTTGATCGCCTCGACGACACGCGGACCGGCGATCCCGAAGGACTTGCGGGTCTCGTCATGCGCCCAGACGCCGCCGTACTGGCCGAACGACCCGCCGATGACGGCCAATGGCTTGTCCTTCAGGGCCCCGTTGCCGAATGGCCGGGACAGCCAGTCGATGGCGTTCTTGATGACGGCCGGGATGCTGCCGTTGTATTCCGGGGTCACCACCAGGGTGGCGTCGGCCTCGGCCGCGGCGGCCCGCAGCGCGGTGACCGAGCGGGCACGTCAGTCTCGTTGTCGATGTCCTCGTTGTAGAACGGCAGCTCACCGAGCTGATCGAAGATGGTCACGGTGACGCCGTCAGGGGCGACGTCGGCGGCCAGCTCGGCGATCTGACGGTTGATCGACGCGGCGCGCAAGCTTCCCACCAGTGTCAAAACCTTGATGTCCGACATTGTCTGCTTCCCTTCGGGTCATTGGTCTACATCCTTGCATGAGTTAAACGGACCGTGGTCCGAATTATTCCAGCCGGGTTAAAGTGCAGGTGTGAGCGCTGTCGACTGGCTGGGCGAGCTACCCGCCTCCACTCCGCTGGAGCGCGGCGACGCGGCCCGCAACCGAGTGCTGTTGCTGGATGCCGCGCGCCGGCTGATCGCCGAGCGCGGCGCCGACGCGGTCAGCATGGACGACATCGCCGCTGCCGCCGGCGTCGGCAAGGGCACGGTGTTCCGGCGGTTCGGCAGCCGGGCCGGGTTGATGATGGTGCTGCTCGACGAGGACGAGCGGGCCAGCCAGCAGGCATTCCTGTTCGGTCCGCCGCCGCTGGGCCCGGATGCGCCGCCGCTGGATCGCCTGCTGGCGTTCGGGCGCGACCGGCTGCGTTTTGCCCATGCCCACCATGAGCTGCTCTCCGCCGCCAACCGCGACCCGCACACCCGCTACGGTTCGCCGGTCAATGCCCCCTACCTGGTGCTACGCATGCACGTCCGGATGCTGCTGGCCTCCGCCGGGACGACCGGCAACCTCGACGCCCAAACCGATGCCCTGCTGGCGCTGCTCGACGCCGACTACGTCGAACACCAGCTGTCCGACGCCGGCCAGACCCTGCAGACGCTGGGCGATGCGTGGGAAAGCCTGGCGCGCAAGCTGTGTGGACGGTGACGCCGCTGACGCTGGATCCTGCACGTCGACCTCGACCAATTCCTGGCCTCGGTCGAACTGCGCCGCCACCCCGAGTTGGCCGGCCTGCCGGTCATTGTCGGGGGCAACGGCGATCCGACCGAAGCGCGCAAAGTGGTCACCTGCGCGTCGTACGAAGCCCGCGAATTCGGTGTGCACGCGGGTATGCCGCTGCGCGCCGCGGCCCGGCGCTGTCCCGACGCCACCTTCTTGCCGTCGGATCCCGCGGCCTACGACGCGGCCTCTGAACAAGTGATGGGATTGCTGCGCGACCTGGGTCATCCGGTCGAGGTATGGGGCTGGGACGAGGCTTATCTCGGGGCCGACATCGCGGACCCAAACGAACTCGCCGATCAGATCCGCACCGTCGTCTCGGCGGCGACCGGGCTGTCCTGCTCGGTAGGCATCAGCGACAACAAGCAGCGCGCCAAGGTCGCCACCGGGTTCGCGAAGCCGGCCGGCGTGTCCACCCTCACCGACGCGAACTGGATGACGGTGATGGGCGACCGGCCGGTCGATGCGCTCTGGGGCGTCGGCCCGAAGACCGCGAAAAAGCTTGACGCCCTTGGTATCACCACGGTCTGGCAGTTGGCGCACACCGATGCCGAGGTGCTGACGTCGGCGTTCGGCCCGCGGACCGGGCTGTGGCTGTTACTGCTGGCCAACGGCGGCGGCGACGACACGGTCAGCGCCGAGCCGTGGCTGCCCCGCTCCCGCAGCCACGTCGTGACCTTCCCGCAGGATCTCACCGATCGAGACGAAATGGACTCAGCGGTAATCGAATTGGCGCGGCGGGCGCTGAGCGAGGTAGTGGCCGCGTCGCGCATCGTCACGCGGGTCGCGGTGACCGTCCGCACCGCCACGTTCTACACCCGCACCAAGATCCGCAAGCTTGATCAGCCCACGACCGATGCCCACGTGATCGTCGCGGCCGCGCTGCGGGTGCTGGACCTGTTCGAGTTGGACCGCCCGGTCCGGCTGCTCGGGGTGCGGCTGGAATTACAGATGCCGAACTAGTTCAGCGCGACACCGGGGCTGGCCGCAGCGCCCGGGCGAACAACGTGTTGACATGGCGCATCGCCAGGCTGTAGGGCCACCAGGCGACTCGTTTGAACGCGTACAGCGCGCGGATGTCCACCGAGGTGTAGATCAGGAACCGATTTTTGGCGACTCCGGCCAGGATCTTCTCCGCGGCTTTTTCCGGCGACACCGCGTGGCCGGCGAAGCGATCCACCCAGCGGATTACTGCAGGATCGTCGCGGTCCACGCCAGCGATCTCGACAGTGTTCACCAGCGGGGTCTTGACGGCGCCCGGCACGACCACCGAGACCCCGATGCGGTTTCGGGCCAGGTCGAAGCGCAGTACCTCGGAGAGTCCGCGCAACCCGAACTTGCTGGCGCTGTATGCGGCATGCCAGGGCAGCCCGATCAGCCCGGCCGCCGAGGAGACGTTGACCAGATGACCGCCCCGGCGCGCGGCCACCATCGGCGGCACGAAGTTCTCGATGACGTGGATCGGGCCCATCAGGTTGATCGCGATCATCTTGTCCCACTGCTCGTGGGTGAGCCGGTCGACGGTCCCCCACGCCGAAACCCCGGCGATGTTCATGACGATGTCCATGCTCGGGTGGTTGGCATGAATCTCGTCGGCGAACGAGGCGACGTCGTCGTAGTTGGATACGTCCAGCGCCCGGTATTCGGGCACCTGTGCCCCCAACGCGCGAGCATCGGCCACGGTCTGCGCCAGACCGTCGGCGTTGCGGTCGGTCAGGTAGAGCTCGGCGCCGTGGGCGGCCAGCCGCAGTGCGGTCGCCCGGCCGATGCCGCTGGCCGCACCGGTGATGAAGCACCGCTTACCCGCGAACGTCTTCTGCGCCATGGTGGATGACGATACCGGCGGTAACGGTCCGATAGCCCGGGGGCTAGACCCCTCCCGTACCGCCCCACAGCGCGTTGAGCCACAGCGCCTCGAGCACCCGCACGCCACGCTGCACATCGCCGTCGGCGCCCAGGAAAGCGGTGTCGCCGGACAGCATTTGCGCGGTGGTGACCGACAGAGTCCGCACCAGCGTCGGGATGTCGTCGCTGATGGGGTGGGCGGTGCCGGCCCGCAACTCGTCTTTGACGATGCCGATGATCTGCTGGACCACGCCTTCGACCTGTTGGTCGAGCAGGTCGCGGATCTCGGCGTCGGTGTTGCGCGCGGCGTTGCATGCCGACATCACCGGGTCGTTGTGCGCGTAGACCGCCGCGGCGCTTCCGACCATCCGTTTGGCGAACGCCGCCGGCGACTCGTCGGGCCCGCGGGGCGCGAAGTATTCGGTCAGCTCTTCGAGTTCGTGTGTCGCGTCGGCGAGGATCTGGGCCAGCACCGCGTATTTCGAGTCGAAGTAGAAGTAGAAGCCCGAACGGGCCACACCCGCGCGGTCGCTGATCGTGCTCACCGACAGCTGCGCGAACGGCTTTTCCACGAGCAGTTCCCGCACCGCCTGCACGATGGCCTGTCGCTGCCGATCACCCCGTCGCTGCGGAACCGGGACGAGCGCGCTCTGATCTGCCACCCGGCCGGCCTCCTGCTCGATGCGCACCCTTCGACCTTGCACCACGCCACTCCCAAACGGAAACTTGACAGCCGTCAAGTTTCATCTGAGGATATCGGTTGGGTGACGTCCGCCACAACGCCGGTCAATGCCGGTCTACCTTCGGCGCACGGCGTCGAGGGAGGAGTGTCAGGAGTGTCAGGAGTCTCGAAGGCGACCATCAGCACCCCGCAGTACCTGCTCGATCAGGCGAAGCGCCGGCTGACCCCGTCCATCAACAACTTTCCCGGCATGGCTGCCGTCGAACAGAGGCTGCTGAACACCAATTGGTCCCCGCGGAAGCTCGCGGATCCGCCGCCGGGCAGCGGACTCAAGCCGGTCATGGGCGATCGGGGCCTGCCGATCGTCGGCCACCTCATCGAGATGATGCGGGGCGGACCGGACTACCTGCTCTTCCTGTACCAAACCAAGGGTCCGGTCATCTTCGGTGACTCACCGGTCCTGCCGGGGGTCGCGGCGCTGGGTCCCGACGCAGCCCAGGTCGTTTATTCCAACCGCAACAAGGACTACTCCCAGCAGGGCTGGGTGCCGGTGATCGGGCCGTTCTTCAACCGCGGCCTGATGTTGCTCGATTTCGAGGAGCACATGTTCCATCGGCGGATCATGCAGGAAGCGTTCGTCCGCTCCCGACTGGTCGGCTACGTCGAGCAGATGGACAAGGTCGTCTCGCAGGTAGTGGCTAACGACTGGGTGGTCAACGACCCACGTTTTCTGCTTTACCCGGCAATGAAGGAGCTCACCCTCGACATCGCGTCGATGGTGTTCATGGGTCACGAACCCGGCACCGACCATGAGCTGGTGACCAAGGTGAACAAGGCCTTCACCATCACCACCCGCGCCGGAAACGCGGTCATCCGCTCCAGCGTGCCGCCGTTCACTTGGTGGCGCGGCCTGCAGGCGCGTGAACTGCTGGAGAACTACTTCCGCGAGCGGGTCAAGGAGCGCCGCGGCAAGGAAGGCAACGACCTACTGACTGTCCTGTGCCACACCGAGGACGAGGACGGCAACAGCTTCTCCGACGAGGACATCGTCAACCACATGATCTTCCTGATGATGGCCGCGCATGACACCTCGACATCGACCACGACGACGATGGCCTACCACCTGGCCGCCAACCCCGAGTGGCAGGAACGCTGCCGCGACGAATCCGATCGGCTCGGCGACGGTCCGCTGGACATCGAGTCACTGGAGAAGCTGGAGTCGCTTGACCTGGTGATGAACGAGGCGATCCGGCTGGTGACACCGGTGCAGTGGGCGATGCGCCAGACGGTGCGCGACACCGAGTTGCTGGGCTACTACCTGCCTGCGGGCACGAACGTGATCGCCTACCCGGGGATGAACCATCGCCTGCCGGAGATCTGGACGGATCCGCTGAAGTTCGACCCCGACCGGTTCACCGAGCCGCGCAGCGAGCACAAACGGCACCGTTACGCGTTCACGCCGTTCGGCGGCGGCGCGCACAAGTGCATCGGGATGACGTTCGGCCAGCTGGAGATCAAGACCATCCTGCACCGGCTGCTGCGCCGCTACCGGCTTGAGTTGCCCCGCGCCGGGCTACCAGGCGAAATGGGACTACGGCGGGATGCCGATCCCGATGGACGGCATGCCGATCGTGCTGCGCCCGCTCTAGCCGGAGCCGCTGTCGCCGTATAGCCGGTTGGCGCAGGCAATGACTGCGCACAGCGCTGACTGCGTCGGGTCCTCCGACCAGCCCATCGCCCACTCGGCGCGGCAGCCGTCACTGCCCTGGATGAAGGTTGCGGTCGTGTCCTCTGACCGCAGTTGATGGAACCGCAGCATCTCCACGGCGACGCCGTGGTCGTAAAGCATTGCGGTCAGCGCCGCCACCGGTCCGGTCGCGGTGGCGGTCGCCGTCTCGATCCGATCGCCGAAGCCCAGCGTGGCCCGGAATGTCTGGGCCTGCGGGCCCAGCCGGGTCGCGGGACGATCGCCGTCGGCGCATTCCCAGTGGCCCAGGCGCAGTGGTCCGGCGCTGGGAGCGTAGGTCGCTGGTGAACGTGCTCCACGACATGGTGTCGGCGTCCTCCCGGATTCCCCGCGGCAGCGGGATGCCTTCGAAGCGGACCGATGGCGATTCGGGTGGAGCGGGCGCCGTGTGGGCGCCACTCGGAAATCTCAAGTCGGTGATTGTCATGTGCCGGTCTTCTCTGGTCTGGAGTGGTGACCGACAGGTAGTAGCTTCCGACCCACAGCGGGGGGTCGGTCTGGATCAGACCCCGCTGCGGGTACTGGCTACTACGAGAAGATTCCGCACGCCGCCGAGGGTAGACGCTGACAGGCGGCCAGTGCAACTTCATTAATGCGCCGCAGTCAGCTTGCGCGGTGTAGAACGGGGTCCATGCACGAGCTGTCGCTGTGCCAAGCGATCGCCGGGGTGGTCAGACCGTACGCCGACGGCCGCCACGTCGACATCGTCCGCGTCAAGATCGGCGCGCTGCGTCAGGTGGTGCCCGAGTCGCTGACGTTCTGCTGGACGCTGATCCGCGACCACGAAGACCTGCCCGACGCCGAACTCGAGCTCGAGTTCGTCACCGCCGAGGTGCACTGCCGCTCGTGTGGCCAACGTTCGACGATCACCTCGCAATGGTCGCTGCTGTGCCGGTATTGCGAGAGCGCCGATGTCGAGGTGCTGCGTGGTGACGAGTTTCTGGTGACTTCGCTAGACGTTTCGTAATCGGCCGGTGAAAGGTAGAGCGCATGGGCAGGTTTCATCGACACGACGACGGCACGGTGCACACTCACGACCACTCGGACCACGGGGACCACGGCCACGAACACAGGGATCACGGGGACCACAGTGGCTACCAGACCGGCTCGCAGCGTATCGACGTGCTGGAGTCGATCTTCGCCGAAAACGACGTCCGCGCCGACTACAACCGAAAGGCTTTTGAAAATAACGGCGTTCGCGCACTGAACTTGATGAGTTCACCGGGCTCTGGCAAGACGACGGTGCTGGCCGCGACGCTCGACGAACTCGCCGGCGAGTTCGCTGTCGGGGTGATCGAAGGCGATATCGCGACCGACCTCGACGCGGCCAAGCTCGGCGGGCGGGGCGCGCAGATATCCTTACTCAACACCGGCAACGGGTTCGGCGGCGAATGTCATCTCGACGCGCCCATGGTCAACCGCGCGCTGCAGGGCCTGGATCTGCCCCTGCTGGACCTGGTGATCATCGAAAACGTCGGAAATCTGGTCTGCCCGGCGGAGTTTGACGTCGGCGAGCACGCCAAGGCCATGGTCTATTCGGTCACCGAGGGTGACGACAAACCGCTGAAGTACCCGGTGATGTTCCGCGCCGTGGACGTCGTGCTGCTCAACAAGATCGATCTGGTTCCGTATCTGGACGTCGACGTCGACTCCTACATCGGCCCGCGTCCGCGAGGTCAATCCGACGGCGACGATTTTGCCGGTCAGCGCTCGCACCGGCGCCGGGATGTCGGCTTGGTTCGGCTGGCTGCGACGGTTCATGGCAGCGGCAACGACCTGAGTGCATGGTCGCGTTCCCTTGGGCGCGGTGAGAGACGCGAGGCGGAATCGCTTGAACTGCAACACATGCAACTGGTTCGCAAGACAGCAACCATGTTGCTGAACGGCACGCACCAATGACGGCCCCCGACCGCGATCGAGCGCGAGAATACGCCGGAGCTGACGAGAATCAGGCCGAAATCCGGAAACCCGTACCGGGCCTCCAAATTTGCCAGAACATCGTTGACAAGGCAGTTCGGCGAGAGTAGACCCAGAAAATAGCGCCGCGTAAGCGTGCCGACCGTCGACTCCCGCGGTGCGAGGGGCCTCTAGCCCGGGCCCCGGAAAGCTGCGGTATGCCAACGGAAGCAGCAGTCAAAGCGGAAGAAACCTTGATCCACGTTCTATGGATCAACGCGGGTCTCAGTTGTGATGGCGATTCGGTGGCGCTGACTGCCGCCACCCAGCCCAGTGTCGAGGAGATCGCGCTGGGCGCACTCCCCGGACTGCCCAAGGTCGCCGTGCACTGGCCTCTGATCGACTTCGAATGCGGCCCCACCGGCGGGGCCGACGATTTCCTCGAGTGGTTCTTCAAGGCCGACCGCGGTGAGCTCGAACCGTTCGTGCTCGTCGTGGAAGGTTCGATTCCCAACGAGGCGATCAAGAGCGAGGGGTACTGGTGCGGGTTCGGCAACAACCCGGCCACCGGGCAGCCGATGACCACCAGTGAGTGGCTCGACCGACTCACCCCCAAGGCGACCGCGGTGGTCGCGGTGGGCACCTGCGCCACCTACGGCGGCATCCACGCAATGGCCGGCAACCCGACCGGCGCGATGGGCGTACCCGACTACCTGGGCTGGGAATGGAAGAGCAAGGCCGGAATCCCGATCGTCTGCGTCCCGGGCTGCCCGATCCACCCGGACAACCTGTCCGAGACACTGACCTACCTGCTCTACATGGCCACCGGCCAGGCGCCGATGATCCCGCTCGACGACGCGCTGCGGCCGACAGTGGCTGTTCGGCAACACCGTGCACGAGGGCTGCGACCGGGCCGGCTACTACGAGCAGGGCGACTTCGCCACCGAGTACGGATCACCGAAATGCATTGTCAAACTTGGCTGCTGGGGCCCGGTGGTCAAATGCAACGTGCCCAAACGCGGATGGATGAACGGCATCGGCGGCTGCCCCAACGTCGGCGGCATCTGCATCGGATGCACCATGCCCGGGTTCCCGGACAAGTTCATGCCGTTCATGGACGAGCCGCCGGGCGGCAAGGTTTCCAGCGCCAGCGTCGGGGCTGTACGGCTCGGCCTGATCCGCGGCCTGCGCGGTATCACCGAGCGCACCGTGGACAAGGAGCCGCAAGCTGGCGACACAAGGGCGACAAACTCACGACGGGCGCACGCCGCACCTGGTAGGCGCGCACGACATCTCAGCTGAAGATAGGGAGCAAAGTTCGATGACAACGATCATCCCCGAGCCGTCCCACGCGAAGCGCGAGCCCGGCCAACTTGTCGAGATGGCGTGGGATCCGATCACTCGGATCGTCGGCAGCCTCGGCATTTACACCAAGATCGACTTCGAGAACCGCGAAGTCGTCGAGTGCCACAGCACGTCGTCCATCTTCCGCGGCTACTCGATTTTCATGAAGGGCAAGGATCCTCGCGACGCCCACTTCATCACCAGCCGCATCTGCGGGATCTGCGGTGACAACCACGCCACCTGTTCCTGCTACTGCCAGAACATGGCCTACGGCGTCAAGCCGCCGCATCTGGGCGAGTGGATCGTCAACCTGGGCGAGGCCGCGGAATACATGTTCGACCACAACATCTTCCAGGAGAACCTGGTCGGCGTGGACTTCTGCGAAAAGATGGTCTCCGAGACCAACCCGGGTGTGCTGGCCAAAGCCGAAAACACCGCGGCTCCGCACGCCGACGCGCACGGGTACAAGACCATCGCCGACATCATGCGCTCGCTCAACCCGTTCAGCGGCGAGTTCTACCGCGAGGCGCTTGCAAGTCAGCCGCTGGACACGAGAGATGTTCTGCCTGATGGAGGGTCGCCATGTGCACCCGTCCACGCTGTACCCCGGCGGAGTCGGCACCGTCGCGACCATCCAGCTGATGACCGACTACATGACCCGGCTGATGCGCTACGTCGAGTTCATGAAGAAGGTCGTGCCCATGCACGACGACCTGTTCGACTTCTTCTACGAGGCGATGCCCGGTTACGAGAAGGTCGGGCTGCGGCGCACCCTGCTGGGCTGCTGGGGCTCGTTCCAGGACCCCGACGTGTGCAACTTCGAATACAAGGACATGGAGCGCTGGGGCAACGCCATGTTCGTCACACCCGGTGTCGTGGTCGACGGCAAGCTGGTCACGCACTCGCTGGTCGACATCAACCTGGGATCCGGATCCTCTTGGGCAGTTCGTATTACGACGACTGGACCGATCAGGAGATGTTCGTCAAGACCGACCCGCTGGGTAATCCGGTCGACCGGCGGCACCCGTGGAACCAGCACACCAACCCGCATCCGCAGAAGCGGGACATGGACGGCGGCAACTACAGCTGGGTGATGTCGCCGCGCTGGTTCGACGGCAAGGACCACCTGGCTCTGGACACCGGCGGCGGTCCGCTGGCCCGGCTGTGGTCGACCGCGCTGGCCGGCCTGGTCGACATCGGCTACGTCAAGTCCACCGGTCATTCGGTGCAGATCAACCTGCCCGAAGACCGCTCTCAAGGGGCCGGTCGAGTTCGAGTGGAAGATCCCCCACCACGGGTCCAACACCATCGAGCGCGACCGGGCGCGGACCTACTTCCAGGCCTATGCGGCGGCGTGCGCGTTGCACTTCGCCGAAAAGGCATTAGCGGAGATCCGCGCTGGGCGTACGAAGACCTGGGAGAAGTTCGACGTGCCCAAGGAAGGCATCGGCTGCGGCTTCACCGAGGCGGTGCGCGGAGTGTTGAGCCACCACATGGTGATTCGCGACGGCAAGATCGCCAACTACCACCCGTACCCGCCGACACCGTGGAACGCGAACCCGCGCGACAGCTACGGCACGCCGGGACCCTACGAGGACGCGGTGCAGGGCCAGCCGATCTTCGAGGAGAACGACCGGGAGCACTTCAAGGGCATCGACATCATGCGCACGGTGCGCAGCTTCGACCCGTGCCTGCCCTGTGGTGTGCACATGTACCTCGGCAAGGGCAAGACATTGGAGCGGCTGCACTCGCCGACGCAAACGGCGACCGGGGAGTGATGCATGGCTGATCGCCCCGAGGAGTTGCAGGGGGACGCGCAGTGGCGCTCGGCGGGCGATCGGATCCAGACGCTGCTGGACGCGACGTCGGCCGGTGGGGTGGCCGCCCGTGAACGCGCCGAGCAGTTGGTCCGCGAGGTAGTCGACCTCTACGGCGCGGGCCTGTCGCGAATCCTCGCGACAATCGGCGATCAGGCGGATCCAGGCATTGCTGGACCGCCTGGTCGCCGACGACTTGGTGGCCAGCTTGCTGCTCGTCCACGGTCTGCATCCGCACGACGTGCGTCGAAGGGTGTCCGACGCACTCGACCGGGTCCGGCCCTACCTGGGCTCGCATGGCGGGGATGTGCATCTGCTCGACATCGTCGGTGACACCGTGCAGCTTCAGTTCGCCGGCAGCTGCAAGAGCTGTCCGTCGTCGGCGGTGACGCTGGAGTTGGCGGTCGAGGACGCGATTCGGGCTGCTGCACCGGAGGTTTCGTCGATCGAAGTGGTGGCGCCCGAAACCGTGGACGCCCAAGGCTCAGCGGTGATCCCGGCCGAATCGCTGCTCGCCCAGGTTCATTCCAGGGGGTCGTCCAACGGCGGCGGCTCGGCCTGGCATCAGGTACCCGATCTGGCCGACCTGGCTCCCGGCGAAGTCGGCGGCTTCTCGGTCGCCGGCGTCGTGGTGCTGGCCTGCCGGGTCGGCGACCAGTTGTACGCCTACCGTGACCACTGCCCGGCCTGCGATGGATCCCTGGCCGGCGCGGCACTGCACCGGCGAGCCGCGGCAGGCGATCCGGTACTGCGATGTCCGCGCTGCCGCGCGCATTTCGATGTCGTGCACGCCGGGGCCGGACTCGATGGCCTCGACGACGGCGCCGAGCGCCACCTCGATCCCATCCCACTGCTGCGGCGCGACGGTGTGCTGTCCATCGCGGTGCCCGCCGAGCCGATGGGTGCGCCGGCATGACCACCCCGTTTGACGTTCTGGCCCGCATCACCGGAAATCGGCGCGCGCCGCAGCCGGCCGGAGAGCGGTGTGAGATGTGCTCGGAGCCGATCGCCGACGCTCACCAGCACGTGGTCAATGTGGCTGGGCGACAACTGATGTGCGTGTGCCGTGGTTGCTATCTGCTGTTCACCGACAGCCACGCGCAGCTGCGCTACCGCGCGGTTCCGGACCGGTATCTGTCATTTCCCGATTTCGCGCTTGATCGCCGCACCTGGGAAGCGCTGCAGATCCCGGTCGGCCTGGCGTTCTTCTTCCGCAACTCGGCGCTGGATCGCACCGTCGCGTTTTACCCGGGACCGGCCGGCGCAACCGAATCCGAGCTCGACCTCGACGCCTGGAACGCGATCAGCGCCGCCGAACCGAGGGTCGGCCTGCTTGCCGACGACGTGGAGGCGCTGCTGGTGCGCGTACCCGACGACGGTTCGCCGCGAGTGCTACCTGGTCCCGATCGACGCCTGCTATGAGTTCGTCGGCGGACTGCGGACGCGATGGCGCGGCTTCGACGGCGGGCAGGAGGCGCGTGAGTTCGTCGACGACTTCTTCACCGCGCTCGCGCAGCGCAGTGCGGAGCAACGCGATGACCGCTCCGACCGGCGCCTCGTTCACCGTTGTCGACGTGACCCCCGAGCCGTATGCGATCACGCCGATGCTGACCGCGCGCATCGCCGTCTCGGTACCCGGCGAGCAGCCGGTGCACGCGATCGCGCTGCGATGTCAGGTCCGTATCGACCCGTTGCGCCGCGGCTATTCCGACGACGAGGCCGCCGGATTGACCGACCTGTTCGGGCCGCGGGAACGGTGGGCAACCACCCAACACACCTTCCTGTGGCAACACTGCGCGGCGATGGTCCCCGGATTCACCGGCGCATGCGAGGTCCCGCTCGAGCTGGAATGCACATATGACTTCGAGGTGACGGCAGCCAAGTATCTGCATGCGCTGCGTGACGGCCTCGTCCCGCTGCAGTTCCTCTTCAGCGGAACGGTTTTCATGGCCGGCGAGCGCGGGTTCTCGGTGCAGCAAGTACCGTGGGACTGCGAGGACCGCTACGACATGCCGGTGTCGGTGTGGCGGACCCTGATCCAGCAGCACTACCCCAGCAGCGGATGGGTACGCCTCGGCCACGACACGGTGACGGCGCTGAACGCCTACAAATCGGCGCGCGGACTTTTGAGCCTCGACGACGCCGTCACTGAATTGCTGGCCCTGGCTCGCGAGGAGGTCCGGTGAGCGCGAACTGGGACCGGGCCCGCACCATCGCCGACGCCGTGCTCTACGAGGGCTACCTGCTCTACCCCTATCGCGCATCCTCGAGCAAGAACCAAACCCGTTGGCAATTCGGGGTTTTAGGTCCGCCCGGCAGCGGCTGACGCGGGCATTGGCGAGGACGACAGCCTGTCGGCGCAGTTCCTCGTCGACGGCGCAGACGGCATCAAGCTGGTCGTGCGATTCCTGCAACTGCAGCACCGCGCCGCCGAGCGCAACACCGGCGGCGGGCGCTACCAGCCGGTCGACGAACTGACCACGCCGTCTGGGTCATGGCTCAGCTGGGACGAGGCCATCGAAGTCGAATTGCCGTTCGGCCCCTTCGACCTCACCGACCCGGCCCGAGCCGTGGACGCTGCCGGTGACCGCGCCCTCGGGCAGCGACATCGAAGCGGTCGACGGCGGCAGGCTGGTGCGAAGCAGGGAAAGCATCCGCGGTGAACTGACCGTCGACGTCGAACGCGTCGACAGCCTGAGCCGGGTCACCGTCACTGTTCGCAACACCGCGCCAAGCGTCGAGCAGGCCGGGAAAGACTGGGCGATCGCGACATCCCTGATCGGCACCCACGTCATCGCGGAAGTCGTTGGCGGTGAGTTCATTTCGCTGCTGGATCCACCTGACCGCGCTGCGGCTGCAGCTGCGGGCTGCCAGCAGCACCGCTGCTTCCCGGTGCTGGCCGGCCCGCCCGGTGACAACGACCTGCTGCTGGTGTCGCCGATCATTCTCTACGACCACCCCGAGATCGCGGAGCAGAGTGAGGGTGCGCTCTACGACTCGACCGAAATCGATGAGATCCTGACCCTGCGGGTGATGACGATGACCGACGACGAGAAGGCGCAGGCCCGCGCCACCGACCCGCTGGCCGCGCAGATCATCGACCGCTGCGACGCCATGTCGCCGGAGGCGATGCAGCGCCTGCACGGCGTCTTGCGCGACCCCCATTTGGGCGAGCCGATCGGTGAGCCGGGTCTGATCCCGGAGATACCCGATGGCGTGCAGTGGTGGGACCCGCTGGCCGACAACGCCGTTCGGCCGGATCTCGACGCGGTGCTGGTGAACGGTGTGCGGGTGTCGCGGGGCAGCCGGGTGCGGTTGCATCCGGGTCGCCGTGCCGACGCGCAAGACCTGTTTTTCTCCGGCAAGACAGCGCGGGTCACCTCGGTGCACGAAGACGTCGACGGCAACCAGCACGTCGGAGTCGTCGTCGACGACGATCCGGCCGCCGACCTGCACGAGTGGTACGGCCGCTACCTGTACTTCGCACCCGACGAAGTCGAACCGCTCGAAACCACTACCACGGAAAGGAATTAGACATGGAGATCGTAGGGTGGGTGTTCATCGGCATCCTTGGACTGATCGTGTTCTCGGCTGTGGTGATGGGCCTGATAAATATTCCGGATGCCCGGCGCTACTTGAAGATGCGGCACATGTAGTGGATTCGACCGCGGTGGTATGACGTCCCGCATCCTGATAGCCGGCATCGGCAACATCTTCCTCGGCGACGACGGTTTCGGTCCCGAGGTATTGCGTCACGTCTGTGGCCGGGTCGACGGCTCCGACGGGGTACGCGCCACCGATTACGGCATCGGCGGCATGCATCTGGCCTACGACCTGCTCGAGGACTGGGATGCGCTGGTGCTGGTCGACGCTATCCCTGACCGTGGTTCGCCGGGAAGCGGTGCACGTATTTGAAGCCGACCATGAATCACCCGATGCCCCTGCGGGTTTGGATGCACACGGCATGGATCCGGCGACGGTGTTCGCGAGTCTTCGTGCGCTCGGCGGGACCGCCCCGCGGACCATCGTGGTGGGATGTGAGGTCGCCGACATCGCCGACGGAATGGGCTTGAGCGAGCCTGTGCAAACAGCGGTCCCCGAAGCGGTGCGGGCGGTCGAATCGGCGGTGGCGATGCTTCGCGCCGAAGACGAAGCTCGGGTAGGAGAGGTGTGACTGATGTGTCTCGGGATTCCCGGCCAAGTTGTCCGGATGCTCGACGGCTACAACGACCAACTCGCGCTGGTCGACGTCGTCGGTGAGCACCGCAAGGTCAACATCGGCATGCTGCCGGAGGAGACGTTCGCGCCGGGCGACTGGGTGATCATTCACATGGGCTTCGTGGTGGAGAAGACGGACAAGGCCGGCGCCGAGCAGGCGATGGCCGGTCTGAAGCTGATGGGCTCTGGCGGCAGCGACGATGCCAACCCCATGTGAAGGGTCTGTCGCCGGCCGGTGGCCGAACAGCATCAGAAGGGCAGCGCAAGATGGGTAATCCGCTGACGACGATCGCCGCGCAAATCGTCGAATCCGTGTTAGCAACCGTCGGGATCCGGGTGGGTGCCGAGGAACCCGCGTACAGCAGCGAGCGGCTGACCGACGAGACCGAGATCCGTCGCTACCACCCCCGCATCGCGGCTGAGACAACCGTAGAGGGGGACGAACAGCGAGCGCTCCAACAGGGCTTCCGCCGGCTGGCCGGGTATATCTTCGGCGGCAACCACAGTTCCAGCAGGATTGCGATGACCGCACCAGTCAGCCAGGCGTCGGCTAAAGGACAAAAGATCGCGATGACGGCACCTGTGTCGCGTGCTGCAGACGAGCATGGGTGGGTCATCCGGTTTTTCATGCCGTCGAAGTGGACGATGGCGACGCTCCCCGAGCCCGACGACGCCCGCGTTCGGCTGGTCGAAGTGCCCGCCGAGACGATGGCGGTGCTGCGATTCAGCGGTATTGCCGGCCACGGTGCAGTCGCAGCACGATCAGCACAGCTTTCTGAAGTGCTGCGCAGTAAGGGAATTCAGACCGTTGGTGACCCGGTGACCTGGTTCTACGATCCGCCTTGGACGCTGCCGTTCCGAAGGCGCAACGAAGTGGCCGTGCCGATCGCGTCCTGAGACAGAGCGTTGACGACTCGGACGCTGACGACGGGTCACAACCACCACGACGCCGTCGCGTCCAAATGGCGACGCGTGCGGTAACGCGCGAGGCTGTCGTCGCCATCCGCGATCGCCTCGATGATGCGTAGGTGAGCGCGTTGCACCTCGACGAGATCGCTGTCGGTCGGGATCACTTGCTCGGTGCTGGCCCAATGTCTGCGGAACACCTCGACGATGATCCGTAAGAACAAGTCCAGCACGGCATTACCGGCCAGCTGAGCCAACCCGGTATGGAACAGGAACTCCGCCATTCCGGCCGCGCGCAGATCGTTGCCTGCTTCCTCGATGATCACCCGGTGGGTGTCGAGGAAGGTGCGCACTTCCGGCGTGTCGCGGCGTTTGACGACCTTTGCGACATTGTCAATTTCGATGGCGTCGCGCACCAACCGGAGGTCTTCGCCGCGGGGCTTGCGATATTGCAGATACAGCGCGATGGTGTCGATGCTGGCCTGTGCCTGGGGTTCCGCCACCACCAGCCCGCCGCCCGGTCCGCGGCGCATCTTTGCAACGGCGTGGTATTCCAGCAGCCGCACCGCTTCGCGCAGCACCGACCGGCTGACTCGATAGCGTTCCAGCAGTGCGACTTCGGTCCCGAAGACCTCCCCGATTTGACGGCCACTGGTCGCGATGTCGTCCCGGATGGCGGTCGCCAGAACCTCGGCGAGCTTGCCGTGCGGGGCCTCGCGGTGCAATCCGCTCCGATTGCGCGCGCGGTCCCGAGGCTGGTGGTCTTGCAGCCACGCCGTCATCGATTCCGCGTGCCGCTCGCTCAGCGTCTTGGCCCGCGCCGAGTCGCCCGCGGTGACCGCAGCGGCGATATCCGCGTGTTCCTGGTGCCTGCGGTCGATCGCGTCGAGGGCATCAGTGGCGGAGTCCAGCCGGGAATCCTCGGCATACCGAACGCTCAACCGCATCAGGATGTCGATAAAGAGCTGCAGCACAGGGTTCTTAGACTGCTCGGCGAGTGCCGCGTGGAACTCTTCGTGCGGCTCCTCGGCGCGCAGCACCGCGCGCAGCCGGTCGATGCCGGCTTCATCGATTTGCTCGGCGGCAAGCGATGCCGCCAACGGCTCGAGCAGCAGCCGCGCGTCGAGCAGATCACCGATCGTGGTGCCCAGGTACTCCAAGTAAATGATGATGGCGTGAGTTGCCGGGTTGGCGTCGGGCTCGCAGACCAGCAGACCGCCGTTCGGTCCCCGCCGCATGCGGGCGACCTGGTGGTGCTCGACGAGCCGAACGGCTTCTCGCAGCACTGATCTGCTCACCCGATAACGCTGTTGGAGCGCCTGCTCGGAACCCAGTGATTGGCCGATCGGCCAGCCGCGCCGAATGATGTCAGCCTCGATGCGACGTGCGATCTGCGATGCTCGCTTATCGGACCGGTGCTCGGCATCAGTACCGGTTCTGACATGCGGACGAGCTTCAGGACTCAATTGCACGCTCGCACAGAGCTACTCAGCATGTCAGCAGCATGCATCCGGCGATCGGGCCACCGCCCACCGCGGCCACCGCGACCTCAGGTCGGCGGGGAACCTGCCGCTCCCCTGCCTCACCGCGCAACTGCAGACAGGTCTCGTGCAGCAGCCAGTAGCCGTGCATGCGGCCCGCCGAGAGCTGTCCGCCGTAGGTGTTCAGCGGCAGGCGCCGTCCAGGGCGATCCGCTCGGCGCCCTCGACGAACGGGCCCGCTTCGCCATCACCGCAGATGCCCAGGGCTTCCAGCCAGGCGAAGGTGAGGAAGGTGAACCCGTCGTATAGCTCCGCGAGATTCAGATCGGCGGGCGTCAGGTCGGTGCGTGACCACATCTGCGCGGCCGCGTCGGCCGAGGCCATCTTTGGATAGTCGGTGCGGTGAAACCAGCCACCGGCACCATCGGCACCACCGATGGCCTCCACCGCCACCGCCCGGTGCGGACAGTCTTTGGCGTAGTCGGCGGCCGACACCACCACCGCGATCGACCCGTCGATCGGGACGTCGCAGTCCAGTAGCCCAAAGGGCGTGGAAACCGGCCGGGCGGCCAGGTAGTCATCCATCGTCATCGGATCCCGGTACACCGCAAGTGGATTCAACCCCGCGTTGCGCCTGCTGTTGATCGCCAGCCAGCCCAGCTGCTCCTTGGTGGTGCCGTACAGCTCCATGTGCCGGCGGCAGTTCAGCGCCAGCCAGTTCGCCGCGGAATACGCATGGGCGGCAACCAGATCGTTGACATCGTCCATCGGGCCGACGGCGGGTGGCTCTGCACCCTCGGGTGTCTCGAACATCCGGGCGAGCGGCGGCGGCGCCGCGTTCTCGTCCTGCTTCACCGGGACCGTGCCGCCCAGCATCTGGATCGTCCGGTAGATGACGACGTGCCTCGCGTGACCCTCGGACACCGCACGGCAGGCCGACATCACCGGGCTGAGCAGACCGCCGGTGCCGAACCCCGACCCGCAGTCGGACGCCTCGATCTGCAGCGCGGCAAGGACTTCGGCGGCAGGTGTGTCACCCAGGGTGGCAATGCCGTCGATGTCGGGGGAAGCCAGGCCGGCGTCGTCGATAGCACCGCGGACCGCTTCCATGGTGAGCTCCAGCCCGGGAATGCCGGTGCGACGGCCGATTCGCGATATGCCGATACCGGAAATGATCGCGTCTTTTTCGAAGTAGCTCATCTACGCCGTCCCGTTAGACCAACCCAAGGGAATAGAGTGTACTGTATTGCTCGTGTCGACCGAGGCGACGTCCCAGCTGCTTATCGCGCACTGCGACAATTGCGCACATTGGGTGCATCCCGCGGCGGGCGAATGCCGCGACTGCGGTGGTCCCCTGGTCGCGCGGCCGGTGTCGGGTCGCGGCACCGTCTTCACCTACACGGTTAACCACCACGCCTTCAATCCGGAGATCCCGACGCCCTACGTGATCGCGATCGTTGAACTCGCCGAGCAGAGCGGACTACGGGTCGCAGCGAATATTGTTGACTGTGAACCTGATTCAGTGACGTGCGGGATGCGCGTCGAGGCACTGCCGGAGCCCGGCGCCGACGGCGCTCCACGCTTCGCGCCGGCCGACTAGCGCGAGCAGTCGCAAAAGCGCCCCGCGGCTCGAATCCGCCTCGGCGTGTCGGGGGCTTTTGCGGACTGCTCGCCAAGGCTGCGCTACTTGATCAGCGGGTCGCGCGGCATGCCGAGGATGCGCTCGGCGATCTGGTTGCGGGTCACCTCGGAGGTGCCGCCGGCGATCGCCATGCCCCGGGCGCCCATGATCAGCCGGCCCGGCCAGCGCCCCCGGCCCGTCGAGCAACGCGACCTCGGGCCCGAGCAGCGCAGCCATGATCGCCGCGCCTTCGACCATGTGCTCGGCCAGCTTCAGCTTGGTGATGTTGCCTTCCGGGCCCGGGCCCGCTCCTTCGACGCTGCGCGCGACGCGGCGCAGGTTCAGCAGTCGCAGCGCGTTCTCCTCGGCAAGGTATGCCCGACCCGGATTCGCCGCGCCCGCCAACCGATCCGGTGGTCGCTGAGCCAGCTGAACCAGCTGCGCGGCCAGCCCCTCGTAGAACGACCCGCTGCCGCCGATGCTGACCCGCTCGTTGCCCAGCGTGGCCCGGGCGACCGTCCAGCCGGTGTTGGGTTCGCCGACGACGTCCTCGTCGGGGACGAACAAGTCGTTGAAGAACACCTCGTTGAACTCCGAGCCGCCGGTGATCTGCCGCAGCGGCCGCACCTCGACCTCGGGAGCCTTCATGTCGACGATCACCGTGGTGATGCCGGCGTGCTTGGGCGCCTCCGGATCGGTACGCACGGTGGCCAGGCCGCGCGCGCAGTAGTGCGCCCCGCTGGTCCACACCTTCTGCCCGTTGATCTTCCAGCCGCCGTCGACCCGGGTGGCCCGGGTCTTGATGGACGCCGCGTCCGAGCCGGCGTCGGGCTCGGAGAACAGCTGGCACCAGATCTCGTCCTTGCGCAGCGCCTTCTCGACGAATCGTTCGATCTGCCAAGGGGTTCCGTGCTGGATCAGGGTCAGGATCACCCAGCCGGTGATCCCGTAGTCCGGGCGCTTGATGCCCGCGGCGCGGAACTCCTCCTCGATGACCAACTGCTCCACCGCGTCGGCGGCCAGGCCCCACGGCTTGGGCCAGTGCGGCATCACGTAGCCGGTCTCGATCAGCTTGTCGCGCTGCGCCTGCTTCGTCCAGTGCGGCGATCTCGGCGGCGTCGGCGCGGATTCTGGTGCGCAGCTCCTCGGCCTCGGGCGGCAGGTCCAGGCTGTTCTCCCGGGCTGACACCGGCCGCGGTGCGGTCGAAGACGTCGCGGGCCGGCGCGTCGCCGCCGAAGCAGCGCCGTGCGTCACCAGCGCCCGGCGCAGGTGCAGATGCGCGTCGTGCTCCCAGGTGAACCCGATGCCGCCGTGCACCTGAATGTTCAGTTCGGCGTTGCGGGCATAGGCCGGAAAGGCCAGCGCCGCCGCCGACAGCGGCGACCAGCCGGAACTGCTGCTTCGTCCTCGGACTCGGCCGCGCGGGAGGCGTCCCACACCGCGGCGATCGCCGACTCGGCAGCCGACCAGCATGTTCGCGCAGTGATGCTTGACCGCCTGGAATGTGGCGATGGTGCGGCCGAACTGCTGGCGCACCTTGGCGTAGTCGACGGCGGCCTCGACGCAGTCGGCCGCCCCACCGACCGCCTCGGCGGCCAGCAGGGTTCGGGCGCGGGCCAGTGCCGATTCCCGCGCGCCCGGCAGCATGTCGCCGTCGCCGACGCTGACGTTCTGCAGCCGGACCCGTCCGGAGCGCCGGGTCGGATCGAGGTTCTCCGGCACCTCGACCGAGACCCCGGCGCGGTCGCGTTCCACCACCAGCACGTCGTCACCCGCCGCGATCAGCAGCAGGTCGCCCAGGCCGGCGCCCAAGCACCACCCCGGCGTCGCCGTCGGCGACGCCGTCGCTGACGCCGTACTCGGCCGCCCAGACCGATGCCCGCGGTGACGGTTCCGTCGATCAGTCCGGGCAGCAGCCGCGACTTCTGCTCGGCGGTACCGTCTTCGGCGATCACCGCCGAGGCGATCACGGTCGGCACGAACGGCCCCGGCGCCACCGCACGGCCGAGTTCGTCGATGACGACGACGAGTTCGGGCAGCCCGTAGCCGGAGCCGCCGTACTCCTCGTCGATGTGCAGGCCGAGCCAGCCGAGTTCGACGATGCCCTGCCAGAACGGCGGCCGGGCCTCCTCGGGCGCGTCGAGCAGTGACCGCGCCGCCGCACGCGCCTTCTGCGAGGTCAGGAACCCGCGGGCGACCTCGGCGAGTTCGCGATGGTCGTCGGTCAGTGCGATACCCATTCGAGGGCCTTCCTCTTGGACGCAATCGGCCGGTTGGAAAGAGTGTACTTAAATGCGCCTGCCTCCCAACCGGCTGGTCGGCCCGACGGCGGCTACGCGCCTCACTTGGGCGCGAACCGCTGCCCGGCGTCCAGCCGCAGGCACTGGCCGTTCAGCATCGGGTTGTCCACGATGGCCGCGACCAGCTTGGCGTACTCCTCGGGGCGGCCCAGCCGCTTGGGGAACGCCGCGTCCTTGGTCAGCGCGGTGGCGAACTCGTCCGGAATGCCCTTGGTCAACCCGGTCGCGAACAGGCTTGGCGCGATCGCCAACACGCGGATGCCCAGCGACCCGAGATCGCGTGCCATGGTCAGGCACATGCCGGCGATGCCCGCTTTGGCCGCGGTGTAGGCGACCTGCCCGATCTGGCCCTCGAAGGCCGCGATCGACGCGGTGTTGATGATGACGCCGCGCTCTTCGTCCTCGGGCTCGTTCTGGCTCATGTGCGCTGCCGCCAGCCGGCTGATGTTGAACGTGGCGATGAGGTTGAGATCGATCACCGACTGGAAGGACTCGAGATCGTGCGGACCGGACTTCGACATCGTCCGCTTGGCGATGCCGCCGCCGGCCGTGGTCACCATGACGTGCAGGCCGCCGAGCTTGTCGACCGCGGCCTGCAGGGTCTCCTCGGTGCCGGCGAAATCGGTGACGTCGACCGGATAGAACTCGCCGCCGATGCCGGCGGCGACGTCCTTGCCGTCCGACCCTTCGCGGTCGAGCACCGCGACACTGGCCCCGCGGGCGGCCAGCAGCTCGGCGCTGGCGCGGCCCATGCCCGAGGCGCCGCCGATGACGACGACCTTCTTGCCGTTGATCTCCATCCAAACCTCCTTGTTCGTTGCGAATCGATTGCCCGGCTCCGCCTCATCGCGCTGCCCGCTCTGCATCGTCACCGGACGTTAGCCATGCACGCTATCGCGGCCGTGCGTGACGTTGTCGGTCAGGCGTGTAAAGGTGGGCTGTGCTGCTCATCGACGTGGCGACGACCTCGGCCGAAGTGGGTGGCTCCGCTTCGCGGCTGGCCAAAATCGCGCGGATCGCCGATCTGCTCAGCCGGGCCAAATCCGATCCCACGCTGGTCGCGATCATCGTGTCGTGGCTCTCCGGTGAGCTGCCGCAACGCCAAATCGGTGTCGGCTGGGCGGCTTTGCGGTCGCTGCCGCCCGCCGCGGCTGCAGCCGAGCCTGACCGTCACCGGCGTCGACGCCACCTTCTCGACGATCGGCGCCGTCTCGGGCAAGGGCTCGCAGGCGCGGCGTGCCGAGCTTGTCGCCGGATTGTTCGCGTCCGCAACCGAAGTCGAGCAGACGTTTCTGCGGCGGCTGCTGACCGGTGAGCTGCGCCAGGGCGCGCTGGCCGGCGTGATGGCCGATGCGGTCGCCGAGGCGGCGCAGATCCCCGCCACCGCGGTGCGGCGCGCGGCGATGCTGGGCGGCGACCTGCCCGCAGTCGCCGCCGCGGGCTTGACCGGCGGGACGGTGGCGCTGGACGCGTTCACCCTGCGGGTCGGCCGACCGGTCGGCCCGATGCTGGCGCAGACCGCGGCAAGCGTCACCGAGGCACTCGAAAAGTTCAATGGCACAGCAGCTTTCGAAGCGAAGCTGGACGGGGCGCGGGTGCAGGTGCACCGGGCGGGCGATCAGGTGACGGTCTACACCCGCAGCCTCGACGACGTCACCGCCCGGCTACCCGAGGTGGTCGAGGCGACGCTGGCGTTGCCCGTCACCGACTTGATCGCCGACGGGGAGGCGATCGCGTTGCGCCCGGACGGCCGGCCGCAGCCCTTCCAGGTCACCGGGTCGCGCTTCGGCCGATCCGTCGACGTCGCAGCCGCCCGCGCCGCCCAGCCGCTGTCGGTGTTCTTCTTCGACGTGCTGCACCGCGACGGCGTCGACCTCCTCGACGCACCGACCAGCGAGCGGATGGCGGTGCTCGACCAGACCACGTCCGCACGCAGAACCGGGTCGATCGGCTGGTCACCTCGGATCCGGCCGCCGCCGCCGAGTTTCTGGACGCGACGCTGGCCGCGGGCCACGAGGGCGTGATGGCCAAGTCGCTGACCGCCCGCTACGAGGCCGGCCGCCGCGGGCGCCGGCTGGCTCAAAGTCAAACCGGTCCACACCCTGGACCTGGTGGTGCTGGCCGTCGAGTGGGGCTCGGGCCGGCGCCGCGGGAAGCTGTCCAACATCCATCTGGGCGCCCGCGACCCGGCCACCGGCGGCTTCGTCATGTTGGGCAAAACCTTCAAAGGGCATGACCGACGCGATGCTGGACTGGCAGACCGCGCGGTTTTCCGAACTGGCCGTCGGCCCGACCGACGGCTACGTGGTGCAGCTGCGACCCGAGCAAGTCGTCGAAGTGGCGTTCGACGGTGTCCAGCAGTCGTCGCGCTACCCCGGCGGTTTGGCGCTGCGGTTCGCCCGGGTGCTGCGCTACCGCGACGACAAAGGCCCGGACCAGGCCGACACCATCGACACCGTGCGTGCCCTGCACCGGAGCTGAACTGCCGGTTGCGCGACCGTGAACGTCGCGACGCGACCGCCGATGGACGCGTCGGCACATTCACAGTCGCGTAGGGTCCCGGCCGTGGAAGGGCACGGTGACGACAGCGAGCACGTCAGCTACATCCACACCAGATGCCGACCTACCTCCCGTCGCGGTCATCGACCGTTCACCGATCCGCACCGGGCACAAGGTCATCTTCGGGGTGATCGCCGTGCTCGGCGCGGTGGCCTGGGCGATCATCGCCTTCGCCCGCGGCGAAACGGTCAACGCGGTCTGGTTCGTCGTCGCGGCGATCTGCACCTATGTCATCGGGTACCGGTTCTACGCGCGGCTGATCGAGACGAAAATCGTCCAGCCGCGCGATGACCACGCAACCCCGGCGGAAATCTTCGAAAACGGCACCGACTACGTGCCCACCGACCGGCGGGTGCTGTTCGGCCACCATTTCGCCGCGATCGCCGGGGCAGGTCCGTTGGTCGGCCCGGTACTGGCCACCCAGATGGGCTATCTGCCCAGCGCGATCTGGATCGTGGTGGGGGCGGTGCTGGGCGGCTGTGTGCAGGACTACCTGGTGTTGTGGATTTCCACCCGGCGACGCGGCCGCACCCTGGGCCAGATTGCCCGTGACGAACTGGGCGCCACCGGCGGGGTAGCCGCCCTCGTCGGTGTCTTCATCATCATGGTGATCATCATCGCGGTGCTCGCGCTGGTGGTGGTGCGGGCGCTGGCGCAAAGCCCGTGGGGTGTGTTCTCGATCGCGATGACCATCCCGATCGCCATCTTCATGGGCTGCTATCTCCGCTTCATCCGGCCCGGGCGGATATCCGAAGTGTCGGTCATCGGATGCGCCTTGCTGCTGCTAGCCGTGATCAGCGGTAACTGGGTTTCCGAAACCAGCTGGGGCGCAACGTGGTTCAACCTGTCGCCGGTCACGTTGTCGTGGCTCGTCATCATCTACGGGTTCACCGCGTCGGTGCTGCCGGTGTGGTTGCTGCTCGCGCCGCGCGACTACCTGTCGACGTTCATGAAGGTCGGCACCATCGCCCTGCTCGCCGTCGGCATCCTGATCGCCCACCCGGCCATGCAGGCTCCGGCGATTTCGAGCTTCGCCGTCCGCGGCAACGGACCGGTGTTCGCCGGCTCGCTGTTCCCGTTCCTGTTCATCACCATCGCGTGCGGCGCGCTGTCCGGTTTCCACGCACTGATCTCATCCGGAACGACGCCGAAGCTGCTGGAGAAGGAAAGCCAGATGCGCCTGATCGGCTACGGCGGCATGCTCACCGAGTCGTTCGTCGCCGTGATGGCGCTGATCACCGCGTCGATCCTCGACCAGCACTTGTATTTCGCCCTCAATGCGCCCGCCGCCCAGACCGGCGGCACCGCAGCAACGGCCGCCGCACTACGTCAACGGCCTAGGCCTGTCCGGTGCGCCGGTCACCGACGAACAGATCCGAGGCGCCGCCACCGGCGTGGGTGAGCAGTCGATCGTGTCGCGCACCGGCGGCGCGCCGACACTGGCATTCGGCATGTCGCAGGTGCTCCACCAGGTGTTCGGCGGTGCGGGCCTCAAGGCGTTCTGGTATCACTTCGCGATCATGTTCGAGGCCTTGTTCATCCTGACCACCGTCGATGCCGGTACCCGAGTCGCGCGTTTCATGCTCTCCGATGGGTTGGGCAACCTGGGCGGTCCGCTGGCCAAACTGCGCAACCCGAGCTGGCGTCCAGGCGCGTGGGGCTGCAGCCTGGCCGTCGCCGCGTCGTGGGGCAGCATGTTGTTGATTGGCGTAACAGATCCGCTGGGTGGCATCAACTCACTGTTTCCGCTGTTCGGCATCGCCAACCAATTGTTGGCCGGGATCGCGCTGACGGTAATCACCGTCGTCGTCATCAAAAAGGGTCAGCTGATGTGGGCGTGGGTACCAGGTATTCCGCTGCTGTGGGGCCTTGCTGTCACGTTGACGGCTTCGTGGCAGAAGATCTTCTCGTCGGATCCCAACGTGGGCTACTGGACTCAGCATTTCCGCTACGCCGCAGCGAAATCATCGGGTAAGACGGCATTCGGCTCGGCGAAGACACCTGATCAGCTGAGCGACGTTATCAGAAACACCTTTATCCAGGGCATGCTGTCGGTCATCTTCGCCACCGTCGTGCTAATCGTGCTTTTTGCCGCGATTATCGTGGTGTTCAAGACAATTCGCGGGGATGGTATCCCGCTGACCGAAGACGACCCAGTGCCGTCAAAGATGTTCGCACCATCAGGCATCATCCCCACAGTCGTGGAACGGGAGGTGCAAAGACAATGGGACACAATGCAATTAGCGTCACCGGGGCAATCCGATTGGGCCGTATCGCCCGCGGAATCTCCTGGTACTGGGGCGCCTTGATGGGCGACACCCACTATCGGCGCTACCTCGACTACCGCCGGCGCATGCACCCGGGCGAACCTGTGCTGTCTGAGCAGGACTACTGGCGGGAGCGATACCGCGCCGAGCCCGGCGCGCGGTGCTGCTGAACAAGTGAGTCACCGCGACCCGCGGTGACACCTCGCTCATTCCGCAGGTTAACCATCGGCCGACGAAGGTTACGGCAAGATGTACGGGGTATGCATTCTGTCGTCGGTGGGAGTCCGCTTTGGTGTCAGTCACGACCGGTCGCAATACCCAGGTGTTGGCGCACGAACCACGGTCAGCCGCGCTCCGCCGGCCGTATAGCGCCCGGAACCGCTCTGACCTGCCGGTTGAGCCGGTCGGGACCGTCGGACAGGCGGGCGCCGCGACAACGCCGCAGCGCCGGCTGACGTTCGCCCGGCGGACGGCGGTCACCGTCTGGGCCCTCGTGGTGGTCTACCGGACTCTGACTGATGGGCTTGCATTCAATCGCGAGCTGCTGCTGCTCTACATCGCCACCGGGCTCATCGCCGCCAGCATCGGTCGCGGGCAGAAGGCGTTCGCGGTTTTGTGCGATTGGCTCCCGTTCGCGGTTGTGCTGGTGGTCTATGACCTCAGCCGAGGGGCGGCGGCGCTGCTCGGAGCGCCGACGCTCTGGCATTTTCAGCCCCAGGCGGACCGATGGCTGTTCTTCGGCACCGTCCCGACCGTGTGGTTGCAAGAGCACATCAAGATGCCGCAGCCGCCGTGGTGGGAAGTGATCATCAGCGGCATCTACATGTCGTTTTTCGTCCTGCCCTATGTGGTCGCCGGAGTGCTGTGGCTGCGAAACCGCAGCGACTGGGCAGCGTTTGTGCGACGGTTCGTCGCGTTGTCCTTCGCCGCACTCGTCGTCTACATCGTGTTGCCGGCAGCACCGCCGTGGGCGGCGGCACGTTGCACGGCGGCCGACCTCGTCGGCGGCCCGTCCAACCCGCGCTGCATGTTCAGGAGTCCCGCCGGTGTCCCGCACGGCGGGCTGTTGGGCGCCATGCACAGAAGTCAGCCTGGCGCCCACCTGTTCGTCGAGCGGATCTCCACTCGCGGCTGGGGAACGCTGCATCTGCAATCGGCCGGAGCACTGCTCAACTCCGGGCAGGCCAGCGTGAATCTGGTCGCGGCGATTCCCTCGCTGCATGCCGCGGTGACCGCGATGATCTCGATGTTCCTCTGGCGCCGTGTCAGGGCAAGGTGGCGGCCGCTGCTAGTGGCCTACCCGTTGGCGATGGCGTTTGTGTTGGTATACGCCGCCGAGCATTTCGTGGTCGACATCCTGCTGGGCTGGGCGCTCGCCGCGATCGTCTCGCTGACGTTCGGCCTTCTCGACTCCTGGTGGTCCCGGCGTCGCCGGTCGAAATCAGCGGTCACCGTCTCGGCTGAGCCAGCGGGCGATCTTGCTGGCGGCCTCGCCGTAAAAGGTGCGGTAAACGCGCTCGGCGACGTAACCGATGTGCGGGGTGGCGACAACGGTGTCCAACCAGCGCAGTGGGTGATCGGCAGGCAACGGCTCGGTGTCGAAGACGTCGAGGCCGGCCCCGGCGAGCCGGCGCGACCGCAAGGCGTCGACGAGCGCTGCCTCGTCGACGATCGGGCCGCGCGATGTGTTGACTAGCAACGCCGTCGGTTTCATCAGTCCCAATTCGGTGGCGCCGACCAAGCCGCGAGTTCGCTCGCCGAGCACCAGATGGATGGTCAAAACGTCGGCGCGGCCGAACAATTCGTCTTTGGGCACATAGGTCGCTCCGGCTTGTTCGGCGGCCTCCAGGGTCAGGTTCGTGCTCCACGCGATGACGTCCATGCCGAACGCCGCACCAACCCTGGCGACCCGGCCGCCGATCCGGCCCAGCCCCAGCACGCCCAGCACGGTCCCGCCCAGTTGATACCCAACCGATGTCTGCCAACCCCCGCCGCGCACCGACAGGGTTTCGTCGACGATCCGGCGGGCGGTGGCCAGGATCAGCGCCCAGGTCAGTTCGACCGTCGATTCGATGTAGCCGCCGGTCGTGCTCACGTAGATGCCGCGCTCCTTGGCGGCCGCGACGTCGATGGAAGCGTTGAACGGCCCGGTGGAGGCGATCATCTTCAGCCGGGGCAGGCGTTCGATCACGGTCCGCGGCAACGGTGTGCGCTCACGCATCACACACACCACGTCGAAGGGTGTCAGTCGCTCCACTAGAGCGTCCTGATCGGCTAGGTGATCGCTGAAGACGGTGATGTCGGCGCGTGCCGCCACCTCAGACCAGTCGGCCATGCTCAACGCGACATTCTGGTAGTCGTCGAGGATCGCGACCTGCACGGTTCCAATGTCCCACATGTGGTTTGAAGCGGTAGCAGGCCGGGTAAATACCGGACGCAAACGAAAGTGACCGCAAGTCGTATCAAGAGGAAGCAGAAGCGAATGAGCGCCCACGACAAAGTGAGCAACAAGGTCGACGACGTCGCCGGCAAGGCGAAAGAGGCCGTCGGCAAGGCCACCGGAGACCACAGCACCGAAAGCGAAGGCAAGATCGACCAGGCGAAGTCGAGCCTGAAGGACGCGGGCGAAAAGGTGAAGGACGCCTTCAAAAAGTAAGCCGCGAACGAACTAGCACAGAGGACGGCCACCGGACGACGCGACCCCGGTGGCCTTCCGCTTTTCTAGGCCTTGCGTGAAATCGGCGGCAGTGGGTAACCCATCGGCATGATCGGAACGATTGTCGGTGCAATTTTCGTCGGCCTGATTGTCGGTGCGCTGGCGCGGCTCATCCTGCCGGGCCGACAGAACATCGGTGTCATCATGACGATCCTGCTCGGCGCGATCGGGTCGTTCATCGGATCGTGGGTCACCTACCGGCTGGTATCCACTCCCAACCAAGGCAAATTCGAACTCACGGCTTTCCTCGTCGGCATTATCGTTGCGGTCGTTCTGATCGCGATTTACGTGGGCCTCACCGGCCGACGGGGCATTAAGACTTCCCCTAAGGCCCGCTGATCCCGCTCATCCCCTAGTGCTCGCCCGAGGCATTACTTTCGGCGGGTTCGTTGACCCCGAAGATGAACGGCGCGAACACGATTTCGCGACCGTCGGGATCACGGTAGGTAACCGCGCCCGTCGCCGCCCAATATGGATGGGACTCGACGGGCTCTATACCCGCCTCCGAAAGCCGCGCGGTAGCTTGCTGTTGCGCCGTCGGGTCGGGGAAGTACAGGCACAGCTGGTCGTGAGCGTCGACCGCTTGAATTCCAGCAGGCTCGGCGGCCTTGACGATCTCGAACGTCAAGGCGGATCCGGGCAGCCCGAATATCGCGCCGGTGCTGCCGTAGCTATCCCCGAACGTCGCACATAGCGGCAGTCCTACAAGGTCGCGGTAAAACTGGACGGTTGGCTCGAAATGTGCGGAGCGGCGGGCGAATCGGATCGCACCGATCAAGGCCAATTCCTGCGGCCAGCCGGTCGCCGATCCAGCGGGCAGTTGTTGTGTCATGGCGTTGAGGCTAAGACCTCAACCATACTTCAGGTCAAGCACGACTGACAGGTGTCGCCCGGACCGTCTTGGCTATCTCGCCTACGGCGGGCATCCTTACCGGTATGCATCTGATCAATGGAGTCCGTGACCCGGCGACGAGTTTTCCGCTCGACACCCTTGTCGACGATGCGGGCGAGCGTCGGCAGGCCAACCGCGCGGTCGCAGTCAGCGCCGTCGGACTGGCGCTGACCGGGCTCGTCGAATTGGCGATCGCGCTGTTCTCGGGGTCGGTAGCACTGCTGGGCGACGCGCTGCACAACTTGTCCGACGTCTCGACCAGCGCTCTGGTGTTCGTCGGCTTCCGAGCATCACGCCGCCTGCCCACCGAGCGGTATCCCTATGGCTACGAGCGCGCCGAAGACCTGGCCGGAATCGGTGTGGCACTGGTGATTTGGGGCAGCGCTCTGGTCGCTGGCTTTGAAAGCGTCGAGAAGCTGCTCCGTCACGGCGGCACCGCCCACGTGGGCTGGGGCATTGCCGCGGCGGTGGTGGGCATCGCAGGCAACCAGCTGGTGGCGCGGTACAAACTGACGGTGGGCCGACGGATCCGCTCGGCGACCATGGTGGCCGACGCCAAGCATTCGTGGCTGGACGCGCTGTCCTCAGCCGGCGCGATGCTCGGGCTGATCGGCGTGGCGGTTGGCTGGCCCTGGGCTGACGCGATCGCGGGCATCGTGGTTACCGGATTCATCTGCCACGTCGGCTGGGAGGTGAGCGCGGATATCGCTCACCGGCTGCTCGACGGCGTCGACCCGGAAATCATCACGACCGCCGAAACCACCGCCGCGTCGGTTCCCGGTGTCCAGCATGCGCACGCCCGAGCGCGCTGGACTGGGCGGACCCTGCGTGTCGAAGTCGAAGGCTTCCTCGACCCCGACACTCCGCTGGCTGAGGCCGATCAAATCGGTCGCAGTGTCGCGGCCGCGCTGACGGCACAGATTCCGGATATGCACAGCTTCACGTGGACGGCGCGAGCGGCCTGACGGGACGCTCGTCGAGCACGACAAGGCGCTCGGGAAGCTGCTGTTTCGTAAATCCGGCGCCGAACAACCCTTCGAATAATCTGGCAAGCTTGCGGCACCGCTACAGCGCAAACTTGTTCGCTGAGAACGGAATCGGGCGTAGCCGCGTCGGCAAATTTCGGTAATCTTCTGGCGCTCGAATCGATGGTCTTCAATTCGATACGCGTATCGGGCAGCTGCCTCTTTGGAATCCGCGCTCCCACAAGTGGCGCAGATCACTTGGTTTTGCGGAATCGCTGATCAAGCCCCCAACTTGTAGGGGGCAAGTCATCGAGGAAGGGGCACCATTCATGAGCACCGCTACACAGCTGGCAGTCCGGATGAGCAGGTCAGCCGTCCGGGCGGCACGGTCCTCGATTTTCGCCGCGGTCGCTGTGTTCCCGGTCCTCACCGGCTGGTTTGTAGCTACACCGTCGGCAAATGCCGCAAACGACTTGTGCCCCGCGATCGAAGTCGTGTTCGCCCGGGGAACGATGGAAGCACCCGGCGTGGGTGCGACCGGGCAAGCGTTCGTCGACGCTCTCAATGCCCGCCTGCCAGGCAAAAACATCGACGTGTATGCGGTGAACTATCCCGCCTCGCTGGACTTCGGGCGAGCCGTCGACGGAATCGCCGACGCCAGCAATCGGGTTCAGACGATGGCGGCGAGCTGCCCAGACACCAAGATCGTGCTCGGCGGCTACTCTCAGGGCGCCGCCGTGGTCGGCTACACCACCACCGATACCGTTCCCGCCGGATTCGCCCTTCCCGACGGTCTAACGGGCCCGATGTCTCCCGCGATCGCCCCGCATGTCGCGGCCGTGGTTCTGTTCGGAACACCGGATGTTTGGTTCCTCAACCTGGCCGACCACAACGCACCACCCATCACCGTTGGCCAGCTCTACGGACCGAAAACCTTGCAACTGTGTGCAGCCGGCGACCCGGTCTGCTTCCCCGGCGGCCTCAATCGCGCCGCGCACAGTTCCTACAAGGACAACGGAATGGCAGACCAGGCAGCAGATTTCGCCGCTCGCCAATTGAACGCTTCGAGCCCGGCGGCGCAGCTGCAGCAGACGGCAGGTGGTGTCGGCGTCAGCCGGCCGGCCGCAGCACCACTCGGCAACTGAACGACACAGAGCAACAGCCGGCAGTGAGTCCTCGGGACGAGGCGTTGCCACCGTCCGGATGAGTCTCTGATGGTCGTATCTAGTCGACGATCTCGAAGATCGCCGCGGCGGAGGTCACCGCCTTGTCGCCATTGCCTTCGTCGTGCAGCAACATGCGCACGCCGACCTTGCCGGACCCGCCGGCGTGCGCGGTGCCGTCGACCCGGAACGGTCCGACCTTGCCCCGCGACATGAACATCACGTGCCAGCTCACCACCTGAAGCTTCCGGGTGCCGACCGCGTCAGCGGCAAGATCGATCGCAGCGGTTTCGAGCACGACGTGCTGCGGCCCGATGTGCAGCGCCGCGTCCGGCGAGGCCAGCTCAGCGCTGAGCGGGGGCAGTACCCAATGCCCGTCGCGGCGTTTGGATGCGCCGAACGCTTTCCACAGCGGCGGCAGGTCGGGCGAATCTTCGATGACTAGCTCGGTTCCCGAAACGTCCATCTTGTCAAGGCCTTCCGGCGGGATGCCGATGATCGCGCCCTGTCCCTCGTTGAAGGCGATGACCCGGTCCGGGTTGTCGGCGTCGACGATCTTGCAGCGGCCGTAGCCCATCATCCGGCCCTGATGCACGTTGCCGGAGTCGACGACTTCGACCTTCTTCACGTCGTAACCGGGATCGACGATCTGCACTGAGGCGATCACCGGATTGGGCACCGCAACCAGGTCGGCCTGACAGCCCTCGGGTGAAGCTATCGCCAACGGCGCCACCATGATTCCGCCCGCCTCGTTGCGCATATCGCGGCGGATGGTGACGGTATCGTCGGCTTCGCCGACGTTCATCGACGAATGGGTACGACCGATGTATCGATAACTCAGCAGGCCTGTCCAGCGTCGATAAAGCTCGTCTCGATACGCGTCCGCATCCTTGCTCAACTCTCTGATGTCCCGCAACGGCTCGGTCAATTGCGTCTTCCTTCTTGTTTGTAGCGCTTCGACAGCACACCCACGATATCGGGCAGACGTGGCCCGGGTGCCGTGATCGCTTCGCACACATCCAGATCCCTTGCAGTTGCGGCGAGCTCGCGATCGCCGGCGTGCAGCTCGCGAACGCGGCACGCATACCGTTGCATCGCATCCTCAGTTGGCACGCTGTTTTACCGTCGTGTTGGTGCCGGTGACCGCGGTCAAGACTTGGCCGACTTCCTCGGCGGGATCGTTCATCACCGTGTAGTCGGTCTCGTCACGGATCTCCGCGAAGTGATCGGCCACTTCCTCGATGGACAGGTCCCGGTTGAAATATCCCTTGGTTCTGCCGATGAAGAACCGCGAAACCTGACCTCCCCCTGCGGTGTAGATCTCACCGGACACCGCGCAGTTCTCGTGGGCGAGGAAGGCGACTACCGGTGAGACCAGTGCGGGAGAAAGCGTTTCAGTGAACATCTTGGTCAGTTGTTCCTTCACCTCCTGAGCCTGCGGACCCAGTTGGTCATCAGCTTCTGGCCCTTCCAGCGAATGGGCCAGCATCCGGGTGTAGGCGATCGGACTCAAGGCGTTGGCCTTGATGTTGTGCGCGGCTCCTTCGGCTGCGACGACCCGAGTGAAGCCAATCAAGCCGGTTTTCGCTGCGGCATAGTTGCTTTTGTGCGGCGAGCCCAGGATTCCCGACGCCGAGCAGGTGCTGACCACCCGGCCGTAGCCCTGCTCGCGCATGATCACGAATGCCGGCCTGGTCACGTTGAACGCCCCCTTGAGGTGAACGTCGAGAACTGGATCCAGCAGATCCATCGTCATCGCGTCAAAAGTCTGATCGCGCAGGATTCCCGCGTTGTTCACGACGATATCGAGCCGCCCGAAGTTATCCATCGCGGTTTTGACGAGGGCTGCGCCACCCTCGGGAGTGGCAACGCTGTTGACGTCAGCGACGGCCTCACCGCCATTGGCTCTGATCTCACTGACCAGCTGTTGGGCCGGACCATCGTCCGAACCCTCGCCGGTAACCGAACCTCCGACGTCGTTGACGACGATCGCGCGCTCCACGCGCGGCAAGCAGCAGCGCGTGGGACTTGCCGAGTCCCCCGCCGGCGCCGGTGACGATCGCAACTCTTCCGTCGAATCTCAGGTCGGTCATGGCAAGAACATTCTCTTTCTGGTGGGTTGTTGTCGTCGAAACCTCCGCGCTCGTCGAGATAGTCGACGAGCAAACCGATCCTGGCCGGGGTCACCCTCACTCATCGGTAGGTGATCAGTCCGAACGGCGTGCTGAGCATGACAACGGCGCCCACGTCTGTTCCTCTCTCAATACGAGTCAGATCCTTTAGATAGTGACGACTACCTTAAAACCAGTCAACTGCCGGACGCAGTCCGAGGGTCTTGACGTCGCGGTTGTCGTCAACAGTGTCGTCAGTCAAACTCGGCCACGATCGACTCCCGCCGCCGAATGCCTCGCAACGATTTCCGGCCGGAAACGCTGGCCCTAAGCAGACAGTTGTCCAGACGTACGCGACAACCTGCGCGCATGCCAATAGCGGACATCGCAAGGCTTTTATATCGCGCATCAGGATGTTGACTTTTTGAAACCAGTGTCGAATCTATTGGTAAATTAGACACATGTCTAGTTATACTATCGGTAACACGGCAACGAGAGGAAGACGGCAGAACGATTGGTAGCGGCGACGCTCACGGCGAGTGAATCCCGCCGGAAGTCAGGCGATATGCGGGTCGACTCTGGCCGCCGTGGTGTCCTGTGAGCAGGGGTTGAGATGCGAGACAGTGAGCAGCCAAGCACCCGGGCCGCGGCGGACGAGTCCCACCGCGGCGAACCGATCCTGCCGACGCGGCGCGGCGCTATCACCGAACCGTTGTCATACGCGCTGAAATCGTTCACCAGAACCGGCGGCTTCTACGCGCGGACTTGGGCGGACTATCTCGATCGGCAGGCCGGCGAACTTCCAGTGGCGCGACCCACCATCGCGCTGGCGGCCCATGCGTTTGTCGACGAAGTTCTGCTGACGGGCTTTCGCTTATGGAAGTCGCCCGCCGATCCGGCGACGTCGCAACGGATCAACCGCGAAGTAGTGGCCGCACTGGAGTTCTACGGCCAGAAAGGCTGGTTGGGCAATCCCGAGGGGCTCTTCGCGGCTCCCCCTCCCCTGTCCGACGTTTCGTTAAGGCCGGCGAGCAACCGCGGGCGCAGCTACGAACGCCTGGCCTTCGACAGTGCCTATGAGCCGTGCGTCGGTGAGCCGGGCCGGGAGCGGTGGCTGAGCTACCGCGCCAATCGGCGGGCTTACGGCATGTTGCTGCGCCACCGTGAGCCGCGACCGTGGGTGGTGTGTGTGCACGGCGCGGAGATGGGCCGGCCAGCTATCGACCTGATGGCGTTTCGGGCGTGGCATCTGCACGAGGATCTCGGCCTGAACGTCGCACTCCCCGTCCTTGCGCTGCACGGTCCCCGAAAGCGCGGGCTGCCCAAGGGAGCCATGTTCCCGGGTGAGGACATCCTCGACGAAGTCCACGGCGCCGCTCAGTCGGTGTGGGACATCCGGCGCCTGCTGTCCTGGATCCGGGCACAGCAGCCCGACGCGATGATCGGGCTCAATGGCGTGTCCCTGGGCGGGTATGTCACGTCCTTGGTCGCGAGCCTCGACGACGGCCTCGCGTGCGCGATTCTCGGCGTCCCGGTAGCCGACCTAGTTGAACTGGTCGGCCGCCATGCCGGCCTCCGCAGTGACGACCCCCTCCAGCAGACACTGGCATTGGCCGCCCCATTGGGCGCGATGATCTCCCCCTATGCGCTCAGCCCTCGCGTACCGATGCAGGGACGCTTCATCTACGCCGGCGTCGCCGACAGACTGGTCCACCCCCGCGACCAAGTCACTCGACTCTGGGAGCACTGGGGCAAACCTCAGATCCACTGGTATCCGGGCGGTCACACCGGGTTCTTCCGCTCGCAGCCGGTCCAGCGGTTCATCGACGACGCGCTGGTGCAGGCAGGGCTTATCGACCGATCACGAGCCCGACGTAGACGCTGACCCTAGAGAAGTTCACCATGTGTCGCCAGCCCCGAGTGCGCATTTCACGATCGATCGTCAAAGCCACGAGCGGAAACCCGTCGCCGCACTGCCGATGACGAGAGGACGACCTGTCATGCCGACGTTCCGCAATGCCCAATCACCGCGACCTGTGAGGCTAAGTAACCTACTGTATGTATGCAGGATGTCGCCATGAAGAGGCTGTCGAGCTTAGACGCAGCGTTCTGGTTCGCCGAGACTCCCACCGGCTCAATGACTATCGGCGCACTCACCGTCTGCGATCCGTCCGGGGCGCCCGATTTCAGCTTCGATGCTGTGAAGAGCCTGATCGCCTCCCGACTTCCGGAGATGCCGGTGCTGCAGTCCCGGGTGGCCGGCGCACCTCTTGGTCTCGACAGGCCATGGTTGATTGAGGACACCCGCCTCGACATCGACTATCACATCCGCCATGTCGCGGTACCACCCCCCGGTGGACGACGTGAACTGGAGGAACTGGTCGGCACCCTGATCGCCTACCCGCTTGACCGCAGCCGACCGTTGTGGGAGCTGTGGTTCATCGAGGGCGTCGAACACGGCCGGGTGGCATATCTGACCAAGATGCATCATGCGACCATCGACGGCGTTTCGGGCGCCGGGCTCAGCGAGATCATGCTCGATGCCACACCCCAGCCGCGGCCGCCTGCGGTGTCCGCCAGCGGTTCCCCGTCAGGGCGTATCCCCGGAATCGACCGCCGCATACTGGGCGCGATCGTCAATGTCGCGATCATGACCCCCTACCGCGTCGCGCGCGTGCTCCAGCAGACGGTATCTCAGCAGTTCGCCGTGCGTGGACTGACCAACAAGCCGCCGCACTTCTTCGAAGCACCCGCCACTCGGTTCAACGCCGAACTGACCGCCCAGCGTAGGATTGCGACGGCTCGGGTATCGCTGGAGCGCGTGAAGGCGGTCAAAGACGCATTCGGTGTGAAGCTGAACGATGTTGTGCTGGCACTCGTTTCGGGTGCGATCCGGAGCTATCTCGCGGAGCGGAGTGAACTTCCCGCCGCGCCATTAGTGGCTACCGTGCCCGTTTCCACACACAGCGAGACCTCGCCGAGCGGAAACCAGATCACCTCCATGACGATCAGCTTGGCCACCAATGTGGCCAATCCCGCCCGGCGGCTCAGAACCATATACGCAAACTCCCAGGGCGCGAAGGAGATGGCCAAGGCGCTGTCCGCCCATCAGATCATGGGTTTGACCGAGATAACGCCGCCGGGCTTGTTGGGGTTGGCGGTCCGGGCCTACACCGCCAGCCACCTTGGTGGCCGTCTCGCACCGATCAATTTGGTGATGTCCAACGTCCCCGGACCCGACTTTCCGATTTATATGGCCGGCGCGCTCGTTGAGCGAGTGATACCCATCGGGCCCTTGCTGCTGGGTGTTGGATTGAACATCACCTGCTTCAGCTACCACGGATCGCTCGATTTCGGTTTCGTCACCACCCCTGAGATCGCCGACGACATCGACCATCTCGCCGACAGCATCGAACCCGCCCTCAAAGAACTCGAAGAAGCCGCGGGCCTCACGGCGTGACGTGTCGCGCAACGAACGTGTGGAATGTCTTCCGTGAAAAGCTTTGCGACAGTGCATCACCGGGCTCCGTTTTCTCCCGGGTTCAACTACTCGGCTTTGTAGCGCCGATTACCAGCAGGCAAGCTGCGGTGGCCGACCAAGTCGGATCGATCATTGCGGCCATTGGTAAGCGCCGAACACAGTCGGGATGACGACACCGGGCGGGGATTTCAGAACGTATGGAATAGCGCGGATCGCCGTCATCGCCACCGCGGCCTGGCCGCTGACGACGCCGGGCAGGCCCTCCACCGGGACGTTGTCGATTGTCAGATCCACCCTCAGCGGTGGGAATCCGTCGACGATGACCCGGACGAGGAATTGGCCGTCAGTAGCAATACCCCATACCGACATGTCGCCGGTGGCAGTCCAATACTCTTCCGCGACAAGGACTCCGACCCCACCTCGATAGGCCGTCCAAGACAGAATCTGGCCGACGACGGTGCCGGCGGGCAGGACGCCAAAAGCTACCTCCGTATCGCGATCCGAGGTCGTAGTTCGAATGTCCGGCCGGATCTCGTCGATGCTGAACCCAAGAACGTCCGCCGTCGCGGCCAACGATTGCTCGTATTGGGACGACAGAGCCCCGAATATCGGCGACTCCACGGTGATTTCCTCTGGGCGCTTGCCCATTCCCATCAGATCGACCAGCATCTGGCGTTCCGATACGCCGCGACAGTCAACGAATTCCTGCACGGCGATCCGATCCACCCGTTTCGACAGCCCGGTGATGGTCGTTGCCAGGCGCTCGAACATAAACCCGGGATGTTCGCCGGCCGCGTGAAACCGGGTGCCGGCCGATCCGCACGCACGGCTGATGCGGGCGTGAACGTCGGCGCCGTAAGTGGGCAGGTGGCTGTATGAGGTGGTGGTGATGACGCTCTTTCCCGATTCGAGCAACGCCACGATGTCGTCGGTGTTGGTGCGATTCGGGTCAGAAGACGGAATAGCCTTGCTGGCAGCATGAATCACCACGTCGGCATCCAAGGCCATGATCGCCCCGCGATCGTCGGTAGCCCGGACACCCGTCGGTGGACGACCCACCAGATCGCCGGCGTCGACTCCTGCCTTCGACGGACTGAAGGCGTACACACCGGCGAGTTCAAGCTCAGGGCTGTCGATGATGGCTTGCAGCGCGGCAGCACCGACCGGCCCGGTTGCCCACTGGACGACCCGAATTGTCATGACAGCGTTGGCGGTTCGACGAGTCCCTCGATGGTGCCGTGCAGAACGCTGCGGCTGCCGTCGGGCAGGACACGACGCGCCACGAGGAACTCGCTGCCCATCCACCCGTGGCGGATGTACTTGCCGAACCTTAGCCGAGTGCCCGGTGCGCCGGATGCGGCCGGCAGCATCTTGATCTGCTCCAGCGCTTGTTTGACGCCGGGCCCGGACAGCGGCCGCGCGTTGGCCAATGCGATCGCCATCATCCGGCCCACGTCATAGCAGTACAGCGGCCAGAAGTACTCGGGGCGATGGCCGTAACGCGCCTCGAACCGGTCGAGGAACTCCTTGCCGACCCTGTTGCGCTCGTCGTACTGGTCGAGACCGATCCAGCCGGCGAGTTGCTGACACCACCACGGGCTGGTCGCGGCGAACTCGAACGCGGTTGTGGTGTAACGCGGCGGCATCCAGCCGATGTCCCGTAGCGCGTCGTTCATGCCCGGAATGCCGAGGCCAAATCCGACGTGCATAATCCCGTCGGGCTTGTCAGCGGCCAGCACCGCCATGGCAGCCCGTTTGTCTGACTGGACTTGCGGAATGGCTACCTCGGCGGTGATGCGCAAACCGGCGTCGGCGCATGCGGCACGGGTGGTCCGGAGGTACTCGTTGCCGATCAAAGAGTCTTCGAACGCGATGCCCACGGTGCGGCATCCGTCAAGCGCCGCGACCGTCGCCATGATGATCGGTTCCTCCTCCATCGATCCAGCAGGAAGCCCGAAAAACCAATCCCCGAGTATGGTTTCGCTCGCACCCATCGTGATGCAGGCCACCTCAGCGGCGTCCTCGACGTAGCGGCGCAGAGCCACGCCGTTTTCCGATACCCACGGGCCGAAGATCACCAGCGCATCCTCCGCGACGAGCTCGTAGAACGCTTCGCGGACCGCCCGGAACGATCCGTTGGGCAGCCCCTGGACGGCGCGTACGACAAATTCCACCGGCCGCTCGAGGATGCCTTGCTCGGTGTATTCGTCGAAGACGAGCCGCAGTGAGGCCAGGATGTTGTCGTCAAAGACTCCATCGTCATCGACGTAGTCGATAAGCATGCCAACCCGGGCCGGGGTCACCTCGGCGGCCATGCATGCCTCCTGTGTTCGAAGCTGATCCGGATTACCCGACCGGACTGACGACACCAGTCTGAATCAACCTGGTGTCGTCGTGTTGCGAACCCGGAAGAGGCCTGGGATGGCCGGCCCGACTTCGGTTAAATGGATCGCGTCGTCGCACCCCGGGAGCTCCTCTCCGTGAAGTAGGGCATGAAGGGCCGAATAGGGATTACACGGCCATGCGGTGACCAATGACGCCTCGTTAGGGCTAGCGGCGACGACCAGCAAGTGAGCCTCGAAGTCGGCGAGCGCGGCTAACAACGCGTTTGCGTCAGACCGGAGGACGTTGAGGCACTGCAGGGCTTGCGCGCGCCGAAACGGGGTCAGGTCGTCGCGGCGTGACAGTTCGGCCGTTGCGGAATCGAGGCGTCCCAGGCGGGCGAGCAGTCGGCTGGTGAGCGGCGCCACGGTCGTCACCGTCTGGCAGCACCACCACTGGACGATCTCCCGGACAACCTCCAACGCGGCGGATGAGGCGACTCGCTGGAGGTACTCATCGGTGCATGATTCCGGCGCGGCACGCCCCTTGAGCAAGTCCAGCAACCCGGTCTGCAGCGCGGCAAGGTCGAGGTCAGTCATGTCGCAACCGGGCAGACGTCGAGAGCCGCGGAGAGCCGCATGAGCTCCTGGGTGATCTGCCTAGCCCCGAGGACGGGAATTGCTTCCTCGAGCACTTCATAGGTAACGGCCCGGATGTTCGGCTGCCTGACCAGGATCTCCTTTGCAAGCGAGACGGTCTCCGGGGCACTCGCACGTGAGTGCACATCGAGTGCCAGATCCTTGTACTTCATCCCGCCGGCGACGTGCAACTCCACGACGTTTCGAAGGTCGAGCTGGGACACGAAGTCCGCTACGTCCAAGCCGCGGTTGATCTGGTCGCACAGCAGGTTGTAGGCGTCGACGATCAAACCGCAACCGCTCGACGACGCTACGAGGTTTGCGAACTGAGCATCGGTGAACTCATGGGGCGCGTCGGGAAGCAGACCGACGACGTGTTCGAGCAGGAAGGGTATCCGGTATCGGTCCACGATCTTGGCCGCCCGCCCAGCGACGAGCTCGAGCGCCTGCCGGGTGCGAGGAACAGGCAGCATCGTCCCCAGAAACTGGCCGCAGACAGTCGTGTACCCGAGGTGCTCGGAATGCCACTCGATTGGGACCTCGGCGAAGAGCTGATCGAGGAGCGCAAGGTAGCCGTTGTTCCAGGAGTCATACGACCCGATCGACAATCCGACGCCGTGCACGATGAGCCTCACATCGCATGCAATATCCCGAAGGTGCGCGATCACCTCAGGTCGCAGAGACGGTCTTTCTTCGTCGAAAGACGCGATCGCGTCGGGGGAGATCTCGAGATAATCGACGAAAGGCAACACCGCTTCTAGGAACTCCGGGTTGTTGCAGTAATACGTCGTGGCCAGTCCGGGCATGATCGGCTACCTTGCGACTCCGCGCATCCGTTGGTCAGGGTGATTACGGCGGCAGTGGTTGTGGATTCAGGGACGCCTGCAGGACGTGCGAGCTTTGGCGCAGGTCGTCGGACTGGACGGCGAGATAGGGGGCTGGATCCACTTCTGCGGTGAGGTAGAAATCGATCCCCCCCAGCCCACAGGTCCTGCAGCCATCCGGTCGGAAAGACCCGTAGGCGGCGACGAACTGCTCTACAGCCTGGTGGATTTGCTCGATCCCTACGCCCTCTCGAAATGTGAGGGTAATTGATGGTTTCGCCATGATGGACCTCTCTTTCTAGAACGGCATGACAACATCCATTCCGCCCCCACGGACGGGACAAAGCAACAGGTCGGTCCGCTCAACGGACCGCGCGAAAGGCCAACCGGGGCAACAGGATTACCAACGCATCCGCAACGTGCGGCGCCAGACCAGGTCTAGAGCTCTGCTCAGCAGCACGGTCAGCGGCGAGGTGGGGAATCCGTCGCGGGGCCGAATACCGTCGAGTGTTTGGATCAGCGTTGCAGTTTGTTGCGCCTGCTGCTGCAGAGAACTGAATTGGCGGTCCACGGTCTCGGTGTCCACTGTCGCGCTCCTCTTGGTTAGGTGCCCGAACTGACTCCCACCATCACAACCGACGTTGCTGAGATCCGCTGAACGATTTCTATGGTTCGTATGGGCCAGGCGGACGTCACACTGGGGCGTCACGGTCCCACCCTTCGTTTTCCAGCTTGATGTGCTGTATCGCGACTGCGTTGGCGTCGGAGTCCGGATCGGGCAGGGCCTGGTACTCCGACACCCAGCACCCATAGATCCTGTAGCTGGTCGCTAGCTGACCCGCCTCGTCGTAGAGGTCCAGGATCACGTCCTTGCCGAAGCTGGCCAGCGAGACGCCGGTGCCGCGAGTGGCGGCGATCTGCGAGACTTCAGCCGCCCACGCCGCGAAGTCGGGATCTTGGGTCACCCCGCGCTCCAACGTGATCGGCTCATATTGCGTCCGTCCAGGTGACTTGGGGCTGGTGCTCGGATCGCCGCCCCCGCGGTGCCCGACCACCTCGGCGGGCTGCTCGAGCCCGCGCACTGTGCTCATGCCAGCCACGTAGCGGCCGTCCCACTTCACCAAGTATTTGAAATTCGGATAGGGATCGTGCCTTTGGTGGCTCACGGTGAACTCGGCCATAGCTCTTCTCCTCCTCAGCAGACCTCGCGCACCGCGGTCAACGGGGATACGCGCAGGATTCGCCGCGCGCCCAGTTGCGCTCCTAGCGGATCCTCCTCTTCGACGGCCCTCGCGATCCCCACGTCGTCTCGACCAATTACTTCCGCCTCGCCGTTGAAAAGCTCGACGGCTAGCACGCTGGTGGGTGTATTGGCGGGGAGTTGCCATTGCTGCAGCCGCGATTCGATGTCCGTCTGCGTGAATGCTGTTTGGACCGGTATGAGGACCGAGGAGGCCGCCGTGAAGTTCTGCAACGGCCTGATCTTGTCCGTGCCGGAGTTCGGCTTGCCGAGCCGTTTCTCCAGCAAAATGTTACGCCATGCGAGCCCGTCGACGCGCTGGACTTGCGCGTACAAAAGAAACCATATTTCAGTCTGGGGACTGGCGGGATCGGTCAGGGAAATCCCGTCGTAAAGGGTTTGCGCCAGACTCGCGGTCGCGACGACCGCCGGCACCGAGGGCGCAACCGCACGGTCGACGCTGACCGCGAGTGGGGGTGGTGGGAACTGCACGCCTGATACCCGCAGCGACCGCCCGTAACGCGCCTGCGCCGTCGACCACAGACTATGACCGGCGCGCAGTTCGATCGTCCAGAAGCCGAAGAGTTCAAGCGCCGAGGCGGACAGCGATTCCGGAAGCGGCACGATGTAATGAACGGCCTTGCCCGCGGAGTTGAGCGGGGACTGCGCGGCAGTCAACTGTGTCATCGCGCCCACGCCCGCGTCGTCGTTGGTGTCGCCCGCCGCGATCATGCGGATCCATTCGGGATCGATCGGCAGCGAGGGTTCGGTCTGGGCCGGCAGATCCTGTGGCCGACTGACCAACAGCGGATCTGGGCCGTAGGCCAGCACCCGGAAGTAGAACTCGTCGTTGGGATCGGCAGGGGGAGCGTCCAACTCGAGCCACAAGGCGCGCTGCCTCTGCTCGGTCGATGAATACTGTGCGTCCGCGAGGTAGGGACTCTCGGCAATCCCCGCCGAAATCAGCTTCGGTGTTTGACGCGGATTCAGCGTGATCGGCAGCGTCACACTCCCGTCCCACAGATTCACACTCGTGGTTGGAGCGCCCGTGAAAGTCGCGCTGAGAGACCAATTTGTGTTGGTCACATTGGGAAACTCGTCGAGTCCAACCGTGGAATCCACCGTCGCGAAGAAGATCAGATCGGTCTGATCGCGTTGAGCGGGATCCCCGGTCGGCTGCACCGCGAGTTGCGAGACAACGCCTGGCAGATTTACCCGCCCCACCTCGACGGGGGTGGGAGTGGAAGAGCTCATGCTTGCGCCGCCGCTGAAGACGAATCCTGTCTGCCCGGAGCCATTCTGAGCGATCCCGCTGTAGGTCCAGTCCCGGTCGAGCGTGACCCGAATCACGACAATCCAGTGGCCGATCAAATCCTTCAGCGAGGAGAAGGTGATCGAGGAGAGATCCTGCGTCACCGAATGGCGGAGGGTGTTCTGCGCGCCGAACAGGACGCGTCGTCCGGGAGGACCTGTGAGTGTCTGCCCGTTGATCGGGAGATTCAGTGCCTGAGCGAGTTGTTCCAGCGGCGTCGGAACCGGAGATTGGAACGCCAGCGCGATGGTGTTCTGCAGGCCGGGCGCCAGTGTGCTCGGCAGCGAGGCCAGGACACCGTTGGCAGTGACCGCATCCTGCGGCGCGGACGGGTCTTCGCGCAGGTAGAACGCTTGCAACTGCTCGGCGAGTGCGCCGCTCACCAAGACGTCGGCCTCGGATGCCGCCTCGTAGCGGATCTGCACGTCGGTGACCAATCCTGTGCTGGCCACCGTGCTGCCCCAATAGCTGGGGTCGCCCGATCCGAGCCCCCGCATCCTGATCCGCAGATTTCGTCCGGTCGGCACGGTGAGCGTGGTTGAACCAGCAGCGGGCAGGGTCATCAATCGGATCTGTGAGAAAGGCTGCGGCTGAATCGTGAGGCTCAGCGAGGCGCCGCTGAATGGAATCTGGTGGCGGTATGCGACGCGGAAACTTCCATCGAGATCGCCCGCGTTGGGCGGCACGCTCATATCCTGCATCGACGCAGCGTCGCCGGTGTCATGCGCGGGCGCCTGCGCCTCGACGATAACCTCGAGTGTCTGTACATCGGGGTCGGGCATCGAGACCGACTTGATTTGCCCGCTCTGCAACTGGGTCAGCAGGCTCGCGAAGTCGGCGTCCGTGGCGGCGCCGGCGAAAACCATCTCCGGATAGTTCAGGCGCGGCCTCGTCACCGTGACCGTCGACGGCGCCGTCGGGTTGTCGAGTGTTACCGGCACGGCCTTCGGCGGCACGTAGCGAAGGAATTGAAGCGTTGCGACGCCCGAATCGGCGGCCGATTCGCTCGCCGCTGGGCCGCCTCCCGTCAGGTCTGCGAGCCGCGTCCGCAGCTGATACCACTGGCCGTAGCGCAAAGTGATGTTCAAGACTTCCGTCAGCGTCCCGCTGAACTGTGGTGCGGCGGGATTCTGCGGGTAGGACTTCGGAGCGTCGCCGTGGCCGAACGCGTAGGCGTAAGGATCGTTGACGACGAGCGAGCGGCCGCGCCAATGCGCGAAGTAACGAGGTAGCCAGAAATTCGTTGAATTGCCATTTCGCACCGGCGTCGGCTCGACCGTGAGCTCTTCAATGGCGTTGGCCGAGAACGAGTCTCCGGCCATCACTGACGCATCGACCGTAACCAGCGAATTCCAACCCGGCGATGGCGAGGCCGGACCGCGTTACCGTCCGCTACCTGGCGTGCGTCCACGCGGTAACCCTGTACGCCAAGCGGGAATTCGTCAGCCTGATTGCCGGCAGCCATGTCCTGCGCCGCCTGTACCTGGCGCTGCAGCCAGGTTGTCACCTGCTCGTCGTCCCATCCGATCTGGAACCCGGCGTCGGTTCCGGGCACGAGTGACTGATCGTTGCCGACGATCGCATCGGCGAAATCGGGTTGATATGCGTGCACGGTTTGGGCGTAGCCGTTCACGTACAGGTCGGCCTCGAACTGTGCCAGGTCGAGCACGTTCGATCCTGCTTTGGGAGCGGTGGGTAGCGTCGGAAACTGGACGGCGGCGAATATCCGCTGCGGGTCCGACAAGGCCGGAATCCGCGCCGCGTAGGAGCGCACCGGTTGCTGGTCCGCCGGTTGCGACGTCGACGAAGTCACCAGCTGTGCATACCAATTGGATGTGTTGGTGGTGTCGATTTCAATCCAGAGCCAGCCGCCGGCTGACACCGTGTCGGCGCTGAGCGGGATATGGACTTCCAGGTAGCTCATCCCGATCGCCTGCGCGATCAGTGGCTGCCGGAGCGCGTAGGAGAATACTTCGCCCCAGGCCATCGTCGTCGCAGGCACCGGCGTCGTGTCTGGCGCTGTGCCGCGCAGGTCGCATCCGTATCCGTCGATCGATGTGAAGAGCTCTGAATCGGGAGTTGGGGTTCCTGTGGCAGCGAGATACGTTGGCGGCAGGTCTTTCTTCACTCCGCCGCCGCTTGCAGCCCGAGCGGGGACCGTCGGCGTGAACTGCTGAGCGAAACCGTTGAACAACTCGGTCTTGAAGGGTGGCTGTGTGAGCCCCGATGGTGACACGTAGACCAACGAAGTCGGGTCGATCGTGGGATCCCAGCACGGCTTGCTGAAACCGGGTAGGAACACGGCACGCAGCACGGGCTGCGCTTGTGCGAACGGTAATTCGGTTCCGACTGCGGCGGTCGGATCACCCGTCGGGAGCAGCAGCAGGTTCGCGACGATCTCGGTTCCGGACCATTGCTGCGGGAAAACCATTGTGCTCAAATGCCGTGAGTCCGTCATTTGGCCGCCTCCTACGCCGGTATCTTGAACTGATGAGTGAACGTCCAGCTGCCGGAGAAATCGATGGAGACTACCCAGCAGATGCTGATGTGAATCGCGACGGACGCGGTGCCGATCGCGGTCGCTTCAATCTCGCCTCCCGACGGCGCCTGAATTTCCAGGCCGAGTCCGCAGGACAGCGAGATCGACGCGGAGGCAACCCCGCCCAGCACGGTGACCTGTGCCTGGCCGGTGAGTAGCAGCAGCAGTTCGTAGGCCGTGCCGTTGATCTGGACTTGAAACGCGATCGTGATCGATGCGCCGCCTGAGGCGACACCGAGATCGATCGCAAGGCCCAGCCCGAGTCCCAGCTGAACCAGCACCGCAAGCGAGCCGTCCTGCACGCCGGCCTGCAGGCACCCGGTCCCGGAGAGCGGATCGACGATCCAGTGCACGGGGGCGTCGGACGAACCGATCCCGACAAGAAAGCCTACGTTTGTGTTGAGGATGTCGATGCTGGCACCGAGGTCGAGCGAAATATTCTCGATGTAGCCGGGACCGAGCGGAAGCGTCGGAAGCGCGAAAGTGTCTTGAACGGTTAGTGTTCCGTCTGCGAAATGGACATTGAGACCGCCGCCGCCGTCGCTTGAGCCACCGTCGCCCGGGTCGTCTTGCGGCTGCACCTCGGGGGAAGCCCCACCGGGACCAAGCACGCTACCCAGATTCTGCAGAGTGGTGAAGAACTGGGTCAGCGGTTGCAGCGGTCCGTCGTAGACGACCTGGAGATCGGGGAAGTTCGGCAAGGTTTCGGAATCGGCGTGAAAGGAGCCCTCTATCCATAGCGCAGGCGTGCTCGCGTCCACCGGCGGGATGAACAACTTGAGCGCGACCTCGTAGATATCGATCGACCAGGTCGGTCCGCTAGGCTGCCCCAACGTGATGTGGATCGTCGCGTTCTCGTCGTCGGGGTTGGGCTGAGTCACCGGTGGACCGTCCGGATCCCATCGATAAACGAGATCGACCACGGCTACCGGCGTTTGAATCAGCGGGGTGACCTTGGTGCTGTCGGTGTCGAACCATTTGTCGATCGCGAGGCTCTGCGCGCCGAGACTCGATACGAGGTTCTCCAGCCCGTCGAGCGGCAATGCCGATGCGATCGTCGGGAAGCTCGAAACCGCACCCAGCAGCGTGCCCGGATCGGCGAGGCTGGGCACCTGCCGCAGCGACAACTGCTGGGTGCCGTTGGTGATGAACGGCTGGGCGAGAAACGTTTTCTGTGTCGTGACGTCCTGCAGAAATCCGTACAGATTCCCTGGCGGTGTCGGCGGATTCGGCGCCAGCCGGAAGATGTCCGACGGATCGGCGAAATGCGTTTCCGTGCCGGGATTGCCGGAGCCGTCGTTGGGTTGGACCACCGGGACCGGCTGTGTAGCCGGGAGCGATCGCGGTGCGACATCCGTGGTTTGCTTGAGAGCGACGGTCCAGGCGCTTCCCGAAGGCAACACGGGTAATCCGCGGGCCGTGACCACCAGTGCATCCTTGTTGAGGGCGTCGTCGATAGCCGGGTCGGCCGACATCGCCACGGTACGAAACGTGTTGTTGCTCTTGCCCAGGTTCAGCAGCGAATTCATCGGCCCGCCCGCCGGCTGCGGCAGACTGCCGAGGAAGCTCAACAGATCGTTCAGGGAGAGATGGTATTCGGCGGTGAGGCCGATATAGCCGACAATCCCGGTACTCGGCACGGCCGTATGGTCGGTCTGGTTGAGGCCCGTCTGCTGCGAACCACCCTGCAGCACTTGGTGTTGGGCGTTGACCGCGACCTCGGCGTCGAAAGTCACCGGCTGCAGCGTGACCTGAGCTGCCGTGCCACCCGTGTCGTCGCTCGTGCCTTGGGTAACCAAGGGCAAGCCGAATTCTTGGATATTGCGGACGTTCAGGAGGCTGTCGATCACGCCCTTGTGGACATCGGTCGATTTGATGTCATTCCCCGAAGCGGTTGCGATGTAGGTGAAATCACCATCGCTGGCCGCGATCCATCCCGAATCGGTGCGCTCGACGGAGCCGCTGTTGAGGCGGTCGATCGTGATCGTACGGACGACCTTGATCCCCCACGGGTAGATCACGCTCTGCGCCTGCACAATCTCGTGGGAGGTGCGTCCGACGGTGGTGGTGTAGTCCACTTGGATGATCGCGGTCGGGTCGGGCGGGTTCAGGTTGGTCCAGTCCGACGCAAGACTCGCGCCGTAGCCGGTCAAGTCATACCGTTTGAGCGGAACTCCGCCGTCAGCGGCAGTGTTGAACTGGCTCGTGAAAATCATCTCGATGTCTAGTCCGAGAACTTCTTCCCCGTACGACAGTTCGCCCGAGGGGTTGTCCTCCTGGGTGCGCAGATAGGTTCTGCCGGCGAACAGCGGCGCGTTTGGGTCGCCGGGAGGCGGACGAAGAGTCAGCTGGTAGGCGCCGGTCAAGGTGACGTCGGGGCCGCTGGCCGCCGGTACGTCGAAGGTGGGCTGGGTCAGGGCGGGAGCCGGTCCGGCGTTGGGACCGACGGTTTGCGCGATGCCCGCGACGGTGCCGTACGGCAGCGTGAGAACTGCGCCGTAGGTCGAGTTGTCGTCTTGTGTCGCGGAGAGTATTGCGCCCAATGACTGAATCGGCGCGACCGGGACCAATGTCACGGAATCGGCGCCGACGGCGCACACGGGGCCATCGTCAGGCGGGTTGCGGAGCTTTTCGACGGGCGAGGCCGCGACTTGCGCCGCCAAGTTATACATGGGCTCCCACGAAATCGAGGGCAGCGTGATCACCGGAGCAAGCACCGCATAAGTTCGCGCTGAGAGACCGTCTATCGTGAGCAGTTTTTGGGCGTTTCGCGCACTCAAATCGATGATCTCAACCCCGAACAGGCTTGCGCGCGTTGACACGTCGAGCATCATCAGCCCAGGCAAAGGGGGCGGCACAGGAATTCCCGGGGGCGCGGCGTAGAAGGGGCCCGGGGTTTCTACATCGGTGCTGGCAGGCACCGCATCGAACTGGAACGGAAAGTCAAGGGTGGCCTGGGGTTGCAGATTCGCGTCCGCGAGGCCGACAGCGAACACGCCAGCCGACCCCGTGACTTGTGACGCGCCCGATGTGAGGTCCGAGCTGGCCTCACTCGATGGTGGCTGGGCGGGATGCGCATGTTGGAGGTCGATCATTCTCATCGCGACCTGGCTGTCCCCCGTCCAGGCCACCTCGGCAAGGAGTCCCCCGGTTCCGCTGTCGTCCAGGCTCACCAGCGGGCTGGTGTAGGGATCTGGGAAGAAAGGAAACTCGAGCTGATACCTGAACCCGACGAGAAGGGCTCCGTTGGCCAGGACGGAAGAGCCGCTTGTGTTGGCTTGGGCCAGTACGCCTTCCATCACAAACAGGAGCGGCACGCTGACGTTGAGCAGCGCGTTGTCCAGTGCCATCGGGAAGCCGTTCGGATTCTGGTTGAGGACCGCAGAAATCTCGGCTGTGGTGAACGCGGCGTAGGCGAACACTCGTTGAGTGCCGCCGCTGGCAGTGAGAAAAACCAGACCGTCGGGAATCGCGATCGGCGCTCGGCTTTCGTCGGCGTAGAGCGGACGGTCCAAATTTGCCCCGAGGGTGGCGCCGAGTTCGATCAGCTCACTCGTGCTGGAAATTTCGTAGAGCAGACCGGCCCCGGCACTCCGCGTCGCAGTCATCGTGCTCGGAATCTGTTGCGCGTCCCAAAGCTGGAATTTGAGCTGCGTCGTTGCGTTCGGGGCTAGGCCCGCCGCCGTCCAGAGCACGAAGGTGTCACCCGATGCGAGTGCAATCCCGCCGCCTTCGGGCTCTGGTCGGCTGAGTCCCGACCACAGAGCCGAAATGCCTGCAGCGAAACCTAGGTAAAAGAGCCCGGCGCCCGCGGCGTTACCGAGCTGCGCGGGTACTGACTGCGCCACCTGCACGGCCCATCCGGCGAGCTCCAGCGAAGCGCTGCCCTGCAGCGAGAGCGTGGTGCTCGCCGTGGAACTCGGAGCAAATTGCGTCTGGTTCGTCGAAAATGGAAACGCCAGGGTATTGAGTGTGCCGTTGTAGACGGCGGGTTGACTAGCTTGTTGGCATTCGAAGCTCTCGCCATAGACCGTCGCGGAAAAATCCGCGATCGCCGCCGTCGCGGATTTGCCTGCTGGATAAGTAAATGTCATCGACGCGGGCGCGGTGACTGTCGATGCCGCGGTGCCCGAGCCTGTCGGGGCGGCCGGATTGACGGTGAGTGTGAGCGATGCGCCCGCGGGGACGGTTACCGTCGTCCCACCAAGAGTAAGCGGCCCGTCAGAGGTGATCGTTCCGGTTTGTATCGCGATTCCGGCAAACGAGTCCGCGGGCGAACCCGGCGCAAACGATGCGACATTGATCCATACCGAGCCGGCCGCGAGGCTAATGCTCTTGACACTCCCGGTCGCCGCGCATGGAGCGACGAACAACGTCGTCGAGCCCTGGACGAAGGTCACCATCTGCACCGGAACGATGAAGACTTTGAGCCATTTTTCGACGGTGAGCTGGGAGTCGGAATCTTCAACCAGGATTGGCCCGTAGCTGGTCGCGGCCTTCTGCCCGATTGCCCATGCTGGAAGGCTCAAGCTCGATACGGTCGATGGATCGCGATCAAGCACGGCGATGCGCATTGCCGAGGCAGCCTGGACCGCAGCATGTGCGGCCGATACCGCCCACGCCGGTGGCGTTTTCGTCACTGGCGTGGGCACCGCGGCGGCTGGAGAGGCTTGAGCCGCACTTCCTCGTAAATCGACGCCCAGCCAGGTGCTTTGCGCCGACAACGCGGCACCCAGCGCTCCCGCGTCCTGGCCGGAGGCAATCGCACGCGCAAGCGCGATTTGTGCTGCTCCGAGTAGCCCAGCGTCGCTCGATCTCATAGCGGGAAGCGCGGCCAGGGCCTGGGCAACCGCGTCGGCCGGCAGCGGGCGGAACGAAGATGGCATAGCGGGCTCCTCCGTGAATCGCCGCGGGCAAGACCCGATGGCCACGGGGCTGCTTCAGCAGCCGTGTGTTTCACGATCGAACGTTTCGGCGGGGCCGACGTCAACACCGCGGTCCGATGAGCGGACCGCCCCGTGTTGAGGTCCGGTCATTCCATGGGTCCGGCGTCACCGTTGTGGGTAGAGTGACGACGACTCTGCGAAAGTAGAGTGACGGCGGCCCCGCGAAAGGATGAACGACATTGAGTAACGCCATCGCCACCGACCCAGGGGTGGAAAACCGCAGCTCGGGGATCATTCCGGTCTTCAACCCGTCCACCGAGGAGCAGATCGCGGAGGTCGCCGACGCCGACCAGGCGACCGTCGACGCGGCGGTGGCCCGGGCGCGCGACACCTTCGAGTCCGGCGTATGGCGCAAGCTGCCCGCCGCGCGCCGCGCCGAGGTACTTTTCCGCGCTGCGGAGATCGTCAAGGAGCGCACCGACGAGCTCGCCGCGGCGGAGTCCAAGGACAACGGCATGAACGCGGTGGCCGCGCAGCAGATCATCAAGGTGGCCAACGAGATGCTGCTGTACTACGCGGGCTGGGTCGGCAAGATCCACGGTGAGTCGAGCAACGTCGTGTCGGACGGGCTGCTTGGCCACTACGAGAACTTCCACAACTTCACTCAGCTCGAGCCGGTCGGCGTCGCCGGCCTCATCATCCCCTGGAACGGTCCCTTCTTCGTCGCGATGCTCAAGGCCGCGCCGGCCCTCGCGGCGGGCTGTAGCTGCGTCCTCAAGCCCGCCGAGGAGACGCCGCTCACCGCGCTGATGTTGGAGGACATCTTCCGCGATGCGGGCTTGCCCGACGGCGTCTTCAATGTGATCACCGGCTACGGCGAGACCGCGGGTGCAGCGCTCGCCGCGCATCCGGACGTCGACAAGATCGCGTTCACCGGGTCAACCGAGGTCGGAAAGTTGATCGTCAAGGCGGCCGCGGGCAATCTCAAGCGGCTGACGCTCGAGCTCGGCGGCAAGTCACCGCTGATCATGTTCGACGACGCCAATCTCGACAAGGCAATCATGAATGCGAGTCTGGGCCTGCTCGCCGGCTCGGGGCAGAACTGTTCCTGCACCTCGCGCATCTACGTCCAGCGCGGCATCTACGACCAGGTCGTCGAGGGCATCGCGGGCTTCGCGAAGATGTTGCCGATGGGCGGCAGCGAAGATCCCGACTCGGTGCTCGGGCCGCTGATCAGCGAGAAGCAGCGCCAGCGCGTGGAAGGCATTGTGGCCGAAGGCGTTTCGCGCGGCGCGGAGATCATCACCGGCGGCAAACGGATGGACCGCCGCGGTTTCTTCTACGAGGCGACGATCATCACCAACACCCAGCCCGACATGCGGCTCATCCGCGAGGAGATCTTCGGTCCGGTCGGCTGCGTGATTCCGTTCGATGAGGAGGACGAGGTGCTGGCCGCCGCGAACGACACGGAATACGGACTGGCTGGCGCGATCTGGACCGAGAACGTCGGCCGCGCGCACCGCGTCGCGAACGAGCTTCGCGCCGGCCAGGTCTGGGTGAACTGCGCGCTCGGCGCGGACCCGTCGATGCCGATCTGCGGCCACAAGCAGTCGGGTTGGGGCGGCGAACGTGGCCGCAAGGGCATCGAGGCCTACTTCAACACCAAGGCGGTCTACATCAGCCACTGAACGTCGGAGGCCACCGCAGAGCCCTGCGTAGCACCACGGTCAACGAATAACACCGAGCAGAAGCGCTGGCGTCGACTTCAGTTCTGCACCAGGTCGGGGATAGGCTCCGCGTCCGTCAGCCAGTGGCGTCCGGTCCGGCGCGCCGCCTCCCACTTGGGCACACTCACCGCGTCGTCCTGGCCGAGGTCCTCAGGGGTCGGGCCGATGCGTTCGGCCAGCGCAGCGAGGGCACCCAGATCGAAGTTGTACACCTCGGCTGCTGCTAGGCCTAGCATCTGCCGCGTCTCCTCGATGGGGATATCCCAGAAGGAGCGCCGCAGCCATTCGCGGGTGTGCGGCCACGTCCCCTCCGGATGGGGAAAGTCGTTGCCCCACAGCATGTTCGATACACCGATCTCGTAACGCCGCGCCAGCTCCCTGCGCTCGGTGGTGGTGGCCCCAATAAAACAGTTCCGGTCGAAGTAGGCCGAGGGCGGCATCGTCAGATCGCCCTCCATCTGATGACTCATCTTTTTGGCCGAGTGCTCACGCAGATACCGTGTGTCCATCAGCCAGAGCAGGTCGTTGGCCCAAAACGCGCCACACTCCGTGACGCCCCAGCGCAGCCGCGGGAAGCGCTCGAACACGCCCGACCACAACGCGAACCACAGGGGCCGGGCCCCCCACCAGCGCACCTCGGTTACATAGATGCCCAGGTGTCCTCCGTACTCCTCCTGCGGGGCGGGACCGGAGTGGGTGTGTACTGGCATCTGCAGGTCTTGGCAAGCGGCCCAGACCTTGTCGTAGCGACGGTCGTGGTAGGGCGGGTAGCCGACCCAGCGCGCCGGGATCAGGATCCCGCCCCGCAGTCCGGATTCCGCCGCTCGCGTGATCTCGGCTACCGCCGCGTCGACGTCCGCCAGTATCGGCACAACCGCCACCCCGGCCCGTCGCTCGGGGCTGTGGCTGCACAGCTCGGCCAACCAGCGGTTGTGGGCCCGCGCCCCGGCCATGGCGCGCCCCGGGTCAAGGTCGCCCGACTGACCCAGGCCGGCGCCAAACGGAGCCCCGGCTACCCCGGTCACGGCGTCAGCGTCGGGAAAGATGACCTCGCCGACCACGCCGTCGCCGTCGAGCTCTTTGTCCCGCAGAGCTACATCCCATCCGCCGGCGATGCCGTCTCCATGCTCGGAGAACCACTGCTCGGCGAACTGCTCGTCGATGAATCCGCCGACCTGCGACGCGGCAGCCTTCTCGGCCAGGTAGGTCTCGAAGTCTTCCCGGTATTCGGGGTCGACGTATTCGCGGTATTGCTCGGTCGGCAGCTCGGCGTGGCAGTCCGCGGAGATGATGACGTATGGGTTCACGGTGAGAGTCCTTTCGCTACCAGGCACGGATGGGGTCGGGCTCGAAGACGGTGCTGCTCGCGTCGGCGGGCACGGCCGCCAGCGGCTCGGCGACCTCGGCCACGGTCGGGCCGATTCGGTTGACAAGGGGTGCGAGAGCATCGAGGTCGAAGCCGTACACGGCCGCCGCATTGCCGCCCACGATCGCGGCCACCTCATCTGTCGGGACGCCACTGAAGGTGTGGCGCAACGCCTCCCGGGTGTAGGGAGCGGTGCCCTCCAAGTGCGGGTAGTCGCTTCCCCACATGATCCGGTCAACCCCGATCCGGTGGCGCTCGGCACACTCGACGGGTCGCATGAAGCTGGCACCGACGTAACACTGGCGGGACCAGTATTCGCTGGGCTTGAGGGTCAGCGAGCCGGCGGTGGGCCCAGCGAAGCGGGCGATCGCCGAGTTCGCTCGCCCGTAACGGGCCGCCGCCACGTCGAGCGAGTCGAGGGTTGCCGGTATCCACCCGGCGCCCTGCTCGGTGAAGACCACGGTGAGGTCCGGATGGCGATCGATTGCGCCGCTGAAGATCAGGTGCCATAGCGCCCGGTGCGCAAACCAATGTGTCTCATACACCCATACCGCAAACGAGCTGCCCCATCCGTCGGTCGGGTTCGGTCCGGCGTTACCGCCGTGGTGGTTGACCACCAGGCCCGTCTCCGCGCACGCCGCCCAGAGCGGCTCCCAGTGCTCGGCGTAAAGCTGTGGGATGCCAGCACCCGGAGGGATCCCCGGCAGCAGCACACCGCCGCGCAGGCCCAACTTGGCGATCTGCGCAATCTCGGCGACGGCTTCGTCGAGGTCTCCGAGCAGAATCTGGCCCACCCCGGCGCGCCGCTCGGGCGACAAGGAGCAGAAGTCGGCCAGCCAGCGATTGTGCGCACGCAGGCCGGCCCAGCGCAGCTCGAGCTCCCGGGCGTCCACCGGTTGTGGGGCAGCCAGACTCGCCTGAGGAAAGAACGGTGGCACGGTATTGGGGAAGAGGACCTCCCCCGCGATGCCTTCGGAATCCAGCTCCGAGTTTCGTCGAGTGCTGTTCCAGTTACGCTCGGCGTCGGCCTCGGTGAGGTCGCCGAAGGGGTTGACGTATGTCTTTGCCCAGCCGTCGAATTCGTCCCTGTACTGCGGATCGAGGTACTCGCGATAGTCGAGCAGGTCAGCGCCCGCGTGACAGTCAGCCGAAATGACCGTGTACCGGTCCATCCGCTATACCCGCGTCGGCTCGGGGCGGGGGGCGGAGAGCAGTGCCACGTCGTCGTAGCGCTGGTGCACGTACGGCAGCAGCCAGTCCTGCGGAACCCGCTCCGCGATTCGCCCGATCTGGATGGTGCGCCGGCGACACCATGTGATCGAGGTGATCTCGCGAATCACGATGTCGGCCACCGGGTCCAACGGCGACTCTCCCAACTCGACGGTGCCGTCGATGTTCTCCAGCAGCTCGTAGTGCCGGTGGTATTCGCCGTAAACCAGGTGGGGGTCGGTGATGCCGCTGCCGTCGGGGGCACGCAGGAACTTGAAGTAGAACTCGGTGTTCACCTGGTCGGGCGGCAACTCCGCCGGACCGGTAACCTGGCCGTTCACTGTGATGAGTTGATAGCCGAGCCGATCAACTATGGCGGTGACGCGATCGCCGTCGCGCTGCACCTCGATATGAGCCAGTTTCTTTGGCTCGCCGAATGTTTCGCGCCCGCCCGTCACCGACTGTTCGGTGGACTGGGGCATGAAGAGGGGATAGTCGCCGTGGAGTTCTCCGTGCCGGGCGGTCACCGAAAACACCGCCGACCCGAACGGCGGCATGCCCTCGATTTGGACCCGCTGCAGCTGAACACGTACCAGTGGCTCGGCCGTCGGCTCGAGCGGCTTGGGCAGCACGGCCGCGACAATCTCCGGATCCGTGAGGTATGTGATGGTGACCGCCTCGGTGGCGATCGGCGCCTTGGTGGCATCGATCTCGTGGTCGACCTGCGCCTCGGGTGGGCGAGGACCGTAGCGAACCGGGTTGGTGCTCAACACTTTCCTCCTTCGGTTTCCGGGGCGTTCTCGGCATGCTGGCCGAGGACGTCGACCAGGTAATTGGGCTCGCCGCGAGCGAGGATTGATGCCGCCTTGTTGCTCACGACTTGATCGGCCGGTGTAGGCGGCCCCATCATCCAGAAACGGTCTGCCCGAATTCCGTCCACGACTTGGTCGGCGACCGTCTCGAGCGGGGTGAACTCGACACGCGCGCCGGCGGCCTCGAAGCGGGCCAGAACCTTTGCCAGTGTCTGGTCGGGGGTGCGGCGTTCCTGGGTCGCCGCGTAGCGCTCCGGGCGGTGCCGCCAGGACTCCCAGATGCCGGTGTTCAAAAAGCCGCCGGGAAAAAGGACGTGCGCCCGCACCCGCGTCCCTGTCATCTCCAGGTGGGTGTAGAGGCTTTCGGTCAGGCAGAGCACCGCAGCCTTGGTCATCGGGTAGACCGCTGTGGCCGGCCCGCCCATGGCTCCCCGAGCAATTGGTGCGAACCCACCGTTGCCCGAGCAGGTGTTGACCACGTGTCCTTCGCCCTGCTCGAGCAGGATGGGCACGAAAGCCTTGATGCCATAGATGACGCCAAGCACGTTGACGTCGATCCCCCAGCGCCAATCAGCCAGGTCGTGTTCCCACATGTAACCCTCGGAGACCCCGCCTGTGCCGGCGTTGTTGCACACCACGTGCACCGCGCCGAAGCGATCGAGCGCCTCCTTCGCGAGCGACTCGACCGAGGAATAGTCGGTGACGTCGGTAACCACCCCGACCGCCTCGATGCCCTCGTCCGCGAGTGTCCGGACCGCCTCGTCCAGCGGTTCGGCGAGGACATCGGCCAGCACCACCTTCATGCCCTCCCGGCCGAAGCGCCTGCCCATGGCCTGGCCGATCCCTCCGGCTCCCCCGGTTACGACCGCCGCCTTGCCTCGAAGGTCTGTCATTGTGGCCATCGTCACATGGTCGCGCATGTCACCGCAAGAAGTCGCATTATGCGACCATTGGGCCTATGGCTCCGCGTCCCTCCCCGCAGACCGAGCGGGTCGTGACCCTGTTCGAGCAGCTGGCGGGTGATGGGAGCCGGGGCATGACATTGGCCGAGGTATCGCGCCACTTGAGCGTCCATAAGGCCAGCTGCCACTCGATGCTGTCCGAGCTGCTGCGGGCCGGCTGGCTGCTGCGCGACCCGGTTCGCAAGACCTACCACCTCGGTCCCGCTCTGGTCCGCCTCGGCCAAGAGGCGGCGGGCCGCTATCCGGCCCTGGTGTTGGCCCGCTCCGCGATGGCCGAGCTGTCGGCCGCGACAGGCGCGCACTGCGTCGCCTTCTCGGTAAGCGGCGACTACTCCACCGTCGTCGATCAGGTCCGAAGCCGTCACGGCGGCGGTCACCCGATGCCCATTGGCACCCAGTTCCCCCACCGTCCGCCATATGGGGCTTCGACCGTTGCCTGGGCCGGACCAGATGCTCGGGAGCGCTGGCTTGACGCCCTGCCCGAGGACGTGCGCGATCGCTACCGCCAGGCCATCACCACTGCCAAGCAACGTGGCTACGCGGTCGGTCTCCACATCCTGCCCGATCTGCGCCTGCAGGAGCTGGCGCTGATAGTGCGTAGCGCCGAGGTACGTTCCACCCGGCTGAGCCAGCTGGCGCAGGCGTTGACCGACGAACTAATCCACCAGGAGGAGTGGTTCCCGATCGACCTGGCCCCGGACCGTATTTACGAGGTGAGCCACATAGATTCCCCCATCCTGGAGCCGGGGTCCGGCATCGCCCTGATGCTCAGTCTGGTCCCCAGCGCCGAACCGATGACTGGCGCGGCGGTCACCCGTCTGGGGGCGCAGCTCGCTTCTGCGACTCGCCGACTCAGCGCCGCCTTGACCGAAGAGCCCCCCTCCCAGTGGGCCAAATAGCTAGGTAGGCAACGCCTTTCGACGGCATGACAACGCAGGGCACGAGGGGACGTCGACCTCGGAAGGGACGAAGAATCTCTTCCTGCGGATGATCCCGCCGCCTACCGGACGGTCGCCAACTTTTTCGGCTGCACGATCTCGCGGCAACCGCTGCGCATCGCAATCGAAGCCGAGTATTGAACAGGAACTCCGGGGCTCGCCCGCTTAGGCCGTTGGGCTGGGGTTTTCTGGTGGAGCTAAGGGTGGAGCTAAGGGGACTCGAACCCCTGCCTTGACCAGGCAAAACGCTGCTTTAACTGCATGTTCGTAACGTCTCGTTCCGATTCAGTCCCGCTCGTTACCTGCGGTTTCGTTTGCGGGTCTTGACGGCGTCAACGTCCTTGATTCATTTCGTCTACCAGGTACCTCTCGTTGGTCGTCCTGTCACCACCGCAGCAGCACCAGCTCGGCGCTGACTCCGGGGCCCAGCCCGATCATGAGGCCGGCCGAGCCCGGAGGCGGGGCCGCGTCGATGGTCTTCTCCAGGACGTGCAGCACGGACGCCGAGGACAGGTTGCCGACCTCGGCGAGCGAGCGCCGACTCAGTTCCAAGGAGCTGTCGGGCAGCTTGAGGCTGTTCTGGATGGCGTCGATGACCTTCGGGCCGCCCGGATGGCACACCCAGACGGTGATCTCCTCGACGGTCAGCCCGTGCCCGGCAAGGAAGGAGCTGACACTGCCGCTAAGCCGCCGCTCGACCACGTCGGCCAGTTCCGACGTCAGCACGATGCGGAAGCCGTCGGAGCCCAGCCGCCAGCCCAGCGTGTCGCCGCTGTCGGGATACACCTCGCTGCGCGACGCGACGACCCGCAGTCCTTCGGCGGCCTGCCCGCCGGCGGCCACTAGAGCCGCCGCCCCGTCGCCAAACAGGCCGCTGACCACGAGGTCCGCCATCGTGACGTCCGTAATCGGCCAGCTCAGCGAGCAGAGCTCGACCGCCAGCAGCGCCGCGTGATGGTGGGGCCAGGCCAGCAGGTAATCGTGCAGCCTGCCCAGGGCGGCCGCGCCGGCGACGCAGCCCAGCCCGAAGATGGGCAGGCGCTTGATGTCGGGCCGCAGCCCGAGCCGGGGAATGAGCCGGGCGTCGAGCGACGGCACGGCCACGCCGGTCACCGAGGTAACGATCAGCTGGTCCAGATCGCGGCTGGCCAGCCCGGCCGCCTCCAGGGCTCCGCGAAGCGCCTGCTCCCCGAGGTCGGCCGCCTCCTCGATATAGCGATCGTTGGCCGGCTCGATCCCGCGCAGCCCGCTGTACTCCGACAAAGGCGCGACGATATGGCGGTAATCGACACCGCAGTTACCGTGCAGCCGTTCGAGCAGCGCACGCTCGGCCTGATCGAGGCCGCTGAGCTCGGCCACCTTCGAAGTGAACTCGGCCTGCGGATACCTGTGCGCCGGAAAGGCAGACCGCACCGCCATGATCCTGGTCATCGCGGTCGCCTCAGCAAGCGCACCCCTCCATGAGGGGTGATCTCAGACCTGTGCATATCCGCCCACGGCTAACACCACGACATCGACGGCCGCGATGCCGAACGCGGCCATGAACGGCACCCGGCCGCTGCCGACGGCGCCAATCACCGCGAGCAGGACGGCGGCGCCCAGCCCGGCCAGCGCGACCCACTGACGGCTTGAAGCCAGTAACAGCAGCACGGACGCCAACAGCGGCAGCACCAGCACGATGGCTCGCAGGGTCCCCGCGCCCCAGCGTGCGGCCACCCACTGCGGCAGGCCGTTGACGCGGGTGGCCCGGTCGGCGGCGAGATCGGGCAGCACGTTAGCGAAGTGGCCGCCAAGGCCCACCAGGGCCGCTGCAGCGGTCGCATACCAGGTCGGCAAGGGGTGACCCGGCAGCGTGCTCGCCGCGTACGCGGGTATTGGGCCGAAGCCGAGGATGTACATGAGGCCGGACGCTGGCGTCGACTTCAGGCCGAGGTTGTAAGCCCACGCTGCGCCGACGATCACCGTCAGGATAATTGCCGTCATCACCCCGATGGCCAGCGCCATCGCCAGCGCGGCCAGCAGCGACGCGAAGGCTGCGATCCACACCGCCCGCACGCTGATACCCCCGGTGGCGACCGGCTTGTCTGTCCGGCCCGCCGCGGCGTCGCGGGGCGCATCCAGAGCGTCGTTGGACCAGCCGATCGAGAGCTGGCCGGCCAGCATGGCGGGGGCCGTCAGTATCGGTCCTACTCCATCGGGTGCCGCCCCCGCCGCCAGAAGAGTGACCAGGGCAGTGATGGCAAGCGACGGCCCCGGATGACCGGCGATGATCAGTGCCCGCGCGCGGCTCAGTACAGGGGGCGCTGTTCGTGTGTGGACCGTAATCGTCGGTCTCCCGTCATGTCAGCGCCCCATGCGGCCACAGAAACCGTGAATCAGCATGAGGTAGACCATCGAAATGGTAATGAATTCCGTGGCGGAAGGTCGTAAAACATGAGGCTTGCTCTGCGAGGTGCTAACCCCGTCGAGTGGCTTGCTCTGCGAGCCGGCGTCGTTCCGACCGCCGCCGCCGAGGCGTGGAGCGGGATGGGCTTGTCGGCGATCCTCATCGCCGCCGTGCGTACCGGCATGACCACCCGCCTGGCCCAGCAGCCGTCGACAGCTGCGGATCTCGCCGCTGACCTGGGTCTCGATCCGGTGCCGACCCGGCTCCTGCTTGACTGCCTGCGGTCCGGCGGCCATGTCACCGTCCGAGCCGGGCGCTACCAGCTCAGCCGCTCGTCACGGCGCTGGCTGGACCCTGAGTCCGGGCTGTCGGTCGCGCAGTACGTGGCAGGCACTTCCGACTACTGGGCCTGGTGGTCGGAACTGGACGAGGTGACCCGCAACGGACAGCCCGCCGGGCATCACGACGCGCCGCCCAGTGATCCGTACTGGCGGCGGTACATCTGCGGTCAGCTGGAACTCGCGCGGCTCAGCGCCGATGAGGTAGCCAGAAAGCTTCGGCTGCCTGGCGATCCGCGATCCCTCCTGGACATCGGCGGCGGCCACGGCTGGTACTCGGCACAGCTGTGCCGCCGCTATCCGCGGCTGACCGCGACCGTGCTCGACCTGCCGGGCAGCGCAGCGATAGGCCGCGAGATCATCGCCGAGGCCGGGATGGCCGACCGGGTTGAGCACCGGGACGGGGACGCGACGACAGACGACCTGGGCAGCGGGTACGACGCCGTGCTGTGCTTCAACCTTCTCCACCACCTGACCGCTGACCAGACCGTCGGCCTCTTCGGCAGGATCCACGAGGCGCTCGCGCCCGGCGGAATATTGGCCGTGATGGATGCCTTCGCCGAGCCGAGCCGCCGCACGGCGGCCGCCGGCAACTTCCTCGGACTGTTTGTCTACCTCAGCTCCGGGTCTCAAGTAAATACGCCGGCGCAGTTGTACGGCTGGCTCCGCGAGGCCGGGTTCGGCGCGCCTCGGAGGGTCCGCATTCTCCGGATCCCAGGGCTGCACATGTACGTGGTCAGCACGGCGTAGCCCACCGCGGATGGAGGTGCAGCTTGAATAACTTGGAACCCCATAACCGAGTCGTCTCCAGCGACGACGAGCAGCTCATTCTGGTGGACAGCGATGACCGCGAGATCGGCTTCCTGGCGAAGGCCGATGCGCACCTTGGCCGCGGAACGCTGCACCGCGCGTTCTCGGTGTTCGTGTTCAATCCAGCGGGCGAACTGCTCGTGCAGCAGCGCGCGAAGAGCAAACCCCTGTGGCCGGGCTACTGGTCGAACACCTGCTGCTCGCATCCACGCTTGGGCGAGAATATGGACAACGCCGTCCGGCGCCGCTTGCAGGAGGAACTCGGCCTGAGGGCAGAGCTGGAATTCCTGTTCAAGTTCCAATACCAGGCTCAGTACGACTTGCAAGGCGCCGAGCACGAGCTGTGCTGGGTCTACGCCGGGCGCAGCGCCGAGCGACCGCGCGCGAACGTCCATGAGATCGCGGCCTGGCGGTACGTCACGCCGCAGGCACTGCGCGCCGAGATCGCATGCGCGCCCGAGACTTTCACACCCTGGTTCAAGCTTGAATGGGAGCGCCTCTTGCGCGACCATCCCCGGGTGCTGGGCAAGCCGCCGGTTTCTTAGGAGGAAGCGCTGTTAGCGGGTATAGCTCGCCTCGCCATTCGTGCGCCGCGGCGCGTGATCGCTGTCGCGCTGCTCGTCCTAATCGGCTCGGCGGTTTTCGGCGTACCCGTTACAAGCCGGCTCTCCGCGGGCGGACTTACCGACCCGAACGCGCAGTCCTACCGGGCGACCGCCCTGCTAGCACGCACGTTCGGTCAGGGCGACATGCCGATGCTCATCACCGTCAGTTCTCCTGAAGGGGTCAACAGCAGCGCCGCGCGGGCGGCGGGCAGCGACATCGTCCGTGCCCTTCAGCAGTCGCCGGCCGTGGCAACGGTGACGTCGCCATGGACGGCTGCCCCGCCCGCGTCGGCACCGCTGATCAGCAAGGACGGTAAGACCGGCTTGATCGTCGCCGGCATCACCGGAGGAGAAAACGGCGCGCCCAAGAACGTCGAGGCGCTGACCAACGAAGTGGTCCACGATCGTCACGGTGTGACCGTGCGCGCCGGCGGCGAGGCGGCGACCAGGCTTCAGATCATCCTGCAGACCGAAAAAGATTTGAAGGTCATGGAAGCCGTTGCGATCCCGCTGAGCTTTCTAGTGTTGGTCTGGGTGTTCGGCGGCCTGGTGGCGGCAGCGCTTCCATTAGCGGTCGGTGGTATCGCGATCTTCGGGTCGATGGCGGTGTTGCGGGCGATCAGCTTAGCCACCGATGTCTCGATCTTGGCCCTTAACCTCTCCGTCGCGATGGGGCTGGCAGTGGCCATCGACTACACGCTGCTAATGCTGAGCCGGTTCCGTGACGAGCGTGCCGCTGGCGTGGGGCGGGACGATGCGCTGGTGCGCACGATGGTTGCCGCCGGAAGGACGGTGTTGTTCTCCGCCATGACGGTCGCGCTGTCAATGTCGGCGATGGTGCTGTTCCCCATGTATGCGCTGAAGTCGTTCGCCTATGCCGGCGTTGCCGTGTTCGCGTGCGCGCCCGTCGCCGCGATTCTCGTGACGCCGGCGGCCATAGTGCTGCTCGACAACCGCCTAGACGTGTTGGATCTTCACCGGCTCATTCGCCGGTTGCTGCGGCGCCCGACCCCAGCACCACGCCCGGTTGACCAGACGCTCTGGCGCCAGCTGGCCATGTTCGCGATGCGCAGGGCCGTGCCGATTGCTGTCGCGATCGTCGCGCTGTTGGTGGCACTCGGCGTTCCGTTCGCCGGCGTCAAATGGGGTGTGCCCGACGACCGGGTCCTGCCGAGCTCGAGCTCGCCGCACGTGGTCGGCGACCAGGTGCGCACACAATTCACCGACGACCTGGCGCAAAACGTCACGGTGGTGATACCCGACGCTAAGGGCGTCACCTCGGCGCAGCTCGACCTCTACGCCGCCGCGCTGTCGCGGGTACCCGACGTGTCGTCGGTCTCCGCGCCCGGCGGCACGTTCGTCGCCGGTACGACGGTGGGACCACCGTCGGCCGCGGTTGCGATCACGAACGGCAGCGCGTTTTTCACCGTCACGAGCAGCGCACCCGTGGGCTCCCTTACCTCCGAGACGCAGCTCGACCACTTTCACGCCGTTCCCGGCCCGGACGGCCGGCATGTGCTGATCACCGGGACCGCGCAGGTGAACCGGGACACCGCCAACGCCATCACGTCCCGGTTGCCGCTCGTGCTCAGCGTCATTGCCGCGATCACGTTTGTTTTGTTGTTCCTGATGACCGGCAGCGTGGTGGTGCCGCTGAAGGCGTTGCTGCTCAACGTCTTATCGTTGACCGCCGCGTTCGGCGCGCTCGTGTGGATCTTTCAGGACGGCCACCTCGGGGCATTTGGCACCACGGCCACTGGAACACTGGCGATCAGCATCCCGGTGCTGTTGTTCTGCATCGCCTTCGGGCTGTCGATGGACTATGAGGTGTTCCTGGTGTCACGGATCCGCGAATATTGGCGGGCGGGCAGCCAGACACCGGCTGATAACGATGAGAGCGTCGCGCTTGGATTGGCCGGCACCGCACGCGTGATCACCGCCGCAGCACTGATCATGTCGATCTCCTTTGCGGCGCTCGGCGCCGCGCAGGTGTCGTTTTTGCGGATGTTGGGCGTCGGACTGACGCTGGCGGTGCTGGCGGACGCCACCCTCGTGCGTATGCTGCTCGTTCCGGCGTTCATGCATATGATGGGCCGGTTCAACTGGTGGGCGCCGAAATTGCTCAGACACTTGCATGAACGGTTCGGTCCCCGAGATCAACCATGCGTCAAGTGAATTCGGTACGTGGTGAAAGACAACCCATGCCTCGCCTCAACATATGGTGGAGCTAAGGGGACTCGAACCCCTGCTTTGACCAGGCAAAACGCCGGGTTAGCTGCAGTTTCGTTACCTCTCGTTCCAGTCAATTACTGGTCGTTACCTGCGGTTTCGCTTTCGTGTCTTGATGGCGTCAAGGCCGCTCAAACACGTTTAAGCAGTTAGGCCAGAGGGGCGGAACCAGTAGACCGATGCGTTGGTAAGCAGTTTGTCGCGGTCGATGATCTTATCGGGCATGGTGTTGCGCGGGTGGGTCCATTCTCGGAACTTGTCCATGATCCAGGCGAGCTGCCCGATTGAGGAATCGGTTAATCCGTAGGGGATTTGGGGTCGGGTGGATTGGATCGCGATGTAGCCGTACTCCTCTCGCATAAACGCTTCTATCCGATGACACGGTCGACACTCATCGGTCGAACGAAGAGGCGGCAGCGGTCGGCGCGTGCCGGCAACCCGAGGCGCACGGTGCAGGGGACACCCGCGCGACTACCGTGTAGGCGGGATGCGATGCCCCTGCGCTGAGGTGCCCGGGTGGCGGATCGTGTTGTGCCCGAACTTGCGATTGTGCATGGGTTCGCGCGCCGACTTCTGGTGTTCGAGCTGCCGGATCAACTCATGCTTGGCTTCGTGAAGGGCGCGGGTGACGTCGCGGTTGTCAGCGACAGCCACGAGCGGCGGGAGACCCGGCAAGGTCGTCCGCAACGTGACGCGCTGCTCCTTGCGGCCGCGGTCCTGCAACGACACTTCCAGGCTGACGTCAGGCGGGTCCCACCGGCCCAGATGCGGCTCGAGCGTAGCCAACGCGTCCAGCACATGCGGACGTTCCTTGGCGACGAATCCCGCACCCATGTGCAGGACATACTCGCCGAGCGGATTATGCGTTCTGTCGCGGGACCTTCTCATCGTGCTCATGGTGACCTCATCTCGGGCGATCTGGTTGCTGAACGATCGTGGCCAGCAGCTGCGGAAGTGGCGCGGTGGCGATGCCTATGGCGCCGTCGTTGATCCCGTAGGGGATCACCAGGGTGTCGAGCGTGAACTAGCGCGCCGCAGGAGTAGACGACGTTGGGCACGTAGCCGTTCTGTTCGTCGCGGGCGGGGCTGAGCAGTGGGCGCTGTAGCCGGCCGAGCACCCGGGTCGGATCGTCGAGGTCAAGCAGAATCGCGCCGATGCTTGTACGTGCGCATGGGTCCGACGCCGTGGGTGAGCACCAGCCACCCTGCGTCGGTTTCGATTGGCGAGCCGCAATTTCCGAGTTGCAGCGCTTCCCATGCCTCGGCCGGCTGCTGGCAGGGCGACGCGCTCGTCCAGACCGCAAGATGGTCGGTGAAGGCGACGGTGTTGGTCTCGCGGTCCGATCGCGACATGGCGGCGTAGCGACCGTGTATTCGTCGGGGGAACAAGGCCAAACCCTTGTTGGCCGCGGCGTTCCCGACGAGCGGCCCGGAGGTGAAGGACTGGAAGTCCTTGGTATTGAGCAGTTGTTGACTGATGTGGGATCCGCTGTAGGCCGTGTAGGTGGCGTAGTAGGTGACCGAGCCGTCGTCGTCGACGAAGCGGACGAATCGGGCGTCCTCCATGCCGGCCTGCTCGGCCTCCATCGACGGCCACAGCACGCGCTCGGAAACCGATGCTTCGCTGGGGAATTCGACGGCATAGGATCGCGCGGCGATCGCGCGGATCAGGGCGACCGCGCGCTCCACGTGTCCGCGGGTGCTCAGGTGGGCCTGGAGATTGTCGAGTCGCGCGTCGAGGTCGGATCGCGTGAAGCGGTCGCCGAGCGCACTTGAAGACGTAGTTCGCGGCCTCGCCGGCATCGCCGACGCGGTCGAGTTCGCCGCGGAACACCGCGGCCTCGAGCAGCGCGCCCGACACGCTTCCGGTAGTGGCGAAGCGGGCCGGCTCGTCGATCGTGGCCCGGCCCGCGGCGTCGATGACACCGGTGCGGAACCCGATGGACGAGCGGTGTCCTTCCCCGATCCCCCGCACGCTCATCACGAATCGCAGGCTGCCTGCCGCCGTGTCGGTCTGGTCGGGGTGGGCCACAATGCTGGGGTTGCACAGCGCCGCCCCCTCGATGGCGTACTCGCTGGTAAAGGCCGCTCCCAGCAACAGTATTCGCGCATCGGAGAGGTGGATGTCGGGATCCAGGCGGTCGGCGAGCTCGTGGGCGTGCCGACGGAACGTGCCCACGAGGTCACGGTGGCGTCCGTCGAAGCGGATGATGACGTCGTCCAGGGACGACCGAACGTCGTCCTCGGTCAGGGCCAGGATGCGCTTGAGCACCACTCCCGCTCGGGACTCCTGAAGCTCGAAGCCCTCCTGGCCGGGCACGAAGAGCCGGGTGATCACCCGCGCCGGATTGGCCGCGATCCGGTGAGGATCGCGGGTGACGAGCCCGGTGCGCATCAAAGTCATTGTGGAACAAGCGAAGAGCGCTGCGCGTGCTGCAGGGTGGAGATCACAGCAAGGGTCGATTCGGCGCCCTGGTTGAGGTTGACGCAATCGGCGAGCAACCCGTCGAAACCACCACCGGTCTCCGTGTCCCACATGAGCAACCCGGAGTCGTTGGCGCCCTGGAACCAGGCGGCGGACGACCGGATCCCATCCGGCCAGAGCGCCCGCGGATCGGCGGCTGCGGCTCGTGCGCAGGCGTCGGCGAGGGTGGCCACCTCGATCGGCTGCTGGTCGAAGGCGGGCCGGCTGTCCTGCGGTCCCCGGCCGCCCGCGGGGGCGGGCGACAGGTGGCCGTCAATCGTTTCGTAGTCGAGCAGCCACTCCAGCAGATCCAGGCCACGCTGTTTCAAGTCCGGGTCGTCCAGCGCGACACCGGCAGCGATCATCGCCTCGGGGAGAATCGCATTCGCGTAGGTGAGCCTTGGCTCGGGCCATGGCCAGTCGGACTTGGTCTTGGGGCTCGCGACGGTGGCGGCGTAGTCGGCGAGGAGTCGCAGGGCCGCGGAATTACCGGGCTCGACGCTTAGGAGTTCGGCGGCGCCGACGGCGGCGAACGCCATCGCCCGCGGCCACGGCGACCTGGCCTTGGCAGCGCGCTCGAACTGAATCACGGCCAGTCGGCGCACCAGGCTGACGCCGCTGTGGGCGGCGGCGGTGCCGAGCCCCCAGATGCACCGGCCCCAGTGGTCGTCCGTGGTGGGCTGGTCGGTCCAATTTCCGGCGCTGTCCATCCGGTTGCGGCAGGAGCCGTCGTAGGACTGGGCGTCGTTCAAGAACCGCAGGGCCTTGCCGGCGAGGCCCTTCACGGCACCCGGTGCGTCGGGCTCCCGTGTGGTGACGACGAGCACCCTGGCCATATCGTCGGTGCAGTACCCGTGGTCACGGCGGGGCTCGGTCATGCAGGCGTGCTCGAAGGTGGCGCGATGGTCCGTCATTCGCAGCAGATGCGCGAACACCGGGGTGGGCGCGGCGCTGGTCACGTCAGTGCCGATTGAGTGGCCATCAGCCGTTGCGCCACGCCGACGTAGGCGTTCGCGACGACCGGCCAGGCAATCGTCGGGGCCAGCCCCCGGGCTTCGGTGGCCATGGAGTCAGCGACGTCCGGATCGGTCAACAGCTGGCGCAGCGCTGCGACCAGTGCGTCAGGATCGTCGTGAGCGACGACGGTGCCCGCGCCGCTGCCGAGGAGCTCGACCGCGTGCGGGAAAGCGGTGGCGACGATCGGGCGGCCACTTGCGAGGGAGTCGACCAGCACACCGGAGGTGACCTGGTCCTTCGAGTCGTAGGGCAGGACGACGACGGTAGCCGTCTGGATGTGCGCGGTGAGCTCTTCGGGGGTGCGGTAGACGGCGTCGAAGGACACCGAATCGGCGACGCCGAGGCGTTTCGCCTGCGCGACGAGTGCTTCGCGATACCTTTCCCCCTGCGCGGCGAGGACCTTGGGGTGAGTGCGGCCGGCGATGATGTACCGCGGTAGGTTGGGCAGGTTCTTGAGCGAAGCCATGGCGTCGATGACCCGCTCGATGCCCTTGCCCGGTCCCAGCAGGCCCCAGGTCAGGATGGTCGGCCGGTCGGGATGCTGCACGCCGTTGGTGCTGGGGAGTGCCGCGCCGTGCGGGATGGTGGTGACCTTGTGGCGGTCGACGGCGAAGCCTACGCACAGCCGTTGGCGGGCCACCTCCGACATCACGACCACTTGATCGGCCAATGCCATCACCGATTCGAGCACCGAACGTTGGTGTGGTGTCGGATCTTTGAGCACCGTGTGAACGACGACGATCGACGGGACGCGCAATCCGGCCATGATCTGTACGACTTCGTCTCCGTCGGGACCGCCATAGATGCCGTACTCGTGCTGGATGACGGCGACGTCGCTCTGGTTGAGGAGCTCGGAGGTTGCCACTACGGACGAAGCCGAGCCGTTGACGAGCTCGCCGGCGACGTTGGGCTCGTCGGAGACGTCACCGTCGGCGATGCGCACGACATCGACGTTGGCGCCCCTAGCTGTCAATTCGCCTGCCAAGGCCGCGCTAAAGGTCGCCAGGCCGCACGGTGTCGGCAAGTAGGTGCCGAGGATGCCAAAGCTCGGAATGTACGAAAAGTGTTGCATTCCAAAGGGAGCAATCAACGGCTGAAACAAAGATGGAGCATTCAAAATTATCCCGACTGAACGGTAAAAAACGGTGTGTCCGGCTTGAGCGGATGCTCGGGCAGATCAGCGTCAGAAGCTGAGCCATTCCGGACCGGCTGGGAGTACCAACATCCCTGACCCTACACCCTCACGGGTCGAAAGGCGTGATCGTGGTCGAGGGGTTATTCCTGTTGGTAGCCATCGCGTCGATCATCCGGCACCGGCGGGGTCGCTGACGCGGGCGCTGTTTCAGCGGCTTCCGAGTTGGACAGCTTTGACCACCAGCAGCACTGCGCCGATCACCAGGTAGCCGCGCAGGGCTAGCATGCCAAGTTTGGTGCCTGCCGACCACTTGACCGGGTCTAGTAGGGCCAACCGCGGCATCCGCCACTGTGTCCTGTCCAGGCCGGTGGGCAGGGGCGGCGCCGGCGGCTGCGGGTCGTGACGGCGTTCCAGCCATTTCAGTGCGCCGACAGCAAAAATAACGCCGATCACGATGGCGACCACTAGGTACTCGGTGACCGCGACGACGTTGACGTCCGGGAACAGGGTGGTGGCCATCAAGATTCCCGACAACAGGAGCAACGTCGACACGATGGACGCGGCGACTATGTTGAGCCAGCGGCGGTTGACCCACGGGCCGAGCACTTCTCGGTCATTGCACAAAAGCAGCAGAAAGACGCTGGCGCTGGGTAACAGCAGACCGGCCAGTGCTTGCACGGCGGTGGTGATCAACCCCAGTGGTGCGCCTGGAATCAGCACAATCGCCGCTGCCGCGGCGACCATAGCGGTGTAGGAGAAATAGAATTCTTTGGCGTCGGAAAACCCGCGGTGCAAGGAGTGTTTGAGACCGAAGACGTCACCGAAGGCGTAGCTGGTGGACAGCGTGACTGCCGCGGCGCCAACGATGGACGCATCGAGGAGCACGATCGCGAAGATGGGTCCCAACACATTGCTGTGCTGAGCGAGCAGTCTCGAAAGAGCGCCGGCATCGACGAAGTCGGTCGAGTGTCCGGTGGAGCGTGCCGCCCAGTCCGCGGTCATCACTAGTGCTGCCGCGCCAATGACGACGACAAATGCACCGATGGTGGTGTCCGCGCGTTCGTAGCCGATGAAGCGTGGCGTGATGCGTTTGTCGACGATGTTGGACTGTTGGAAGAAGAGCTGCCAGGGGGCGACTGTCGTTCCGACGATCGCGATTACCAGTAGAACCGCATCCGAGCTGAGCCCACCTTTGATGCCGGGCACCACGAAATCACGAGCAGCAACGCCCCACTGCGGATGGGACAACAGCAACATCGGAATCTGCAACAACGTGACCGCGATGAATGCGAACATGGCCCGCTCCCAACGCCGAAAACTGCCCGAGGCCATGATCGCCACCAGAGCGATCGCTGCGCTGGGAACGACGATGTACCTTGAAAGGCCGAAATAGCTTGCGGTCAGGGATATCCCGATGAACTCAGTCACGATAGTCAAGAAGTTGAGCAAGAACAGGTCGCCGACCGAAAACCAGCCCCAGCCACGGCCAAAACGCTCGTTGATCAACCGCGCATGCCCTACTCCGGTGACCGCTCCGAGCCGAACTACCATCTCCTGGTTGACGATCAGAACCGGAATAAGCAGCAACAACACCCACAAAAGGCTGTAGCCGTAATTCTGCCCGGCCTGGCTGTAGGTCGCCACGCCACCGGCGTCGTTATCGCCGACCATTACGATCAGGCCCGGACCAACGATCGCCAGCAACGTCATCAATCTCGTTTTGAGCGTGCGTCCGTGATCGGTCGCATCAACCCGGATCCGGCCGAAAGCGCCCTCAATGTCGCCGAGGTGCGCACTGTCCAGCACTGCCGACGCACCAGCAGTGCCCGACAGAGAATGCTGCTTGACTGGAATCGCTGGTGAGGCTTCGACGTCCGGTTGGATATTAGGCTCAGCCACGGCTCGGTCCGTCCCGGTTGTCCATAACCGTTTCCTCAGAGGATGTTTCGCGGATCGGATGTGGTGCAGGTTCGCGTCGCCGCCAATCTTCCGGCACGGTGGCCTCCAAGAGATCGTCAAAGGTCACCACACCCAGGACGTGGTCGCGTGTATCGACGACAGGGATACTGACAAGGTTGTAATCGGCCATCAGCAAGGCGATATCGGTCACGTCAGCTGCTGGGGTAACCCGGACCGGGTCTAAGTCGGCCACTTCCATCACGGGCGTATCAGGGGCCGACTGCAGCAGCCCGATCACTGAGACCACACCGACCAGCTCGTCGGCCTCATTGAGAACATGGATGTTCAACAGCGCCTCCGGCTGCAATGTGCTTGACCCGGCCAGTATCGAAATCGCTTGGTCAGCAGTGGAAGCCATCGAGCACGAAGCCACATCAACACTCATCAAACCGCCGGCGGTGGCAGGGTTAAAACCCATCAAAGTGATCACCTTGGTGCGCTGACCCGCGGGCAACAGCTCAAGCACGCGACGGCGACGAGATTGACGCAGCTCGAAGATAGCATCGGCGGCATCATCAGCCCGCATTCTGGCCAACACCCCGGCGACATCGTCGTCGTTCATACTGTCGAGCAGCTTGTTGGCCTTATCAGGGTCGAGTTCTTCGAAAACGTCGGCTTCCAACTCGGGATCACCATGAATGCGGTCGAGAATCTCGCCGCCCTCGAGCTTGTCGGCGTCTTCGAGCAAGTCAGCGATCTGCGCCGGTTTGAGCTTGTTAAAACGCCCCTTGGTGCGGCGTTCGAGACTGCTTGGCTGATGCCCGATCAGCGGTTCAAACGACTTCCAGTCGCGGCGGGCGTGGCCGCCACGGCGCTTTATCAACCCGAACAACCGCGCCGGACGGCGAGTATCGAGGCTCGCCAGCACCCAATCGGTCCCGGTGACTTCCAGCTCGACGTCGTACGCATGCACCAACTCCGCGGCCGGCACATCGATTAGCCGATGATCGAGCAAATCGGCGCGCAGCAGCACCTCGCCGGGCCGGCGCTCAAACGCACGCAGGTTGACCTTGTTCTGCGACAACTGGACCTGACCGTGCGCCCATTGCGCAATCTGCTCCCGCTGGCACATAAGCCCGGTTGCCGCCGATCCCCGCGACCAGACCCGTCACCGTCGGGTAGACGTCTGCTCCCGCCAAACGCACCACCACATCCTCGACCTTGCCCACGGTGTCACCGGACCTGGCGACGACCGGCTGACCCAGCAACTCGGACAAATGGATTACTGGCGGCGACGTCGATGCCGAACCGGGAACCTTAGACGAAGCGGGATCACTCACGACGACCCTCCCCACGAACAGACCGGCGACCATCGGCGGCGCTGCAGTCCTATAG